>CAVRMK010000004.1:367500-1135713 GCA_963722545.1 uncultured Alphaproteobacteria bacterium
CTGGGGCGGTCGCCTCCTAAAGAGTAACGGAGGCGCGCGATGGTGGGCTCAGGACGGTTGGAAACCGTCTGTTAGAGTGCAATGGCATAAGCCCGCCTGACTGCGAGACTGACAAGTCGAGCAGAGACGAAAGTCGGTCATAGTGATCCGGTGGTCCCTCGTGGAAGGGCCATCGCTCAACGGATAAAAGGTACGCCGGGGATAACAGGCTGATAACCCCCAAGAGCTCATATCGACGGGGTTGTTTGGCACCTCGATGTCGGCTCATCACATCCTGGGGCTGGAGCAGGTCCCAAGGGTTTGGCTGTTCGCCAATTAAAGTGGTACGTGAGCTGGGTTCAGAACGTCGCGAGACAGTTTGGTCCCTATCTGCCGTGGGCGTCGAAATTTGAGAGGAGTTGACCCTAGTACGAGAGGACCGGGTTGAACATACCTCTGGTGGACCAGTCGTCGTGCCAACGGCGCAGCTGGGTAGCTATGTATGGACGGGATAACCGCTGAAAGCATCTAAGCGGGAAGCCTCCCTCAAGATAAGATTTCATCGAGCCGTGGAAGACCACCACGTTGATAGGCCGGGTGTGGAAGCGCAGTAATGCGTGGAGCTAACCGGTCCTAATTGCTCTTTTCGCGCTTGAGAGTCCCACCATCATCGTCAGCCCTGCTGGCCGATGGCTGGTTCTCAGCTAGATGACGCCAAGGGTCCCATCAAAGTATTACTTTGATGGGTGCCCAATAACATTTGGTCAAACCTGCACGATTTCTAGAATTCTCGCTCTGCGCCGGCTTCATAGCTTGGTGACCATAGCGTCCGTGACCCACCCGATCCCATCCCGAACTCGGCCGTGAAACCGGACAGCGCCGATGGTACTTCAGCTTAAGCTGCGGAAGAGTAGGTCGTCGCCAGGCTTTGCAGCCGGCGTAGCGCGAGAAACCCATTCACAGTTTCGAAAAGGCCGCTGCCGGATCATTCCGAGCGGCGGCTTTTTCGTTTTGGACCGCAAGGTTCGCAATGTTGGCGCGGGGTGGAGCAGCCCGGTAGCTCGTCAGGCTCATAACCTGAAGGTCGTAGGTTCAAATCCTACCCCCGCAACCAACCATCATCAGCCGCCTTCGGGCGGCTTTTTTTGTGCCTTGGGCCGGCCTCAGCGTTCGCCAGCGACTAATCGAAATTTCCGCTCGCTCTCATCCACGATTGTCGTTTCCCTCGATTAGTTCCGAGGCCTATCGCACCATCACGACTCCCCCTGTTGCAAAGGAAATTGGCGATGGACGCGAAGACCGGTGATATCGGCGGCTGCCCGATGAAGGGGACCAAGGCGCGCTCGCTGCTTGGCCGCACCAACCGCGACTGGTGGCCCGAGGCGCTGCCGGTCGACATGCTTCACCAGCACGGCGTGTCTCCCGACCCGATGGGCGAGGATTTCGACTATGCCGAGGCGTTCAAGAAGCTCGACTACAAGGGGCTCAAGGCCGACCTCACCGCGCTGATGACCGACAGCAAGTCGTGGTGGCCGGCCGACTATGGTCACTATGGCCCGTTCATGATCCGAATGGCCTGGCACGCGGCCGGCACCTATCGCGTCACCGACGGCCGCGGCGGCGCCTCGAGCGGCCAGCAACGGTTCGAGCCGCTCAACTCGTGGCCCGACAACGGCAACCTCGACAAGGCGCGCCGCCTGCTGTGGCCGCTCAAGCAGAAATACGGGAAGCACATCAGCTGGGCCGACCTGTTCATCCTCGCCGGCAATGTCGCGATCGAGAGCATGGGCGGGCCGGTGTTCGGCTTCGGCGGCGGCCGCAAGGACGTCTACCAGTCGGAAGGCGACACCTTCTGGGGCGCCGAGGAGATCTGGGTCAACCAGGGCGCCAAGACGCGCATCACCGAGGAGCTGCCCGAGCTTGAAGGCCCGTTGGCCGCCATCCAGATGGGCCTCATCTACGTCAATCCCGAAGGTCCCGGCGGCAATCCCGACCCGCTGCAATCGGCGCGCGACATGAAGGCGACCTTCAGCCGCATGGCGATGAACAGCGAGGAAACCGTGGCGCTCACCGCCGGCGGCCATGCCTTCGGCAAGGCGCATGGCGCCAAGCCCTCCGAAAGGTTTGGCAAGGACCCCGCTTCGGAGGCGGTCCATCTGCAGGGCCTCGGCTGGCTCACCGACGAAGAGGACATCGGCAAGGGGCACATCACCACCTCGGGCATCGAGGGGTCGTGGTCCAACAACCCGACCAAGTGGGGCGGCGACTATTTCCGCCTGCTGTTCAAATATGATTACGAGCTGGTCGAAAGCCCCGCCGGCGCCAAGCAATGGACGCCCATCAACCCCGACCCCGAGGACCTCGCTCCCGATGCGCGCGACCCCAACAAGCGCGTTCCGACGATGATGACCACCGCGGACATGGCGTTGAAAATGGACCCCGAGTTCCGGGCCATTTCCGAGCGCTTCCGCGACGACCAGGCTGCGCTCGACGACGCTTTTGCCCGCGCCTGGTTCAAGCTGACCCACCGCGACATGGGACCCAAGATCCGTTACCTCGGGCCGGAAGTTCCCGAAGAGACTTTGATCTGGCAGGATCCGGTTCCTGAAGGAACGGTGCCGTCGGATTCAGACGTTTCCGCTTTCAAGGACAAGATCCTCTCTGCCGGCCTCACCATCGGCCAGCTGGTCAAGACGGCCTGGGCCTCGGCCTCGACCTACCGCAAGTCGGACCATCGCGGAGGCGCCAATGGCGCGCGCATCGCGCTCGAGCCGCAGCGGAGCTGGACGGTCAATGAGCCCGAAGAGCTCGCCAAAGTGCTCGACAAGCTCAACGAGCTGCGCGGGTCGATGTCGCTCGCCGACGCGATCGTGCTCGCCGGCACCGCGGCGGTCGAGAAGGCGGCGCGCGACGCCGGCTTCGAGGTCGAAGTGCCGTTCACCGGCGGCCGCGGCGATGCCACGCAGGACTGGACCGACGTCGACAGCTTCGTGTGGATGGAGCCGCAGTCCGACGGCTTCCGCAACTTCCTCAAGACCCGGCAAAGCGTGAAGACCGAGGAGCTGCTGCTCGACCGGGCTTCGCTGCTCAACCTGTCGGCGCCGGAAATGACGGTTCTGCTCGGCGGTCTCCGCGTCCTCGGCGCGAACTACAAGGATGCGCCCGAAGGCGTGTTCACCGAGCGCAAGGGCCAGCTGACCAACGATTTCTTCGTCAATTTGCTCGACAACGACACCTTCTGGGACCTGGTCGACGAATCGAGTGACGAGGAGTTCATCGGCTACGACCGCGGCGGCCGGCACCAGAAATGGCGGGCGACGCGCACCGACCTGATTTTCGGCTCGAACAGCCAGCTCCGCGCGACCGCGGAGGTCTATGCCGAGAAAGGCCATGAAGAGAAGTTCGTGCGCGATTTCATCAAAGCGTGGACCAAGGTGATGAACGCCGACCGCTTCGACCTTGCCGGGTAGACGATCGAAGGAACAAGCGTCGGGCGGCGAGCTTTGATCGCTCGATGGCCAAGGCGAACGCGATCGCGCCCATGGAGGCGCTGCTGGCCGACGAGCTGCCCGACGGGCCGGGCTGGCAGTATGAGCCCAAGTGGGATGGGTTCCGCTGCCTGGCGCGACGCGACGGGGCGACTGTCGAATTGATCTCCAAGTCCGGCAAGCCGCTGGCTCGCTACTTCCCCGACATGGTCGAGCGAATCGCCGCCCTGAAGGCGCGCCGGTTTCTTATCGACGGCGAGCTCGTCATTCCGGCGGACGACGCATTGTCGTTCGAGGCGCTGCAGCTTCGCCTTCACCCGGCCGAGAGCCGTGTGCGGAAGTTGGCTGCGCAGACTCCGGCCGAGTTCATCCTGTTCGACCTGCTCGAGCTCAACGGCCGAACTCTGGCCGGCAAGCCGCAGTCGGAGCGGCGGGCCGAACTCGAGCGCTTCGTCGACGACAATCCCGCGCAGGCGATCAAGCTTTCGCCTGCGACCACCGACCGCGAGACCGCGCTCGGCTGGCTGGAGAAAAGCGGCGGGGCGCTCGATGGGGTAATCGCCAAGCGGCTCGATCTTCCCTACCGGCACGGCGTGCGGGCAATGATCAAGGTCAAGCAGCGCCGCACCGCCGATTGCGTGGTCGGGGGCTTCCGCTACGCGAGCAAGAAGCGCGAGGTCGGATCGCTCCTGCTCGGCCTCTATGACGAAGCGGGCATCCTCCACCACGTCGGCTTCACCTCGGCCATCCCGGCAATCGAGCGAGAAGAGCTGACCAAAGTCCTCGAGAAACTTGCCGGGGTCTCCGGCTTCACCGGCCGCGCTCCCGGCGGCCAGAGCCGCTGGAGCAACGCGCGGTCCGAGCAATGGGAGCCCCTGAAGCCGAGGCTGGTGGTCGAGGTCCGCTACGACCAGGTCACCGACCGCCGCTTCCGCCACGGCACCGCTCTTCTCCGCTTCCGCCCCGACAAGGCGCCCGAGCAATGCACGTTCGATCAACTCGCGCCCGCGCTCAATCCGGCTAAGCTCAAGGCCTTGTTCGGATGACACTCGACCTGTTCGACGCACCGCTGCTTACGGGCCTCAATTACCGCCCGGACTTTATCGATGAGGCCGAGCATGACGCGCTGCTCGATCGGCTTCGGGCGCTCGACCTCGCGCCGTTCCGCTTCCACGGTTGGACCGGCAATCGGCGCACGCAGAGCTTTGGCTGGCGCTATGACTTCGAAAATGCGAGCTTCACGCCGACCGATCCCATGCCGGCCTGGCTCGAGGCGCTACGCGACAAGGCCGCAGCCTTCGCCGAGGTCGAGCCTTCCGAAATGCACCACACCTTGATCGCGCGTTACGATCCGGGAGCCGGAATCGGCTGGCACAAAGACCGCGACGTGTTCGACCGGGTCGTCGGAGTGTCGCTTGGCAACAGCGATACGCTGCGGTTCAGACAGCGGACGCCCGATGGATTCCGCCGCGCTAACCTCGATGTCGAGCCACGATCGGCTTATTTCTTGTCGGGCGCGGCGCGGTGGGAATGGGAGCATCGCATCGTGCCGAGCGACCGGCTGCGCTTCTCGATCACCTTCCGGACTTTGTCCGACAAAGGGCGGCGGATCGCCGAAGGTCAGCGGCTCTCGTAGCCCGCAAGGCATTCGGCGAGCCAGCGCGCCGCGGTCAGCGCGCTGAGGTCGCTTGAGTCGAGCGGCGGGTCCCATTCGGTGAGATCGATCGCCCGCGTCCGCGGGTCGGCAGCCAGCGTGCGCACCGCCCAGAAGAAATCCTCGACCGCCATCCCGCCCGGCCGCGCTCCAGGAGCCCCCGGCATTTGCGCACGGTCGATGACGTCGATGTCGCAGTCGACGAACAAGGCATCGCAATGCGCGACATGGTCGAGCGCGCGGTCGATCGCGACCTCGACCCCATCGCGGCGGATATCGCCCATCGTCACGACGCAATGACCGCCGTCCAGCGCGTCGCGGTGCATCGCGGCGCTGTTGGCGAAGGGGGCGAGCCCGACCTGCGCGATATTGGTACCCGGAAGCCCGTCCTTGAGCAAAGCGCGGACCGGGTTGCCGTTGCTGAGGCCGTGGTCGAGGTCGCGCATGTCGAAATGCGCGTCGAGGGTGATCAGCCCGGTTGATTCCAAGTCGCCGAGCGCGAGCAGCGCGGGCCGGGTCACGGCATTGTTGCCGCCGATGACGAGGGTCAGCGAGTGCCTGGCCAAGCTTGCCGCGACGGCATCGCGGATGACCGGCGTCGCCGCCTCGATCGTCATTCCGGCAATCGCGCAATCGCCGTGATCGGCGATCATTGGCTGCAAGCTCGCGCCCGGTATCGACGTCGTAGCGCCCGATCCGGCGCAGGGTCTCGCGGAGCCTGGCCGGCGCCTGGTCGCAGCCGCCCGGCGTGACCGATCCGGCAGCAAGCGGCGCGCCGACGAGGCCGACCTGCGCGTCCGAATCCGCGCCGACCAGAAGCTCCGCCAGATTGGGCCACCCCGCCATGCCTTGTCCCTAGCAGCGCCTGTCGCCTAAGGCGACGCACCATGTGGGACCGGCTGCTCGTCGACTGCAACATCGCGACCATGTCGGGCGGCGGGCTCGGCGCGGTCAAGAATGGCGCGATCGGGATCGCCGACGGAAAGATCGTCCGAGTCGGCAAGCGCACCGAGCTCGCGGGTTTCCGGGCGCGCGAGGTGACCGCGCTGGGCGGCGCCTGGGTCACGCCGGGCCTGATCGACTGCCACACGCATCTCATCTTCGGCGGCAACCGCGCCGACGAGCATGCGATGCGCCGCGCCGGGGCGACCTATGAAGAGATCGCGAAGGCGGGCGGAGGGATCGCCTCGACTGTCGCGAAGACCGCGGCGGCGAGCGACGAAGAGCTTCTCGCCACCGCGCGCGGGCGCCTCGCCGCGCTGACGGCGGGCGGCTGCACCACGGTCGAGGTCAAGACCGGCTACGGCCTCGACGTCGACAGCGAGCTTCGGCTGCTCGGTCTCGCCGCCGAGCTCGGCGAGGGGCAGGGGGTGCGGATTGTCCCGACCCTGCTCGCGCTCCACGCCATTCCCGCCGACCAGAAGGACCGCCGCGCCCATTATCTCGGCGAGATCATCGACAAGCTTCTGCCCGCCGCCGTCAAGACCGGCGCGACGCGGATCGTCGATGCCTATTGCGACACCATCGCCTTCACTCCGCAAGAGGTTGAGCGGGTGTTCAAGGCCGCCGCCGCCCATGGCTTGCGCGTCCGCCTTCACGCCGAGCAATTGTCGAACCAGCAGGGCGCCGCGCTCGCCGCCCAGTATCGGGCGCTCAGCGCCGACCATCTCGAACATCTCGACGAGGAGGGTGCGGCGGCGATGGGCGCTGCAGGAACCGTCGCGGTTCTTCTCCCGGGCGCCTACTATGCGCTCCAGGAGACGAGGGAGCCGCCGGTCGACTTGCTCCGCAAGTACAAGGTGCCGATGGCCGTCGCGACCGATTGTAATCCCGGGACCTCGCCCCTGCTCTCGCCGACCCTGGCGATGAACATGGCGTGCACCTTGTTCGGCCTGACTCCGGAGGAAGCCCTCGCGGGAATGACGGTCAATGCGGCGCGAGCGGTCGGGCTCGACAGGGACATCGGCACCATCGCTCCCGGCAAGGCGGCCGACCTCGCCGTGTGGCCGCTCGAGAGCCTCGCCGAGCTCGGTTACTGGATCGGACTTCCAGGCCCGTCGCGGCGCATATTTGGAGGAATGGACGCTTGACCGACCCCCGCCGCGACAACCGCCGTCATATCAAGGCGCGCACCGGCCCCGAGATCAAGGCCAGGCACTGGACCACCGAGGCCGCGGTGCGGATGCTGATGAACAATCTCGACGACGAGGTTGCCGAGGACCCGCAGAGCCTGGTGGTCTATGGCGGCATCGGGCGCGCGGCGCGGAACTGGGCCTGCTTCGACAAGATCGTCGAGGTCTTGGAGCGGCTCGAGGAGGACCAAACGCTGCTCGTCCAATCGGGCAAGCCGGTCGGCGTGTTCACCACCCATCGCGACGCCCCGCGGGTGCTGATCGCCAACTCCAATCTCGTGCCCAAATGGGCGACGTGGGAGAAGTTCAACGAGCTCGATCGCGCCGGGTTGATGATGTACGGCCAGATGACCGCCGGCAGCTGGATCTACATCGGCAGCCAAGGGATCGTCCAAGGCACTTATGAGACCTTCGCCGAAATGGGCCGCCAGCATTATGGCGGCGACCTCAAGGGCAAGTGGATCCTGACCGCGGGGCTTGGCGGGATGGGCGGGGCGCAGCCGCTCGCCGCGGTCATGGCCGGCGCGCATTGCATCGCGATCGAAGTACAGGAAAGCTCGATCGAGAAAAGGCTCGAGACCCGCTACCTCGACCATCGCGCGTCGAGCATCGACGAGGCGCTCGAGATCATCGGCAAGGCCAAGGACCCGACCAGCGTCGGCGTGCTCGGAAATGCGGCCGAAATCCTGCCCGAGATGGTGCGCCGCGGAATCCGCCCCGACGCGGTCACCGACCAGACCAGCGCGCATGACCCGGCCAACGGCTATTGCCCGGCCGGCTGGTCGGTCGCGAAATGGCGCGAGATGCGCGAGAACAACCCGGCCGCGGTGGCCGAGGCCGCGCGCCACTCGATGGCCGCTCACGTCGAGGCGATGCTGGCCTTCCAGAAGCTGGGCATCCCGACCTTCGATTACGGCAACAACATCCGCCAGGAAGCGCTCGACGACGGAGTGCTCAACGCGTTCGATTTTCCCGGCTTCGTACCCGCATATGTCCGGCCCTTGTTCTGCCGCGGGATCGGCCCGTTCCGCTGGTGCGCGCTGTCCGGCGATCCGGAGGACATCTACCGGACCGACGCCAAGGTGAAGGAACTGATCCCCGACGATCCCCACCTCCATCGCTGGCTCGACATGGCCCGCGAGCGGATCGCTTTCCAGGGGCTTCCGGCGCGGATTTGCTGGGTCGGGCTCGGCCAGCGCGACCGCCTCGGCCTGGCCTTCAACGACATGGTGGCGAGCGGCGAATTGAAAGCGCCGGTGGTGATCGGCCGCGACCATCTCGACAGCGGCTCGGTCGCCTCGCCCAACCGCGAGACCGAGGCGATGAAGGATGGATCCGATGCCGTCTCCGACTGGCCGCTGCTGAACGCGCTCCTCAACACCGCCTCGGGCGCGACCTGGGTCTCGATCCACCATGGCGGCGGGGTCGGCATGGGCTATTCTCAGCACGCCGGGATGGTGATCGTCGCCGACGGCACCGAAGAGGCCGCCGGACGGCTGCGGAGGGTATTGTGGAACGACCCGGGTACGGGCGTCATGCGCCATGCCGATGCGGGTTATGAGGAAGCGATCGAGTGCGCGCGCGAGCGGGGCCTCGACCTGCCGATGATCGGCTAAGCCCCAGGCCTTAAGCGAACGGCGCGACCAGCGCCCGCCCGATGGGCAGCCAGGCCTCGCTGGCGGTGAAGCCTTCTGCGTTGAGCCGCACGATGTGGACGCAAACGCCGATGAACAGAATAGGGTACGCCTTCCGGCAGACGAACAGGTCGTAGGCGACGGCAATGAGCAGGGGCGCCAGGATGAGCGGCTGCCAGAGCAGCGGATTCTGGATCCCAGTGCGGAAAACGAGGCGGCCGATCCCGACCACGGCAACGGAAAAGGTGGCGAGGAACATAGCGCGTTTGTGGATGTCGGGCCGCTTCCGGTACGCGACCGCCCATGCAAGGAAGGCGGCGAAGTAGAGCATGTCGATCAGAGGAAAGAAGACGAAGCTCGCCGCCGCATCGGCGTTGTTCTCGCGGACTCCAAGACGATGGGCCAAGTGGCCGGCACCATAGATACCGACGAGCGCGATCGCGAAGCCATAAGCCGCTAGCCAGGGGCCCATTCTGAAATGGATTCGCGCCCAGCCCGTCATGATCAGCGCCGCTTGCGAGATGTAGAGGAGCAGCCACATCGTGAACAAAGCAGCGTGCAGGTGGATCAGCCAGAATTGCGTCGACGGCGCCGGGGCCCGGCCGATGATGGCGCTAAAATATTGCGGCCAGAAGCCGCCAATAGCAAGCGTCAGCATGAGGAGGCCAAGGACCGTGAAAAACGGCGACTTGCGAAGCCGAGTGCGAATGCTGGCCGATCTTCCGACTATCGCTGCGGCCGAGCGCATGGCCCCTCCTGCCCTGCTCGATAGCATGGCCCCCAGATCGAGGCGATGGGCCGTTCTGTGCTTGCGGAGGCGCCCTCTGGACCGGTCCCCGGATGGCGTGTGCAGCCGCCCCTGCCGATGATCCTTTAGCCCTGGAGGCTGGTCTCGACCTTGCCGAAGCGGTCGTCGACCGACCCGCCGAGCTCGTCGAACGCTGCGATCGCCGCCACCGAGATCAGCGACGCGACGAGCACATATTCGATCGCCCCGACCCCGCGCTGATCGCGGAAAAGCTTCAACAGCAAGCGCATGACTGGCCCCTTCTTGGTTCCTTGCCCATTCGATACGGGGCGGTCGGGGGCCGCGCCATTGGGCAAAGCGTCGCCGTCCCAAGCTGGCACAGAATCGCGCGTTCTTGTGCAGGGCGGGCGATTTCTGCCACAGCCGGGCGATGCTGCGCCTCGACCCGACCGCAATCGACCTCGCCACCCTGCGCTTATTGTGGTTGGGCGCGACCTGCAGCCTCGACCAGGCGAGCCTTCAGCGCGTGACCGATTCGGCTGCAGCGGTCGAGCGGATCGTCGCCGGCGGCGAGACCGTCTACGGGGTTAATACCGGATTCGGCCTGCTCGCCAACACGCGGATCCCGGACGATCGCCTGGCCGAGCTTCAGACCAACCTCATCCTCTCGCATAGCGCGGGCCTCGGCAAGCCGCTGCCGCGCCACGTCACGCGCCTAATGATCGTCCTCAAGCTGCTTGGCCTTGGCCGCGGTTTTTCGGGCGTGCGCCCGAAGGTGATCGACGCGCTTCAGTCATTGCTCGACCGCGACGCCATGCCGGAGATCCCTGCCCAAGGCAGCGTCGGCGCGTCGGGCGACCTGGCGCCGCTCGCGCATCTCATCGCCGCGCTGATGGGCCACGGGCGGATCGATGTCGGTGGCGAGGTAATGGCGGCCGCCGATGCGTTGCAGACGCTCGAAATGGAGCCGCTCGCTCTGGGTCCCAAGGAAGGGCTCGCGCTGATCAACGGGACCCAGGCCTCGACCGCCATCGCGCTCGATGCGTTGTTCACCGGCGAGCGGCTATTCGGCGCGGCGATCGCGGCGGGCGCCTTATCGGTCGATGCGCTCAAGGGCTCGGTGAAGCCGTTCGATCCACGGATCAGCGCGCTTCGCGGCCAGCCCGGCCAGGTTCGCGTCGCGGCGGCCCTGAATGAATTGCTCAAGGGGAGCGAAATCCTTGCCAGCCACGGCCGGTGCGGCCGGGTCCAGGATCCCTACAGTTTCCGCTGCCAGCCGCAGGTCATGGGCGCGAGCCTAGACCTGCTGACCAGCGCGGCGCGCACCCTGACCATCGAAGCGGCCGCCGTGACCGACAATCCGATCGTCTTCGCGGATGAGGACAGTGCAATTTCGGGCGGCAATTTCCACGCCCAACCGGTCGCCTTCGCCGCCGACACGATCGCCATGGCGCTGTGCGAGGTCGGGTCAATCTCCGAGCGACGGACCGCGGTTCTCGTTGACCCGAAGATGAGCGGACTGCCGCCGTTCCTGGTCGAGAATTCAGGGGTCAATTCGGGCCTGATGATCCCTCAGGTCACTGCCGCCGCCTTGGTCAGTGAGAACAAGGGCCTGGCCTATCCGGCGAGCGTCGATTCGATTCCGACTTCGGCGGGCCAGGAAGACCACGTCTCGATGGCCCCGATCGCGGCGCTCAAGGCGAGGCGGATCGCGCATAATGCCGCCGGCGTCGTCGCGGTCGAGCTGATCGCCGCCGCCCAGGGGGTCGACTTTCATCGCCCGCTCAAGACCTCGGCAGCCCTGCAGGCGGTTCACGCCAAGGTGCGGGCGGTCTCGCCGCGCCTCGAGTCCGACCGCTATTGGGCGGACGAGATGGCCGCCCTCCAGGCTTCGGTGCTTGAAGGCGAGTTCGGCGAGACCGACTGGCTCTAGGCTATTTCTCCAGGTCTGCGAGGAGCTGATCGGCCGACATTGGCCCGTTGGCATAAGTGTCCGTATGGCTTCCGATCATCGTCCGGAACTCGATACTTGCCTTGGGACCCGAGACGATTCCCAGTTTCTTGGCAGCGGCATCGCTTGCATCATCCTGCGCCGCGGTCGTCTGCGGATTGATCACCATGAAGTCCCAGCTGTCGCCCGAGGTGTGGACATAGATTTGCGACGGCGCGACGCCTGCGGCTTGGGCAACCCGCGACTGTTGCGCCATCCACTTCAGCAGCGCGACCTGCTGGCCGGGAGCGGCGCGGTAGAGCGATACGATGACCTTGCCCGGTTCGGCGAAGGCCGGCGCGGCCGCGAATGCGACGGTGCAGGCGGCCGCGGCGGCCACCATCAACTTGTTCAACATGACTTATTCCCCCTAGTCGGAGCGGCATTGCTCCAGTCAGCCGCAGCGTTTGGCGGCAGCGCTCCGGGTCGCGAATTTGAAAAGGCGCCAGGATCGCCAGCGCGGCGGTAGCAGCTTTGGAACCGGCGCTGAAGGGTCAGGCGCCGTTGGCCTTGGCGGCGAACAGATCGAGCAGCATGCCCCAGCCGCCGTCCATGCTTTCGAACAGCTCCACCGTGCCCGCGCCCATGCGCTCGAGGTGGCGGTGCTCGAAGTGGACCCGAGTCCCGAGTCCGTCGGCTCGAACCGCGCCTCGACCTCGGTCAGGAGCTCGGGGTCGAAGTCGAATTCGCGATTGAGCTGCCAGGCGAGCAGGAGCCGGCGCGGCGGGTCATAGTCGATGACGTGGCCCCAGGCATGCTCGCTTCCATCGGCGCCGAGTTCGTACCAGCGGCCGCCCGCGCTGGGCTCGACGATAACGTCCTTCTGGGTCGTGCCTACCGCGAGGCTATGTTCCTTGTGCCACCATTCGCCCATCCGGCGGGCGAAAATCTCGAAGGCCCGCTCGGGGCTGGCCTTGACCTCGATCGTTTTGACGATTGCCGCGGGCTGGATGCGCTGCGCCAAGTCATTCATTCCGTGTCTCCCTGTTCGGCCAGCGCCTTGAACGCGGCCAGCGACTGGTCCCAATGCTGATCGAGCCAGGCGCGGAGCGCGCCGAGCCCGTTCGGGTCGATATGATAGATCCGGGTCCGGCCGCGCTGCTCGGCGGTGACCAGCCCGGCGTCCTTCAGAACCTTGAGATGCTGCGACACTGCCGGCCGGCTGACCGGAAGCCCTTCGGCGAGCTCACCGACGCCGCGCGGGCGCTCGGCGACGCGCTCGAACACGGCGAGGCGGGTCGGGTCGGCAAGCGCCGAAAGAGCGGAATTCACGGGCATCGGTAATCGGTAAGCCATAACTTACCGAATGTCAAGCCGGGCTCAGCCGACCTTCTTCCAGCGCTGTTCCTTGCAGATGACTCCGCGGATCAGGCAGCCCTTCACGACCAGGGTCGAATCGCCGATCAACCGGATCGTCGCGGGAGCGCGGATATTGCGCTTCGGGTCGAACGCCCGGCCGCGGTAGGTGCCGTCGCCATTGGGCTGAAAGTCGCTCATCACCTGGGTGCCGATGAGGTTGGAGGTGCCGCCCTTGCGAGCGGTCTCCCGGGCCTTGGCCGAGGCGTCGATCACGGTGCCGCAAAAGCCGCCTCCGCAGGCGCCGATGCGGACCGTGACGCTGCCCTTGGGGTTGATCCAGCGGCCTTCGATCGGGGCCTTGGCAAGCGCCGCGGACGGCGCTGCGAGGAACGCCGCCAAAAGCGCGGGGAAAAGGACTTTTCTCTTCATGATGATGAGGTTAGCCGCCATTTGTGGCGACAATGGAGCGCCGGGATTGCGCTCCGATGAACGCCCTTGCCCTATTCCTGGGCCGGCAAGGGCCCGGTGACCGGAGTCCACAGCTGCGCCTTGCACAAGGATTTTCCGGCCAGGCAGCCTGAAACCCGAAGCTGGCCGTCCGGGGCCATCTGAAGCTTGGCGGTGACGCGCATGTTCTTGTCGGGGATGAACAAGCGCCCGGTCCAGCGGTCGGGCCCGGCCGGCGTGACGTCGGTCAGGAGCTGGGTGCCGATGAGCTGGCTGGTGGTCTTTTCAGAGGCCTTCTTGGCCTTGTCGCTGGCCCAGGCGACGGTTCCGCACCAGGCGGCGCCGCACGGCGCGAGGGTGATGATGCTGTTGCCGCCGGGGCTGCGCCAATGCCCCTCGAAGGGCGCCGAGGGTGCGGCTTGGAAGGCGAACAACAAAGCGATTGCGGAAACCGGCATCGATGATCTCCGTTCGGTGCAAATCGAGTCCTAATGGAAATCGCGGCTCTTGGGCAGGCATGTGACGTTGCGCGGGTGAACCATCATGTTCGGCCGGGCCAGCGAAGGCGCCATCGCCCCGCCGCCATCGCCGCGGCTGGTGACCGCGGGCAGCGCATCGTCGCTCAAATGGCGCAGCATATGGGTGTCGTCCTCGAGGCGCGAAGCGACGACATGGATCACATTCTCGTCGGTCTGGACAAGCCCGTGGACGACCATCAGCCGAGCGCCCATGACGATCGCTCGTTGCGCCTCGAAGCGGTCGGGCCATACGACGAGGTTGGCGATCCCCGTCTCATCCTCGAGCGTGATGAAGCACACCCCCTTGGCGCTTCCGGGGCGTTGGCGGATCAGGACTAGGCCGGCGAGACTGACCTTGTGGCCATTGCGCAGCGAATGCAGCCGGCCCGCGGTGATGAACCCGCGCTCGGCATAATGATCGCGCAGGAAGGCCATCGGATGGGCTTTGAGGCTCAGCCGGACGGTCTGGTAATCGTTCACCACATGCTCGCTGAGCGGCATTTCCGGGAGCCGGGCGACGACCGCCTCGGCGCCTTCGTCGCGGGCCCCGGCGGCGAGAAACAAGGGGAGGTCGGGCGCTGCCTTGAGCGCTCGCGCGTCCCACAACGCCTGCCTCCGGTCTAGGCCCATCGAGCGGAAGGCGTCCGCCGCGGCGAGCCGCTGGATGGTCGCAACCCCGATCCGCGTGCGGTGGCGCAGCTCCTCGACATCGGCGAACGGCCGCTTGCCCCGAGCCTCGACCAGCGCCAAGGCCTCGTCCTTGCGGAGCCCATCGACCTGGCGCAGGCCGAGGCGCATGGCCCCATCCGGTTCCAGCGTGCAGTCCCAGTCGCTCTCGTTCACATCCACGGCCCGCACCGCGACCCCATGTTCGCGCGCGTCGCGGACGATCTGGGCGGGGGCGTAGAAGCCCATCGGCTGGCTGTTGAGCAGCGCCGCGGCGAAGGCCGCCGGATAACGCCACCGGATCCAGCTCGAGACATAGACGAGGTGCGCGAAGCTCGCCGCATGGCTCTCGGGGAAGCCATATTCGCCGAAGCCGCGGATCTGGTGGAAGCAGCGCTCGGCGAAGTCGCGGTCGTAACCGCGTGTCACCATCCGCCCAACCATCTTGTCCTGCAGGAGGTCGATGGTGCCGCGGCTTCGGAAGGTCGCCATCGCCTTGCGCAGTTGGTTGGCCTCGGCGGGCGAGAAGCGCGCCGCGTCGAGCGCGATCTTCATCGCTTGCTCTTGGAAAATGGGCACGCCGAGCGTCCGGCCCAGGATTTTCTCCAGCTCGTCCGGTTCGCCATGATCCGGCGACGGGCACGGGAAGGTGACCGCTTCCTTGCCTGACCGGCGCTTGAGGTAAGGATGGACCATGTCGCCCTGGATCGGACCGGGCCTGACGATCGCAACCTCGATGACGAGGTCGTAGAAGCAGCGCGGCTTCAACCGCGGAAGCATGTTCATCTGCGCTCGGCTCTCGACCTGGAACACACCCAGCGAATCGCCCTGGCACAGCATGTCGTAAACTTGCGGTACCTCGCGCGGCACGGTCGCCAGCTCGAAGTGCTCGCCATGGTGCGCTTCGATCAGGTCGAACGCCTTGCGGCAGCAGGTCAGCATGCCGAGCGCAAGCACGTCGATCTTGAGGATTCCCAGCTCCTCGATGTCGTCCTTGTCCCATTCGATGAAGGTGCGGTCGTCCATCGCGCCATTGCCGACCGGTACGGTCTCGATCAGCGGGCGCTCGGTCAGGATGAAGCCGCCGACATGCTGCGACAGATGCCGCGGCATGCCGATCATCTGGCTGGCGAGCTTCACCACGCGCTTCAAATGCGGGTCGGAGAAATCGAGCCCGGCCTCGCTCACGCGCTCGTCGGCGATCTCGCCTTCCATGCTGCCCCAATGGGTCGCGGCGATCGCCCCGCATACGTCTTCGCTGAGGCCCATCGCCTTGCCGACCTCGCGGATCGCCGAGCGCGGGCGATAGTGGATGACGGTCGCGGCGATTCCGGCGCGCTCGCGGCCGTATTTGGCGTAGATGTGCTGGATCACTTCCTCGCGCCGCTCATGCTCGAAATCGACGTCGATGTCGGGCGGCTCACGACGCTCTTCCGAGATGAAGCGCTCGAACAACAGGTCGCTCGTCGCCGGGTCGACCGCGGTCACCCCGAGCGCGTAGCAGACTGCGCTGTTCGCGGCCGAGCCGCGGCCTTGGCAGAGGATCGGCGGGTCGAGGCTCCGCGCGAAAGCGACGATGTCGTGGACGGTCAGGAAATAGCGGGCAAAGTCGAGCTTCTCGATCAAGTCGAGCTCGTAATGGAGCTGCTTGTCGACCTTGTCCGGAACGCCGTCCGGCCAGCGCTCTTTGGCGCCCTCCCAGGTCAAATGCTCCAGATAGGCTTGCGGGGTCCGCCCCTCGGGCACGCTCTCGCGCGGATATTCATATTTCAGCTCATCGAGGCTGAAATGGAGCGCATCGGCGAACTCGCGGGTGGCGCGGATCGCATGCGGCCAGCGCTCGAACAGCCGCGCCATCTCCTCCGGCGACTTCAAATGCCGCTCGGCATTGGGGTTGAGCAGGAAGCCCGCCTCGTGAAGCGTCACCTTCTCGCGGATGCAGGTCATCACATCCTGCAGCGGGCGCTTGTCGGGCGCGTGATAGTGAACGTCGTTGGTGGCGAGGATCGAGCAGCCGTGCGCTCGGGCGATTCGGTCGAGGCGCTCGATCCGCGCATTGTCGTCGCCGCGGTAGAGCCAGCTCGCTCCGACGTGGCCGAGCGAAGGGATCGCGGCCTTCACCCGAGCGAGGTGACCGGCGACCTCGTCGGGCTCATCGCCCGGCCAGAGAATGAAGGCGATGCCCCCCGCATGGGCCGCGACCTCGTCGAGCGCGAGATGGCACTCGCCCTTGTTCGCACGCATCTTGCCGCGGCTGAGCAGCGTCGACAGCCGGCCATAGCCGTCGCGGTCGATCGGGTAAGCGAGGAGGCTGGGCCCATCGGCAAGGTCGAGCCGGCATCCGATCAGCGGCTTCAGCCCCGCGCCCTTGCACGCGCTGTGCATCCGGACGACTCCCGCCAGCGTGTTGCGGTCGGCGACCCCGAGACTGTCCATGCCGAGCTCGAGCGCCCGAAGCACCAGCTCGATTGCGTCCGATGCCCCGCGGAGGAAAGAGAAGGGACTGGTGACCCCGAGCTCGACATAATCCGAGCGCGCGATCGTGGGGGGCGCCTCGCCGTCGCGAAGCAGCAATTTCTTGCGCGCGAAGCCACTATATTCAGGCATGGCGCATCACCCGAACAGGCCATGGATGAACCACGCCGGAGCGCCGCCGCGGCCGTCGCCGATCACCCCCTCGCGGTAGATCCAGTAGCGGCGGCCGGATTGGTCCTCGACCTGATAATAATCGCGCAGCCTGACGCTCGAGGCTTGCCGCCACCATTCGGGCGCGATCCGCTCGGGCCCCTGGACCCGGGCGATGTCGTGGACCGCGCGCCGCCACACGAAGCGCCGCGGCAGGCCCTCGGGAGTCGCATAAATGACCGCGATCGCCTCGGGCCGGTCGAGCAGCCGCTGGGGGCGAAGATCGCAGGGCGCAGGGACATTCGGGGACCGGAGCGAAACCGCTGCTCCCCAACCGCTCGATCGCTCTGGCAAATGGCTCTCCTGCGCGCACGGACGGCGCACCCGCGACTCGCCCAGCTTGACCGACAGCCGGTCGACCAGCCGGGCGACGTCCGCCCCGTCCGACGGCTCCTCGACCAGGCTGTCCTGCGCAGCGCCCAGCGGCTCGGCCCAGTCGGCGGTGAGGACGAAGGCGTCGAAGCCGAAACCGGGGTCGAGGCCTGCGGCCGGCTCGGCGAGAAGTCGCGCGAGATGCTTCGGCTCGCGGCTTGCGATGGAGGTTGCGACCGTCGCAACCGCGACCTCGCCGTCGAACTCGAAAACCGGCGAGCGACAGCTTGCGCGCGCCGAGCTTCTTCGCCTCGAGCTCGGCCGCCAGGCGGGGGACGAGCAGGTCGAGTGCTTGGGCGGCGGCCTCCGGATGTGCGACCGGCTCGGCCAGCCGCAGCAGCGCGCGTGGCGGCGGCTCGTGGCGCACGCCGGTCAGCGGCTCGGCCTTTCGCCCGAGCGCGCGGTCGAGCGCGTCGAGCGGATTGTCGGCCTCGCGGAAGCGCCTGGCGAGGCTTCGCCGTTCGATCCCGGCCAGAGCCTCGATCGTCTTGAGGCCAAGCCGCTCGAGCGTCCTTGTGGCGGGCGCCGACAGGCGCAGCGCCGCCACCGGCAAAGGCGCAATCGCCGCGGCGACGTCAGCGCCGCAGATCGTGCCGTCCTCGCCGAACCGCGCCAGCGCCCAGGCCGCGGCGGGGGTCGGGGCGATGGCGCAGCGGGTCGCGAACCCGGCGCGCTCGAAACAGGCGTGGACATCGGCGATGAGCCCGCGCTCATGCCCAAACAGATGCGCGGCCCCGCTCACGTCGATTCGAAGGCCGTCGTCTCCGTCGACCTCGACCAAAGGCGACCAGCGCGTGGCCCAGCGCGCCATGGCCGCGAGCTGCGCCTCTTCCGCGGCGAGGTCGGCGGGCGCGATCTGCAGCGCGGGGTTGAGCGCCCGGGCATCGGTCAGGCGCATCCCGCGGCGCGCGCCGCCCATCATCGCGGCCCTGTTCGCCGCGTGGACCATCGCGCCGTGCGCGGCCTCGACCACCAGCGCCAGCGGAGTGTCAGGCGGAACGGCGCTCGAAGCCGGCGAGCAGTTCCACCGGTCCATCGACAAAGTGGGGAAAGCGATGGCGAGGATTCGGCTCGTGGAGCGGCTCATCGCCGACCCTCCACCGCCCGGGCGGACGCCCCCGCGCGCGGAACAATTCGGCGTCCCACGCGGGTGCGCCCGGCGCCTTGGGGTCGAGCGGGTTGGGCGATGAGGGCAGGCTCGACAAGCGCCAGCGCTGCCGCGCACCGGAAAGATTCGGGTGACCGCCCAGCCGAATCAAACAGCCGGCCACCCCGCTCCGCTCCGCCGCCACCGCGAGTCGGCGCGTGGCGGTGAAATCGAGCGCCGCGGGGTCGCCCCACAATTCGCCGACGACGAGGGACAGAGCCGCGCACCTTAGGCCCTCCTCCATCGCCCATAACGCGGCTTTGGCGTCGCGCGCCTCGACATGGATGAGGTCGGGAAGGCCAAGCCCGGGCGGAAAAATTCGCCCGCTCTCGAGGATCGCCATCCGCTCCTGCACCCACAGCACGGGCCCCGGGCGCTCGTGCTGGGCGAGGAGGAAGCCGCACCAGCCGGCGTCGCGCGGGTGGGCGGCGAACAGCTCGCTGAGCGTCGGGCGATCAGCGACGAACAGGCACGAGGGTTCGTCCCCGGCAGGTGCGGGGGTGCGCTCGCCTGACGACGCGGAAGCGCCGCCGGCGACGAGGGACAAAGGGCTCGCCACACAACTCATAACGATTCTGTTCTAGTTTTGTTCTTGTGTTCCAACTCGCTGGCCGGAGTCAATGGGCCAACTCGGGGGCCTCGCTTTTGGTGAGAAATGCGCGAATTTCCCGCACTGCCGCGCGCGTTGTCCTCGGTGACATCGCAAAACCCATGTGGGTGGTCTGAAGCTCGACCGCCGAATCGCGCGTAACCTCGGTGCCACGGGCCGAAGGCGCGGCGACAATGCCGTCCTTGCTCGACCATAAGGCGAGGGTCGGCACCGGCGGCTTCTCCTCATGGTCGGGGATCGGCGGATCGTCGACCGGATGGCCCGCCACCCATTCGTACAGGCGCCAGACGCTGGTGTAGCGGCGCCGGTCGCCCCACACGGGCGAGCCCATCGTCACCACTGCCCGCACCTTGTCCGGAGCGGCCCGCGCGAGCTCGCGCGCATAAAGCCCACCGAGACTCCACCCAACCAGCAGCACCGGATCGTCCGAATCGCAGCGCGCCAGCGACCGCTTCAACCGCTCCAGCGTGTCTTGGCGGGCGCCCCAGTTGAAACCCTCGCGCCACGGGAAGACTCGAAATCCGGCTTCGGCCAGCGCCCGGCGAAGCTCGGTGGTGTGGCGATCGTGGGCGAGAAAACCGGGGATGACGATGGCCGGCGGTCCATCCACCGGTCCGCGCGGTCCGCCACGACCCACCGTCCTGGGCGAATGACGGAGCAGCGCGCCAAGTTCGCGGAGGCGGCGGACGCCGCGGGGCGGAAAGGACCCGTGCATGGTCCGATCAAAGATAGTCGCCGCCCATCAGCTGTTGAAGTGCGCGGGGCAGCTTGACCCGGCCGTCGGCGGTCTGGTGGTTCTCCAGCAACGGCACGAGGATCCGGGGGCTCGCGAGCGCCGTATTGTTGAGCGTGTGCGCGAACCGCACCTTCCCGTCGGCGCCGCGATAGCGGAGGTTGGCACGACGGGCCTGCCAGTCGTGCAAGGTCGAGCAGCTGTGGGTCTCGCGATACTTGCCGAGGCTGGGGACCCAGCTCTCAAGGTCGTTCATGCGATATTTGCCCAGCCCCATGTCGCCGGTCGACGTCTCGATCACCTGATAGGGGATTTCGAGCGCCTGGAGCAGCAGCTCGGCCTGCTGCAGCAGCTGCGCGTGCCAGTTGGCCGACTGCTCCTCGTCGGCCTCGCACAACACATATTGCTCGACCTTGACGAACTGATGGACCCGAAGGAGGCCGCGCACGTCCTTGCCCGCGCTCCCCGCCTCGCGGCGGAAGCAGGGCGAATAGCCCGCGTAAAGGATCGGCAACCTGTCGCCCTCGATGATTTCGCCCGAATGGAGCGAAGTCAGCGCGACCTCGGCGGTGCCGGCGAGCCACAAATCGTCGTTGGGCAGCTCGTAGGTCTCCTCGCGGTGGCCGGGGAACTGGCCCTGGTTGAGGAAGGCCTGTTCGCGCGCGATCGCGGGCACGGTGATCGGGGTGAATCCGGCCTCGGCGATCGTCTCCAGCGCCCAGGCCATCAGCTTGGTTTCGAGCAGAGCCAAGCGGCCCTTGAGGCAGTAGGTGCGGCTTCCCGACACCTGGGTGATCCGGCTGAGGTCCGCCCAGTCGTTCTTCTCGATCAGCGCGACATGATCCAGAGGTTCAAAGTCGAACCGCGGCGGCTCGCCGACAGCGCGGATGACCTGGTTGAAGCTCTCGTCGGGCCCGACCGGGGCGCCTTCGTAGGGAATTCCCGGGAGAAGCAGCATTAGCGCCTTGAGCGCGGAGTCCTTGGTCGCGAGCTCGCCCTCGAGCTCGCCCGCGCGGACGCCCGCCTCCTTGGCGATGCGGCCAAGCTCGGCCTTCTCCTCGGGTGCCGCGTCCTTGAACTTCGCGCTCACCGCATTGCGCTCGGCGCGCAGCCGCTCGATCTCGGTCTTCAGGCCGCGGATTTCGGAATCGAGCGCGAGCAGAGCGTCAAGATCGAGATCGACCCCTTTGTCTCGGATCGCGCGCTCGACCTCGGCGCGGTTCGACTTGACGAAGTCCAGGCTCAGCATGGGCTGGGCGATGCGCGAAATGGCGCGTCAGGGCAAGCCGACGCCGGTCGGTCTGGACCGCAGCGGCGGTTCGTGGAATGACTTGGCCCATGG
Organism: uncultured Alphaproteobacteria bacterium; assembly: GCA_963722545.1. Lineage (GTDB taxonomy): Bacteria > Pseudomonadota > Alphaproteobacteria > Sphingomonadales > Sphingomonadaceae > Sphingomicrobium. The sequence continues at coordinate 388,945 of CAVRMK010000004.1, forward strand.
GGACCCTCACGCTCGCCGCTGCCGCCGCTTCGATGCTCGTCAATCCGCTCGAGGACGCGATGAAGGCCAATGGCCAGGCTTTGTGCTTCACCCGCTCGTACGATTCGGCGTGGCTCAAGACGCACAAGGGGCAGAAGCTGCGCGAGGCGCGGATGGCGCTGACCCGAAGCCGGATCAACGAGGCGGCCGCGGTCCGGATCGAGCTCAAGGGCGGCTTCGCGCCTTATTATCTGTTCGGCGAATGCAGTTGGTACGAAGACGGCCTCAACCGGGGGGTGCAGGACAATGTCCTCGACCCGAGCTTCAAGCCCACGACCGGCGTCGGCTGCCATCTCTACACCGACGTCACCGCCGCGTCGGCCGAGGAAGGGGGAGACTTCCCCGCCGGCTGGATTGAGGGCGGGCGTTTCCTCCAGATCCATCTGCCGGACAGCTTCGGCGCCTGGAGAAGCCTCAACGTGTCGCGCAACGCCGATTATCATGACCTCGGCGCGAACGACCGGATCATCCGGCTCGAACGCGCTCCCGCGAGCGCCTGCAGTGATTTGATCGAGCGATTCGCTCCGGATTCGGAAGGCTGATCAAGCCGCCATTGCCCGCCGCCCGCTGATCGGCCAAAGCCCGCCGCATGGCCTCGGGTCTCCTCGCATTGCTCGACGATGTTGCGACGATCGCCAAGCTCGCCGCGGCCTCGATCGACGACGTCGGCCTCGCCGCCGGCAAGGCGGGCGTGAAGTCCGCGGGCGTAGTGATCGACGATACCGCGGTGACCCCGCGCTACGTCGTCGGCCTGTCGCCGGAGCGAGAGCTTCCGATCATCGGCAAGATCGCGGTCGGCAGCCTTCGCAACAAGCTCCTCGTCCTCCTCCCCGCCGCGCTCCTCCTGACCGCTTTCGCGCCCTTCCTGATCACCCCCTTGCTGATGATCGGCGGCGCTTATCTGGCGTTCGAGGCGACCGAGAAGATCGCCGAGAAACTCCTCCACGACCATCAGCATCAGGAGGAATTGGTCGACGCCATGGCCGACCCGGTCGAGCTCGAGAAATTGCAGGTCAAGGGCGCCATCCGGACCGACTTCATCCTGTCGGCGGAAATCATGGCGATCGCGCTTGCCAGTCTCGGGCCGATGTCGCTGACGATGACCGCGGCGGCGCTCGCCCTTGTCGGGATCGCCATCACCGTCGGCGTCTATGGCGCGGTGGCGCTGATCGTGAAGCTCGACGATATCGGGATTCATCTGGCCGAGCGCGAGAACGGGATGGCACGCATGTTCGGCGACGGCCTCGTCCATTTCGTGCCCAAAATGCTGGTCGCGCTGTCGGCGATCGGCACGGCGGCGATGCTGTGGGTCGGGGGCGGGATCATGCTCCACGGGCTCGAGGTGCTTCACATCGCCGAAGCGGTGCCGCACTGGCTCCACGAATTCTCGCTCCATGCCGGCGAGGCGCTCGGCGCTGTCGGGCCGGTCGTGACCTGGCTGCTCTACGCGATCGGGGCGTCGATCGCGGGGCTCGTCATCGGCGGAATCATCGTGGTCATCGTCCGCCGCTTCCACAAGCATCCCGAGGATCTGATCGTCGATTGACGGTGGAGGGGTGCCGGGGGCGCTCTTGGGGAGGGGGAGGGGAGCGGCCCCCGGCGGGGTCAGTCGTTGCGGGGACTGATGGGCGCGCCTCTAATCCCTACGCGACGAATAGACAATAAGAATTCGACGAAGCGTCAAGATTTCAACATCGCGCGCGGCTCGAGGGCGAGGATCGCCTCGACGGTGCTCTGCAGCGAGGCCGACACCAGATAGCGCGGCTGGAAGGCGTCATGCTTGTAATCGGTCGCCAGCGCGCGCGGGATCGAGAAGGGCAGGCGTTTGACGGCCGTGCTCTCGAGGCTGAAATGCGCCTCGCCGAAGCTCGAGGCGAGGCCGGCGCCGAGGATTCGGAGCTGGCCGGCCTCGAGCGCCAGCCCGAACTCGACGCTGTGCCAATAGAGCCGCGCGGCGAGCCGGCCCTGACCGGCCGCGATCGCGGCGACCCCGAGCTCGCCGATGTGGCGGGTCATCTCGGCGAAATCGTGGTCGGCGAGCATCGGGATATGCCCGAACAGATCGTGGAAGCAGTCGGGCGCCTCGAGATAGTCGAGCTCGTCGCGCCGGCGGATGAAATTGCCGACCGGGAAGACCCGCTCGCCGAGCATGGCGAAGAAGACCGGATCGGGGACCAGGCCGGGAACCGCGACGGTCCTCCAGCCGGTCCTTGGTTCGAGGATCGCGTTCAATTCGCCGAGCTCCGGGATTCCGGGGTGGTCGAGGCGGAGCAGGTCGATTCCGGAAAGGAAGGGCGAAACGACCCGGGTGCCGAGCAAATCGGTCTGCCGCTCGAACAATATGTCCCACACCGCATGGTCTTCGGGCGTGAACCGGTCCCAGCCCTGGTCGACGCAATAGGACGACCAGTGCTCGCGGCTCGCGGCTGGGTCGATTGGTTCCTGGAACACCGGCGTCCTTTCTTTCAGACAATAAAAAACCCGCCGGTTCAGGGCGGGTCGAGGTTGGGCGGTCTTGAAACCTTCAGGCGCGAATCACCGTCTCCCAACCTCGTCGGGATAATAGTACCGGCGGTTCGAACCCTTGGTCATCCTTATCCTTCTCTCACGCCAATGCTGAACGCGCAATGGCCGCGAGAAGAGCGCCCGCGCGAACGAGCGCTCTTCGGACGGGCCGCCTGCGTGCCAGCAGCCCGTATCCGGCGCCAGTCTTTAGTAGCCGTTTCCGAGGTTGGTGTCGGTCGCGTTGGTAGTAGCATTCTCGTCGACCATATTATCGGCCGCCATATTGGCGTCGGCATTCATGCTGTCGAGCGCAAGATTCTCGTCCATCGTCAGGTTCGCGTCGACCGCCAGATTGGCATCTTCGGCGCGATCGTCACGGCCGCAGGCGGCAAGGCCGAGGGCCGCAACGCTGATCAGCAAAAAGGCGCGCATCGATAATCTCCCTGTAGTTCGACGGGCCTCAACGCGTGGGCCGCGACTTGGGTCCGTCAGAGCGATTATGCCGAAGCGATCCGGTCGATCGCCTCGCCGAGCGCGATGTCACGCTCGGTCACGCCGCCCGAATCATGGCTGGTGAGGCTAAAATCGACGCGATTCCAGACGCTTGTAAACTCGGGGTGGTGATCGACCTTCTCGGCGTGGAGCGCGACCCGGGTCAGGAAGGCGAACGCCTCGCTGAAGTCGGCGAAGCGGAAGCTTTTTTCGAGCGCCTTGCCGTCGGCGCTTCTCGACCAGCCGTCTGGATCATTCATGTCGCTCGCCCCTTGCCATAGTCGCGGCCCCCGCGCCAATGCCGGCGCATGGAGCGAAGAGGACAGGCCCGATGCGTCTGGCGGTGATCGTCCACCGCTGGGACCAGTTCGAGCCGGTTGCGGACGGCCGGCCGGGCGGACCGAAGCCCAGCCCCTATCTGCTGTTCGACGTCCTCGAGGAGTGGCGCGCGATGGGCCACGAATGGGCGCTTTCGAGCCCCGACCGGCCGGCCGAGGCCGACGCCGGCTTCCTCCACGTCGTCCCGACGATCGTCGACGACGAGCACCGCCGGCTCGCGGACTCCTATCCCTTCACGGTCAATGGCGCGACCTGGGACATCCGCAAGCGCCGGGTCAGCCACAATTTGCTCGATCGCGAGTCGGACTGGCCCGGCGCGGTGATCGTCAAGAGCGACCTCAACAATTTCGGCAAGATCGAGCAGCTCCACAATCTCCGCGCCGAAGCGGCCGGACAGGCGCCGCCGCATCAGGACCTTCCGCGCTCGACCGACTATCGGCTCTACGCCCGGCTCGACCAGGTGCCCCAGCCGCTGTGGGACGATCCCGGCCTTGTGGTTGAGAAATTCCTTCCCGAGCAGAACGAAGACGGCACCTTCACGCTCCGCACCTGGGTGTTCCTCGGCCCGCGGGAGCGCTGCACGCGGCTGGTCGGCCCAAACCCGGTGTCGAAGGCGGCGCACGTGCTCGATTATCAGCCGGCCGAGGTCCCAGACGCGCTCCGGGCCGAGCGCGAGCGCCTGGGCTTCGATTATGGCAAGTTCGATTTCGTGATCCATGAGGGGACGCCGGTGTTGCTCGACGCCAACCGAACCCCGGGCAATCCCCGAACGCTTCAGGAGCATGTGAAGAAGGGCGCGGCCAATCTCGCCGAAGGACTCGACGAATTGCTTCGAAACGGGTTGGAGCGGCGGCGATGAGCAACGATCAGCCCGCGCAATGGCGCAATTTCCCCGGCGTCTATAATCGGCTCGCGCCGCCGCTGACCCCGGCGCCGAGCGATGTCGAGCGAATGCGGGCGGCCATTTCTGCTCACGACGACCAGACGCTTCTCCTTGGAGTCACTCCCGGCATCGCGGTCCTGGGGCAGAATCTGATCGCGGTCGAGGGCAGCCGGATGATGATCGACCGGCTGTGGCCCGGCGACCGGCCCGATCGGCGCTCGTTGGTCGGCGACTGGACCGCGCTTCCCTTCGAGGCGGGACGGTTCGACTCGGTGATCGGCGACGGCGCGCTCAACAGCGTCGCCAGCGGCCTCGATTCGCTGATCGACGAGATTGCGCGGGTCCTTCGCACTGGCGGCATCGCGGCCCAGCGGGTCTTCGCTTCGCCCGAGGATCGCGAGCCACTCGATCAGGTGCGCAGCGACGCGCTCGGGGGCCGGATCGGCAATGTCCATGCGCTGAAGTGGCGGATCGCCATGGCGATCGCCGATCCGCCCGACTTTCTCGTCCCGGTTAAAAACATCCTCGAGGCGTTCAACGCGATGTTCCCCGACCGCGCGGAACTCGCCTCGGTGACCGGCTGGGAGCCCTCGGCCATCGACACGCTCGATGCTTATGTCGGCGCCTGGCACAGCCTGAGTTTTCCCACGCGCAGGGCGTTGCAGGACATGGGCGCCGGCCGCTTTGCAACCTGCCGGTTCGTGGAATCGGACGGGTATCCGCTGGCCGAGCGCTGCCCGCTGATCGTCTGGACTCGCTGAGTCCTCGCCTTGAAATGAAAGGCTCGTCGGCGCACAGGGACCGCGAAAAAGGAGTGTGAGCATGGCTACGACCGCCGATCGCAAACCCGCCGCCGATGTCGGCCCGCTGGGCCTCGAGAATCCGATGGGCACCGACGGTTTCGAGTTCGTCGAATATACCGCGCCCGACATCGAGCTCCTACGCGACCTGTTCTCGAAAATGGGCTTTCCCGAGGTTGCCCGGCACAAGAGCAAGAACGTTACCTTGCACCGCCAGGGCGACTGCAACTTCATCATCAACGCCGAGCCTGGAAGCTATGCCGAGGATTATGCGCGCGACCACGGGCCGAGCGCCTGCGCCATGGCCTTCCGGGTCAAGGACGCCAAGGCCGCCCACGCCCGCGCGCTCAAGCTCGGCGCCACCGACGTCAAGGTGGCCAAGGGCGACGGCGAGCTCGACATCCCGGCGATCACGGGCATTGGCGGATCGCGGCTGTTCTTCGTCGACAAATATGGCGCCAACGGCACGATCTACGATCACGACTTCGACTTCCACCCCGACTGGCGCGAGCGCGAAGCCGCGGCCGACAGCAAGCTGACCTATATCGATCACCTCACGCACAACGTGAACCGCGGCAACATGGTGACCTGGGCGGAATTCTACGAGAAGCTCTTCAACTTCCGCGAGATCCGCTATTTCGACATCGAGGGGAAGGTCACCGGCCTGTTCTCCAAGGCGATGACCTCGCCTTGCGGCAAAATCCGCATCCCGCTCAACGAGAGCCAGGACGACAAAAGCCAGATCGAGGAGTTCCTGCGCGAATATAAGGGCGAGGGGATCCAGCACATCGCGCTCGGGACTTCGGATATCTACCAGGCCGTCGATATCCTGCGCGGCCGCGGCATTCCCTTCCAGGACACGCCCGACACTTATTACGAGATGCTGCCCGAGCGGATCCAGGGCCACGACGAAGACCTCGCCGAGCTAGAGAAAAGGCGGATCCTGATGGACGGCGCCCCGACCGAGGGTCAGGGGCTTTTGCTGCAAATCTTCACCCAGAACGTGATCGGCCCGATCTTCTTCGAGATCATCCAGCGCAAGGGTAACGAGGGCTTTGGCGAGGGCAATTTCAAGGCCTTGTTCGAATCGATCGAGCTTGATCAGATGCGGCGCGGGGTCATCTAGGCCGAATGACCGAAGCCTATATCTGCGACTATGTCCGAACGCCGATCGGGCGCTACGGCGGTGCGCTTGCCGCACGTTCGGGTGGACGACCTTGCCGCCGTCCCCATCAGGGCGCTGATCGACCGCAATCGGAACGTCGACTGGTCCGATCTCGATGACGTCATCCTCGGCTGCGCCAACCAGGCGGGCGAGGACAATCGCAACCTCGCGCGCATGGCCGGTCTTCTCGCCGGGCTTCCCGACAGCTCGCGGCGGAGTCGACCCTCAACCGCTTGTGCGGATCGGGGCTCGACGCGGTGGCGATGGCGGCGCGGGCGATCCGCGGCGGCGAATCCGACCTGATCATCGCCGGCGGAAGCGAAAGCATGAGCCGCGCGCCGTTCGTCATGCCCAAGGCGGAAAACGCCTTCGACCGCCGTGCCGAGATATACGACACGACCATCGGCTGGCGCTTCGTCAATCCCAAGATGCGGGATGCCTATGGCGACGACACCATGCCGAGCACGGCCGAAAATGTCGCCGAGGAATTCCAGATCAGCCGCTCCGACCAGGACGTCTTCGCGCTGCGCAGCCAGGAAAAGACCGCGGCGGCCCAGGCCAACGGCCGGCTGGCGGCCGAGATCGTCGCGGTCGAGATCCCGCAGCGCAAGGGCGATCCCGTCGTCGTCGACACGGACGAGCATCCGCGCCTCACCAGCCTCGACAAGCTCGCCGCGTTGAAGCCGATCGTGCGCAAGGACGGCACGGTCACCGCCGGCAATGCCAGCGGGGTCAATGACGGCGCCGCGGCGATCATCATCGCGTCCGAGGACGCGGCGAGGCGCAACGGGCTCACCCCGCGCGCCCGGGTGCTTGGCGCCGCCGTCGCCGGGGTTCCGCCGCGGATCATGGGCATCGGCCCCGCGCCGGCGACCGAGAAATTGAGCAAGCGTCTCGGTTTCAAGGTCGGCGAGTTGGACGTGATCGAATTGAACGAGGCGTTTGCCGCCCAGGGGCTGGCGGTTCTCCGCCAGCTCGGAATTGCGGATGACGACCCCCGCGTGAACCCCAATGGCGGGGCGATCGCGCTCGGGCATCCGCTCGGCATGTCCGGAGCGCGCCTCGCCTTGACCGCTACCGAAGAGCTTCGGCGCGGCGGCGGCAAGCTCGCCCTCGCCACCATGTGCATCGGAGTGGGGCAGGGAATCGCGCTCGCGCTCGAACGGGTGTAATCGCCGTTCGGTGGAAAATGTGGCGAGCCTCGACAAAGCGGCGATCATGGCGGTGCTCGACGGCGTCCCGGACCCCGAGATCCCGGTCCTGTCGATCCTCGACCTCGGAATCGTTCGTGGAATCGCCGAGAACCCGCCGCGCGTGCTGGTCAGCCCGACCTACACCGGCTGTCCGGCGACGGTCGCGATCGAGAATGCGATTCGCCATGCGCTCGACAAATCGGGCTGGCGCGACGTCCTCATCGAGCGCGTGCTGTTCCCGCCCTGGACCACCGAATGGATCACCGAGCGCGGGCGCCAGCGGCTCCAGGATTATGGCATTGCCCCGCCGACGGACTGCACCACCGCGGCCTGCCCGCAATGCGGCTCGCCCGACACCGTCGAAGTCAGCCGCTTCGGGGCGACTCCGTGCAAGGCACAGTGGCGCTGCAACGCCTGCTTGGAACCGTTTGAGCGCTTTAAATGTCATTGATCGGACCATTGTGTTGGGGACGTCGGTGAACCGTGAATCCAGTCAGGCCGGCTCGCTCGAGGCAGCCTTTTCAGGCAACCAACTGCTCGCAACGTTTGACAGCGCTGCGCGACCCCTCATCGAGGCCGGCGCCGAGCTGATCGCGCTCAAGCCCGGCGACCTCGTGCTCACCCGCGGCGAACAGGTCCGCTTCAGCGTTTTCCCGGTCGGGGAGACGATGATCTCGATGGCGGTCGAGCTGAGCGGCGGGCGGACCGTCGAGGTCGCCTCGATCGGCCGCGAGGGCGCGGTCGGCGGGATCGTCAGCTGCGGCTACGCCCCGGCCTTCTCTCGTGCCGTGTGCCTGGTCGGCGGAGACGCGCTGCGCATTCCACTGGACGCGCTCGAGAGCGCCAAGTCGCGCTCGGCGTTCATCGGCAACCTGTTCTGCCGCTTCTCCGATTTCCTGCTTGCCCAGGTCATGCAGTCGGTCGCCTGTCACGCCTTCCATTCGATCCCGGAGCGGGCGGCGCGCTGGCTGCTCCACGCGCAGGACCGAGCCGGCGACCGGATCGAGCTTACGCAGGAAGCGTTTGCCGGCCTCCTCGGGGTCCAGCGCACGACCGTCAACGCGGTGATCAAGGAGCTTTCGCTGGAGGGGCTGGTGACAACCGGCCGGGGCAAGCTGAAGGTCGTCGACCGCGCGCGGCTCGAGCGGCGGTCATGCGAATGCTACGGCCGCCTCGGCGACCATTTCAGCCAGGTGATCGGCGAGTCGGGCTCGGGCACGCGCCCGGATCCGAAGTGCGACTAGCCTAGGCCGTGAATCGCCAGCGCAAATTCTCGCCCGCGTGAAAGGGCACGACCCCGGCGATTTCCTCTGGTACCGAGACATTCGCTCGCTCGAGCGTCACCTGACCGTCGTTCAAGGGCAGATCGTAAAAGCGCGGGCCATGCTCGGACGCAAAGCCTTCGAGCCGGTCGAGCGCGCCCTCTTCCTCGAACACCCGCGCGTAGCTTTCGAGCGCGAACGGCGCGTTGAAGATTCCGGCGCAGCCGCAGGCGCTTTCCTTGGCGTGGCGGGGGTGCGGCGCGCTGTCGGTGCCGAGGAAGAATTTGGGGCTGCCCGAAGTCGCGGCCTTGCGCACCGCAAGCCGGTGCTCCTCGCGCTTGGCCACCGGGAGGCAATAGGCATGGGGCCTAAGGCCACCGGCGAACAAGGCGTTGCGGTTGATGACGAGATGGTGGGGCGTGACGGTTGCGGCGATGTTGGGCCCGGACTGGGCAACGAAGTCGACCGCGTCCTTGGTCGTGACATGCTCGAAAACGATCCTGAGGCCGGGGAAGTCGCGGACCATCGGCTCGAGCACGCGGTCGATGAACACCGCTTCGCGGTCGAACACGTCGACCTCAGGGTCGGTGACCTCGCCATGGACGCACAGCACCATTCCGATCGCCTCCATCCGCTCGAGCGCAGCGCGGATCCTGGCGACATCGGTGACTCCGGATGCACTGTTGGTGGTCGCGCCCGCGGGATAGAGCTTGGCCGCAATCCAGATGCCGTCGCGGTGCCCGGCCTCGAGCTCGTCGGGATCCATTGCGTCGGTCAGATAAGCGGTCATCAGCGGGGTGAAGGCGGGACCTGCCGCGGCCTCGATCCGCGAGCGGTAGGCGCGGGCGCGCTCGACCGTGGTCACCGGCTCGGCGAGGTTGGGCATGATGATCGCCCGCGCGAACTGGCGCGCGGTGAAAGGCGCGACCGCCTCCAGCATCGCCCCGTCGCGCAGATGGACGTGCCAGTCGTCGGGGCGGCGGATGGTGATTGTTTCGGTCACGCTTGCTCCCTAGCTAATGGCAATGCCCGCCACCACCCTCGCCGACCGCGCCGTCGTCCGCCTGTCGGGGACAGACGTTCGCGGCTTCCTCCAGGTGCTGGTGACCAACGACGTCACCGGCGCGCTTCCGGTGTGGAGCGGGCTGCTCAGTCCGCAGGGCAAATGCCTCGCCGACTTCCTCATCTGGGACGATGGCGACGACATCCTCATCGATTGCGACGCCGAAGCGACCGATGATCTGGTCAAGCGCCTGTCGCTCTACCGGATGCGGCTGCCGATCACGATCGAGCCCGACCACGGCCTGGCGGTCCATTGGTCGAGAGATGGCGATGCAGCGGCGTTCCCGATCCCCGGCTCCCCGCCCTCGGCCGGCGTTGGCTCGCTCCTCCGGGCGAGCCAGTCCGCGGCTGGAGGGAGCATCGCCTCCGCCTCGGCGTGTGCGAAGGCGTGGCCGAGCTCGGCGATGTCCTCTGGCTCGAATGCAATGCGGCCGAGTTGAACGGCGTGAGCTTTTCCAAGGGCTGTTTCGTCGGCCAGGAGAATACCGCGCGGATGAACTGGCGCTCCAAGGTCAACCGCCGGCTGCTGGTCGTCGAGGGCGAGGCCGATCCGGCCCGGACTCGCGCCGAATATCCCGATCTCGGCCTGGCGGTGGTTCACGCCCGGCTCGATTCGATCCCGGGCAATGCAATCGTTCCCGACTGGCTTCAGCCGGCGATCACCGCATAGGCCCGAACCGGGAAGGTCCCCATCCCGCAAATCTTCGGCGGCACCGCGGAGAAGCGGAAGCCGCGGTCGGGTAGATGGTCGAGCCCCGTCATATGCTCGCAGATCGGGATGTCGGCGCCGAGCAAGGTCGTATGGACCGGGCGCGCGCGGACGCTGGTCTGATCGATATTATAGCTGTCGATGCCGACCAGGGCCGCGCCATTCGCGGCCAGCCATTCCGCCGCGGCCGCGGTCAGGAACGGGTGGTCGCGCTTGTAATCGTCGGTCCGCCAGTGCCGGTCCCAGCCCGTCGCGACCAGCACCGCCTTGCCGCGCACGTCGAGCCCTTCGAACGCGTCGGCGTCGGTGGCCAGGCTGTCGGCGAACGGCCGGCGGACCACCACGCCTTCGAGGTCGGCGAGCGATTCGAGCGGCAGGCGCGCGAGGTCATTGCCGTCGGCGTAGCGATGAAAGGGCGAGTCGAGGTAGGTGCCGGTGTTGGCGACCATGTCGATCCGGCCAATCTGGAAGGTCGACCCGTCGTCATATCGGTGCGCCGACGATTCGCGCGTCCAATAGTCGCAGATGTGCGGCCCCGGCAGGTCGCCGAAGGTGACCATTCCATCCTCGATGACGTGGCTCAGGTCGACGAGCGTTTGCGCGATGCGATCCTCCATAAGGCGAAGCCGCCAATCCCCATCCACACGACATTAAGCGCGGCAGACGGCAATGCCCCATTGGCCCAGCCATTGATCACGAATCCCGCCGCCCCGAACACGTTCATCCACTGATAGGCCGCCGACTGTCCGGTCAGCCGCCCCATCGACAGCAGCAGATAAGCGACGAGGATGAGCGCAGCGCCGATCCAGCCGACGACTTCGATCGCGATCTCGGTGGCGGTCAGCTTGCAAGCCTCCGCAGCACGTAATGGAGGATCCCGCCCGAGCGATAATATTCGAGCTCGTTATAGGTATCGATCCGGCAGCGGGCGATGAAGTGGAACCGGCTCCCGTCGGCGCGGGTCACCTCGACCGTCACGTCCTGCCTCGGCTCGATCTCGCCGACGCCGGTTATCGAATAGCTCTCGCTTCCGTCGAGGCTGAAGCTGTCGGCATTCTCGCCGTCCTGGAACTGGAGCGGGAGCACGCCCATGCCGACCAGGTTCGAGCGGTGGATTCGCTCGAAGCTCTCGGCGATCACCGCCCGGACCCCGAGCAGGACGGTGCCCTTGGCGGCCCAGTCGCGCGAACTCCCGGTGCCATATTCCTTGCCCGCGATGACGATCAGCGGAGTGCCGTCGTGGCCATAGGCCATGGCCGCGTCATAAATCGCCATTTGCTCGCCGGATTTGGCGCCCGGGCCGCAATAGCGGGTGAAGCCGCCCTCGACCCCGTCGAGCATCCGGTTCTTGATCCGGATGTTGGCGAAGGTCCCGCGCATCATCACTTCGTGGTTGCCGCGCCGTGCGCCATAGCTGTTGAATTCGGCGCGGCTGACGTCATGCTCGAGCAAGGTAGCGGCCGGCCGGGCTGTCGGGCTTGATCGCTCCGGCGGGCGAAATGTGGTCGGTGGTGATCGAATCGCCGAACAGCGCCAGAACCCGGGCGCCGACGATGTCGCCCGGCGCGGTCGCGGTCATCGTCATGCCGGTGAAGTAAGGCGGGTTCTGGATGTAGGTCGAGCCGGCCGGCCAGCCGTAGGTGACCCCGCCCTTGACCTCGATTCCGCGCCACAGGTCGTCGCCGGTGTAGACGTCGGCGTAGCGGCTCCGGAACATGTCCGAATGGACGTGGGCGTCGATCAACGCCTGGATTTCCTCGTTTGACGGCCAGATGTCCTTGAGGAACACCGGCTGCCCGTCGCGGCCGATTCCGATCGGCTCGCCGACCATGTCGGAGCGGACCGTTCCTTTCAGCGCATATGCGACGACGAGCGGCGGGGAAGCGAGGTAATTGGCCCGGCAGTCGGGCGATACCCGGCCCTCGAAATTGCGGTTTCCGGACAGCACGCTGGCGGCGACCAGGTCATGTTCGGCGATCGCCTTGCTGATCGGCTCCGACAGCGGGCCCGAATTGCCGATGCAGGTGGTGCAGCCATAGCCGACGAGGTCGAATCCCAGGGCGTTGAGATCCTCGCTGAGCCCGCTGGCGTCGAGATAGTCGGTGACCACCTTGCTGCCCGGCGCCAGGCTGGTCTTGACCCACGGCTTGGTCGTCAGCCCCTTCTCGCGCGCCTTGCGGGCGACCAGCCCCGCGCCGACCAGGACGTGCGGGTTGGAGGTGTTGGTGCAGCTGGTGATGGCGGCGATGACGACGTCGCCGCTGCCGAGGTCGTGGTCGAGGCCAGCGACCGGCACCCGCGGGTCTTCGTGCTTGTGATAGACCTCCTCGAGGTCGCGGTTGAACTCATTGTCGACCTGCCTCAGCAGCACCCGGTCCTGCGGGCGCTTGGGTCCCGCCAGCGACGGCTCGATCGCGGCCATGTCGAGCTCGAGCGTATCGGTGAAGACGGGCTCGGGCGCGTCGCGGTCACGCCACAGCCCCTGCGCCTTCGCATAAGCCTCGACCAGGGCGATCCGGTCGGGCTCGCGGCCGGTCAATTTGAGATAATCGAGGGTCCGGTCATCGATTGGGAAGAAGCCGCAGGTCGCTCCATATTCGGGCGCCATGTTGGCGATCGTCGCGCGGTCGGCGAGGGTCAGATGGTCGAGCCCCGGCCCGTAGAATTCGACGAAGCGGCCGACCACCCCCTTGTTGCGGAGCATCTGGGTGACGGTCAGCACGAGGTCGGTGGCGGTGATCCCCTCGCGGAGCTCGCCGTCGAGGCGGAAGCCGACCACCTCGGGGATCAGCATGCTGACCGGCTGGCCGAGCATTGCCGCCTCGGCCTCGATCCCGCCCACTCCCCAGCCCAGGACTCCGAGGCCGTTGACCATCGTCGTGTGGCTGTCGGTCCCGACCAACGTGTCGGGATAGGCGACGGTCTCGCCGTTCTGGTCCGGGCCCGCCCACACCGTTTGCGCGAGATATTCGAGATTCACCTGGTGGCAGATGCCCGTGCCCGGCGGGACGACCTGGAAATTGTCGAACGCCGAGGCGCCCCATTTCAGGAACTCGTAGCGCTCGGAGTTGCGGGCGTATTCGAGCTCGACGTTGCGCTCGAACGCGCGCGGCGTGCCGAACTCGTCGACCATCACGCTATGGTCGATGACGAGGTGCACCGGGACCAGCGGATTAATCTCCTTCGGGTCACCGCCCAGCGACACCATCGCGTCGCGCATCGCGGCGAGGTCGACGACGGCGGGCACGCCGGTGAAGTCCTGCATCAGGACGCGCGCCGGGCGGTACTGGATCTCGCGGCTGATCCGCCGTTCCTTGAGCCACTCGGCCATCGCCGTTAGATCGTCGAGCGTGACCGTGACCCCGTCCTCGAAGCGGAGCAGGTTCTCGAGCAGGACCTTCATCGAGAACGGAAGGCGCGAGATGTCGCCGAGGGTCTCGGCGGCCTTGTCGAGCGAATAATAAGCGTACCGGGCGTCCCCGACGTTGAGAGTCGAGCGGGTGTTGAGGCTGTCCTGTCCGGTCGGGATCACTCTGGTTTCCTTGTGTGCGCAACATTGCGCGGCGTCGGCGGCGCCTTAGCAACCGCGCCGGACCCCCGCAAACGCGGCCGCGCCGCTCAAATCCAGCGGCGCCAGCGGAAATAGAAATAGGGCAGGATGGCGCTCGCCAGCATCAGGCCGAGCGCGATGAAATAGCCGTAATGCCATTTCAGCTCCGGGAAATAGTCGAAATTCATTCCGTAAATGCCGGCAATGAGGGTCGGCGGAAGGAACACCACCGCGGCCCAGGAGAAGAGCTTCATCGCCGCATTCTGCTCGATGCTGATGAGCCCGAGCGAGGCGTCGAGCAAAAAGATGAGATTGTCGTTGAGAAAGCTCGCATGCTCGGTCAGCGCGTTGACGTCCGTGGCGAGACCGCCGAGGTGAACCGGCCGGTCCTGGCCGGGCGCCACGATCTTGTCGGACCCGGCGAGGAAGCTGAGCAGCCGGCCCATGCTCACCGCCGAATAGCGGATCTTGGTGAGCAGATTCTGGGTCTGGCCGATCTGAGTCAGCAACGAGGTCAGCTTGGCCGCGGGAATCCGCCGGGCCTCGAGATTGGCCTCGAACACCTGGGCCGACAGCCGCTCGATCTCCGAGCCGACATGCTCGAGCTCGTCGGCGAGCCGGTCGACGATCGAATCGAGCAAGCGGAACAAAGCGGTCGGGGCGTCGCGCACCAGCTCAGGCTCGCGGCCGACATGACTAATGAAGGCGCGAATCGACTTGGGGGTCGCGTAGCGCAGGGTCACGAGCCGGTTGCCGGCGACGACGAAGGCGATCGGAGCGGTGGTCGGCGCCCCCTCGGTCACCCCGGTCAGCGCGTTGACCGTCATGTAAAGCGCGTCCCCGCGCTCATAGAGGCGGCTCGACGGCTCGATCTCCTCGAGCTCGGAGCGGGTCGGGATGTCGAGCCCGAGGCATCGCTCGACCAGCGCCTCCTCCTCGCGGGTCGGGCTTTCGAGGTCGATCCAGGTCGCGTCGTCGGGGATCCGTTGCCGCGCCGGGTCGACCGGCTGTCCCTCGCAGGTGGGTCCGTAGGCGCGCAGCATCGCGGCCTCGTGTCCGATGAAGCGGGGCACTTTGCAAGCCGCTTCGTCTCGCCCATGGTCGCGGGCGATGACCGCGAGCCGCCGCTCTTATCTGCTTGCCCTCGCGATCTTCGCGGCGGCCGCGGCGGCGCTCTACTTGATGGGCCGCAATCCGCTTTGCACGTGCAGCCGGATCGACCTGTGGGGGCCGGTCGGTCCGACCCAGAGCCAGATGATCGCCGACTGGTACAGCCTCAGCCACATCGTCCACGGCTTCCTGTTCTACGCCTTGCTGATGTGGGCGGCGCGCGACTGGCCGGTCGGCTGGCGCTTTGCCGCGGCGATGGCGATCGAGGCGGCGTGGGAGGTGATCGAGAATACGCAGATGGTCATCAACCGCTATCGCGACGCGACGGCGGCGCTCGGCTACGAAGGCGACAGCATCCTGAATTCGCTCGCCGACATCGCGATGATGGCAATCGGCTTCCTGCTTGCCAAGAAGTTCCCGTTGTGGCTGTCGGTCGCGACCGTCCTGCTGCTCGAGCTCATTCCCTTGCTGATCATCCGCGACAATTTGGCGCTCAATGTGTGGATGCTGCTTTTGCCCACCGACTGGCTTCGCGACTGGCAGGCAGCCGCTTGATTTCCAAGACTATTTCGCTCAACGGCAATCGCTCTCCAAACGCGAGGACCTTGCCGTGAAGCCTGTTGCATATTTCGCTTTGGCGCTTGCCGCCGGCACTTTTCCCTCAGCCGCGTCCGCAGCCGAGCTGTTCGGCGGACTCTACGTCCATGACGTCGACACGCCGCTGACCAAGTCGGGCATCGAGCGCGGCGTGGATTTCCAGATCGGCATTCGCGGCGGTCGGATCGGCGCGACTCCGCTCCAGCCGTATGGCTTCATTGCCGTCAACAGCTCGGGCGAGACCAATTATGGGGCCATCGGCCTGTCGGCGAAGTTCGGTGACCGCATCTATATCCGGCCGGGTGTAGGACTGGGGCTGCACACCGGCTCGACCCGCAACTTCCAGGATCCGTCGAACGACCGCATCGATTTCGGAAGCCGGATTCTGTTCCAGCCGGAGATAGGGGTCGGGACGGAAATCAACGACCGCCTCAGCGTCGAGGCGAGCTGGGTGCACATGAGCCACGGAACCCTGTTCAGCCGCCAAAACCCGGGGATCGACAATTTCGGGGTCCGGTTGAACCTCGCGCTCTGATCAGAGACACCGGACCAGATTGGGCACCGCGCCGCGTTTCAGGCGCGCGCGCCGGACCGGGTAGGAATCCGCAAGGGCGATATCCAGCCACAGGACGCCGCCGCGGTCGAGTCGGCCGCTGATCTGGGCCGGCACCGGCGGCGGCGGATTCATCATCGCGACGCCGGTGCCGCGACTGAACCGGCCGCTGGTCAGGAAATGGCCGCCGACGTCGAGCTTCACCGGCCCGGCGAACTCCGCCGACGCGCAGGACAGTTCGATCCGCCCGCTGCCATCACCGGCGATTTCGAGCGCGACCTGCTCTCCGCCCCATTGCCCGGCCGGAAGCATTTGCTTGGCATTCGAGGGATTCGGGGCGGACACGCAGCCGGCGAGCGCGACAAGGGCCAATAATCCCGAAGTCATTCGCGCCTTCATCGTCCGATCATGTTCTCCGGCTTGACCACCCGGTCGAACGTCTCCTCGTCGACCAGGTCGAGGGCGCGCCCCGCCTCCTTCAAAGTCAGCCCGTGCTTGTGCGCGTGCTTGGCGATCGCCGCCGCATTGTCATAGCCGATTTCGGGCGCAAGCGCGGTCACCAGCATCAGCGACTTGGCCATCAGCTCGGCGATCCGCTCCTCGTTCGGCTCGGCGCCGTCGAGCATCCGTGTCGTGAAGCTTTCCATGCCGATGGAGAGCAGGTTGATCGAGCGAATGACGTTGGCCACGATCAGCGGCTTGAACACGTTCAGTTCGAGATGGCCCTGGAGGCCGCCGATCGTCACCGCGACATGATTGCCCATCACTTGCGCCGCGACCATCGTCAGCATTTCGGCCTGGGTCGGATTGACCTTGCCCGGCATGATCGAGCTGCCCGGCTCATTCTCGGGAAGCCGCAATTCGCCCAGCCCGCAGCGCGGGCCCGACCCGAGCAGCCGGATGTCGTTGGCGATCTTGGTCAGCGCCACCGCGATCGTGTTGAGCACGCCCGACAGCTCGACCAACGTGTCGTGCGCGGCCAGCTCGGCGAACTTGTTCGGGGCCGAGGTGAACGGCAGGCGCGTCAGGCTTGCGATTTCCTTGGCGAAGGCCTCGGCGAACCCCTTGGGCGCGTTGAGCCCGGTTCCGACCGCGGTCCCGCCTTGGGCGAGCCGAAGCAGCCGCGGCATGACGTCTTCGACCCGGGCGATGCAGTCCTCGATCTGCGCCGCATAGCCGGAAAATTCCTGGCCTAAGGTCAGCGGAGTCGCGTCCTGCAGATGGGTGCGACCGATCTTGACCAGATGATCCCAGCTCTTGGCCTGGGCGGCGAGGCGGGCGTGGATCGTCCGGAGCGCGGGGAGCAGCCGGTCGTGGACCGCGCGCGCCGCGGCCACATGCATCGCGGTCGGGAAGCTGTCGTTCGACGACTGGCTCTTGTTGACATGGTCGTTGGGGTGGACGGGCTCCTTGCCGCCACGCGGGCCGCCGAGGATTTCATTGGCGCGGCCGGCAATTACCTCATTGGCGTTCATGTTCGACTGAGTGCCCGATCCGGTCTGCCAGATGACCAAAGGGAACTGGTTGTCGAGATCGCCGCGCGCGACTTCCTCAGCGGCCTGCTGGATCGCTTCGGCGAGCTTGGGGTCGAGGCCGCCGATCCGCGCGTTCACCCGCGCTGCCGCCTGCTTGATGAACCCCAGAGCGTGGACGATCTCGCTCGGCATCCGCTCGCTCGGCCCGAATGGGAAATTCTCGATCGACCGCTCGGTCTGCGCCCCCCAATAAGCGTCGGCGGGCACTTCGATCTCGCCGAAGCTGTCGTTCTCGGTGCGGGTGCTGCCCATGGCTACTTCTTCCGCGTGAAGTCCACGCTGACGACGTTCGATCCGTCCTCGACCTTCTCGACGACTGGCTCCTCCTCGGGAACGTCGTTTTCGGCCGCGTCATGCTCGTCGACCTCCTCTTCCGCGGCATTGGCCTGGAAGGTCAGCGAGAATTCGACCGCCGGGTCGTGAAAGGCGGTGACTGCCGCGAACGGGACCGCGAGGGTTGCCGGTACGCCGCCGAACGACAGGCCGACGCTGAACCCCTCATCGTCCACCTTGAGGTCCCAGAAGCGGTGCTGGATGACGATCGTCATCTCCTCGGGAAAGCGCTCGAACAGATGGCGCGGAATCGAGACTCCCGCCGCCTTGGTGCGGAAGGTGATGAAGAAATGATGCTCTCCCGGAAGCGCACCCGAGCGCTCGACCTCCTGGAGCACTCGGCCGACCACGGCGCGCAGCGCGTCCTGGACGATCTCGTCGTACGGGATCAGGCTCTCGGGAGTCTCGTCGCTCATCGCTTTTTCGTGGTAGCGAGGCGGCGGTGCCGGTCAAGGCGGATTGCCGCGGCCTTGTCGGCGTTGAGGGCCGGGCGATTTGCTCCGCCCAGCCAGTGATGAGGACTCGACAGTGCCGATCGACGCGACTCGCCCCTATGATGACCAGAACATCTTCGCCAAGATCCTTCGCGGCGAGATTCCCTGTTCCAAGGTTTACGAGGACGAGCACGCGCTCGCGTTCAACGACATCAACCCCGCGGCCCCGACACACGTTCTGGTCATTCCCAAGGGCGCCTACGTCTCGTGGGACGATTTTTCGAGCCAAGCGAGCGAGGCCGAGATCGCCGGCTTCATCCGTGCCGTCGGAACCGTCGCTCGCGACCTCGGGCTGGTCGAGCCGGGCTATCGCCTGCTCGCCAACGTCGGCGGCGATGCCGGCCAGGAAGTGGCGCATCTCCACGTCCATCTATTCGGCGGACGACCGCTCGGGCCGATGCTCAGCCGTTAGGGATTGCCCTCTCGGTTTCAGCCGCTAGGCTCCGCCGCCGACAGCCTTGTTTTTTAGGGGAGTAAGATGGCGACTGCGGCTCCAAAACGTGGACTCCTCGCGCGAATCGGATTGCGCAAGAGCGTCGCGCAAATTCAGGAAGAAACGCGCACCAGCCAGCTCAAGCGGTCGCTTGGTCCGTGGAACCTCGTTTTCCTCGGCATTGGCTGCATCATCGGCGCCGGCATTTTCGTTCGTACCGGCAATGCCGCGGCGCTTCATGCCGGCCCCGCGGTGGTTCTTTCATTCGTGGTCGCCGGCATCGTCTGCGCCTTTGCGGGCCTCTGCTATGCCGAGCTGGCCTCGACCCTTCCAGTATCGGGCTCGGCATATACCTACAGCTATGCGACCATCGGCGAGTTCGCCGCCTGGGTGATGGGCGCACTCCTCGTGCTCGAATATGGTCTCGCCGCTTCGGTCGTTTCGGTGGGCTGGTCCGGATATGTGGTGAGCCTGCTCGGAGATTTCGGCCTTCTCATACCCTCGGAGTTCACCGGGCCGACCGGCTACCACCTTCAGAAGGACGGGGTCGACGTGCTCGTCAATGGCGCGCCGGTGGTCTACCTGTTCAACCTGCCCGCGTTCCTGGTTGCGGCTGCCCTTGCCATCCTGCTCGTTATCGGCGTGTCGGAATCGGCCAAGTTCAACAATGTCATCGTCGCCATCAAGGTGACGGTGCTGGTCGCTTTCGTCCTCGTCGGCGGCGCCATCATCCTCTCCAACTTGCCGACCTACACCCCGAACTGGGATCCGTTCATCCCGCCGCCAACCGGCGAGAAGGGCGAGTTCGGGTGGAGCGGGATCCTGCGCGCGGCATCGATCGTCTTCTTCGCCTACATCGGCTTCGAAGCGGTTTCGACCGCCGGCCAGGAAGCCAAGAATCCGGCCAAGGACATGCCGTTCGGGATCATTGGATCGCTCGTCGCCTGCACGGTGATCTATATTCTGGTATCGATCGTGATGACCCTGATCGTCCCGTACAACACGCTCAACGTTCCCGACCCGGTTGCAGTCGCAGTCGACGCATTCGGGCCGGAATGGGCCTGGTTCGCCAAGACCATCAAGGTCGGAGCGATCATCGGCCTGACATCGGTGATCCTGGTGCTGATGTACGGCCAGACGCGGATTTTCTACACGATGGCGCGCGACGGCCTGCTGCCGAAGTTCTTCTCGCGGGTTCATCCGACCCTTCGCACGCCCTGGATCAATACGCTCGTCGTCGGCCTGGCCGTCGCTTCCGCCGCCGGATTCTTCGACATCAACTTCCTCGGCGACGCGACGTCGGTTGGCACTTTGGCCGCGTTCGGGATCGTCTGCCTGACGGTGATCTGGCTGCGGCGTACCCATCCGGAAATTCCGCGCGGGTACAAGGTGCCGCTCTATCCGATCGTCCCCGCTCTTGGCGTGCTGAGTAGCTTCGCGCTCATCTTCACCGTGGAATCGCGAGTGCTGGTCTTCTTCGGCTGGTATGTCCTCGGCGCGATCGCACTCTACTTCGTTTACGGCATGCACAATTCGGAGCTGGCGAAAGGGCATCCCGCGCCCGCCGACGGCGAGCCAGCCTATTTCCCTGAGGACGAGCCGCTCGACGAGACCGGCAAGCCGATCATCCGACCCTAGCGTCGCCAGTAACGGAGATCGAAAGGGGCGGTCCGCTGGTGCGGGCCGCCCTTTTCGTTTTCAGGCGAGCAGGGCCCCGCCGAGCGCCTTGAGGTCGGCCTCGGGTCGGGCGCCATAATGCTGGATGACCTCGGCCGCGGCGATTGCGCCGAGGCGCAGCGAAGCATCGAGCCCGAGCCCGCGCGCCGCGCCGGTCAGGAATCCCGCGGCGAACAGGTCGCCTGCCCCGGTCGTATCGACGAGGCGGTCGATCGGCTCGGCGTCGACATGGGCGCGATGCTCGCCCGAGATCGCGATCGCCCCTTGCTCGCCGCGAGTCACGACCATGGTCGGCACGCGCCCGGCGATCGCCGCGACCGCCTCATCGAACCCGCTTGCGCCGGTTAGCGCCATGGCCTCGGCCTCGTTGGCGAACAATATGTCGATCGCGCCCGCGTCGATCAGCGCCTCGATGTCGGCGCGGTGGCGCTCGACGACGAATCCGTCGGACAGAGTGAAGGCGACCCGGGTCCCCGCCGCCCGCGCGGCCTGGATCGCCCGCCGCATCGCCGCGCGCGGCTCCTCGGGGTCCCACAAATAGCCTTCGAGGTAGACGATTTTCGCCTCGGCGATGGCGGCCTCCCCGACCGCCTCGGGGGCGAGACGCTGCGCCGCCCCGAGGTGCGTATTCATGGTCCGCTGGGCGTCGGAGGTGACGAGGATCAGGCACACGCCGGTGGCGCCGATGTCGCGGCGCGCGGGCGTGTCGAACTCGACCCCGAGGCTGCGGATGTCGTGCACGAAGATCCCGCCGAGCTGGTCGTCGGCGAGCTGGCCGATGAAGCCGGTGCGGCAGCCGAGCGCCGCCATCCCCGCGACCGTGTTGGCGGCCGAGCCGCCGCTCGCCTCGCGGCCGGGTCCCATTTCGGCATAGAGCCGGGTCGCCTCGGCCTCGTCGATCAGCCGCATCGTGCCCTTCACCATGCCCTCGCGCTCGAGCAGCGCCTCGTCGGCGTCGGCGATGACGTCGACGATCGCATTGCC
Organism: uncultured Alphaproteobacteria bacterium; assembly: GCA_963722545.1. GTDB lineage: Bacteria > Pseudomonadota > Alphaproteobacteria > Sphingomonadales > Sphingomonadaceae > Sphingomicrobium. The sequence continues at coordinate 410,660 of CAVRMK010000004.1, forward strand.
GATCGCAAGCACGTCGAGGCGTCGGTCGGTCATCGGGGCTCCGAAAATGGGCGGGAACAAGAGCGCCTCGACTAGCGGCGGCTGGCGGTTCAGACAATCGTCATCGCGGCCAGCCTAGCGCCGCCCCAATCCGGGCTCGTGGATTGCTTCATCTCGCCGACGATGACAGGGACCAGGGAATGCGCTTTCTCCTCCTCATTCCGTTGTTTGCAATGACCGCCTGCGCTCGGGTTGCGACCGAGCCCGCGACCCCGGTTCCAGCGCCAATTACGCCGACCCAGCCGCGCGAATCGGGGCCGCTGATCGGCCTCACCGGGAATGAATTGGTGTCGCGCTTCGGAAACCCGATCCTTCAGATTCGTGAGGGCAACAGCTTCAAGATCCAGTTCCGTGGTCCGCTGTGCGTCCTCGACGCCTTCCTCTACCCTTCGACCGGCGCGCAATTTCGCGTGACCCATGTCGAGACCCGCTCGCGTGCTGGGACCGCGACCAACCAGGCCGACTGCATCCGGACTCTCGAATTCCCCAGCTAGGACGAGCGCTCTAGTTGACGCTCGCGATCCTCGCCTTCACCGCCTCGAACCGCGGATCGTCGCGGAGGCTCGCGAGGTCCGGATCGGCGCTCATCGCAGCCGAGTCCCGGTAACCGTTGGCGACGGCTTGGCCGAGCGCCTCGAGGGCAGCATCCTTGTCCCCCTTCACCGCCAGCGCGCAGGCGAGATTGTAGATAGCTCGAGGCGCGCGCGACCGGGCCCTCGGCAGCCCGGCGAAAGGCCGCGATCGCTTCGTCGACATGTCCGGCGGCAAGCGCGGCGAGCCCGAGCTGGCCGACCGCGGCGACATTGTTGAACCCGGAGTCGACCGCGGTCTTGGCCGCGAGATAGGCGTCCTCGGGCTTGTTCTGGGCCATCAGCACGCGCGAGGCGGCGATGTTGAGCGCGCCATTGGCGGGGTCGCCCTCGAGCGCCCGGGCGAGGACCGGCTGGGCCTCGTCGAACCGGCCGGCGTCGGCCAGCCGCCGCGCAAGCTCGGCGCGAGCCCGGCCTGAATCGGGGTGGCGCTCGACATAGGCCTTGAGCGTGTCGATCGTGACCGAGAGATCGTTGTTGTAGATCGCCCGGAGAACCGCGCGCTCCTCGGGATGGTTGGTTTCCGCGCCCTTGATCGGGATCAGGCTTCGCCGGAGAAAGTCGACCGTCTGGGCGACCAGGCGGCGCGACTCGGGCGTCGGGTCAAGCCCGTCGAATGCGTGGGGCTGGGTCGCACCGAACACCAACGTCCACGGCGCCTTCGACTCCATGATCCGCGCCCAGAGGCCGCCATACGACCCGGCGAACGGGCTGCGCATGTCGCCCTCGGCGACGACGAACAGCACCGGCTTGTCTCTGGGCAAGTCCCCGGCCGGCGCATTGCCATAATAAAAAACTGCCGAATCGACCTGGGCGCGGCCGCGCTCGCCGGTCAGGTAGCGCCCGGCGACACTGGTGTTGGCCGAGGCCGAAAACAGGGCCAGCCGGCCCGGGTCGATCCCGAGCGATTCGCCCCACGCCGAGAGATGGTCGACGAGGTCGGAGAGGTTGCGGTCGAGCGTCTCGGGCTTGGCCGCCATGGTTACCGCTGCGATCCCGTTGGCCGCGAATAAGGCGCCCCACTCGCGGTAGATGGTCCAGTCCATCACCCGGTCGTCGGCGGAATCGCCAACCCCGTTGACGATCACCACCACCGGCGGCTTCGAGCCCTTGGCCGGACGGTACAAAGTGAACGGCAGCCGATCGGCCCCGCTCGGATAGGACAGGGTCTCCTGGACCGCGATCAGAGCCGGGTCGGGACCGGCGACGACATTGCCCCAGTAGCGCACGTCGAGCGGCTCATATTGCGCCGCACTCGCTGGCAGACCGATCACGGCAAGCGCGGCGATCATCACAGACCATTTCATCGATTACCCCCTTCAACGCTGCCGTCGGCGAGCTTCGAATGCGCCCAGCGCGCCGCCTCCGCAATGACCGCGTCGTCGGAGTGCAGGTGGGGTTCGACCGATGTCAGCAAGTCCGGCTCGCCGCTGTTTCCGGCCGCGATCAGGCAATTGCGGATCATGCGGGCGACTCCGATCCGCTTGATCGGAGAGCCGGAGAAGAGCGTTCGGAAGCCGGCGTCGTCGAGCGCCAGCAGGTCGGCGAGCCGCGGCGCCTCGAGCTCGGGCCGGGCGAGGAAGGCGCGATTGGCCGCGGCCGAGTCGGCGAATCGATTCCACGGGCACACCGCGAGGCAATCGTCACAGCCGTAGATGCGGTCCCCGATCGCCTCCCGATATTGCTCGGGGATCGGGCCCTTGTGCTCGATCGTGAGGTACGAAATGCACTTGCGCGCGTCGATCCGGTGGGGGCCGTCGAATGCTTGCGTCGGGCAGGCGGCGAGGCAGCGCGTGCAGCTTCCGCAATGCTGCGCCGGAGCGGCCGGCGCGTCAGGCTCAAGCTCGAGGCTGGTAAGAATGACGCCGAGGAACAGCCAGCTCCCGGCCTCGCGGTGAACGAGGTTGGTGTGCTTGCCCTGCCAGCCGATGCCCGCCGCCTGGGCGAGCGGCTTTTCCATCACCGGTGCGGTATCGACGAACACCTTCACTTCGCCCCCGGCCTCCGCGATCAGCCAGCGGGCGAGCGCCTTCAGCGCTTTCTTGACGGTCTGGTGATAGTCCTGGCCGCGGGCATAGACCGAGATCCGCCCGGTTCCAGGCTGCTGCGCGACGAGCGGGTCGCTCCCCGGCGCATAGCTCATCGCGAGAGCGATCGCCGATCGCGCCTCGCTCCATAAGGTGTCGGGGCTCGATCTTTGTCCGGCGCGGTCCGCGATCCAGCCCATTTCGCCGTGGCGGCCCTCGGCGAGCCAAGTCTCGAGATCGGCCGCGGTCCCGGGTGGAAGTGTCGCGCGCGTGAATCCGCAGGCAACAAAGCCCAGCCGCCGCGCTTCTTCACGAATCCGATCTTCGATGCCGTCCACGCCGCGCCCGATAGCATGGCGGGGTCGCGGTTGTCCGGTCAGTGGTTGTCGCGCTAGGCCGGAAGGCCGAGCAGCAATCGAACCGCACTGGCCGAGCTGACCGGCATGTCCGAGCGGTTGTGGCGGCTGAGCGCGAACCCCTTGAACAAAGCGACGAGGGTCGCCGTCAATTGGTCGAGGGGCATGGTGGGTGTGGTCCCGGTCGCACTGAAATAATGCTCGAGGAACCGGATGATCGTGGATTCGTGCTGATCGATGAGGTTGCGGTGCTGGGCTCGGAACGATGGATCGCCGCGCGACTCGATCTCGAGCTCGACCCCGAAAATGGGCAGCGACTCGATCTCGTCGATCGAATCGACATAATCGCCGACCGCGGCGCGAAGCGCTTCTGCGTCATCGCCATGGCGGTCGACGAGCGCCTCGAGGCGGGCGAAATTGGTCGCGATCGAATCGGCGACGAGTGCGAGGAACAGAGCCTGCTTATTGGGGAAGTGCCAGTAGAGCGCGCCCTTGGTGAAGCCGGCCTGGGCTGCGATCGCGTCGAGCGTGGCGCCGCGATAGCCGGTTGCTAGGAATTCGGCGCGCGCGGCCTCGAGCAAGCGGGCGCGGGTCTCGGCCTTCGATTGGCCGCGCCCCCGCTGTCCGCTTTGGCCCGTCCCGGTCATCCGTTACCCCTTACGCACCCGATACAATGTCTCGTGCCTCTTGGACGACAGTTTAACCGAGGTTAACGACGGGTCGAGCCTCGCATAGGGGCGAATCGAGTGCGAATGGCCCGATCTCGCCTGACCCGGCGGGATGAGCCTTGGTGGGTGTCATGAACCTGTAACAAAGACGTCACAAAGGCGCGGCAGCGCACCCCTAGGGCGAGGTCGATGCCAATCTCCAATTCGACGGGAGCTAAATCATGAAAAGACTGGTCGTCGCGCTACCGCTCGCAGCGCTCCTTTCCGCCTGCGGCTCGGGTTCCAGTGGGGGCGGCGGAGGCGAGGCGATCAAGATCGTCGGTTCGTCGACCGTCTATCCGTTCACCAAGGCCGTCGCCGAGGACTTCATGCGCGCCAATCCGGGAGTGCGGGTAACGGTCGAATCGACCGGCACCGGCTCGGGCATGAAATTGTTCTGTGCCGGTGTCGGAGGCGAGTTCCCAGACCTCGTCAACGCCTCGCGCCAGATCAAGAAGAGCGAATATGACAGCTGCGTCGCCAATGGCGTGAAGCAGGTCATCGAGGTTCCGATCGGAATCGATGGCCTCACCATCATTCAGTCCAAGGACCTGCCGCCGCTCAACCTCACCCAGGAAGACGTCTACAAGGCGCTTGCGGCGAATCCGTTCGGCAAGGGCGCGAACACGGCCCAGACGTGGAAGGACGTCAATCCGGCGCTTCCCGATCTCAAGATCCGTGTGCTCGGCCCGCCGCCGACCTCGGGCACCCGCGACAGCCTCGTCGAGCTCTATTTGACTAAGGGCTGCGAGAGCGACCCGGCGATGAAGGACCTCAAGAAGAGCGACGAGGACAAGCACAAGGACCTGTGCACCAAGGTGCGCGAGGACGGTGCCTTCGTCGAGGCCGGCGAGAACGACAATTTGCTGGTCCAAAAGGTCACCGGCGACAAAGGCACGCTCGGCATCCTCGGCTTTTCCTACCTCGAGGAGAATGCTGACAAGGTCATCCCGGTGACGATCAACGGCGTCAGCCCGACCGAGGCGACGATCGCGGACCTGAGCTACCCCGGCGCGCGCAAGCTCTACGTCTATGCCAAGGGCGAGCATATCCAGGCCAAGCCCAGGATCCGCGACTTCTTCGCCACCTTCGCCAAGATGTGGGCGACCGGCGGCGCGCTCGAGCGAATCGGGCTGGTGCCGTTCCATGCCGGCGAGGCCGAAAGCGCCGGCAAGCAGGCCGGCGAGCTCGCCGCGCTGAACCCCGCCGGTCTCAACTAAGCGAAGGCGGAGGCGGCCGCGCCATGAGCCTGCTGATCGCCTTCGCCGCGATCCTGCTGATCGCAGCGGCGGCCGGCTGGCTCGGCTTCGTTCGCGCCCGCCGGATGCGCGCCGGGCAGCGCATGCACTCGCTGCCGGTCTATCACGGCATGCATGCCGCTTTGTGGGCGGCGATCCCGGCGCTGCTCGTGCTTGCCGCCTGGGCCCCGGTCCAAACCCGCCTCGTTGACCAGGTCGTCCTTGCCAGTCCGCAGGGTCAGGCGTTGCCCGATTTCCAGATGCAGCGCGAATCGATCCTCGCCGAAGCCCGCGGGATCGCGAGCGGATCGGCCGAGGCCGGTTTCAACCCCGAGAGCGCGTCGATCGCGCCGGTCATCCGCTCGGCGCAGGAGCGCTTCGCGCTTCTCGGCGGGGGGCTCGTCCTCGTGGTCGCCGTCGCCGCAGCGGCCTTCGCGCTTCGCCGAAGCAAGGTCGATTTCCGCGCCCGGACCGGGGTCGAGCGGTGGATGATGGGGCTTTTGTTCGGAGCCTCGCTGATCGCCATCCTGACGACGCTCGGAATCTTCCTGTCGCTGATGTTCGAAAGCCTGCGCTTCTTCCGCCTCTATCCGGTCGGAGACTTCCTGTTCGGCACCGAATGGAGCCCGCAGACTGCGATCCGCGCCGACCAGGCGGGCTCGTCGGGCGCGTTCGGCTCGATCCCCTTGATGTGGGGCACCTTCTTCATCGGCGCGATCATCGCGATGATCGTTGCCATCCCCCTGGGCCTGATGAGCGCGATCTATCTGACCCAATATGCCCGGCCCGGGGTTCGCGCCGTACTCAAGCCCGCGCTCGAGGTGCTCGCCGGGGTCCCGACCGTCGTTTACGGCTATTTCGCGGCGCTCACCGTGGCGCCCATCGTCCGCGATTTCGGCATTTCGATCGGCATCGAATCGGCTTCGAGCGAAAGCGCGCTCGCCGCGGGCCTGGTCATGGGGGTGATGATCATCCCGTTCATCAGCTCGATGTCCGACGATTCGATCGCCGCGGTGCCGCAGGCGATGCGCGACGGCAGCCTGGCGATGGGCGCGACCCGCTCGGAGACCATCCGCAAGGTCCTTCTCCCGGCCGCGCTCCCCGGCGTGATGGGCGGTATCCTTCTCGCCGTCAGCCGAGCGATCGGCGAGACGATGATCGTGGTCATGGCCGCCGGCCTCGCCGCCAACCTCACCGCCAACCCGTTCGCCAGCGTCACCACCGTGACCACCCAGATCGTCCAGCTTCTCACCGGCGATCAGGAATTCGACAGCGCCAAGACCCTCGCCGCATTCGCGCTCGGGCTGGTGCTGTTCCTCATCACCCTGCTGCTCAACCTCATCGCGCTCCACATCGTGCGCAAATATCAGGAACAATATGAGTAGCGGGCAACCCAGTCGCTGGAGCGATCCGGAAATGAGCCGCCGGGTTGCGCGCCGCTATTCGGCGGAGCGCCGCTTTCGGCTGCTCGGCTTTTCCGCGGTTGCCTTGTCGGTGCTGTTCCTCGCTTTCCTCCTCGTCACCATGGCGTGGAAGGGGCTCGGCGGGTTTACCGCTTACCAGGCGCGCGTGCCGATCGATTTCGCGCGCAGCGACCTGTTCCTCGATCCTACGTCTTTGGCCGGGCCCGACGCTCATCACGAAGTCGCCTCGGCCGACCTCGCCGGGCTTTTGTCCAAGTCGGCGGTCGCCGCTTATGGGCCCGCAGCCGAAGAGATGTTCGGTGACGGCGCGGTCGAGGCGCTGACTGAATCGATCCTCGCAGACCCGGCCATGCTGACCCGTACCGAAAGCCTGTGGCTTCCGCTTGGAAGCCGACTCGACGGTGCCGCGAAGAGCGATTCCGATCCCGAGTCCGAGCGGCTCGTCGCCGAGCTCAAGGGCAACGACTCGCTGCGGCTGCGCTTCAACGCCCAGTTCCTGACCGCCTCCGACTCGACCGACCCGTCGTCGGTCGGCGTGTGGGGGGCGCTCAAGGGCAGTTTCCTGACAATCGTCATCACCATGCTGCTCGCCTTCCCGGTCGGGGTCTTTGCCGCGGTCTATCTCGAGGAGTTCGCACCGCGGAACCGCTGGACCGACGCGATCGAGGTCAGCATCAATAATCTCGCCGCGGTCCCGTCGATCATCTTCGGGCTGCTCGGGCTTGCGGTCTTCCTCAACGTCATGAACCTGCCGCGCTCGGCGCCGCTGGTCGGCGGACTGACGCTTGCGCTGATGACCATGCCGGTGATCGTCATTGCCGGGCGCAACGCGATCAAGTCGGTCCCGCCCTCGATCCGCGATGCCGCGCTCGGCGTCGGCGCGTCGAAGATGCAGGTGACGTTTCAGCACGTGCTCCCGCTGGCCTTGCCCGGGATCCTCACCGGGACGATCATCGGCATGGCGCGCGCGCTCGGCGAGACCGCGCCGCTGCTGATGATCGGGATGCGCGCCTTCATCGCCGCTCCGCCGGGCGGCTTCGACGACCCGGCGACCGTTCTTCCGGTCCAGATTTTCCTGTGGTCGGACGAGGTCGACCGCGGCTTCATCGAGAAGACCAGCGCCGCGATCATCGTGCTATTGCTGTTCATGCTGCTGATGAACGGCCTCGCAATCTATCTTCGCAACCGTTTCGAACGACGCTGGTGAGCAAGGTGAACGACATCATGACTGAACCGAAGGACACGCCGACCGTCGACGTGTCGCATCAGCCCAATCTCGAGGATCCGACGGTGCTCGCCCGCGACGTCGACCGGGTGACCAAGATGCGCGCCCGCGACGTCAGCGTCTTCTACGGCGACAAGCAGGCGCTCAACGACGTGTCGATCAACATCTACGACGATCTCGTCACCGCCTTCATCGGCCCCTCGGGTTGCGGCAAGTCGACCTTCCTAAGGTGCCTCAACCGGATGAACGACACCATCCCCGGCGCCCGCGTCGAGGGCTGCATCGAGCTCGACGGCCAGGACATCACCAGTTCGGCGATGGACGTGGTCCAGCTGCGCGCCCGGGTCGGGATGGTGTTCCAGAAGCCCAATCCCTTTCCCAAGTCGATTTACGAGAATGTCGCTTACGGCCCGCGGATTCACGGCCTCTCGACCACCCGGGCCGAGCTCGACGCAATCGTCGAGAAGAGCCTGAAGCGCGCCGGCCTGTGGGACGAGGTCAAGGACCGGCTCGAAGAGAGCGGAACGGCCCTGTCCGGCGGCCAGCAGCAGCGGCTGTGCATCGCCCGGGCGATCGCGGTCGACCCCGAAGTGATCCTGATGGACGAGCCGTGCAGCGCGCTCGACCCGATCGCCACCGCCAAGATCGAGGAATTGATCCACGAGCTTCGCGGCCGCTACGCCATCGCCATCGTCACGCATAACATGCAGCAGGCCGCGCGCGTGTCGCAGCGCACGGCTTTCTTTCACCTCGGCGAGCTGATCGAATATGGCAAGACGTCGGAAATTTTCACCAATCCACGCGTGCCGCGCACGCAGGATTATATCACCGGCCGCTACGGCTGATCGGAGGAGTTGACGTGGTTCAGCAAGCCGGCGGGCATACGATCAAAGCCTTTGACGAGGATATCGAGCGGCTTCGAGCGCTGATCAGCCAGATGGGCGGATTCGCCGAACATGCGATCGAGGAGTCGATGCGCTGCCTGGTGCAGCGTGACCTGGAAGGGGCGGAGCGAATCATCGAGAATGATGCCGAACTCGATTCGCTCGAAATCGAGACCGAGCGCCGCGCGGTTCAGCTGATCGCGCTCCGCGCGCCGATGGCGACGGATCTTCGCGACGTCGTCGCCGCGCTCAAGATTTCAGGCGTGGTCGAGCGCATCGGCGACTATGCCAAGAATATCGCCAAGCGAGTCTCGAAGATCGACGGCTCGAGCAAGATCGAGCCTTTGTCGCTGCTGCCCGAGATGGCGCGGATCGCGACCGAGATGGTCCACGACGTGCTCGACGCCTTCGTCGAGCGCGATGCCGAAGCCGCGGTCCGGGTGTGCGAGCGCGATTCGGCGGTGGACGATTTCTACGATTCGATCTTCCGCACCCTGGTCACCCACATGATGGAAAATCCGCAGTCGATCGGCCAGTCGGCGCATCTGCTGTTCGTCGCCAAGAACCTCGAGCGGGTCGGCGACCACGCCACCAACATCGCGGAGATGGTCTATTTCGCGGCGACCGGTCTTCACATGACCGACAAGGGTGAAACCAAGGTTCCGGGCTGATGGGCGAAACCCGCCTCCTGCTCGTCGAGGACGACCGGCCGCTCGCGGACCTGGTCACGTTTCATTTCGAGCGCGCCGGCTATTCCGTCACCCGCACCGGCGACGGCGAGGAGGCGCTGATCCTTGCCGACGAGGTCAAGCCGGACATCATCCTCCTCGACTGGATGATCGAGGGGATCAGCGGGATCGAGGTTTGCCGCCGCCTGCGCCGCCGCCCGCAAAGCGCCAACGTCCCGATCCTGATGCTCACCGCGCGCGGCGAGGAGGCCGACCGGATTCGCGGCTTCGAGACCGGGGCCGACGATTATGTGACCAAGCCGTTCAGTCCCAAGGAGCTGGTCGCCCGGGTCGCGGCGGTGATGCGCCGGGTCCGCCCGGCTTTGGCCGGGGAGCAGCTCGTCTATGCCGACGTTGAAATGGACGTGACCCGGCACCGCGTGCGTCGCAACGGCGAGGCCCTGGCCCTGGGACCGACCGAGTTCCGTCTCCTCAAGCATTTCCTCGAACATCCGGGCCGGGTCTTCAGCCGCGAGCAATTGCTCGATTCGGTGTGGAGCCACGACCCCGACATCGACGCGCGCACCGTTGACGTCCACGTCCGTCGGCTTCGCCAGGCCCTGAACGCGGGCGACCGGTCCGACCTCATCCGGACCGTCCGCTCGGCGGGCTACTCGCTCGACCTGGAGCACTGATCGGCACGGCGCCTGTCATTGAACTGACACACATGAGTCAGCGAACGGTCGCTCAAGACTCCTAACTCATTCCCGGCGGGCGAGAAGATTCGCTCCCTCAAGGGGTATTGAGACCATGACATCCAAATTCGCCGCTTATGCCGCGGTCGCGGCATCGGCCCTTTCCATCGCAACCGTCGCCGACGCGCGCTCGCAGATGCGGGCGGTCGGCTCTTCGACCGTCTATCCGTTCGCCAAGGCCGTGGCCGAGCGGATGTCCCGCGCCAACCCGAAGATCCCGGCTCCGATCATCGAGTCGACCGGCACCGGTGGCGGGATGAAATTGTTTTGCGCCGGCGTTGGTGAGCGCTTCCCCGATGTTGCGAACGCTTCGCGCCGGATGAAGGCGTCGGAGGCGAAGACCTGCAAGGCCAATGGTGTCACTTCGATCACGGAAATACAGGTCGGGATCGACGGCCTCGCGCTTGCCACCGCGCGCTCGACCGCGCTCAACAATCTGACCCAGCGCGAAATCTATATGGCGCTCGCCAAGACTCCCTTCGGAAAGCCAAATCGCGCCAAGACTTGGAAGGACGTCAATCCCAAGTTGCCGGCGATCCCGATCCGCGTATACGGCCCGCCGCCGACCTCGGGCACTCGCGACTCGCTCGTCGAACTGATCCTCAGTCCCGGCTGCGAGAGCAATGGTTCGATGGCTGCGCTCAAGAAGTCGGACGAGGCCAAGTATAAGTCGGTTTGCCACACGCTTCGCCAGGACGGCGCGTTCATCGAGGCTGGCGAGAACGACAATCTCATTGTTCAGAAACTGGCTGGAAACCCCAACACACTGGGCTTCTTCGGCTACAGCTTCCTTGAAGAGAATCCGGGCAAGCTGAAGGGCGTGTCGATCAACGGCGTCGCTCCGACCTATGAAACGATCAGCAGCTTCAAATATCCGGGCGCACGGCCGCTCTACATCTACATCAAGAACGCCCACGCCAAGGCGATTCCCGCGGTGCGAGCCTTTGCCGCGGAATTCACCAAGGAGAGTGCGTTCGGCCCAAGCGGCTATCTGCGCCGCGCCGGCCTGATCGCATCAACGGGTGGAATCAGGGCACGCAGCCAGCAGGCGGCTCGCGGCCTCGCGCCGATGAACCTCGCCTCGCTCAAATAGCCACGACCACGCCGATCGCGTCCGCGGTCCCTCGAAAAGGGGGCCGCGGCGCACACTTACCCACCGGGGGGAAGGACCGTAGAATGAAGCTGAAGTTGATTGCCGCGCTTTTGGCCAGCGGCGCCATTTGCATGACCACGCCCGCGCTCGCTCAGGAACCGGCGCCCGCCGCCGAGCCAGAGCAGACCGAGCCCGATCCGTCGGACGCGGCGGCCGACCAGGCCATCGGGGAAACGGAAACTCTCGACGATGCCCAGGCCAAGATCGAGCTTCTGACCGCCCAGGTTGAATCGCTTCAGTCGGCGATCGAGGACATTCGCGCCAACCTGGTCAAGGCGACGCCGTCGTGGAAGGGCATGCCCCAGTTTGAGGACAAGGAAGGGGGCTGGTCGTTCAAGCCTCGTGGCCGAATCCAGTACGACGCCGGCTGGGTCAGCACGCCCGACAACATCATCAACCGCAACCTCGGCTTCAACACCCGCGCGCGCCGCATCAGGCTCGGCGCGGAAGGCACGATTCCGGGTGGATTTGGCTACAAGTTCGAGATGGACTTCGCCAACTCCAGCGTTGGCTTTGGCGACGTCATCCTGACCTATGCCGGCAAGGGCAATCCGTGGAACCTCGCCATCGGCAACATGGAGACCAACAACGGTCTCGAGCAGCAGACGAGCTCGCGCTTCACCTCGTTCATTGAGCGCGCCGCGTTCGACGACGCGTTCATCAACACGCGCCGCATCGGCATCAATGGCGGCTTCGTCAACAAGGCCGGGGACCTGCGCTTCAACGCCGGCCTGTTCGCCGCCCATTCGATCGACGGAAGCTTCGACAACGAAGGCTGGATCGCCGCTGCGCGCGGCGTCTACTCGCCGCTGATGGGCAGCACCCAGCTGCACTTCGGCGCCAACTTCCAGCACCGCAAGTTCCAGGCGAATAACAATGGCGGCTCCAGCACGTCATCCGGTGCGCCTTCGAACGATCGCCTGGCCCGCTACCGCGCTCGGCCGTTCAGCCAGACGACCGACGTGCGCTTCGTCGACACCGGCAATTTCGCCGCTCGAAGCGACAATATCATCGGCCTCGAGTTCGCTGCGATCCACAAGTCGCTGCACTTCGCCGCCGAGGGCCAGTATCTGAACACGGACGCTTACGATGCCGGGGACACGCTGAACTTCTCGGATTCGGCGACCTTGAACCTGTTCCCGGGCAACACCGCGACCGTCCTCGTCCCGAACGGCAATCCCAGCTTCTGGGGCGGCTACGCCGAGATCGGCTATTTCTTCACGGGCGAAACCCGCGGCTACAAGGGCGGCACGTTCGACCGGACGAAGGTGCTCAATCCGTTCAGCAAAGGCGGCTGGGGCGCGTTGCAGCTCAACGGGCGGGTCGACTATCTCGACCTCGACACGGGCAAGCTCAAGAGCGGCTTCAGCAACAACTTCGTGACCGGCGTCAACACCCCGTCGGTCGGTCTCGGACGCGGCGGCAAGCAGCTCGGCCTGCTCGCCAGCCTGATCTGGATCCCCGAGGATTATATGCGATTCCTGCTGCAATATTCGCACGCCGACATCACCGGCGGTCCGTTCGCGGCGACCGTCAAGCCGACTTCGAGCAAGCCGGTCGACGAGCGCAGCTACGGCGTCGATGTGATCATGACCCGCGCTCAGATCGACTTCTGATCCCGAGCGCCAGTGCGTTTTGCCTTTCGCACTCCTTCTCCCCCTTCGGATCGAAAGGCCGCCCCCTCGTCGCAAGGCGAGGGGGCATTCGATTCCACGCCTTTGGCGGACATGGCGGGATCGTCTAGTAGCGTCGTCATGGCCGATGCGCTGAAGCTTGCCCGCGGGGTCATCGATGCGCTCGACGAAGCGGCATTGGTGATCGACCAGGACATCGTCAGGGTCGCCAACCGGGCCGCGAAGCGCCTGCTCGGGCCGCGCATCGAAGGGCATAACGTCCGCCTTGCGATCCGCCATCCGCGAGTCCTGGATCTCGTGCTTTCCGGGCAAGCGGGCGAAGTGGACGCCGCCGGGATTGGCGATCCGCGGCGCTCGTTCCGGGCCGCCATCCGTCCCCTCGACGAGGGTTTGGTGCTGCTCCGGCTGGTCGATCGCTCGCAGACCGTGTCGGCGGAGCGGATGCGGGTCGACTTCGTCGCCAACGCCAGCCACGAGCTTCGCACCCCGCTCTCGGCCGTGATCGGCTATGCCGAGACCCTGGCCGACGCCGAGAGGCTCGAGCCCGCCGACATCGCTCGCTTCGGCGCAACGATCCGCAGCGAGGCGCTGCGCATGCTGCGAATCGTCGAGGATTTGATGAGCCTGTCGCGGATCGAGGCCGACCGCTTCATTCTGCCATCGGAAGCGGTCGACGTCGGCCAGGTGCTTGCGGAGTCGATCGCCAATGTCGGCCCGTCGAGCGATTGCCAGATCTCGGTCGAAGCGATCGAGCCCGTCCCGCCGGTCCTCGGCGATCGCGCGCAGCTCGTCCAATTGTTCGACAATCTCCTTAGCAACGCGCTGCGCTACGGCTGCGACAAGCCCGAGGCGTGCGTCGAGGTCCGCCTCGCCGAAGCCGGGGACCGGGTCGAAGTCGCGGTCGTCGACCACGGGCCCGGAATCCCGCGCGAGCATTTGCCACGGCTGACCGAGCGCTTCTACCGGGTCGACGACGCGCGCAGCCGCGAAAGCGGCGGCACCGGGCTCGGCCTGGCCATCGTCAAGCATGTGGTCGAGCGCCATCGCGGCAGTCTCGACATCGATTCGACCCTCGGCGTTGGCACGACGGTCACCGTCGGCCTCCCGGTCGCGCGCTAGATCCGGCTCGGATAGAGCGGCCAGATGTCGACCGGGATGTGGTCCATCTTCGCGGTCACGGCCTTGGCCTCGGCGTCCATCTTGCCCCATTTGTCGAAAAAGGCCTTGGCCCCGGCATAATTGCCGTCGCCCTGGAGCCGCACGATCTCGCCGGTGAGCGATGCGATCGCCGCGTCGAGCTTGGCCGGGTTGATCCGGAACCGCTCGGCCTTTGAGTCCCACTCAATCCCGCCCTTGTCGCGGATGTAGCGGTACTGCATCGCGGCGCCCCGGCCGTGCGCCTCGGTGTCGCCGAAGCGCATCGCCCGGAACAGGCCGGCGATATAGGTCGCGCGGATCCGCGGCTTGTCGCCCTTGGGGAGCACGCCTTGGTCCATCATGTACATCGCCTGATAGGCGCCCATGACGTCGGCCTTGGCCTCCTCGAAGCCCGCGCCGAGGTCCTTGAGTTCGTCGCTGACGGTGGTGGCGCGGCCGTCGACGACGATCGATCCAGGTCCGAGGCTGTGGGTGAGCTCGTGAAACAGCGTCTGGAGGTACATGTGCCGCTGGTCGACGTTGGCGGCGTCCTCCGGAACCATGATCAGCGGCGCCATCGGCCCGAGGATCCGGTCGTATTTCGCGCCGAGCACGTTCTGCAGGATGACCTTCTTCGCGCCCTTGGCCTCGCGCACGCGCTCGTCGTTGGGCAGGTTGAAGGCGATCGCGGGGATGCCGTGCTTGCTGTCGCCGCCGGCCGCGATCTGGTCGATCACGCTGATCGGCGATTCGAACCCGCGCTTGAAGTTCTTGTAGCGCTCCTCGACCGGAAGGTGCGCCTCCATGTCGCGCAATTGGCTCTTGTAGACGTCGAGCGCGGCCAATTCCTTGGGGTTGCGCAGGCCAACATAGGCCTCGAACGCCGCCTTCCGCCCGAACAGCCGGTCGGTATAGGTCTCATAGGGGCCGATCACGACCTCGATCGGCGTGTCCTTCAAATCCATCCACGCCAGCTCGCTCTCGAAATAATCGTCGGTGCGGAAGGCCTTGGCGCGAAGGGTGAGGAAGCGCTTGAGGCTCGGGTTGCTGGTCCTCGCCGCGGCCTGCTCGAGCAGCTTCGCGGCGGGCTCGAGCCACTCGCGATATTCCACGCTGTAGGGCACGGCAACGAGCCGGTCGCCGTCGCGCTTGACCACCGTGTAGAGGCTGTTGAGCTTCTCGGCCTCGTCCGGGTGCGCCTTAACATAGGCCTCATACTCGGCCTGGGTAATGTCCTCGGGATAGAAGCCCCCGCCCGGCGGCCGCGGCTTGCTGCCGATGAACGGCTTGTCCTCGTCCATCTCGTCCCACGGCCCCATCATCTGGTCGAAGCGCGCGAGTTTGGCTTTGTCGCCCGACGCCTCGATCTCGGCGCGGAGCCGCGCATTGTCCGCCGACACCTGGCGCAGATAGATCGGCTGCATCAGGTCCGCGGCCTGGATCAGCAGGTTGACGACCTCGCGCTCCTCGGCGGTGAGGAACGATGTGTCGGGGTTCATCCGCACCTCGGCGAGCTTGGCGACGGCCGCGCTCTTGGTCTCTGAAGCGTCGGACGACTGGTTGGTCGAGCTGACCTGGCAGGCGGTCAGGGCGAAGGCGGCGAGCGCGGTCGCGGCGAGGAGTCGATGGAGCTGTGTCATGCGCGCCCGCCTAGCAAAGCGGAGAGGCGCCGCAAAATCCGTTCGACGAACGGCAGCTCCTTGCGCCGCAATTGCCTCTGCACGTTGCGGAGCTTAGGCCTTCGCGATGATCTTCGCTCTTCTCGCATTTGGCGCGGCAATGACACCGCAGGACATGGTGGCCCCGCTGCCGCCGCCGCTCCCGTGGCATGGACCGAGCGAGAAGCTGGTGGCCGCGGCGGGCGACCCCTGGATCACCCCGGCCGAGGCCAGCAATTTCGCCGAGACTCCATCCTACGATCAGACCCGCGCCTGGATCGAGCGGCTGGTTGCCGCCTCGCCTTTGCTGACGATCGAGCCGTTTGGCCGGACCGCGCAGGGCCGCGAGCTTTACGCGGTGCGCGCGTCCAAGCCAGGCACGACGCCCAAGCCGGTGGTCCTCGCCCAGGCTGGAATCCATTCGGGCGAAATCGACGGCAAGGATGCGGGCCTGATGCTGCTCCGCGACATTGCCCTTCGCGGCAAGGACCACCTCCTCGACGGTGCCGATTTCCTGTTCGTCCCGATCTTCAACGCCGACGGCCACGAACGCTCCTCGCGCTTCAATCGCCCCAACCAGCGCGGGCCCGACAATCAGGGCTGGCGCACCACCGCGCAGAACCTCAATCTCAACCGCGATTATCTCAAGGCCGACACGCCCGAGATGCGCGCGATGATCGGCCTGCTGCGAAGGGCCCAGCCGGCGCTGTACGTCGATCTCCACGTCACCGACGGGATCGATTACCAGTATGACGTCACCTTCATGTTCCCCGGCTGGGACGGGCGCTATGCCCATTCGCCGGCGATCGGACGGTGGCTCGATCAATCCTACCGTCCAGCGCTGAGCGCAGCGCTGTCGGCGGCCGGCCATGTGCCCGGGCCCTATGTCGATGCGGTCGACCCGCGCAAGCCGGCGGCGGGCGTGCGCATGTTCGCCGACCAGCCGCGCTATTCGACCGGCTATGCCGACCTCGCCCGAATCCCCTCGGTCCTGGTCGAGCTGCATTCGCTCAAGCCGTACCGCCAGCGCGTGCTCGGGACCTATGTCCTGCTTGAAGAGTCGCTTCGCCTCGTCGGCGCGCAAGGCGGGCAGATCGCCGCGGCCGTCGCTGAAGACCGCGCCAGCCGCCCGCGCACCGAAATCCTGAGCTGGAAGCCGCTCCCCAAGCCGACGTCGGCGATTACCGATTTCAAGGGTGTAGCCTCGACTACCTACCGATCGGCAGCGTCCGGCGGGCGCGAAGTTCGCTGGCTCGGCCGTCCGGTCACGCAGGCGATGCCGGTGTGGACCGAAGTCCCGGACAAGGTCGTCACCCTTCCCGCGGCCTGGTGGGTTCCGGCGACGAAGCCCGAAGTGATCGCGCTGCTTCGGCTGCACGGCATCGAGTTCGAGACCATCAGCGAGGCGCGCACCATGACCCTCGACATGGTGCGAATTTCGGGCGCCAAGACCAAGGCAGCGGACGAGGGTCACATCCCGATCGAAGTCGCCGGTTTCACCCACGCGCCGCGCTCCGAACGATTCCCGGCGGGCTCGGTGCGCGTTCCTTCGGCCCAGCCGCTCGGCCTTCTCGCCGCGGCGATGCTCGAGCCCGAAGGACCCAATTCGCTGCTCCAGTGGAATTTCTTCCCCGAAATCCTGATGCGCACCGAATATATCGAAGGCTATGTCATTGCGCCGCTGGCCGAGCGGATGCTCGCCGCCGATCCGGCGCTCAAGCGGGAGTTCGGGTCAAAGCTCCGCGCCGATCCCAAGTTCGCCAGGGACCCCGACGCCCGCCTCGGCTGGTTCTATGAGCGCACCCCTTATTACGATGAGCGCTATCTCCTCTACCCGATCGGGCGCGAGCTGAACTAGGTCCGGGGGCGGGTCAGCCGATCGCCGTCGCCGCCATCTCCTTGAACCGCTCCATTAGCGCGCGCAGCGGGAACGGCCCGTGGCTGATCCGGGCGCAACCGGCCGCCGCCCATTCTTCCTTCGGTGGCGCTCCCGGGAATGCGATCAGGTTGAGCGGAAGCGGCACTTCGCGAACCACTTGCTCGACCTCGCGCGCATCGGCGAGGCGCGGAACGAAGAAGCCGCTCGCGCCGGCGTCGGCGAACGCCTTGCCGCGCGCGATGATGTCTTCGACCGGCGCCTGCGGGTCCTTCAGCCTGACGTCGGTCCGGGCGTTGATGAAAAAGTCCGCGCCCACCGCCGAGCGGATCGCCGCGATCCGCCGCGCCTGCAGCTCGACAGGGTGCAACCCCTCACCGCCGACCACCTGGTCCTCGAAATTGCAGCCGACCGCGCCGGTCTCCTTCAGGCGCGCGACATTGGCCGCGCCCGCTTCGGGGTCGGCCGAATAAGCGCCCTCGAAGTCGATCGTCACCGGAAGGTCGACCGCGCCGACAATCCGCCGCGCGTTCGCGAAGACCAGCTCGAGCGGGACCTGCTCGCCGTCGCCCATCGCCAGCGCGTCGGCGACCGGATGGCTTCCGGTCGCGATCGCCTTGGCCCCGGCCTCGGCGACGACCTTGGCGCTGCCCGCGTCCCAGATGTTGTAGAGCACGACCGGGTCGCCCGGGACGTGCAGCGCGGCGAAGGTGGCGAAGTCTCTCATTCGGGGGCCGGTCCTTTCTGCTGCCACAGCTCGACCTTCACCCCGTCGGGATCGAGGATCCAGGCGAAGCGGCCATAATCCTCGTCCTGCCGGCCGAGGATCGCGATGCCCTTGGCTTCGAGCTCGGCGACCAGCCCGTCGAGGTCGTCGACGCGCAAGTTGACCATGAACGGCTTGTCGCTCGGCCCGAAATAATCGCTGTCGCTCTTGAATGGGGAAAGCAGCGCGAAGCCCTCGGGATCGTCGGCCTTGAACGGGAACATCGCGCCCCATTCGCCGCCGATCCCCAGCGTCTCCTGGTACCACGCCCGTGTCTTGTCGGGGTCGGCGACCTTGTAGAAGACGCCGCCGAGGCCGGTCACCCGCGCCATGGCCTAGTGGACGAACCGCGCGACGACGTCGCGATAACTCCGCGACACCTTCACCTGGGCGCCGCAATCGAGCACCAGGAAGCATTCGCCATTGGTGTGCGGCTTGACCTGCCGGACGAGGTCGAGGTTGACGATGGTCGAGCGGTGGACTCGCTGGAACCGCCGCGGGTCGAGCCGTTTCTCGAGGTCCTTCATCGTCTCGCGCAGGATCAGCGTATTATCCCCGGTCATGATGCACATATAGTCGCCGGCGGCGTCGATGCGCTCGATCGAATCGACCTCGACGCGGAAGATCTGGCCCTGGTCCTTGATGTTGATGGTCTTCTCGAAGCGGTTGGCGGCATGGCCCTCGGGCGCCGCGTCGGCCAGTTCCTCGGCCGCCTCGGGCGCGTGCTCGGCGAGCGCTTCCTTCAGCCGCTCCGCCTCCTCGGCGCTGCGCTTTTCGCTGAGGCGCTGGCGGACCCGATCCAGGGTCGCCGCAAGCCGGTCCTCGTCGACCGGCTTCATCAGATAATCGACCGCCTGGGCGTCGAACGCGCGCAGCGCATGGTCGCCATAAGCGGTCACGAACACGAACAGGGGCGGCTCGACGTCCATCAGGCCCTGAATCACCGAAAATCCGTCGAAGCCCGGCATCTGGATGTCGAGGAACACGAGGTCGGGCTTCTGGGTCTTGATCTGGCGGATCGCCTCGCGCCCGTTGGCCGCGGATCCGACTACCTCGACGTCGTCATGCGCCTGGAGCCTGCAGCTGGAGCCCCTGGGTGGCTAGGGGCTCGTCGTCGACCAGGATGGTCCGGATGGTCATTCGCTTTTGTCTCCGGTTTCGAAAGGAACTTCAACGATAACGCTAAAGCCGCCATGTTCGTTCGAGCGCGCCTCGAATCTATGCTCTTCGCCATAGGCCTGTTGCAATCGGTCGCGGATATTGGCGAGGCCCACGCCGGTCGACTGGCTGGCCGAGACCCCGCCCCCCTCGCCGTCGCCATTGTCGGCCACCTCGATCCTGACCCGCGGGCCGACCCGGCTCGCGCTGATCCAGATGTCGGCGCCGCTTTCCCGCGGGGTCACCGCATATTTGATCGCATTCTCGATCAGCGGCTGGAGCAATAGCGAGGGCAGCCGCGCGCCGATCGTCCCCGGATCGATCCGGAAATGCGGCCGCATCCGGTCCTCGAAGCGCATCTTCTCGATCTCGAGATAGAGCTTCAAGGTCTCGACCTCCTGCGCAAGCGTGACCTGCGCAGTCGGCTCGTTGGCGAGCGTGTAGCGAAGGAAGGACGACAGCCGCGCCAGCATCGCATTGGCGCGCTCGGTCTGCTTCAGCAGCACCAGGGTCGAGATCGAATTGAGCGTGTTGAACAGGAAGTGCGGATTGAGCTGGTAGCGCAGCATCGCCAGCTGCGCGCTCGAGGCCTGGCTCTCCAATCGCTCGCGCTGGTCGATCTGCTCCTCGAGCAGCAGATAATAATTGATCCCGTAATAGAGCGCGGTCCACGCCGCGAGCAGGGTGAAGTTCAGGAGGATGGCGCCGAGATATTCGACCCCCTCGGGCCTGAGGTCGGGCTTCAAGAAGGTCGCGACGCTCCACGTCTCGATCACCGAGAAGACGACCGAGGAGGCGATCACCGCGCTCAGCGACAGCACCATCGTCCATACCGGCGGCATCTTGATGAGGCGGCGGAACAGCGACGCCAGGAGCAAAGTCAGCGAATAGCCCGACAATGTGAGCAGGAGCGTGTGGACAAGCCACATCCAGCCCATTGAATTGGCGAAGCCGCTTAGCGAGCGGAGGCAGAAATAGCCGCTCCAGCCGATCGTCTGGAGGATCCAGAAGGCGCGGTTCTTGTCCTCGAAGAACGGGGAATCGAGCCCCATTCCGCGCGCGATCGGTTCGGCCGGGGAGGCGACGGTGACCTTGTCGCGCGTCCGCCGCCCGCCCGCCGGCGCCTCGAAGCTCCTCTCGATGCTCGCGCCGTCGCTCGCCATGGGCGGGATATAGGCCGCGATTGCCGCCGTGGCGAGGCGGTCAGCGGGGATCTAGGCGATCGAGGCGCGGCGGCGGACCGGCCGGCCGCTTGCGCCAGCGGTCTGGATTTTTACGAACCAAGCGTCAGCAATGGGTGGAAAGCGGACATGGCGAGGGCCCGCCGCCTGGAGGCAAGGCGGCAGGCTGGATAGGCTTTTGGGCGAGAATTACCTCCGATCCCGCCGGTGTTGCTTCTGCGCCTTGGCGCGGCCCGAGCCCGAGCCGCCAGCGGCGGCATCGCCATGGCCAGCGATTGAGCCGGCATTAGCCGCGGTGTTGGCAGCGCCGTTCAGCGTCGCGCCCACGGAAGCGTCGACATTGCCGGTGAGCGATGCTGCGTTGCCGACCGTAGCGACTGCGCCGCCCATAATGCCGGTCGCGGCGGCGCTGACCTCGCCGCCGATCCCATAGGCGCTTGAGACGGCGCCGTTCACTGCTCCGTGGGCCACGCCGCTGACCTGTCCGGCGAGCGCCGCAGCCTGGTTGGTTTGGAAGCCGAAGCCCGAATTGCCGCTACCGGATGCGCTGCCCGAGCCGGAACCCGCGAAGCCGAGGTTATGTTCGTCGCCGGCGGTCGACGTCACGGCGTTGGCAGCACCGGTGACGGTGCCAGCGAGCCCGACATTACCGCCGGCCGAACGGTCGCGTCGATCGATCGAATGGCTGCCGGAACCGCTCACAGAGCCCGTAACAAGCCCGCCCACGCTGTTGGTGACCGATGTCGGCCCGCCAAATGTTCCATTGATCGTTCCGCCAAGGTTGCCGGCGCCACCGAGTGTGCCGGCAGTCGAGCCTGATCCGAGCGTGCCGCCAACTGTGCCATTGATCACCCCGCCCACGTTGCCGAGCAATTGTCCTTGCGCGGGCGCTGCTGCGAGTACCAGCGCCGAAGCAGCGAAAAGGATGGATTTCGTCACGTCATTCTCCTGTCGAGTGCGGAGCATCACCGCTCCTAAAGTTGAGAACGACAGCAGTCGGCAATTTCATCCTGAACCGTTGGTCAGCGTTATTTGGCTCGGACCTCACGTGGGTCCACTCGGCACTCGCCGCAGACGATGCCGCGGCCGATGCGGCCCTTGCCCGGTCGAGCTTCGGCCGCGAGCCGCGGCACTGATCCGGTGAGTGCCAATCGCGCGGCGACGAGCGGCGCGGCGAAGCTGGTTCCTCGCACACGGGCATAGCCGTTCCCGGGGAGCGCTGCCGCCATGTCCGCGCCGGGCGCTGCGAAGTCCAGATGCGTCGCACGGCCGGCTTCGACCAATGCTCGCCCACGTGCGTCGACGCCCGTGACGGCGATCACTCCGGTGTAGGAGGCCGGATATTGCGGGGGCGCGGCCGGCCCATCGTTGCCAACTGCCGCTA
Organism: uncultured Alphaproteobacteria bacterium; assembly: GCA_963722545.1. Lineage (GTDB taxonomy): Bacteria > Pseudomonadota > Alphaproteobacteria > Sphingomonadales > Sphingomonadaceae > Sphingomicrobium. Next base: position 432,520 of record CAVRMK010000004.1, read on the forward strand.
TAATCTGAATGCCGCGCGAGCGGACGCTCTGGATCGCACGCTGTACAACCTTGTTTGCCGGCCCGACTAGGCTGATGTTGATCACCTGCGCCCGCTTGCTTGCGAGCCAACCGAGTGACTTGACGATGCTACTCGCCGATCCGGCCGCGCGGTTACCGCCATATACGTCTGCGACATAGAGCTGCGCCCCGGTCGCGGCGCCGCGAAAAGGCGCCTGATTTCCTACGAGCAGCGAGGCCACGGCTGTCCCATGACCAGTCGGCTGGGGACGTCCGGCGAAGCCATTTTGCTCGATCGATGCGCCGCCGAGCGACGGGTGCGACGCAACTCCGCCGTCGATCATTCCGACCGTGCGACCCCGGCCAGCACCCACGGTGGCGGCAAGGGCCGCCTGCACGGGTCCAAGTGACCCGCCCGCGGGCTCGAACACATGATCGAAATCCGCCTCGAGCTGTGGCGCGACACGCTGAAGGAGCTTTAGTGCGGCACGAGCGCTCATGCTTTTTGGAACGGATAGCTGAACCACACGCATCCCCAACAGCGGATCGGCTACATCAGCAATAGTGCGAAAACCGGCTTGCGATGTGAGGTGGAGCGCAAGCGGGTCGGGATTCGCGACGATCAGGACTCCCCGACGGACTGGCTGGCCGTCGCCGTCGTTCTCGAGCTCCGCGCGGTTGGTCCGGATCAGTTCGCGCAGCCGCAGCTTCCGCAGCTCGAGCAAAGTCGAGGCGCCCGATTCGGCGACGCGATCCGGCAGCCCGCCGACGGTGTCGAGCGTTGGACGAGTGATCTGGTGGGCCTGCGGCTGCGACAGGATGCTCTCCAGCACTGATCCAGCGACGGGTGCGTTGCCTACCGGCGCAGGCACCGAGACCTGCGGCAATCCGAGGCTGGGGAGCAGCTGTGCGGCGCCAGCAGTCGCGACGCACGAGCAACCTACCGCCACAGCTAGCAGATGGCGGCCAAATTTGGACATCAGCAAACCTCTTTCTATTCGGGAGTCTTAAGCGTTCGAGGATGAAACGAGGATGAAGCGTCGTTTCATCCGCATGAGGCCAAATGAACCCATCGCTGCCGTTCGAAGACCAGCTCGCCGCGCTGCTCCCCCGCCTGCGGCGTTTCGCGCATGCGCTGAGCAGGAATCCGGCCGATGCCGACGATCTGACCCAGACGACGGTCGAGCGCGCGCTTCGCTCGAAGGCGCAGTGGCGGCTGGGAACACGGCTCGACAGCTGGCTTTACAAGATTATGCGCAACCTGTGGATCGACACTGCCCGCGCTCGCTCGCGGAAGGAGAGGTTCGAGGCCTTGCCCGAGGAGGCAGAGAACATAGGAGACGACCCGCGCGAGACTATGGAGGCATCGATCGACCTGCAGCGCATGATGGCCGCGCTGCAACGTCTGCCGGACGAGCAGCGCGAAGTTGTCGCGCTGATCCTGATCGAAGGGTTCGGCTACCGGGAGACTGCCGAGATGCTCGAGTTGCCCATCGGAACCGTATCGAGTTCGGCTGGTCCGCGGGCGAATGGCGCTTCTGGCCATGGTTGGTGAAGCATGACCGAAGAAGAGAAATTCTTCGCCTGGCTCGATGGCGAGCTGACCGGAGCCGAGGCCTTGGAGGTCGAGGCACGTGTCGCTTCCGACCCGAACCTGGCGCGCATGGCCGAGCAACATCGAGCGATGCAGCGGCGCCTCAGCCGCGCGTTCGATCCGATCGCCGAAGCGGCGGCGTCCGAGCCAATGCGCGTTGCAATTCGTTCTAAAGCGCATGTGATCGACCTTACCGCAATGAAGCAGGAGGGGCATGCTCGGCGGAAACCCCTCCCGCAATGGGCGGCGATCGCGGCGACGCTGGCCGTCGGAATCCTTGTCGGCACCGTGGCTACTCAGGGCACAACCGCACTCATTGAGGTCCAAGACGGCAAGATATTCGCCGCATCTGCGCTGGATCGGGCGCTAGACGTTCAGCTGGCAAGCGCTCCCGCGGATGGCCGCGAGGTCCGCATCGGTCTCACCTTCCGCGATCGGTCTGGCGCCATTTGCCGCGGCTTCACCGACGCACGGGTGACTGGGCTTGCCTGTCGCGAGGGCGATCGCTGGCGGGTACACGGTCTCTTCGTTGCACCCGACGGTCAGTCGAGCAACTATAGAATGGCTGTGGGGGTCGATCCGGCGCTCGCTACGCTGATTGACTCGAGCATCGCAGGCGAGCCGTTCGATGCAGCGGCGGAACGCGCCGCGAAGGAACGTGGCTGGCGCTAGGTCGCGGGACACTGCGAATGTCTGCATGGGTCGAAAGCTGACTCTAGCTTCTTTCACATTGGTCTTAGCCGTCGCGACCTTCTTCAGCCGCTCTTCGGCAATTTCGGTGATAGTAAGCGATTGCAGGCGCCCTGCGCCGCTTCCTTTGCAGAGCGGGCCATCCATATCGGCGCCTTCGGTGGCACATCGCACATCGCCGTCCCACCTCCCCACCGCCCCCTCCCTTAACCCGCCATCAACTCTCTTTGGATAAGCCGGGTCCCACAAGCGGCGTGTGAGGACCATGTACAAGGCACCAGACCGATATAAGCGGCTGATTTCCGCGCGGCTTCCGGGCGGCGAATCGGCCGGGCTCGCCGCGGGCGTCGTCGACACCGAAAATTCGCCGCTGCGCGACGGCCAGCTGATCAGCCGCGCTTTGCTCGCGCCCTTCTTTGCCGCCGCCAACATCGCCGCCGCGCTCGTCCTGACGGTCAACCTGTGGACCGCCGCGCCGGGCGAGCTGCTGCTCGGCTGGGTCGCCGGGGTCGCGGCGCTCAACCTCGCCGCGATGCAGCTTGCCCGGACCCAGTCGATCACCTGCGTCGGCCGCTCGGGGCGGATGGTCCCGCAATCTTTGCTGGTCGGCGAAGTCACCGTGCGCGCCGCCGCCTGGCTGTCGCTGCCGCTCTATCTGTTTCCCTCGCTCGAGCCCGGCACGCAATTGCTCGCCGCCTCGCTGATGGCCGCGCTCGGGGTCGCCGCGCTCGGCCTGATCGTCGTCCCGGCCTGCGTCACCGCGTGGATGGTGATGTTCACCGCCGGCGTCGTCGGCGCCTTGTTCGTCGCCCGCGATTCGATCCCGTTCCAGCACATGCTGCCGTTGGTGTTCACGCTCGGCGTATCGATCTTCGGCGTGCTCGCGGTCGCCCGCTGGGCGTTCCGCCAGCTCGTCACCAATGCCGATGTCGGCACCCAGAGCGAAAGCGCCAGCCAGCTTCTGCTCGAATATGAGCAGCGCGGCGTCGGCTGGCTGTGGCAGGTCGATAATGAGAATCGCGTGAGCTACATCAGCTCGCGCATGAGCATGCTGCTCGGCCGGCCCGGTGCCCAGCTCATCGGCCATTCGCTTCCCGCGCTGCTCGGCGGCCATGCCGAGCTCGGCCGGGTGCTGCTCGACAAGAAGCCGTTTAACGCGCTCGAGATGGAGTTGAAGACCGAGCGCGGGACCCGCTGGATCGCGATGGCTGGCGACCCGATCATCGATCCGGCCGGCCGTTTCGAGGGGTTCCGCGGGGTCGGCTCGGACATCACCGAGATCCGCCAGACCCAGGAGCGGCTGACCCACCTCGCCAATGTCGACGTATTGTCCGGCCTGCCCAACCGCGGCCGCGTCCGCCAGCTGCTCGGCGAGGCGCTTCGCGCCGCGACCGTCAACAACGTCCCCTGCGCGATCATGTTTCTCGACCTCGACGGGTTCAAGCCGGTCAACGACACTTATGGCCACCCCAAGGGCGACGCTGTCCTCCGCTCGGTCGCCAAGCGGCTGGTCGAGGAGGTCGGGCACGACGGCCATGTCGGGCGCATGGGCGGCGACGAGTTCGCCATCGTCATCACCGACGGGCAGAGCCGCAAGAAGGTCCAGCAGCTGTCGGACCGCATCATCGCCGCGATCGCCGAGCCCTATCATATCGACCAGACCGAGATCGTCATCGGCGTGTCGATCGGCTGCGCCTTCGGGCCGATCGACGGAGCGACGGTCGACGATCTGATCCTCAAGGCCGACCTCGCGCTCTACCAGGCCAAGGACGCCGGCCGCGGCTGCGCGCGTTTTTTCTCGTCGGCGCTGCAGTCGGAGCAGGAGGACCGGGTGCGGCTCGAGGCCGACCTTCGGACCGCCATCTCCTCCGGCCAGTTCCACCTGGTCTACCAGCCGCTGATCAGCGCCAAGAGCCAGATGCTGGTCGGGTTCGAGGCGCTGATCCGCTGGAACCACCCCACGCGAGGGCTGGTCCCGCCCAACACCTTCATCCCGGTCGCCGAGGACATGGGGGTGATGCCGACCATCGGCCAGTGGGTGATCGAGGAGGCGTGCCGCGCCGCCTCGACCTGGCCCGAGTCGATCTCGATCGCCTTGAACATCAGCCCCAAGCAGATCGTGCTGGCCTCGCTCCCCAACCTCGTCAGCGAGACCCTCGCGCGCCACAAGATCTCGGGCAACCGCTTGGAGCTCGAGGTCACCGAGGGCGTGTTCCTCGGCGACAACGGCTCGACCCTCGATGTCTTGAAGCGCCTGCGCGCGCTCGGCGTCGGCATCGCGCTCGACGATTTCGGCACCGGCTATTCGTCGATCGGCTATTTGAACAAGGCGGTGTTCCACAAACTCAAGATCGACGGCAGCTTCGTCCGCGAGGCCGGCACGCGGAAGGAAAATGTCGCGATCATCCAGTCGATCGTCCAGCTCGCCCAGAGCTTCCGCATGACCGTCACCGCGGAAGGGGTCGAGACCGCCGAGGATTTCGAGCGCATGCGCGACCTCGGCGTCGACATCATCCAGGGATACCTCTTCGGCAAGCCGCTGACCTACGAGCGGGCGAATGCGATGGTGGTCGGTCTCGGCTCCAAAAGAGTGGCCAGTTAGCCCGGCGAACGAAGGTCAGGAACTGGCCTGAGGACACCTCACGAATTTACTTCGTGACGGCCCCCTTAGTACCGCGCCAGGATAAACTCCCGCGCCGCGCGATACTCCGCCGGGGTCACGCGCCCGTCGCCGTCGCCGTCGGCGATCGCGCGAAGCTCCGCGGCCGCGGCAATCGCCTCGCCTTCCGACAAGCGCGCATCACGATCCGCATCGAACCTCTTCACCGCCCACTGGTGGAGCACCCAGTCGCGCTCGATCAGCCCCGCCGCCGCCTCGCTGACGGGCGGTGACGGCGCGGCCCCAGACACTCCAGTCACCGCGGCGAGAAGCACAAGTCCGATCACCCCGCCCCAACGCTCAATATCTGCTGCGGCTCCGCAAAAACAACTTTCCTATTTGGTTCGTTTATGCCTCTAGACTAACCAATGAGCGACTCACCCATCCCCAGCTTCGCCGAGCTCGCCGCCGATCCCGAGATCGCGCCTTTGCTCAATTTCACCCCGGTCGTGCGCAAGGTCCGCCGCCCCGACGGCTGGACCGAGGAGCTCCAGCGCGAGCTCATCGCCCGAATCGCCGCGACCGGCACCGTCCAGGCCGCGGTGTGGCAGATGGGCAAGCACGCGACCGGCGCCGAATATCTCTACAAGAGCCCGAGCGCCGACAGTTTCCGCAAGTGCTGGGACGCCGCGATCATCATCGGCCGCCGCCGCAATGGCCTCGACAGCCGGCCGCCCTTCGCCGGCCCGGTCCCGGGCATCACCCGCCGCGGCAAGGCCGCCTTGCTCGCCTCGGCCGGCCCGCTCCCCGGCCAGGTCCGCAACGAGCATGGCGAGTGGGAGGACGAGTCGAGCTACCTCCGCCGCGTCGAGGAGGCCAAGGACAGCATCGCCACCAAGCTGCTGCGCATCCGCCGCCTGTTCCTGGCCGAGATCAGCGCCTGCCCCGGCAAGCGCGCCGCGTTCGAGATCCTGACCGAGCTGCCGATCGACTGGGACAAGGCCCAGCGCCTCGAGCCCCAGGCCGACGAGCCCTACCGCACCTCCAACCAGCGCGAGCCCGACATGATCCTGATGGCCGAGAGTGGGTGGTCATGGGGCGTCACCGGCTACGGCCCAGACAGGATGGCCGAGCTGCACCGCGAGGTAGACAAAATCCGGGCCAAGAAAGGGCTTCCGGCGATCGATTGGAGCGAGAGCACCGAGGCCAAGTCCGCCGACGGCGCAGCCGACGCCGGTCTTGGCTGAGAGACGCGGAGCCAGTTCGGCCGGCGGGTCGCGAAGCGAGCCCGTCCGACGGCGAAGCGGGATTCACTCCCGCGCAGCCCTCTTCTTTTTGTTCTTCTCTGGAGCCCCCAATGCCCAAACCCAAACCTACTGCCCCCAACCAGCGAACCTTCACCCTCAACAGCCGGGAGTTCTACCTCGCCGTCACTCCGCCGCCCGAGCCGCACATGTGGGGCCCCGGCCTGCCGAGCGAGCCAAGGGTTTGGGGGCCGAGGGTGGTGGTGGAGGTAAATTCAAAGATACGCGCTAAGTCGCGTTTATGGTGAATTGACGCAAGCCTTTGAAAGTGCGTAATCCTCGTCCCGCTCGGGCCAGGGGGATGAATGAAAGAGTTTACTCAATTTCTCGGCGAACATTGGGTGGAAATCGTGGCCGCGCTCGGGGTGCTCATTGCCGGGGGGTTTGCGATCAAAATCATTTCTAACCGCCAGTCTGGATCGAGTTCTCGAGTGGATCAGCGAAATGCCCAGGCGGGCGGCGACATCGTCGGACGTGACAAGATCCGTCATTGATTTTGCATGCCTCAGAATAGCGGGAATGTTGATCAGCGTCGGGCAGCGCCCGGCAAGGATGCCGTCGGTCGCGATAAGTACGAAATCGAGAATGTAAATTATTCAGAACGAAAGACGCAGATCGACGGGTGGCTGGAGAAGCTCGCCGAAGAAATGCGCGACAAGCCCGGGGTCCGAGAGTTTGTCGACAGCCTGCAGTACTTCCTAGAGAAATATCCTCACGACGATGTTGTGGGCTTGGAAGCGAAGCTCGATCACTCAGGCCGATCCAACCAGAAGCTGCTTGCCTATCGCAAGAAGGAGGCTTTTGCGAAGCTTTTGGAAGATTGGCGAGGTCATTCTAGAAGTCAATCTCAACGGCAGTCCCGTCGTACTCGCTCGCGAAATTTCCGAGGCCTCTGGTAGGCCGATGCGAATCTTCATTGGTTCGCTTCACGAGTTGCAATTGCCGACGGCGAATTGGAGTCTCCACTCATAGCCCCTGCCTAGATCGAGCATGCCATCCCTCCACTCGCTTTCGCAATGCTGCGCATTGCTGCCGCTCGGTTCGTGACGTCGGTCGGGTTCGCCATGCGACCCGCCGGCCGGGTCGCCGTAGTCTCTTCGACATAAGCCCGCGCGGCGCTGTGCGCCTGTGGTCTTATGCTCGGCTACTCCTCACCCATCCTCAAAGCCGCAATGAACGCCTCCTGCGGGATCGACACCGACCCGTACTCTCTCATCCGCGCCTTGCCCTTCTTCTGCTTGTCGAGCAGCTTCCTTTTGCGCGTCGCATCGCCGCCGTAGCATTTCGCGGTGACGTCCTTGCGCAGCGCGCCGATCGTCTCGCGGGCAATGATCTTGCCGCCGATCGCGGCCTGGATCGGGATCTTGAATAAATGCCTCGGGATGAGGTCCTTCAACCGCTCGCACATGCCGCGGCCGCGGGCCTCGGCGTTGCCGCGGTGGACGATCATGCTCAGGGCATCGACCGGCTCGGCGTTGACGAGGATGCCCATCTTGACGAGGTCGCCCTCGCGGTGGCCGATTTGGTGATAGTCGAAGCTGGCATAGCCGCGGCTGATCGACTTCAGCCGGTCGTAGAAATCGAACACCACTTCATTGAGGGGCAGCTCATAGGTGAGCTGGGCGCGGGCGTGGCTTCCGGTGCCGACATAGGTGAGGTTCTTCTGCACCCCGCGGCGGTCCTGGCACAGCTTGAGGACGCTGCCGAGATATTCGTCGGGGACGTAGATGGTCGCCTCGATCCACGGCTCCTCGACGCTCAAAATATCGTTGGAATCGGGCCAGTCGGCGGGGTTGTGGATCTCGCGGGTCGAGCCGTCGCGAAGCTTGACCTCATAGACCACCGAGGGCGCGGTGGTGATGAGGTCGAGGTCATATTCGCGGGTCAGCCGCTCCTGGATGATCTCCAAGTGGAGCAGGCCGAGGAAGCCGCAGCGGAAGCCGAAGCCCAAGGCCGCGCTGCTTTCCATCTCGAAGCTGAACGAGGCGTCGTTGAGGCGCAATTTGTAGAGGCTTTCGCGGAGCTTCTCGAAGTCCGCGGCGTCGACCGGAAACAGGCCGCAGAACACCACCGGCTGGACCTGCTTGAAGCCGGGCAAAGCTTCGGCGGCCGGGCGCTTGGCGTCGGTGATGGTGTCGCCGACCCGCGTCTCCGCGACCTCCTTGATCTGCGCGGTGATGAAGCCGATTTCGCCCGCGGCGAGTTCGGGGAGCTGCTCGATCTTGGGGCGCATGCAGCCGACGCGGTCGACGAGGTGCATGGTGCCGGCCTGCATGAAGCGGATCTGCTGGCCCTTCCTGATCACCCCGTCGATCACGCGGATGAGGATGACGACGCCGAGATAGGGGTCGTACCAGCTGTCGACGAGCATCGCTTTCAGGGGCGCGTCGCGGTCGCCCTTGGGGGGCGGGATCTTGTCGACGATTGCTTGCAGCACTTCGGGGATCCCGAGGCCGCTTTTTGCTGAAGCTAAGACAGCCTCACTCGCATCCAACCCAATGATTTCTTCAATTTCTTGTCGAACCCCTTCCGGATCCGCGGCGGGCAGGTCGATCTTGTTGATGACCGGGACGATTTCGTGATCGTGCTCGATCGACTGATAAACATTGGCCAAGGTCTGCGCTTCGACGCCCTGGGCCGCGTCGACGACGAGGAGCGCGCCTTCGCACGCGGCCAGCGACCGCGACACCTCGTAGGCAAAGTCGACGTGGCCGGGGGTGTCCATCAGGTTGAGCTCATAGGTCTCGCCGTCCGCCGCCCTCCACTCGAGCCGCACGGTCTGCGCCTTGATCGTGATCCCGCGCTCCTGCTCGATCTCCATATTGTCGAGCACCTGCGCGGTGCCGCTCATCTCGCGCTCGGTCATGCCCCCGGTGGCGAGGATCAGCCGGTCGGCGAGCGTCGACTTGCCGTGGTCGATATGCGCGATGATCGAAAAGTTGCGGATTTTGCTGATGTCGGACATTTGCAGCGCGCTATAGAGACTGAGTTGCAGGGGGCAAATCGATGAGATCGGGAATGAGATTGGCGGCCGCGGGGACCGCAATGGCACTCGGCGTCGCGGCGAGCGCCGCGCCGGTCGCGACCTATTGGGTCGACGCGAGCACGCAGAGTGGAATGGCCGGAATGGCCGCCGGAGGTCAGCCGGACGTGTCGGCGATCATGGCAATGATGCAGGGTGGGCCATCGCCGGTGTCGCACAGCCTGCGGCTGCGCCTCGCCTCACAGACCAAGGCGCCTTCGCCCGCCGAGGCACAGCACCTGATCCCGCCGGCGCTCCGCATGGGCCCGAGTCTGCCGCTGATCGCTCCGCCGCGCGGCGAGCTCGAGCCCGCGGCGATGCCTGAAATCAAGGGCAAGATGCTGATCTATTGGGGCTGCGGCGATCATGTCGGCGCCGGCCAGCCGATGACCGTAAACCTCGCCGACCTCGCTTCGGGCAAGGTCCCCGACAGCATCAAGCGCGCCGCCTCGGCAATGGGCCGGACACGCCATTCCTACGGCGGGCCGACCAGCGCGCCCGGCTTTGGCGAATGGCCCAACCAGAAGGATGGCCGGCCGATCCCGGTGGGCGCCTCGCTGGTCGGTGCGCACAAGATCCAGGGCAATTACTCGCCGACGATCGATTTCACGCTCGGCCAGGGCCAGGACTTCATGTCAGCGATGACGCTGTCCGATGCCGGCGCCGCGCCGTCGGGAGCGAGCCTGGTGCGCTGGAACGCGGTTCCGGGCGCGACCGGCTATGCGCTCGCACTGTTCGGCGCCAACGAGGCCGGCGAGACGATCATGTGGAGCAGCACCAAGACCGCCGGCTTCGCCAACCTCGACTATCTGACCCCCGCCGACGCCAAAAAAGCCGTCGCCGCGGGTGACGCTTTGGCCCCAAGCACCACGCAATGCCTGATCCCGGCCGAGGTCGCGCAGGCGATCCCGATGGGGATGGTGATGAGCGTCGCCTACGGCCCAGAGGTCCATTTCGCCGAGGCGCCGAAGAACCCGAAATGGGCGGTCACGGTCCGCTACAAGAGCAACGGGTCGCTGATGCGCGGAATGGCCGGGATGATGGGGAACTAGCGCTCCGAGAGCTTGCGCGCCGGGTCGCCCGCGCTAAAGGTGCGCGCAGTCTTTCTTGCGGAATTCACTGGAGAATCTGCCCCATGCGTGTTTCGGTCACGTCGTCGTTGCTGGCGATCAGCCTCATCCTGTCGAGCGGTTGCGCAAGCCGGACCGAGCCGCCCGCGCCGCTGGCCGAGGCCCCGGCCGCGCCGGCACCGGCAGTCACTTTGGCGGGCGAGCCCGCGCCGCTTCCCCAACTCGTCGGCGAAGTTGGCCTGGCCTATGACAAGTTCACGCTCGACAATGGCCTGACCGTCCTCGTCAACGAGGACCGCAAGGCACCGGTGGTCGCGGTCGGCATGTGGTACAATGTCGGCTCCAAAGACGAGCCCAAGGGCAAGACCGGCTTCGCCCATCTGTTCGAGCATCTGATGTTCTACGGCTCGGACAATCTGCGCGAAGGAATCATGGGCTGGCTGGAGAAGGTCGGAGCGACCGACTGGAATGGCTCGACCTGGTACGACCGCACCAATTATTACCAGACCGTCCCCAAGAGCGCGCTCGAGAAAGTGCTGTTCATGGAGTCGGACCGGATGGGCTATCTGCTCCCGGCGATCGACCAGAAGCGCCTCGATCTCCAGCGCGGCGTGGTCCAGAATGAGAAACGGCAACGCGACAATGCGCCCGGCGGGCTAGTCGGCTACGCGGTGTCCGAGGCCCTGCTTCCGCCGGGCCACCCGTACCGCCACTCGACGATTGGCTCGATGGCCGACCTCGACGCCGCCAGCCTCGCCGACGTCAAGCAATGGTTCGTCGACAAATATGGTCCGAACAATGCGGTGCTGGTCCTGTCGGGCGACATCAACGCCGCCGAGGCGCGGCCGCTGGTCGAGAAATATTTCGGAGCGATCCCGCGCGGACCGGTCAACGTGCCGGCCGGCGCGGACGTCCCGACGCTCGAGACAGCGAAGCGGCTGGCCCTCAAGGACCGCGTCGCGGCGACCTCGATCCAGCGCTACTGGGTCGTTCCGGGACTTCTGTCCGACGAGCTCGCCGCGCTCGACGTCGGCGCGTCGATCCTCGGCGGCCTGTCGAGCAGCCGGCTCGACAAGGTCCTGGTCCGCGACGAGAAGATCGCGGTCAGCGTCTCCTCGAGCTACCAGCCGTTCCAGCGGCTCGGCAATTTCACTGTGACGGCGACGGTCAAGCCGGGGGTTGACCCCGCGCTGGTCGAGAAAAGGCTCGACGAGATCATCGCCGATTACATCGCCAACGGCCCGAACGCCGACGAGATCCGGCGCGCCTCGACGGTCGAAGTCGCGCAGCGCATCCGAAGCCTCGAGAAGACCGGAGACGACGGCAAGATCGAGAAGCTCGCCGAGGGCTATCTTTACAACAATGACCCGATGTTTTTCCGGCGGGTGCTTGCCAATTACGCCGCGCTGACGCCGGATTCGGTTCGCTCCAGCCTGCAGCGCTGGGTCGGCCGCCCGTCGCTCACCGTGCTGCTCGAGCCGGGGGACCGGCCGCCCTACGAGGAGGCCAAGGGCGGAGCGAAGAAGCCGCCCAAGGCCGACCTCAAGGTCGCCTCGATCAAGCGGGAGATGCCGCCCGCGGGTCCGGCCCCGGCGCTCGACTTCCCCGACATCGAACGGGCGACATTGTCGAACGGAATCCCGTTCGCTTATGCGCAGCGCACCGCCTCGCCGGTGACCCAGCTCGCCTTGACCTTCGATGCCGGCTTCGCCGCCGATCCGCTCGATCGCCGGGGCATCCAGAACATGACGCTCGAGCTTCTCGACGAAGGCGCGGCGGGTCGAACCGGCCAGCAGATCGCCGAAGAGAAGGAAAGGCTGGGCGCGAGGATCAACGCGGCCGGATCGGCCGACCGCAGCATCGTCACCCTGTCGTCGCTGAGCGCCAATCTGGCGCCCTCGCTGGCCCTCATGCGCGACATGGTGCTCAGCCCGGACTTCGCTCCCGACGAGGTCGGCCGGGTCCGCTCGCAGCTTCTGACCGGGATTGCCCAGGCCAAGAAGTCGCCCGGTTCGATCGCTCAACGCGCCCTTCCTCCTTTGCTGTTCGGGACGGGTCACCCCTATGCCACGACCGCGCTCGGCGACGAGGCCGCGATCCAGGCGATTACGCGCGATGACCTGATCGCTTTCAAGCAGAGCTGGTTGCGGCCCGACAAGGCCAAAGTGTTCGTGGTCTCGGATCGGCCGCTGGCCGAGATCCTGCCGCTCATCGAAGCCGCGTTCGGCGGCTGGCAGGTACCCGCCGTTCCCGCTGGAACCAAGGCATTCGGCGCTCGCCCGCCGGCGCCGAGCGGGTCGCGGATCGTCCTGGTCGACCGGCCCGACTCGCCGCAATCGATCATCTACGCGGGCCAGGTCACGCCGATTGTGGCGACCGGGGACATGGTCCCGATCAACGCGGCGACCGACGTGTTCGGCGGCGGAACCGCGGCTCGGCTCAGCATGGACCTGCGCGAATCCAAGGGCTGGAGCTACGGCGCCTATGGCGGACTGCAGATCCGCGATCACGCCGTCCCTTATGTGATCCAGGCGCCGGTCCAGTCCGACCGCACCGGCGAATCGGTCGCGGCGATCCGGATGATGCTCAAGGACATTTCGAGCGCCAAGGGCGTGACCGATGCCGAGCTTTCCCAAGCGGTGTCGAACAATGTCGACGGGCTTCCCGGCCAGTTCGAGACCGGCGGAGCGGTGCTTGCCGCGATGATCACCAACGACCAGTTCGCCCGGCCGGACAATTATTACGAGCTGCTTGGCGACAAGTATCGGGCGCTGACCCCCGGAACGGCCGACACGGCATTCCGCGAGGCGATCGATCCCGACAAGTTCGTGTTCGTGGTGGTCGGCGATGCGAAGAAGGTGCGGCCGCAGCTCGACAAGCTCGGGCTGCCGGTGGAGGTCGTGGAAGCGAGATAAGGCGAGCTAGCGCCGCGCGACCCTGGTGACGTGCCCCATCTTGCGGCCGGGCCGGGCCTCGCCTTTCCCGTAAATGTGAAGGTGCGTGCCGGGCTCGGCGACGAGCTCGGGCCAGCCGTGGATCTCGTCGCCGATGAGATTGTCCATGGTCGCCGCCGCTCCGGTCAGCGCGGTCGAACCGGGGGGGAGACCGCAGATGGCGCGCACATGCTGCTCGAACTGCGAGGTTTCCGAGCCCTCGATCGTCCAATGGCCGCTGTTATGGACTCGCGGCGCGATCTCGTTGACCAGCGGCCCCTCGGGCGTGGCGAAAAACTCGACCGTCAGCACGCCGACATGTTCGAGCGTTTCCGCGATCGCCAGTGCAGCGGCCCTGGCCCTCGCGACATGCGGCTCGATTGCGGCGCCGCCGGGGACGATCGAGCGCCGCAGGATTCCGCCGCGATGCTCGTTCTCCGGGCTATCCCAAAAGACGCTTCGGCCATCCTCCCAACGCGCGACAAGGACCGAGAATTCGGCGTCGAAGGCGATTCCGGCCTCGGCTACCGCGGGTTGCTCGCCAATCGACTGCCAGGAGGACTCGGCGTCGTCGGGCTCGCGAAGCCATGCCTGGCCCTTGCCGTCGTAGCCGTAGCGACGGCTCTTGAGGACCAAAGGCGTTCCGAGCGCCGCCACCGCGCCTTCGACCTCGCTCAGGCTCGCGACTTGGCGCCACGGCGCGACCGGCGCGCCGCAGCGCTCGATGAAGCTCTTTTCCTCGGCCCGGTCCTGGGCCACGGCAAGCGAGCGCGCGCCGGGCCGGAGCTTTTCGCCAAGCACCTCAAGGGGCTCGACCGCGACATTCTCGAATTCGTAGGTGATTACGTCGACCGCCTCGCCGAACCGGCGCAGGGCATCGACATCATCGAACGCGCCGCGGGTGAAGGCGGCCGCGACGTCCGCGGCGCAGGGCGCTTCATGGGGATCGAAGATGTGGCATTTGTAGCCGAGGTTCGCGGCGGCAATGGACAGCATCCGCCCGAGCTGGCCGCCACCGATGATCCCGATGGTCGAGCCCGGCGCCAGCGTCATTCGGGTTTTTCGGCCACCGAACCGGTCTGCTTCTCGCGCCACGCCTCGAGCCGGCCGGCGAGCGCCGAGTCCTCGGCTGCGAGCATGGCCGCGGCGAGAAGCCCGGCGTTGATCGCCCCGGCCCTGCCGATCGCGAGGGTGCCGACGGGCACGCCCGCGGGCATCTGGACGATCGACAGCAGGCTATCGATTCCCTTGAGCGCTTTGCTCTCGATCGGAACGCCGAGCACCGGGAGCGAGGTCATCGATGCGGCCATGCCGGGAAGGTGGGCCGCGCCGCCGGCGCCGGCGATGATTAGCTTGAGCCCGCGGTCCCTCGCCGAATGAGCGTAATCATAGAGTCGCTTTGGCGTGCGATGTGCCGAGACGACCTTGGTCTCATGGGCCACGCCGAGCTCGTCGAGAATTTCGGCCGAGTGCCGCATGGTGTCCCAGTCGGAGGTACTGCCCATGATGATGCCGACCTGCGGCGCGCCCATTGTCCCGTCCCGAAACAGCCCATCCAAGGATGATCGTTTAGGGACGCAATCCGTGGCAGGCAATTGCGCGATCCAGGTGGTGCGGGAAGCGGTTGTGTGCGGCCCGCCCGATGGAATAGAAACGGAAGGACCGAGAATCGCTCGCGAGATGAACCAAGGGGCAACGGACATCGCGGATCCGGCGGACATGGCGGCCGAGATCGACAAGCTGCGCGGCGAGGTCGCGCAGCTGCGCAAGCGAATCGAGGAGCTCGACGGGCTCGCCCACCAGGATTCGCTAATTGCTTTGCCCAACCGCCGCGGCTTCCTGCGCGAGCTCGACCGGCTGATCGCCCGGGTCCAGCGGTACCAGGTGCCGGCGGCGATGCTGTTCGTCGACCTCGACGGGCTGAAGGTGATCAACGACAGCTTCGGCCACAAGGCCGGCGACGAGGCGCTGATCGAAGTCGCGGCCCTGCTCCAGCGCGGGGTTCGGCGGAGCGACGTCGTCGCCAGGATCGGCGGCGACGAGTTCGGGATTCTGCTCGAGAACAGCGACGAGCCGAGGGCGCGCGAGACCGCCAGGCGGCTCACCGACCTGATTGGCGGCAGCGGCTTCGACCATGAAGGCGACAGCTTGCCGCTCAGCGTCGCCATCGGCGTGACGATGATCGAGGAATCGGACAGCGCGGCGGATGTCATGGCCCGCGCCGACGAGGAAATGTACCGCCAGAAGGCGGCCTGACCCTAGGCTTCGCTCAGATAATAGCGGCGCTGGACCGACAGATCGTCGGCAAGATCGAAGACGATCGGCTGGCCGGTCGGGATCTCGAGCGCAACGATGTCCGAGTCGCTGATGCCCAGCAAATGCTTTTCGAGCGCGCGGATCGAATTGCCGTGCGCGGCGACGAGCACGCGCTTGCCGGACCTCAACGCGGGCGCGATCTCGGCGTCATAATAAGGCAGCACGCGTTCGATCGTGTCCTTGAGGCTCTCCGATCGCGGCACCGCGATCCCGTCGTAGCGCCGGTCTTCGCTGACGTCATAGAGGCTATCGGGATCGAGCGGCGGCGGCGGGATGTCGAACGAACGGCGCCAGATCTTGACCTGGTCGGCGCCGACCTTCTCGATCATTTCGGCTTTGTTGAGCCCCGTCAGCCCGCCGTAATGGCGCTCGTTGAGGCGCCAGTGCTTGGTCACCGGAAGCCACAATCGGTCCATCTCGTAGAGGGTGAGATGGAGGGTGCGGATCGCCCGGTCGAGGACGCTGGTAAAGCAGCAGTCGAAATCCACGCCCTTGTCGCGCATCAGCGCGCCGGCATCGCGCGCCTCGGCGATCCCCTTGTCGGTAAGGTCGACGTCCCACCAGCCGGTGAACCGGTTTTCGAGGTTCCACTGCGACTGGCCGTGGCGAAGGAGGACCAGGGTCGGCATCAGCCTTTGGCCTTGCGCGCCTTGAGCTCTGGAAGGATCGCGTGGAGCGCGTCGAGGCACGACCAGGCGAGGAATTTGGAACGCTGTGGCGACCAGCCGTAGACCGGGTCGGGCAGGTCGAGATTGTCCTTGA
Source organism: uncultured Alphaproteobacteria bacterium (assembly GCA_963722545.1). Taxonomy (GTDB): domain Bacteria; phylum Pseudomonadota; class Alphaproteobacteria; order Sphingomonadales; family Sphingomonadaceae; genus Sphingomicrobium. The sequence goes on from CAVRMK010000004.1 coordinate 448,809, forward strand.
ACGGCATTTCGAGGGTCATCGAGACGCCAGCCGAAGCGCTCGGCGAGCTGGGTTGTCGACATCGACATGTTGGCGTGGCCGGGGGCGGGGACCTCATAACCCTGCGCGCGCTGGAAATCGGGCGACAGCCGCTCGAGCGTCTCGCCATAGAGGTTGAACAGCGCCAGCTGGTCTTCGGCGAGCGAGGGAATGCCCTCGAAACCGGCGAGGAAGTTCGCCGGGATCGCCTCGTCGCCGTGGATGTCCATCGCGAAATCGACCCCGGTCTCGTCCATTGCATTGCGCACGAACAGCACCTCGGGGCTCCGTTCGGCGGTCGGGTCGTGCCACTCGCGGTTGAGGTTGACGCCCGCGGCATTGGTCCGGAGGTGGCCGCGGCGCGAGCCGTCGGGGTTCATGTTGGGGACCACGCGGAAGGTGCATTCGCGACGCAGCACGCGCGCGACCGGATCGTCCTCGTCGGTCAGCTTTTCGAGCGCGCCCTCCATCCACCATTCGGCCATCGTCTCGCCCGGATGCTGGCGCGCATAGAGCCATACGTTGAGGGTGCCGTCGCCGACCTCCAGACAGTCGAGGTCCTGGCCGTCGAGGCTCTTGCCGAGCGAGCGATAGCGAACTCCCTCGAGGCTCGCGGTCTCGGTGACCAGGTCGTGGTGCCGCTCCATCGAATAAGGGGCGAAATAAGCGACCCACACGACGTCCTGCGGCGGGGTCAACGTCATGGTGAGGATCCCATCCTCGTAGCTGGTGCCCGCGATCCGCAGCCAATCCTCGCGGTCGGCCGACATCACCGCTTGATATCCGGGCCAGCCGTTGGGGTATGCCGCGCCTCCGCAATTGACGATCCGCAAAGTGACCGAGCGGCCCGCCGCCCCGGCCAGGCGAAAATAAAACCATTGGTAGAAATCGGACAAATGATCCTTGACGATCTCGAGGTCGATCCGGTCTCCGTCCTCGCCGACGACACGAATATTCCCGGCGTCGAAGGCGCTCGAAATCACAATTGGCATGGAGGCAATGGTCCTGCTGGAGCTGGTTGGTTCGAGCGGCTGATAATCATCGCGGACGGGCGTGGGAAGGCCCGTGGGAGCCGCGAGCGGGGGTGGCGCGTTGCCCCTTCCCCAACTAGCAGGCGTCGCCATGCCCAAAGTTACAATCCTGGTCACCGGCGGCGCCGGTTATATCGGAAGTCACGCCGTCCTCGCGCTTCAAGAGCGCGGCTGGCGCCCGGTGGTGCTCGACAATCTGTCCACGGGCAATCGCGCCCTCGTCCCTGAGGATGTGTCGTTCCATGAGGGAAATGTGGCGGATCGCGCGCTGGTCGAGCAGATTCTCGCCGACGAGGGCGTCGCGGCAATCATGCATTTCGCAGGATCGATCGTGGTCCCCGAATCGGTCGAGAAGCCGCTCGATTATTATTCCAACAACACGCTTGCGACCCACGCCTTGCTGTCGGCCGCGGTCGATCGCGGCGTTCCGCATTTCCTCTTTTCCTCGACCGCCGCGGTTTACGGATCGCCCGAGCGGGTCCCGGTCGCCGAGGAAGACCCGACGGTGCCAATCAATCCCTATGGCGCGTCCAAGCTAATGACCGAGCGGATGCTCGCCGACTGCTCGGCGGCCTATGGCTTCAATTTTGGCGCGCTTCGCTATTTCAATGTCGCCGGAGCTGATCCGGAGGGACGCTCTGGCCAGGCCGGTCCGGGATCGACCCATTTGATCAAGGTCGCTTGCGAAGCGATGACCGGAAAGCGCGACGGACTCGCCGTCTATGGCGATGATTATCCGACCGAGGACGGGACCTGCGTGCGCGACTATATCCATGTCAGCGACCTCGCCGACGCCCATGTCGCGGCGCTCGAGCATCTGATCGCCCACCCGGCCGAGAACCTCGTCCTCAACTGCGGCTACGGCCATGGCGCTTCGGTGCTCGAAGTGCTCGAACTCGGTCGAGCGGGTCGGCGGCGAGCCGCTCAATCGCAAGACCGAAGGCCGCAGAGCTGGGGACCCCCCGACGCTGGTCGCCGGAGTCGATCGCCTTCATCGGACTCTCGACTGGAGCCCGCGCTTCGACGATCTCGACACGATCGTCGGCCACGCGCTGGAGTGGGAGCGACGGCTGGCGCGCGGCGCTCTGCCTTGACTTCGACCACCCCTCCGCCTAGTGGGGCCGCCGGTTCACGGACCTTTCCGACAAGATTTTGAACGAGATAACGAGCAGGCGCCCGGCCATGAAGATTCGCAATAGCTTGAAGTCGCTGAAGTCGCGCCACCGGGACTGCCGGGTGATCCGCCGTCGTGGGCGGACCTACGTCATCAACAAGACCAACCGCCGCTTCAAGGCGCGCCAGGGCTAAGGCCCCGGGCTGATCGCCCGCGTACCGCGTTCGGGTTTCGCGTCTTGCGATTCGGCCCGCGCGCTCCGAAATAGGCGCTCGACTGAGAACGCGGCCGCTAAGCCGCCGTTCACCTACGCCCGGCTAGGGTTAGCGCCATGATGCAAGCGAGGAAAATTCCCATGTCGTACCGGACCGCCGCGGCGGTTGCGGTCGTGCTGCTTGCCGTGACCGGGATTGCCGGCGTCGCCGTGGCTCAGGATCAGCGAGTACCGAAGGGCTGGAGCTATGAGCTCAAGGACGGAAGGCCGGTGCCCAAGGGCAACCGGGTGACCAACCCGGATGGAAGCTGGCGCGAAGTCATTCGCCAGGGCTCATGCACCACGATCAAGGAAAAGACCGCGAACGGCGAATATCGCGAAACTCGCGAGTGCACGCCCAAATAAGCGGACGCGCCGGGCTCAGGACGGCTCGGTAAAGCTGCCCTTGGGCTCCCGCGCAACCTTGCACTCCGGAAGACCGGATTCCGCGACGTCCTTGCAATCGCGGACCTGGGCGCTTCCATCGGGCCCCGCGAACACCGCCCACTGGCGCTCGTCGTTGCAAGTCGCGGTCCACATGTCGAGATTCTGATACTCCGCGACAAACCCGCCGCCGGTCACTCGCTGGCAGGTGAAGCCGGCGTCGTGGATCGCATGCTTGAGCGCGATCGCAAGGTTGAAGGCGTCGAGCTGGTGAAGCCGGTCCTGGTCGGGGCCGCGGACCTTGATCTCGGCCTGCTGGTTGGTCGGCGCGCCGCCTTCGCCGCACCCGCTTAGTGCAGCGCCGCCGAGCGCAAGCCCCACGATCATCGCATTTCGCATCGCAACCTCCACTCCATCCACGCTCAAACGCGCTAAGAAAGGATTCTGACCCGCGCCGCGGACGCCACTGCCCGCGCGACCGCATCCTCGACCGTGTCCGCGCGCGCCAAGGCAACGCCCATGCGGCGGTAGGGAAGGGTCTTCGGCTTGGCGAAAATCCTCAGGTCGACCGGCATATGCGCAGCCCCCAGCCCGAGCGCCTCGGCAATCCCTTCATAATGAAACGTTTCCGATTCGCCGTCCGCGAGGATCACCGCCGAAGCCGAGGGCCCGAAAAACTCGATCGTCGGGATCGGCAGGCCGAGAATGGACCTGAGGTGCAGTTCGAATTCGTTCGGGGTCTGGCTGATCAGGGTCACCATCCCGGTGTCATGCGGGCGCGGGCTCAGCTCCGAGAAGATCGCCTTCTCGCCGATGATGAAGAATTCGACCCCGAAGATGCCGTATCCGCCGAGGGCATCGACCACCCGCCGGGCCTGGTGACGGGCCGACAGCAAGGCGCCGTCGGCGATCGCGGCGGGCTGCCAGCTCTCGCGATAGTCGCCGCGCTCCTGGCGATGGCCAATCGGGGGACAGAACAGCACGCCGTCCTTGGTCGCGACGGTCAGCAGGGTGATCTCGCTGTCGAACTCGATAAACTCCTCGACGATCACCCGTGGCCGGTCGCCGCGCATCTTGGCGACGGCATGATCCCACGCCTCGCCCAGTTCCTCGTTGGTCCGCGCCGTGCTCTGCCCCTTGCCGGACGAGGACATCACCGGCTTGACCACGCACGGGAAGCCGACCTCTTCGGCTGCCGCGATTGCTTCATCGCGGCTTTCGGCGAAGCGATATTTGGAGGTCACCAATCCCAGCTCGCGCGCGGCAAAATCGCGGATCCCGTCGCGGTTCATGGTCAACTGCACGGCCTTGGCTGACGGCGCGATCCGCCAGCCGTCCTGCTCCAGCGCGGCGAGCGCGGCGGTGTCGATCGCCTCGATCTCTGGGACGATGACGTCGGGCTTATGCTTTTTGACCGCGGCCTTGAGCGCCTTGCCGTCGAGCATTGCGAAGACTTCACTGTCGTCGGCGACCTGCATCGCCGGGGCGCCGGCGTAGCGGTCGCAGGCGACGACCCGGCAGCCGAGCCTCTTGGCGGCGATCGCGAACTCGCGGCCGAGCTCGCCCGAGCCCAAAAGCATCAGAGTGGCGGTGTACATGCAGTCGAAGCGGATAGCGGCGCTCGACCATCTCGGCTAGACCGGCGTAACGAGGGAGGGGACGAATGCGGGCTTGGCTAATCTCGATTGTAGCGGTCGTATCGATCGGCGCGGCGCCCAAGCCGCCGACCCCGAACGACATCGTCGCCGCTGCCCCGGCGACCGCGTGGAAGGCGATCAATCCCGACAATTTGCTGGTCATCGACCTCAAGTCGGGCGGCCAGGTGATCATCCAGCTCGCTCCCGCCTTCGCCCCCGTCCATGTCGGCAACGTCAAGGCCCTGGCCCGATCCGACCACTGGGCAGGCGCGACCATCTATCGAGTCCAGGACAATTATGTCGCCCAATGGGGCAATAACGACAGCGACAAGCCGTGGCCGGCCGGGGTCAACCCCAAGCCGCCGGCGGAATATACGCGCGCGCTGCGCGGGCTTTCGGTGACCCCGCTGGGCACCCGCGACGCATATGCGCCCGCGGCCGGCTTCGCCGACGGCTGGCCGGTCGCCTACAGCCTCAAGGGCGGCTGGGCCAACCTCGCGCATTGTTATGCCTCGGTCGGGGTCGGACGCGGACTTGCCCCGGATACCGGGACGGGCGGCGAGCTCTATGCCGTGATCGGCCACGGCCCCCGCCAACTCGACCGCAACATTGCGCTCGTCGGCCGGGTGGTCGAGGGGATCGAGCAGTTGAGCACGCTGCCGCGCGGGACCGAGGCGCTCGGCTTTTACAAGGACCCGGCGCAATATGTGCCGATCGCCAGCGTCCGGATCGCCGCCGACATGCCGCCGGCCGAGCGGCCGCACTTCCAGGTGATGGACACGAAGAGCCGGACCTTCGCCCGCTATCTTCAGGTGCGCAGCCACCGCTTCGACGATTTCTACCGCCGCCCCGCGCTCGGGGTGGATGTCTGCAACGTCCAGGTGCCGGTCCGGCGGACGCCCGCCGGATGAATCGCTAGTCGGTCAGCCCGTCGAGGGAGATTGGCTCGGCGAATTCGGCTCCGAGCCGATCGCCGTCGATCCATTTGACCTCGGCGTTGGCGCGATCGCGCCCGGGAAGAAGCAGCCACACTCGCGTTCCGACCGCGAAATGGGCTTCGGTCCTGGCCATGAAGCCGATTTCGGACAGGTCGAGAACGAGCGCATCGACCGCCTCGGAACCAAGCTCGCGGACCGTGCCGGCGATCTCGACCGGCTTGCGCCCGGTGCGCCGGCGATCGCCCGGGTCCTTGACCAGGCGCGCTTTGATGTTGCGGCCGCTCATCGGGCCACGGCTAACCAGCATACCCAGACAAGACAAGTAGGGTTAACCGCTCCGGACATGCTGCCTTAAGGCTTGGGAGGCTATCGAAGTTCCGATTGTCGGGCGAGTGTGGCCTCGCCGCGACTGGCAGGCCGCCGAGCCGTCGGGTATATTTCGCCGGCGGGCCCGGCCTTGGCCGGTAGGAGGATGGGGCGAGTGATGACTCTTAGAATGCTGGCTTTGCTTGGCGGATCGGCCGCGAGCCTTGCGCTGATCAACATTGCCTCGACCGCGGCGGCCCAGAACGCTCCGGCGCGTCCGGCGCCGTCGCAGGCGGGTCCGCGCACGGTTGCGACGCCTCAGGCACCGGTCCCTGGAAACCCCGATTTCAAGCCCGAGGACGCGGCCAACCCGGCCGCGCCGCCGCCGCTTCCGCCGGCGATCTGGGACCCGGTCAGCGTCCAGGACCTGATCTATTTCATCCGCCAGGTCGGCGCCGAGGGCCTCGAGCCGAGCTTCTACGATCCCGAAGGGCTCGAGGCCGCGCTGCGCACCGGCAACCCCGCATTCTTCTCGGCGGCGGCGACCGAGCGTTTCAACGAGATCGCCTCGGACCTGGCGCTCGGCCATGTCCGCAAGAGCGCGCGGATTGGCTGGCACATCGTCGACAAGGACCTCGATTCGCCGGCCCGCGAGGCGTTGCTGCGCACCGCGTTGGCGCAGCGGGGGATCGCCGCCGCCCTCACCGGCCTGCTTCCGACTCATCCGCAATATGCCGCGCTCAAGTCCGCGCTCGAGGTGACGCCTGAAGCCGAAACGGCCAAGCGCGACCGGATCCGGCTCAACATGGACCGCTGGCGCTGGCTGCCGCGCGACCTCGGCAACAAATATATCATCGTCAACGTCCCCGGCTTCCACGCCACATTGGTCGAGAACGGGGTCAACCGCTGGAAGCACAAGGCGATTGCGGGAGCGACCAAGACTCCGACCCCGCAGCTGTCGGTGATGGCAGTCGGCGTGATGCTCAACCCCTCCTGGGAGGTGCCGCCGAGCATCACCAAAGAGGTCGCCGGGAAGCCGGGCTACGTGCCGGTCAAGAAGGACGGCAAGATCATCCGCTGGAGCCAGCCGCCCGGGCCATCGAACGCGCTCGGGCAGCTCAAGTTCGTGATGTACAATCCGCACAACATCTATCTGCACGACACCAACGCGCGCAGCCGCTTCAGCAGCCGCATGCGCGCGCTCAGCCACGGCTGTATCCGCACCGAGAACATCCTCGACCTCGCCACCCAATTGCTCGGCGACGACGGCGGCGAGTGGACTCCCGACAAGATCGAGGCTGTGCTGGACAGCAAGAAGACCAAGCAGCTCAATTTCGTCAAACCGGTGCCGGTCTATATCGTCTATTTCAGCTCGGCCGCGCTCGTCGACGGGAAGATCGTCGATTACCAGGATCTCTACGGCCGCGACGGCAAAGCGATGGCCGCGCTCAATTCTCGGGACGGCGCGGTCGCGGCGCCGGCCAAGAAGGTCGCGGCGCGGTAGCAGCCGTTCGACCCATTGCGGAAGCCGCATAAGTCCGTAATTCTCCCGACGGGGCCGACTTAGCCGCATTGGGGGGCGGATGACCGATTTCGTCTACGGCATGCCGATCTGGGTGACGACGATCGTCGTGCTGGTATTGGCCTTGGCGATCGGACTCGGCGCCAGCGTCGGCGTCCAGAAACTGTTCCGGATCCGCTCGACCAAGGAAGAAAAGGAGGTCGCGATCAACCTCATGCAGGTGGTCGCGGCCTATGTCGGAATCATGATTGCCTTCGCCGGCGTCCAGGTTTGGCAGGAGTTTTCGGACGCCAAGGCGGCGGTGGCGCATGAAGCCGCGACCGCCTCGCAACTCTACCAGGACCTGACAATATTCGGCCCCGAAACGCGTCCGGCGCGGGGCGCCCTGCGCGCCTATGTGGTCAGCATCACCAGGGACGAATGGCCGCAATTGGACAGGGGCAGGGGCAGCCAGGTCACCGAGGCGGCGCTGCAGCGCGTGTTCGCCGAAATCGGAAGCCTCAACCCGGCGGACAACCGGGCCGGCGCGATCTACGAGGAAATGCTGAGCAAGCTCAATGACCTAGTCGACTATCGCCACGACCGGATCGTCGAAAGCCAGGCCGGCATTCCGCTGTTGCTGTGGACCATTGGCCTGGTCGGCGCGCTGCTCACGGTCGCCTACGCGTCCGCCTTCACGCCGACGCGCTTCAACATCTCGATGATCGCGGGCATTTCGTTCGCGCTCGGCCTCGTCTTCCTCTTCATCCTGACCGTCGACCACCCGTTCAAGGGCGAGTTCAGCGTCAGCAATCGCCATCTGGTGGAGTTGACGGGGGTGTTCGACCGGCTCGACCGGCTGGCCCTGGCCACCCAAGGCAAGGTGACGGAGTTGAGGTGAGGGTGACGTCGGTCCTGACGGCTGCGCCGCAGGCCGGCCGGGGCTTCACGTCTCTCGATTAAGTCGAAGCGTCGCTTCGCTGTCGTTCGCCTTATTCTCGGCGTTAGGCCAGCTTATCCGCATAAATGAGCCGGCCGCCGGCGAGCTTCTTCATCACCGCCCATTGGTCGTCGCGGCTGAAGGCGAAGCAGCCCTGGCTGCGCCCGAGCTTGCCGTGGGCGGCGAGCATCCCCGGCTCGGCATACCAGGCGCTGTGGATGACGATCGCGCGCGGCTCGGCGTGGAAGTTGGTCCAGTCGTGGCCGCGGGTCTTCATCGAGAGGCCGTACTTGCCGTGATAATAATCGCCCGTGGTGTAAGCGCCATTCGAGGTTGCGTGGCTTCCGAACTCGTTCGAGAATTTCTCGAGATAGCCCGAGTGCGCCGGGTCCGAGCCCGAGCCGTGCGCGACGCGGAAGCTTTCGACCTCGCCGCTGCGCAAGTCGACCACGTGGAAGCGCTCCTCGTTAGAGCCCTTGTTGAAGTCGACGACGCCGATCCAGTCACGCGCGGCGATCTTGTGCTGATCGAGCGCGGCCTTGGCCTTGGCGAACAATGTCGGGTCGATGCCGGCCGGCGCGGTCGCAAAGGCCGGCTGGGCCGGGGGCAGCACACTGGTCGAGCCCGCGGGACCGCCGATCAGCGAGGGCAAAACCTGGGCGGCAGCAGCCGTCGAGAGCATCGCCCCCGCGGCGCCACAGGCACCAAATTGCAGCATCTCGCGTCGGCTGAAACTCATTGAGAACCCTCCCGTTCGGAAGCGGCCTTCTTAACATTCAATGGGTTAACCGCCGATAACATAAAGCGAAAGGTTGCCCCTTCCATCGTCCCACGGGCTCCACTCGTCGCAAGAGAGGGGAAAATGCGGCCCAGAGCACGTTTGATTCTCGTGAAATGCCCGCTCGCGACCGGATTGCGGACATTCCCGCTGACCTCGTTTACTGCGCTGCGGCATGGGGCAAGCAGCCGAACCTCATTCGAAGTGCGAGCCGCCGCGAGCGGCGACGATGCGACGGTCCATTGCGGCGGACGCGCTGTGCCTGGCTGTCATCACCGTGCTGTCCGCACTGCCATACCTGCCCCACCTCGGTTTCTATACCGACGATTGGGGGCTTTTGGCCCACTTCTCCACCAATTGGAGCGGACTGTCCGGAGCGATCAGCGATTTTCCGGATCGGCCCGTGCAGGGCGTTTACCTCGCCGCGCTGTTCCAGCTCTTCGGCCTGCAGCCCCTCGGTTATCATCTCGTCAATACCGCCGTGCTCGCATCGTCCGCGGCGCTCTTTTTCCTGCTCCTCGTGCGGCTTCGCTTCGATCGCTGTCAGTCGTTTGCGGCCGCTCTGCTGTTCGTCATGCTTCCCCAACTCTCGACGGTCCGGGTCTGGTATGCCGCATTCCAGATCCCGCTCAGCCTGATGCTGATGCTGCTCTCGATGCATTGCCAACTCTTCTTTGCCCGTCGCGGCGGCATGGCCTGGCTGTTGGCCGCAACTCTGGCGGCGCTCCTCAGCGTCGGTGCCTATGAGATTTTCGCGCCGCTCCTCGCCGGCTTCGCTCTGGGACTGGGGCTGGTTGCATGGCGAAGCGGAACCGCCACGGCCCGCCACCGAACGCTTGTCCCGGCACTGGTCGTCATGGGGGCCGTTCTAGCGGGAGCGATCTACAAGCTGATCGTCAGCAGCCGCGTCGGCCCGGTCGCCGACCCCAATCGATACATGATGGGCCTGCGCCAGCTGTTCCGCCTCGATTATGACTGGCGAACCGAGTCGAGCCTCAACATCATCGCGACGCCCCGGGCGCACTTCTGGGCGCCGGTGCGTGGCTGGTGGACGGGCGCGGAGGAGCTGTTCAGCGGCGCCGCCGGGCCGGGAGTCGCGATCCTTGCAGTCCTGATTGCCGTGCTGGCCTGGTGGCGCTTCCACCGTGCCGACGCGCACGCGGACGCGCCCAAGACCCAGCGGTTGATCTTGGCGGGGGGCGCCGCATTCCTGCTCGGCAATGCCGCTTTCCTGATCGTTCCGGCGATCGTCTTCACATCGACCGGAATCGGCAACCGGGTCCACGTGGCCGCGGCCCTTGGCGTGGCGATGCTCCTCGCGGCAATCCTGTGGCTGTTGGCCGGGGCCGCTCCGCGCCGCGCTCGCGGCATGGTTTTCAGCGTCGTGGTCGCCGCCGTCACGGCCGTGGCCTTTGCCCGCCTGGCCGCGATCGAACGGTATTGGGCGGAAGCGCCGGCGATCCAGAAGCAAATTCTCGACGCTGCTCGAATCGACCTGCGCGATGTGCCGGCGGACTCGACGGTCATCCTGGCTGGCGTCTGCCCCTATCATGGTCCGGCGGTCGTGTTCGAATCGCCGTTCGACGTAGGCGGTGCGCTAACCCTCGCCCTTGGGCGCCCCATGGGTGGGGATATCGTGTCGCCGAGGATGACGCGCGATCGCGGCGGTCTTTCGACGTCGATCTACGAGGAGCCGAGCTATTATCCCTATGGACGCCGGCTCTATCTCTACAACCCGTCAACGCATCAGCTGCATCGACTGCCGGATGGACGAGCGGCGGCCCGGCATCTTGGAGGCGCGGATCGGCGCCCATGTCCCGGTTACGTAGCTCGCGGAGTGGAGGTTTAGTCGGCGCCGGACGAATCCGCAGGGTTGAACGCTTCTACGGCCCCTGCTACAGGCCCGTCCGCCGCCGAGCCACGGTTCTGGTGGCCGCTAGCTATTATCTGGTGCGAAAAGCTTTATCTGGTGCGATCTGGCCGCTTGTCGGTGCGCCGAACAGGCCGAAGGTGGCCGCCAAGGGAGTGTGACGGGACTTTATGCAGATCATCGTTCGCGACAATAATGTCGAGCAGGCGCTGCGCGCGCTCAAGAAGAAGCTGCAGCGCGAAGGCGTCTACCGCGAGATGAAGCTGCGCCGTCATTACGAGAAGCCGTCGGAGAAGCGCGCTCGCGAGCGTGCCGCGGCGATCCGCCGGGCGCGCAAGCTCGAGCGCAAGCGCGCCGAGCGCGAAGGCGCCCGCTAAGCGCCCCCGAATCCATGTCCGTAGCCGAAGCCGCCCATCGCCCCGCCCACCGTGGCCGGGCGGTCAAATTGTGGCTCGGTTTCCTTGCCTTGATCGCCCTTGGAATCGGCCTCGCCTGGATGGGCGCGGGCGCGATGCGCCCCGAGCTCAGCGATTCGGGGCTTCAGTTCCGGGTTGTGAGCGAAGGCACAGGCGAGCCCATTTCGACCGCCGACGCCGCGCTGCTCGATTATGTCGGAACGCTCGACAACGGGACGGTGTTCGATTCGAGCGAATCGCACGGCGGACCGCAGCCGTTCACCGCCAGCCAGGTGTTCCCGGGCTTCGCCGAGGCGATGGCTCGGATGCGCGAGGGCGGCGAGTATCGCTTCACCATGCCACCCAATCTCGCCTGGGGCGAAGGACCGGCCCCGCCGGGCTTCCCGGCTGACAGCAACCTGACCTTCGATGTCCGCGTCCAGAAGGTCGTGCGAGGCGGAGCGGCGCTGATGCAGCAGCAACAACAGGGTTCCGTCCCCGGCCAATAGGCCGCGCTAGCCGGGCGCTTCGGCCACCCCGGGGTCGCTGCTTTCGCTGACGTCCATCAACGTTACCTTGAGTGCGGCGAGGATCGGGTCGGCGAGAAGCACGCCGAGGATCCCGAACAGTGCGCCCATCAGCAATTGCATACCAAGCACCAGCGCAGGGGCGAGGTCGACGGTTCGCCGGGCAATGTATGGTATGACGAGATAGCCATCGACGTTCTGGACGAAGAAATAGACGAATATCGCCCACAGGCCTTCGTTGGGTCCGACGCTGAAACCGACCGCGATCATGAGAACTCCGGAGATGATCGCTCCGATGTTGGGAATGAAGGCGAGCAGACCCGTGATTAGCCCCAGGAGGCCGGCCATCGGCACGGCGTTCATCCCGAAGAGCAAGGGCACGTAGCCCAGCATGAGCCAGGTGAACACGCCCTCGAAAATCATGCCGACCAGGCGTCCTGCAAGCAGCCGGCGAAGGGTGAAGCCGACGTGGTCGGCAATCCGATAGAAGCGCTCGCGGTGGCGGAGCGGAAGCATCCAGGCGATGCTTCGGTCGTAGATCCTGGGCTCTATTGCGACGAAGATGCCGATGACCATCATCAGGATGCCGCTGGTGACGGCTCCGATGGCACTTCCGACCGCGCTCGTCAGCCGACCGACCGAACCAAGCAATTGCGAGCCGACATTTTGGGCCGCGGTCTCGGGTAACAAACCGAGCGAGGCGGCGAAGCTCAGCAGCCTTTCGAACTGGGCCGTGACGACGATGCGCAACGCTTCAAATTGAGCCGCGATGGTCGTTCCGGCGAACCAGCCGACCCAGCCGATGAACCCGAATCCCAAGAGCAAAACGATCGCAAGCCGCCAACCGCGGCCGATCGGCAAATATCGCGCGAGCAGCCGAGCGCCGCCGTCGAGCATCACGGCAAAGATGAGCCCGCCGATAATCAGCAGCAATGGATGAGCGAGGACGATAATACCGGCGATGAGCAAGGCCATGCCGAACCAGACGGTCGCGCGCTGTAACTCACGGATGACCGTCGGGTCGCGAAACTCTGCGGGACCGGGCCGCTCGACATGCGGCTCTACCGGCGCCGGGGACTGGACCCTAGGTTGCCGAGCCACGAAGGGAATTCCCAGCCCGGCCGGGGCGAAGCGCCTCGAACCAGCTCAGCGGGTTCCACCAGCGGGTGGTTCCGTCGAGGCTGAAAGTGATGAATTCCGCGCGCCCGCCGATATTCTCGAGCGGGACCGGTCCGCCAAGCCCGCCCTGCCAATCGGGCACCCGGCTGTCCGCGCTGTCATCGCGATTGTCGCCCATCAGGAAAACATGGCCGGCGGGCACCGTGATCGGGCCGAAATTATCGGTCGTCGAGGCGCCGAGCTCGACGGTGTCGAAGCTGCGGCCGTTGGGAAGGACTTCGCGGATGACCGGGACCCGGCATACCGGCTCGCCCGACGGTCCGGCCGAGCGGAACGAGGTGAGCGCCGAATCGCGGGTCGAGCCGCACGGCGAATTGGCGTCGATCGGGATCAGTCGGTCGGGGAGGCGGAGACGCTTCACCGGCTTGCCGTTGAGGATCAATACGCCGCCGCGCATCGCCAGCGTATCTCCGGGGAGCCCGATCACCCGCTTGATATAGTCGGTGCGGGTCCCCGGCGGGGTGACGATGACGATGTCGCCGCGCTCGGGCGTGCGGCCGAACAGCCGCCCCTCCATCGGCGGGAGGATGTGGAAGCTGGGGCTGACCCACGACCAGCCGTAGGGATATTTGCTGACCACCAGCCGGTCGCCGGTGCGAAGGCCCGGCATCATCGATTCCGACGGGATGTAGAACGGCTTGGCGATAAAGCTGTGGAAGGCGAGCACCGCCAGCAGCACCCACAGCAGGCCCTTGATCTCGCGCCACACGGCATCGCCCTTGCCCGCCTTGTCGTCGGCCGGGACCGGCGTCGCTTCACTCGCTTGGTCGGTCAATCAGGGCTCCAGCTTGCGCAAGGTCAGGATGACGAAGGCCTGCGCCCAAGGGTGATCGTCGGTCATCGTCAAGTGAATATCGACCGCGTGGCCCGCGGGCGCAAGCTCGTCAAGCCGCGCCTTGGCGCCGCCGGTGGCGACGATGGTCGGCTGGCCCGACGGCGCATTGACGACGCCGATGTCCTTCATGAACACACCGCGCTTGAAGCCTGTGCCGACGGCCTTTGAGAAGGCCTCCTTGGCGGCGAAGCGCTTGGCCAGCGTCCCGGCCGCGGTGAAGGGCCGGCGCTCGGCCATGGCGCGCTCGACCTCGGTGAAGCAGCGGTCGAGGAACTTGTCGCCCCAGCGGTCGAGCGATTTCTGGATCCGCTCGATGTTGCACAGGTCCGAGCCAATGCCGAGGATCATATTGTCACACCAGGCCGGCCAGCATCGCCAGGACGATCGCGAGCGGGATCGGCATGATCGCATAGACTGGGGCCAGCCCAACTTGCCCGCGTCGTGCCGCCCGGGCGGCAAGCAACGCGCCGGCGATCACTAGCAGGACCGGCGCGGCGAGCGCGACCATGTCCGCGAACGCGGGGGTGCGGCCGAAGGTGAGCGAGGAGGTGTGGCTCCACCCCATGGCCAGGAAGAGCAGCGCCAGCACCAGCTGCAGGCCAAGAATGACTTTCAGGCCGGTCGATAGTCCGTTCAGCATATTGCCCCCTGTTATCGCGCTTCGTCCATTCGTGCGCGCATCTGGCGCACGGCCTCCCCAAGCCCGGTGAAAATCGCCTCTCCTACCAAGAAATGGCCGATGTTGAGCTCGGCGAGCTGGGGGATGGCGGCTACGGCCATGACATTGTCGAAGGTCAGACCGTGGCCGGCGTGTGGCTCGATTCCATTCTTGACCGCCAGCGCGGCGCAGTCGGCAATGCGCTTCAGCTCCGTAGACCGCTCTTCGCCCTCGACATGGGCGTAGCGGCCGGTGTGGAACTCCACGACAGGAACTCCCAGCCTGAGGGCCGCCTCGACCTGCCGCTCGGAGGGCTCGATGAACAGGCTGACCCGGATTCCGGCATCGCCGAGCTTGCCGACATAATAAGCGAGATGATTGTGCTGCCCCGCCGCGTCGAGCCCGCCCTCGGTGGTCCGCTCCTCGCGCTTTTCCGGCACGATGCAGGCGGCGTTCGGCTTGTGCGCGAGGGCGATTGCCAGCATCTCCTCGGTCGCGGCCATCTCCAGGTTCAGCGGCAGCGCGATCTCGGCCATCAGGCGGTCGATGTCGCGGTCGGTGATATGGCGCCGGTCTTCGCGCAAGTGCGCGGTGATGCCGTCCGCGCCGGCTTCGGCGGCGAGGATCGCGGCCCGCACCGGATCGGGAAAATCGCCGCCGCGCGCGTTCCGGATGGTCGCGACATGGTCGATATTGACCCCGAGGCGCAGCCGTCCGCTCAAGCCGCCGCGCGGCTCCCGGGCTTGATGGCCGGGATCGCCGCCAGCTCGGGCGGGAGCTGGTCCGCCTCATAGGTTGGAACGTCGATCCGGATCAGCGGGAAGAAGGGGATGCCGAGGTCGGCATCGCCGCCCGAGCGGTCGACCAGCGCCGCCTCGGCGATGACCTCGCCCCCCGCGGCGCGGACCGCGGCGATCGCCTCGCGGCTCGACAGGCCCGTGGTCACGACATCCTCGACCATCAGGACTCGCCGGCCCGGCTCGATGGCGAAGCCGCGGCGCAGCTCGAAGGTGCCGGCGGGACGTTCGAGGAAGATCGCCGGCTTGCCGAGGGCACGGCCCATTTCATGGCCGATGATCACCCCGCCCATCGCCGGCGAGACGACGACATCGATCGCACCGCCAACTTCGCTCGACAGCTTGGCGGCGAGCGCCCGCGCCAGCCGCTCGGCTCGAGCGCCGTCCATCAGCACTCTGGCGCACTGCAAATATTTGGGGCTGCGAAGACCGGACGAGAGGATGAAATGGCCCTCGAGAAGGGCGTCGGCGGCGCGGAATTCGCCCAGGATCTCCTCGTCGGTCATGGTCATTGCGAGCCCGCAATAGGCGGTGCACGAAGGCCCTTCAACACCCCGCCCGGCGCGCGGCCAAGTTGCGCTTGAGGGAGCGGGATGCCGCGCCTATAGAAGCCGCCAATTCGGCGGCGCGCTCCTCGCGCTTCCAACCCAAACATGCAACCGGGGTGAAGATGAAACTGATTGGTTGGGCGATTGCGCTGGCTGCCGCCGCAATGACTCCCGCCGCGGCTTTGGCGCAGTCGGGCCCGGCGCCAACGACCGACGTCTCAGCGCAGAACCCGGATCAGGCCGAGCCCAATCCCGTCGGAGTGGAACCGGCAAGCGCGACTTCGGCCACGGCTTCGGCCACGCCCGGCGAAACCGCTCCGACCGCCGCGGCCCCGGTGCCGGGCACGACCGGCAATATGGTCCCGACCCCCGGGATCGGCGTTCCCGACGGCCGCATGGGACTTCAGGACCAGGTCACCCCGATCGGCCGCGAAGCCGCGGCGTTCCACGACAATTGGCTGCTGACCCTGTGCGTCATCATCAGCATCTTCGTCCTCGGGCTGCTGCTGTGGACCTTGCTGCGCTACAATCGCCGGGCCAACCCCAACCCTTCGCGAAACAGCCACAATACCACGCTCGAGGTGGTGTGGACGCTGCTCCCGGTCTTGATCCTCGTGGCGATCGCGATCCCCTCGATCCGGTTGATCGCCAACCAATATTCGCCGCCGAAGGCCGACGTCACGATCAAGGTCATCGGCCACCAATGGTATTGGACCTACGAATATCCGGACCTGGGCGTCAGCTTCGACAGCTATATGCTGAAGGAAGCCGATGACCCGACGCGGCAGGCGGGCCAGCGCGCCCGCACCGACGCCGACGGGCCGCCCCTTCTGGCGGTCGACCGGCGAGTCGTCATCCCGGCCGGCAAGGTGGTCAAGTTCCTGATCACCGCCGACGACGTCATCCACGCCTTTGCCATCCCCGCCTTCTGGGTGAAGCAGGACGCCAATCCCGGCCAGGTCCACGAGTCCTGGGTCAAGGTCGATCGCCCGGGCGTCTATTTCGGCCAGTGCAGCGAGCTGTGCGGCGCCCGCCACGCTTATATGCCGGTCGCGGTCGAAGTGGTCCCCGAGGCCCAGTTCAACGCCTGGGTCGGCGCCCAGGGCGGAACCCTTCCCGGGGCGCCCAAGCCGGCTTCGGCCAGCGCGCCCGCGACCGCTGCGGCAGAGCCCGGCTCCGCCGTTCCGGCCCCCGTGACCAATCAGGCCGCGACGGCCCAGAACTAAATCCCAGACGGAAGCGAAACCCTTCATGAGCACCACCGCCGACGCGCTTCATCTCAAGGCTCACGAGAGCCACGACGCGCATCAAGACGCCGATCACAAGCCGGGATTCTTCACCCGCTGGTTCATGTCGACCAATCACAAGGACATCGGCACGCTCTATCTGATCTTCGCGATCGTCGCCGGGATCATCGGCGGCGCAATCTCTGGCATCATGCGCTGGGAGCTGATGGAGCCAGGGATCCAGGTTCTGAACCAGGGCTGGCCGCTCGGATCGGGCACCGCCAAGTTCGACGAATGGGCGCACCACTGGAACGTTCTGATCACCGCTCACGGCCTGATCATGGTCTTCTTCATGGTCATGCCGGCGATGATCGGCGGCTTCGGCAACTGGTTCGTGCCGCTGATGATCGGCGCGCCCGACATGGCCTTCCCGCGGATGAACAACATCAGCTTCTGGCTGCTCGTCCCGGCCTTCCTCTTGCTCCTGTCCTCGGCTTTCGTCTCGGGCGGAACCGGACTTGGCGCCGGGACTGGCTGGACGGTCTATGCGCCGCTCTCAACCTCAGGCTCGTCTGGACCGGCGGTCGACCTCGCCATTTTCTCGCTCCACCTTGCTGGCGCCAGCTCGATCCTCGGCGCGATCAACTTCATCACGACCATCTTCAACATGCGCGCCCCGGGCATGACGCTGCACAAAATGCCGCTGTTCGTGTGGTCGGTGCTGGTCACCGCATTCCTTCTGCTGCTCGCGCTCCCGGTGCTTGCCGGCGCGATCACCATGCTCCTCACCGACCGCAATTTTGAAACCACCTTCTTCGACGCGGCGGGCGGCGGCGACCCGGTGCTCTACCAGCATCTGTTCTGGTTCTTCGGGCACCCCGAGGTCTACATCATGATCCTGCCCGGCTTCGGCATGGTCAGCCAGATCATCGCGACGTTCAGCCGCAAGCCGATCTTCGGCTATCTCGGAATGGCCTATGCGATGGTCGCGATCGGGGTGATCGGCTTCATCGTCTGGGCGCACCACATGTTCACCACCGGCATGAGCGTCGACGAGAAGATGTACTTCACCGCGGCGACGATGGTCATCGCGGTCCCGACCGGCGTGAAGATTTTCAGCTGGATCGCGACCATGTGGGGCGGCTCGATGACCTTCCAGACGCCGATGTTGTGGGCGATCGGTTTCATCTTCCTGTTCACCGTCGGCGGGGTCACCGGGGTCGTCCTCGCCAACGGAGGAATCGATAATTACATGCACGACACCTACTATGTCGTCGCGCACTTCCACTATGTGCTGAGCCTCGGCGCGGTCTTCGCCATCTTCGGCGGCTTCTATTACTGGTTCCCGAAAATGAGCGGGAAGATGTACAACGAGCTGCTCGGGAAAGCGCACTTCTTCATCATGTTTATCGGCGTGAACCTGGTGTTCTTCCCGCAGCACTTCCTCGGCCTAGACGGCATGCCGCGGCGGATTCCGGACTACACGCCGGCTTATGAATATTGGAACCAGGTCTCGACGATTGGGTACATGGTGACGATCGCGGGCGTGGGCATCTTCTTCGTCAACATCCTGTGGTCGCTGGTCGCGGGCAAGAAGGCACCCGACAATCCGTGGGGCGAAGGCGCGACGACGCTCGAATGGACTTTGCCGAGCCCGCCGCCGTTCCACCAATTCTCGACCCTGCCGAAGATCGATTAGCTTGGCTGCGGACTAGTCGGGCAGCCGCTCGGCCTTCACGATCCTGACCTCGGGCTCGAGCATCTGGCCCTTCATCACGCCTTCGCCCTTGGTCTGGGACACCGGGGCGGAGAAAATCGTCTTTACCACGTCCATCCCTTCGACGACGCGCCCGAACACCGCGAAGCCGTTGGCGTCGCCCTGCGGATGACCTGCGTCGAAGGCGGGCGTGTCGCTGAGCAGGATGAAGAAGTCGCTTCGCGCGGTGCCTGGGCCGGCATTGGCCATGACGATCGCCCCGGCGACATTCTTGAGCCCGGTCTGGCTAGTCGGCTCGTGCGCGATCGGGGGCAGCAATTTGCGCGCGTCGCTGCGGACGCCGCCCTGGATCAGGCCGCCCTCGCCCATTTTCATCGCGCGGTAGAAGGTTTGGCCGTCGAACCGCTTGCCCTCGACGTAGCTGAGGAAGTTCGCGGTTGTGACGGGAGCGCGGGCCTGGTCGAGCTCGAGCACGATCCTTCCCGCCTCGGTGTCTAGCGCGACCTTGACCAGTTGCGCCGGTGGCACATTGGTAGCGGCCTGCTGGGCAAGGACCGGAGCGGCGGCGAACAAAGCGAAAGCAAGCGCGATTCGAGTCAGCATGGGCCGTCCTTACCCGGCCTCTTGAGTATGCGGGAGAGGGGTTTTCGGTTCCGCGCCAAGCCCCTATAGGCGCGGCCATGCCCGCACTGGAGCTTCGCGAGCCGACGGCGCTTCCGGCCGACTGGCGCGACCTGCTCGCGCTGACCAAGCCGCGCGTGATGAGCCTCGTCGTCTTTACCGCCGCGTGCGGCCTGCTGGCGGCGCCGGTGATGCCGCCGCTCGCGCTGGGGCTCACCGCGATCCTGTGCATCGCGCTCGGCGCCGGCGCCTGCGGCGCGCTCAACCAATGGTATGAGGCGGACATTGATTCCAAGATGCGCCGGACCGCCAACCGGCCCTTGCCCGGCGGGCGCATGGACCGCACTGCCGCGCTTCAATTCGGCGTCGGGCTGGCCGTCTTCTCGGTGCTTCTGATGGGAGTCGCGACCAACTGGCTTGCCGCGGGCCTGCTCGCGATCTCGGTCCTTTTCTATGTCCTCGTCTATACCGTATGGCTGAAACCCCGGACCGCTCAGAACATCGTCATCGGCGGGGCCGCCGGAGCCTTTCCGCCGCTGATCGGCTGGGTCGCCGCGACCGGCGAGATGGCATTGCTCCCCTGGCTGCTGTTCGGACAAATCTTCCTGTGGACGCCGCCGCATTTCTGGGCGCTCAGCCTGTTCGTCCGTTCCGATTACGCCAATGCCGGGATTCCCATGCTTCCCGTGGTCGCGGGGGTCGAGAGCACCCGCCGCCAGATTTTTCTCTACAGCCTGCCCATGGCCGCGGCCGCGGTCGCGCCCTGGCCGCTCGGGCTCACCGGGGCGCTCTACGGCATTGCCGCGAGCCTGCTCAGCCTCGCCTTCATCGCTCTGACCGTGCCGGTCCTCACCAATCGGGCAAGCGATCCCAAGGCAATGGGCCCGGAGAAGAGGCTGTTCGCTTATTCGGTTTTCTACCTGTTCGCTCTGTTCTCCTCGTTGGTTGCCGACCGGTGGCTCGTTTGACCGAGCACGATCACGAGATCGAGGTCATCCGCCGCCGCCAGCGCGAGCGGGCGCGGATCATGGCGTGGATGCTCGGCGCATTCGCCGCCCTCATGTTCTTCATCACCCTCGCCAAGATTGGGCTCAACTGGTGACCGCGACCACGATCCAGCGAAGCAATGCGCGAACCGCCCTCATTATGGCCGGGATCGTGCTGGCGATGCTCGGCCTCGCCTTCGCCTCGGTCCCGCTCTACCGTTTGTTCTGCCAGGTCACCGGGCTCAATGGCACTCCGCAGCGCGCCGAGCGCGCTCCGGGCGCTATTGCGGGAGAGATTGGTGTGCGGTTCGATTCGAACGTCGACGCGGCGCTTCCGTGGCGGGTCGAGCCCGAGCAGAAAACCATCCGCATCGCCCCGGGCGCGCGAATCGAGATCGATTATGTCGCCCAGAACCTGCGCGCCCGGCCGACCACCGGGACCGCGACGTTCAACGTCAGCCCCAACCAGGCCGGCCAATATTTCAACAAGATCGAATGTTTCTGCTTCACCGAGCAGACGCTGAAGGGCGGTCAGACGGTGCGCATGCCGGTGGTATTCTTTGTCGATCCCAGGATCGCCGAGGACAAGGACACCAAGGACATCGATGAGATCACCTTGAGCTACACGTTTTACCCAGTGGAAAGTGGCGCCTCGCCTCGCTAGAGGCGGCGTACGCAGAACAGAGGAAAGCCGCCCCAATGGCCGCCAGCAAGAACCACGATTACCATCTGGTCGACCCCGATCCCTGGCCGATCATTGGCGCCGCAGCGGGCGGGACCTTGTTCGCCGGGCTGGTCATGTGGTGGCACGACAATCCCTATGGGGTGTTCGTGTTCGCGCTCGGGATCCTGGGCGTCCTCGTCACCATGTACAATTGGTGGTCGAACACCATCCGCGAAGCCGACATCTATCATACGCCCGTCGTCCAGCTGCACCTGCGCTACGGGATGATCCTATTCATCGCCTCCGAAGTGATGTTCTTCCTCGCCTGGTTCTGGGCCTTCTTCGATTCCTCGCTGTTCCCCTCGACGGTCGAGGCCGTCGGCGGTCAGTGGCCGCCCAAGGGGGTCGAAGTGCTCGATCCGTGGGGCTACCCGCTGCTCAACACGATGATCCTACTGTGTTCGGGGACGACGGTGACCTGGGCGCACCATTCGCTGATCCACGGCGACCGCGAGGGCCTCAAGCTCGGCCTCCTTCTGACGATCGCGCTCGGCCTGCTGTTCAGCGGGGTCCAGGCCTATGAGTACATCCACGCGCCCTTCGCCTTCAAAGGCAACATCTATGGCGCGACCTTCTTCATGGCGACGGGCTTCCACGGCTTCCACGTCATCGTCGGGACGATCTTCCTGATCGTTTGCTACCTCCGCGCGGTGCGGGGCGACTTCACGCCCAAGCAGCATTTCGGCTTCGAGGCGGCTGCTTGGTACTGGCATTTCGTCGACGTCGTCTGGCTGTTCCTGTTCACCACCATCTACGTCTGGGGCGGCTGGGGCGCGCCGACCCACGGGTGACGCCCTCCGCGCCAGCGAGCGTGCGTGGGGTGATCCGGGGCGAGTGCCCGCGCTGCGGGGCTCCGACCTTGTTCGTCGGCTGGTTGAGCTTCGCCAAGAGTTGTCGGGCCTGCGGCCTCGACTTCGCCGCCTTCAATGTCGGCGATGGCCCGGCGGCTTTCCTGATCTTGATCGTCGGCGCAATCGTGACCGGCGGAGCAATCGCGCTCGAGCTCGGCGCCAGCCCGCCTTATTGGGTGCATTTGGTGTGGGTCCCAGTCGCCGCGGCATTGACCGTCGCGGGGCTTCGGATCGGCAAGGCATGGCTGCTGGCGCAGGAATATCGCAACGAGGCGCGCGAGGGGCGAATCAAGAAATGATCGGCCGGTTGCCTGTTCTTCCGACGATCCTCGTCCTCGCCGCGGTCGCGGTGATGGCCGGGCTCGGGGTCTGGCAGGTGCAGCGGGCCGAGTGGAAGGAAGGCCTTCTCGCCCGCTACGCGAGCGCCGACCGGCTGCCGGAGATGGCGTGGCCGGCGATGGCGGCGAGCGAGGACGCGCTGCCGCTGTTTCGCCGGGCGACCGGCCATTGCCTTCGCCCAGCCGGCACCAAGGCGGTCGCGGGTCGGAACCGCAGGGGCGAATCCGGCTACGTCTTCCTGGCCGACTGCGTGACCGGGGCGGAGGGACCGGGGATGCGGGTTGAGCTCGGCTGGTCGCGCGATCCCAAGGCGGCGTTCCGCTGGAGCGGTGGCGAGGTCGAGGGAATCATCGCACCCGACAAGGAGATGCGGATGCGCCTTGTCGCTGATCGCGCGCCCGCCGGGCTTCTGCCCAGCGCCCGCCCGAGCCTCGACTCGATCTCGAACAATCACCGCTTTTACGCGGTCCAATGGTTTGCGTTCGCGGCCATCGCGCTGGTCATCTATGGGCTCGCCCTGCGGTCGCAGTGGAAGGCCGCGCGATGATGGCGCTGACCACGCTCGCCAACGGGCTGAGAGTCGCGAGCCGGCCGATGGCGAGCGTCGAAACCGTTGCCGTCGGCCTCTACGCCGCGACCGGGTCGCGCCACGAGGAGGCGCGGGTCAACGGCCTTGCGCATTTGTTCGAGCATATGGTGTTCAAGGGCGCGGGCGGGCGGAGCGCGCGGCAATTGAGCGAGGCGATCGAGGATGTCGGCGGCGAGCTCAACGCCTCGACCGACCGCGAGACGACCGCCTTCCATGCAAGCTTGCTCGCCGGCGACCTGGCGCTCGGGGTCGAACTCATCGCCGACCTGGTTCGCCGGCCCCATTTCGAGCCGCGGCACCTCGAGCTCGAGAAGAAGGTCGTGCTCCAGGAGCTTGCCGAAGCCCATGAAACCCCCGGCGACGTGGTGTTCGATCACCTCCAGGAGGCGGCTTTCCCGGACCAGGCGCTGGGCCGCGCGGTGCTCGGCAGCCGCGAAAGCATCGCCGCGATCAGCGTCGCAGACCTTCACCGTTGGCGCGAGACCCATTACCGGCCCGGCGGGCTGATCCTGGCCGGCGCCGGAAAGCTCGATCACCAGGCGCTCGTCGACCTCGCCGAGGCGGCATTCGGCGACCTCCCGCCTGGCGAAGCGCACGTCGCCGAGCCGGGCCGCTTCATCGGCGGCCACAACTTCGATCTCAGGAAAAGCGCGCAGGCGCAGATCGCCTTGGCGATGCCGGCGCCAGCCTGGGGACGCCCCGAATCCTACGCCGCGCAACTGTTCGCCGACGCCCTGGGCGCCGGCAGCTCGTCACGCCTGTTCCAGGAGCTGCGTGAGGAGCAGGGTTTGGCCTATTCGGTCTCGGCGGGGGTCAGCGCCTTTGCCGATTGCGGCATGGCCTGGGCCTATGTCGCGGCCGACCGCGGCGACGCGGGAATCGTCCACGGTGAAGTCGAGCGGGTCATCGCCGAGACCGCGCGCGGGCTCGAGATTGGCGAACTCGACCGCGCTCGCGCCCAGGCCAAGGCCGGGCTGTTGATGAACCTCGAGAGCTGCTGGGGCCAGGCTTCCTACCTCGCTTACCGGCTGCTTCGCGAAGGACGCCTGGTCGAGCCGGCCGAGATCGCAGGCCGAATCGACCGGGTCAGCCTCGACGAGGTGCGGGCGGCCGGCGCCGCGATGGTCGAGGGCCCGCGCGCCTGGGCCGCGGTCGGGGCGCGGCTGGCGCTAGCCGCGTGAGCGAGCTTCTCACGCTGATCGCCGAGCCCTGGGACGATTGGGGGCTGATCGACTGCGGCGACGGGCGCAAGCTCGAGCGCTACGGTCCGGTCACGGTCGCAAGGCCCGAGCCCCAGGCGATGTGGGCGCCGGCGCAGGCCGAGTGGGACCCCGACGCGACCTTCGTCCCCGGATCGGACGAGGAGGGCGGCGGCCGCTGGGTCCAGCATCGCGAGGTCGAGCGCGAATGGGTGCTGAGCCGCGGCGCGGTCCGTTTCCACGCCTCGCTGACGCCGTTCCGCCACCTTGCCTTCTTCCCCGACATGGCGCCGCAATGGGACTGGATGCGCGCGCGGGCAGACGGCGCCGACGTGCTCAACCTGTTCGGATACACCGGTGTCGGAAGCCTGGTCCTGAGCGAAGCTGGCGCGCGCCTGGTCCATGTCGACGCGTCGAAGAAGTCGGTCGAGGCCGGCAAGGCCAATGCCGCGCTCTCGGGGCTGGCCGACCGCCCAATCCGCTGGATCGTCGACGATGCCGCCAAGTTCACCGCGCGCGAGGTGCGCCGCGGCCGCCGCTATGACGGAATCCTGCTCGACCCGCCCAAGTTCGGCCGCGGGCCCGAGGGCGAATTGTGGCGGCTCGAAGAGCATCTGGCGCCCTTGCTCGCCGATTGCCGCCGGCTGCTCGATGCCGACAGCCGCTTCCTCGTCCTGACCGTCTATGCGGTGCGGATGAGCGCAATCGCAATTGGCGAGCTGGTTCGCCAGACTCTCGGCGACCTCGGCGGGACGGTCGAGGTCGGCGAAATGACGGTGCGAGAGGAGGCGCGCAGCCTGCTCCTCCCGACCGCGATCTTCGCGCGCTGGAGTCGAGACTAGCGGCTCCTAGGTTCGCCCGGCGCGGATCGCCGCTCCGGCCGCGAACGGGGACAAGGCGAGAAGCAGCAGCGAGGCCGCCGCCTCGACCAGCCAAGCGTCGGCGGCTGCGAATATGAGCAGCGGGACTGCAAGCGGCAGGAGCAGCAGCCCGATCAGCGCTCCGGCGCGCGGCAGGCCGGCGACCATCGCCGCGATCGCGACCGAGAGAGCGGCGAGCCCCGGTGTCCCGATGAGCAGCGACAGCTCGAGGCGGAGCAGCATTTGTTGATCGATCGCGAGCAGCGCCGAGGCGGGCAGGGCAGCCAGCATCAGCAGCGGTGCGAAGCTCAACCAGTGGGCCGCGATCCGGACCAGCGCGATCATCTCCTCGCTGAGGCCGGCGAGCGCCAGCTGGTCGAGCGTCCCGTCGGCTCGGTCGGGCTCGATCAGCCGTTCGACCGGCATCAGCGCGGCGGTCAGCGCAGCGATCCACACGGCCCCCGGGCCAATCCGCGCAAGCAGCCTTGCATCGGGGCCGATGGCGAACGGCATGAGTGCGGCGATGAGAAGGAAGAAGGCGATCGGAAGCCAGGCCGAACCGGCGAGCGCTCGGCGGAGGTCGCGGGCAAAGAGGCGCCCGATCATGCGCCGAGTTCCAACTCTCGCCACGCTCCGGGAATCTGGAGATGGCTGGCCGCGACCACCGCTCCGCCGCCTGATCGATGCCCGGCAATCGCGGCTCCGAGCCGCCGCATCCCGTCCTCGTCGAGCGCGTTGGCCGGCTCGTCGAGCAGCCACAAGCGCGCGTCCGAGGCGATGACCCGGGCGAGGCTCGCTCGCCGTATCTGGCCCGAGGACAAATAGCGCACCGGGACCTGGACGAGGTGCGCGATGCCAAGCGCATCCAGCGCGGGTTGCGGATCGCGCCCGGCCCAGAAGCGCAGCGCCTCGCCCAGCGGACGTTCGAAATCGAGCGCGGGCTTGTCGTCGGCGAGCGCGAGTGGCGCCCGTTCGACCGTGCCGCCGGCGGATCGGAGCAACCCGGCAGCGAGTCTCAGCAGGCTCGACTTGCCGCTTCCGTTGGGGCCGGTCAGGCGGATCGCGTCCCCCGCATTGAGCTTGAGGCTGAGTCTCTCGAACAACAGCCGCCCGCCGCGCCTCAGCGTGACGTCCTCAAAGCTGAGCAGCGCGCTCACCTGACCTGCTCCTCGAGCGCGTGCATGTCGGCGTCGCTAAGCCCGAAATGATGGCCGATCTCGTGGATCAGCACGTGGGTGACGAGGTGCTCGAGGCTGTCCTCGCCGTCGGCCCATTCGTCGAGGATCGGCCGGCGGAACAGGCGTACCCGGTCGGGCAGGGTGCCCGATTGTTCGACGCTCCGCTCGGTCAGCGGGATCCCTTCGTAGAGGCCGGTGAGCTCGAACGGGTCGTCGATGCCCATCGAGCGAAGGGTCTCCTCGTCCGCGAACTCTTCGACCTGGAGGATAATTTCCCCGAGATTGTCGGCGAACGGCGCAGGCAGGCTGTCGAGCGCGCGGCGCGCGATCGCCTCAATCTCTTGCGCGTCAGGCGGGGAAGCGAAGCGCCGCATCGGCGGGGCATAGGGGCGATGCGGCGGCGGGAGCAAGGTTGCCCGATCGCTTGCGCTTTCCTACATGCACGCCCTTCCAGCGAAGTGCGGAGCGGTGGCCGAGTGGTCGAAGGCGCTCGCCTGGAAAGTGAGTATACGGCAAAACCGTATCGAGGGTTCGAATCCCTCCCGCTCCGCCAGCTTCGCGTCATTCGTCCTAATGCAAGTTAGAGCGCGACGAAGCGACTGCAACCAAAGTCGCAGGTCGGCGTTGGGTCGGCGAGGGCGGTGCGTTCTGCACCCTCGGGCGTACGAGGATTGGTCATGGGTTGGGGTGAAACGATATCGGCGGACGTGAAAGGGCCAGCGAACGCTGCTGCCTCGCGTCCCAAGGGGAGCATCGAGATCGGCGGAAATGTTTCGCGGCAAAGCCGGGACTCTTCGAGCGGGCTGTTCAAGAAGCCGGCTGTGGTCCTCGACATGGGCGAGGCAAGCCGCGAGCAAGGCTTCCGAATGAACGGCTGCCGCTGACCGCCAACTTCGGACGATTCAGCGCAGGCTGACCCGATCCTTTTCGAATTTCAGGCCGACCGTGAGCAGCGCCCGGAACGCATTGTATCCGCCGGTCTCCGGGTGAAAGGCGTGGAAGAACAGCTGCGGCCGGCCGTCGAGGCCCGGAGCGATCGAGGCATGGCCTGGCGCCAGCCACTCGCCGGTTGAGCGGAGTAAAGGTTCCGCCTGTTTCACATATGGTCCCAACAGATTGTCCGCCACCGCCACGCCGATCCCGTAGGCGGGGTTGGTGAAGTCGTTGCCGGCGTAAAACATCCAATACCGGTCTTGCTGCAGGGTAACCCAGGGGCCTTCGATCAGATGGCCCTCCCACGGCAAATCGTTCTGGAGCACCTGGACTCGCTTTCCCACCAGCGACGAGCCGTCGGACGAGAGGTGCTGGGCGAAGATCGGTGTTCGCATTGCCTCGAGCAGCTCGGCCCGTCCGGAGTCGCGAAGGACCTGTTGAACTTGCGGCCAATTGGCGAGGGCGGCGCTGATGAAAGGCTGCATCAGGAAGAAGCGCTCGATCGGGCGGCGGCCGTTGGCCCAGGGCTGGATCGCGGCCGCAAACGCCGCGGTTCGGCGGTCCATATCGCTTTCGAACATTTGGTTGATGAGCTCGGGGCGCTGTCGCAACATCCCGGCCAGGGGACGCGGCCACAGGCCGTTGCGGTCTTCCTTCCAGAATAGCGTCGGCGCTTTTCCCTCGGCCACGAACAGATGAGCGTCGATGGCGCCGCCGGTGATCAGCGGCCGCCCCAGGTCCCGCCACGGCCCGAACGGGCGATCGCTCTTGGCGAGGCCGATCGACAGGCTGTGGTCACGGTTTCGCGCCGTATAGGTCAGCCAATATTCGTCGCCGACCCGCGCGATCTCGGGAGCCCAGAAGTCCCCGACCTTGACGCCGGCCAGGGTCCAGCCGGGATTTTCCCCTTCCGGGAACGCGAAGCCCTTCAAGGTCCATTCGGCAAGGTCATCGGATTGGAGGATCGGGAAGGCATCGGGGGCGTCGTTCGACGTCGCGACCAGGACATAGCCCTCGTCGGTCTTGAGCACCGCCGGATCGCCGTAACCGCACCGGATCCGGGGCGACAGATTATCGACGATCAGCGGCTTCCAGCGCGGGTCCGATGGAAGTTCGGGCACATGCTCGACGACATGGGGCCTGCGAGTTCCGAAATCGTTCGGCGACCTGGTGGTAGAAGGCCGTGTGATCGGCCTGCTCGCCGCCCGCGACTCGATACGTGCGCCGCGATCCGTCGCTCGCGGAGACCTCGATGTCCGTAGCCTCACCGTCGGCGACGGCGTCGACCGTGAAGGTCAAATCGTCGGCCATCAGGAGGCCGCGCGCCGGCTTCCGACCAACAAACAATCGGCCACCAGCCGAAGCGGGACCACGTCGACTTGGCTGTGGCCTTCGTCGATCAGCTCGGCGAAGCGGCGGTAGATGTCGGAATATTCTGCCAGGCCCGGAGTCGGCTCCTGCTTACCGTCGACCAGCAAGCGCGCACCGCCATTGGTGAGCATGAGCAAAGTGCCACCTTCGGTCTCTAGCGCGATGGTCCATTCCTCGCCCTCGGTCCGGCGCCAGTCGAGGCTGCATTCGAGCGGCCCAGGGCTGTCCGGGCTGTCGAAGCGAATTTGGGCCGCGATCGGGGTGTCCGCCCCATCCGGGAACCAGCAGCTCCGCCTCGCGTACGAACAGGCTTCCAGGGAAGATCGTGGATGCGATGGAAAAAGCGTTGATCCCAGGGTCGAAGACTCCGAAGCCGCCGGCCTCCCAGATCCAGCGCTGGCCGGGATGCCATTTCTCGACGTTCTCGTGCCAGGTGATCGTCATCCGCTCGACCCGGCGCCCGTGAAGCAGCTCCGCGGCGCGCGCGACCGCGGCGTTATGCTGCGCGTGCCAAGTCGTGAACAGGGTCACGCCGCGGCTGGCGGCGCGCTCGCTCAAGTCCTCGATCTCGGCGAGGGTCGCGGTCGGCGGCTTCTCGAGCAGGACATGGAGCCCGGCTTCGATGCAATCGCGGGCAATCGCGTAGCGCGGGCCCGGCGGCGTGGTGATGGCGACGGCGTCAAGGCTGTCGAGCGAGCCCAGCATATCGCAGTGGTTATTGAAGTTGAGGTCGCTGGCGGCCCTCGACCGCGCGACCGTGGCGACCAGCTCGAAGCGCGGGTTCGCCGCGATTGCGGGCAGGTGCTGGTCATCGGCGATCTTGCCGAGCCCGATCACTCCGATGCGGATCGCGGTCATCGCGCGAGGGCCGCTCGAAAAGCGCGCGCCTTGGCCAGGGTTTCCGCGGGCGTCTGGCCCGGCTTGTAGAGGGCCGAGCCGAGCCCGAAGCCATCGGCCCCCGCGGCCAGCCACGGATCCATGCTGTCGGGACCGACCCCGCCTACGACGATCAAGCGCACGTTTTTCGGGAGGACAGCGCGCTGCGCTTTGAGCACGGCGGGCGAGGCGCCTTCGGCCGGGAACAACTTCAAGGCGTGCGCCCCCGCGTCGAGCGCGGCGAAGGCCTCGGACGGGGTGAAAAAGCCGGGGCAGGATACCAGCCCCGTGGCCACGCTCGTCCGGATCACGTCGATGTTCACCGAGGGCGATACGATGATTCGCCCCCCCGCCTGAGCGACCTCCAGGACTTGGTCGGGCCCGAGCACCGTGCCGGCGCCGACCAGCACCTCGTCGCCGAATTTGCTGCTCAGCCGCGCGATGCTGGAGAGCGGGTCGGGCGAGTTGAGCGGGACTTCGATGATCCGGATTCCGCCTTCGACCAGTGCCTCGCCGATCGCCTTGCATTCCTCCGGGGTCACGCCGCGGAGGATCGCAACCAGCGGGCATTGCGCGAAGGTCCGGTCGAACAGCTCTTCGGCAGTCATGCGATCCTGCTCCCCAATGCCCAGGCTCCGGCGACGAAGGCGTCCGCGCCGTCGATCAGGCGGCACGATCGCCCGGCCTCGGCGGCGCCCGCGACATATAATCGGGCAAGCTCCGGGCGGCCCATGATGATGAAATCGGACCCTCCCGACAGATCGAGGCCGACGCTGAGGTCGAGGCCGATGAGCAGCCCGCTGGTATAGTCCGCTGCATCCTCGCGAGCCAGGCTTCCGAGCAACACCCGCGCGCGGACCGAAAACAGGTCGGCGGTCAGCGCCGGCCGCTCGAGCCCGCGACGAACGCCTTCAAGAAACGAGCGGCCTGCTTCCACTTCCCCGGAGAGGAATTCGGCGAGAATTCCCTGCGAACGGAGGAGGTTGAACATCTCCCCGGTCATCACGGTCCGGAAGCTAGTGATGCGTGAGTTGGCCACGCTGATCCACTTGTTGTGGGTGCCCGGGTGGCAGACCAATGCGGTCGGCGGGATCAGTGCGGCGGCGACCGCGCCGAACAGCTGGATCTCCTCGCCGCGAATGACGTCGTCGGGATCGGCCGGGTTCGAGGACAGGCCGGGGACGATCGCGGTCCGCCCCGGTTCGATCCAACATAGACGCGCCGCGAGATCATCGAGCCCGGCGGGGCATGGCACATAGGGCGCCTCGACCCAGCCCCGGGTCGAGCCGACCATTCCGGCGAGGAGCAATGGGCGGTCGCCGAGTTGCTCGCGAATGGCCGCCGCCGCTGCCGGAAATCCACCGGACTCGATCGCCAGGACGCCGTTTGAATCCTCGAATTCGGCGATGCACTGCCCGCGTTCATCCAACCGATAGGCGCGACGATTGGTCGTTCCCCAATCAACCGCGATGAAACCTTCTGCCCAGCGCATGCTTTGACCCATTAGCCAATAACAATGGCCGCGCTACATGGCTCCGCGCGTTCTTCAGGGGAGGGTGATTATCGACGGTCGAACGACCAATGTTCGCTGCGTCGCCGACGTTCGCGCCCTTCTCGGCGAAGGACCGGTTTGGGTCGAGCGCGAAGCGGCACTCTACTGGCTCGATATCAAAGGCCTAAAGGTTTTCCGTCTGGACAGTGAAGGCGATCTCCGCTCCTTGCCAACCCCGTTTCGTATCGGGTCGCTGGCTCCTCGCGCTCGCGGCGGTTTCATCGCCGGGACCGAGCGTGGGATCGCCCTGGTCGACCTCGACGATGGCAGTTTCGAAATCGAGATCGACCCTGAAGCGGCGCTGCCCGGCAACCGCTTCAACGACGGCAAGACCGACCGGTCCGGACGTTTCTGGGCAGGAACCATGGATGATGGCGAGCGCCAGGCGAGCGGGACGCTTTATCGAGTTCGATCCTGACCTGAGCTGGACCGCGGTGGATCGAGGCTATCGGGTTACCAACGGGCCCGCTTTCAGCCCGGACGGCTCGATCATGTACCAGAATGATTCCGCGCGTCAGGTCACCTACGTCTTCGACTTGGATGGCGATGGCAATGCGTCGAACAAACGCACCTTCTTGCAGTTCGGCAAAGGCGACGGTTTTCCCGATGGCATGACGGTCGATTCCGATGGTTGCCTGTGGATCGCCTTCTGGGACGGCTGGTGCGTCCGCAGATTCTCACCCGAAGGCGAGCGGCTGGGGACGATTCGGATGCCGGTCTCAAGGCCGACCAGCTGCGTTTTCGGTGGAGCCGGCCTGGAGCAGCTTTATGTCACTTCGGCGAGCATCGGTCTCGATGAGCGTGCGCTGGAAATGCAACCAAATGCCGGGGGATTGTTTATGGTGGCATCAGGTGTGCGGGGGCTGGCCGATGTCCCCTATGCGGGCTGACCAAATTTCAGGAGACCGCGTCATCACAAACTTCATGTTCGCGACCGGAATCGAGAACAGCATTCCGACCATCAACGGCGGCCTGACGCGGGTCGACCAAATGGAGGTGTGCGGCCATTACCGGCACTGGCGCACCGATTTCGACTGCGTCGAGGATCTCGACATCCATTTCCTGCGCTTCGGCCCTCCGCTCCACCGAACTTTCCTCGGCCCCGACACGTTCGATTGGGAATTCGCGGATGTCACCTTTGCCGACCTCAAGCGGCGCGGAATCACTCCGATCGTCGACCTCTGCCACTTCGGCGTTCCCGACTGGATCGGCAATTTCCAGAATACCGACTTCCCGGAATTGTTCGCTGGCTACGCGCGCGCCTTTGCCGAGCGCTTTCACTGGATCCAGCTCTACACGCCGGTGAACGAAATGTTCATTTGCGCCACCTTCTCCGGCAAGTACGGCTGGTGGAACGAGCAGCTCAAGAGCGACCTCGGTTTCGTCACCGCGCTCAAGAATTTGGTCAAGGCGAACGTCCTTGCGATGATCGAGATCCTGAAGATTCGCCCTGACGCCATTTTCGTCCAGAGCGAGTCTTCGGAATATTTCCATGCCGACAGTCCCGCCGCGATCGGCAACGCCGAGGCGCTGAATGCCCGGCGATTTCTGTCGCTCGACCTCAACTACGGCCGCCGCGTCGACAGCGACATGTACGAATATCTTCTCGACAACGGGATGACCCGGGAAGAGTACAAGTTCTTCCTGGAGCACACGCTCAAGCGCCACTGCATCCTCGGCACCGATTATTACCGGACCAACGAGCACCGTGTTCATCCCGACGGCAAGACCGAGGCGGCGGGCGAGGTGTTCGGCTATAGCGAGATCACCCGGCAATATTATAACCGGTACCGGGTCCCCGTCATGCACACCGAGACCAATCTTCGCGAAGGCCCTACGGGACGGGAAGCAGTCCAGTGGTTGTGGAAGGAATGGGCCAACGTCCTGCGCCTTCGCAACGTCGGGATCCCGACCGTCGGCTTCACCTGGTATTCGCTGACCGACCAGGTCGACTGGGATACGGCGCTTCGCGAGCAGAACGGCAACGTCAACCCGCTCGGGCTCTATGACCTCGACCGAAATATCCGCAACGTCGGCACGGCCTACAAGCAGCTGATCCGCGACTGGCGCGAAGTGCTCCCAGCGTCCAGCGTTTGCCTCACGGTGCCGCTCGCTCCGGCTCCTCCGGACGACGCGCCGGCCTTCGACCCGACCTTTGCCGCCGAAGGCAATGCGGCCCAGCCAGCCAATCCTGACCTTTGTTGACCGGCGATGAAAATCGACCGCATCGAAACCTTCTACGTCCCGCCCCGCTGGCTGTTCGTCCGGGTCGAAACCGACGACGGCGCGGTCGGGTGGGGCGAGGCCAGCCTCGAGGGCCATGCCGAGGCCGTCGATGGCGCGTTCGAGGCGCTTCGCGATCGCTTCATCGGCCACGATCCCAGGCGCATCGAGGATATTTGGCAGGTCGCCTATCGCGGCGGCTTCTACCGCGGCGGCGCGGTCCTGATGTCGGCGCTCTCGGGGCTCGACCAGGCCTTGTGGGACCTCAAGGGCAGGATGCTCGGAGTGCCCGCGTGGGAGCTGCTCGGCGGCAAGGTGCGCGAGCAAATCCGGGCCTATGCCTGGATCGGCGGCGACCGGCCCGACGAGATCGAGGATGCCGCCAAGGCCCGCCGCGGCCAGGGCTTCAGCGCGGTCAAGATGAATGCGACCGCGGAGCTCGATTGGATCGGCTCGCCGCGCCTGTTCGACGAGGTCGTGAAACGGGTCGAGGCCGCCCAAGGCGCGGGAATGGACGTCGGGCTCGACTTTCATGGCCGGGTGCATCGCCCGATGGCCAAGCAGCTCGCCAAGGCGATCGAGCCGCTCGGGCTGCTGTTCATCGAGGAGCCGTTGCTGTCCGAGAATCCGGAAGGGCTGGCGCAGATCGCGGCGCTGACCAGCACCCCGATCGCGCTCGGCGAGCGGCTTTACTCGCGCTGGGACTTCAAGCCTTTCTTCGAGAATGGCGCGGTCGATATCATCCAGCCCGACCTCAGCCACGCCGGCGGTCTGCTCGAATGCCGCAAGATCGCGGCCATGGCCGAGGCCTATGACGTCGCGGTGGCGCCGCATTGCCCGCTCGGGCCGCTGGCGCTGGCAAGCTGCCTCCAGCTCGCCGCCTGCACCCCCAATGTCGCGATCCAGGAGATGAGCCTTGGGATTCATTACAATGTCGGCCACGATTTGCTCGAATTCTGCGGCGACAAAGCGGTGTTGACTCCGCAGGACGGCTATCTTGCGATCCCGACGGAGCCTGGCCTCGGGATCACCATCGATGAACAGGCGGTTCGCGAAGTCCACAAGGACCGGCACCGCTGGCGAAATCCAGTTTGGCGGCATCAGGACGGAAGCTTCGCCGAATGGTAGGCGGCGGCAGGGACGGCCTGATCACGCTTTCCGCCGGCCCGCTGTCATTGGTCATCTGTCCCCGGATCGGCGGGAGTATCGCGCGCTTCGACTATGTGGCGGACGCGGCGCGGTTCCCGATCCTGCGGGGGTGCGACGGTGAGCCCGCTGACGTTCTTGCCGCCGGGAGCTTCCCGCTTGTCCCCTTCGTCAATCGGATTCGCGGCGGCCAATTCTCGTTTCGCGGCCGGACGGTTCGGCTCACGCCCAACATGGCGGGCGACCCGAGCCCCCTCCACGGCCAAGGCTGGCTCGCGCCGTGGCAGGTGGTGAGCGCTGACGAAAAGGCGGCGACGCTGCGCTTTGACCATCAAGCCCGCGAGTGGCCGTGGGCCTATGAAGCCGAGCAGCATTTCCGGCTCGAACCCGACGCGCTCGATATTGCTTTGAGCTGCACCAACCGCTCGGCCGAGCCGATGCCGTGCGGCCTCGGCCAGCATCCCTATTTCCATTGTGGGCCGGCCACCCGGATCGCGACCAAGGTGTCGCACGTCTGGCTGATCGACGAGCATGTGCTTCCAATCGACATGATGCCCGCCGAGGGACGCTATGACCTGTCGGACGCCGGCGTTTGCGGCCTCGGCCTCGATCACGGCTTCGGCGGCTGGGGGGGGATCGCCCGCTTGTCCGACCCGGACTGGCCGGTGGAGCTCGTCATGATCTCGCCCGACGCCGGCTTCTTCCAGCTCTACTCGCCGCCGAGCGGCGGCTTTTTCGTCGCCGAGCCGGTGACCCACGCCAATGCCGCGCTGAACGCGCCGGAGAGCCAGTGGGCGGGGTTGGGGATGCAGATTCTGCAGCCGGGAGAAGCCCTGACCATGCACATGCGGATTGGTGTGAGCTAGTAGGTGGGGCTCGGTCGGAGCGGAATCCGCCCTTACCGCAGCCTCGCCTCGACCAATCTGGCAAAGCTGTCGAGGTCGCAGCTTTCCGCCACCTCGGCTCGGCCGCAGCCCGGGATCGTCACATACTCGCGGTGGGGCGGGTTTCCGTCGCCGAGTGGTTCGAGGTTGCGCAACTGCTCCATCGTCTGCGAGCGGAAGCTTGCGCGAACGAAGCCGCGGCCTGATCGTTCGGACCACAGTTCGAAGCCGAGCGCGGCTCCGGGCGGCACGGTGTCGGCCGGATAATCGGCGGGTTTCCAGTGCAGGTCGAGAAGCCCGCCCAGATCGGCGATATTGGTATCATGTCCGGCGAACAGAGCGACCCGCGGGCCGTTCGGTGCAGAGAGCGCTTCGAACATTGCGCGGAGGAGCGGGCCCGCCGCGGCCTTGGCGACATAAAGCGGGCGGTCGACGGCCGCGAACTTGACCGCGTTGAACGCCTGCAGCTCGGCAATCTGAGCCGGGGTCACCAGGCCCCAGCCGACTTCTGCCAATGGCTTGGCGTCGAGATATTCGAGCAGGAAGGTCTGAGTGGCAGTCGCCGCGATTCCTAGCGGTCCCTTCAGCGAGGGGCGGTCGTGGGGCCGCTCGACCAGCGAGGTCGGCGCGCGCTCGAGGTCGCATTGCGGCGGGGCGCAGCCGAGGACCGCTTCGAGCCGGCGGATCAGCGGAGCTAGCCGCCTGGCGGTGGCGGAAAGCCCGCCGCCCGGTGCGTGCCGAATGGCGTCCCGATAGGCGCGGCGGCCGTCGAACCAGGCCGGCGCACCCGCGAGCGGATGGAACAGCGAATCGGGCGCGCCCTTGCCCGGATGCTGGACGGCAAGCGGGCACCCAGGTGCGAAGGCTGCCGCCCATGCCTCGCCCGTCGAAATCGCGCGGGGGACCTTGCTCGCCTGCACCGCGACTGCACCTGGCGCCGGACAGCCCGACGACGGCAGCACGCCGGCCCTGGCGACGTACGCCCGATCGGCCTGGGCCAGGAGCGCGACTCCCTTGGCGCCATGCGGCGTGAGCAAGCCTGGACCCACGCTCCATTGCGGCCAGGTCCTCGGCGAGTACTGCACCGGGATGGGCTGGAGCTTGGTCGGTGGGCGAATTCCGTGGCGCATCAGCATCGCGACCCGCTCGAGCTTCAGCTCAGTAGCAGGCGATGGCGTCGCCGCTGCGAGCAGTGCTAACGCTCCGACGGTCCAGCGCCGGGCAGCCGAACCGCTGGCATTCCCGATCATCGCGGGCGGCGGTGGTTGACCGGCACGATACGCGACGTCTCGCTCCCGGGCTCGAACTGCAAATGAAACCGGAACACCGGACTGTCCTTGTCGCCCAGATATTTGTTCTGGTTGAAGAAATAGGGCGCATAGACGGTGAGGCGATTGCCTTCGAAGACCATCAAATCCTTCCTGTCCGATCCGATGCGCAGCTGGAGGATCACGTCCTGTGGGATGGACAGGATGTTCGAACGGGTGATCCGGGCGCGGTCGGTGTCCGGAACCGCGTTCCGCCGGGTGTCGATGTCATCCTGGCGTTCCTGGGCGTTGCGATAGCGCTTGTTCGGATCGGGTCGTCCGTTCAGCGCGTCATCGCGTGCCCGCGCCTCGGCGACTGCGCGGTCCAGGTCCTGCTGGGTCGCTCGACCGGTCGACGCCTTCCACATCGCTTCCCGAGCGTCCGCATCCGCTGGCGCGGTGAACACCAACGTGTCCTGGAACGTGCCAGCGGTCATCCGATCCTCGCGCACAGCAGTCTGGCCGCGCTGCGCGGTTCCGAGCGGGACCGGCGGTCGCGCATTGCCGCGGTTGTCCACCCCGGTGTTGGTGAAGACGAGCTGGTCGTTGTGGGGGCCCTGTTCCACGACTCGCCCGGCCTGGCCCTCAAGTGCCTCCCACGCTTTGAGGCCAGCGCCGTAGAGCCCGACATAATCATTGATATTGGCCGCCGTAATCGGCCGGTCGAACATGTCGACGATGGCATATTGGACCGAGCTCGCGACACGCGTTACGCTGCCGATCGTCATCGACGCCGCGGGCGGGCGCACCTTGGGCAGGATCACCTCGAGATACTCGGCCCGGACCAGCTTTTCGTCATTGACCTCATATTGGAGGCTGACCCGCTCGGGGTAGCGGTTGCCGGCATCGCGGTTGACGGTCGGAGACCCGTTCTCGCTCGGCGAGTGGATCTGGAATCCGCCCTCGAACTGACCCTTGGCGTTGGGGCCGCCGCCCGCGGTTCCCGTCTTCATCACCTTGGGACCGTCGAGGCTGGCATTATTGTCGTTGCGGACGTCCTCGCCGTCGCGGACCATCGTCCCGACCTTGGCGTCGTTGACCGCGGTTCCCGGCATGTTGCGGATCGCCGGGCCGAGCCGATACGGCTCGCCCCATGTCCATGTCTTCCGGCCCGGCCAGACTTCGGCGCGGAAGTGCGGCCGGCCGCCCCAATAGACATCGAAGCCGGTCAGCCGTTTGGACCTGCGCTCCTGATAGATGTCGACGACCGCGGCGGTCACCGTGGCCTGGTCCTCGCAGACGAAAGCCGGCACTCGGCCCTTGTCTTTATTGGCATAGGCCGAACTGTTCTTGGAATCGTAGCGGACGTCGCCGGGGTTTACCCCGTCGACCAGCTTGCCGATGACCATCCGATATTTACCGCCCAGCATTCCCTCGAGCCAGAAATTCACGGGGTCGGCAGTGACGACGCGAGGTAGGCCCGCCGCCGCTCCCGCTTTAGACGCTTCGTTGAAATAGCCGAGCTCCTGCGCGGTCGCGTGGCGTCCGTTGCCGACCGCTTGGACCTGCGTGCCGAGGGCGCGATTGGCCTCCGCGTCGGTGGGAAAGGCGAACAGATAGACGCGCGGCAAGTTGTTGGGATTGAGCCCCACGACCTTGACCAGGTCGTTTTCATCGGGGTTGTTCCGCCGTTCGATATCGGTCGGAAGGGTGATGACGGGAAGCGACCCGGTTCCGCCTTCGCGCCCGAGGCGCCAGTCCGAATCGTCGTTGCGAAGGGTGGTCGCGCCGCGTGGAAGCTCCTCGTCTTCCGGGATCACGGTCTGCTCGGGATCGACGCTGATCGGCCGGTGGACGTTGACGTTGACGACGCAGGCGAGCTCCTCCTTGACTCCGCTATCCTTGTCTCCGCCGCCGCCGTCATCGATCAACCCGCCGTCTTCCCCGTCATTATTGCCGCATTCGATGACCAGACCTCCCGGTCCAGTGCACAGCCCGTCCGCCCGCTGCTGATCGCGGACCATGGTTGGTCCAACCGCCACGCCGTCCTTGTTCCCGGGCGGCGAATAGCGGCACACCAAAGCATCGAAGCGGCCGCGCGCGTAGCCGCAGCCGATATCGGTCGTGCCCGGCCAGATCATCTGGGTGTAATGGCTGCAGGTCGACCAGTCGCCGGCGCACACGCCGGGGTAGATACCGGGGCGGAACAGCGCTTTCTCCCTGAGCCAGATTTCCGTCATCCGGACCGGGGAAATTCCGCTCAGCGGTCCAACCACGATGTTCTCGCGTTCATTCTCGCGGCCGACGCGCGATGCATGCTCGACCCTGCCGCTCTGCGAGAGGATGTTCGCATATCGCTGCGCGTTCGCGGCAAGCGTCGCGTTCCACCGCAGCGGCCGCGCCCCAACCTCGGACCGCAACCGGTTATGGATCGAGAAGATATCGCGCAGGTCGCGGTTGCCCGGAATGGCGTTGAGCTGCTCCGCCGTTACGGTCGCGACCGGGCTGGCTGTGTCTCGCGGGATGGGCGGTGCCAAGGCTCCAAGCGCTTCCGCCGCGAGGAACAAGCCGATTGTCGAAAATAGGATGAAAGCCGAATGCAGTCGACGCTGCCCCCAGAACGGCTGTCCGGACATTCACAGACCCCCCGCCACGAACGCGGGATTCCACCCCGCGCTCCAGACCTTATCACACGGCGCGGGGGCGGAGAAACCGCACTGGCCGCGGCTCGCCGGTGAATTGCATAACCATGTCCGACAGCTCCTCGACCCGTCGCTGGATCGCCTGGAACTGGCGGCGCTCGCGCGCTTTCTCATCGTCCCTGCGCTTGGTCGAGAACAACCCCTGGCGAAGCGCCGGCGCGACCACTCCAAGCGCGGCCAGCTCACGCGCTCCGTAGAGGCTGCCGTCGGGCCTTGGCCCGAGCAAC
Organism: uncultured Alphaproteobacteria bacterium; assembly: GCA_963722545.1. Classification (GTDB taxonomy): domain Bacteria; phylum Pseudomonadota; class Alphaproteobacteria; order Sphingomonadales; family Sphingomonadaceae; genus Sphingomicrobium. The sequence goes on from CAVRMK010000004.1 coordinate 487,969, forward strand.
AATTGGCCGCGCACCGTGCCGAACGGGCACCGAAGGAGCATCCGCACGGGAAACAGAGCGTCGTCGAGATCACGGACGAATAGGCCGGCGGCTTCGCCGGGCGCATTCTGCCTCATCCAAGTTCGGATCGCGCGCCGGTCGGCTCCGCGCGCAGCGGCAATCGTGCCCTCGACCAGCAGTGCGGCCCGTGTCGCGTGAACCGCTTCCTGAATCTTCGGCAGGATCGCTCCCGCCAGTGCATCAGTCGACGACCCCGCGGAAAGTTCGGCAACCAGCTCGGGAAGTTGCTCCTTCAATTGCGCCAGGTCGCGCTCGAAATGCCGCTCCGCCCATTTCAGGGTGCGATCGTGGAGCGGAGTGATGAGGATCGCCGCGATTGCGGCAGCAATCGCCGCGGAGACGTCGCCGATCCCTTCCCCGAAATAGCGCTGGCCAAGCGCCTCGATCAGCGCCTCGCTTCCAGCGAAGGTGCCGACGAGTGTCAACGTCAGGGCTGCGTAAGCCGCCGACTGGGTGATCGCGGCCTCGGCGTCGAACAAGCGGTAGCGGAGCAGCGAGACGAAAAAGCCGAGCGCGACGACGATGACTCCGAGCTGGAACAACGCTTCGAGCACGACCGGGTAAAGAGCCGACACACCCGGCACACCCGGCACGGAGGCGAGTGCCGCTCCGGCGCGGGCAGTGAGGATCAGCCCGACCCCGGCGACGAGCCCGAGCGCGACCCATTTGAGCTGCTGTCTCTCGGTCTGGCTCGAAGCGGTGCGGAAGCGCAGGATCAGCGCCGCGATTGCGGCCAGTACGCAGGCGATGGCCAGCGGAAGGAACAGCTGCGTCCCTACGAGGCCAAGCGATTCGGCGATTCCGAGCAGGCAGACGGCGACGCTTGCGAGCGCCACCTGCCGGGTCCAGCGCGGGCGCCAGTCGGCGTTGGGGAACAGCAGCAGCGCGCTTGCGAAAAGCAGGAAACGGATCCGATCGAGCAGGATCGGCAAGGACATCGCCGAGCCGGTGAAGTCCACGCTGCTGGTGATCGACCACAGCAGGAAGGCCAAGGCGAGCAGCGCCGCCACGGGATCGGTCCGTCGCCGTTTCAGGAGAATCGCCGAGACGCTGATCAGTATCCCGGCCTTGGCCAGTCTCAGCGCGAGGATCGGGGCCGGCGTGACGGGGTCGAGGATCGACCACGCGCTGAGCGCGACAGCGGTTGCGGCGAGCGCGAACCAGGCGATTAGGTAGCAAGCGAGAAGCCCTCCGCTGAGCAGCGGAGGGCTTCCCGGCTTGGAGCGTTGCGAATTGGCGCCGCTCATTGCATCCGGGCAGCCGCGCTCAGTTTTTCGAGCAGCGCGTCGGGCGCGGCGACGCAGGCATCGACCGACCTGGGCCCGCGACCGCGGTTGAGGAAGGCGCAAATCGCCAGGATGTCCCGCCGAGGCAGTTGGTCGGCGAGGCCGCGTGCACGTCCCGGCTTCATGGCTGCCTCCGCGCCGCGGAGGCGATCGAGGCCGCGACTTCGCCGGCCATCGCAATCTGCGCCTTGCGGTCGTCGAGACGATAGCGACTGGCGACGAACGCGAAGTCGCTCCAGCTGATCCACACCGAGCCATCGTCGTCCTGGGTGACGAGCATGCGCACCGGCCAGTCGAGCCCGGCGACCGGATTCGACTGCAGGAACTGTACGCCGAGTGGCGGATTGCCGAACAGCAACAGCGTCGAACGGTTGATCGGCAGATCGGCGCCTGCGCCGAGCTTGGCGTGGTCAATCTCGTCGAAGAAGCGGATGCCTTTGGTCCCGATATCGGCCTTGAGCCGCGCCACCGTCTCGTCGAATGCATAGTCGCTGCGCTGCTTGATCACGCCCTCGGCATGGGCCGCGGTGACCGGGACCGCCGAATGGGCGGGCGCGACAGCGATCGGGCTGACGACCGTCGCCGGACCGGCGAGGATCAATACGGCGAGGAACTTCGATTCAATGACTTTCAACTTGCGGCGCATGTCCAATCTCCCTGTCTTCGATTGGCCGATTGTGACTCCGTGGACGTCCCGCGAAAAATTGCGATTGGGCATGATGTCGATGCGCGGCGCCTATGAAGTTCGGCTGGCCGCCGGGGTTTCGACCATCTGTCCACCGCTCGCTTCGTGCAGGATGAAGCCCTCGACCGGATCGAACGGCGCGCGCCACGGCGCCTTTTCCAGCGTTCGGATCGTGTCTTCATAGCCGGCTTCGCGGCGCCGGCGCATGCCGTGGGCGCTGAAGTCGATGTCCTTGCTATGGTCCTCATGGTCGAGCGCCGGGGCGAGCAGCCGCACGACATGCATCCGCGTCAGGCAGCCATAACTCTTGAGGTCCGCGAACATATTGTCCTGCCGCCTCTCCTCGGGAACGAGCTTACTGAGCTCGGCGATGATGTGGCGCATCCGGTGGATCTGCCGCTGGCGCTGGATGTGCGACACCGCGCGGCTCGAATATTGGACGTCCTTCTGGCGGTTCATCACCTCCCAGATGGTCTCAGGTTCGGGCCCGTGCGGGTTCCAGATGTGGACCGCGAACACCAGGCTGTCGCGGCGCGGATTGTCGTCGAACACGACTTCGACCGGCGTGTTGGAGAGGATCCCGCCGTCCCAGTACAGCTCGCCGTCGATGCGCACCGGCGGAAAGCCGGGAGGAAGCGCTCCCGAGGCCAGGATATGGTCGAGGTTGAGCGGCATCGCACGCGAATCGAAATAGCGCATCTCGGCAGTCCGGACGCTCGAGGCTCCGACCGTGATCCGCATGTCGCCGCTGTTCAGCAGGTCAAGGTCGATCAGCTCCTCGAGCGTCCGGCGGAGCGGCGCGACCGAATAGAAGCCGGCATTGTCGGGCCCGAGATTGTAATGCGGGCTGACGAACGCGAGCGGGTTGGGGCTGAAGAAGGCGGGGACCCCGCCTCCGATCGCCATCACGTTGCGAGTCGCGGTCGCCATCCAGTTCGGAAGCCCGCCGGGGACGAAATGGTCGTTCTGGACGCGCGACCAGAACTCGCTGAGCTTGGCGATCCGCTCGTCGGGCTTGCTTCCCGCGATCAGCGCGGCGTTGATCGCGCCGATCGAGGTTCCAATCACCCACTGCGGGGCGATTCCAGCCTCGTTCAGGGCTTCGAACACGCCGACTTGATAGGCGCCGAGCGCGCCGCCGCCCTGGAGCACCAGGACGGTCTGGCCGAGCTGGGAAACTTCCTTGGCGAGGGACTTGGTCATGCGCATTTCCTTTCGCGCTCTTGTGGCAGTGGCTGGTCGGCTCGCGGCGGCATGACGTCACCGGTGATGAGCCGCGCGCTGCGTTGATAGGTTGCGTAGGTCCACAGCCAGCTCAGCATCACCGAGAACCGGCTTCGAAATCCGATCAGGAAGGCGACGTGCGCGAAGCACCAGACGAGCCAGGCGATGGCCCCGGCGAGGTGAAGGCCACGAAAGTCCGCGACCGCCCGGCTCCGTCCGATGGTCGCGAGATTGCCATAGTCGCGATAGGCGAACGCCGGGGCGGCACGGCCGAGGATGACATCGGCGACGAAGCGGCCCTGCTGCTTGGCGGCGGGCGCGACTGCTGGAAGCGCAAGGCCGGGACGGACCTGGACGTTGGCGGTGTCGCCGATGGCGAAAATATTGGCTTGCCCGGGCACCCTGAGGTCGGGCTCGACATAAACACGTCCGGCCTGGTCATGGTCGGCGCCGAGCCACTCCGCGGCCGGCGACGCGCGGACGCCTGCGGCCCAGACGATCGTGTGCGAAAGGATCCGCTCACGAACGGTTTCAACGAATCCGCTGCCGATCTCGGCGACCGGAACGCCGAGGTGAAGCTCGACTCCAAGCTCTCCGAGCGAACGCTCGGCAGCCGTCGACAATTCGGGCGGGAAGGAGGGCAGGACGCGGTCGCCCGCCTCCATCAGGATCACCCGCGAGCAATGCGGGCTGATGCTTCGGAAATCCCTCGACACCGAGCGCCGGGCGAGCTCGGCAATCGCGCCGGCCATCTCGACTCCGGTAGGGCCGCCGCCGATGACCACGAACGTCAGCAGAGCCTTGCGCCGGCCCGGATCGGTTTCGGTCTCGGCGCGCTCGAGCGCAAGCAGGACCTTGCGGCGGATTTCGAGCGCGTCCTCGATCGATTTGAGCCCGGGCGCGTGTTCGGCCCAATCGTCGCGGCGGAAATAAGAGTGGCGGGCACCGGTGGCGAGGATGAGCCAGTCGAAATCGAGCCTTGCCCCGCTCGCCAGCCGGACCGAGTCGGCGACCGTGTCGACTCCTGTCACTTCGTCGAGCAGGACTCGCACGTTGCGTGCATTCGAGAGGATCGAGCGGACTGGCGCGGCGATGTCGGCCGGCGACAGCGCCGCCGTCGCGACCTGGTAGAGCAGAGGCTGAAAGACATGGTGGTTGCGGCGGTCGACGAGCGTGACGTCGACCGGCTTGCCGGAAAGCCTCTTGGCCGCGGCCAGTCCGCCAAATCCCGCGCCGACGATGACTACGTGCGGGCGTTTTGCCACCGAGCGCATGGTCGTTGGCCTCAATGCGCGGTCCAGCCGCCGTCGACCGGCAAAGCGGTGCCGGTGATCGAGCGTCCGCCCGGCGTGCACAGGAAAACGGCTAGCGCGCCGAGCTCCTCGACCTCTGCGAATCGCTTGTTCGGCTGGGCTGCGAGCAGGACGTCGCGAATCACTTCCTCGCGGCTGATCCCGCGCGCCTTGGCGGTGTCGCCGATTTGGTTCTCGACCAGCGGGGTCCAGACATAGCCGGGGCAGATGGCGTTGCATGTGATGTCATGCTCGGCGCCTTCGAGAGCAATCGTCTTGGTCAGGCCAAGGACCCCGTGCTTGGCGGCGACGTAGGCGCTCTTGAACGGCGAGGCGACGAGGCCGTGCGCCGACGCGACATTGACGATCCGCCCGAAACCGTTCGCCTTCATCGAGGCGAAGGCCGCGCGCGTGGTGTACCAGGCGGCCGACAGGTTCAGCGCGATGATCGCTTCATATTTGTCGGCCGGAAAGCTCTCGATCGGGCTGACGTGCTGGATCCCGGCATTGTTGACCAAAATATCGACCCGGCCGAAGTCTGCGATCGTTTCCTCGACCAGGCCGGTGGCCTCTTCGGGCTTCATCAGATTGGCACCATTGTAGACGACACGGCTGCGCGCGCAGACTCCGTCGAGCTCGGCGCAAACGATGTCGATCTCGCGCTGTTCGGCGAGTCCGTTGATCACCAGGTCGGCGCCCGCCATGGCGAAGGCGCGGGCGATCCCGAGGCCGATTCCGCTGGTCGATCCGGTGACCACCGCGACACGGCCGGCGAGTGGCCGTGCGAGATCGACTTGTTCCTGGACCTGCATGTCCATGTTCACGCTCCTTGAATCAGTGTCGGCGCTAGGATGAAGAAGCGGGTTGCTTCACGGAAATGCGTTTCGTGCATCGACTTGATGCGGCCTTGGGATTTCCGCGCGGGTTGCGGGTCGGACATTTTGAGTGGGCGTCGCGAAGGCCGCTGCTCAGCCGATGGCGCACGGGAAGACCAAGCAAGTCCCTCGCATCTTGCAGCAGCGGCTCTCGCGGCGACCAGATTCGTCACTTCAAGGAGAACCTCGATGTTTCACAAGACCAAGCTAGCGGCCGGTGCTGCCGCTGTTGCAGCCAGTTTCGCGACTCCGGCATTTGCCGGCCAGTGCCCGCCTGGACAGGGGACGCCCAACGCGCTGGCCGACCGCGCCACAGCGCCCAAAAACGTCACCGACGATGTTCTCGGCTCGATCGACCTGGGCCAGGAAATCGGGGTCCAGGGCCGCGACCTGCGCTTGCGCAGGCTCGTCGTCCAGCCCGGCGGAGTCGTTCCGTTCCACAGCCACGATGGCCGCCCCGCATTGATCATCACCGTAAGCGGCGAAATCACCGAGCACCGCACCAGCTGCGCGGTCCCGATCGTCCACAAGGCCGGCGAGCTCAGCCGCGAGACCAACGAGATTGGCCACTATTGGGTCAATCACGGAACCCAGCCCGCGGTCCTGCTCTCGGCCGACGTCAAGGCCCAGTAAGTCCTGTTTCCGCCGGCGCATTCCCCGACGCCGGCCGCCCTGGCGTCCCGCCTTGCCCCTCGGGCGGGACGCCACTTCGCGAGTAACGCCGATGCCCGATATCGCCCGGACCCTTCCGCTGGCTGAGCCGCAAGGCCTGTCGTTCCAGCGTTCGATGCTGATCGCGGTGATCGGATTCCTGACCCTCGTCGATCTGTTCGCGACCCAGGCAATCCTTCCGAGCCTCGCCGAAACCTATAAGGTGACGCCGTCGAAGATCGGTCTCGCGGCGAACGCAAGCACGATCGGGATGGCGATTTCGGGCCTTCTCGTGGGAGTCGTCAGCGGAGCCGTCGAGCGCAAGCGGGCAATCGCGCTTAGCCTCGCCTTGCTGTCGGTCCCGACCGCGCTGCTTGCCTTTGCCCCGAGTCTCACAATCTTTTCTCTGCTGCGGGTCGTCCAGGGGCTGTTCATGGCCGCGGCTTTCACCCTGACCTTGACCCATCTTGCCGAGCGCTGCGAAATTCGCACCGCCAACGCGCTCGCCGCTTATGTCACCGGCGTGGTCGCAAGCAATCTCGTCGGCCGATTGACCGCCGCCTTCGTCGCGAGCCTGGTCGGGGCCGAGCAGAGCTTCCTCTTCTTCGCGCTTTTGAACCTCGCCGGCGCGGCACTGGTGAGCGTGGCGCTGCATCGCAACGCGCCCGAGCCGATGGAACGGATCGGCCGCTTCTGGCAGCCGTGGGTCGATCATTTGTCGGACCCGGCGCTCCGCCGCACCTTCGCCATCGGCTTCCTCATCCTGTTCGGTTTCATCGGCGTGTTCACCTACGTCGGCTTCGTCCTGATGCGGCCCCCCTTGTCCTTGTCGGCGACCGCCCTGGGGCTCGTCTTCCTCGTCTTCCTGCCGTCGATGGTCACAACCCCGATGGCGGGGGAGGCGACCCGCCGCTTCGGACCGGGCGCCGCCTGCGCCGCGAGCCTCGCGCTCGCGCTTGCCGGGCTCCTGGCCCTGCTGATCCCGACGCTTGGCGCCATGATCGCGGGGATGACCTTGGTCGGGATCGGCACCTTCTTCGCCCAAGCGGTCGCGACCGGCCACGTCGGGCGGATCGCCCATGGCGACAAGGCCGCGGCCAGCGGGCTCTATCTCAGCGCTTATTATTGCGGCGGGCTGGCCGGCGCCGCGGCGGTCGGGCTGTTGTTCGATGAGCTCGGCTGGACTGCCGCGATCGGCGGAGTGTTTGTTGCGCTCCTCCTCGCGGCGCTGCTTGGGCTCGGTTTGCGTCAAAGGACTAGTGGATGAGCGAACGGTACCGCCGCGGCCTCGATGTCGCGGAGAGGCTCGCGGCCGACAAGCTCGCGCATTTCGTCGAAAGCGGAATTGCGGAAATCGCCCCGGACTTTGCCCGGATGACGATCGAGTTCGCGTTCGGCGACATCTATGCTCGCGACGAGCTCGATCTGCGCAGCCGCGAGCTCGTCGCGATTGCCGCGCTGGCCGCGCGCGGAAACGCGCTCGCCCAGCTCCGGACCCACGTCGAATCGGCCGAGAGCAGCGGGATCAGCAAAGCCGAAGTACTCGAAATCCTGATGCAGACGGCGCTCTACGCCGGCTTCCCGGCCGCGCTCAACGCTCTAGCCGGCTGCCGCGACCTCCTGGCCGACGACGATTGTCTCGCTCGCGCTCGGCGCTAGGCGAGAGCGAGGCCATGTGTGCCGCCGCGCTTCCTGGACGAACGCTCCGACCGCCGGCGAATGGGGGCGGCCGCGGACCGTCGACATGTAGATCGTCCGGTGGAAGCTCGGATCGACCAGGGGCCGGACCACCAGCTCCGGGTCGGTGACGCTGAACTCGGGAAAGAAGCCGAGGCCGAGACCGGCCTTGATCATCCCCTGGACCCAGTCGTCGCGCGGCGAGCTGAACACCTGTCGGAGATAGACTCCGCGGCTGTTGAGCTCCTTGCGGACCGGCTCGAAGACCTCGCAGTTCGAGCGGCTGACATAGGGTTCCTTGTCGAGCTCGGAGGCCGGGATCTCGTCGCGATTCACCAGCCGGTGGTTGGGCGGAAGCAGGATCACGAACCGCTCTTCGAAGACCGGCAATTGGTGGAGCGTGTCGGGAAGTTCGCCGGGGACTCCGACGATCGCCACTTCGAGATCGCCCTTCTGAAGCAGTTCGATCATCTGCGGGGCGCCGGCATCGATCACCTGGACCTCGACGTCGGGGTGCTGGGTACGGAACCGGATCAGCAGGTCGGCAATGAGTTGCGGCCCGATCGTGCACATCGTGCCGATGGTCAGAGTCGCCTTCTCGAGCCTTTTGACCGCCCGGGCCTGGTCGCGCGCGGCCTTGCAGCTTTGCTCGACCGTCTGAAGGTAGGGAAGCATCATCCGCCCGAGTTCTGAAAGATGCGTGTTGCCGCGCTCGCGGTGGAATAACGGCCCCCCGAGCTCGTGCTCGAGCTGCTGGATCGCGCGGGTCAGCGCCGGCTGGCTGACGTTGCACTGCTCGGCCGCACGGGTGAAATTGAGCTCGCGGGCGAGCGCGACGAAATAGCGGACCTGCTGCATTTCCATGGCGGCATCCCGAGCCAACGTGGGAAATCACATTACACCTTGGTAACGACACAGACCAGCGCTGGGGGGAGGGCTCCTACCAGCGCAGAATTTTCGGGCCGATCGCCGCTCCGATCGCAGCGGGCACGAGCATTGCGGGGGTGTATGCCCCGAGCAGGAATGCTCGCGATGTTTCTGGACAGAACAGGGCATAAGCCGCTGCTGCTGCGCCGCCGGATGCGACGCCGATCAAAAAGCCGGCGAATGCTGGCCGCGTCGGAGCGAGTATCTTGAACCCCCAGCTCAGGCTGAAGAAGATCGGGACGCTGGCGAGGACCACCGCGCTTACGCACCGTGCCCACGTCGAGCCGAACAGGAGTTCCTCGCGCGCAACTGGAGGAGCGGCCGAAAGCTGAGCCGCAGTCATCGCGAAGAGCAGCAGCAAAGTGGCGCCCACCGGTAGCAGCCGTGTCCAGGCCCGGTCTCCGGGGCGGCCGGAAGCGAGCGCGGCGGCGGCACCAAAGAAAGCGACAATGAAGGGATAGATCAGCTTCAGGCCCGAACTGGCGAGTCCGCGCTCCGAGACCGGCGTCAGTGGTGACCCAAATGCCGCGATCAGTCCCATCATTGCAACGAACAAGCCAACGCCAATGGCAAGCGCGAGACGCGGGCCGGGCGATCCCACCGGGACAGCATCGGATGCTAGCTCGGTGATGAGGTGGTCGGTGCGCATCACCGGCCCCCTTGAACTCTCGCGATCAGCCGCTTGAGACCACGGTGGACGTTGGCCTTGACGGCGGGTTCGCTCTGGCCGCTCCGTTCGGCCGCCTCGCGCGTCGAAAGGCCGTCGACCTTGGTGAGCCGGATCGCGGTCGCTTGCTTAATTGGAAGCTCGGCAAGCAGCCGGTCGACGTCGATCGAGGCCATGACTGAATCGGTATCCGCTTCCACCGCGAAGTCCAGGTCGCCAAGCGGAACCGTCGGGCGCCGGCCTTCACGACGATAGAGGTCGATAAGCCTGTATCGAGCGATGCCGTACAGCCAATGGGTGAAGGGCAAAGCAGGCGAATAGCTCGCTCGCTTGCGATGGATCGCGACCAGCGTTTCCTGCACCAAATCCTCCACATCCTCTTCGCGCCCGATCAGGCGTCGGCGATAATAAGCGCGCAGCCGATCCGCCGAGATCGTCAGCAGCGCATGATACGCGCGTCCGTCGCCCGCCATGGCGGCGATCATCAATGCTCTCAACCGCTCTTCCGACACGACGCTCGTCCCACTTAATTCGCCGGATTTTCGCGAAAGGTTACAGCGATCGATTGCGGGTTGCGCGAATTTATTTGGTCCGGGGCGCAACCGAACGCGGATTGGCGACGAATAATCGGCAGCGGTCCCGCTTGGGGAGCGCGCTCATCATTCGGGTGCATCGAGCCGATGCAGAGCCGGCATTTCACAAGCCTTCTCTCAAGCTCGATGATTTCGACCGCTCGATGAGCCGTCCACTGATTAGGAGCATCACATGATCAAACTTGCGAACATTGTCGCCGCCGCCGCGGTGACCGCCTTTGCTTCGTCCGTCGCCGTCGCGGGCCCGGTCAAGGCCCAGCCGAACAAGGAAAAATGCTACGGCATTTCGCTTGCCGGAAAGAATGACTGCGCCGCCGGGGCGGGCACGTCGTGCGCCGGGACCTCGAAGCGCGATTATCAGGGCAACGCCTGGAAATATGTCGCCAAGGGCACCTGCACCTCGATCAAGACGCCAAAGGGCGCCGGGTCGCTCACTGCGAAGGGACGCTGACCCAATGACCCCCGCCGCCGGGATCGGCTTCAAGACGGAGCATTTCCGCGAGGCCGTTTCCTCGGCGGCGGCGGGATTGTGGTTCGAAGTCCACGCCGAGAATTACATGGTCGCGGGCGGTGCCCGGCTGGCGATGCTCGACAAGCTTCGCCGCGACCGTCCACTGTCGCTCCACGGGGTTGGCATGTCGCTCGCCGGCGCCGCCCCGCCCGACGGCGATCATCTTGCGGCCCTTCGCCGCCTGGTCGACCGGTTTGAGCCGGCGCTGGTGTCGGAGCATCTCGCCTGGTCGTCATTGGACGGCCGCTGCTTTCCCGACCTCTTGCCGGTCGCGCGTACCGTCGAGTCGCTCGAGCGCTGCGCGGACAATATCGGCCGCATGCAGAACGCGCTCGGCCGCCAGGTCCTGATTGAGAATCCCTCGCACTATCTCCCGCTGGATCATGAGTGGAGCGAGACCGACTTCCTCGCCGAGCTCGCCCGCCGAAGCGGTTGCGGCCTGCTCATCGACGTCAACAATGTCGCGGTCGGGGCGCACAACCTCGGTTTCGACCCGATCGGCTGGCTCGACGAAATTCCCGCCGAACTCGTCGGCGAAATCCATCTCGCCGGTCATTCGCTCGACGCCGGTGGCGAGCTGCTCATCGACAGCCACGACGAGCCCGTCAGCGAAGCCGTCTGGGCGCTCTACGAATCGTTCGTCGCGCGGATCGGCCACCGTCCGACCTTGATCGAACGCGACGGAAACCTGCCACCCTTCGCCGAGCTATTGGCCGAGCGCGACCGCGCGCAGGGCCTGATGGCGCGGGAGCTAGCCCTTGCCGCCTGACCTCCTCCACTTCCAGCGCGACTTTGCGCGCGCGATCGACGCTCCCGCCAGCGGGGCCATGGCGGTCTATCGCAACACCGTCATTCACGGCGCCGTCGAAGCGCTTCGCGCCAATTATCCGGTTGTCGAGCAGATCCTCGGGTCGGAAATGGCCGAGCAGGTCGCGGCCGACTTCGCGGCGCAATGCCCGCCGCGCCGGCCAGTGCTTGCGCTTTACGGTGCGCGCTTCGCCGACTGGCTCGAGGTGCAGCCGTGGATCGCCGACCTCGCCTACCTCCCCGACGTCGCGCGGGTCGAACGGCTTCGGGTTGAAAGCCTCCTTGCCGCGGACTGCGAAGCGCTCGGCGCCGAGGCGGTCCGGCAGTCCATCCAGGCGTCCAAGGCACGAGTGGCGCTTCACCCCGCAGTGCGATTCACTTGGCTTCCGACCCCGGCGATGAGCATTTGGCTCGCCCACCAGCGCCCGATCGTCTCGGAGCTCGCGCTCGACTGGAAGGCCGAGGGCGCCTTGTTCGCAAGGCCCGAGCCCTTTGTCCTCCACGCGCCGCGGATCGGGCGCGCGGCGCATCGCATCCTGTTCGGGATGCGCCTTGGCGAGACGCTCGAGCACGCACTTGCAACCGCCCAAAAGCTCTATCCCGACGAGGATTGCTCAGCGGTCCTCGCTTCGCTCGCCAACCTCGGCGTCTTCGCCGGCGCCACTTCCATGCCCCAAACAAGGAGTGCTCCATGATGACCGAAGCCGCCGCGCCTGCCTGGCGCTCGCCGTTCGACTGGTTCGCCGAACGGGCCAAATCCGTTCTTCCGGCCGATGTCCTGCTTCTCGTCCAGCGCTTGGGCATCGCCGCCATTTTCTTTTACTCGGGCCGCACCAAGGTCGACGGCCTTCTCACCGTCAATGACGGCGCGTTCGAGCTGTTTCGCTCCGAATATGCGCTGCCCTTGGTTCCGCCCGAGGCCGCGGCTTATGCCGCGACGTATAGCGAGCACCTGTTCCCGCTGCTCCTGGTCCTCGGGCTGTTTACGCGCTTTTCCGCTTTGGCCCTGCTGGTCATGACCCTGGTGATCCAGCTGTTCGTCTATCCGGACGCCTGGCCGACTCACCTCAGCTGGGCTGGGTTGCTCCTGCCGCTAATCGCGCTCGGCGGAGGCCGACTTTCGCTCGACCGCTTGCTCAAGATTCCGTGAGCGGAACAGTCGTCATGAATATCAACGTCAAGGTCGCGGCAGCGCTTCTGTTGACGCCGCTGGTCACCGCCGCGGCGCATCGGGAGGACTATGCGGCCCCCTACCGGACCCTGAAACAGGCCAATCGCGACCTGAACCCAGCGCTCGCGGCGTCCGCTTATGCCGCCGGCGGGCGACTGATCTTCGAGCATCCCGCGCAGCCGGGTGAGATGTTCCAGGGCAAGAGCGAGATCGAACAGGCTTACGTGCGAACGTTCGGCCAGGTCGATCCCGGCACCCCGATCGAGCTCGATTTTCGCTTTGAGTCGCCGGGCTTGGTCTCGGATCGCCATTCGGGCGCCTACCGCTTGTCTGCGACGATCGACGGCAAGCCCATCACAATGTTCGGCCGGTTCTCGGTGAAGGTGGTCAAGGAGCGCGGCTCATGGCGGTTTTCGGAGGACCGCGGTTCGATCGCGTCCAGGGCCGACTTCGATCGACTGCCGCGATGGCCGGATTCAGCCGGAAATTCTTAAAAACGGAGACAAGGATGAAAATCGTTCTCGCAATATTGGCGGCTATCGCTGCCGCCTTCTCGGTGGTTCCGGCGACGGCTGCCTCGACTGCCCCGGCGATTTCCGCCGATTCGGGCGGACTGGGCATCAAAGGCTACGATCCGGTCGCCTTCTTCACCGAAGGGAAGCCCATAAAGGGCTCAGCGGCCCACCAGCTCGAGTGGAACGGCGCCAAATGGCACTTCGCTTCGGCCGAGTCGCTTGCCCGGTTCAAGGCCGCGCCCGAGCGTTACGCGCCCCAATTCGGCGGCTATTGCGCCTGGGCTGTAAGCCAGCATTATCTCGCGCCCGGTGACCCGCGATACTGGAAGGTCGTCGACGGCAAGCTTTACCTCAACGCCAACGCCCGGGCGAAGGAGCTATGGGAAGCCGATCAGGCCCCAGCCATTGCCCGTGGCCACGCAAATTGGCCCGCGGTCCTCACCGATAATCAGGACAGCGGCGGCAACTGAGGCGGTTGTCGAGACGCCGACGATGCGGCATCGCTGGCGCCATGACATGGCTTAACGGCAGGTCGCGGTGAGCGTCGAGACCGCCGGTGCTCTGGCGGCCGGAGAGGTCAGGGCGCCAATCGACGTCGCCGCGCTCGAGCGGTTCATGGCGGCTGAGATTGAGGACTATTCTGGTCCGCTCACGGTTCGTCAGTTCAAGGGCGGCCAGTCCAACCCGACTTACCGGCTCGAGACTCCCGGCGCGCTCTATGTCCTCCGCAAGAAGCCGCCCGGCCCGCTACTCAAGGGCGCGCACGACGTGCTTCGCGAGGCCTGGGTGATGCGCGCGCTGGCCTCAACTCCCGTCCCGGTCCCGCCGGTGGTCGCGGCCTGCGATGACGACAACGTCATCGGCAGCGCCTTCTTCATCATGGCGCTGGTCGATGGACGGATTTTCTGGGACACGGCTTTCCGCGACGTGCCGCGGGATCATCGTGCGGCCTATTTCGACTCGATGAACGCGACCATCGCGGCGCTTCATTCGGTCGACTACGGCGCCGTGGGGCTCGCCGATTATGGCCGCCCGGGCAATTATTTCGAGCGCCAGATCGGGCGCTGGTCGAAGCAATATGTCGAGGACGTGGACGGCGGCCGGGATCCCAACATGGACGCGCTGGTCGAATGGCTTCCGACCGCGATCCCGCCGGGCGAGGAGACGGCGATCGTCCACGGCGACTTCCGCTGCGACAATCTTATCTTTCACCCCTCGGAGCCTCGCGTCGTCGCGGTGCTCGACTGGGAATTGTCGACGCTGGGCCACCCGCTCGCCGATTTCGCCTATCACTGCCTGATGTACCGGATTCCGGGCGACATCGCTGGGCTTGGCGGAGAGGATCCGGAATCGCTCGGGCTTCCCAGCGAGGCCGATTATATCGCGGCTTATTGCGCTCGGACCGGCCGGGACGGGATTCCGTCCTTCGATTTTTATGCCGCCTTCAACCTGTTCCGGCTCGCGGCGATCTTCCACGGCATCAAAGGACGAGTCGTGCGCGGCAACGCTTCGTCGGCCCAGGCGCGCGAGCGGGCCGAGCAATTCCCCCGGCTCGCGGCGATGGCCCGGAGCGCCATGGACGCTTGCGCCGGCGCGTGAGCACAAGCGAGCCCTTGGGCTCGCCGCTTATGGGGTCTATAGGCCGCAAAAGATGAGCATCGCCTTGGGAATCCTGCTTTTCCTCGCCACCGTCGCGGCGATGGAAGGGGTGGCCTACGCCGCCCACCGCTGGGTCATGCACGGTCCGGGCTGGTTTCTTCACCGCAGCCATCACCGGACGCGCGAAGGGCGGTTCGAGCTTAACGACTTTTACGCCGTAATCTTCGCGCTCCCTTCGATCGTCCTCATTTACGGCGGGGTCGAGGCGGGCTGGGGCGACTGGGCGACCTGGATCGGGGCAGGGATCGCCGGCTATGGCGCCATCTATTTCCTTTTCCACGACGTCATCGTCCATCAGCGCTTACCGCACCGATATGTCGCGCGCTCGACCTACATGAAGCGGATTGTTCAGGCGCACCGCCTTCACCATGCAACGGAGAGCAAGCACGGGTCGGTCAGCTTCGGCTTCATTTGGGCGCCGCCGCCCGATGTCCTGAAGCGCCGGCTCGCCGACAATGCGCAGGCCATGATCCGCGCGCCGCGCCGCTGAGATGACGCTCGCGCTGCTTCTTTCGGTCGTGGCGATGATCGGCATCGTGACCGCGCGCTATGTGGCGGTCAGCGGCGGTTTTGCGTGGCTCACCAACCGCCGCCAGCCCGAGCTTTACCAGGGCCGCACGGCGCAGATTCGAAGCGAGATCCTGTGGTCGCTGTCCGGCGCGTTGATCTACGCGATCCCGGCCGGGGTCCTCGCCTGGGGCTGGCAGGAGCGGGGATGGACGGAAATCTATTCGAGCGCAGCGGACTATCCCTTGTGGTGGCTGCCCGTGTCGGTGGCCGTCTATCTGTTTCTGCACGACAGCTGGTTTTACTGGACCCACCGGCTGATGCACGTGCCGGCGATCTACAAGCGCATGCATGCGGTCCATCATGCCAGCCGCGAGCCCACGGCCTGGGCGGCGATGAGCTTCCATCCGTGGGAATCCTTGACTGGGGCGGTGCTGATTCCCGCGCTCGTGCTGACGATTCCGATCCATTATGCGGCACTGCTCGTCGTCCTCATGGTGATGACCGTCATGGGCGTCACCAATCACATGGGGTGGGAGATTTTCCCGCGCTGGGTCGTGCACGGCCCCCTCGGCCGCTGGCTGATCACCGCCAGCCACCATCAGCGGCACCACGAGAAATATCTGTGCAATTTCGGGCTCTATTTCCGGTTCTGGGACCGGCTGTGCGGGACCGACCGCGGACTCGGGGACTTCAGCGCCGCCCGGCCGCAACCGCTTCGGCAAGGCTAGGAACGACAAAGGCCAGCTTGCGCGCCTTGCCGATGGTCACCCGCTCGTCCCACGCCGCTCGGCCCAATTGCGCCACCCGCCGCCCAATCGCGCCGTAGATTCGAAGCGCCGCCAGCACCGCCAGCCGCGAGCGGAAGGGAAGGCGGCCGACGCCGAGTCGCGCGCTCGCCTCGTATCGCTCGACCCCGTCGATCAGGCGCCGGACGATTGCAATCAGCGCGGCCGAATGTTCGGGATCGAATAAAGATTTGGGTTCAACGCCCTTCTCGGCGAGCCAATCGGCGGGCAAATAATAACGGCCGGCCTCATGGTCCTCGCGGATGTCGCGCGCGATGTTCGAAAGCTGGAAGGCAATCCCAAGATCCGCGGCACGGCCGAGCGTCGCCTCATCGTCGGCGGATACGCCCATGACGATCGCCATCATGCAGCCGACAGCACCGGCGACATAATAGCAGTAGCGGTACATTTCCTCTTCGTTCGCCGGCTGCCAGTTACCCTGATCGAGCTCGAAGCCCTTCAGATGATCGTTGAGGAAACGTTCGGGGATCGGCCGCTCGCGGAGCAGCTGGCCGAGCGCTTGAAACGGCAGCTCCTCGACGTCTTCGCCAGCGGCGGCACGGTGCGTCTTTTCGCGAAGCGCCGCGACATCACCGCTTTGGCCACGCCCGAAGCCTGAAACCTGGCCATCGCAGACATCATCGCAATGGCGGCACCAGGCGTAGAGCAGCCACGCCCGCTCGCGCGTCGTCCGGTCGAATAGCCGGCTTGCAGCCCGGAACGACTTCGACCCGGCCTGGATCGAATCGCGGGCGCCGGCGACGATCTCCTCGCGGGTCATGGCTTCAGGTCCGCGATCATCAGCCCCGCCGTCGCCTTGGCGCTTCCCACGACCCCGGGGATCCCGGCCCCGGGATGCGTCCCCGCTCCGACGAAATAGAGGTTGGGGACGTGGTCGTCGCGATTGTGGACTCGGAAATAGGCGCTTTGGGTCAGGATCGGCTCGAGGCTGAAGGCCGAGCCGAGGTGCGAATTGAGCTCGCTTTCGAACTCGGTCGGGCCGAAGTGGAACAGGGTGTCGATCCGGTCGGACAGGCGGGGCATCATCCGCCCCTCGATCACCTCGATCAGCCGCCGCGCGTAACGCGGACCTTCCCTTGCCCAATCAATCTCGGCTCCGAGGTGCGGAACCGGGGCGAGCGCGTAAAGGGTCGATTTGCCAGGCGGCGCCATTCCGGGATCGGTGGCGGTGGGGTGGTGCAGGTAGATCGAGGGATCGTCTGCCAGCGCCGACCCCCGGTAAATGTCGTTGAGCAATCCGGCGTAGCGCGGCCCGAACAGGATGCTGTGATGGGGCACCTCGGGCCATGACCCCTCGGTCGAGAAATGGACGACGAATAGGGACGGGGAGAAGCGCTTGCGCCGCAGCCGCGCGGCGCTGCGCCTGGCTGATGGATGGTCGAGAATGTCGTAGCTCCGGACCACGTCGGCGTTCGAGGCGACGGCGTCGAACTTGGCCGTCCAGCCGCTGGCGCTTGTCACGCTGGCAGCGCGACCGTTGGCGGTTTCAATTCGCACCACAGGGTCGCCGAGGCGGAGCGTGCCGCCAATCCGCTTGAAATGGCGCACCATCCCAGCGATCAGCCGGTTGGTCCCACCCATCGCGAACCACACGCCACCGTCGCGCTCGAGCTTGTGGATTAGCGCATAGATCGCGCTGGTGGTCATCGGATTGCCGCCGACCAGCAAGGTGTGAAAGGACAAGGCTTCGCGTAATTTCTCGTTGCGGACGAATTTCGAGACGATCGAATAGACCGAGCGCCACGCCTGATAGCGGGCGAGCGATGGCGCGGCCTTGATCATCGACTTGAAGTCGAGGAATGGGACGGCGCCGAGCTTTTCATAGCCCTCGACGAACACGCCTTCGGCATATTTCAGGAAGCGCTGGTAGCCGTCGACGTCGGCGGGATCGAGCGCGCGGATCTGCCGTTCGAGCGCCGCGTCGTCATTGGCATAATCGAAGATCGTGCCGTCGGGCCATGACAGCCGATAGAATGGCGTAACCGGGACGAGTTCGACATCCTTGGCCATGTCCGCGCCGCTCAATTCCCACAATTCGCGAAGGCAGTCCGGATCGGTGATGACGGTAGGGCCGGCATCGAAGACGTGCCCGTCTTTCTCCCAGAAATAAGCGCGGCCGCCGGGCTTGTCGCGCGCCTCGATCACCGTCGTCGCGATCCCGGCCGATTGCAGGCGGATGGCGAGCGCGAGCCCGCCGAACCCCGATCCGATGACCGCAGCGCTTTTGCTCACGCCGGTCTGCCCATAAGCGCCGTGATGGCCCGGCCGATTGGCACCGGCGGCCGGCCGCTGAGGATCCGGGCCTTGTCGAGTATCGTCAGCCGGGCGGCGTAGAAATTAGCGACGGTATTGGGGGGAAGGCGATAGAAATGCTCGAGCACGCGATAGGCCTTAGCCGGTTCTGCGGCGCGGAACAGCATCCGGTCGAGCAGCCGGAAAAAACGCCGCTCGCGCCACAGCCGGTGGGCCCGCTTGCTGAGCAAGGCATGGAGTGCCGGGGCCCCGACATCCTGCTGCCGCGCAATGAGGGCCGCGTTGGCCACCGCATCGGGCAGAGAGTAACTGGTGGTGGGGTGGAAAAAGCCGCCGGCGATTCCAAGGCGCGGAATCGGCTCGCCGCGCCACAGGCTTTTGACGTTGCCCGCCATTACCACCGGGAGAACGCCATGTTCTTGCTCGATGATCTCGGGCGTGCCGGCCCCTAGCGCCTCCGCGTCGGCCTCCAACCGCGCCTCCAGAATTGGCGTGTCGAGCCTGGGCGAACTCGAATAATACGTATCTTCGATTAGCAGCTCGGTCGGGCTAACCGGCAGGCGATAGAGGAAGCGATAGCCGTCGATCTGCGCGACCGTCGCATCCATGATAATCGGCCGCTCGACTCCATGCGGCTTTGGAAAGCGCACATAGCGGCCAACGAACTTTTGCCAGCCGAGGTCGAAACCGGGCAGTTCCCGCGGGCCGCGCGCGTCGATCACCGCTCCGGCCTCCAGTGTCTCGCCGCCGCCGAGTGTGACGGATGTCGGGGTAAGCGACGTGATTGTCGCGCCGAGGCGAATCGCGTTCGGATCAAGCGTTTCGCGCAATGCCTTGTCCAGGCTTTGCGAGCGGATGCTGTTGTAGCCGATGGGGATGGTCCGCCGCCGCTTTGGGAAAAGAACTTCGTGGTCAGGCCAATGGCGATAATCGACGAGGTCGACGATCCACCGGTTCTCGTCTGCGACGTCAGTGTCGAAAAACGACCAGGTATGGTTGCCGCCAAAGGCATTGCCGCGCTCGATGAGCACGATTTCGACGTCCGGCCGCCGCGCTGCAAGGGCCAAAGCGGTCAAGCCCCCGGCGAGGCCGCCGCCGGCGATGATGATTCGGCTCAAGCCTCGACCTCAGGCAAGCGGTTGTCGAAGCCGGCCATGGACTGATAGTCACTCGACCCATGACCAGGACTATTGCATTCGCAGTCGCCGCATTCGTGCTCTCGGCCGCTGCCGGGCCGGAAGGCTCGGTCGACATCGAGGTCAGCGGCCTGCGCAACGCCAAGGGCGCCCTTCACGCATGCCTGACCCGCAATCCCGCGCATTTTCCCGACTGCAAAAGCGATCCGGCCGCCCTTCGAGCCTCGGCGCCGGCGAGCACACATCGTCTCAAGATCGACCATATACCGCCCGGTCGCTATGCTATCGCCGTCTTTCACGACCAGAATTCCAATCGCAATCTCGATAAGTTCGCGGGCATCCCTAAGGAGGGTTTCGCCTTCACGCGCAACCCATCGATCAAGTTTCGCGCCCCGCGCTTCGACGAAGTCGCGATCGATCTGGCGCCCGGAGCGACCCTGGTCCGGCTCAAGATGAACTATTTGCTTTGACCCTGCGCGCCGCCAGCGCGAGCCGATTGCCAGTCGTCGACCTGGCAAACCGCGCGCTGAAGCAGGCTTGGGTCCGGGCAATTCTGGCTGAACCGCCGATCGATGCTCCATCGCTAATCGCCAAGGCCGAGCGACTGGAGCGTGGCCTGCTCGAGCCAGGCGAGTGGACGGGCGCTCTTGAGCTGCTGACTGCCGACCTCGAGCAGTCAGCGGCGCTCAATCCGCTCGGGCGGTCAATGGCGCACGGGCAGCTCGTCGAAATCCTTCGACAGCGGATCCGCGCCGCCCAGTGGTGGCGGCGGAAGCCGGACATCCTGGCGCGACCGATCGAGCGCCCGATCGTGATCCTCGGGCAAATGCGCTCGGGCACCACCTTCATGCATCGCCTGCTCGCCTGCGATCCCCGCTTTAGCTTTACCCGATTGCATGAGAGCCTGTGGCCGCTGGCGCGCAGCGCCGACGCGGCTTCCGTCCGGGCCGGTCTGCTCCGCGCTTGGCTAGACCTGTGCAACCCGGCGCTTCGTTCGGTGCACCCGACCGCCGCTCGGGCGCCGGAGGAAGAGTTCGGTCTTCACGCTTTCTCGCTTCATGGCGCGATGTTCGAGGCGCAATGGAACGTACCGGGCTTCGCGCGCTGGTCCGAGGCCCGCGACCTTGCGCCCGTCTATCGCGAGTTCCACCGGCTGCTCCAAACGTTGCGCTGGCGGCGCGACGATCGCTCCGACGCCATTCAGCTGCTTAAGGCCCCGCAGTTCATGCAGGACCTCGGCGCGCTGCTTGGCGAGTTCCCGGATTCGCGGATCGTGCTGTTGGTCCGGGACCCGCTCGACGTCGCCGCTTCGAGCGCTTCCTTGGTCTGGCACCAGCAGCGGGTCCAGTCCGGGTCGGCCGATCCGCATCGGATTGGACGGGAATGGCTTCGGAAGACAAAATTGCGATCCGAACGGGCCGCGGCCGCGCTCGGGCGCGTTCCGTCGGATCGGCTGGTGGCGGTGCCGTACGAAGAGCTTTCGGCCGACTGGAGGCGCGCGGTCCATCGGATCTACGATCGTTTCGACATGAATTTGAAGCCGAGCGTCCTCGCCCGAATGGCCGGAATCGCGAGCGGCAGCGCGCACCGCGACCATACGTATTCGGCACAGCAATTCGGGCTCGTCGAGGCGGGACTTTCGACGGTTGAGCGTTAACCTTTTCGGCCCGCCCAAATATGAAAATCCCGGTTTAACAGGCGGCTAACGACTCTTCCTGCCGCCGAAAGGCAACGATTCGTCGATGACGGAGTCGCTTCTGTTAACCATGCGCTTTGCGGTGAGTCCGGCGCATGTTTCCCTTTGCCTTCGGGGTGGGGGAGCATTTCATGACAAGATTCAGAGGCACTGTGGTCGTCGGCCTCGCGTGCGCGCTGCTGTCGACCGAGGCGCTCGCCGAGGACATGTCGCGCGGTCGGACTGGCCAGGCGCTGCTTCCGGCCGCTCCAGCCATGCTCGGAACCTCGGCGGTCCCGATTCGTGCGGAGCGGTTCACGCTCGAGCTCGGGCGGGCCCGGCAGGACGGCCGAACGCTTCCGGCGATCCAGCGACTGGTCGCCCCGGCGCGCAACCTGCGGCCGCTCGACAAGCTCAAGTTCGTCCAGGCCGTGGTCAACCGCCAGGTCAAATGGATGTCCGACACGACTCTTTGGAACCGCCACGATTATTGGGCGACCGCTGAGGAGACGCTGGAGAAGGGCGCCGGCGATATGGAGGACCGGGCAATCGTCAAGCTGCAGGCGCTGCGGGCGCTGGGCTTCGGACCGAATGACCTGTTCCTGACCCTGGCCCGAGACCGAGTCGGGGGCCCGATGACGGTCCTGACCGCGCGAATCGACGGCCGCTATTACATCCTCGATGACAGCGGCGCGGTCCCATTCGACAGCGAAAAGCGGCGGCTCGAGTTTAGCCCGCTGATGAGCTTCGGATTGGCCGGCGCGTGGATGCACGTTGGCAAGACCGTCCTGAATACGGTCCGGGTCGCGGCGTCGGGCAAATAGCGACGCTGGCGCGGCTGCGCGCAATCCCATATGAGTTTCCTCGGGAACGCCAGGGGGAACGCCGACGATGTCAGCCTCAAGAGCCGCGTTGAGCGCATTGGCGCTGGGCCTGGTCATCGGGGCGTGCGCCTCGCGGCCCAAGCCCGTTGAGCCGCTTCGCCCTGCCGCATTGCCCAAGGCGCCGCGGCCGGTCGCGCCATCGATCGCGCCAGCGGATTATGTCGCGGCGGCCGGCGCGATCGACCTTTACGTGATCAAGGCGAGCGAGATGGCGCTTCAGCGGTCCTTGGCGGCACGGATCCAGGAAGTCGCAACCCGCCTGATCGGCGCGCACCAGGGGAGCAGCGCGCAATTGTCGTTTGGCGGGCGGCGGCTCAACCTGCTGCCGAGCGGCGAGATCGCGCCGCGCTTTCGGGCGCTCCTCCAGCAACTTGCAGCGAGCAGCGACTTTGACCGCGAATATGCGCGGCAGATGAAGGCGATTCACGACGAAGCGACCTTGCTCCATTCCAATTATGCTTTGTCCGGGACCAGTCCGACCCTAGTTCCCATCGCTAAGGCGCTCGCGCCGGTGATGGAGCAGCAGCGACGCCTCGTCTCCTATCTGTGAAGCCAAGGGCAGGGCCGGCCAAATCTTAAAGCGGCGCTAACCACGCTCTTCAATCGGCCATTGGAACTGTTCTGCGAAACGGCGGGTCATGGCGACCCGATTTCACAACCTGCTGATCGCTCTCTCGCTCGGAGTTTCGGGCGCGGTCATGGCCGCTCCGGCCGGAGCGGCGACCCTGGACGATCGCGCAAGCGCGATCCGTTGGGCCAAGAGCGATGCGATCATCGGCCAGCCGAGCGCCCTCGAGGCGATCCTCGCCGCGCAAAGCGGCCGGCCGGTAGTCCAGCGCACGCCGCAGCCGATGTCGCTGTCGCGGCCGGCCATCGGCGGCCAGCTCCGGCTCGAGGGCCGCGGCGACGAAGGCGCGACCAGCGGCCGCCCCGATGTGTTCGGTAGTGTTGCGCTGCGCGTCAGCCGCACCCCGCTCGACAGGAAGTGGGTCGCGGTCGAGCGTTCGCCGGTCGGCGCCTCCGCCGCGCGCTTCGCTGAGGTGCAGCGCGGCAAGGACGCGTTTGAGCGGCTCGAAGCGGTCAATTGGTACGTCAACCGGCGCGTGCGCTTCGTCGACGATCGAGTCCAGTTCGGCCGCGCCGATGTCTGGACCAGCGCCGCCGATACCCTGTCGCGCCGGAAGGGCGACTGCGAAGATTATGCCATCGCCAAGCTGCAGATGTTGCGCAAGGCGGGCTTTGCCGACCGCGACCTCTATCTGGTCATCGTCCGCGACCTCGCCCGCCGCGCCGATCATGCGGTGCTGGTCGCGCGGGCGGACGGACGCATGTACGTGCTCGACAACGGCACCGACCAGCTCCTCGATACCACATCCATCGCCGACTATCGCCCGATCATGACGTTTGCGGCCGGCGGCGCCTGGACCCACGGCTATCGCAGGCCTGCGAGCACCATCGACTATGCGGAAAAGCGCGTGGAGGCGGTCGCCCCAGCGCTCGGCAATTAGCGTTCGCGAAGCGCCTCGCTGCTCGCCTTCGAAAGCGGCTTCAGCAAATAGGATAGAATGCTCTTGCGGCCGGTGATGATCTGCGTGTTGGTCATCATCCCGGGCGTGATCGGCAAGCGTTTGGTGCCGGCGCTCAAATAGGCCTTGTCGGTCTCGACGATGACCGTGAAATAGGCCTCTTGCTCCTTTTCGTCGTAGATCGAGTCCGCCGAGACCTGGACGACCCGACCGTCGAGGCCGCCATAAGTCGAGAAATCATAGGCCGTGACCCGGACCAGCGCACGGTCACCGACCTTGATGAAAGCGATATCGCTGGGCCGGACCCGCGTTTCGACGAGCAACTTGTCGCCGAGCGGGACCACTTCCATGATCTTCTGGCCCGGCTGAACGAACGATCCGATTGTCGTCACTTGGACGTCGTTGACAACGCCGTCGACCGGCGAGCGCAATTCCCATCCGCGAGCGCCGCGCAATGATTCCTGATTGATCGCCAGCTTTTGGGTGACCTGGCTGCGCTCGTTGAGCGCCTCCTGGCGGAACCCGAAGTTGGCTTCGCTCGCTTGAGCCTGCGCTTCGCGGACGGCGGCCATAGCCCGCCCCTGCTGCTCGCGGGCGGCGGCGATCCGGCCTTGCAGATCAACGACTTCACGCTGCGCAGTGGCGAGGTCAGTCTGCGGAACGATATTCTTTGCCGCGAGCGGAGCAAGACGATTCACATTCTCCTGCGCCAGCGCCAGGCTGCGCGTCAGGGAGTTGATCGTCGCCACGGCCTCGGCGGCGGTGCGGCGCTGCTGATCGGCGGCCGCGCCAAGCGCCGCGATGCGGCTCGACAAGGCTTGGCGCCGGACGGCGCTCAAAGCGGCCTCTTCACCGCTCAACTCGGTCGTTGCGCCATTACCTTCGGCGGACAGCCGCGCAGCGCGCTGCTGCAGCGAGTCGGTTTCTGCCTGGATCTGCCGAACTCGAAGGATTGTCGAGTCGAGCAAGCAACTGCCCTCGACGGACCGGCTGGCCCGACCGGACCAGAAGCTCCTCCACCGTGGCCGGTTCGGCGGCGTTGATCGTCTGCAGCTTGCTCGATGGGATGACCTTGCCGTCGCCGCTGGTCACTTCGTCGACCTGGGCGATGCTCGCCCACAGCAGGAAAACGGCGAACGCGATGGCCGAGACGACGATCACCAGCCGTTCGCCGCTCAGCGGGCGGCGATGCTTCCACATCGGTCCGACGAACGGGAGGCTGGCCATGTTACGCAACTCTCATATTTTCATCGCCCAGGACTGGTAGCGATTGCGGCTGTGGCATCCGCGGCGGTCGCGGCGATCGGCGCTGTGCGTCCTTCCTGCTTCGCGATCAGTTTGGCCGCCTGGCCCTCTTCCGGCCCGGGAATGTTGAGCGTCCAGCCCTTCGACGTGTCGAGCAGGCCGCCGACGTCATTCTCGGCGCGCGCGATCGGCGGGCCGGAATAGCCATCGTCGGCGAGCGGATCGGTCTCGCCTGGAAGAAGGACAAGCGGGGCGGGGCGAAGCGTGAGCGGATCGCGCGGCTCGCCGACATAGCGGCCGGCGAATGCGGCGGGCTGGCCCCACGCTCCGGGCCAGCGATAGAAGATGTGCTGGCCGAGCTTGGCGACCTTGGCCAACATCGGCGCCCAGCGCGGCGAGACATAATCGGCGTGATAATGGGTTGCCTGGCCGACCGAGGCCTCGACATAGCCGGCGAGCGCGGCCCGCGCGACCGCTTGGGCCTGCAGCCAGGCAGAGCGTGCCGGGGCGCGGTAGAGCGCGCCGTCGCAAACGAAGGTGAACTGGCAAATTCTGCTCGCCGAGCGCTGGTAGACGACCCCGCAGATGGACTTGGGATAGGCCGGGTGGCGGACCCGATTGAGCACCACCTGCGCGACCGCACGGCGGCCGGCGGCCGGTTCGAAGCCGGCCTCGTAATAGACCGCCTGGGTCAGGCATAGCTCGGCCCGGCGGGAATCGAGATCGCTTCCGCCGACCGCGAACGGGCGCGCCGACTTGAGCGGGGCCTCGCTGAACGGAAGAGCCGCGTTGATCAGCTTGGCATCCTCGCCCACCGCGCGCATCGAAAGCGTCGCTTCCCCGCTCGTCGCCCGGATCAAGGCGGCGGCCTCGGCCGGCGGGATCACGCCCCTTGTTGCGGCTTCGGAGTTCGATCGCAAGGCCATCACGGTCCCGAGGGTCACCGCCAGGACAACAGCCAGCACCGCGCTCATCCATTGGAGCGAGCGCCGGTTACCCGGTTGCCAGCCGATGAGTCCGAGCACGGTCAAGACGCTTTCCCTTTCTTTTGGCCGGTGCCCGCGGTCAGATGCCCAAGCACCTGGTCGCGTGGGCCATCCGCGAGGATCCGGCCCGAATCGATCACGATCAGACGATCGACAATCGACAGCATGTTATGCCGATGGGTGGCGACAACGAGAGTTTGTTGTGGCGTCAGTGCCTTTTTGAGACGGTCGATGAAATATTGCTCGGTCTGCGTGTCCATCGAGCCGGTCGGTTCGTCGAGATACAAAAGGTGGCAGGGGGTGACGACCGCTCGCGCGAGCACCAGCAGCGCGCGCTGGCCGCCCGACAGGCGCGATCCGCGCTCCCCAACCGGAAGGTCGAAACCGGCGGCATCGCGCGACAGGAAGATGTCCGCGCCCGATCGCACTACCGCGTCGACGAGAAGCTGGTCGTCGGCATCGGCCGCACCGAGCACGAGATTGTCGCGCACCGTGCCGCTGAACACCTCGGCGTCTTGTGCGACGAAGCGGAACTGCTCGCGCAGCTGATGCGGGTGGTATTGGCGAGCATCGAGCCCGTCGATCAGGATTTCGCCAGAGGTCGGCTGGTAAAGCCCGCACATCAGCCGGCCGAGTGTGGACTTGCCCGATGCAACCCTGCCGATGATTCCGATCCGCTCGCCGGGATCGATCTTGAGGCTGATCGCGCTCAAGGAATTGCGGCCTGCCTGGGGATAGCGGAAGGTGACGTCGCGGAACTCGATATGCCCGGCGCGGATCTCGGGCAGGATGCTGCGCAGCGAGCCCTGCCTTTCGTCCTCGACCTTCATCATCGTCTCGATCGAATTGAGCGTCGCGAACGCCTGCTTGCCGCGGGTGAACAGGAATGCGAGCTGGCCCACTGGCTGGAGCGAGCGGCCCGAGAGCATGATGATGGCGATGATCGCGCCCATCGTCATCTCGCCCATCTGGAAGCGGTAGAAGCCGCCGATCAGAAGCCCGACGCTGATCATCTGCTGCGAGACGCTGGCGAGGTTTACGGCGACCCCGGTCAGCTGGCGAAGCCGTTCCTGGGTGCCTGCCGACATGGTCGAATAGCGGCGCCAGCGGCCGAGCATCTGGCCCTCGGCGCGAGCCGCCTTCAAAGTCTCGGTCCCGGCGATCGATTCGACCAGCACCGAATGCTGAAGGCTCGAATCCGCCTGGGCGTCGAGCGCGGCCTGGGTCATCGAGCGCTGGAGGGTCATGCCCGCAACCAGCATCAATGCCATGCCAACCAGCGGGACGACCACCAGCCAGCCAGCCAGCACGGTGATCAGCGCCAGGAACAGGAACAGGAAGGTGACGTCGACCACCAGGACCACCGTGGTCGAAGCGAAGAAATCGCGGACGTTCTCATATTCCGACACCCGCCGGGCGAGGGCGCCGGTGCTGCCCTCGCGGTTGGCGAGCGGCAGGTTCATGATCTTCTCGAACAGCTTCTGCGACAGCTTCTCGTCGAGCTTTCGTCCGAGCTCGTCGATCAGGCGCGAGCGCGCGACCCGAAGAACGAAGTCGAGCCCGAGCGCGAGCACCACTCCAAGCGCCAGCACCCATAGTGAAGCGACCGCCTTGTTCGGGATGATCCGGTCATAAACGTTCATCGTGAACAAAGGCATCGCGAAGGCGAGCAGGTTGATGATCAAAGCGGCCAGGACGACCGGCCAGAATTGCTTACGAATCTTCCAGATCTCGGACCAGAACCAGTGCCGCCGCTTGGCTTCGTCCCACGGGCGCTCGCCCAGCCGTTCTTGCGTGGGATCGACCTCGACGACCACGGCGCGGCCGGTGAAAGTTGCCTCGAGGTCCGCGACCGGGACCCAGAATTCTTCGGCTATGCCGGGAGCATAGATCCGCGCGTCATTCTCGCGAGTTTCGAGCAGGATTGCGACCCGCTCGTCATCGAGCTGGAGGATTGCCGGAAGCTTGGCCGATGGCCAGGCCTTGAGCTTTCGAGCCACCGGCTCGGCGCGCATCCCGATCTGCTCGAGCGCGGGCTCGATCTGATGGAAGGGCAGCTTGCCGTCGGCCGACAGCGCAAGGCCGGCGCGAAGCAGCACCGGCGAGGAGGGACGGTCCTCCTTGCGCGCAAGATAAACGAGGCAGTCGAGGACCGGGTCGAGCTCGCTCGACTGCGTCTCATCCAACCAGCGCATGGAGGTCATCGTCCGTCCCGTTCACGGGTTTACTGGCCCGGCGGCGGAGTGGTGCCGTCGGCGGGGGCTGCAGCCGGCGCAGGCCCCATCTGGGGATAGGGGATGCTGTCCTCGCGAAGCGCCTCGGGCGGGATCGGGTTGACCTTGAACCGCGCCATCTCGCTTTGGTTCGCGGCCGCCGGCATTTGCACCGCAAGGCACTCGATCAGGCGGTTCGAAGCCGCGAGCACCCGATATTGGGCGTAAACCCGGGCGAGGCGAGCGGTCTCGGTCTGCGCCTGAACGTTGTTGCGCGTATTCTGCGCGTCGAGGACGTCAAGCAACGAGCGCCGGCCGATGTTGAACTGCTCGCGATAGGACAGCAGCAAATCGTCGGAGATGCGGCCCTGGGTCTCGAGCTCGCCGGCGAGCGCCGACTGGTTCTGGAGCCGGCTCCACGCGCTTCGTGCATCCTGCTCGGCCGCGCGGGTGCGCTCGAACAGGCGGGCGTGGACCTCATCCGCGCGATAGGATTGCTCGCGGACATTGGCTTCCTTGGTGCCGCCGTTGAACAGGGTCCAGCGAAGCACTGCCAGACCCTGGAGGTCGGTGGTCTTGCCTTCGAACCCGTCGATGTCGTGACCGGCCCGGGCCCGCCCTTCGAGGCTGAGCTTGGGAAGCAGGTCGGAGCGGGCGACTCGAATCTCCTCGCGCGCGGTGGCCAGGTCGGCCATCGTCTCGCGAACCCGCGGATTATGCTGGCGCGCCGATTCGACCGCGTCGTTGAGCGTGGCGGGCATGCAGGTCGACAAATCGGGGGGCATGGCCGCGCTGTCGATCGGGATCCCGGTGAGGGCCTGGAAATCGATCCCGGCGGTGTCGAGATCCTCCTTGGCCTGGGTGGTCTTGGCGCGCGCAGATTGCAGCCGCTCTTCGGCCTGCTGCTGGTCGGCGATGCTGATCGAGCCCTTCGAAACGCCTTCGCGAAGGTCGCCGGCGAGCCGCTCATGGAAAGCGACATTGTCCTGCGCAATGGCGACCAGCCGCTGCTGCAGCAGATAGTCGATGTACGCGCGCGCGACATTGAGCGCGACATATTCGGAGCGCTCCTCGACCCGCGCCGCCGCGGCGTCGGTGCGCGCGGCCTGGCGGCGGACTTCGGCGCCGCGCTCGCCGCCGTCGAAGATCAGCTGGTCGACGATCAGCTCTCCGCCGATCGGATAAAGGGTCTTGTCGGCAATCCCGAGGCGCTTGCGGCTCGGGTTGCGAAGCTGGCGAATCCCCGCCGAGCCCTCGACCGAAACGGTCGGATAATAGCGGCCCTGGCCCTGGACCCGCTCCTCCTGGGTGGCGGCCCTGTTCGAAACCGCCTGGCGGATTTCGGGGTTGGTGTTGAGCGCCGACTGGACGGCCTCGCGAAGATCAACCGCGAACACCGGCGTTCCGGCCAGCACCAGCATTCCCGGCAGTAGTTTGAGCCAACGCTTCGTCATCACTTGCCCCTTTTTGCTCTTTCGGGGACCTCCCGACTTACGCGTCGGAAGATCCCCCGTTTGTCCAGCTGGTACGCAAACAGGCTTACACGGGAGTAGCATCATGATGCAGCGCCAATGCGTCCATTGAAAGCGCCGTGTGCACATTCCCAAGATTCCCGAACGCACTCGCGCTCGAACGACCCCTCGCCCGAACGCAGTCCGGCCAGGGCCTGGAGCGCCTCTCGCGCGCCGCCCTCGCCGCCGCCCAGAGCAGCGACCAGCGCCTCGAGGTCCGGACCGTTGCCGCCCGCGAGCGCATCGGCGAGCACCCGTCCGACCTCCGCGTTGTGAGCCACGGACGCGGCCGCCGGGACAATGGCGCTCTGGCTTGCGGCCGCTTCGAGCGCCGCGACCAGCTCGGCCCCCGGCATCGTCACCGCCGCGGCGGTCATCGCCGAGGCATGGTCGGAAGCGCTCGAGTGCGAGTCGGTGCCCAGCGCCAAGCGCGCTCAGATCGGCCGCCTGGTCGTCATTGGCCGATTCGAGCCCCGCCGCAGATTCCTTGGAAGGAGCACCGCCGGACTGGGCCTGCGCCTGGCCGACGCCGCCTTGGCACCTGCAGCAGCCGCCGCGGCCAGCAGCAATTACCGCCGAGCCCTGATCGGCATCGCCGCTGACCGCGGCCGACCTGGTTCGGACCGGTGGCCTGCATCGATCTCGCCGCGGATGTCATCGACGATCGCGCGTACATCGGCGATCCGTCCCGACATTTCGAGGCCCGCTGCCGCCACCGCGCCCATCAGCGCAGCCTGGTTGCCGTTGATGAACTCGCGCACGGGGGCGCCATTGTCGTTAGAGGGAACGACGGTCGCGGACATGTCGGCGGACTGCGACATTGTCGAAGTCTCTTCCATGGCCAATGACGTGAACCCCATATCCTGCTCGGCGTCGATCACAACGGTCAAGGTCGAGGTCCCCGTAGGGTCGCCGTCACCATCGGTGGCCGAGATCGTAAAGTCGAGTTCCTGATCCTGCGGAAGGATCGTCTGGCTGACCGTCAGTTCGGTCAGCCGCACACCCTGGCCGTCGGCGTCCGAGCCCTCGACCACCAGCACGTTGAACGAGATCGACGGGTCGATGACGATCTGTTGCTCCAAATTGGAGTCGGTGACGACGATCGTGCCCGTCTCCATCTCGTTGGTGACGGTGTTGTAGGCATACCAGGTAAGCGTAACCGTATCGACCCGTTGACGCCGTTGGCGGGCACGGTGAACGCGACCTTGTCGACAAAGTCCGGGTTCGTGCCCGGAGCCTGGTCGCCCGCTTGGCCGGGAGTGTGGAACTCCAGGGTGAAGGCTTCGCCATTGCCGGTGAACTGGTTGCCCACGCCGAAGCCGACGTTGGATGAGTTCACCGATCCGGTGTCGTTCCCGTCGTTGTCGAACGGCGAAAATTCGACCGTGCCATCTTGCGTTTGAGCGAAATCGGCATTCCCCGAATTCGAGGTTGGTCAGGTCGAAGGTGACGTCTGTGGCCTCGTCCGGCTCGAGCAGGTTGAACGTGTAGGTGCCGTCCGGGCGGACCACGAGGTTGAAGACCTCGGTGTCGCCGGCCATGCCGTGCAGGATAACGGTTCCGTCCTCCAGCGTTTCCGACTCATACTCGATGCCTTCGATTTCCGGCCCGGTAACGGTCAGTTCGCCGAAGTCGTCCGCTCCCCAATTATACTCATAGGTGCCGTCGACCGACCCTTCTTCATTGGGAACAATGGCGTCCTCGAACGCACCGAGGATTGGAAGATCATCGTCGACGTCGATTACGAACGTGCCCGCTGCAGCGGTAACCGGGTCGCCGTCGGAATCCTCGGCGATGACCATGCCGCTGAAGTCGATAAGGAGATTGTCCTCGGTCTCGGCCTCCGGATGATCGAGCTGGGCGAGCAATTCGAACTCCCAGCTGCCGTCCTCGTTGACCTCGAGCGTGAACACCAGGCCGGTGGTCGGAACTCCGTCGCCGTCGAGGTCGCCGTCGCCGGTGTAGGCATAGACCACGCCATCGACCACGGCATAGGCCAGGTCCTCACCGCCTGATTGCAGGTTTTGGTCCTCGAGTGAGCTCGTATCGGGGTTGAGCCCGTAAACGAGCGGCTGATCCGCACCCGGGTTGAACAAGACAGCCAGGCTGCCGGCGGTTCCGCTCAACACGGTGCCGTTGAGGGGATTGGTCGGGTCGTCATCGCCGTCGGCATCGTCGCCGACGCCGTCGGGAAGATCGTCCTCGTCAACCACGCCCGTGATCAGAGGTTCATTCTCAACGGGCGGATTGGCGGTCGGAAGGTCGTCGTCGACCGTGACCACGAACGAGCCATCGGGAAGCGCGCCGGCCGGATCGCCGTCCGCGTCCTCGGCGCCGATCACGCCCGAGAAGTCGATGAGGATATCGTCCTCGGTTCCAGCGCTCTCATGGTCGAGCTGGCCCTCGAGGTCGAACACCCAGCTGCCGTCCTCGTTGACGGTCAAAATGAACACCGTTGAATTGGGGCCGTCGTTGATGAGGCCGTCGTCGTTGAGATCGGCATAAGCGGTCAGCGTGCCGCCGCTCACATCGTACAGCAGGTCATGCCCGTTCGAGGTCAGGTTCTGCGCCTCGAGCGAGCTCGTGTCGCTCAAGAGCACGATCTTGCCCGGCTGGTCCGCGCCGATGCTGAACAGGCTCGACAGGCTGCCAGCAGTCCCACCCGTGGTGGTGCCGTCATTGTCGCCGTCGGCATTGCCCGGATCATCGTCGCCGTCGGCATTGTCGTCATTGCCGTCGGGAAGATCGTCCTCGTCGACCAGGCCGGTCACCGGGTTCGGCTCCTCGACCGCGGCCGGAAGATCATCGTCGACCGTGACCACGAACGAGCCATCGGGAAGCGCGCCGGCCGGATCGCCGTCCGCGTCCTCGGCGCCGATCACGCCCGAGAAGTCGATGAGGATATCGTCCTCGGTTCCAGCGCTCTCATGGTCGAGCTGGCCCTCGAGGTCGAACACCCAGCTGCCGTCCTCGTTGACGGTCAAAATGAACACCGTTGAATCGGGGCCGTCGTTGATGAGGCCGTCGTCGTTGAGATCGGCATAAGCGGTCAGCGTGCCGCCGCTCACATCGTACAGCAGGTCATGCCCGTTCGAGGTCAGGTTCTGCGCCTCGAGCGAGCTCGTGTCGCTCAAGAGCACGATCTTGCCCGGCTGGTCCGCGCCGATGCTGAACAGGCTCGACAGGCTGCCAGCAGTCCCACCCGTGGTGGTGCCGTCATTGTCGCCGTCGGCATTGCCCGGATCATCGTCGCCGTCGGCATTGTCGTCATTGCCGTCGGGAAGATCGTCCTCGTCGACCAGGCCGGTCACCGGGTTCGGCTCCTCGACCGCGGCCGGAAGATCATCGTCGACCGTGACCACGAACGAGCCATCGGGAAGCGCGCCGGCCGGATCGCCGTCCGCGTCCTCGGCGCCGATCACGCCCGAGAAGTCGATGAGGATATCGTCCTCGGTTCCAGCGCTCTCATGGTCGAGCTGGCCCTCGAGGTCGAACACCCAGCTGCCGTCCTCGTTGACGGTCAAAATGAACACCGTTGAATCGGGGCCGTCGTTGATGAGGCCGTCGTCGTTGAGATCGGCATAAGCGGTCAGCGTGCCGCCGCTCACATCGTACAGCAGGTCATGCCCGTTCGAGGTCAGGTTCTGCGCCTCGAGCGAGCTCGTGTCGCTCAAGAGCACGATCTTGCCCGGCTGGTCCGCGCCGATGCTGAACAGGCTCGACAGGCTGCCAGCAGTCCCACCCGTGGTGGTGCCGTCATTGTCGCCGTCGGCATTGCCCGGATCATCGTCGCCGTCGGCATTGTCGTCATTGCCGTCGGGAAGATCGTCCTCGTCGACCAGGCCGGTCACCGGGTTCGGCTCCTCGACCGCGGCCGGAAGATCATCGTCGACCGTGACCACGAACGAGCCATCGGGAAGCGCGCCGGCCGGATCGCCGTCCGCGTCCTCGGCGCCGATCACGCCCGAGAAGTCGATGAGGATATCGTCCTCGGTTCCAGCGCTCTCATGGTCGAGCTGGCCCTCGAGGTCGAACACCCAGCTGCCGTCCTCGTTGACGGTCAAAATGAACACCGTTGAATCGGGGCCGTCGTTGATGAGGCCGTCGTCGTTGAGATCGGCATAAGCGGTCAGCGTGCCGCCGCTCACATCGTACAGCAGGTCATGCCCGTTCGAGGTCAGGTTCTGCGCCTCGAGCGAGCTCGTGTCGCTCAAGAGCACGATCTTGCCCGGCTGGTCCGCGCCGATGCTGAACAGGCTCGACAGGCTGCCAGCAGTCCCACCCGTGGTGGTGCCGTCATTGTCGCCGTCGGCATTGCCCGGATCATCGTCGCCGTCGGCATTGTCGTCATTGCCGTCGGGAAGATCGTCCTCGTCGACCAGGCCGGTCACCGGGTTCGGCTCCTCGACCGCGGCCGGAAGATCATCGTCGACCGTGACCACGAACGAGCCATCGGGAAGCGCGCCGGCCGGATCGCCGTCCGCGTCCTCGGCGCCGATCACGCCCGAGAAGTCGATGAGGATATCGTCCTCGGTTCCAGCGCTCTCATGGTCGAGCTGGCCCTCGAGGTCGAACACCCAGCTGCCGTCCTCGTTGACGGTCAAAATGAACACCGTTGAATCGGGGCCGTCGTTGATGAGGCCGTCGTCGTTGAGATCGGCATAAGCGGTCAGCGTGCCGCCGCTCACATCGTACAGCAGGTCATGCCCGTTCGAGGTCAGGTTCTGCGCCTCGAGCGAGCTCGTGTCGCTCAAGAGCACGATCTTGCCCGGCTGGTCCGCGCCGATGCTGAACAGGCTCGACAGGCTGCCAGCAGTCCCACCCGTGGTGGTGCCGTCATTGTCGCCGTCGGCATTGCCCGGATCATCGTCGCCGTCGGCATTGTCGTCATTGCCGTCGGGAAGATCGTCCTCGTCGACCAGGCCGGTCACCGGGTTCGGCTCCTCGACCGCGGCCGGAAGATCATCGTCGACCGTGACCACGAACGAGCCATCGGGAAGCGCGCCGGCCGGATCGCCGTCCGCGTCCTCGGCGCCGATCACGCCCGAGAAGTCGATGAGGATATCGTCCTCGGTTCCAGCGCTCTCATGGTCGAGCTGGCCCTCGAGGTCGAACACCCAGCTGCCGTCCTCGTTGACGGTCAAAATGAACACCGTTGAATCGGGGCCGTCGTTGATGAGGCCGTCGTCGTTGAGATCGGCATAAGCGGTCAGCGTGCCGCCGCTCACATCGTACAGCAGGTCATGCCCGTTCGAGGTCAGGTTCTGCGCCTCGAGCGAGCTCGTGTCGCTCAGGAGCACGATCTTGCCCGGCTGGTCCGCGCCGATGCTGAACAGGCTCGACAGGCTGCCAGCAGTCCCACCCGTGGTGGTGCCGTCATTGTCGCCGTCGGCATTGCCCGGATCATCGTCGCCGTCGGCATTGTCGTCATTGCCGTCGGGAAGATCGTCCTCGTCGACCAGGCCGGTCACCGGGTTCGGCTCCTCGACCGCGGCCGGAAGGTCATCGTCGACCGTGACCACGAACGAGCCATCAGGAAGCGCGCCGGCCGGATCGCCGTCCGCGTCCTCGGCGCCGATCACGCCCGAGAAGTCGATGAGGATATCGTCCTCGGTTCCAGCGCTCTCATGGTCGAGCTGGCCCTCGAGGTCGAACACCCAGCTGCCGTCCTCGTTGACGGTCAAAATGAACACCGTTGAATCGGGGCCGTCGTTGATGAGGCCGTCGTCGTTGAGATCGGCATAAGCGGTCAGCGTGCCGCCGCTCACATCGTACAGCAGGTCATGCCCGTTCGAGGTCAGGTTCTGCGCCTCGAGCGAGCTGGTGTCGCTCAGAGAGCACGATCTTGCCCGGCTGGTCCGCGCCGATGCTGAACAGGCTCGACAGGCTGCCAGCAGTCCCACCCGTGGTGGTGCCGTCATTGTCGCCGTCGGCATTGCCCGGATCATCGTCGCCGTCGGCATTGTCGTCATTGCCGTCGGGAAGATCGTCCTCGTCGACCAGGCCGGTCACCGGGTTCGGCTCCTCGACCGCGGCCGGAAGATCATCGTCGACCGTGACCACGAACGAGCCATCAGGAAGCGCGCCGGCCGGATCGCCGTCCGCGTCCTCGGCGCCGATCACGCCCGAGAAGTCGATGAGGATATCGTCCTCGGTTCCAGCGCTCTCATGGTCGAGCTGGCCCTCGAGGTCGAACACCCAGCTGCCGTCCTCGTTGACGGTCAAAATGAACACCGTTGAATCGGGGCCGTCGTTGATGAGGCCGTCGTCGTTGAGATCGGCATAAGCGGTCAGCGTGCCGCCGCTCACATCGTACAGCAGGTCATGCCCGTTCGAGGTCAGGTTCTGCGCCTCGAGCGAGCTCGTGTCGCTCAAGAGCACGATCTTGCCCGGCTGGTCCGCGCCGATGCTGAACAGGCTCGACAGGCTGCCAGCAGTCCCACCCGTGGTGGTGCCGTCATTGTCGCCGTCGGCATTGCCCGGATCATCGTCGCCGTCGGCATTGTCGTCATTGCCGTCGGGAAGATCGTCCTCGTCGACCAGGCCGGTCACCGGGCGCCCTCATTCACTTCCGGCGTGTCGTCGTCGACGCTGATATTGAGCGTTTCGGGATCCGACTGGTCGCCGTCTTCGTCCTGGGCGAAGAAGATGATGTCGAAATCGACATTATTCTCGTCGTCGCCCGCCGGGTGATCGATCGGGGCGTTCTGGACGACCGTATATTCGCCGGTCTCGCTGTTGAGCGTGATCGTCATCACCAGGGTCGTGCCCTGCATGATGAGCAGGCTCGTCGAAGTGCTCGCAGGATCGAGGCTGAACCCCGCCGGGAGACCGTCTTCGGTCGCATCGACGTCGAAGAAGAAGTCGAGGTCGCCATTGCCGCCGGTCCCGGTCAGCGTGCCGGTCGCGTTCTGCGGATCGTCGTCGCCGACTCCGTCCGGGTTGCCTTCGCTACCAACGTCGTCGTCGTCGACGATCACGTCCGCGGGCGGAGTGGCCACCGGAATGAGGTCGATGTCCGGGACGATGATCGTCAAAGTCGCCGTCACCGTGTCGCCGTCACCGTCGACATAGGTGTAGGTGAAGACGTCTTCGCCGCCCTCAAGGTTATTGGGATCGCGGACGTAGGTGTATTCACCGTTTTCATCCATGGTCAGGGTGCCGAACTCGCCCTGGACCACGAACCCGCCGCTGGGGTTATTATCGGTGCCGTTGGCGCCCTGGAGCCCAACGATACCCGCAAAGCCGTCGGCGCCGGGTTTGTCGGCGTTGCCGGTACCCTGGTTGGTGCCGGCGCCAGTGATGACGTTGCCCGTCGCCTGGCCGTTCTGGCTCAGCGTGTCGGTGTCGTTGTTGGCCAGCGGGGTATCGTCGTCGACGTTGACGGTAAGCGAGCTGGTCGCGACGTCGCCGTCACTGTCGGTCACCGTATAGTTGATGGTGAAGACGACATTATTCTCGGTCTGGCCTGGCGGGTGCAGGATGTTGGCGTTCTGAACCACCGTATATTCGCCGGTCGCGGGATCGACGGTGATGGTGAGGACCGTGACGGTCACTCCGTCCTGGACCTGCTGGACCAAGATCGAGCCGTTGGGGCCGTCGACATAAGTGAAGCCGGCAGGGGCGCCGGTGGTCAGCAGGTCGAAGGTCAACTGGCCGTCGCCGCCCGAGCCGCTGAGCGTACCGGTGGCGTTGACTGAATTGGGATCGTCGTTGGTCCCGCCGGGGTTGCCGCCGACCAAGGCGTCGTCGTCGAGCTGGACGACCGGGTTCGAGCCCGCCGTCGGGGTCTGGTCGGGGTTGATGATCGTCAGCGTCGCGGTGATCACGTCGCCGTCGCCGTCGGTCAGGGTATAAGTGAAGACGTCCTCGGTTCCGCCCGGCGCGTCGGCGAATGGGACATAAGTATAATTGCCCTCGGCATCGATGGTCAGCGTGCCGAATTCGCCGTTGACGACCAGGTTGCCGTTCGAATCGAAGCTCGAATCGCTGCCGCCTTCGCCCTCGACCGCGGTCAGCGTCGCGTCATCGGCGCCGACGGTATCGCCGCTCGCCGTGCCGGCGTTGGTGCCGACACCGGTCATCACGTTGCCGGTCGCGCTGTTGGTCTGGAGGTTGACCACATCGACGTCGTCGCGGGCGATCGGCTCGTCGTCGAGGATGTCGATGTGGAGCGTCGCGGTCGCGGTATCGCCGTCCTCGTCGGTGACGACCACGGTGAAGTTCTCGAAGTCGTCGATTCCGTCGGTGGTGTTGTCGGTCGCGGTGTAGGTATAGCCGATCTCGCCGGTAGCGAGGTTGATGCTGGTGATCGTCAGGACACCGTGCTCACCCTGGATCTGCTGGCCGACCGCGGTGATGACGGTGCCGTTGATGGCGATGGTCTCGAGCCCGTCGTCGGCAGTGAAGACGATGGTCCCGCTGGTGGTCTCGATATTCTGTGGCTCAAGCGTGCCCTCGGGTTCGCCGGGGCGCTCGGGAAGGCCGCTTTCGTCGACCGACGCGGTGGCGGCGACGGCCCCGGCTGGATTGTCGGGGGTGATGATGATGATCGTCGGCTCGGTGTCCTCGATCTCCATCGGCTCTTCGTATTCGGGCGGGGTGTAGTCGGTCTCGGTCGGCGGAATCAGGTCGCCGAGCGGAACGCCGGGATCCAGCGGGGGCACGTCGTCGGCGAAGTTGCCGCCGCTGCTCTGCGGCGGGCCGGCTGCCGGCTGCGGCTCGGAATCGATCAACAAAGCGGCGAGGTTGGTCGGCGGGACGATGACGTCGCCGATCGACAGCTCGGGAACGAAGACGGCGCCCCCCGGGATGACCATCTGGGTTCCGTCGGGCATCTGGATGACGAGATCGCGCCCGACGACCTTGATGTCGCTCATCTGGACGCCGGCGGGCAGGTTGACGACCGCCTGCTCGTCGATGACGCGCGGGATTTCGACCGTCAGCGTGGTCGAGGAACGCGCGCCTTTGGCGTCGGCGAGCGTATATTCGAAGACGTCCTGGACGCCGTCCGCCGGGGTCGTGCGGACGTAGTTGAAATTGCCGTTCAAATCCATCGACAGTGTGCCGTACTGGCCGGGCGCTTCGAAGCCGTTGCCCGAGGGCGCCGCCGCTCCGCTGGCGCCGCGCAGCTCGACGATGGTTGCGGGGCCGTCGGCGACCTGGTCCGCGCCGGCCGGGCCGGTGGTCGTTCCAAGGCCGGAAATGGCATTGCCGCTGCCGGGCCCGTTGCTGCCCTGAGGAAGCGTTTCGACGTCGGCCCGAGCAATCGGGTCGGAACCGGCGGCGGTCGAACCAGCCTGAGAAGCGTCTTCGTAGCGCATAACTGCCCCTATCCTCTTGCGACCTGCCGGCGTCGGAGGGTCGCTGAATTCGGTTCGCTTGGGGCGCAGGCGCGGCTACGCGATTTAAGAAGAAGGGTTAACACCCGACCCTTGCCCCTGGGCGATTGGTAAAAACAGACCACCGTTCCATGACTATTGCAAGGCAAGACGAGCAAAGATTGAATCAAGACCGGATGTAGGCGCCAGACGGAGTAAACAATAAAATGATTAACGCCAGGCGATTACCGGTGACTTCACTCAGCCTTCTAGAGAACCTGTGCGGCATTCTCCCCAGTATGTGTTCTGCGCTGCTTTAACGACCATTAAATATTGACGTTCATTACAAAGGCATAACTTTCCGATCGCTCGATTAGATTTTCATTAACTCGGGACCACTCCCGCGTTTATTCTTTATCTGAGCCTGTTGTGACTGCGCTTGCAGCTTCGTGACGCATGTCGCGCCAAGGGCAAGAATCTCCGAAAAACGAGTCCCGATTCGGGATCGCAGGCGATGCTTGGCGCCAGACGACCGGCGAATCCCGGATCGCGACTCCGAGTCGCGAGCAGCGCGTCCGTCGACCGCTCCCGGCTCAGCCGAAGGTGAAGGCGAAGGCCTCGACCCCTTCTCCGTCGAAGGTGATGGTGAAGCTGCGCTCGCGAACCGCGCCTTTCTGCCGGACAAGCTGATAGAGCCGCTGATCCGTGACCTGTCCGCGACCATCGGCAGAAACGTCGAGGCCCGCGTCGCGGCCCGGGGCGGCGCCGTCGATGGTGATGTGGAACCGCACCGGCCGCCCGCTCGCGGAACCCAGAACGAGGTGCAAATCGCGCGCCCGGAAGCGGTATGACAGGGTCGAGCGTGGCCCCAGCGTGCGCCCGTTCTCGCGGCTCACCAGCCAGCGTCCGCCGAGCGCCCACTGGTTGAGAGCGAGCGGCGCAAGCGCGTAGTTTTTTGCGGCATCGCGGGCGAGACCACCCGGCGAGACGAAGCGGTCGGCGCGGCCATAGCCGACATAGGTTTCGGGGCTTTGCAGGCTTTTTCGATCGGCCGCGGCGCGGACGTCGCGTTCCTCGGCTAGGTCGATCCGTTCGCCGGGAGCCCGGCCCGATTCGATCAGCAGCCGGCGAACCGCGGCTTCGGTTTCGCGGACCCCACCCTCACCGAAATGATGATAGCGGAGCCGGCCGCTGGAATTGGCGATGTAGGTCGCCGGCCAATAGCGGTTGTTGAACGCGCGCCAGATGGCGAGCTTGTTGTCGAGCGCAACCGGATAGGTGACTTCCTGCTCGCGGATCGCCCGAGCGACATTTTTGGGATCGCGCTCGAACGCGAATTCGGGGCTGTGGACTCCGATGACGACGAGCCCGTCCCTTGCATAGCGCTCGTGAAGCGCTCGGATATGCGGGATGGCGCGGATGCAATTGATGCAACTGTAAGTCCAGAAGTCGACTAGCACGACCTTGCCCTTGAGATCCTTGGCCGTCAGCGGCTGGCCATTGAGCCAACCCGTAGCTCCGTCGAGCGAGGGCAAGGCTCCCTCGTCGGGAAGGTCGGCTCCGGTGGTCCGCGGCATGTCGTCGCCGACCCCGAGCAAGCGCGCCAGGCCCGCCTCCACCTCAAACGTTTGGGCCGTCGAAAGGCGCGCCAGAACCCGCGTGTCGAGCCCCAGCGCGATCGTCCCGACACCAAAAAGGATCAGAACTCCGAGCGCGCGCCGGACTCGCTCGCCGGCACCGATCGATCGCTTCATCGCCGCGAAAAAGCGACCGCCGACGAGCAGCGCGAGTCCCAGGCTCGTCGCCGCTCCAAGCGCGTAAGCGAGGAGGAGGAACAGCGTCGTCGTGCTCGCCCCGGACAGCGCGGCCCCGGTGAGGATCAGGCCGAGGATCGGACCGGCGCAAGGCGCCCAGAGCAGGCCCGTCGCGACGCCGAGGAGGATCGAGGACCCGACGCCGCCCTTGCCGCCGCTCGCGCTTAGCCGATTGCCCAGGTTGACCAGCGGCCGCATCGCCCGTTCGGAGAGCGCCGGGAAGAGGAGAAGCAACCCGAACATTGCAAACAAGGCGAGCGCAATCCACCGCCCCCACTGATTGGCCTGCAACGCAGCTTCACCACCCACCGCAGCCAGCGAGGCAACGCCGGCGAACGTCACCGCCATGCCAACGAGCAGCGGCAGTCCATTGGTCAGGAACGGCCGGTCGCCGCGCGCGAAGACGAAGGGCAGGACCGGCAGGATGCACGGGCTGAGGATGGTGAGAACGCCGCCGAAATAGGCGAGCAGGAGGATCAGCATATTTGTCCGTTCGGTTGGCGTTGCATGGGCGCTCGGGGCCCGAAGCAGGCGATTGTGGTCCAGCGATATACGTTACCGCGGCGAAATAGGATGCAGACCGCCACAACGTTGCATCTGATTCGCTGGCCGCAGCGTATATGAGACCATGACCGACGATCTTCCGACCCGCCGCCGCTTCCTGGGCGCCGCCGGGCTCACAGCGACCGGATTGCTCGCCTGGGGCTGGGCCCGCCCGTCCGAAGCCGCGCGCTTCCCGCTTACCCGCACGCCCGCCGAATGGCGCCGGCTGCTCGGCCCGCAGCGCTACTACATCCTGCGCGAAGCCGGCACCGAGCGGCCGTATTCGAGCCCGCTCGACAAGGAGAAGCGCAAGGGCATTTTCGTCTGCGCGGGCTGCGACCAGCGCCTGTTCAGCTCCGCCACCAAGTTCGACAGCGGGACCGGCTGGCCGAGCTTCTGGAAGCCCTTGTCCAAGGCGATCGTCACCAAGTCCGACCGGACCTTCGGGATGGTTCGGACCGAAGTGCTGTGCGCGCGCTGCGGCGGCCACCTCGGCCATGTCTTCGATGACGGGCCTAAGCCGACCGGCCTGCGCTATTGCATGAACGGCCTGGCGATGAAGTTCCGGCCGGCGGCGTAGGGATTGGCGGAGACGGAGGGATTCGAACCCTCGGTACGGGAATTCCCCGTACGGCGGTTTAGCAAACCGCTGGTTTCAGCCACTCACCCACGTCTCCGGAAGCGCTGCGAAGGCGCGCTATAGAGGCGGCAATTTCATCCTTCAACCGCCCCGATTCAAGCCCTTAGGGCAGCCGCCATCTCCGCTTCGCGCTTGAGGTTCCGAGCGAGCTGGGCCTGGCCATTGAGATATTGCCGGGGCACGCGAATGTCGCGGTAGTCGAGCGCGGCGGCCGCGCGCAGGGTCCAGAACGGGTCGATCAAATGCGGCCGGGCGAGCGCGACGAGGTCGGCGCGGCCCGCGGCGAGGATCGAATTGGCATGGTCGGGCTCGAAGATGTTGCCGACTGCCATGGTCGCGAGGCGCCCCTCGTTGCGGATTCGGTCGCTGAACGGGGTCTGGAACATTCGCCCATAGACCGGCTGCTGGCCGATCCAGCTCTGGCCGGCGGAGACGTCGATGAGGTCGGCGCCGGCGCGCCCGAAGGCTTCGCCGATCAGCACCGCTTCCTCGGGCGTCACGCCGTCGTCGCCGGCCCAGTCGGTCGCCGAGATTCGCACCGACATCGGCTTGTGCGATGGCCACGCGGCGCGCATCGCCTCGAACACCTCGAGCGGATAGCGCAGCCGGTTCTCGAGACTCCCGCCAAAATCGTCGGTGCGCTTGTTCTGAAGCGGGGAGATAAAGCCGGCGAGCAAATAGCCGTGCGCGGCGTGAAGCTCGACCATGTCGAAACCAGCGGTCTCGGCGCGCAGGGCCGCGGCGACGAACTCCTCGCGAACCCGGTCCATGTCCGCGCGGGTCATCGGCCGGGGCGACGGGTTGGCCGGCGACCAGGGTACGTCGCTCGCCGCCATCACCGGCCAATTGTCCTCTGCCAGGGGAACGTCATTGCCTTCCCAGCCGACCCGGGTTGAACCCTTGGCGCCCGAATGGCCGAGCTGCATGCAGATTTTCGCGTCGCTCTCGACGTGGACGAAGTCGACGATCCTTGTCCACGCCTCGGCCTGCTCGTCGGTCCACAGCCCGGTGCAGCCGGGGCTGATCCGCCCTTCGGGCGAGACGCAGGTCATCTCGGTGAACAGCAGGCCCGCGCCGCCGATCGCCCGCTCGCAATAGTGCACGAAGTGGAAATCGTTCGGCAGGCCGTCAACCGCCGAATACATCGCCATAGGCGAGACGACGATGCGGTTGGCGAGCGCCATTTCGCGCATCCGGAACGGCGCGAACATCGGCGCCGCGGACTTGCCCGGGACTCCGGCCTTCTCCCAGAACCAGCGCTCGACCTCGCTTAGCCAATCGGAATCACGCAGCCGCAAATTCTCGTGGCTGATGCGCTGGCTCCGGGTGAGCAAGGAATAGGCAAATTGCAGCGGCTCGAAATGGAGGTAACGGTCCAAGGTCTCGAACCACTCGGTCGAGTTGCGCGCGCTGTTCTGGAGTTTCAGGACTTCCAGGTTGCGCTCGGCCTGATATTCGTCAAGCGCCGCG
This sequence comes from uncultured Alphaproteobacteria bacterium, assembly GCA_963722545.1. Lineage (GTDB taxonomy): Bacteria > Pseudomonadota > Alphaproteobacteria > Sphingomonadales > Sphingomonadaceae > Sphingomicrobium. Next base: position 531,101 of record CAVRMK010000004.1, read on the forward strand.
GCGAGGCTGAGGCCCGGGCGGTTGAGGACCTCGGCGAGCTTGATCGCGTCCTCGAGCGCGAGCTTGGTCCCCGACCCGATCGAGAAATGGGCGGTGTGCGCCGCGTCGCCCAACAGGATGACGTTGCCGCTGGTCCAGCGTTCGCAATTGATCCGACGGAAGTTGAGCCACGCCGCCGAGCCGCGCAGGTGCGTGGCGTTGGAGAGCAGCGGCTGGCCGTCGAGATATTTGGCGAAGAGGCGCTCGCACAAGGCGATCGCCTCGGCCTGCTCCATCTCCTCGAAGCCGAGCGCTGCCCAGGTCTCCTCCGAACATTCGACGATGAAGGTCGAGCAGTCAGGCGCGAAGCGGTAGGCGTGGGCCCAGATCCAGCCGGCCTCGGTCTCCTCGAACGCGAATGTAAAGGCCTCGAACACCTTTGGCGTGCCGAGCCAGACGAACTTGTTGGCGCGGACCTCGACGTCGACCCCGAATGCCTCCGGGTTGGAATCCCGGAAGCGCGAGTTGGCGCCGTCGCTGGCGATGACCAGGTCGTAATCGCGCCATTTGGGATCGGCCGGGTCGCACTCGAACTCGAACTGCACGCGTGCGCCGAGCTCGATGGCGCGCTCGGTCAGGATTTCGAGCAGCCGCTTGCGGCCGATGCCGATAAAGCCGTGCCCGCCGGAGGTCACGGTGGTCCCATGAATGTGGACGTCGATGTCGTCCCAGTGGGCGAATTCCTGGGTGATTTGCTCCGCCGAGACCGGGTCGTTCTTCATGATATTGTCGACCGTGAGGTCGGAGAAGACGACCCCCCAGCCGAAGGTCACGCCCCGCGCGTTGCGCTCGAAAATGTCGATCTGATGCGCGGAATCGCGGAGCAGCATCGAAATCGCGAAATAGAGGCCGGCGGGGCCGGCGCCGATGCAGGCGATCTTCATCTCAAATCGATCCGAATGTTCCCAAAGTTCGCACCAACGCGCGCTCGGGATCGCCAAAGACCTTCGGACAAGTGTTCAAAAGAAGGATCGGAGCCCGCGCGACACGCCATAGGCGTGACCATGCCATATCCAATCGCCTGTAGGACAGATGGATTTTCCATGGGGGAAGGCCCGATCTTTTGTCCCGCAGTGATTGACGCCTAAGACCTTCGGCATGCGCAATGCGCCTCCAATCATCGGCCCAGGGGCACGCGAGCTGCTAGCCTTGGCCGCGGTTGCGGCGGCTTCGGCGACTGTTCTGCTGACCAACCTCGGTCTCGCGCCGGTGCAAATGTGGGACGAGTCCCGGCTGGCGATCAATGCCCTCGAGATGATGGCGTCATCCAACCCGCTGATCGTCACCTACCACGGCGAGCCGGACCTGTGGAACACGAAGCCGCCGCTGGCGGCGATGCTTGCAGCGCTCTCGATGTACCTGGGCGGAACGAACGAGATGACGTTGCGACTGCCAGCCGCCATTGCGGCCGCAGCCACCATATTCGCCGTCTATTATTTCACGAAATCGGTCTCCGGCGCACGCTCGACGGCCGTCCTTGCCGCGCTGATCCTGCTCGGCACGGGCGGCTATGTCGAATCCCATGTCGCGCGAACGGCAGAGCCGGATTCGCTGATGATCCTTTTCCTGACGCTCATGACGTTCAGCGTGGCGCGCTGGATCGACCTGACTGGCACAGACCGTGGCAGAGGTTGGTTAGGCGTGGCTCTGGCCTCGCTGACGGGCGCCATGCTGACGAAGGGGGTCGCGGCCCTCCTCGTCCTGCCGGGGTGCCTGATCGGCTTGATCGCCACCGGCAAGGTCGAAGCGCTGCGAGGCAGGAACATCGTTCTGGCCGCGGGCTCGGTAGCGCTCGCCGCGCTGCTCTACTGGGGCGGACGGGAGCTCGCGGGGCCGGGCTATCTCACCGCCGTCTCCGCGACCGAGCTCGGCCGTTATTTCGAACCGCTGCCAGGCTCGGCGGGGCCTTGGTACGATTATTTGATCCGCCTGGTCTGGCCGTGGCAGGCCACGCCCTTCTTCGGGTACGACAAATTCATTTCGACCAGCAGCGCGTTTCCCTGGTCCGTGCTGGCAGCGCTGCTGACTCCGTTGTTGCTTTCGGCAAGCGAGCAGCGGGTGCGCCGCGCTGCGCTGTTTCTTTCTTGCTGCTTGCTGGGATTCATTTTCGTCGTCTCGGCGTCGGCGACAAAGCTGGCCTGGTATGTCGCACCGGCCTATCCGATCATCGCCGTCCTGAGCGCACTCGGAATCGCCGAGATTGCCAGACGGATCCAGCGTTCAGAGCGAAGCTTTGCAAAGCGGCTGGGCCGCTATGCCGTGCCCGGCGCGTTCGGTGCCGCCGTTGCGTCCATGGCCTTCGTGATATGGAAGAATGAACAGGTCGCGCGCGTTGAAGCCTATTCGCCGCAGCAAAGGCTTGGCTCTTTCGTGCGCGCGATTTCGCCATTCCTGGATCGCGATCGGCCCGTTCGTGTGATCTCGGACCCGACGGTCCATACCACGTCGGTCCGCCGCGGGCGGATTGTCGGCACCGAAGCATATGACGGTCCGGCCGAATTCTACGTCGCCCTGCTTCAGCGGTCCGGCCATGACGCGCGAATCGTGACCCGCGATTATGAACCGGACGGCGCGGAGGTCATCGCGGGGTGCGGGCCGGTTCCCCCACGGCTCGCCGATTTCACGAAACGTGTGACGATCGGAACCTGCTTCGCCATGTCTCAGAATGCGGGCCGAGAGCGAGAAGAATCGAGGTAGCGATCGGCAGAGGCCTTCGGTCAGGCGCAGTTACGCCACCGTTGGGATAATTTCCATGATGATGTCGCCGGTCTCCAGCTTCTGCACTTGCGGCCGCCAGAAACCGTATGCTGTGCCGTCGCGGATGATCCTGAGACCGAGACCGTCGCTGAGGTCCTTGAGCGGCTTGCCGATTTCGTCCGGGCGCACGTCGCGTTCGATCAGGCGCACGCGCCCGCCCATCGTTGCGAGATCCGCGAGATAGTCGGCAATGTGCTGGCCCGCATGGGTCGTCGCCAGCAGCAGTCCCGCGAAATCGAACGGGTTTACGACGACGTCGGCGCCGGCAAGTCGAGCGGGGATTTCGTTGTCCTTCTGATTGACCGCGACGCTGATTCTTACGTTCGGAGCGAGATGCCGTGTCGTCAGGCAGACGAGGATCGACGTGTCGTCGCGTCCGGCAGAAATAATCACCAGTTTCGCCCGGTCCACGCGAATGGCCCGCAAGGTTGCATCGTGGCTGGCGTCGGCCTTGAGGACCGTGCAGCCGAGCAACTTTGCAATCACCAGCCGCTCTTCGTTGGAATCGACAACAACGATGTTTGACGGTTCGGCGCCGAGGTCGATCAGCTCCTGCACCGCGCGGCTGTTCTTGGTGCCGTAACCGATGATCACAATATGGTCGCGCAAACCGCGTTGGATACGTCTCATCATGAACCTTTCCCACGAGCGCCTGGCGACGAACAGATAGGCCGATCCGACAAAGATCAGCAGCAGGAATATGCGGATGGGGGTCACCACCAGGGCGTCGAACATGCGCGTGTTCTCGGTCACCGGGACGATGTCACCATAGCCGGTGGTCGTGGCGCTGATCGCCGTAAAATAGATCACGTCCAGAAAGCTGACGTGCCCGTCGTGCGTGTCCTTCAGGCCTTCCCGCTCGAGCCAATGAAACAGCAGCAGGAGGGCGACCAGAAAGACCAGCGCCGCTACGCGCCAGGCCACTTCTAGCCACCCCCGTAAACGCGGCCTGCGTCGGAGAGTCAGGAGCCCGTCGTCATCGGTCGACATTGGACGTTGGTACCGCGAGCTGCCCGGCGTTTCCACCCGAGTGGGCCACAAAGGCATGCCTTCGTGGTGCCGGCGGGACGTGTGCTCAGGAGAACAGGCCGACATTCGCACCACGGCTTTGGTTTTGTTAGTCGTCGGGGCTGGAGGTGCTCATGCGAGCCACCGCGTCGTTGTTTTGTCTCCTGTTTCTTGCGAGCTGCGGCGACGGCCAGCCCGGTGAGTCGGCAATCACGAACGTCCTGGTGACGACCAACGCGGCGAAGGATTCCGCCATGGTGGAAGGCGATGCCGCCGCCTTGGAAACCTTTTACACGGCCGACTATCAGCTGATCGATACCGACGGGAACGTTCATCGCAAACGCGACCGGGTCGAACAGTTGACCAGGTCGATGGACGTTGTGGCCGCCAAAAGTGCCGACGTTCAAGTCAGGATCCTCAGCAAGAATGCCGCGCTGGTCACTGGACGGTTGAACGGACGTTACCGCCGCGGCGGACGCGAGGAGAATTTCGCCGAGCGGTACACCAGGATTTGGGTCACCGAGGACAGTCAATGGCGGCTTCGCCACGAACATTCGAGCCCGATCGACGGCTGACCTCGACGCTGACCAAGGGACGTGCGCCCGCGCCCCTACGAATGCGAATCGACCCCGCGGACGAAGGCGCCGGCAAACGTGTTGAACTCGTCGGGCCGCTCGAGGTTGGAGAGGTGGCCGGCGCGCTCGATCGGCTCGTAGACCGCGCCCGGTATCATCCTAGTCAGCGCGGTCGAAAGAGCGGGCGGGGTGACCCGGTCCTCGGTCCCGCACAGGACCAGCGTCGGGCAGCGGATCAGCGCGGCGCGTTCCTCCTGCCGCGCGAGCCACACCGCCTCGGCGCCGATGCGATAGGCGGCGGGGTCGATCGCGGCCATGGTCTCGATCACTTGCGCGCGGACGGCGGGGTCGGCGGGCTGGGCGAGGAGAACGTCGACTCGGCCCTCCGCGAGGACTCGAAGGTCGCTGCTCGCGGCGACCGATCGGTTGTATATGCCCTGGCCGTCGGGGTGGCTGGCGAAGCTGTCGGCGAGGATCAGCGAAGCGCAGGCGTCGGGCTCGAGCGCATGCATGGCGATCGCGACGACCCCGCCGAGCGATAGTCCGCAAATGTGCGCGCGCGAAACGCCTAGCGCGCGCATCGCGGCAAGAATCGCGGCCGCGAAATCGTCGCGGGTCGTGCCTTCGGGCGCGGGGTCGCTCTCGCCATATCCGGGATAATCGAAGGCGATGGCGCGGCGTTCGGCCGCGAAATGTTCGCGCTGCGGCCGCCACACCGATTTGTCCGATCCGACCCCGTGGAGGAAGGCGATCGGGGTGCGTGTCCCGCCGCCGCTTTCGGCGAATCCGATTCCGCGTCCATCGTCCAGCATGACCCGAGCCATTGCGGCATCTTGGCATTGTGCCCGCGACCGCGCTAGCCTCGCCGCGATGGCGCGGATGATCGTCAACGGGGAGGCGGTTCACTATCGGCTCGATCCCGAAACGCCCTTGCTGTGGGCGCTGCGCGACGCGTCCAACCTCACCGGAACCAAATATGGCTGCGACAGCCGCGACTGCGGCGCGTGCACGGTGATCGTCGACGACCAAGCGGTGATGAGCTGCGCGGTGCCGATCGGCGAGCTCGAAGGATCGCGGGTGACGACGATCGAGGGGCTGGGCGGGCGTCACCCGGTGCAGCAAGCGTGGATCGCCGAGCAGGTCACTCAATGCGGCTTTTGCGAGCCCGGCTTCATCATGGCGATCGCGGCGTTGGTCGATTCGGGGCGCCCGGCCGGCGCGGCCGAGATCGACGCGCTTCCCAACCTCTGTCGCTGCGGCGCCTATCCGCGCGTGCGCAAGGCGATCGAACGCGCGGCGCGGTCGGTCCCGAGATGAACGATTCGCTCCGCCTCGGTTCACCGCTGGCTAAGCTCGACTCGTCCAAACGTTCCGCAATGGTATTGAAAGGACGCATCATGCGTAAACTCATCATGTCGCTGCTGCTCGCCAGCGTCGCCGCCTCGCCAGCGATGGCCTTCCAGCGCTCGGACCGCGAGGCTGCGCGTGAGGCGCGCGAGCAGCAGGCCAAGGAAGAGCGCGAGGAGCGCCAGAAGGCGCGCGAGGAACGCCAACAGTCGCGTGAGGAGCGCCAGCCGGCGCGAGTCGAGACTCCCGAGGCCGCGCCGCGAGTCGAGCGCGTTCGGGAGCGCTCGCAAAAGGCCCCGGCGGCCCAGATCGAGGCACCGGCGGAGCGCCAGCGCGGCGACCGCCAGCGGCCCGAGCGCCCCGTGATCGATCGTCAGGCCATCGAGCGCCAGCAGATCGAGCGTCGCGGCGGTGAGCGTCCGGCCATCGAGCGCCAGCAGATCGATCGCCAGCAGTTCGATCGTCGGACCGATTCCCGTCCTGGTGTGCCGGCCGCGCGCGATGCGCGCCAGCGTATCGACGCCCGCCGCCAGGAGTGGGATCAGAACCGCGCCGAGCGGCTCGCCCGCCAGGAAGCGATCCGCAACCAGCGGCCGCCGGTAATCAGCCCGACCCCGCGCCCCGGAACCCAGCCGCCGCCGCCGCCGCCGAGCGCGCGTCCGTCGAACGCGCCCAGCGTCAACTGGAGCAGCAGCCACTGGCGTAAGGACCGCCGCTACGACTGGTACAAGCACCGCAACAAATATTGGTGGCTGTTCCAGCTCGGCTGGTACAGCGATCCGTTCGGCTGGGGCTATCAGCCCTATGGCATCGGCTGGCGCATGTGGCCGAGCTATTATTCGAGCCAATACTGGCTGAACGACCCGTGGCAGTATCGCCTGCCCTATGCGCCGGCGGGCACCCGCTGGATCCGCTATTGGGACGACGCAGTGCTCGTCGACCTGTGGTCGGGCCAGGTCGTGGACGTGATCTACAACTTCTTCTGGTAATCCACCCTTCGGGGGCAATCAGGGCGTCGCGGTCTCCGCGGCGCCCTTTTTGTCGCCCTGTTCGGACCCCAGCAAGTCGATGAACGGGGCGTAGCGGAACTCGCGCTTGACGAAATAGCATTCGAAGCGGTGGACCGTCGGATCGTCCTGGATGAGGCTGCGGAAAGTCTCGTTGAATTCGTGCATGTTGGCGCAATCGAGCATGACCACGAGATCGATCGAGCCGGCGAGCTCGAACGCGAACTGGACCGCGGGCGCGGCGGCGAGCTTGGCTTCGAGCGCCCGAATCGCCTTGTGGTCGCCATGGTCACCGAGCTGCAAGGTGGCAATCACCCGCAACCGGTCCTGCGCCAGCTTGGGCGACAAGAGCGAGATGGTGCGGTGAATGATTCCGTCGCGTCGGTGGCGGCGAAGGCGCCGGGCGATCGCCGACGGCGAGAGCGGCAAGTCGCGCGCAAGCGAGTCGGCGGTTCGCGCGCTGTCGAGCTGGACGAGGTTCAATAGCAGCCGGTCGAAGCGGTCGAGCATGCCCACCTTGTGCCAAATTTTGGCACACGGCGCACTATTTTTGCGCACTCATTGCATTCGCGTCGCGATACCTTCCCCTACGGAAGTTGGAAATTGGTGGCCCGCGCAGAAAGCCCCATTGACGCGTGGACCATCAATCACCGGTGTCGCGAGGAGGGATGCGGCCGCAAGCGCCCCTCGTCGCGGCGCCGGTTTTCGTTTCAGCCTTGCGCCAATGCCTCGGCAATCAGCTTGCGTGTCGGATCGATCCCGTAGAGGGCAATGAAGCTGCCCATGCGCGGGCCCTGCGACGATCCCAGTAGGGTTTCGTAGAGCGCCTGGAACCAGTCGCGCAGCCGCTCCTTGCCGTAAAATTCCTTGCCTACCTCATAGACAAGGGTCTGGATCTCGCTCGGATCGGTCGATGACATTTCCGCCAGGCCGGAATCGAGCTTGCGCAAAGCAGCGGCTTCTTCCTCGGTCGGCTCGCGCCGCCTCAAAGCAGGCTTCACGAAATCGTCGAAATAGCGGATCGCGTAGCGAATCAGTCCGTCGAGGCTGTCGCGCAGGTGTGCGGTGTCGCCTTCGTGATTGGCCGCGAGATATTTGCCGACGAAGCCCCAGACGACATCGGGATCGCTCGAGCCCGCCGCCCCGACCAAATTAAGGAGAAGGCTGAATCCGATTGGATATTCTGCGATCGGCGGCGGCCCCTGGTGGATGTGGTGGACCGGGTTGCCGAGCTTCTGCTCGATTGGCTGGCCGGCATAGGCCTCGGCGAAGCGCTGATATTCATCGACCGCCTTGGGGATGATTCCGAAGCTCAATTGCTTGGCCTTTTTCGGCTCGCGATAGATGTAGAAGGTCAGGCTCTCCTCCGGCGCATAGGTCAGCCACTGGTCGATGGTGACTCCATTGCCCTTGGTCTTCGAGATCTTCTCGCCGTTCTCGTCGAGGAACAGCTCGTAGTTGAAGCCGTCGGGCGGCCGGCCGCCGAGGACACGGGCGATCTTTCCGCTCTGGATGACGCCGTCGATATGGTCCTTGCCCGACATTTCATAATCGACCCCGAGCGCGACCCAGCGCGCCGCCCAGTCGACCTTCCACTGCAGCTTGGCCTTGCCGCCGAACACCGATTGCTCGGTCTCGCCGGCCTCCGGATCGTTGAAGCGGATCAGCCCGGCCTCCGCGTCCACCACCTCGGTCGGTACCTGCAGCACCGCGCCGTTGACCGCGCTGATTGGGAGCACCGGCGAATAGGATTGCCGACGCTCCTCGCGAAGGGTCGGCAGCATGATGTCCATGATCGCGGCGTAGTTACGCAGCACGCCCCGAAGCACCTCGTCGAAGCGTCCGCTGTTGTAGCAATCGGACGAAGCGAGGAATTCATAATCGAAGCCGAAGCGGTCGAGGAATTTGCGGAGCAGGTTGTTGTTGTGCGCAGCATAGCTGTCGTGGCCGCAGCCGAACGGGTCGGGCACCCGGCTGAGCGGCTGGTCGAGATGGTCGTGCATCATGTCCTGGTTGGGCACCCCGGGCGGGACCTTGCGCATCCCGTCCATGTCGTCGGAGAAGGCGATCAGCCGGCTCGGCCAGCCGGTCATCTCGGTCAGCGCGTGGCGGACCATCGAGGTCCGGGCGACCTCCTGGAAGGTGCCGAGATGGGGCAGCCCGGACGGACCATAGCCGGTCTCGAAGACGATCGGCCGGCCGTCGGGCGCGCCGTCGGGGTAGCGCTTCAAAAGCTTGCGCGCTTCCTCGTACGGCCAGGCCTTCGACACCAAAGCGGCGCTTCGAAGCTCGTCGGCGGCCACAAGTTGCCCTTTCGTTCTCATCGGTTAGGGTGGCGGGATGCCCGCTCCTTTGCCCCTTCCAGCGCTTCATGCAACCCACGCCGGGGTATGGCTGGCCGACGGGTCGGGCGAGGTTCGCGCCGCGTCACGGGGTGAGGCGATCGCCCGGGCGGCCGAAACTCCCCACATCCTGCTCGCCGCGCCGCTGGTCGGCCAGAGGCTCGGCTATCCCGAGCTATCGGGGCTCGACCTGCTCGAGCTGTTCGCCTTCGTCCATCCGGCGCGGTTCGCGGTCCCGACCGTCGCCGGGCTCGCCCGGACGCTCGATCTTGACCCGCCCGAGGAGGGGCCCGCAGCGGCGCAGGCGCTTCGGGCGATCGCCGACCGATTGCTCGCCAGCCTCGACGATCCGGCCTGGCCAGAACGCGAGGGGGCGTGGACGACCAACGCGACGCTCCATCGGTTGGGCTGGAGCTGGGCGCCTTTGATCGCGGCCCGGCTCGAACAGCCCGAGCGCGGCGAGCGGCAGCTGTTCTCGCGGCTGAAGCAATGGGAGGAAGCGGGGGAACGGCCGCCGCCGTTGTCGGTGCGCCTTCAATCCGGGGAATCGGCCGCCCGGCTCGATACGCTGACCGGGCGGATCGAGGCGCGCGAGGGGCAGCGGGCGATGGCCGAAGCGGTCGCGGGAGTGTTCGCGGCCAAGCGCTCGAAGGAATCGCCCAACATGCTCCTCGCCGAGGCCGGGACCGGGATCGGCAAAACCCTCGCCTATCTCGCGCCCGCGGCGCTGTGGGCCGAGCGCTCGGGCGGGGGCGTGTGGGTGTCGACCTTCACCAAGGCGCTCCAGCGCCAGCTCGACGGCGAGGGGCACAAGATCGTCGCCGATCCCAAGGAGCGATCGCGCCGGATCGTCATCCGCAAGGGGCGCGAAAATTACCTGTGCCTGCTTAACCTCGAGGACGCCATGCAGGGCGCGTTTGCCGGGCGGGCGGCGATCCTTGCCCAGTTGGTCGGGCGCTGGGCCGCCTACACCAAGGATGGCGACATGGTCGGCGGCGACCTTCCCGGCTGGCTTCCGAGCCTGTTCCGAAAGGCCGGAGCGACCGCTCTGACCGATCGCCGCGGCGAATGCGTCTATGCCGGCTGCCCGCACTATCGCAAATGCTTCATCGAGCGGGCCGAGCGGGCCAGCCGCGAGGCGGACTTGGTCATCGCCAACCATGCCTTGGTTATGATCAACGCTGCGCGCGCCCGCGAGGAATCGGCTCGGCGGATCCTGTTCGACGAGGGACACCATCTGTTCGACGCGGCGGATTCGACCTTTGCAGTGGCGCTGACGGGACAGGAAGCGATCGAGCTCAGGCGCTGGATCGTCGGGCCGGAAAGCCGCTCGCGCGGCCGTCGGCGCGGGCTCGCCGCGCGGCTGCTCGACCTCGCCTCATACGACGAGCAAGGCGGCCGAGCGCTCGAGGCGGCGGTCGAGGCCGCGCGCGCTTTGCCCTCGGACGGATGGCTTCAGCGGCTGGTGGAAGGCACGCCGTTCGGGCCGGTCGAGACCCTGCTCGGCGAGGTCCGCGGGACCGTCTATGCGCGCGCCAAGGCGCAGGATGCGGGGTTCGGGATCGAGACCGAGCTAGCCGAGATCGACGGCGCGACGGTGTCCGCGGCCGCGGCTGCCGGAGAGGCTTTGGACGCGCTCCAGAAGCCGCTCGCGGCGCTCGCCCGGCGGCTCGAGGCGGTACTCGAGGACGCGCCAGACTGGCTCGATTCGGCGGCCCGGGCGCGAGTCGAGGGCGCGATCCGGGGCCTTGCCTGGAGGCGCGAGACGATCGCGGCCTGGATTGCTTTGCTCGGCCGGATCGGCGGCGAGGGCGACCCCGATTTCATCGACTGGCTGGCGGTCGAGCGCAGCGACGGGCGCGAATATGACGTCGGGATCCACCGCCGCTGGCTCGACCCGACCCGCCCGCTCGCCGGAGCGGTGCTGGCCCAGGCCGACGGCGTCCTCGTCACCAGCGCGACCTTGCGCGGCGGAGGCGGCTGGGACGAGGCCGAGCGGCGGACCGGTGCCTGCCATCTGCCCGGCGGGGCCGAATATTTCGAGGCCGAAAGCCCGTTCGATTACTGCGCCTGCGCCGAGGTGCTGATCGTGACTGACGTCAAGCAGGGTGACAGCGCCGCGCTGGCCGGCGCCTATGCGCGATTGATCGAGGCTTCGGGCGGCGGGACCCTGGGCCTATTCACCGCGATCCAGCGGCTGAAGACGGTCCACGCGCGAATCGCCGATCGCCTCGCCCGCGAGGGCCTTCCGCTCTACGCCCAGCATGTCGACCCGATCGATGCCGGGACCCTGGTCGACATCTTCCGCGACGACCCGCGCGCGAGCCTGCTCGGGACCGACGCGCTTCGCGACGGAGTCGATGTTCCCGGTGAGTCGTTGAGGCTGGTGGTGATGGAGCGGGTGCCGTGGCCGCGGCCGACGGTGCTCCATGCGGCCCGGCGCATGGCCGGCGGCGGCGCGGCCTATGACGACCGCGTGGTCCGCGCCCGGCTCGCGCAGGCGTTCGGGCGCTTGATCCGGCGGCAGGACGACCGCGGCCAGTTCGTCATCCTGTCCGCGGCGATGCCGTCGCGCCTGCTCGGCGCGTTTCCGCCCGGGGTCGCGGTCCAACGCGTGCCGCTCGATCTGGCAATCGCGCGGGTTCGTGCGTTTCAGCGGATGCGTTTCAAGGAGACTGACCCTGTCGAAGCAGCTAGCCATCCTGCGCCACGCCAAGTCTGACTGGGGCCAGCCGGGCCTCAGCGACTTCGACCGGCCGCTGAACGCGCGCGGCCGCGACGCCGCGGACCGGATGCGCCGCGCGATCGGCCAGCGCGGTCTGGCGTTCGATATCGTCCTATCGAGCCCTTCGGCGCGAACCCGCCAGACGCTGACATTGATCGGGATCGACGCGCAGTGGGAAGAGCTGCTCTACCTCGCGGATCCGCACACCCTGTTGGGCATCGTCAGGGCGCTTCCCGCGGCCGCGCAATCGGCGCTCGTCGTGGGGCACAATCCGGGGCTTCACGAGCTCGTCCTCAAACTCGCGCGTGCGGATGCGGACGGCTTTCGCCCGCGGCTCCTCGGTAAATTCCCGACCGGGGCGCTGGCGCTGCTCGATCTGGACGTCGAATCCTGGAGCGATGTCGAGCCGGGGTGCGGCACGATCTCCGAGCTGCTGCTGCCGCGCGAGCTCGACTAGTCGCCGATCGCGGCGACGAGGCGGTTGCGGATCTGGATCAGGCGGAAGACGTCGACCGCGGGCGCCTGTGACTCGGGCGCTTGCGGCGGGGCGGCGGGTTGCGGAGGGGCTTCGGCGGGTTCGGAGTTGGGGCCGCGAAGCAGCTTCTGGACCCCGCGGACGGTATAGCCTTCCTCATTGAGCAGGCGGTTGATCCGCCGCGCCAGGGCGACGTCGGCGGGGCGGTAATAGCGCCGATTGCCGGCGCGCTGCATCGGCCTCAGCTGCGAAAACCGGGTTTCCCAATAGCGCAGAATGTGCTGCGCGACGCCGAGCTCGCTCGACAACTCGCTTATGGTCAAAAGCGCGTCCGGGGCCTTGTCGCCGGCCGCCACCCGGATCAGCTCCGAGCGATCCGGTCGCGCATGATCTGGCTGGCGCGGAAGGTCATCACCCGGCGCGGGGCGATCGGGACCTCGACCCCGGTCTTGGGATTGCGGCCGATTCGCTGCCCCTTGTCGCGCAGGATGAAGGTGCCGAAGCCCGAAATCTTGACGTTCTCGCCGTCGGACAGAGCGTGGCACATATGGTGGAGCACCCGCTCGACCAGGCCGGCGCTTTCGGCCCGCGACAGGCCGAGCCGGCGGTGGACCACATCGGCGAGGTCGGCCCGGGTCAGGGTCGCATTCGCGTCCGCGTCGCGGTTGAGCCGCGCGATGCCAAGGTCAGCCATCATCTTCTCCCGCTCGCGGCGGCCAAGCCCCCCGCCGTTCATTTCGTCCGTTTTCGTAACTAACTTTGCCGCTGTCGGCAATCGGACATTCGTCGAATTGTGCCCTATTTTCAATTGCCGAGCAGCAATTGATCAATAACGCAGGACGGCCGCGCCCCAAGTGAATCCGCCGCCCATCGCTTCCAGAACGACAAGGTCGCCGCGCTTGATCCGCCCATCCTTGACCGCGACGTCGAAGGCGAGGGGGACCGAGGCGGCGGAGGTGTTGGCGTGGCGGTCGACGGTGACGATCACCTTTTCGGGCGGCAGCCCGAGCTTGCGCGCGGTCGCATCGAGGATTCGCGCATTGGCCTGGTGCGGCACGACCCAGTCGACCTGGTCCGAAGTCAGGCCGGCGGCGCCGAGGACCTCGTTCATCACCGCGGCGAGATTGACGACCGCGTGGCGGAACACCTCGCGGCCCTTCATCCGGAGCTTGCCGACGGTCCCGGTGGTCGAGGGCCCGCCATCGACGAACAGCAAATCGTTGTGGCGGCCGTCGGCGTGAAGCTGGGTGGCGAGGATGCCGCGGTCGCCGCCCTCCTCCGCGGCGAGCACCAGCGCCCCGGCGCCGTCGCCGAACAGGACGCAGGTCGCGCGGTCTTCCCAATCGAGGATTCTGCGAAAAGGTTTCCGAGCCGATCACCAGCGCCTTGTCCGCGCTGCCCGAGCGGATCATCGAATCGGCGACGGTCAAAGCGTAGAGGAAGCCGGTGCAGACGGCGTGGACGTCGAACGCGACGCAATCGGGGATTCCGAGCATCGCCTGGACCTTGGTCGCGCTCGACGGGAAGGTCTGGTCGGGGGTCGCGGTGGCGACGACGATGAGGTCGATCTCGCCCGCCTCGATCCCGGCATGCTCGAGCGCGCGGAGCGCCGAGTCGCGGGCCAGGGTCGCGGTGGTCTCGCCGTCGCCGGCGAGGAATCGCGAGCGGATCCCGGTCCGCTCGACGATCCACTGGTCCGAAGTGTCGACGGTCTTGGCGAGCTCGTCGTTGGTGACTTCGCGCTCGGGCAGCGCGCTGCCCACGCCGAGGACGACGCTGCGCCGGCTCACTGCGCGGCTCCGTTGGCGAAGGCGTGGGCGCGGAAATTGTCGAGGTCCTCGCCGATCCGCCGGGTGATGTCGTTGCGAACCATGGTTGCGGCTACCCCAATGGCGTTGGCGACGCCCTTGGGATTGGCGCCGCCGTGGCTTTTGACCACCAGGCCATTGAGTCCGAGGAAGACGGCGCCATTGTGATTATTGGGGTCGAGGTGGACCTTGAGCAGGTTGAGCGCCGGCCGCGACAAAGCGAAACCGGCCTTGGACCGAAGCGAGCTCTTAAACGCGCGGCGCAGCAAATCGGTGACGAAGCGCGCGGTGCCCTCGGCGGTCTTCAGCGCGATATTGCCGGAAAAGCCGTCGGTCACGACGACGTCGACGTCGCCGCGCGACAATTTGTCGCCCTCGGTGAAGCCGTCGAATCGAAGCGGCAGGTAATCGGCCTCGCGGAGTAGCGCTGCAGCGTCCTTCAATTCGTCGGTGCCCTTCAATTCCTCGGTGCCGATGTTGAGCAATTTGACCCTTGGCTTGGCGATGTCGAGCACGGTCCGCGCATAAGCCGAGCCCATCACCGCGAACTGGACCAGATTCTGGGCATCGCATTCGGTGTTCGCGCCGAGGTCGAGCATGACCATGTCGGTGCGGCCGAGGGTCGGCAGCAGCGCGGCGAGCGCCGGGCGGTCGATTCCCGGCATGGTGCGCAAGGCGAGCTTGGCCATCGCCATCAGAGCGCCGGTATTGCCGCCGGACAGGGCGGCGTCGGCACGGCCTTCCTTCACCGCGTTGATCGCCATGCCCATCGAGGTCGTTCGGGCGCGGCGGATCGCCTGGCTGGGCTTTTCGCTGGCCTCGATCGCCTCGGGCGAATGATGGACCTCGGACGCCGCTCGAAGCGGCTTATGCCGCGACAGCTGGTCGGCGATCACCGACTGGTCGCCGAAGAACAGGAAACGCATGCCGGGGTCGCCGCGAAGCGCTCGAACTGCGCCCGCGATGGTGGTTTCGGCGCCCGCGTCTCCGCCCATGGCGTCGACCGCGATTGTCGGAGACCCGGGCATCGGCCCGCGTTACGTCAGGCTTCGGGCGCGGAGATTTCGCGGCCGTTATAATGGCCGCAGGCCTGGCACAGATTGTGCGGCAGCTTGAGCTCCCCGCAATTGGGGCATTCCTGGAAGGTCGGCGCCTTCAGCGCGTGATGGCTGCGGCGCATGTTGCGCTTCGAGGGCGAGGTTTTTCTCTTGGGGACAGCCATTGCGGCACCTTTGAAAGTCAAAAATGAAAATGGCGACGACCTCGCGCCCGACATGGGGCGGCCGGATCGTCGCGACCGAGCGCCCCTATAGCGAAAGCAGGCCCGAGCGCAAGGTTCAGTCAGCCAGAAGCGTTCCCTGATGATAAAGCGCTCGCCATTCGCCGCCCTCGAAGCTCCAAAGAGTTGAGCGGCGGCTCATTCGACAGTCTTGGTTTAGATGATAGGTCACCAAAAAGGTCCCGCCGCCCAAGTCGCGGCACGAGAAATCCGACACTTCCCACTTGTCCTCATGCGCAGAGGAATGTCGTTCTTCCAACGCATCAAGCACATAATTCCGGTCATACACTCGGCCAGATGCGCCGACTTCCCAGAAATCCTTGTCGATCATCGCTTCGAAATCAGAACGAGCGGTTCCGAGCTCGGGCCGATGGAAAATCGGTTCCCGCGACTTGAGGGCTTTCAAGGCTTCTATTTCCGTCACAAGGCGGTCCCGGCGAGCGCCCGATCGCCGACAAACGGATTGGTCGCGCGCTCATGGCCGAAAGTGGACATCGGCCCGTGGCCGGGGACGAAGGCGGTGTCGTCGCCCATCGGCCACAGCCGTGTGGTGATCGAGCGGATGAGGTCATGCTGGTTGCCGTGGGGGAAATCCCATCGCCCGATCGAACCCTGGAACAGGACGTCGCCGACCATCGCGAGCTTCGATTCGGGGTGGTGGAAGACGACGTGGCCCGGCGTGTGGCCGGGGCAATGGCGGACGTCGAGGGTGAGCTCTCCGACCGTCACCGTGTCGCCATCGTCAAGCCAGCGGGCCGGTTCGAACGGCTTGCCGGTGATGCTGTAGCGGGCACCGTCCTCGGCTAGCCGCTCGATCCAGTAGATGTCGTCGCGGTGCGGGCCCTCGATCGGGACTCCGAGCTCGGTGGCGAGCACGCCCGCCGAGCCGGCATGGTCGATATGGCCGTGGGTGAGGAGGATCTTCTCGATCGTCACTCCGGCCTGGGCCGCGGCGGCCTTGAGTTTCGGAAGATCGCCTCCGGGATCGACGAACGCGCCGCGCATCGTCTTCGTGCACCACAAAAGGGTGCAATTCTGCTGCAGCGGCGTGACCGGGACGATCGCCGCGCGAAGCGGGGGCTGAGCGCTCATTTGGCTATCGGGAGCTCGTCCATCGCCGGCGGCACGTCGGCCATCGCGCGCGACACCGCTTCGGCCTTGCCGAGCACCCGGAGGACGTTGCCGCCGGCGAACTTGGCGAGGTCGCGGTCGCTCCAGCCGCGGCGGATCAGCTCCGCGAACAGCAAGGGATAATCCTCGACGCCATCGAAATCGACTGTGCCGAACGGGATTCCGTCCATGTCCGCGCCGATCCCGACATGGTCGTGGCCGGCGACCCGGACGACATGGTCGACATGGTCGGCGATTGTGGTCACGTCGGTGCGCGGGCGGGGGTTGGCCGCGTCCCACGCCGCGAGGCCGGCGTCGACCTTGGCTTTGCTGGCGCGGTGGATCGCCTTCAGCCGCGCTTCCTCGCCGGCGCGGTTGGCCGACCAGTCCCATACCGCCTGGCTGATGAACCCGGGGACAATGGTGATCATGACCACCCCGTCGCGGTCCTTCAGCAGTCGAAGCACGTCGTCGGGGACGTTGCGCGGGTGGGGCGTGATGCCGGCCGCGCTGCTGTGCGAGAAGATGACCGGCGCGCGGCTTGCCGCGATCGCCTGTCGCATGACGTCGGGCGAGACGTGGCTGAGGTCGATCAGCATCCCCAGCCGGTTCATCTCGGCGAGGACCTTGAGCCCGAACGGCGACAGGCCGTTGAACTTGGGTTCGTCGGTGCCGCTGTCGGCCCATTCGGTGGTCTGGTTGTGGGTCAGGGTCATATAGCGCACGCCGAGGCCGTAGAATTGGCGAAGCGCCGGGAGCGACCCGCCGATCTGGCGGCCGCCCTCGATCCCGAGCAGCGAAGCGATCCGGCCCTTGCGGTGGATTCGGACGACGTCCCTGGCGGTGAAGGCCTGTTGGAAGTCTTTGGGGTAGGCCGCGATCATCCGCTTGACGACGTCGATCTGCTCGACCGTTCGGCGGACCGCCTCGTCGCCGGTGATCTCGCCGTCGATATAGACCGACCAGAATTGCCCGCCGACGCGCCCCCGCCGAAGCCGCTCGATATCGGTCATCAGCGCGTCCTTTGACCAGGTCTCGGTCTCGTCGGCGAGGTTCGCGACGGACGAATCGTGGTTCTCGAATAAGGCGTAGGCGATGTCGTTGTGGCCATCGATCAGCGGTGTGCGCTTCAGGATCCGGTCGATCCGCGCCTTGACCTTCGGGTCGATCGGCTCGGCGCCGGCCGGAATCGCCAATGCGACCAGTACTGCCCCCAGCAGCAAAGAAATTTTTCGCGTCATGGCGGGCGTTTAGGAAGGCTGGGCAGCCAGCGCAACGCCGCGGGGTCTTGCGCGACTCCGGGCGCTGCGCTCATTCAGCCTGGATGGCTGGCAAGGACCTTGAGGAAGTGATGATCGTCGATCCCGACGAGGGGATCGCCGACCTCGACATGCATCTCGACCGGCTGGCGACGGCGGCCGAGGAGCGCGGCTTTCGATTTGACCGCCACGACGCCCGCAACGAGCTTCAGGCGGCGACCTTCGGCAAGCGACGGCGGGTCATCGCCCGGCTGGTCCTGTCGCCGACGGGGGCGATGGCGATTGAGGTCAAGGATCCGTCTTAGGCCGCGATCGGGAATCGCAACATCCGGTCCGACACCGGGACCAGCGCCGATGCGCCGGCGCCGACCGAGCGCAGGATTTCGGGATGGTGGACGTCGAGCCCGCCGGTGAGCGAGCCGAAGGCGGGGAGGATCAGCTTCGTCTCCGCCATCACGAAGCAGCGGCGCGACACGTTGCGGCCCTTGAGATTGAGGCGGAGCTTGGGGTGGAAATGGCCGCTTAGCTCGGGGCGGGATTCGCCGACCTCGGCCTCGTGGCGGAGGACGATTCCATCGACGACCTCCTCCTCGCTGAGACGGCCGCCGCAATGATCGGCGAAGCCGGGGTCGTGGTTGCCGATGATCCACGTCCAGTCGAGCGCCGCGGTCAGGCGGGTCAATAAAGCGCGGGCGGTACCTGGCAGCCGGTCGCAGCCGAAGCGGTCGTGGAAGCTGTCGCCGAGGCAGTAGAGGCGGCGGACCCCGGTGCGCTCGACCGCGTCGGCGAGCAGGCCCAACGTCTCTTGCGAATCATAGGGCGGGAGGAACTGGCCGAGCCGGGCGAACCAACTCGCTTTTTCGAGGTGGAGATCGGCGACCAGCAGCGCCTCGTGCCGCGGCCAATGCAACGCCCCCTCGCTGGTCGCGAAGAATGTTTCGCCGGCGAACGAAAGGGGAACCATGGCGCAGCGATAACCACGACGCCGGGTTCAATTCAACGATTATTCGTAGTCGCTGCCGGACGGCGTCGGACGCGGCGGCGCCGCGGCGGTGAGGCGAAGCGCTTCGGCGGCCTCGCTCAGCGACGACAGTTCCTCGGTCTCGTCCTCCTCGTCGACGCGCACCTTCTGCAGGTTAGTGACGATCGCCTCGCCCAGATCCTTCGGCTTGACCGTCACTTCGGCGATCTCGCGCAGAGCGACGACCGGGTTCTTGTCGCGGTCGCGGTCGATGGTGAGGTCGGCGCCGCCCGAAATCTGCCGCGCACGCTGGGCGGCGAGTAGCACCAGGTCAAACCGGTTCGGGACCTTGTCCACGCAGTCTTCGACAGTAACGCGCGCCATTGGCCGCTCCGATCCTCATCACTAATTCGGGAAGGCCCGCGAGATAGTGACGGGGCGGGCAAAGGTCAAGGAAACTCGCGCCTTGCAAGGCCGTGGATCCGCGGTCACAGGCGAGGCCATGGCGCAGGCGAAGTCCTCGAAACGGCCGACCCCGGCCACCGAACGGCATGGCGCCGACCGCCGATCGCGGACCGTGACCGTCGAGGGCAACCGGCTGACGCTGCTGACCGACGGCCCCGGCTTGCTCGACGAGCTGATCGCGCTGATCGACGGCGCCAAGCGCTCGCTTCGGCTGCTCTATTACATCTATCAGCCGGACCGCTCGGGCGGGCGGGTTCGCGCCGCGCTGCTCCGAGCGCTCGACCGCGGGGTCGCGGTCAGCCTCCTCGTCGACGGATTCGGGGCGAGCGAAGCGCCCGATGACTATTTCCTCAGCCTGACCCGCGCCGGCGCGCGCTTCTGCCGTTTCATTCCGCGCTACGGCCGGCGCTACCTTCTCCGTAATCACCAGAAGATGGCGCTCGCCGATGCCGAATCAGCGAAAGAGGCGAGAGTTCTGATCGGCGGGTTCAACATTGCCGATGCCTATTTCGGAACGGTGGCGGAGGGTGCCTGGCGGGACATCGGGCTGATCGTCCGAGGCCCCGCCGCGGCGCGGCTCTGCACTTACTACGACCGGCTGTTCGACTGGGCGACGATCGAGAACAGCTCGCTGAGGCTGCTCCGGCAGATCATCTTCGATTTCAGCGAAACCCACGGCAAGCTGCAGTGGCAAATGGGCGGGCCGACGGCCAAGCTCAGCCCGTGGGGCGTATCGACTTGCCGCGACCTGGTGCACAGCTGCGACGTCGAGATGATCGTCGCCTATTTCGCGCCGACCGACGGCATGCTTCGGCGGATCGCGCGGGCCGGGAGGCGCGGTCGGGCGCGGCTGATCATGGCCGCCAAGTCGGACAATGACGCGACCATCGCCGCCGCCCGCTACACCTACGACCGGCTGCTGTGGCGCGGGGTCGAGCTTTACGAATATCTGCCGACCAAGCTCCATTCGAAGCTCGTCCTGGTCGACGATGTCGTCCACATCGGATCGTCCAACCTCGACATCCGAAGCCTCTATTTGAACATGGAGTTGATGCTCCGGGTCGAAGACGGGGCGTTCGCGCAGCTGATGCGGACCTATTTCGAAGGCGAGCTGGCGCAATGCCAGCGGATCGAGCCCGAAATCCAGAAGCGGCGCTCGACCTGGTTCAATCGGATCCGCTGGGCCCTGTCCTTCTTCCTCGTCACGACGCTCGATTATGGCGTCACCCGGCGCCTCAACTTCGGGCTGGAAGGCGAGTGAATCCGGGCCGAGTGATCAGCTGGGTTCGCGATAGGCCCAGAACAGGGTCGCCGGCGGGACGTTGACCCATTCGAAGCCGCGGTCGATGCGCTCGAAATGCGGCGCGATGAAGTCGCGCACCTTGGGGCTGAATTGATAGATGAGGAATGCGCCGCCCGGCCGGATGACCTTGGCGGTGGCCTCTGCGATCTTCTCGCCGACCCCTGGCGGGAGGGTCGAGAAGGGAAGGCCCGAGAGCACATAATCGGCCTTGCCCAGCGCGCGCTCCTCGAGGATTTTCTCGACGTCCGCCGCAGATCCGGTCACGGCGACCAGACGTGGATCGTCGATCGAATGCCTGAGGAAGCTGGTGAAATCAGGGTTGGTGTCGACCGTCACCAGGGTCGCGTCGGGCCCCAATTGGTCGAGGATCGGGCGCGTGAACGTGCCGACGCCAGGGCCATATTCGACCACCAGCCGAGTGCTTTCCCAATCGACCGGATCGAGCATCCGGTTGATCAGGATCCGGCTCGACGGGATGATCGAGCCGACCATCTTGGGATGCTTGATGAAGCCCCGCAGGAACTGCCATCGCGGGCTCGGCGAACGGCGGTCGCGGCGCTCGATGCGGCGGCCATTCTTCATCGTTCGCGCGTGGGTCGTCGGCATGCAGGCTCCGTTGGGGCGGATGGGAAGGCCGCGAGCGTTGGCAAATGCAGGCTCGCTTGGCAAGCGCGCGTCTGCGCCCGGTTCAAGCCCGTCGGCGAACCGAGCCGGGGCGGGCGGCCAAGCGATTCAGTCTTTGCCGCCCTCCTTGGGCTTGAGCATCCCGGGGAGCACGAAGCCGATCCCGCTCAATGGGCGCACCGCCTCGCTCTTCAACGTCTCCTGGATGCGGTCATATTCCTCGAGCATCTCGGGCGTGACCGACGCGCGGGTCTCGATCAGCGCCGCCTCGAAGTCGGCCATCGTCACATGGGGTTCGTCGAGCCCGCGGCGGAGCGCGGTGAGGCCGGCGCGGCGGACGAGGTCCTCGAGGTCGGCGCCGGTAAAGCGTTCGGTCCGGCGCGCGAGCAATTCGAGGTCGACGTCCTTGGCCAGTGGCATGTCGCTCGAATGGATGGCGAGGATCCGCCGCCGCCCGGCGGTGTCGGGGGTCCCGACATAGATCAGCTCGTCGAAGCGCCCGGGGCGGAGCAGCGCCGGGTCGACCAGGGTCGGGCGGTTGGTGGCACCGATGACGACGACGTTTTGCAATTCCTCGAGGCCGTCCATCTCGGACAGGATGGTGTTGACCACGCGCTCGGTGACCTGCGGCTCGCCCAGCCCTCCGCCGCGCGCCGGGACGAGGCTGTCGATCTCGTCGATGAAGATGATCGTCGGGGCGACCTGCCGCGCGCGGTTGAACAGGCGCGCGATCTGCTGCTCGCTCTCGCCATACCATTTGGACAGCAAATCGGAGGATTTGGTGGCGATGAAATTGGCCTCGGATTCGCGCGCCGCGGCCTTGGCGAGAAGCGTCTTGCCCGTCCCCGGCGGGCCGTAGAGGAGGAAGCCGCGCGCCGGGCGGATGCCGAGCCGGCGGAACGCCTCGGGGTGCTTGAGCGGCAGCTCGATCCCTTCGCGAAGCCGGTCGCGGGCCGCATCGAGCCCGCCGATATCGTCCCAGGTGACCGACGGCGCCTCGACCATCACTTCGCGCATCGCCGAGGGCTGAACGCGCTTCAACGCATTGTCGAAGTCGGAAAGCTCGACCGACAGCTCGTCGAGGATCTCGGTCGGGATGACGTCCTTCGACAGATCGAGCTTGGGCATGATCCGCCGGACCGCCTCTAGCGCCGCCTCGCGAGTCAAAGCGGCGATGTCGGCGCCGACGAAGCCGTAGGTGCGGCGCGCGAGCTCGTCGAGGTTGACGTCGGCGGTGAGCGGCATGCCTCGGGTGTGGATTCCGAGGATTTCGCGGCGACCGATCTCGTCGGGGACTCCGACCACGATCTCGCGGTCGAAGCGGCCGGGCCGGCGAAGCGCTTCGTC
The DNA here is from genome assembly GCA_963722545.1 of uncultured Alphaproteobacteria bacterium. Classification (GTDB taxonomy): domain Bacteria; phylum Pseudomonadota; class Alphaproteobacteria; order Sphingomonadales; family Sphingomonadaceae; genus Sphingomicrobium. The sequence goes on from CAVRMK010000004.1 coordinate 553,532, forward strand.
AATCGCCTCGGGCCGGTTGGTCGCGGCGATGACCACGGTATTCTGGCGCGCCTCGATCCCATCCATCAGGGTGAGCAGCTGGGCAACCAGGCGCTTCTCGGCTTCGCCCGAAACCTGGCTGCGCTTGGGCGCGATCGAATCGATCTCGTCGATGAAGATGATCGACGGCGCGGCGGCCGCGGCCTGCTCGAACAATTCGCGAAGCTTGCGCTCGCTCTCGCCATAGGCCGCGCCCATGATCTCCGGGCCGGCGATAGAGAAGAAATTGGCCGAACTCTCGTTGGCGACGGCGCGGGCGAGGAGGGTCTTGCCGGTTCCCGGCGGGCCGTGGAGAAGCACGCCCTTGGGCGCGTCGACTCCAAGCCGCTGGAACAATTCGGGATGGCGCAGCGGGAGCTCGACCATTTCGCGCAGAGCGTCGATGGTCGAGCGCATCCCGCCGAGATCATCGTAGGTGACGTCGGCGCGGCCCTCGCCCTCCTGGACGGTGAACTCGGGGCGCAGCTCGACCTGGGTCTTGCCGTCGATGTGGACGATCCCCGCGGGGGCGGTCGAGACCACCACCAGCCGCAGTTCCTGGAGCGCGAAGGCGGGCGCGTTGAGCATCTGGCGCACATGTTCGGGCATGTCGGCATTGACCCGCTGATGGCCGGTCGTCGAGACGGTGTCGCCCTCGGTCAACGGCCTCCCGGCGAACGTGCGCTTCAAGGCGTCGGCGGAGCCTTCGAGCCGGACGTTGGGCTGGGCCGGCGCGAACACGACCTTGGTCGCGGGCCGCGACTTGGCCTTGCGGATCTCGACGAAGTCTCCCGAGCCGGCGCCGGCATTGGAGCGCTGCAGGCCGTCGAGCCGGAGGATATCGAGCGCCTCATCCTCATGATAGGGCCGGATCGCGCGCGCCGCGGTGACCCTCTTGCCCTCGATCTCGATCACGTCGCCTTCGTTCAGGCCCAGCGCCGCCATGACCTTGGCCGGCACCCGGGCCAGCCCGCGCCCGCTGTCGGCGGGTGGCAGGCTCGCGACCTGGAGCTTGACGGACTTGGTCTTCTCGATGGTGTCGGTGTCGGCCATTGCTGCTCCTCCCCCGCTTCGCCGCGCTTCAAACGAGCGCGGGTCGGCGCGGGTTCAATATTTGATCATTCCGGCGATCTTGCGCGACCAGGCGCGCGGCGCCAGCCGTGCGAGCGTCGCACCGGTTTTGTTCAGCGCGCCGGTTACTACGACGGCGCGATTCTTTTCGAGGCGCTTAAGGCCGATCGCGACGACCTTGTCGGCGCTCATCGCGACCTTGTCGAACATGCCCTTGTTGTGGAAGCCGGCGACCTCGCCGAACTCGGTCCGGGTCGGCCCGGGGCAGAGGCAGGAAACCTTGATGCCGTGCGGCTTCAGCTCCTCGTGAAGCGCCTCGGTCAGGCTCAGCACGAACGCCTTGGTCGCGAAATAGACCGCCATTCCCGGCCCGGCCTGGAAGGCGGCGGTCGAGGCGACGTTGAGGATCGCTCCGCGCTTGCGCTCGATCATCGGCGGAGCGGCGCGGCGGCAGAGGTCGGTCAGTGTCCCGCAATTGAGATCGACCATCGCGCGCAGACGCTCGGGTTCGCTCTTCGCGAACCGCCCGAACAGGCCGAAGCCTGCATTATTGATCAACGTGTCGATCTGCTCGCCGTGAGCGTCGAGATCGGCCATCAGCCTCTCGGCGGCGCCCACAGTCCCGAGATCCAGCGCGACCGCCCGGGCATTGCCGAGTTCCTTCGCCAGCGCCTCCAGCCGGTCCTTGCGGCGCGCAACCAGGACGAGCCGCTGTCCCTTGCCCGACATTTGGCGCGCGAACTCAACTCCGAGCCCCGCCGATGCCCCGGTGATCAGGGTGACCGGGGTCATGTCGTTCAGCCGACCGTCGCCTTGACGATCGTGCCCGGGTTCGCGGGCGGCTCGCCCTTGGGCAGCGCGTCGACATGCTCCATGCCGCTCTCGACCTCGCCCCACACCGTATATTGGCCATCGAGGAAGCCGGCGTCGTCGAGGCAGATGAAGAACTGGCTGTTGGCGCTATTCACGTCGTGGCCCTTGCGCGCCATCGAGCAGGTTCCGCGGAGGTGGGGCTCATCCGAAAACTCGGCCTTGAGGTCGGGCTTGTCCGACCCGCTCATCCCCGTCCCGGTCGGATCGCCGCCCTGCGCCATGAAGCCCGGAATCACCCGGTGGAAGGCGACCCCGTCGTAAAAGCCGTCGCGGGCGAGGCCGGTGATCCGCTCGACATGGCCGGGCGCGAGGTCGGGCCGAAGCTTGATCACGACGTCGCCGCCGGAAGACAGAGTGAAGGTCAGGCGGTCGGCGTCGGGCATCGGTGATCCTTTGGCTGGGGGATTGTCTGGAGGGGCATTTAGGTAGCCTGGGCTGCTTGCGCCAGAGCGCCCCCATCCATAGGAGGGCCGCATTCCGGTCGAGACGAGGGAGGCGGTCATGAGCGAGAGCGAGAAGACCGCGACCGGAGCCACCCGCGATTCGCATCACATCGACGAGGAAGACCGCCTGCGCCCGGAATTCGTCAACCAGGTGCTCGACGCGGTCGAGGCCGGGGATGACGAGACCGCCCGCCGGCTGGTCGAGCCGCTCCACCCCGCCGACGTCGCCGACCTGATCGAACTGGCCCGTGCCGACGAGCGCGACGGGCTGGTCAAGGCGCTCGCGGGGATCGTCAGCCCCGACGTGCTCGCGGAGCTCAATGACTTCGTCCGCGAGGACCTGCTCGACGAAATGGAGCCGCAGCAGCTCGCCGACATCGCGGGCCAGCTCGACACCGACGACGCGGTCGCGCTGATCGAGGACCTCGACGACGAGGACCAGCAGGCGGTGCTCGAAGCGATGGAGCCCGACGACCGCGCGGCGGTCGAGGAAGCGCTGAGCTATCCCGAGGAATCGGCCGGCCGCCTGATGCAGCGCGACGTTTGCGCGGTGCCCGAACATTGGAAGATCGGCCAGGTCATCGACTATCTGCGCGCGACCGAGGAGCTTCCGACCGATTTCTGGGAAGTGTTCGTGGTCAACGCCGCGCACCACCCGATCGGCACCTGCAAGCTTTCGACGATCCTGCGCACGCCGCGGACCGCGCCGGTCAAGTCGATCATGCAGCGCGAGCAGACTTTGATCGCTGTCGACATGGACCAGGAAGACGTCGCGCTGAAATTCCAGAAATATGCGCTGGTTTCCGCCGCCGTGGTCGATTCGTCGGGCCGGCTGGTGGGCATGATCACGGTCGACGACGTGGTCCACATCATCTCCGAAGAAGCGGGCGAGGACGCATTGCTGCTGTCCGGCGTCGACGAGGGCGACATCAACGAGCCGGTTATCGATTCCTACAAGTCGCGCGTGCGCTGGCTGATCGCCAACCTCATGACCGCTTTGGTCGCCGCTTTCATCATCCGCAGCTTCGAGGCCTCGATCGAGCGGCTGGTGATCCTCGCGGCGCTGATGCCGATCGTCGCCGGGGTCGGCGGCAATGCCGGGACCCAGACACTGGCGGTCACCGTCCGGGCGATCGCCACCAACCAGCTGACCAGCTCCAATCACTGGCGCGCGGTGTGGCGGGAGATAAGGGTCGCGGTTTTGAATGGCCTGACCATCGCATTGCTGATCGGGATCGGCGTGTCGCTGGTGCTTGGGTCGGTCGAGCTCGGCCTGGTCATCGCCGCGGCCATGTTGACCAACATCGTCATCGCCGGGCTCGCCGGCGTGCTGGTCCCGTTGACGCTCGAGAGGCTCGAGGCCGATCCGGCGGTCGCCTCCTCGGTGTTCGTGACCATGGTCACCGATTCGATGGGCTTCCTCGTCTTTCTCGGGCTTGCCACAGCGGCCGGCCTGGGCCGCTGAACCACGCTTGGCCGCGGCGCGTTGATCGGCCATGCCCCTTCACCTGACCAAGGTCGCGTTCGGTTGCCGGACGATCGAGGCGCTCGAAAAGCGCGTCACGGCGCGCACGCACAGCGGCGAGATGCGGGTGGCGACACGGATGCGGCCCAAGCGGGCCAATGAGCTGATCGGCGGCTCGCTCCACTGGATCGTCAAGCATCGGATGATCGGGCGGCAACGGATCCTGCGCATCGAGGACCGCAGCGACGGGCGCATCGACATTGTCATCGCCGGCGCGCTCGAGCTGATTCCGCCGGCTCCACGGCGCGCGCACCAGGGCTGGCGGTATCTCGAAGATGACGAAGCGCCGTCGACCGAGGGCGACGGGAGCGGAATCGGCGAGCTCCCGCCGCGGCTGTACGGCAAGCTCTCGGCGCTGGCCCTGGTCTAGGAGTCGAGGCCGAACAATTTGCGATAATGGTCGTCGAGCAGGTCCTGCACCTCGGCATGGCGCTTCATGTAGCTGGCGAAGAACGGGCAGGTCGGGATGACCTTGAGACCGCGCGAGCGGGCGCTGGCGAGCGCCGCTTCGATCAGCGCCGTGCCGACGCCCTGGCCCTCGTGCGCCGGCGGCACCTCGGTGTGGGTGAACATGATCTTGCCGGTCATCAGCACATATTCCGCGACCGCGACCGAATCGCCGAAGTCGACCTCGAACCGGTGCCGCTCGACATTGTCGCGGACCGCCAAATCGGCCGACCTGTCGCCATCCATTCCCGCCTCCACTTGTCGCCTCGGATGCGCGGCGGTATCGCGCCTCCATTGCTCGAACAAGCTGGAGGCCCGCCATGACCCACGTTTCCGCTACCATCGATGCCAAGGTCGCCAGCCACGCGATGCTCAAGCACCCGTTCTACCAGGCGTGGACCGAGGGCCGGCTGCCGCTCGACACGCTGCGCGATTATGCGCGGCAATATTTCCACCATGTCGAGGCGTTCCCGCGCGCGGTCAGCGCCGTGCACAGCGCCTGTCCCGAGCGCGACGGGCGGCGGATGCTGGCCGAGAATCTCGCCGAGGAAGAGGGCGTCGAAGCGGGCAAGCAGGACCATGCGAGCCTGTGGATGATGTTCGCCTGCGGGCTCGGTGAGAGCGAGGAGGCCGTTCGCGGTCAGGACCTCAATTCCGAGACCCAGGCGCTGATCGATACCTTCCGCAAGCTGTCGCGCCAGTCCTATGCCGCGGGCCTCGGCGCGCTTTACGCCTACGAAAGCCAGTTTCCCGGTGTCGCGAGCGCCAAGATCGAGGGGCTGATCGACCGCTACGGCATTTCCGACGAGCCGACGCTGCGCTTCTTCCGGGTCCACGAAAGCGCCGACGTCGAGCATAGCGCTGTGTGCCGCGACCTGCTCGATCGGCTGCCCGAGGACCAGCAGGCGGAGGCGATCGCGGCCGGCGAGGAGCTGGCCGGGGCGCTGTGGAACTTCCTGTCGGGCGTCGAGGCGCGCGCCCCGATCAACTGATCGGCTATTTGCAGCCGCTAACGCTGACGCTGCCCTGGACGTTCAAGGTGCAGCTCGGCCGGCCGGCGAGCGCGAAGCTGGCCGTCCCCTTGCCGTCGATCTTGGCCGATTTCGTGATGGTCGCGCGAACCGTCGAGGGGCCTTCGGCGCCGATCACCGCGTCGGAAACCTGAAGGCCGGAAAGGTCGACCGTCGAAAGCCCGCGGAGGACCGCGGTCAGCCGCTGCGACTTGCCGGCGAGGCGCGCCGCGGCATTGCCGCCAAGGTTGATCGACAGCTGATCGACCGCGACCTGGCCGATATCGGTCGTCCCGGCGCCGTGGACGGCAAGGTCGAACTTCAACCCCTTGATCTTGTCGACGGACAAGCTGCCCGACCCGGTCAAAGCGGCGGAGAAAAGGTCGTGGGTTCCAAGCTCGACCTCGACCGGGGCGAGCGCGGCGGCGCTGGGCTGCTTGGCGAACGGGCCCGAGCGGACGATCAGCAGGTCGCCGCGCATCTCGAGGTCGATCCGGTCGAGCGCCGCCTGCGGGCCCTTGGCCCGGGCGAACGGCGCGACGCCGGTCTTCAGGGTGACCTTGTAGGGGCCCTCGACGCGGATTTTCTCGAAGCTCCGGATGCCGTAGTTGCGGGTTGTCGAGCTCGCGGCGTCAGCGGCCGAAGAGCTGGCAAGGACGACAAGGACAAGGGGCCAGATGCGCATGGCCCCCTTATCCCCGCCTCATGGTTAAGATCGCTTTAAGAGCAGATGAGGTCGCCCGAGCCGACTTTCTCGACGGTGCACTTGGCCCCGCCGCTGACCCGCGCCTCGCCCGAGCCGACGATTTCGCCGCGCACCGTTCCGCTGGCGTTGGCATCGAGCGAGCCCGAGCCGGCGATGCTGAGCTTCACGTCCTTGGCCTTGAGCGCGCCGGCGCTGAGCTCGCCCGACCCGGCGATGACATAATCCGCGCTGTCGGCCTGGCCGGCGAGGCGTCCCGAGCCTGACCCGGCGATCTCGAACTCCACCGACTTCGCCGCGACCTTGGCGACGGTGAGGTCGCCGGAGCCCGCGATCGTGCCCTTGAACGAGTCGCCCGTGACCTTGTCGACGTTGATCGTTCCCGATCCGGCGATGGTCGCGCCATGAAGTTCGGGAACGGTGACGGAAATCTTGAGCGGCGACGACTTGCCCCAATGGAAATTGCTGCCGCTCTTCGGGTGGATGAGCAGCTCATCGCCCTTCACTTCGATGGTCAGCCGGTCGAGGACCTTTTGCGGCCCCTCGGCGCGGACGCTCGGCCCCGACCCGGTACGAACGGTGACGTCATATGACCCCGCGGACTCGATCCGCTTGAAGTCGCCAACCGGATAATCCCTCGCGGTCATCGGTCCGGGGTCGCGCCCGTCTTTCGAGTTGCACCCGACGAGGGCGGCTGCGGCTCCGGCGATCACGACTGCAAAAATGGGTCCGCGCATGATTCCTCCGTTCAACTGTGTTAATGCACCAATACAGTTGTGAAAGCCATGTTGCAAGCTTCGCCCGATATTGCCTGTTGCGCGACGGCTGGGCGATAAGGGGGCGATGAGCGAACCCGTTCAAACCATTGCGAAGCTGAACGCGAACGCCTTCGCAAAGTCGGGTTTTGCCGGACCCGTCCGGGTGATGGAGCGCGAGCAGGCGCGCGCTCTGGCCCGCTATCTCGACGGGACTCGGCGAATTTCCGCGCCGGTATGGAGCAAGGGCCGAGCGGCGGGCGACGGTTTGCTCGCCCGGGTCGCCTCGCACCACGCGCTGGTCGGACTTCTGACTCCCCTGCTTGGCAAGGACATCATCCTGTGGGGCGCATCGGCGGTCCGAAAACCGGCGGGTGACGTGCATCCTTGGCACGTCGATATCGAAAGCGCGCGGCCCGAGGGCCGATTCGTGTCGGTCTGGATCGGCCTTCGCAACGTCAGCGCCGACTCGAGCCTTCGAGTGATCGCGGGCTCGCACCTTAGCCCGCAGACGATCCAGCAGGTCCAGCTCGAGGAAGGCGAGAGCCGCGGCACCGCCAGCGATTCGACGGTCCTGTCCTGGGCCCGGCGCGGAAACCCGGACGCTCGGCTGGTCGAGATCGCTGCCGAGGACGGGGACGCGATCCTGTTCGACGGTCGTATCTGGCACGGCTCGCGCAATCGCGCGGAGGGCGGCGAGCGGCTCGCGCTTTTGCTGCAATTTGCGTCCGCCGACACGCCGGTCCGGATCCCCAAGATGGCCAAGCTCAAATGGCCCTTCACGTTTCTCGACCAGCCGCGTCCGCCGGTGATGGCGGTCCACGGCACCGGGCGCGCGGACGTGAACCAGCTCGTCGACCGTCCGGCAATGGCCGCGCCCAAGCGGCTTCCGGTGCTCGAATCGGCCGTCCGGTCGCTCGACCACGCGCCCGCCGCCGACCCGGACAAGAGATGGCAGCCGTTTCCCCTTTTCCGCGGGCGCACGGCGGCGCTCGACCTCATGTCCTGCCACGCCGCCATGCTGAAGCCCGGCTTCTCGCCGCACAAGCCGCACGCGCACCAGGACGAGGAGTTATTGATCGTCCTCGATGGCGAGGCCGATCTCCTGATCGCCGACCGCGGCGAGTTCGAGGGCGCCCAGGCGATCCGCGTCAAGCCCGGCGACTTCGCTTATTATCCGGCCTTCCAGCATCACTCGATCCGCAATCGGGGCGACAAGCCCGTCCATTATCTGATGTTCCGCTGGAACCGGGCCGAGGCCGAGGCCCCGTCCGGGCGGCTGAAGACCATCGTGGTCCAAGACGCTCCGCCGGCCGAGGCCAAAGACGGGCGCGGATTCACCATGCGGACCGTGTTCGAGGGCCGCAGCCAATGGCTGCGCAAATTCCATTGTCATTCGACTCGGCTGGAGGCCGGGGCGGGCTATGCTCCGCATGCCGACGCCTATGACGTCGCCATATTGGTGCAATCCGGGCGGGTCCGAACGCTCGGCCGCGAAGCGGGGCCCGGGGACCTTATCTATTACCCGGCGGGCGAGGTGCACGGGATGCGCAGCATCGGCGATGAGCCGGCGCACTATCTGGTGTTCGAATGGCACGGCGCCCCGGTTGCTCTTGACCGTCCGGCCCTGACGCCCGCGCCCGCAACGCTGACCGCCGCCTGAGCAACAAAAAAGGGCGCGACCCGAAGGCCGCGCCCTTGAATGTCAGGCCCGGAAGGCGAGAAGCTCAGGCTTCTTCCTTGACCTTGTTGTGGATCGGCCAGGACTTGTTGAGGATCTCGAGGATCTTGGCCAGCGCCGACTTCTCGTCGGTCTGCTCCATCGCCGCAAGCTCGCGCGCCAGGCGCGACGAGGCGGCCTCGAAAATCTGCCGCTCCGAATAGCTCTGCTCGGGGGCATCCTCAGGGCGGAACAGGTCGCGGGTCACTTCGGCGATCGAGGTCAGGTCGCCGGAATTGATCTTCGCCTCATATTCCTGCGCGCGGCGCGACCACATGGTGCGCTTGACCTTCGGCTTGCCCTTGAGCGTGTCGAGCGCGTCCTTCATCGTCTTGTCGCTGGAAAGCTTGCGCATGCCCACCGAATCGGCCTTGTTGACCGGCACCCGGAGGGTCATCTTTTCCTTCTCGAAGCGGAGGACATAGAGCTCGAGACGGGTGCCCGCGATCTCGGTGCTTTGCAGCTCGACGACGCGGCCGACACCGTGCTTGGGGTACACGACATAATCGCCAACGTCGAAGCTAAGCGCCTTTGTAGCCATTATTTACCTTTCCAAATGAGGCGTTGGGACCGGCATCTGCACACCGCCCTCCCCAAGGCGACCGACGGTCTAGACCCTTCGCCCGTGTGAGATGCTTCCCTTGAATCAAAGGCCGCAGCTGGTTCGCGGCGGCCCCGTGTGACGATTATGTATCACAGAAATGGCTAAATTGCGAGTCCCAGCTGGGCGGGCGGAGCCGAATCTTCGCTGCCGAGATTGTGCAGGCCGAGCCCGAGCAGCCGGATGCCCATCGGCACCGGGTGGAGCTGGCCGAGCAGGGCCTGGCCCGCCGCCAGGAACGCCTCGAACCCGGCGATCGGGCAGGCGAAGCTCTTGGAGCGAGTAATCAGCGTGAAGTCGGCGAACTTGACCTTCAAGGTGACGGTCCGGCCGGTGACGCGGGCCCGCTCGATCCGGTCCCAGGCGTAGCGCGCGACGCGCTCGAGCTCGGCTTCGAGCAAGGCGGGGTCGCTGAGGTCGGAATCGAAGGTGCGCTCGGCGCTGACCGATTTATAGGGTCGATCGGGTTTGACCTCGCGCTCGTCGATGCCGCGCGCGATCCGCCAATACCATTCCGCCGAGCTTCCAAAATGCGCCTGCAAAGCGGCGAGGCTCCATTCGCGCAGGTCGGCGCCGGTCGCGATCCCCAGCCGCTCCATCTTCGCCGCGGTCTTGGGACCGACACCGTAGAATCGCGCGACGGGAAGCGAAGCGACGAATTCGGGTCCGCGTTCAGGGGTGATGACGGTGAGCCCGTCGGGCTTGCGATGGTCGCTCGCGAGCTTGGCGATGAACTTGCAATAGCTGACGCCGGCCGAAGCGGTGAGTCCGGTCTCGTCGCGGATCCGTCGGCGGATGTCCTCGGCGATCGCGCGAGCGGTGCCGAGGCCGAGGCGGTCCTCGCTGACGTCGAGATAGGCTTCGTCGAGGGAGAGCGGCTCGATGAGGTCGGTGTAATCGGCGAAGATCGCGCGGATCTGCCGGCTGACCGAACGATAGACGTCGAACCGCGGCTTGACGAACACGAGCTCGGGGCAGCGCCGTTTCGCGGTAACGGAGGGCATCGCCGAGCGGATTCCGAACACCCGCGCCTCATAGCTCGCCGCCGCGACCACGCCGCGGTGCCCGCCGCCGACCGCCACCGGCTTTCCCTTGAGCGCCGGGTCGTCGCGCTGCTCGACCGACGCATAGAAGGCGTCCATGTCGACATGGATGATCTTGCGCGGCGGGCGGTCGGGATCGGCGGTCATGGCGTCATTGCGCGGCTTGGCATGGCCCTCAATCTCTGTCTAAGGGCGGCGGCCATGAACATCCACGAATATCAGGCCAAGGAATTGCTCGCCCGCTTTGGGGTACCGGTTCCGGCCGGTTTTCCCGCCATGACCGTCAAGGAAGCGGTCGAGGCGGCCGAGCAGCTTCCCGGACCGTTGTGGGTGGTGAAATCGCAGATCCACGCGGGCGGTCGCGGCAAGGGCAAGTTCAAGGAGCTGGGGCCCGAGGCCAAGGGTGGCGTTCGGCTTGCCCATTCGGTCGACGAGGTCCGCGCCGAGGCCGAGGAGATGCTCGGCAAGACCCTCGTTACGGTGCAGACCGGCGCCGCCGGAAAGACCGTCCAACGGCTCTACATCACCGACGGCGTCGACATCGAAAAGGAATTCTACCTCGCGCTGCTGGTCGACCGCGAGAGCGGGCGGATCGCGGTCGTCGCCTCGACCGAGGGCGGGATGGACATCGAAAAGGTCGCCCACGAGACGCCCGAGAAAATCCTCACCATCACCATCGACCCGGTGACCGGGCTGATGCCGCACCACGGCCGCGCCGTGGCGACCGCGCTCGGCCTTTCGGGCGACCTCGCGCGACAGGCGCAATCGATCCTGGTCAAGCTCTACGACGCCTTCCTCGGAACCGACTCTAGCCAGATCGAGATCAACCCGCTGGCGATCGTCTCGGGCAACAAGCTGCTGGTGCTCGACGCCAAGATCTCGTTCGATTCGAACGCGGGCTTCCGCCACCGCGACCTCTCCGACCTGCGCGATCTCACCGAAGAGGAGCCGATGGAGATCGAGGCGTCGAAGTTCGACCTCGCCTACATCAAGCTCGACGGCAACATCGGCTGCATGGTCAATGGCGCGGGCCTGGCCATGGCGACGATGGACATCATCAAGCTGTCGGGCGGCGAGCCTGCCAACTTCCTCGACGTCGGCGGCGGCGCTTCGAAGGAGAAGGTCACCGCGGCGTTCAAGATTATCCTCTCCGACCCGTCGGTGCAGGGCATCCTCGTCAACATCTTCGGCGGGATCATGCGCTGCGACACGATTGCCGAAGGGATCGTCGCCGCCGCGCGCGAGGTCGAATTGAACGATCCCCTGGTTGTCCGGCTCGAAGGGACAAACGTCGATCTCGGCAAGAAGATCTTATCCGAATCCGGCCTTCCGATCGTTGCCGCCGACGACCTCGGCGATGCCGCGCGCAAGATCGTCGCGGAAGTGAAGAAGGCCGCCTGACCAGGAGTCACGAATGAAGCTGCTTGTCGCCGTCAAACGGGTGATCGATTTCAACGTCAAGCCGCGGGTCAAGATGGATGGCTCGGGGGTCGATCTCGCCAACGTCAAGATGAGCATGAACCCGTTCGACGAGATCGCGGTCGAGGAGGCGGTGCGCCTCAAAGAAAAGGGCGTCGCGACCGAGATCGTCGCGGTGTCGATTGGTCCCGCCAAGGCGCAGGAGACGCTTCGCACCGCGCTTGCGATGGGCGCCGACCGCGCGATCCTGGTGCAGACCGAGGAGGATGCCGAGCCGCTCGCCGTGGCCAAGATCCTCAAGGGAATCGCGGCGGCCGAGGACCCCGCCATGGTGATCCTCGGCAAGCAGGCGATCGACGACGATTCCAACCAGACCGGGCAGATGCTTGCCGCTCTGCTCGGCTGGCCGCAGGGCACTTTCGCATCGAAGGTCGAGATGAGCGACGGCGCAGCCACCGTGACCCGCGAGGTCGACGGCGGGCTCGAGACGGTCAAGCTCAAGCTCCCCGCGGTGGTCACCACCGACCTTCGCCTCAACGAACCGCGCTACGCCTCGCTGCCCAACATCATGAAGGCCAAGTCGAAGCCCCTCGAGATCAAGTCGCCGGGCGACTTCGGGGTCGATGTCGCGCCGCGGATCGAGGTGATCAAGGTCAATGAACCTTCGAAGCGCCAGGCGGGCGTGAAGGTCGGCTCGGTCGACGAGCTGGTCGAGAAGCTGAAAGCCCTTGGAGTTGCCAAATGAAGACCCTCGTCCTCGTCGAGCATGACGGCAAGGCGATCAAGGATTCCACGCTTGCGACGGTCACCGCGGCTGCACAGCTCGGCGAGGTCCACCTGCTCGTCGCCGGCTCCGGACTCGACTCGATTGCCGCCGACGCCGCGAAGATCGCCGGCGTGGGCAAGGTCCACGTCGCCGATGCGCCGCACCTCGAGCATCAACTGGCCGAGGATGTCTCGCCGGTCGCGGTCGAGCTCATGGCCGACCACGACGCCTTCCTCGCGCCGGCCTCGACCTTCGGCAAGAATATCGCGCCGCGCGTCGCGGCGCTGCTCGACGTCATGCAGCTCTCCGAAATCCTTTCGGTCGAGGAGGACGGCGCCTTCACCCGCCCGATCTACGCCGGCAATGCAATCGCAACGGTGAAATCGAAGGACGCCAAGAAGGTCATCACCGTCCGCACGACCGGGTTCGACAATGCCGAGCGCGATGGCGGCTCCGGCACGATCGAAAAGGTCGCGGCCGGATCGGGCGACGGTTCGAGCGATTTCGTGGGCCTCGAGGCCAGCGAGAGCGAGCGGCCCGAACTGACCAGCGCCAAGATCATCGTCTCGGGTGGCCGCGCATTCGGGTCGTCGGACCACTTCCACGCCTTGCTCGACCCGCTTGCCGACAAGCTCGGCGCCGCCGTCGGGGCGAGCCGCGCGGCGGTCGACGCGGGCTATGCGCCCAACGACTATCAGGTCGGCCAGACCGGCAAGATCGTCGCCCCGGAAGTCTATGTCGCGATCGGGATTTCGGGGGCGATCCAGCACCTTGCGGGGATGAAGGATTCGAAAATCATCGTCGCCATCAACAAGGATGAGGAGGCGCCGATCTTCCAGGTCGCGGACATCGGCCTGGTCGGCGACCTGTTCAAGATCGTTCCGGAGCTGACCGAAAAGCTCTAGCGCCCTGGGAACGCTTGCGTCTTGAAATCGTCTCGCACTCGATCACGGAAAGGCCATATGACGGGACGGAGCGAAACAATCGCCGTGGTGAGCGGGGGCGCGGGCTTCATCGGCTCGAACCTGTGCGACCGGCTCATCGCCGAGGGCGCCACCGTCTTTTGCCTCGACGATTTCTGCACCGGCGTGCGCGCGAATGTGGCGCACCTTGAAGGCCATCCGCGGTTCGAGCTGGTCGAGCATGACGCGATCGAGCCTTGGCCCGAGCAACTTCGGCCGACCCGGATCTACCATCTCGCCTGCCCCGCCTCGCCGCCGCATTACCAGGCCGATCCCGAGCGCACCCTTCTCACCAATGTTCTTGGAACCCGCAACGCGCTTCGCCTCGCCGAAAAGACCGGCGCGCGTCTGCTGTTGAGCTCGACCAGCGAGGTCTATGGCGACCCCGAGGTCCACCCCCAGCCCGAGGATTATCGCGGAAGCGTCAACTGCACCGGCCCGCGCGCCTGTTACGACGAGGGCAAGCGTGCCGCCGAGACTCTGGCCTTCGACTATCACCGTGCCGGGCGAGCGGACATCCGGATCGCGCGGATCTTCAACACTTATGGCCCGCGCATGCGGCGCGACGACGGCCGGGTGGTTTCGAACCTGGTCTGCCAGGCGCTCGCCGGCGAGCCGCTGACGGTCTACGGCGACGGGTCGCAGACCCGCTGCTTCTGCTTTGTCGACGACACGGTCGAAGGGCTTATCCGCCTGATGGAGAGCGATGCCGTCGCGCTTCCGGTCAATATCGGCGATCCCAAGGAGATGCCGATCAGCGCGCTGGTCGAGGCGATCCTCCGGCTGACCGGGAGCCGCTCAGCGCTGGTCAATCGCCCGCTGCCCACCGACGACCCGCGTCGCCGCTGGCCCGACATTAGCCGGGCGATCGAGCTGCTCGACTGGCGTCCGGCGACGAGCCTCGATGAAGGGTTGGAAGCGACCATCGCCTGGTTCGGCCGCGACTTCGCTGACGCGCAGAGGCTTACGGAAATCGCTGCTGAGTAAGTGTTCTTTGGTTCTTTGGGGGCGATGGTGCCCAGGGACAGAATCGAACTGCCGACACCGTGATTTTCAGTCACGTGCTCTACCAACTGAGCTACCTGGGCCCGCCACGGCGATGCGAATGTTCGCTTGGGCGAGGCGCTCCCTAACCGTCGCCTTCCTCGCTGTCCACCCTGTCGGGATCGGCCGGAGGGCCGGCAATGCGATAGCCTTCGCCGAGCCATTTGAGGAGGTCGCGACTCTTGCAGCCGTGGCCGCAGAACGGCGCGAACTCCAAGCTTTCGGGCTTGCCGCACAGCGGGCATTTCTTAGCGGTTTTCGACATGGCCTGCGGAAATGGGAATGGCTGGGTCGGGGCGCAAGCCGACGGCTCCGCCGAGTTGGCGCTCGAGGGCTGGAATCCAGCCCGGAGCGGTTTTGATCGCGGTGATCACGGCAGGAGCCGCGACCAGGGTCTTCGCGCCCGGACCGGCGAACGCGGCCCGGCGCAGCAAAGCCCGCGCCTCAAAGCCGGCGCGGTCGCGCGCGAGCTCGATCAGCGAGGGGCGCCGGCGTGGGCGGACGATCTGAAGGAAACCGAAGCCGTTGACCGCGGTGCGCTCGAACGGCTGAGCCAGGATGGAATCGACTGCCTCCGCCGCCCTTCGCCGAGCATCTTTTCCGGAGGCCGTCGGCAGGTCGATGCCGATCGAACCCTGAAGGTCGAGGCGGAGGATCGCGCGGGCTGACGCGGCCGCTCCGAGCAGCGCGAGCTCCCCCGGCTCGCCGGGTCCATCGACGTCGATCAGGGTCATCGCTCGCGTAGTTTCGATCGACAGCTCGCCGCCCGCAAAGCGAACCGTTCCGCTGCGCGCCTCCTCGATCAGATCGTCCCAGCCGAGCGCGCCGAGCTGGTCGGTGGGGGCGGGGAAGGCCAACAGTTCCGCCCCGGGCTCGGCAATGGCAGCTTTGGGTTGGTCCGTGAGCCGTGCGAGCGGCCGCTTCCACGGCTCGGCGCCGGGGATGGCTTCGCGCGTGACCTCGATTCGAAGCATTGTGCCCTCGGCAAATCCCGGCGCGCCCCGCGGCAGGAGATAGTCATCCCCGTCGGCACTGCGCGCCACCGCATTGCGTCCGCCTGCGCCGTTCGAAACCAGGCGCGCCTCGAGCATGCTTCCGGCGCGAACAATAGCATCGAGCAGGATCCGAGCCTCGGTGATCTTGCCCTCGGCAACGCGGACCATACGGGTCTCGCCGATGCCGCGCTCGGCGAGCCACTCAGGCAATCGGATAGCCCGCCGACTTCAGGAGGACGCGGGTCTCGGCGAGGGGAAGGCCGACGACGTTGGAATAGCTTCCGGCGATGTGGCGGACATAGATTTCGCCATAGCCCTGGAGCGCATAGCCGCCGGCCTTGCCGCGCCACTCGCCATGCGCCGCGTAATGGTCGATCTCCTCGTCGCTGAGGTGCTTCATCGCGATCATCGTCTCGACCAGCCGCTCGCGGACGGCACCGCCTGGAACGGCCAGCGCGACCCCGGTCAGCACCCGGTGGCGGCGCCCCGACAGCAAGGCCATGCAGGCGCGAAGCGTGGCCTCGTCCTCGACCTTGGGGAGGATCCGCCGGCCGACCGCAACGACCGTATCGGCGGCGAGCACGAGATTGTCAGGATGCAATCTGGCGACCGCTTCCGCTTTCTCCCGCGCGAGGCGGCGGGCGTGATCGCGCGGAAGCTCGCCTTTGGGGACGCTTTCGTCGACGTCGGCGGGAACGACGAAGTCGGGAACGACCCCGATACGCGCCAGCAAGTCAAAGCGGCGCGGGCTCGCCGAGGCGAGGATCAGCCGCATCGCGATGGTCTAGCCGGTATAGCCGGGCGGTCCCGCTCGTCCGGGCATGAAGCGATAGGTGATCCGCCCCTTGGTCAGGTCATAGGGCGTCAGCTCGACCAGGACTTCATCGCCGGTCAGGACTCGGATGCGGTTCTTGCGCATCTTGCCGGCGGTATGGCCGAGGATCTCGTGGCCGTTCTCCAGCTCGACTCGAAACATGGCGTTGGGCAGCAGCTCGACCACCTTGCCACGCATCTCGAGTAGTTCTTCCTTGGCCAAGCTGGATCCTCTTCGGTTTGCGAAAGTCGCGGAGCCTTAGCCGCGAGGTGGTCAAATGTGAAGGCGGTGGCGTTGCTCAGACCTTGAGGATGGTCGATCCGCTGGTCTGGCGCGATTCGAGCGCCCGGTGGGCGTCGGCCGCGTCCTTGAGCTTGAAGCATTGATTGACCTCGATCCGGACCTTTCCGCCGGCGACGATGGCGAACAATTCCTTGGCGCTTTGAGTCAACTGCTCGCGCGACGCGGTGTAGGTGAAGAGCGTCGGGCGGGTCAGATAGAGCGAGCCTTTCTGGGCGAGGACCGTCACGTTGAACGGCTCGATCGCGCCCGAGGCCTGGCCGAAGCTGACCATCAGCCCGCGCGGGCGGAGGCAGTCGAGCGAGCGCAGGAAGGTGTCGCGGCCGACCGAATCATAGACCACGGGGAGCTTCTCGCCGTCGGTCAGGCGAATGACCTCGGCGACGAAATCCTGCTTGGAATAGACGATCGGGTGGTCGCAGCCGTGCGCTGCTGCCAGCTCTGCTTTCGCCTCGGTCCCGACGGTGCCGATGACCCTCACTCCAAGCGCCTTGGCCCATTGGCACATGATGAGGCCGACCCCGCCCGCCGCGGCGTGAATCAGGATCGTGTCCCCCTTGGCCACCGGGAACACCGAGCGCAGCAGCATCTGGACCGTCATGCCCTGGAGCATCATGCCCGCCGCCTGCTCCGTCGTGATCTTGTCGGGAAGCTTGACCAGGCGGTCCGCGTCGATCAGCCGCTGTTCGGCATAGCCGCCGATCGGCCCCGCATAGGCGACCCGGTCACCGACCGCGAAATCATCGACTCCTTCGCCCAGTGCCTCGACAGTTCCCCCGCCCTCGACTCCAGGAATGAACGGAAGCGGCTGCGGGTAGAGGCCGGTGCGATGATAGACGTCGATGAAGTTGAGTCCCGCGGCATCCTGGCGGATCCGGACCTGGCCGGGGCCGGGATCGCCGACCTCGACCTCTTCCCATTGGAGGACCTCGGGGCCGCCGGGCTGATGGACTCGGATGGCGCTGGGCATGGTCGCCGCTTGACCATTGGAGCGGGCAAAAGAAAAGCCCCGCCGAACCGAAATCCGACGGGGCTTTATTGAATCAGCGGGCGATTATGCCGCGCCGGCCAATGCCGCGAGCAGCAGCAAGGCGACGATATTGGTGATCTTGATCATCGGATTGACGGCCGGGCCGGCGGTGTCCTTGTAGGGATCGCCGACCGTATCGCCGGTCACCGCGGCCTTGTGGGCCTCGCTGCCCTTGCCGCCATAATTGCCGTCCTCGATATATTTCTTGGCATTGTCCCACGCGCCGCCGCCCGAGGTCATCGAGATGGCGACGAACAGACCCGAGACGATCACGCCGAGGAGCAGCGCGCCGACCGCGGCGAGGGCGTTGTCGCGGCCCGCCACCAGCTCGATGCCGAAGAAGACGACGATCGGTGCCAGCACCGGAAGCAGCGAGGGAATGATCATCTCGCGGATTGCGGCCTTGGTCACGAGGTCGACGGTGCGCGCGTAATTGGGGCGAACCGACCCGTCCATGATGCCCGGATTGTCGCGGAACTGCTGGCGCACTTCCTCGACCACCGCTCCGCCGGCGCGGCCGACCGCGG
Organism: uncultured Alphaproteobacteria bacterium; assembly: GCA_963722545.1. Taxonomy (GTDB): domain Bacteria; phylum Pseudomonadota; class Alphaproteobacteria; order Sphingomonadales; family Sphingomonadaceae; genus Sphingomicrobium. The sequence goes on from CAVRMK010000004.1 coordinate 571,598, forward strand.
TCATGCCCATCGCTCCGAAGAGATAAGGCAGGAGCGCGCCGAGCAGCAGGCCGACGATCACGTAGGGGTTGCTGAGGCTGAAAAGGGAATCGAGGTCCGCGGTCACGCCAATTTCCGCGCCGAAATGGCGAAGGTCCTCGGTGTAGGCGCCGAACAGGACCAGCGCGGCAAGGCCCGCCGAGCCGATGGCATAGCCCTTGGTCACCGCTTTGGTGGTGTTGCCGACCGCGTCGAGCGCGTCGGTGCGGGTGCGGACGTCGTCGTCCATGCCCGCCATCTCGGCGATCCCGCCGGCATTGTCGGTGACCGGGCCATAAGCGTCGAGGGCGACGACCATGCCCGCCAGCGCGAGCATCGCCGAAGCCGCGAAGGCGACCCCGAGGAAGCCGGCAAGCTGGTAGCTGGAAATGAGGCCGGCGATGATCACGATGGTCGGGAGAGCGGTCGATTCGAGGCTGATCGCGAGGCCCTGGATGATGTTGGTGCCGTGTCCGGTCTGGCTGGCACGGGCGATCGACTGGACCGGGCGATAGTTGGTCCCGGTGTAATATTCGGTGATCCAGACGATGAGCGCGGTGACCGCAAGGCCGACGAAGCTGGTCCAGACAAGATTGATGATCGGGAATGAGGTGCCGTCTGCGACGGTCACCGACTGCGAAAGATCGCCGCCGAGCGCATACCAGGCTGCGCCGTAGATCGCCGGAACCCCGAGCAGGGTCGCGGTCCAGAAACCCTTGTAGAGCGCGCCCATGATCGAGCCCTTGGCGCCGAGGCGGACCATATAGGTGCCGATGATCGAGGTGATGATGCACACACCGCCGATGAGCAGCGGAAGCGACATCAGCGGCAGGAGCAGCGGCCCGCTGACCAGCAAGGCGACCATGACCATGGTGATGCCGACTGTGACGACATAGGTTTCGAACAGGTCGGCCGCCATGCCCGCGCAGTCGCCGACATTGTCGCCGACGTTGTCGGCGATGACCGCCGGGTTGCGCGGATCGTCTTCGGGAATCCCCGCCTCGACCTTTCCGACCAGGTCGGCGCCGACATCGGCGGCCTTGGTGAAGATGCCGCCGCCGAGACGGGCGAAGATCGAAACCAGCGAAGCGCCTAGCGCGAGGGCGGTCAATGCGGTGACGACCGCGCGGTCGTTTGGTTCATAGCCCGCGGGTCCGATGAGGTACCAGAACAGGCCTGAGATCGCGAGCAAGGCGAGGCCCGCGACGAGCAGGCCGGTTATCGCGCCCGCGCGAAAGGCGGTGGTGAGGCCGGCCTGGAGGCTGGTCCGGGCCGCCTCGGCCGTGCGCACGTTGGCGCGGACCGAGATGTTCATGCCGATGAAGCCCGTGGCGCCCGACAGGATCGCTCCAAGCACAAAGGCACCGGCGCTAAGCCCGCCGAGGAAAAGAAAGATGATCGCGGCCACGGCGACACCGACGATCGCGATCGTCGTATATTGGCGCTTGAGGTAGGCTGCCGCGCCTTCCTGAATTGCAGCCGATACTTCGATCATCCGCTGGCTTCCGGCGGATTGGCCGAGCACCTGGCGGCTGGTGATGAATCCGTAAAGCACGGCGAGGAGGCCACAGATAATGGCGATGGTCAGCAGGTTCATGCGTGGTCGAGTCCCTGTTTTGCGAAGCGGGATGGGTCGGCCGGAAACCATGGCCGGCCGCGGAAATCCGGCGGGTGTTTAGGGGCGCTTTACCCCGCTTGCAACCGCGCCGGATGAAATGAGCCGGTCAGCGGCCGCGATGCTCGTAACCGAGGCTGGCGGGCAGGTCGACCAGCTCCCCGCCCATCGTTGCGGCGATCGCCGGAGGCCCTTTGCGAAGGGCTCCGATCCGGGTCAGAAAGGTGCCCTCGGGAAGGGCGAGGGAGAGCGGATCGAGGTCTTCGGGAAAGGCCGCGAGCAAGGCATAATCGTCGCCCGCGCTGGCCGCGAACAGCCTTGCTCCCAGCGAATTGCTTCGCACCTCGACGAACGAGTCGGACAACGGCAGCGAATCGAGCGCGATCGTCGCCGAACAGCCGCTGGCCTCGGCCAGGCGGAGCGAGTTCGAGGAACAGGCCGTCCGAGACGTCCATCATCGCATGGGCGCGCGGCGCGAGCAGCCGGCCGGCCTCGATCTGGGGGATCGGGCGCCGATAGATGTCGACCAGCGGGCCCTGCGCGCGCCGATCCTCGAGCAATTGGGCAAGACCGGCGGCCGAATCGCCCAGCGTCCCGACGAGCCACAGCGAATCCCCTGCCTGGCCGCCGGTCCGCGCCGGCACATGGTCCCCGGCCGTGCCGATGGCGGTGAGGCCCAGCACCCGCGACGCGCCCGGTGGGAGCGCGATCGTGTCACCGCCAATCAAATCCAGGCCATAGGCCTCGCACGCCGCCTCGATCCCGCCGAGAAAGGCCTCTTCCCATTCGCCGTCGCCGCAGATGGCGAGCGACAGTAAGGCGGCGCGGGGCCGGGCGCCCTTGGCCGCGAGGTCGCTCAAATTGACCGCGACCAGCTTCCACCCGACGCTCGCGGGCGGATCGAAGGGCAGATAATGCACCCCCTCGGCGATGCTGTCGTGGGTGAGGACCAGGCCGTCTAGGATCGCGACGTCGTCGAGCAGGCCGCGGGCTTCGGGCGCGGTCGCCATGCGCCTGAGCCTTGCGATAACGTCGCGCTCGCGCATCACGGCGCGCGCGCCGGCCGCACCTGCTTGGCGATGGCGTCGAGCAGGCCGTTGACGAAGCCGCTCTCGCGCTTGTCGTAAAAGGCATGGGCGACGTCGATATATTCGCTGATCACCGTGGCCGCGGGCACGTCGGCGCGCGCCAGCAGCTCATAGGCCCCGGAGCGAAGGATCGCGCGCATCGGACGGTCGAGCCGCTCGAGCGTCCAGCCCTCGGCGAGCCGGTCCGTGATCAGCCGGTCGATCTCCTCGCTTCGGCTGTTGGCGCCGGTGACGAGGTCGTCGAAGAAGTCGCGCTCGGGCTCGTGATAGGTGACGTCGCCGATCGTCGCGCCGAGCCGGTGCTCGTGAAACTCGTGGAGCAGCTGCGGCAGCGCCGTGCCCTCCATGTCCTGCTGGTAGAGCGCCTGGACCGCGGCGAGGCGGGCGGCCGAGCGGGAACGTGAACGGGTCGCGGTCATTGCGCCAGCGCCGTAGCGGCGGAACGGTCGGCGAGGAACCCGCCGAGCGCCGCGGCGACCGCTTCGGGCGCTTCCCACGGAGCGAAATGGCCGGTGTCGGGCAGCCGCTCAATCCTGAGATCGTCGACCAGCCGGTCGAGCCCGTCGAGCTGGACCGGGAGGAGCGCGGTGTCGCGCATCCCCCAGATAACCATGGTCGGAATCTCGATCGACGGGAAGGCCTCGAGCAGCCAGTCGGGGAGGGGCACGGCCAGCCCCGGCGGCGGCACGATGACCTTTGCCGCGCGGTACCAGTTGAGCATCGCCTCGAGCGCGCCGGGACGCGACCAGTCTGCGATATAGCGCTGCTTCTCCTCCTCGGAGATGAGCCCGAGGTCGACATGGCCGCCGAAGGTCTTGGCGAAGAACCAGTTGAGCCCCTGGCCGCGGATGTAGCGCTCGATTCCCGGGGCCCGAAGCGCGTTGATATATTGCGCGGCGCGGCGCTGCTCCGGGTCCTCGATCAGGCTCTTCTGGAAGACCACCGGGTGGGGGGCGTTGATAATCGCGAGCCGCTCGAGCCGCTCGAGCCGCGGGTCTTCGCGCGTCGCGGCGCCCCAGGCGATCGCTCCGCCCCAATCGTGGCCGACGAGCGTGAAGCGGTCGAGCGACAGCGCCTCGGCAAGCGCGAAGATGTCGTCGATCAGCTTGCCGGTCTGATAGTCGGCGACGTCTGCAGGCAGGTCGGACGCGCCGAACCCGCGCTGGTCGGGCATGATCAGCCGAAAGCGGTCCTCGAGCAGAGGCGCGAGCGCGCGCCAGGTCCGGTGCGATTCGGGAAAGCCGTGGAGCAGAACGACCGGCGGAGCGTCATCGCGCCCGGCCTCGACCACGTTCAATGCGATCCCTGTTGACAATTGGACGCGGGCGTTTCGAGCCGTCATGGTCGAAGCCCATAGGAATGATCGCGGCTCGGGGGAAGCATGGGCCCACTGCACATCGGAATCCATCAGTATAGCGTCGAAGGGGCGCTGCTCTGCTTCCACGAGATCATGCTCGAGGCGCAGCGCCGGATGGGCGACCATGCCCACCCGATCGTGACGATGAGCGGCCTGTCCATGGCCGATACGCTGGCGGACTGGGATTCGGACGATCGCGCGGCGCTTCGAGCCCGTTCGGCCAAAGTAATCGAGCGGCTCGCGGCGGCCGGCGCCGATTTCTTCCTCTGCCCCGACAATAGCGCGCATATCGCGCTCGAGGCCGAGGGCCCCCCTTTGGCTCTGCCGGGCCTCAACATCGCCGAGGTCGTCGCGGGCGAGGCCGAGCGGCGCGGCTTTGGCAAGGTCGCGGTGCTCGGTACCAGTTGGACGATGGAGGGGCCGGTCTATCCGCGCGCGCTCGAAGCGCGCGGGATCGGCTGGGCAATCCCGCCGGCCGACACTCGCGAGCGGCTCCATGCGATCATCATGGACGAGCTCTGCCTGCATCGGTTCGAACCAGCCTCGGTCGATTTCTACGGCTCGGCGATCGATGCCCTGGCCGCCGAGGGTTGCGATTCGGCGGCGTTGGTCTGCACCGAAATCCCGCTGATCATCGGCGACCACAACAGCCGCCTGCCGACGCTCGATTCGACTCGACTGCTGGCGCGCGCGGCGGTCGACGTCGCGCTTGGCGACCGGCCGCTACCCGAGTGGCGCGGAGGACCCGTTCAGGGATAGCTGACGGTCTTGGGGACTTCCGGGATCGGGATGAATTCCTCCTCGTCGCCGGGGACGAGCGGGAAGCGGCGCTCCATCCACTCGCGCTTGGCCTGGTTGATCCGCTCGCGGCTCGAGCTGACGAAATTCCACCACACATGGCGCGGGGTGGCGAAGTCCTGACCGCCGAGCAGCATCGCGCGGCCCTGTCCTGACAGCACTGGGGTCGTGCCGGGCTCCAACATGTACAGCGTGAACAGGCTGAGCGCGGTGCCGTCGAGCGCGAGTTGGCCCTCGGTGGCGAGGATCGCGCGCTCATCGGCATCGGAGTCGATCGCCACACGGCCGCCCTGCAACACGAGGTCGGCGTAGATGGTCGGCGAATGGCACGGCGTGCCCGCTTCTGTGCCCCACAGCCGGCCCATCAGCACTCGGGCGCTGGCGCCCTCGAGCTCGACCAGCGGAAGCTCTGCGGGCGGAACATGGTCGAACGCGGGATCCACCTCCTCCTTCCCGTCGGGAAGCGCGAGCCAGGTCTGCATCCCGTAGAGCCGGGCGCCGCCGTCGCGCTCGGCCTGCGGGCTTCGCTCGGAATGGACGATGCCCTTGCCCGCGGTCATCAGATTGACCGCGCCCGGCTCGATCACCTGGCTCGAGCCGATGCTGTCGCGGTGATGGATCGCGCCCTCGAACAGATACGTGACCGTGGCGAGGTTGATGTGCGGGTGCGGACGGACGTCCATGCCCTCGCCGATGTCGAGCTGGGCCGGGCCGAACTCGTCGACGAAGATGAACGGGCCGACCATCGTCCGGCCTTTCGAGGGCAGCACCCGGCGCACCTTGAACGCGCCGAGGTCGTGGGTGACGGGAGCGATCGTTTCCATCAGCGCTCGCCCGGGGCGAGGGCGCGGATCGAGAGCGCGTGGACCCGTTCGTCCATCAGCTCGCCGAGCGCGGCATAGACCGCCCGCTGCCGCTCGACGCGGTTCATGCCGGCGAAGGCGGGGCTCTCGATGGTCAGGCTGAAATGGCTCTCGCCGGCGGGATTGTAGCCGCCGTGGCCGCGATGCTTCTCGCTGTCGTCGACCAGGTCGAGGCGGGTCGGCTCGAGCGCGGCGGTGAGGCGGCGGATCATTTCAGAGGCGATCGGACCAGTGGAGGTTAAGGTCATTGCGCTTATATAGGCGCGATGGCGACGAAGGCGAGCAGGTGGCATGGACGGGTCGAAGGGGCGCGCGACCGTTGCTCGCACCCGGGCTGCGGCGAGCCGGGCGAGTTCAAGGCGCCGCTCGAGCCGGCCAGTTTCGACGGCCCGGGAAGCTGGCGCTTCCTGTGCCTCGACCATGTCCGCGAGCACAATGCGCGCTACAATTTCTTCGACGGCATGAGCGCGGAGGAGATCAGCCGCGCTCAGTCGCCGATCGCCGGCTGGGAGCGAGCGAGCCGGCCGTTCGCGCATGTCGGAGGCGACCCGCCGCCGGCATGGAGCGATTTCGCCGATCCGCTCGACGCGATCGGGGCGCGCTTCGCCACCCGGCGCGAATCGCCGGTGACTTCGCGCTTCAACCGCGGCGAGCGGCGGGCGCTGTCGATCCTGGGCCTTGGCGAAGACGCCGAATTGAGCGCCGTCCGGCGCAAATATTCGCAGCTCGTCCGCCGCTTCCATCCCGACAAGAACGGCGGCGACCGGAGCCACGAAAAACGGCTCGGCGAAGTGATCGAGGCCTATCAAACATTGCGCAAGGCGCAGGCCTTCGCGGCATGACCCACATGCGCCTGTGGCGGTTCGTCGTTCCGGTCGAGCGGGAGGCCCGTTTCCTTGCAGCTTATGGCCCGCAAGGCGAGTGGGCCCGGCTGTTCTCCGAAGCCGGCGGCTTCTTGCGGGTCGAGCTGTGGCGCGCCGAAGACGGCAGCTTCCTGACCGCTGATCATTGGCAGAGCAGCGACGACTTCGATCGCTTCCAGGCCAGTCTTGGCCCGCGCTACCACGCGCTCGACGCCGAGCTGGAGGGGTTGGCGAGCGAGGAAATCTTCCTCGGCGCGTTCGAAACCGCTTAGTCGCGGTCGGGCGCGCCGTAGGGGAAATAGGGCCGATAAGGCCGCGCGTCGTCGACACAGCGCGCGACTTCAGGCAGCGTGAGCAGCTCCGCACGCAGGGCGGCGAGACGCGGACAATCCTCGGCAATCGGCTCGACCCAGTCGGCGTAGAATAGCGACGGCGCGGCGGCGCAGGTGACCAGCGAGACGTGCGGCGGCACCGCATTGTCCTCGAGCCACCGCTCGAGCCAGGCATAGGCTCGCCGCAGCCCTGCCTTACCCGCCGCGATCTCGGGCTCGAACGGCTCGTCCCTGAGGCCGCCCGCGGCGGGGTCGTCCTTGTTGACGAAGTGGGCCGCTATGACTCGTTGCATGTTGCCCATGACATAATTGTCGAACACCCGGTCAATCATTCGGGCGACGACGGCTTCGGCCGGATCCGACGGGATTAGCGGGGCGGGGCCAGGATGGTGGACAGCGAGGTGCTCGATGATCGCGCTGGCCTCGACGATGACTGCGTCTCCGTCGGTCAGCACCGGGAACTGGCCCGACGGGTGCGCCTTGCCGGTGAAGCTCTCGTATTTCGGCACGGACGAGTCGATCTCGCGGAACTCGAACGGAGTATCGTTCGCGTAAAGTGGGATCAGAGCTTTCCAGGTGTAGGACGAGAAGGGATGGCCGTGGAGCTGGAGCGTCACCAGCTTCCCTCCGCCATCGCCGCTTGCCGGGCCTCCTCGCGCTGGCTGGTCGATTGCGGCCCGGCCCAGCCGTGCTCGATGTTTCCGCCGGGTTCATAGGTCGCGATGACCGCGCCCGACCGGGTGATCTTATGATCGACCATCTTGAGCGCCTCGGCCGGCGTGCGCTCGTCGAAGATGCGCTTGCCGCTGCCGAGCACGACCGGGAAGGTCATGAGAGTCAGCTGGTCGAGCAGGCCCGTCGGCGAGGAGCGCGGGATAGATGGTGCTGCTGCCCTGGATCAGCAGGTCGGGGCCGTCGCCCTGCTTGATTGCGCGGAGCTCGCTCGATCCCGCCGACGCGGTGGCTGTTCGACCAGCCGAGGTCGGGCTGACCTCGGGTCAGCACATATTTGTTGGCGCGGGTGAACGCCTCGCCCATCGCAATCGCCGCGGCTTCGCCGTCGTCCTTGCCGGTGGCGTCGAATATCTCCCCGATGCCGGTCGCCTCGCCCCCGACATAAGGCCAGTACGCCGCGAAGATGTCGTAGGTGCGGCGGCCGAGCAGCAGGTCGTAGTCGCTGCCGAAGAAATCATCGATCGCCTGGCCGACGTCCTCGTCGAAGAATTGCGGCAGCCAGCCCCCGTGATCGAAGCCGCCGGTCGGGTCTTCGCTCGGTCCGCCCGGCGCCTGCATCACCCCGTCGAGCGAGACGAACACGCTGCCCCTGATCCTACGCATCGATGGACTCGCCCCGCGCGGCCGCCTCGATCTTGGCGACATCGATCTTCTGCATGGTCATCATCGCCTCGAACACCCGCTTCGAAACCGCCGGGTCGGGATGCATATTGCCTTCGAGCAGGACGCGCGGGGTGATCTGCCACGAGAAGCCCCAGCGATCCTTGCACCAGCCGCATTCGCTTTCCTGCCCGCCATTGTCGACGATCGCGTTCCAGTAGCGGTCGGTCTCGGCCTGGTCCTCGGTGATGACCATGAAGCTCACCGCTTCATTGGGCTTGAACAGGTCGCCGCCGTTGAGGCCGACGAACGCTTGGCCGAGGACAGTGAATTCGACCGTCAGCTCGTCGCCCTCCTCGCCGGAAGGAAAATCGCCCGGTGCTCGCATCGCGTCGCCGACGTGGCTGTCGGGGAACGTCGCGGCGTAGAATTCGGCGGCCTTGCGCGCCTCGCCTTTGTCGAACCAAAGGCAGGTGGTCATCTTGCTCATATTCAGCTCCTCATTTCTTGCGCGGGCCGACCAGCCCAAAGGCCGCGCCCTGCGGATCGATCCCTGCGACCGCATATTCGCCGCCGGGAATTTCCATCGGGTCGTAGAGCTTTTGCCCGCCACCCTCGGTGATCGCGCTGGTCCGCGCGGTCGATGTCGTCGACCCCGAAGTAAAAGAGCCACATGCTGGCCGGGCTTTGCGCCGGCTTGGGCATGACCGCGCCAATTCCGACGCCATGGGCCTGGATGAACTTGTAATCGCCCATCTCGCCCATCGGCATCCCGCCTTCCTGGGTCCAGCCGAAGTGGCGCCCGTAAAAGGCGATCGCGCCGTCCTGGTCGGTGGTCGACAGCTCGTTCCAGCGCACCCGCTCGGCGGTCATGCCTTCGAACACGTCGCTGGTCGCGTTCGGGTCGCCCGCCGGCGGGATCGCCTTCATGATGTAGAAGGGCACGCCCGCCGGGTCGGCAACCATCGCGATCCGACCGATATCGGGAATGTCGAAGGCCGGCATCAAAGCCTGTCCGCCGTCGGCGCGGATCGCCTCGATCGTTGAGTCGACGTCGTCGACGCTGATGTATCCGGCCCACATCGGGCGGGCGCCGTGACCCTGCATCTCGGGCGTCAGGGTCAGGATTCCGCCCTGCTCCTTGCCGTCCGAACGGCGGATCATCCGATAGGCGCTGCCATTCGGCATGGCCTCGCTGGACTCATCGATCGCCCAGCCAGCCACGACCGACTGGTAGAAAGCGCGCGCCCCGTCGGGGTCGGGCGTGATCAGCTCGTACCAGATGAAATTGCCGTTTCCTGATGTGCCGTTCTGGGCAGCCGAACGGGCAGGAGCGTCGGTGACGTCTTCCATTGGTCGATTCCTTTTCTTGCGTCGCGTTGAGTCTCAGGCGTGCGCCGGCTCTTGCTTGGCAGTGTCGAAGATCGGCTCGAAGCCGCCCCAGAACATGCGCTGGCCGTTGAACGGCATGTCGCCTTCGGGCTTCAGGCTTTCGTCCGCCATGATCTTTTCCCAAGCCTGGTCGCGCGTCTGCTTGTCGGGCCATTCGACGAAGGAGAAGACGACCCTCTCGCCGTCCTCGGCCCTCACGGCGCGATAGAAATCGGTGACTTTTCCCTTGGGCACATCGTTGGACAGCGCTTCGACGACGCGCGTCGCGCCGTGCTGGCGGAACACCTTGGCCATTTTCGCGGCCAGCGCCTGATAGGCCTCGACCTTGTCCTCTGGGACCGGGACTACGAAACCATCGGTATAATCGCCGCGGCCGCTTCCTTCCTCGACGATTGCGTCGAAGCCGCCGACGATCATGCGCTTGGCATCGAAGGGCATCGTCTCGCCCATTTTCTCCATCCGCGGATCGCTCATCATCTTTTCGTTGAACGCGTCGCGGCTGGCGCGGTCGGAATGTTCGAACCAGGCGAAAACGACCTTTTCGTCAGGCTTGGCATCGACGGCCTTGCGGAAGTCGGTGACCTTGCCTTCGGGAACGTCGCTGTCCCACGCCTCGAAATGGCGCTTCACGCCGAGCTCGAGGAAGGTGGGCGCCGCGTCGGCCGCATGCTTGCGATAGGTTTCCTTGTTGGCCTCGGGAACGGGGGCCACGAATCCTTCGAAATAGGTCATGCTGGCACTCCTTCAGCTTGGGGTTGGTTGGCAGCAAACACCGACAATTGGTCGGCGAGCGCCTGCTTGAACGCCGGCCGCGACTCGCTGCGCTTCACCAAGGCCGTGAGATTGGGGAATTCGGCCACCAAATTGGTGTGGCGCAGGAACCGAAGCGTGGTCGTCATGATCAGGTCGCCAATGGTGAAGCGGCCTTCCAGCCATTCCTTGTCGCCGAGCCAATCGGAGACTCGCTTCAACTTCAGCCGCGCGAAATCCTCGGCGCCCGGGCGGCGCAGCTTGGCCCATTCCTCCCCAGTGAAGAACAGGTCGATCAATAGCAGGTTGATCAGCGCCGGCTCGACGCTGTTGAGCGCGGCATAGGTCCATTGGATTGCGCGATAACGGCCCTGCGGGTCACGCGGCAGCAGAGTCTCGCTCTGTTCGCCGATGTACTGGACGATCGCGCCGGTCTCGAAGATCTTGACCTTGCCGTCGCTAAAGCAGGGCACCTGGTCGAACGGCTGGTCGAGCAGATATTCGGGCGGCCGTCCCTGATCGAGCAGCCGAACCCGATAGTCGAGGCCCGCTTCTTCGAGCGCCCAACGCGCCCGAAGGTCGCGGACCAGGCCCTGGGCGAATTCGGGCACGAACTTGAAGGCCGTGATTTCGATGTCGGCATTGGGTGCAACGGGCATTCAAGCCTCCTCAGCAACTTCTGTTTCGACCGCGCGGATCTTAGGCGTCGACTCGCTCCAGCGTGTTGAGAAGCGGCTTGAACCCGCCCCAGAACATGCGCTTGCCGTCGAACGGCATGTCCATCGCGCCGGGCTGCATCTCGGGGTCGGCCATGATCTTCTCCCACGCCTTGTCGCGGACGTCCTTGTCCGGCCAGATGATGAAGGAGAAGACGACATTCTCGTCGTCCTTGGCCTGGACCGCGCGGAAGAAATCGGTGGTGTGGCCGTGCTCGAGCCCGTCACCGAGCGCTTCGATCGTTCCGATCGCGCCCTGTTCGGTCGCCTTGCGCGCAAACAGCTCGGCCTGCTTGCGATAGTCCTCTTCCTTGCCGTTGGGCAAAGGCAGGATGAATCCGTCGATATAGCTCATGCTCGTCCTCCTCCTTGTCGCGAGTCGGCTGGGCGACTCGGCGTCGGTTGCTTACGCCCGTTCAGTGACGATCGGCAGTCTCGAACGCCGAAGCGCCCTGTTCCGCGGCCCGGGCGTCCATCCACATGACCTCCCAAGCGTGGCCGTCCGGGTCCTCAAAGTCCCGCCCGTACATTAACGGGACGGGGTCCTGTTTCTTGCCGGCGTCGATCTTTCCGCCCGCCGCGCCGGCCGCCTCGACGACGTTATCCACTTCCGCCGGGCTATCGGCGGACAGGCACAGGATCACCTGACTGGTCTGGTGCGCGTCGGCGATCGGCTTGCCGGTGAAGCTCGCATAGAATGGATGGGTCAGTAGCATCACATGGATGGCGTCGGAGAGGACGATCATTGCCGCAGCGTCGTTGCTGAACTTGGGCTCGTTGCGCCCGCCGATCGCCTCGTAGAACGCGACCGACCGCTCGAGATCGGTGACCGGCAAGTTCACGAAAATCATCTTCGGCATCGTTTTCCTCCTCAGCGACTCGATCTCGGCTTGCTTTTTGAACAATTCGGTTACATATTGCAACCATGCAGTTAGAAAAAGTGACTAACCCCCGACAAAAGGACGAAAAACGGCGCTACGACGACGCGTGCGCCCTTGCTCACGCGCTCGAGCTGGTTGGCGAGCGCTGGGCCATGCTCGTCCTCCGCGAGCTCGCCTACGGGCCGAGGCGGTTTTCCGAGCTCAGGAGCGACCTCCAGGGAATCAGCGCAAATGTGCTGACCCAGCGGTTGACCGAGCTCGAGGCGCGCGGCCTGGTCCGCAAGGTGAAGCTGCCGCCGCCGGCGTCGGTTCAGGTTTACCAGGCGACCGACTGGGGGCTCGAGGTTGTCCCGGTCATCGCCTCGCTCGGCCGCTGGGCCGCGCGCAGCCCGGTGCACAATCCGGACCAGCCGATGAGCCACGTGTCGCTCATCATGTCGCTCCAGACCCTCTTGTCTCCGGCTTTGGCCGACGGACTCCGCGCGCGGATCGGCTTCCGCCTCGGCGAAGCCAATTATGTGGTCGAGATTCGCGACGGCAGGCTCGATGTCGAACGCGGCGAAATCGTCGACTGCGACGTCATATTCTCAGGCCCCTCGAGCGCCGTGGCGGCCGTGATTCACGGTGGGGCTCCGCTGGAATCGATCGAGATCAAGGGCGACTTGGAACTGGCGAAGCATTTCATCACACTCTTCCCGCTGCCGCCCAAGGTCGCTTCAAGTTGAGGCGAGCGCGCGGTTCGCTTAAGGCCCCCCAATGACCGACATCCCCAACGTCAGCCTCGACAGCCGCAGCGACACAGTCATGGCGGCGCCCGACAAGATCGTGAAGGTGCGCGAGGCGTTCGGGGTCGACACCGACCTCGAGGTTCCGGCGTTCAGCGAGGCCGACGAGCGGGTCCCCGACCTCGACCCGACGTATGTCTTCGACCCCGACACGACGATGGCGATCTGCGCCGGCTTCGCCAAGAACCGGCGGGTGATGATCCAGGGCTATCACGGGACCGGCAAGTCGACCCATCTCGAGCAGGTCGCGGCGCGATTGAACTGGCCGCTCATCCGAATCAACCTCGACGCGCACATCAGCCGGATCGACCTCGTCGGGCGTGACGCGATCGTGCTTCGCGAGGGCCAGCAGGTGACAGAGTTCCGCGAAGGCCTCCTGCCATGGGCACTGCAGCATCCGGTGGCGCTGGTGTTCGATGAATATGACGCCGGCCGCCCCGACGTGATGTTCGTCATCCAGCGCGTCCTCGAGGCGGAGGGCAAATTGACCTTGCTCGACCAGAATCGGGTGATCCGGCCCAACCCGTGGTTCCGGCTGTTCGCGACGACCAATACTGTCGGGCTCGGCGACACCACCGGCCTCTATCACGGCACCCAGGCGATCAATCAGGGGCAGATGGATCGCTGGAACATCGTCACCACTTTGAATTACCTCCCTGCCGCGGTCGAGGCGCAGATCGTCCTCGCCAAGTCGGGCGAATATGACGATCCCAAGGGCAAGGAGACGGTCGAGAAGATGATCAAGGTCGCCGATCTGTCGCGCCAGGGCTTCATGAATGGCGACATCTCGACCGTGATGAGCCCGCGCACGGTGATCAGCTGGGCCCAGAACGCCCATATTTTCGGCGACATCGGCTACGCCTTCCGGGTCAGCTTCCTCAACAAGTGCGACGAAAGCGAGCGCGCACTGATCGCCGAATATTACCAGCGGGTGTTCGGCGAGGACCTGCCCGAAAGCGTGGTCGGAAAGGCCGACTAGGGCGCGGCCGGAAGCTCGCCTTCACGTTCGCGCGGCAGGAATTCCGCAAAGATCGTGATCAGGGTCCACACGAACAACGTCGGCTGAAGCTTTGGCGGCAGCTCGAACGGGCCCTGGACGATCTTGTCGACGATCCACGGCAACACCGCGACCAGCACCAAAGTAAAGCTGTAGAGCAAGCGGTGCTTGCTCGCACTGATGTAGAGGATCGAGATGACCACCCCGGAGACGAGGGTCAGGACGACCCCGAATCCGATCGCGTCGAGGCGGTCGATGCCGTTGATCACGAACCCCAGGACGGCGCCGAAGAAGATGTTGATGCCGGTGAGATGGGCCTGATATTCCGCCGCGGTCATGCGCGTCGTTTTCCGGGCCAGCGCGCCGAGTTTCATGTTGCACTCCCCATCCGCCCTTGCATGGTGAGAGGCTCTAACGGCAAAGGCAAGCGATGGCCGAACGGCTCGATCATTTCCGGCGGGCGCTGGCCGGCGCGACCCGCGCGATCGCCCGGGACGCCGAGGCCGACGTCCTGTTCGCGTCGGAAGGCGGGTCGACGTCGGGAAAGACGGCTCGGGCGCCATCGCCTGGTCCGGCGCTCGAGCGGGGGCTGGTCGCCGAGGCTCGGGGAGCGGCCGATTCGCTTGCCTTGCGCCTGCGCCATCACGACCCCGCGGTCCACGCCCGCCTCGCTCCTTCCGACCCCGATTCGCGCGCGGTGTTCGACGCGCTCGAAACCGCCCGCTTCGAGGCGCTGGGCTCGCGACACTGGGGCGGAGTCAGCGCCAACCTCGACCGGCTCGCCGAGGCGCGGGTGCGCGGTGACGCAATCCTTCGCGCCCGAACTGCCGAGGAAGTGCCGCTTGCCACCGCGGTCGGCCTGCTCGCCCGCCAGCGCTTGACCGGCAAGGCTCCGCCCGACGCGGCGAACGCGGGGCTCGAGCTGGTTTCCAAGTGGATCGAGGACAAGGCCGGGCCCGAGCTCGATTCGCTCGCTCTGACGATCGACGACCAGGCCGCCTTCGCGCGCCTTGCCCGGGACCTACTCAGCGACCTCGATCTCCCGGTCGGAGACGAGGACGTCGAGCGCTCCAACGAAGGCGGGGACGACGACGAGTTGGACCAGGCCGGGGCGGACGATGGCGACGAGGGCGAGGCCGGGACGCCGCAGAGCGGCGACATGGACGTTCGTGGCGAACAGTCCGAGGATGAGCGCGGCGACGAGGGCGCGTTCGCGGAATCGGAAGCCGGGGAGCAACAGGACGTCGGCGGCGACGAACTCGGCGAGAGCGTGTTCGCCGCTCCCGGCCGGCCCAATTGGGAGCTTTCGCCCCCCACCAGCTACAAGGCCTACACCACCCAGTTCGATGAGATCGTCGACGCCCGCGGGCTGTGCGACGAGGACGAGCTCAACCGACTGCGCGCCTATCTCGACCAGCAGATCGGTGGGCTCCAGTCGGTCGTGACCCGGCTCGCCAACCGGTTGCAGCGCCGGCTGCTGGCCCAGCAGGCGCGCAGCTGGGACTTCGACCAGGAGGAAGGGATCCTCGACGCCGCTCGGCTGGCTCGGATCGTGGTCAACCCCGCCCAGTCCCTGAGCTACAAGGTCGAGCGCGAGACCGAGTTCAAGGACACCGTGGTCTCGATCCTGATCGACAATAGCGGGTCGATGCGCGGCCGGCCGATCGCCATCGCCGCGATCTGCGCCGACATCCTTGCGCGGACGCTCGAGCGGTGCGGGGTGCGGACCGAGATTCTCGGCTTCACCACCCGCGGCTGGAAGGGCGGGCAGAGCCGCGAGCGCTGGCTCGCCGACGGTCGGCCGGGCAATCCCGGCCGGCTCAACGACCTCCGCCACATCGTCTACAAGAAGGCCGACGAGCCCTACCGCCACGCTCGCCGCAACCTCGGGCTGATGATGCGCGAGGGGCTGCTGAAGGAAAATATCGACGGGGAAGCGCTATTGTGGGCGCACAATCGCCTGATCGGGCGCCCCGAGGAACGGCGCATCCTGATGGTCATTTCGGACGGAGCGCCGGTCGACGATTCGACCGCTTCGGCCAATGGCGGCAATTATCTGGAGCTGCATTTGCGACAGGTGATCGAGTGGATCGAGGGCCGCTCGCCGGTCGAGCTGATCGCGATCGGCATCGGGCATGACGTTACCCGCTATTACGACCGGGCGGTGACCCTGATGGACGCCGACCAGTTGGCCGGCGCGATGATGGATCAGCTCGCGGCCTTGTTCACGGTCACGTGACCGGCTTTTTTGCCGAGCTCGGCATCAACGGACGCCATGACCTGGCGGGCTAGCGAGGTGCGGTCGCGTCCGATCAGCGATGCGACGTGCATCGTCGACATCCAATAGCGCAGTTGGGCCATCAGCGCGCGGTCGCCTTCGATCGCACTCACGACGCTTGCCGCGCGGGCTTCGCTGACTGGGGACGCGCAATCCCGGAAGCCCTGCTCGCCGAGCTCGTTCGAAGTGTAGCATTCCGTCCAGATGTACAGCTGGATGTCGATCGGGATTATTCCGCGGACTCGCTCCCGATAGACGGGGCGCTCGGTCAACGCGGGATTGCCGGCCTCAGTATAGTAGCGCGCGAGCGCGTTGCGCAGGTCCAGGTTGGACACCAGCTTGAGCTCACCCGCGCCCCTGAGCTCGTCGTAGGTTGTGCTCGTGGTCCAGAATTCGGCAACCTGGCTCGCCTGGAAGTAAGCCAACAACAGTTCCCATTGAGTACGGCCGAGCGTGCGCCGGGTGTCGGCGTAATCCAAACCCGTACGGCCATAACGGGAAACGGCGTTCCAGAAACTTATCCGGTTCTGATAACCTGACAAATCGGCTTCGAGGTCGCTGTGAATCCGCTCAAGATAGGCGCGCGCGCGGGATTCATTTGCGCGCACCTCGTTCCAATTGGCAGCCTGAATGCCGACGAATACGCCGACGACGACAATCACGAAGTCGATCGCGACCGCCGTCCATTCCTGCTTTCTGACATGCTCGATTACTCGCCGCAGCAACATTTTGGCCCCCTCCGGGCCATGCCATTAGCATAGATGACCAACGACGGCTGTAAGGGGGAACGCGGACAAAAAAATGTGGGCCCGACGCAACTACGCGCGCCGGGCCCCCCTCGTTACGCGACGCGAGGGATTTGCTGACGGGGAAAAGGGGATAACCCCGTCCATGCGGGGTCTTATGACCGATTCGCGGTCAACCGGCCCTGAATGCGGCATACATCCCGCATTCATGGAAAAATCAAGTTTTTCAGATTGTTACGGCCAGCAGGTGTAACGATCAGGTGCTAGGCTGAGCGGCCTTTTTGGCGATCTCGCGCTTGAGCTTGCGCGCGCGCGGGCTGAGCTTGTCTTCGCTGGTCTTGGTCAGCCAATTGTCGAGCCCGCCGACATGCTCGACCGAGCGCAGGCCGTGGGTCGACACGCGCAGCTTGACGCTCTCGCCAAGCGCGTCGGAGATCAAAGTCACGTTCTGCAAATTGGGCAGGAACGTGCGCTTGGTCTTGTTATTGGCGTGGGAAACATTGTTGCCCACCTGCCGGCCCTTGCCGGTCAGCTCGCAAACCCGCGACATGGTCTCATCCTGAATTGTTTTTGATCGAGCCTCGATCCAAGGCCCGAAGAGCGCCGCGCGTTAGCCGCTTGGGGCTTACGCGTCAACGCTGCGCAGGCGTATCGTTGGCAACCCCTTGCACTTTTTCGCGTTATGTTATGTCGGCTGGGTAACATTCGCCGATTCACGGGGTGACACGATCATGCGCGCAATAATACTCATTCTCATCCTGGCCGTCGTTGCCATCCTCGCTGGAATCGGCACCGGCTTCATCGATATCGACCAGATTCGCGAGGCCAAGGCGCCCGACGTCTCGGCAACGTCCAACGGCGTCGTTGCCAAGGGCGGCCAGACGCCGGCGTTCGAAGTCGAGACCGGATCGGTCACCGTCGGGACGAAGGATGCGACGGTCAAGGTACCCCAGGTGCAGGTGAACCCGCCGCCCGACAACCAGGCGGCCCCGGCGACCAACGCCCAGCAGTAAGCCCTGACAGGCGCGCCGCGGTGGGCTAGTCGCGGCTATGGCCTTTCCGCTTCCGCTTCCGATGCGCCGGGCGCTCGATCTCGCGCGCGAAGCCGCCGAGGCCGGAGAAGTGCCGGTCGGGGCGGTGGTCACCGGCGTGAATGACGAGATCGTCGCCGAGGCCCGCAACACCATGCGCACGGCCCACGACCCGACCGCCCATGCCGAGATGGTCGCGCTGCGCGAGGCCGCTCGAGCACTCGCCACCTCGCGGCTCGACGATTGCACCTTGTGGGTCAGCCTCGAGCCGTGCGCGATGTGCGCCGCCGCCGTCTCGATCGCCCGCGTCAAGGCGTTGCGCTTTGCCGCCGAGGACCCGAAGGGAGGGGCCGTCGTCCACGGGCCGCGCTGGTTCGCGCAGCCGACCTGCCACCACCGGCCCGACGTCATCGGCGGGATCGGGGAGGCGGAAGCGGCCGAGCTGCTCCGCGCCTTTTTCGCCGCCCGGCGCTAGCCGGTAAAGGGCACGAGGCGGATCTCCACCCGCCGGTTCGCGGCCTTTTCCGTCTCGCTGGTCTCAGGATTGTAAAGCGGCGAGCTTTCGCCAAGACCCCGCGAGGCGATCCGCGCCTTGGCGACGCCGTGGCCGGAGAGATAGGCGGCGACGGCCGTTGCACGCTTCTCCGACAGGGTCTGGTTATAATTATCCGAGCCGGTGAGGTCGCTGTGCGCGAGGATATCAACGAAGGTCCGGTTGCGGCTTTTCACGGTCCGCGCAATCTCGAGCAAGGTCGCGTTGAACTGCGGCTTCACGGCCGAACTGTTGGCATCGAAGGTCAATGTCGCCGGAATCCGAATCACGATCGAATTGCCGACCCGAAGCACGTCGAGGCCGATCCCGGCGGTCTGACGACGGAGTTCGCGTTCCAGCTCGGCGAGATAGGCGGGCACCGCTTGCGGAGCGAGGGGACCGATCTTGGCCGAGCGCATCTTCGCCGCGCGCGCCCGGCTCCCGCCGATCACGTCGCCCGACAGATAAGGCGCGCCAACCCCGAGCGCGATGAAGGCGGCGGGGCGCGCCATGGGCGGCGGCGATTGGCGGAAGGTGCCGCATCCGGACAGGAGGATGGCGGCGCCAAGCAGGACGCCGGCGGCAAGCGGGGCAGGGGGACGACGGAAGGTCATGGCGGAGGGAACTCCAGCAGGATTGTTGCGACCGTGAAACCGGCGCGCCGCGCCGAAGGTTCCTGTGCCCGCGCGATGCCCGCTTGTGAAGCGGGCTCCGCCAAGGCTACAAACCCGGTTCCACGCCCATGAGCGACCCACTCTCCCCGATACCCTGGTTCGACGTTATCATCATCGTCGGGCTCGTCGTCCTCAACGGCGTGTTCGCGATGAGCGAGCTGGCGATCGTCTCGTCGCGCGAAGCGCGGCTCCGCGCCCGCGCCAAGGCGGGCAGCGCGGGGGCGCGCTGCGCGCTCGACCTCGCCGCGGAGCCGAGCCGGTTCCTGTCCACGGTTCAGATCGGGATCACATTGATCGGCGTGCTTGCCGGCGCGTATTCCGGCGCCAGCCTCGGCGGACCGGTGGCCGAGCGGCTGGCCCTGATCGGCCTGGAGCCGGAAACCGCGCAGACGGTCGGCTTCGGCCTCGTCATCGTATTCGTCACCTTTTTGTCGCTGATCATCGGCGAGCTGGTCCCAAAGCAATTCGCGCTTCGCGAGCCCGAGGCGATTGCAGTCGTCGTTGCCCGGCCGATGCGCTGGCTGTCGGTCGCGACCGCACCGTTCGTCTGGCTTCTCGACC
Source organism: uncultured Alphaproteobacteria bacterium (assembly GCA_963722545.1). GTDB lineage: Bacteria > Pseudomonadota > Alphaproteobacteria > Sphingomonadales > Sphingomonadaceae > Sphingomicrobium. Next base: position 591,210 of record CAVRMK010000004.1, read on the forward strand.
GCGCGAGCGCGCTCATCTTCCGGCTGCTCCAGCTCGACCGCGAATCGAAGAATCACGTCACCGCCGAGGAGTTGCACCTCGTCGTGGCCGAGGCCCAGACCGCGGGCGTGCTCGAGGAGAGCGAGCGGGCGATCATCTCCGGGATCGTCCGGCTCGCCGACCGGCCGGTGCGCGACGTCATGACCCCGCGCACCGACGTCGACTGGATCGATCGCGGAGCCTCGCGGGACGAGATCCGGCAGGCGCTTCTCGAGACTTCGCACAGCCGGATTCCGGTCGCCGACGGCTCGATCGAGAATATCGTCGGAGTCATCCAGGCCCGCGACGTGATGGCGGCGCTGCTCGAAGGGCGGGAAATCGACCTTGCGCGCCTGTGCCGGAGCGCGCCGGTCATCCCCGACCTGATGGACGCGATGGACGCGCTCGTCGTGCTTCGAAGCTCGGACGTCCCGCTGGCGCTGGTCCACGACGAATATGGCCATCTCGACGGAATCGTCACGCCGGGGAGCATCCTCGCGGCGCTCGCCGGGACCTTCGCGCACGACGTCGACGAGGGCGATGAGCCGCCCTTGGTCGAGCGCGCCGACGGCAGCTGGCTGGTGTCGGGCGCGGCGAGCGCCGACCTGATCGTCGATCAGCTTGGGCTGAACCTTCCCGCCGACCGCGATTTCACCACCGTCGCCGGCTTCGCACTATCGGTACTCAAGCATCTGCCCGAGACCGGCGAAAGCTTCAGCCACGACGGCTGGAAGTTCGAGATCGCCGACATGGACGGGCGCAAGATCGACAAGTTGATCGCCTCGCCGCCGCGCCCCGCCAAAACGAAGGCGGAAAGCGCCCCGGCGAAATAAGTCAAAGCTTGCCGAACTTTTGCTCGAATCCGTCGACGTCGCCGCGGGCGAGGTAGTCCGCCTGCTCGACGATCCGGTCGCGGGTGATGCGCCCGCGAAACGCTCCAAGCTGCGAATCGAGGCGTTCGACCTCGGTCTCGGACAGGCCCGGCAATCTGCTCGAAGCGGACGAAGCCCAGAGCGGCCAGCGCCTCGGCGAAGCGGGGGCCGACGCCTTTCAGCATGCTGAGGTCGTCGGCCGGGTCCCGGCGCTGGTCGAGCTTCTTGTGCACCGGCGCTCCGAGGATGTCGCCCGTGACGTCCGACGTTGCGGCGGCGGCCTCTCCGACCAGGCCGCGGCCTTCGGCGGGCCTCGCCATGTGCGGGCGAAGCGGGGTGCTGTCGGTCAGCCGGACGCGCTGGCGCGGCCTCAGGAGGAGGAACAGGAGCGCGACGAGGACCGCGAGCCCGACGAGAATCAGCCACCAGTTTTCAGCGAGCATGTCCATTTCTCACCAACTCCATTGCGCATTGTAGCGGCGGTGCCGCTCGACCAGAAAAGCGAGCAGCGCTCCGACGAGCAGCCCGGCGAGCGCGATGACCGCGCCTTCAACGATGATCGGCCAGGCGCCTTTGCCGCCCTGCCAGGTGGCGTTGCTGACGCCTGGCAGCTGGCTCATCAGCCGCACCAGCTCGGAGCGCTGGAAGTCGTCGGCCGGCCCTTCGAGGATCAACTGCCGGGTGAGCGGCGCGTGGCCGAGCCGGCCGCTGATCTGAGTCATCTCGTAATAGTCGAGCGCCTTGCGCGCGAGCGGCTCGACCGAGTTGATGAACCGCCGTCCGCCGCCGAGCGGCCCGCTCCACAGCAGCGAGCACAGTATTGCAATGACGATTCCGCCATCGACCAGCAGCCATTTGCGCCAGCCCTCCGGCTTGCGGCGGAAAATCACGGTCAGCAGCACTGCGCCGGTCACCACCCCGGCCGCGAAGCTCGGCCAGAAATAGGCAAGCAGCGGGTTCATGCGTCCTGCCTTTCGATCTCGCGCCAGCCGATATCGCGGCGGTGGAAGCCGTCGGCGAACTCGATCTGGTCGACCGCGCGATAGGCCCGCGCCCGGGCATTGGCGAAGCTGTCGGCGACCGCGGTCACCGCCAGCACCCGTCCGCCGCGCGCGACGATCCGCCCGTCTTCGTTCGCGGTGCCCGAATGGAAAACGGTCACGCCTTCGACCTGCTCGGCCGCTTCGATCTGGCCGATCGCGCCTCCGCCGGCGGGGGTGCCGGGATAGCCGCGCGCGGCGACGACCACGGTCATCGAATGCTTGTCTTTTAGTGTCGGCGGCTCGATCTCCTCGAGCCTGCCGGCGGCAACGGCGTGGAGGAGCTCGGCAAAGTCGCCGTCGATGAGCGGCATGATCGCCTCGCACTCGGGGTCGCCGAAGCGGACATTATATTCGATCAGCTTGGGACCATCGCGGGTGAGCATCAGCCCGGCATAGAGCACCCCGATGAACGGCGTTCCGGCCTCGACCAGCGCCAGGGCGGTCGGGCGGACGATCTCTTCCATTGTGCGCCGCTCGAGCTCGTCGGTGAGGATGGGGGCAGGGGCATAAGCGCCCATTCCGCCGGTATTCGGCCCGGTATCGCCTTCGCCGACCCTCTTGTGATCCTGGGCCGAGGCGAGGGGGATCGCGGTGCCCCCGTCGACCAAAGCGAACAGGCTCGCTTCCTCGCCCTCGAGGAACTCCTCGACCACCATCGGCCCGTCGCCGGCCGAGCGGATCGCGGCCTCTGCCTCGTCCCGGCTCATCGCCACGGTGACGCCCTTGCCGGCGGCGAGACCGTCGGCCTTGATGACGACCGGGATCCCGAACCGGTCGAGCGCCGCCAGCGCATCGCTCGCCCGTCTCGACTCGGACATAAGCGGCGGTCGGAATGTCGTGGTCGCGGCACAGGTCCTTGGTGAAGCCCTTCGAGCCTTCCAGCTGCGCTGCCGCGGCCGAGGGACCGAACGTGGCAATGCCCGCTTCGCGAAGCGCGTCGGCGACCCCGGCGACCAGCGGCGCCTCGGGGCCGACCACGACCAGGTCGGCTCCGCTTTTCCGTGCCAGGTCGACGACCGCGGCCGGATCGCAGGGATCAATCGCGATGCACTCGGCCCAGCGCGCGATCCCGGGATTCCCGGGCGCCGCAACCAGCCGATCGCAGCTCGGCGATTGCCTAAGCCGCCAGGCGAGGGCATCCTCGCGTCCGCCCGAACCCAGAAGCAAGATATTCATGGACCTTCCCGAAGACACGCGATCCGGATTGTTAGCCGAGGTCACCGCCGGCGACAATTCGCCGCCGCTGACCGTCAGCGAGCTGTCCGGCGCGCTCAAGCGGACGATCGAGGACGCGTTCGGGCGGGTCCGCGTGCGCGGCGAGATTTCGGGCTTCAAGCGCCACGCCTCGGGCCATTGCTACATGACGCTGAAGGACGAGGCCGCGTGCATCGACGCGGTCGTCTGGCGCGGCAATGCCGCGCTCCTTGCCTTCGTGCCCGAGGACGGCGCCGAGGTCATCGCGACCGGCAAGCTCACCACTTACGCCGGTCGCTCCAAATATCAGCTGGTCATCGACCGGCTCGAGCTGGCGGGGGAAGGGGCGCTGCTCGCTTTGCTCGAGAAGCGCCGCAAGGCGCTCGCCGCCGAAGGCCTGTTCGACGCGGCGCGCAAGCGGCCGCTGCCCTTCCTTCCCGGCCTCATCGGGGTGGTGACCTCGCCGACCGGAGCGGTCATCCGCGATATCCTCCACCGGCTCGAGGACCGCTGCCCGACCCGGGTCATCGTCTGGCCCGTCCCGGTCCAGGGCGAAGGCTCGGCGGACAAGGTCGCGGCGGCAATCCGCGGCTTCGCGATGCACGATCCGCGGCCCGACCTGCTGATCGTCGCGCGCGGCGGCGGGTCGGTCGAGGATCTGTGGGCCTTCAACGAGGAAATCGTCGTCCGGGCGGCAGCCGAATCGCCGATCCCGCTGATCAGCGCGGTCGGCCATGAAACCGACACCACCCTGATCGACCACGCCGCCGACCGCCGCGCGCCGACTCCGACCGCGGCGGCCGAGATGGCGGTTCCGGTGCGCAGCGAGCTGATGGCGCTGCTCGGCGAGCTCGGTCATCGTTCGGCCTCGTGCCTCGCCCGGCGATCGGAGCGAAGCCGCGAACGGCTCGACCTGACCGCGAGCCGCTGGCCCGAACCGCAGGCCTTGCTCGCCCCGCGCCAGCAGCGGCTCGACGACATCGCCGAGCGATTGCCGCGGTCGCTCGCCGCTCGCGCGGGGCATTCGCGCGCCGACCTCAACCTCGTCGCCGGGCGGCTCCGCCGCGACCTTCTCGACCAACGCGTCGAGCGACTCCGCGACAAGCTCGCTTCGGCCTGGTCGATGGCCGGGCTGGTCCATCCCGACCGCCCGCTGAGCCGCGGCTTTGCCCGGGTCACCGCGCTCGACGGCGGGACGCTGACCAGCGCGGCCAAGGCGCGCGCGGCGGGGCGCGTCGACCTCCACTTCGCCGACGGGATCGTGCCGGCCACGATCGATGGCGGCGAACCCGCGACGCGAGCGGCGGTTGAGCGAAAGCGCCCGAAACGCCATATCCCGCCGCAGCCGGGATTGTTCGACCCGGCGGAGGAGTAAGTGTCGATGCTGATGTCCGGCGGCCAGCGGCTTGCCCGAGTGCGCTATCTCGACGGGACTCTGCGGCTGCTGAGCGACGGCGATTACGTCCTGTGCGCCATGACGGGGAAGCGGATCCCGCTGCACGAGCTCAAATATTGGAGCGTCGCGAAGCAGGAAGCCTATTGCGATGCTGCCGCGAGCCTCGAGGCCTCGAAGCGCGGTTGAGTCCTAGTTGATCCGGTGGACCTTGACGCCGGGCTGGCTGCCGATGCGCAAGAAATAAGAGTTGAGAGTCCCGCGCCGAAGCGTGACCTTGTCGCCCTTGCGCGGCGGAAGCGCGATCGGCGCGTCGTCGTTCTGGGTCCAGGTCGACCCGTCGGCCAGCCTTACCGTCCAGCCGCCGTCGCCATTCTCGAAGGCGGCGGTGACGACGCCTTCAACCTGCTTGATTTCGCCGCCCCCAAGCAGCCCGGCGAAGTCGGGAGCGGAATAGCCGAACAGCGAACGCTTCACCTGATTGGCCTGGACCTTGTCGATGAGCACGAGCTCCTTGGTGTCGATTGCCGAAGCGACGCTCGCCGCGGCCTTGTCGTAACAGGCGAGCCGGGCCGCGCTGTCGGTCAGCCCGCGGCAGCCAAGAAGCGACTGGACGACCGCCGGCGGCGGGCCGCCGGAAGGTGACGGCCGAGCGGCGAGAAGCGCCGAGGCCGACGCAATCGCTGCGACACTGAAGACTATTGACGACAGCCTTGTTGGCATTGCGAGAAACCCCGTGAATGACAGGCCGCGAGCCTAGGGCGGGGGCCGCTTCGAGCACAAGATCGGCCTGTTGCAAAATTGATACAGACTTTCGACAACTTGCGTTGGCTACCCGTCAATGCGTTGCCAGTCGATTGCCCCTTCACCTATCAAACGAGGCAGTTCGACGTGTCATACCTGTCGTTCCGTACGGCGGCTGTGCCTTGCGCTCGGCAAGTGAAGGGGAAATTTCAATGAAGCTCGAATTCCGTCAGCGACTGCTCACGACCACCCTGCTGGTTGGCGTTGCCGCTCTTGCGTCTCCGGCCTTTGCACAGGATGCAGCCCCGGACACTCCCCCGCCACCGAACGCGCCGACCGACGGCACGACGGTCGATACAAGCAATCCCAGCGGCCCGGTTGAGGCTCAGCCGACCCCGGCGGAATCCGCCGAAGGCGAGAGCGTCCGCGAGGCCCAGGACATCATCGTTACGGGTACCCGCATTCCGCAGCCGAACCTGACGTCAGCGGCCCCTGTCACGGTCGTCACCAACCAGGACGTTAAGCTGACCGGCACGACCCGGGTCGAGGATCTTCTCAACCAGCTCCCCTCGGTCGGCGCCTCGCAGGCCTCGGGCGTGTCGAATGGCGCGACCGGAACCGCCGAAGTCGATCTTCGCTATCTCGGTTCGAAGCGGACCCTGGCCTTGGTCAACGGCCGCCGCCTGATGCCGGGCGACCCGAACAGCACCACCCAGGCCGCCGACCTTAACGTCATCCCCGCCTCGCTGATCAAGCGGGTCGAGGTGCTGACCGGCGGCGCGTCGTCGGTGTACGGCGCCGACGCGGTTGCCGGCGTCGTCAACTTCATCATGGATACCAACTTCACCGGTATCCGGCTCGATGGCCAGTACAGCTTCTACCAGCACGACAATGACGACCCGAAGCTCAATAATGGCTTCAGCATGTCCGACATCATCGAAGCTCGCGGATTCCCATATCCGCGCGGCAGCGTGGCGGACGGTGGTGCTTTCGACGGCACCGTGTCGATCGGCGCCGCGTTCGACGACAACCGCGGCCACGCCGTCGGCTATTTCGGCTACCGCAAGGTCAATCCGGTCCTCCAGGGCCGCCGCGACTATAGCGCCTGCGTGCTTCAGAACGTTGGCGGCGGCGGCGTTGCGCCGGGAACCAACCCGAACCCGCGCTGCGGCGGTTCAGCCACTTCGGCCGAAGGCAATGCTTTGTTCTTCGTGACCACCACGACGACGTCGACTATCGGCGCCCTGGGCCCTGGAACGATCACGCAGGGCACGAACACGATCTACAACTTCGGTCCGCTGAACTACTTCCAGCGCCCCGACGAGCGGTACATTGCCGGCGTCTTCGCCGATTACGAAATCACCCCGGCGCTGAAGCCGTACATGGAATTCATGTTCATGGACGACCACACGCTGGCGCAGATTGCGCCGTCGGGTGACTTCGGCAACACGCTCACCATCAACTGCGACAACCCGCTGCTCAGCGAGCAGCAGTTCGAGACGATCTGTAATCCGGCAAACCTGATCAATGGCTTCATCGGAAACTTCCCGACTGCCGTGGGCGCTGGTTACAATCCGAACCCCGACGCTCCGCCGATCGATTTCTTCGATCCGCTGACCGGCGAGACCTACAACCAGGCGTTTTTCCAGCTGCTTCGTCGTAACGTCGAAGGCGGTCCGCGTATCAGCGATCTGAAGCACGTCAGCTATCGCGGCCTGCTCGGGTTGCGGGGCGACCTCAGCAGCGCTTGGTCGTACGACTCCTACTTCCAGTACGGCAAGACCAACTACAGCCAGGTCTATCGCAACGAGTTCGCGGTTTCCCGCCTGGTGCGCGCGCTCGACGTCGTGACCGATCCGGTTACCGGCGATCCGGTTTGCCGCTCGACATTGTTGGGCATCGATCCGAACTGCCGCCCTTATGACATCTTCTCGGGCAACGGTCCGTCGGACGCATCGATCAACTATCTGAACGTCTTCGGCGTCATCGACGGCCAGACGTCAGAGCAGATCGCAAACGTCAACTTCACCGGCTCGCTCGGCGAATATGGTGTCCAGACACCGTGGTCGGACGAAGGCGTCGCAATCAACGTCGGTGCCGAATATCGCAAGGAAGCACTGACCCTCAATCCGGATCAGTCGTTCCAGACCGGCGACCTCGCCGGCCAGGGTGCGCCGACGCTTCCGGTCGACGGCAACTTCCGAGTCCTCGAATATTTCGGCGAGGTCCAGATTCCGCTGGTCCGCCAGTCGCTGTTCGAGGAGCTGACGCTCAACGCCGGCTATCGCGCGTCGAGTTACAAGCTCAGCAACGGCCGCAAATATTCGACCGATACCTATAAGTTCGGTGCCGAATTCGCGCCGATCGCCGACATTCGGTTCCGCGGCTCGTACAACCGTGCTTCGCGCGCGCCGAACATCCAGGAGCTGTTCGCTCCGCAGTTCGTCGGCCTCGACGGCGCCAACGATCCGTGCGCCACGGAGATCACGGCGACGGACTACGGCTGTCTCGCTCAGGGTCTTCAGGTTGGCCAGAGCCCGACGCCGAATCCGGCCGGCCAGTATAACGGCCTGCTCGGCGGCAACCCGAACCTGAAGCCGGAAAAGGCGACCACCAAGACGCTTGGTGTCGTCCTCCAGCCGCGGTTCCTGCCGCGCTTCGCGGCGACGATCGATTATTGGGACATCAACCTCAAGGACGCGATCCAGGGGTTCGGTGCCGATGCCATCATCAACAACTGCATCGAGTTCTCGACGGCGACCTCGATTGCGCCGTCTTGCGCCCTCATCAACCGCGACCCGGCCGGGTCGATCTGGTTGACCTCTGGCGGCTTCGTTATCGACACGCCGAGCAATTCTGGCGCGATCAAGACCCGCGGTTGGGATTTCAGCACCTCGTACAGCCGCCGGCTCGGCGGTCTCGGCACTCTGTCGACGAGCTTCATCGGCACTTGGTTGAGGAAATATGAAGTCGACAACGGCCTTCCGGGCGGCGTTTACGACTGCGCCGGTCTCTATGGACCGACCTGCAGCGGCGCGGTCGTGGCCAGCGCGGCTCCGATGCCGAAGTGGCGCAGCAAGTCTCGTTGGACCTTGCAGATGCCGAACGGCCTCGGCTTCTCGCTGCAATGGCGCCACATCGGCAAGGTCAAGGCGGAAACGACGTCGGAATTCGCGACGCTCAATCCTCCGGGAACCTTCAACTTCGACCCGGGTCTCCGCGTCAAGGCGTATAATTACTTCGACTTCGCCACCACGGCGACGATCGGGGATCACTACAACCTGCGTCTCGGCGTCAACAACCTGTTCGACGTCAATCCGCCGCGCATAACCGGCGGCAACGCTGCTCGCGGTGGCTCCAACCTTTGCCCGGCCGGTCCGTGCAACGGCAACACCTACCCCGGCACGTGGGATGCGCTCGGTCGCTATTTCTACGCCGGCGCAACGCTCAACTTCTAGGAAGTTCAGCAGCGGGAATTCTGGGCGGTGGACCGAAAGGTCCGCCGCCCATTTTCTTGCGATTGGCCTGCAACCCCATTCCCTTGTCGTTTCCAGCGACGCGCGGCTAGAAGCGGCCCATGGCCCCCAGACCCCCGCTCGACCAGGTGACAGCCTCGGCAGTTCGTCAGTCGCTCTCTGCTGCATCGGCGGGTCGGTTGGAGGATGCTTGTTCCATCGCGGAGCGCGCACTCGCCAACGGCGGCGACATCGCCGCGCTCAATGCCATGCTCGGAATGCTGCGCGGCCGGTCGGGCGACCCGAAACGGGCATCGGAACACCTGGCTGCGGCACATAAGGAAAAGCGCAACGATCCGGTCATTGCGCATAATCTGGTCCAGGCCCTCATCGAGCTGAACCGCTACGAAGAGGCCTTGCCGATCCTGACCGACAGGTTGGTGGATGCGGATCGCGATGGCCGGCTTCGTCGATTACGCGCGTTCGTCGCCCAATGCGCGGACCAACATGAGCTCGCGGTTGGCGATTATGAGAAGGTCGTCGAGGTCTCGAGCCAGGACTGGGAAAGCTGGAACAATCTGGGGAACGCCAGGCGCGCCATCGGCGATGCCGAAGGGGCTGTAGCCGCGCTCCGCAGGGCAGTTGAGCTCGCACCGCTCTCGCCGCCCGTCCGCCTCAATTTCGCAATCAGCCTGTTGGCCGCCGGGCTAGTCGATGAAGCCGAAAGCGAATTGAAGCGCATGACCGCGGATTTCCCCGATGACCCAAATCCACTGCGCGAACTTCATGTGTTGTACCGGCATAGTGGCCGTGATGCGGAGGCCACCGATGCGATTGAGCGGGCAACCGAACTCGATCCCGGCAACATCGAATTGCTTCTCGGAAAGGCGAGCCACTACTCCAAATTATTGATGACGCCGGAGGCCGAGGCGACCTATCGCGGAGTGCTCGCGCTCGATCCGCGCCATCCCCTCGGGCATCTTGGCGTGGCGGTTTGCCTCGATCTTACGAACCGTACGGAAGAGCTCGCGAAGATCGCCGAGAATGCCGAGCAACAGGACATTGACGCCGACGCTTTGAATTTCATTCGCGCCATGGACCATCGCCGGGCGAAGCGCTTCGAGCAGGGCCTAGCCGCGATGGAGCAGGTTCCCCAAGAGCTGGAAACGGCGCGCCGATTCCACGTCATGGGTCAGCTCCTCGAAGGGGCTGGGCGCTATGACGACGCGTTCGCGTCCTACACCGAGATGAATCGACTGATGATCGAGGAGTTTCCGGTCGCGCTCGAGCGCGCCGAGGCCTATCGCGCCATGATCCGTGGGCGGCGCGATGCGATGACGCCCGAATGGATGGCGAAGTGGCGCGAACAAGACGTCGACGATGCCCATCAGCCGCCGGTCTTCCTTTATGGTTTTCCGCGATCGGGAACGACGCTTCTCGATACGATGCTCATGGGGCATCCGCAGATCGACGTATTGGAAGAGGAGCCGACGCTTCAAAAGGCGTTTGCAAGCTTCACCTCCGCTGACTCGATGCGCGATGCCAGCGACGAAACCATCACCGCGGCGCGAACGGCCTATTTCGCTTATGCCGGCGAGAAGACGGCGCTTGTCCCGGGCCACCTGCTGGTCGACAAGAATCCGCTCGCAATCAATGCGGTTCCGATCATGCATCGCCTGTTTCCGACCGCGAAACACATCCTGGCGCTACGGCACCCATGCGATGTTCTGCTCAGTTGTTACGTCACCAACTTCCGCATGAACGACGGAATGGCGAGTTTTGCGCAACTCGACACTGCCGCAGAGCTATACGATCTCAGCTTCAGTTACTTCGAGCGGACGCGGGCGCTGATGGATCTGAATGTGCATGTGATTTTCTACGAGCGCGTCGTCGAGGACCGCGATCGCGAGCTTCGGGCACTGTTCGACTTCCTCGAGCTCGATTGGCACGATGATGTGTTGGATCACGAGTCAACGGCTCGGCGCCGGGGTCGAATAAAGACCGCCAGCTATGCGCAGGTCGTTGAGCCAATTTACCAGCGGTCTGCCGGCCGTTGGGTCAATTTCAAACGGCACTTGGAGCCCATTCTCCCGACGTTGGATCCGTGGATCGAGAAGTTCGGCTACAAAGCATGACCGCCGATCCGGCTCTGCTGCTCCAACAGGCTGAGGAGGCGCTCGGCTCGGGTCAGCTCGATTCGGCGGCACAACTGCTCAGCCAAGCGGCCGGATTGGCGAGCGACGACCCGGCGGTGTGGCTTCGTCTCGCCGCGGTCCATCGCGCCAATGGCAAGCCAGCCGAAGCGCTGAAGGCCGTCAGGCGCGCACTTGAGGCCGCGCCGCTCGATTTCATGGCGCTGCTGATGCAGGCAAGTCTGCTCGATAGGCTCGGTGATGCCTCTGCTGGCGAAGCCTGGGACCATGCGCTGGCGCAGACTCCGGACGGCGACCTGCCGCCGCAGGTCGAAGCGGCGGTGGCGCAGGGTCGTCAGCGTCGGGACGCCTGGCTCGACGCGCGCGAAGCGGCGTTCGTCGCCGCAATGGCAGAGTCCGAGGCCAGTGCCGACGCCCGACGAGCGCAAGCGGATTGCTCGGTTTCGAACCAATGTCCTGCGCCGAACCAAGGCCTTTCACAGTAACCCTACGCACTTCCATTTCCCGGGACTTCGCGAGCAGGAATTTCATCCGCGTTCGCAATTCCCTTGGCTCGCGGACCTCGAAGCGGCCACTAATGTGATCGCATCGGAACTGGACGCGGTGATGACCGCCGAGCGGGCCGAGCTGGTGCCCTACATTCAATATGCCGATCACCTTCCGCTCGATCAGTGGCGTGCGCTCAATCGCAACCCGGACTGGACCGCGATCCACCTCATCAACCGCGGCGAGCGGGTCGAGGCCAATGCGCGCCATTGCCCGGAGACGATGCGGCTGCTGGCGACATTGCCGCAGCCCGATATCGCCGGAGCCGGGCCCAACGCGATGTTCTCGCTGCTCGCGCCGGAAACCGTCGATCCCGCCGCATGTCGGGGTCAACAATACGCGTCTGGTCTGCCACTTGCCGCTGATCGTCCCGCCGGGTTGCTGGTTCCGGGTCGGCGCCGAAACCGTCCATTGGGAGCGTGGCAAGGCGTTCGTCTTCGACGACACGATGGAGCATGAGGCGGCCAACCCAAGCCGGGAGCTGCGAGTCGTCTTCATTTTCGACGTCTGGCACCCGGATCTCTCGGCTGCCGAGCGCGACGCGGTGCGCAGCCTGATCGAGGCTGACCCGGCAGCGAGGGCCCAGATATTATGACCGGGACGACGGAAACCGAGCTTGCCGGAGCTGACGTCGACACGCTTTCGGACGTTGCCGAACGCGCGTTGGCCGAAGGGCGAGAGCCGGAGGTTGTCGACGCCATCCGCGATGGCGCGGTGCGGTTCGAGAGCGCTTTGCTGTGGCAGTGGACGGCATTGCTGCAGCGCTCGCTCGATCGCCACGAAGACGCACTCGAATCCTTCGCCAATGCGGTGCGCCTCGATCCGGCCAACGCTCGGATCGCCCAGGGACGGGCCCATACGGCGATGGAAGCCGGCCTGCCGGCGGTCGAATTTTACGAGGAAGCGCACCGTCTGAATCCGCGCAATGGACCGACAATGATCGGACTCGCCGCGGCGCGATTCGCTGCTGGGGACGGGGAACGGGCGGTGGAGGATCTTGGCGAGATGCTTGATCGTGAGCCGCTGTGGCTCAATGGGCATATCCAGCTCGCCCAGATTGTTGCGACTCTTGGTCGGCCGACGGAGGCGACGGCGAGCCTCGAGCGCGCTCTTGTTCGCCTGCCGAAGGCCGTGCCGCTGTGGGAAACCCTGCTCAACATCCAGCTCCGCCGCGGTGCCTACGAAACGCTCGCACCGATTTTGGGACGCGCCAAGGCCGCCGGTGTCTCGTCCCCAGAGTTCGCGATTTACGAGGCCATCGAACAGGCCGAGCACGATCCGCGCGACTTCCCGCCGGCGCTGTTCGAGGCCGCCCCGCCCGGACTCGATTACGCGCTCGACACCTGGCGCGTGCGGCATTTGCTCCGCATCGGAAAACCCGACGCCGCGCTGCCCATTCTCGACCGCGGTCTAAAGGGTCCGCAGTCGGCCGAACTTTGGGCCTATGCCGCAACGGTGTGGCGGATGGCCGGCGACCCTCGGTCCCAACGGCTCGAAGGCGACCCGGCACTCATCGCGGTTGTCGATCTCGGCGAACAAATCGGCGACCGGCGCAAATTGGCGGAATTGCTTCGTTCGATTCATTTGGCGCGGGGTGAATATCTCGACCAGTCGGTGCGCGGCGGCACCCAGACCGACGGCCCGTTGTTTTGCCGCATCGAGCCGGAAATCCGCCAGCTTCGGTCGGCCGTCGTCGAAGCGGTCGACGAATTCCGGCGCACGTTGCCGCCTGCCGATCCAGGCCATCCCTTCCTCGCTCATCGTCGGGACCAGCTAATCCGGTTCGCCGGGAGCTGGTCGGTTCGATTGCGCTCGGGCGGCCGGCATTCGAACCATGTCCATCCCCAAGGCTGGATAAGCTCTGCGCTTTACGTGTCGCTCCCGGAGCGCAAGGCGGACGAGCCGGAAGATTCGGGCTGGTTCACGCTTGGATCGCCCGACGAGAGGCTCGAGCTCGACCTACCCCCTTGGCGAAAGATTGAGCCCAAGGAAGCCCGACTGGTACTGTTTCCGTCATGGATGTGGCACGGCACCGTCCCGTTCCGCGAGGGCGAGCGGCTCACCGTCGCTTTCGACGTCGCGCCGCCACGCTGACTGTCGTTTATCGAAACTGCTCTTGCGCGCGACGCTGGAGGCGCATTACGATGTCGCCTGCGCTTGCGGTTAAGTATCGGGAAGGGAAGCCATTCTCATGTATGCGAAGAGGCTTGCGATCGCCTTGCTGACGGCTTCGGCGTTCGTTTCGGCGCCGTTGATGGCCCAGGCGGGCGGATCGACGCCGGACGCCAAATCCAAACGCGATCCGAACGAAATCGTCTGCGAGAAGCAGAAGATTCCGGGCAGTCGGCTGGCCACAGCAAAGGTTTGCAAGACGCGGGCCGAATGGGCCGACCTCAAGCTCCAGGACCGTCAGGACCTCGAACGGGCGCAAACGCAGCGGAGCGCCCCGCAGTAATCCGCATGACAAGCCTGCTATGCCTGGCACGTTCACCAAGCGGCGGCACACTCGATCGCGTCGAATTTCGGGAAAGGAGACAAGATGTCGAAAACTTCCATACTGGCCGTGGTTGCTCTGGTCTCGTCCGCATGCATCGGCTCTTCGCCCGCAATCGCCCAAAAGACCCAGCCGGTGGATCCCAACGCAAAGGTTTGCGAGACGGTGTCCCAAGTGGGCAGCCGCCTGTCGAAGAAGAAGATTTGCGCGACTCGCGCCGAATGGGCGGAAATGAAGCGGCAGGATCGCGAGGTGGTCGACCAGGCCCAGCGGTCCGCGAACATCGGCTGCTCGATCGCGCCTTCCTTGACCAATGGGCCGGTTCCGGCCTGCTAAGTAAGAATGAGGAGACGCCAATGTTGCGTTCCATGTCTTGGCTGTTCGTCGCGATCGCGACCGCGCCAATCGCTCCGGCGATGGCGGCCCAAGCGAGCCCTCCAGCCGCCGATCCGAACCAGAAGATCTGCCAAGTGATCACTCCTGTCGGCAGTCGCTTGGCAACCAAGAAGGTCTGCGCGACGCGCGCCGAGTGGGAAGACAAGAAGCGCCAGGACCGCGAGGCCACCGAAAAGGCTCAGACGCAGGTTTGCGTGAACAATCCGGCGACGGGAAAGTGCTAGGCGCTGCGTTCCAATATTTGCCGTCAGCTCGCCCGAATAATTAGCTGTCCGTCCTTCTCGTCGACCTTGACCGTCGAACCGTCGAGAATTTCGCCGGCAAGGATCTTGTCGGCCAGCTGATCCTGGAGATGCTTCTGGACCGCGCGCTTGAGCGGCCTGGCGCCGTAGACCGGGTCATAGCCGGTGCGGCCGAGCCACTCGCGAGCCTTGTCGGTCAACTCCAGCTTGATCTTGCGCTCGTCGAGCAGCTTTTGCAGCCGCTTGACCTGGATATCGACGATCGGCCCCATGTGGCTGGCGCTCAGCCTGTGAAACAGGATGATTTCGTCGAGCCGGTTGAGGAATTCGGGCCGGAAATGTGCGCGAACAACCTCCATCACCTGCGCCTCGACCTTCTCCACCGGCTCGTCCTCGCCGAGCTCGGCGAGATACTGGCTGCCGAGGTTCGAGGTCAGGATGATGAGCGTGTTGGTGAAGTCGACCGTTCGCCCTTGCCCATCGGTTAGCCGTCCATCGTCCAGAACTTGCAGCAGGACGTTGAACACGTCGCCGTGGGCCTTCTCGACCTCGTCGAACAGGACGACCTGATAGGGCCGGCGTCGGACCGCCTCGGTCAGGACCCCGCCTTCCTCATAGCCGACATAGCCCGGCGGCGCGCCGATCAGCCGCGCGACCGCATGCTTCTCCATGAACTCGCTCATATCGATGCGGACCATCGCGCTGGGATCGTCGAACAGGAACTCGGCGAGCGCCTTGGTGAGCTCGGTCTTGCCGACCCCGGTGGGGCCAAGAAACAGGAAGGAGCCCAGGGGCCGGTTGGGGTCCTGGAGACCGGCGCGGGCGCGGCGAACCGCGGCTGAAACCGCCTTCACTGCTTCCTCCTGGCCGATCACGCGCGCGCCGATCGCGGATTCCATGCCGAGCAGTTTCTCGCGCTCGCCCTCCATCATCCGCTCGACCGGAACCCCGGTCCAGCGGCTGACCACGCCGGCGATGTCGTCGCTGGTCACTTCCTCGCGCAGCATCGCGCCGTGGACCGCGGCCTCGGCGTCGGCAAGCTGCTTCTCAAGCTCGGGGATTCGCCCGTATTGGAGCTCCCCGGCCTTGGCGAGGTCGCCGGCGCGCTGTGCCTGATCGAGCTCGAGGCGGGCGGCGTCGAGTTGCTCCTTGAGCTTGGCTTCGGCGCCGATTTTCTCCTTCTCCGCCTGCCAGCGGGTGGTCAGCTCGGCCGACTGCTGCTCGAGGTTGGCGAGCTCCTCCTCGAGCTTGCCGAGCCGGTCCTTCGAGGCCTTGTCAGTCTCCTTCTTCAGCGCCTCGCGCTCAATTTTCAATTGCATGATTCGCCGGTCGAGATTCTCGATTTCCTCGGGCTTGCTTTCGACCTCCATGCGGATGCGGCTTGCCGCCTCGTCCATCAGGTCGATCGCCTTGTCGGGGAGGAAGCGGTCGGAAATATAGCGATTCGAAAGGGTTGCGGCGGCGACGATGGCGCCGTCGGTGATCCGAACGCCATGGTGGAGCTCGTATTTTTCCTTGAGCCCGCGGAGGATCGAGATGGTGTCCTCGACCGTAGGCTCGCCGACGAACACCGGCTGGAAGCGCCGCTCGAGCGCGGCGTCCTTCTCAATATATTTGCGATATTCGTCGAGCGTGGTGGCGCCGATGCAATGCAGCTCGCCGCGCGCCAGCGCGGGCTTGAGCAAATTGCCCGCGTCCATTGCCCCTTCGGCCTTTCCGGCTCCGACGAGCGTGTGCATCTCATCAATGAACAGGATGATCTCGCCCGCGGCCTGGCGCACTTCGTCGAGCACGCCCTTCAGGCGCTCCTCGAACTCACCGCGATATTTGGCGCCGGCGATCATCGCCCCGAGGTCGAGCGCAAGCAGCCGACGGTCCTTGATCCCGTCGGGGACGTCCCCGTTCGCGATCCGAACCGCCAGCCCTTCGGCGATCGCGGTCTTGCCGACGCCGGGCTCGCCGATCAGCACCGGATTATTCTTGGTCCGGCGGGCGAGCACCTGGATCGTTCGCCGGATCTCCTCGTCGCGACCGATGACCGGGTCGAGCTTACCGTCGCGCGCCGCCTGGGTGAGGTCGCGGGTATATTTCTTGAGCGCGTCGTAGCGGTCCTCGGCGCCCTGCGTGTCCGCCGTGCGCCCGCCGCGGAGCCGCTCAATCGCGGCGTTGAGATTGTTGGGCGTGAGGCCGGCGTTCTCGAGCGCCTTGCCGACGTCGCTGCCCTTGGCCAGCGCCATCGCCAGCAGGATCCGCTCGACGGTGACGTAGCTGTCGCCGGCCTTCTTCGCGATCTCCGCGGCCTGGTCGAGGATCCGCATGGTGTCGCCGTCCATGGCCGGCGCCGAGGTCGCGCCGCTTCCGGTCACGGTCGGGATCTTGGCGACCAGGGCATCGGCCTCGCGCCGCGCCGCCTTGCCCTCGCCGCCGGCGGCGTCGATCAGGCCCGCGGCCATCCCTTGGTCGTCGTCGAGCAGCGCTTTCAGCAAATGCGCGGGCGCAATCCGCTGGTGATGCTCGCGCACCGCGATGGTCTGCGCGGCTTGCAGGAACCCGCGAGCGCGGTCGGTCAGTTTCTCAAGATCCATGGATGCTCAATTATCCCCTATTCGTCGGGGCCGATATGGTGTTGCAGAAGTGCAACACAAGCCTCAACGCGGCGCCGGAACGCTGGCTGACCCCCGTTCCGGCGGACCCACGATGGGAAGCGCGGGCGGCTCGACATGGCAGGCCTCGGCGCCGGGCCCCTCCGCGCCCCATGAGCGATATTTGCGCGAATCAATGTGGAAACGCACCCCGACATAAAAGCCGAGCCCGACTCCATAAGGACCGCCGCGTCGAGCGTGGGCATTGCAGAGGTCGAGAATCAGCATTTCGCGGGTTGTCGGGCGAAGCGGGACGAGGTCGATCGCCTGATAATAACGGTGCGCGCTTTCCTGCGCCCCGCCGGCGCAGCGATTGAGCGTCGGGTTGCGATAGCCCGAGACGACCTCGACCGGCCCGACCGCGGGAATCACCTGCTCGTGGATGAAGCGAAGCGTCTGGACGAGGTTGGGCCAATAGTTCGGGGGCGGGACCTCGAACGCATGCTCGCCGCATTTTTGCCAGTCGCTGGCGGTGCGAAGGAGCTGCCAGGTCGGGACGATCCCTCCGACCTGATAGGCGGCCAGATAGGCATTGAGCGATCGTACCTGAGCTGCGCGGTTGGGGTCGGCGAGGTACCATGAGCGATAGCCGGCCTCGTCCTGGCCGATGATCACATAGGCGACATTGGGCTGCCACTGGCCATAGGGGTTGAGCACCGGGGGCGGGGGCTTGACGCCTATTTGACCAGCCAATGCGAGAAGAGCCGCAACTATCATCGCTTCACCTTAAACCGCCGCGCCCGCTTGAAAAGCGCTTCGAACGGCCCGATGTCGCGCCCATGAGCCAGCCCATCGAAGTCGACTTGCCCCACAGCCTCGGCCGCGACGAAGCGCGTCGTCGGATCGCCGCCAATATCGGCGGCTTGCAGAACCACATTCCGGGCGGCGCCGACGTCACCTCGAACTGGGTCGGCGACCGCCTCGACCTCAGCGTCGCGGCGATGGGCGAGCGGATCGAGGGCACTCTCGATGTCCAGGACAACCGGGTCCGGGTCCGGCTCGCGCTTCCTGGAATGCTCGGGATGTTCGGCGGACTCATCGCCGGCGCGCTCCAGAGCAAGGGCGGGCTGCTGCTCGAAGATCGAAGCAAGGGCTAGCGCCGGGCCGCGCAGCCGCTAACCTTTCGGGCGCAACGCTGGGAGGGATCATGCGGCATTTCGCGGTGGTGGGGTCGGGACCAGCGGGCTTCTATACCGCCGAGGCGCTGGCCAAGGCCTATGGCGAGACGGCGCGAATCGACATCCTCGACCGCTACCCGGTGCCCTACGGATTGATCCGCTTCGGAGTCGCGCCCGACCACCAGTCGCTGAAGGCGGTGAGCAAGCGCTACGACAAGGTCGCCGACGAGCCCGGGGTCGATTTCATCGGCAACGTCACCGTCGGCCGCGACGTCTCGGTCGCCGAGCTGCTCGAGCTGTACGACGCGGTGATCCTCGCCACCGGCGCTCCGCACGACCGCAAGCTCGGGATTCCGGGCGAGGACCTTCCCGGCGTGCTCGGCTCGGCCGAGTTCGTCGGCTGGTACAACGGCCACCCCGAGTTCGCCGACACCGCACCGGTCTTAAGCGGCAGCCATGCCGCCGTGATCGGCGCGGGCAATGTCGCGCTCGACTGCGCGCGGATCCTCGCCAAGACCCGCAACGAGTTCGAGGGTTCGGACATCGTTGGCCACGCGCTCGAGGCGCTCGATGGCTCGGCCATCACGACCATCAACATCCTCGGCCGCCGCGGTCCGCACCAAGTGGCCATGACTCCGAAGGAGCTCGGCGAGCTCGGCCACCTCGAAGCCGCGGTTCCCGTCGTCGACCCATCTGATTTCCCGCCTCCAGAGGCCGACGATCCGCTCGAGCCGGGACTGCGCAAGTCGGTCGGCCTGCTGCGCGGCTTTGTCGATCTGGAGGCGAACAAGCCCAAGCGCATGGTGTTCGATTTCTTCGCCAAGCCGCTTCGCATCGAGGGCGAGGGCAAGGCCGAACGGATCGTCGTCGAGCGCACCGAGCTCGATGAGAGCGGTGCCGCGCGCGGCACCGGCGAGACCTATGAGGTCCCGGCTTCGCTGGTGATCAGCGCGATCGGCTATTCGACCTCGCCGATCCCGGACGTTCCGTTCGAAGGCGGGAAGTTCGTCAACGAGCGCGGGCGGATCGGCGATCGGCTCTACGCCGTCGGCTGGGCGCGGCGCGGCCCGACAGGGACGATCGGGACCAACCGGCCCGACGGTTATGAAGTCGCCGAGCAGATCGCCGCCGAAATGCCGGGTGGAGAGTCCGATCGGGCCGGTGCGGAAGGGCTCAAGCAGTTGCTCGGCGAGCGCGGGGTGATGGCGACCGATTATGACGACTGGCGCAAGATCGAGGAAACCGAGATCCGCAACGCCCGGCCGGGAAGCCCGCGCGAGAAGTTCGTCCGGGTCGAGGATTTGCTCCGCGCGCTGGGGCGCTGATTGCCGCCCTTCGACGCCGCGTGCGGCGTCGCTCAGGACGCGCTTGCGCTGAGCGGCCCGCCCTTCTATCTAGCCGCGGCCTTGGCTCCCGCTGCGACCGCAAATGTCGCACCCGCGGGTTCCGGTCGGGGAGTAGCTCAGCCTGGTAGAGCACTGTCTTCGGGAGGCAGGGGCCGGAGGTTCGAATCCTCTCTCCCCGACCATCATCTTGCGCGGTCGATCAGGTCGCCGTTGATTTCGCTGACGCTGGTCACGCCGGTCAGCGCCATCGCGACCCGCAACTCGGCCTCGACCAGCCCAAGCATATGCTCGACCGCCGCTCCGCCGCCGGCCGCGAGCGCATAGGCCCAGGCGCGCCCGAGAAGGACGAAGTCGGCGCCCAGGGCGAGCATCCTCGCGACATCGAGCCCGGAGCGAACCCCGCCGTCGGCGAGGATTTTCACGCGTCCTTCGACCGCCTCCGCGATGCGCGGAAGCGCCGCCGCAGTGGAAACCACTCCGTCCAGCTGGCGCCCGCCATGGTTCGAGACGACGATCGCCTCGGCTCCCGAGGCCGCCGCTGCGCGGGCATCGTCGGGGTCGAGCAGGCCCTTGATGATCAGCGGCCCGGGCCAGCGCTTGCGAACCCATTCGACGTCTTTCCAGCTGACCGATGGGTCGAAATTCTTGTGAATCCACGCCTGAAAGTCGTCGAGCGGAGCCTTCCTGCCGACAATCTCCTCGAGGTTGCCGAGGCTGTGCGGCCTTCCCCTTATGCCGACGTCCCACAGCCAGTGGGGCTCAGCCACCAGTTGCGAAAAGCGCTTGAGCCCGCCGCCGCCGGCGCGGCTGTCGCGATAGCGCGATCCCGGCACGGCAAGGTCGACGGTCAGCACCAGTGCGCCGCAGTCCGCCGCTTTGGCGCGCTCGATCATCGCCTCGACGAAGCCGCGGTCGCGGACGAAATAGAGCTGGAACCAGAAGCCCGGCTCGGCGCGCGCCACTTCCTCGATCGAGCAAGCAGATACCGTCGATAGCGTGAAGGGCACGTTGCGGCGGGCAGCAGCGCGCGCGGCCTGGACCTCGCCGCGGCGGGCGTAGAGCCCCGACAGGCCGACCGGGCCAAGCCCGACGGGAAGCGACCAGCGCTTCCCGAACAGCTCGGACGAGGTATCGATGGCGGAGACGTCGCGCAGGACCCGCTGGCGCAGCGCAATCGCCTTCAAATCGGCGATGTTCCGCCCGAGCGTGACTTCGTCGTACGACCCGCCATCGACATATTCGAACAGGAAATGCGGCAGCCGCGCCTTGGCCAGCGCGCGGTAATCGCTGACGGAGGCGGCCTTCACTTAGGTCGCGAAGCTCGGGTCGAGGCGATGCGCCTTGCGCAGTAGCGCCGGCCAGGCGAGCAGGTTTGCCGCAACCTTGAGGCCCATCGACCCTTGCTCGGCGGCGAGCTCGGGGGTGCCCTGGGGCGGATTACTGCATTTGTCGGCTGCCGACAGCGCCATGATCTGCGCCTGGCACGCCCGCTCGATGAAATAGAGCTTGATGAAGCATTCGCCGACATTGCCGCCAACCGCGAGCGTGCCGTGATTGCGCAGGATCATCCCGCCCTTGTCGCCGAGGTCGGCGACCAGCCGGTCGCGCTCCTCGAGGTCGGTCGCGACCCCTTCATAATCGTGGAAGGCCAGGTCGCCGCGGATCAGCATCGCGGTCTGGGTCAGCGGCAGCAGGCCCTCCTCATGCGCGCTGACCGCCTGGCCCGCGGGGGTGTGCAAATGCATCACCGCCTGCGCGTCCTCGCGCGCCATGTGGATGGCGGAATGGATGGTGAAGCCGGCCGGGTTGGTGACGAAGGGCGTCGGCTCCACGGCATTGCCGTGGACGTCGACCTTGACCAGCGAACTCGCCGTCACCTCCTCGAACATCAGATTGTAGGGGTTGAGCAGGAAGTGATGCTCGGGGCCGGGCACGCGCGCGCGACAAATGGGTGAAGATGAGGTCGTCCCAGCCGTAATAAGCGACCAGCCGGTAGGCCGCGGCGAGATCGACCCGGACCTTCCACTCTTCGTCGCTGACCTTGCCCTTGAGGGAGGGGATCGCGACTTCGCTGATTGGGGTGAGGCCCTCGATGCCGCGGTTCATGCTGTCGACGCGGTTCATGTGATGGCCTCCTTCTGGGAATCGGGATTGGCTGCGGCAAAAGCCTCAAGCGCCTGCGCATTGGAATCCGCGCGCAGCAGGGTCGGATAGGCATCGAGCGGCGCTTGGACTCGCCGGGCATTGTACATTTGCGGGACGAGGCAGACGTCGGCGATTGTCGGCGAGTCGCCGAACAGGAATTGGCCGGCCCGCGGCGCGGCCATCGCTTCGAGCGCGGCGAAGCCCTCGCCGATCCAGTGACGGCTCCACTGGTCGATCGCGGCCTGCTCCTGCCCCAGAGGACCCTTGAGATATTTGAGCACGCGCAAATTGTTGATCGGGTGGATGTCGCAGGCGATGGTCATGCGCCATCGCCCGCACATGCGCGCCGTCGGCCGGGTCGCGCGGCATCAGCGGCGGCTCGGCAATCGTCTGGTCGAGATAGACGATGATCGCCAGGCTCTGGCTGATCCGCTGGCCGTCAATCTCGAGCAGCGGGACCAGCCCTTGCGGGTTGAGCGCGCGATAGTCGGCGGCCTTCTGCTCGCCCGCGGCCAGATTGACCGGGCGCTGCTCGTAATCGACGCCCTTCAAATTGAGCGCGATGCGGACCCGGTAGGCGGCGGACGAGCGCCAATAGTCGTAGAGGATCACGCGGCTCATGCGCCGCGTTCTAATCGCTGGGCAGGAACGGCGCCACTACCTCGCGCGGGACCCGGACGGGACGGCCAGCGGCCTTGTCGATGATCGCCCACTGCGTTCGCGCGCGGACCAGCAGCTTTGCCGTCGGGACCGACGAATTCCATGTGCCGGGTCGAACGCGCGCCCTGGACCTGCGCGTCAATCCACGTCCGCGCGGTGACCCGGTCGCCCTCGAACGCCGGGCGCAGGTAATCGATCTCGTGCCGGACCACGACCCAGAAGTAGGCCGAGTCATGCTCGGGCGCGGCCGCGAAGCGCCAGTGCGCCACCGCGACGTCCTGGATCCACTCCACCCACACCGCATTGTTGACGTGGCCGAGCTCGTCGATGTGCTCTGCTTTTGCGACCAGCTCGGTCTCGAACGTTGGTGCCGCGCTCACTGTATCTGGGTGAGCACGAACGTATAGGCCTCGGCCACCTCGCGCAGCGAATCCCAGCGTCCCGATTTGCCGCCGTGGCCCGCGCCCATGTTGATCTTGAGCAGCAGTAGATTGTCGTCGGTCTTTGTGGCGCGAAGCTTGGCCGCCCATTTGGCCGGCTCCCAATAGGTCACGCGCGGATCGTTGAGCCCGCCGGTGATCAGCAGCGGCGGATAGGCCTTGGCCTCGACATTGTCATAGGGGCTGTAGCTTCGAAGCAGCTTGAACGCCTCGGGGTCGTTGATCGGATTGCCCCATTCGGTCCACTCGCCCGGAGTCAGCGGAAGCGTGTCGTCGAGCATGGTGTTGAGCACGTCGACGAAGGGCACGTCGGCGACGATCGCGCCGTAAAGTTCGGGCGCCTGGTTGACGATTGCACCCATCAATTCGCCGCCGGCAGAGCCGCCCTGCGCCGCCACCCGCCCGGGCTTGGCATAGCCCTGTGCGATGAGCCCCCGGGTCACGTCGACGAAATCGTTGAACGTGTTCACGCGCTTCTTGAGCTTGCCGTCGAGGAACCATTGATAGCCGAGGTCGTCGCCGCCGCGGATGTGGCGCGACGGCATAAGCGAAGCCGCGGTCGACCAGGCTGAGGCGCGCGGTCGAGAAGCTCGGCGGGATGGCGTAGCCGTAGGCGCCATAGCCGTAGACGAACAGCTTGCCCGAGCCGTCCTTCTTGAAGTCCTTGAGGCGGACGATCGACACCGGCACCCTGGCGCCGTCGCGCGCGGTCACCATCACCCGCTCGGTCACGTATTTGTTGGGGTCGTAGCCCGACGGAATTTCCTGGACCTTGCGCACCTCGAGCCGCTTGGCGGCCGGGTGATAGTCGTAGACCGTCTGCGGCGTGACCATCGAGGAATAGGACAGGCGATAGCTGTCGGGCGCGAAGTCGGGATTGCCGGCGAAACAGGGCGCTGTAGCTGGCCTCTCCGAAGGGCACGCGCTCCTGCGCGCCGCTGGCATAATCACGCAAATAGAGCTGGTCGAGGCCGTCGACCCGGCTGGTGACGAGGAGATGGTCGCGGTGCGAGGTCAGGCCGCGGAGATAGGTTCGGTCGCTCCCGGCGATGACCTCGCGCCATTCGCCGGGCTTCGCGACATCGGCCTCGGCGGCCCGGAAATTGACGTGGGTGTCGTTGGCCAGGATCCACAATTTGCCGTGCGCCGAGTCGACTTCATATTGCTGGTCGGGCTTGCGCACGCGGATCAGGGTGAGCGGCGCGGTCGGATTGTTGGCCGGGACGAAGCGGACCTCGTTCGAGCTGTTGTTGCCGGTCGAGATGAAGATCAGGCTGTCGTCGGTCGAGCGGTCGACCCCGACCGAGAAAGCGATGTCGTCTTTCTCTTCGTAGAGTGTCTTCGCCTTGGCCGGGTCGTCGCCCAGGCGGTGGTAGCGCGCGCGATAGCTGCGCCACTGGTCGTTGACCTCGGTGAAGACGAGGCCGGTCGAATCCGCGGTCCACACCGGCTGGCCGATTCCGACTTCGGTGACGGTCTCCAAATCCTTGCCGGTCGCGAGGTCGCGGACGACCAGCTTGAACCGCTCCGACCCGTCGTCGTCGACCAGCCGCGCGAGCCGCTTGCCGTCGGGGCTGACGGCGAACGCGCCGAGCTTGAAATATTCCTTGCCCTCGGCCTCGGCGTTTTCCGAGTAGATCAGGGTTTCGGAGTCGCTTCCGACGGGCCGGCGATACCAGTCGCGATATTGGGTGCCCGGCCGATACGCCCACCAATATTCGAAGTCGCCGTCCTTCAACGGGACCGAGCGGTCGTCTTCCTTGATCCGCCCTTTCATCTCCTGGAACAGGGTCTCGGTAAGCTCGGCATGCGGCTTCATCGCCGCCTGGAAAAAAGCGTTCTCGGCCTTCAGATAGGCGAGCACGTCGGGGTCATCGACCTTGGGATAATCCTTGTCGCGGAGCCAGGCGTAAGGGTCGTCGATCCGCACGCCGTGGCGCTCGTAGCTGTAGGGGCGCGGGTGGGCCTTGGGCGGCGCGGGCAAAGTGGTTGCCTGGTTCATCGGGGCTTACTGGGCGAGGGTTGGGGCGGGGGCCAGTGCGGCGAGGCCGGCAAGGACGCGAACAAGCATTTTCATGGCGCGGTCTTAAGCCGAGGCTTTGCGGTCGCGTCCAGTCCCAAAGCGCATTATATCGCCCGGCATGTCCACTTATGCAGACCGCCTCGCCGCCCTTCGCGAGCAATTGAAGTCCGACCGTCTCGACGGTTTCGTCGTCCCGCTGACCGACGAGCATATGAGCGAATATGTCGGGAGCTATGCCAAGCGCCTCGAATGGCTGACCGGATTCAAGGGCTCGGCGGGATCGGCGGTCGTGCTTCCCGAGGAAGCGGCGATCTTCACCGACGGGCGCTACACCCTGCAGGTTCGCAGCCAGGTCGACGGCAAGCACTGGTCGTATGAATCGGTGCCGCAGACGAGCATCGCCGACTGGCTCAAGGAGCATGCGCCCGAAGGCGGACGGATCGGTTACGACCCGTGGCTTCACACCCGCGACTGGGTGACCAGGGCGAAGGAGGCGCTGGCCGAGCGCGGGTCCGAGCTGGTGGCGGTGGCGCGCAACCCGATCGACGAGGTCTGGGCGGACCGGCCCGAGGCCTCGAAGGCGCACCTCATCGTCCAGAAGGACGAGCACGCCGGCCGCTCAGCCGCCGACAAAAGAACCGAGATCGGCGATTGGCTGGCCTCGAAAAAGGCTGACGCGGCGGTGCTTTCGGCGCTCGATTCGATCGCCTGGGCGTTCAATCTGCGCGGGCAGGACGTGTCCCGGACGCCCGTCGCCTTGGCCTATGCGATCGTCCACCGCGACGGCACCGCCGATTTGTTCGTCGCCGAGGAGAAGATCGCGCCGGAGGTGCGGCAGCATCTCGGCAACGGAGTCCGGCTGCATGATCGCACGGAGTTCGAAAGCGGGCTCGCGGCGCTGAAGGACAAGACCGTCGTCGTCGATCCCGAGCGCGCGGTCGCGGCAATCTTCGAGGCGCTCGAGAAAGCGGGCGCAAAGGTGCTCCCCCTGCGCGATCCGACGATCCTTCCTAAGGCGGTCAAGAATCCGGTCGAGATCGCGGGCCAGAAATCCGCCCAGGTCCGCGATGGCGCCGCCATCGTCCGCTTCCTCAAGTGGATCGACGCCGAGGCGCCCAATGGCGAGGTCGACGAGCTCAAGGCCTCCGACCATCTCGAGGCGCTTCGGCGCGAGCATGGCGAGCTTCGCGACCTCTCCTTCGACAGCATTTCGGGTGCCGGTCCGAACGGCGCCATCGTCCATTACAAATCGAGCGAGGAGACCAACCGCAAGCTCGAGCCGGGCACGCTCTATCTGATCGATTCGGGCGGCCAATATGTCGACGGGACGACCGACATCACCCGCACCGTCCCGATCGGCGAGCCGACCGACGAGATGCGCGACCGCTTCACCCGCGTCTTGCAAGGCCATATCGCGCTCGCCACGGCGCTGTTCCCCAAGGGCACCCGCGGAAGCCAGCTCGACAGTTTTGCCCGGCGGCCGCTGTGGGAGGCGGGGCTCGATTATGCTCACGGCACTGGCCACGGGGTCGGAAGCTTCCTCTCGGTCCACGAGGGGCCGCAGCGGATCGCCCCGGTGGGGAGCGGGCAGGCCGGCGGCGACGAGCCGTTGCTGCCGGGCATGATCCTTTCCAACGAGCCCGGTTATTACAAGACCGGCGAATATGGCATCCGGATCGAGAATCTGGTGCTGGTGGTGGAGCGCGAGATCGAGGGCGCGGAGAAAGAGATGCTCGGCTTCGAGACGCTGACCTTCGCCCCGATCGACCGGCGGCTGATCGAAGCCTCGATGCTCGATCCCGAGGAAATGGTGTGGCTCAATTGTTATCACGCCCACGTCCTCGCCAAGATTGGTCCGAGCCTCGACGAGGCCGACCGCGACTGGCTCGCAAGGGCCTGCGCGCCCCTTTGACGGTTGTTTCCGTTCCCGTTATGTTCGCTCTGCGACTCGAGGGAAAGGAAGCACGATGATCGGTTATGTGACGCTCGGCACGAACGACCGGGAAAAAGGGGCCAAATTCTACGACGCCTTGTGCGGCGAGCTTGGCGTCGGGCGGATGATGGAAAACGACCAGTTCATCGCCTGGGGCAAGCCCGATGAAGGGGCCGGGATCGGCCTGACCACTCCGTTCGACGGCAATCCGGCTTCGGTCGGCAATGGCGTGATGGTCGCGCTGGCGGCGCGGGACGAGGATCAGGTCCAGCGCTTGTATGATCTGGCCCTCGCCAACGGCGGCTCCGACGAGGGCGCGCCCGGCGATCGCGGCGGCGGCTTTTACGCCGGTTATTTCCGCGATCCCGACGGCAACAAGCTCAACGCCTTCGTGATGAAGAGCGAGGGTCAGGCCTGATCCTTGCCGCTGGGCGCGGCACGGTCGCTCGACCGCGCCTGCGCCTTGCGGCGCTTGAGGTTCTCGCGCAGCGCCGCCGCAAGCCGCTCGGCTTTCGGGTCTTTTTCGGGGCGTTTCATGCCGGCTTTCTTGACAGCTTGCAGGGCCGACGGCCATAGGCGCCGCGTTCCCCGCGAATATGCTGCCGTAGCTCAGTGGTAGAGCGCATCCTTGGTAAGGCTGAGGTCGTGAGTTCAATCCTCACCGGCAGCACCATTTCTGACCGCAGAACGTCCGGGGGACGCTCGAGGACAGAAATCCCGTAGCGAAGCGAAGGGCGCCTGCGCCCGCGTGAAATTCGCACCGGCGAATTGACGCTAACCGGGGCCCGCGCCATGCGCGGCACATGCGTTTCTTCTCCGACAATGCAGCCGCCGCCCACCCCAAGGTGATCGAGGCAATCGTCGCTTCGAACCGGCTCGACACCGCTTATGACGGGGACCAATGGAGCGCGCGGCTCGACGGCGCTTTCTCGGACCTGTTCGAGACCGAGGTGCGGGCCTTGTGGGTGTCGACCGGGACGGCGGCCAATTGCCTCGCGCTCGCCGCTCTGTGCCCGCCCTATGGCGCGATCCTGTGCCACCGCGACGCGCATATCGAGGTCGACGAGGCCGGGGCTCCCGCTTTCTTCGGAGGCGGCAGCAAGCTGATGCTCCTCGACGGGCCCGGTGCCAAGGTCGCGCCCGAGGAGGTCGAGGCCGCGTGCGATCGCGTGCGTGCCGACGTCCACCAAGTCCAGCCCCACGCGCTCAGCATCACCAACGCCACCGAATATGGCCTGTCTTACAGTGCCGCCGAAATCGCCGCGCTCGGCGCGGTCGCCAAGCGGCGCGGGCTCGCTTTTCACCTCGACGGCGCGCGCCTCGCCAATGCGGTTGCCTTTACCGGCGAGAGCCTCGCCGACCTCAGCTGGCGCGCCGGGGTCGATGCTTTGTCGTTCGGCTTCATCAAGAATGGCGGGCTCAATGCCGAGGCGCTGATCCTGTTCCGGACCGAGCTCGCCGACGAGATCGCGGTCCGCCGCAAGCGCGCAGGGCATCTCCTCTCCAAGGGGCGCATGGCCGCCGCCCAGATCCTTGCCTTGCTCGAGGACGGCCTGTGGCTCGACAATGCCCGCGCCGCCAATTCCGCGGCGCAGGAGCTGGCCGAAGCGGCCGGAGAACGGCTCGTCCATCCGGTCGAGGCGAACGAATTGTTCCTGCGGGTCAGCACGGACGAGGCCGAACGCCTGCGCGCGCGAGGCTTCGATTTCTACGAGTGGGGCCCGGGGGAAATCCGCTTCGTCACCGCCTGGGACCAGCAGGGGGCGGACGTCGCGGCGCTGGCTCAGGCTATCCGCGCCCTGTGATGCAGACGACGTGAGCCACAAGACCGCGTCCAGCCGCCGGGCGATCCTCCTGTCATTCATTGTCTTCACCGCCATTTGGGGGTCGACCTGGATCGTCATCCGCGGGCAGATCGGCACGGTCCCGCCGCAATGGTCGGTCGCCTATCGCTTCATCATCGCCGCCGCCGCGATGGCGCTCATTGCCTGTGCGCGCGGCCAAAGCCTCAAGGTCGACCGGCGCTTCTGGCCCGGGATCGCCTTCCTTGGATTCACCCAATTCTGTATCAATTTCAACGCTGTATACCTCGCCGAGCAGTATATCACTTCGGGCGTCGTGGCGACGATGTTCGCGCTCCTGCTGATCCCTAGCAGCCTGCTCGGCTGGGCCATGCTCGGCCAGCGGCCGGGCAAGCGCTTCGTCCTCGGCTCAATTGTCGCAGTCGCCGGAATCGCCTTGCTCCTCGCGCACGAGCTGCGAGTCGCGTCCGCTGGCCTCGCCGCGGTCACCCTCGGCGCCTCGTTCACGCTCGCGGGCATGCTCGGAGCTTCGCTCGCCAACGTCTATCAGGCGCGCCCGATGATGCGCGAGATCCCGTTCCTCGCGATGCTGGCCTGGGCAATGGCCGTCGGGGCGGCGATGGACATCGCGCTCGCCTTCCTGTTCGCCGGCCCACCAAGCATTGATTGGTCGCCGGCCTATTGGGCAGGCCTTCTTTACCTGGCCCTGGCGGCCTCGGTCCTCGCCTTCATCCTATACTATCCGGTTGTCCGGACGATCGGCCCGGCCAAGGCGGCCTATTCGTCGATGATCGTGCCGATCATCGCGATGGGTTTCTCGACTGTGTTTGAGGATTATCGCTGGACCGCGGCGACGGTCGCCGGAGCGCTGCTCGCGCTCGGCGGAATGGGCATTGCGATGAGCCGCAACCGCTCCAAGGTCGCGGCTCCCGATGCGGCCTGAGCCCTATTTCTTGCGCGTCGCCGAATTATACTGATCGCGGGTGATCGGCGTGATGCTCGCGATCGGGCAGCGCTGCGTGCCCGATGGGTCCGGGACGATGAACTCGGCGTCATAAGCGTTGCAGATGAAGTCGCTTCCGCCGGTCGAGCGGATTCCGACCTGCATCGCCCAATTGATGTCGGGGCAGCCGCCCGCCGGGGTCAGTCGGAAATATTGGCTCGCTCCGACCTGCACGTCGACGGTGCCGTCGGCATTGGCGTTGAAGCTGTTGACGTTGGAAGCGAGGAAGCACTGGCCGCTCGATCGCGCGGCTGCTCCCGCGGGCGCCGGGCTGGTCGAGCAGGCGCTGATTGCCAAGACTGTGAGCGCGGTCGCGCAGGTGGCGAGGACCAAGGTCGTCGGTCGGTTCATCATCGTTAGGCTCCCCTCTTTGCTTGGCGGCGAGACTCGACTGGTTCGCCCTCGCCGCCGGCCGCGATCATTCCACAAACCGCGCGCGTTTGGAATGATCCGGAACCGGGGCACAGGCGATTCGTTCGTTGCGGAAGCAAAACAGGGACAAGGAGAGTTCTCATGGCCGACAATGATGGCGACAAGACCACGATCGTCGAAACCGGTGGCGGCGGCGGCGGCGGCGTGCTTGCGGTCGTCGTGCTGATTATCGCGGTGTTGCTCCTCCTCTATCTGTTCCGCGGCCAGCTCGGGCTCGGCGGCGACGAGACCACGGTCGAGGTTCCCGAGCAGATCGACGTGACGGTCAACCAGAACTGACCGGCAAGACTCGCGGGGCGGGGCGGTGACCCCCCCGCGCGGCGACGGGCGCAGGGCTCAACCAGCCTGCGCCCGTTTGTTTTTGCCCGCGCTTCGCTCTAGGTCGCGGCGCATGGCGAAAGCGCTTCATTATTTGACCGGGTTCGGCGGCCATTTCGAAAGCGAGGCGATCGAAGGCGCACTTCCCAAGGGGCGTAACAGCCCGCAGAAACCCGCCTTCGGCCTCTATGCCGAGCAATTGTCGGGGAGCGCGTTCACCGCGCCCCGCCACGAGAACCGGCGAAGCTGGCTCTACCGGCTCCGCCCGACCGCCGACCATCGTCCGTTCGAACCCTATGGCGGAGCGCCCTTGTTCACCCGCGAGGCGGCGGACGGCCCGCTCGCCCCCAATCGCCTTCGCTGGGACCCGCTCGGCGAGCCGAAAGGCGGGACCGACTTCGTCGATGGAATGGTGACCATGCTGGTCAACCGCGATCCCGCCGATCTCGCGGGCGTCTCCGTCCACCTCTACCGCGCGTCGAGGAGCATGGAGCGGCGGCTGTTCGTCGACGCCGACGGCGAGCTCCTCATCGTCCCGCAGAGCGGAACGCTTCGGGTCGCAAGCGAGTTCGGCCGGCTCGAGATTGCTCCGGGCTCGGTGGCGCTCATCCCGCGCGGGGTCCGCTTCCGGGTCGAAATCGACGGCGCCGCATCGGGCTATGTCGCGGAAAACCAGGGCGCGCCGTTCCGGCTCCCCGAACTGGGTCCGATCGGCTCCAACGGCCTCGCCAACCCGCGCGACTTCGAGACTCCGGTCGCCTGGTTCGAGGACAGAGACGAGCCGACCGAAATCGTTCAGAAATCGCTCGGCCATTTGTGGGTCACGACGCTCGATCACAGCCCGCTCGACGTCGTCGCCTGGCACGGCAATTACGCGCCGTTCCGCTACGATCTGTCGCGCTTCAACACCATCGGGACGGTCAGCTTCGACCACCCCGACCCGTCGATCTTCACCGTTCTCACCAGCCCCAGCGATGTCCCCGGCCGGGCCAATGCCGACTTCGTAATCTTCCCCCCGCGCTGGATGGTCGCCGAAGACACGTTCCGGCCACCCTGGTTCCACCGCAATGTGATGAGCGAGGCGATGGGCCTGATCCGCGGCGATTATGACGCCAAGGCCGAGGGTTTTGCCGCGGGCGGCCTGTCGCTCCACAATCTGATGAGCGGGCACGGGCCCGATGTCGAAAGCTGGGAGAAGGCAAGCTCGGCAGAGCTCAAGCCGAACAAGATCGAGGACACATTGGCGTTCATGGTCGAAAGCTGCTGGCCCTATCGTCCGACGCGCTTCGCGCTCGACCATAGCCAGCCCGATTATGACGAGGCCTGGGCCGGCTTCCCCAAGGCGGTGCTTCCGTGAGCGCGGCAGACCCGACCGTCGATCCGGCGCTCAAGAGCTGGGTCGCGAGCGCGAACAGGGGCGGCGACTTCCCGATCCAGAACCTGCCGATCGGGATTTTCTCTGAGGATAAGGGTCGTCGGCGCCCGGGCGTCGCGATCGGCGACTATATCCTTGATTTGCCGGCGCTCGCCGACATGGGAATGCTGGAAGGCGGCTGGGTCCGCGACCTCGCCCAACCCGTGCTCAACGGCTTCTTCGCCCGCGGCCACCGCGCGCAGCGCGAGCTTCGCGAGCAGCTCTCGCAAATCCTCTCCGACGAGCGCTACCGCGACGATGTCGAGTCGACCCTGATCGGGCAGAGCGAGGTGCGGCTGCATGTGCCGTGCCTGGTCGGCGACTACACCGACTTCTACGTCGGCATCCACCACGCGACCAATGTCGGAAGGCAGTTCCGGCCCGACAATCCGCTGCTCCCCAACTACAAGCATGTGCCGATCGGCTACCATGGCCGGGCAAGCTCGATCCGCGCCTCGGGCGAGGACGTCATCCGACCCAAAGGCCAGCGCAAGGCTCCCGATGAGGAAGCACCTGCCTACGGCCCCAGTCGCCGGCTCGACTACGAGCTCGAGCTTGGCCTGTGGATCGGCCAAGGCAATGCGCTGGGATCGCCGATCCCGATCAACGAGGCCGCTGAGCATATCGCCGGTTTTTGCCTGCTCGACGACTGGTCGGCGCGCGACATCCAGGCGTGGGAATATCAGCCGCTGGGGCCGTTCCTGGCGAAGAACTTCCTGACCAGCATCAGTGGCTGGGTGGTCAGCCCCGATGCGCTCGCGCCATTCCGCTCGGCAATGCCCGAACGGCCCGACGGAGACCCGGCGCCGCTCCCATATCTCGACGATCCGGCCGACCGCGCCGACGGGGCGTTGGCGATCGCGCTCGAAGTCACGCTGACGACCGCGGCGATGCGCTCGAAGGGCATTGCGCCGCACGTCCTCTCGCAAGGCTCGGCGGCCGCGGCGATGTATTGGAGCGCGGCGCAGATCATCGCCCATCACAGCTCGAACGGCTGCAACCTCCAGCCCGGCGACCTCATCGGCACCGGCACGCTGTCGACCGACAGCCCGGACGGGCTCGGCTCGCTGCTCGAGATCAGCCAAGGCGGCAAGGCCCCGGTCGCGCTCGAAAGCGGCGAAACCCGAAGCTTCCTCGAGGACGGCGACGAAATCACGCTCCGCGCCTGGTGCGAGCGTGACGGAGCGGTGAGGATTGGTTTCGGCGAATGCGTTGGAAGGGTCGCCCCGGCGCCGTCAGTCTAACGGGTTTCCCTCGCGCTCATTGTCCCAGATCATGGAAATGATCCGCCATCCTTGCTCGGGATGGTTGAACAATTGGATCGAGTTGATTCCGCGCCGCTCGACGTCCGCCGCATCGGGCGAGGTCCGCGCCTCATAATGGCTCCACACGTGCGCCATGTTCCCGAACCGGTCGATCCGCCGCTTGGTCTCGATTTCGTAGAAAGCGTTGGCGGCGAAGAACGGCGTAGTGTTCGCGGCATAATCGTCGAGGCTCATCGCCAGCATCTGCGGCCGGCCCTGCTCGTCGATCCAGGTCCTGACCTGACGCGCCTCGGGCAGGAAGCAATTCGCCTGGCGCGACCAGTCGCGCGGACCCGCAGGCCCCGAAATGCTCGCGTACATCTCGTCGATCACCGCGCCGATGCGCTCATCGTCCGTCATTGGGTTCCTCCCGCTCGATGCGTCTAGCGGAGAGCCAACGCCGGCATGAGCGCTTTTCGACGAAGGAGGGGTGGTGCCGCTTACAGGACTCGAACCTGTGACCCCATCATTACGAATGATGTGCTCTACCAGCTGAGCTAAAGCGGCTTGGCTTCTAGGCAAGAAGTCGGCGGCGCACTAACAGCGCGCCCGGCGGCGGGCAAGGGCCGCAGGCCGAGCGTTGCGGGGTTGTCCGGCTGAAGGGGCCGGGTCTATAGGCCGCGCGGCCCCTTTTCCCGGAGCGATCCTGTCCATGACGGCCCATTCCCGACTGGCCCCAACGCTGGTCGAACTCGATCCGCAAGGCTCTCACCAGCAACGCCTTGCCCGGCGAGACCGCCGGCTTTAGCCGCGAGTCCGAGCGCGAAGCGGCGGAATTCGTCGCCGGCGTGGCCGCCAGGCGCAAATTTGGCGAGCTCGCGATCCACATTCAATCGCACGGCGGTGAGGCCGGCCGCAGGCGCATGCGCCTCGCCATCGTCAATGACGATATGCCCTTTCTGGTCGATTCGGTCGGCAATGCGATCGCCGCGCGGCACCTCACCGTCCACCGCCTGCTTCACCCGGTCGTCTGCGTGCGGCGCGACGAGGAGGGCAAGCTGCTCGCCGTCGAGGACTTCTGCAGCGACCGCAACCGCCGCGAATCGATAATCTATGCCGAGCTCGATCGCGCCTATTCCAGAGGACGGCAGGAGCTCGTCGTGGAGCTTCGGCGAGTCCTGACCGACGTCCGCATGGCCGTGCGCGACTGGACCAAGCTTCAGGCGCGGATGCGCGACGATGCCGCGGCGATCGCCGATCCCGAAGGCCGCGCGCTGCTCGAATGGTTCGCGGACGGGGCGATGACCCTGCTCGGTTTTCATGTCGAACGGCCCAACCAGCCTTATTCGGAAGGACTGGGGATTTTCAGCATGCCCGGCGCGCCTACCGACGAGGGCGGCTGCCTCAACGCGATGAGCTATCTCGCCGGGGCCGGCGAGATTCCGCTGATGGCCAAGGCCGAACGCAAGTCGACCGTCCACCGGCGGGTTCCGCTCGACCTCGTCGTCGTGCCCGTGCCGGGCGGGAAGGAGAATGTCGAAGGCATCGGAGTCCACGCCGGCCTGTGGACCAGCGAGGCGCTCCGGGTGCCGCCGCAGGAGGTCCCGGTCCTCCGGCGGCGGCTCGAGCAGCTCGACAAGGATTTCGGCTTCGACCCCAAGGGGCATAGCGGCAAGGCTCTTCGCCACTCGGTCGCCTCGCTTCCGCGTGACCTCCTCTTGACCATCGATCATGAATCGCTGCGCCGGCTGGTGATGACGGCGATGTCGCTCGCCGACCGCCCGCGTCCGGCGATCCTCCAGGTCCGAAGCATCCTCAAGGGCCAATTGTTCAGCTTCGTCTGGCTGCCACGCGAGGAGCTGACCACGGCCCGCCGGACGGCGATCGCGGACCTGCTCGAGCAAGCGGTCGGTCGCGAGGTGACGAGCTGGTCGGTCGAGCTTGGCGACGGCGATCTCGCGCTCATCCGGTACACCCAATATATCGACGAGGAGGCCCCCCAGCCCGACGCCGAGGCGCTCGATTCCGCGGTCGTCGAAATGGTCCGCGGCTGGGCCCCGGCGGTCGAGGCCGAGCTGATCAATGTGGCCGGCGCGACGCGCGCTTCGCGCCTCGCTCTGACCTATATCGCGAGCTTTCCCGACGACTATCGTTCGCGCAACGCGCCCGAGGAAGGCGCCGCCGACATCCTGCGCCTGTGCGCGCTCGTCGATGACGAGGATCGCGACGTCCGGATCAGCCGCTTCGAGGATGACGGGGTCGGTCAGCTTCGGCTCAAGGCCTATCGCAAGCAAGGCCTGATTCCGCTGTCCGAAGCGGTTCCCGTGCTCGAGAATTTCGGCTTCCGGGTGCTCGAGGAGATCCCGACCGAGCTGGAGGGCGGGCAGGGCTATATCCACGACTTCCTGGTCGAGGTCTCGAGCTCAGCCGGGATCGCGGCCCTGCTCGAGCGAACCGGGCAGATCGAGCGGGCGATCGCGAACGTCCTGTGCGGAATGGCCGAAAACGACGAGTTCAACCAACTCGTGCTGTACGCGGGCCTCGATACTCAGGCGGTGGTCTGGCTTCGCTCCGGGTTCCGCTATCTGCGCCAGACGGGCAGCAGCTCCGGGCTGATCACGGTGGTCGATGCGCTCCGCCGGGCACCCGACGCGACGCGCGCAATGATCGACCTGTTCTGCGCCGCGCACGATCCCGCGACCAAGAACCGCGAGAAGGCAGTCGAGCGCCATCGCGCCGAGTTCGTCGACGCTCTCGCCAAGGTCCATTCAATCGACGACGACCGGATCCTTCGCCGCCTCAGGGCGCTGGTCGAGGCGATCGTCCGCACCAACGCTTTCTCGGAAGCTGCCAGCGAGGCGCTGGCCTTCAAGATCGACAGTGCCCTGATTCCGGACTTGCCTCGGCCGATCCCGTGGCGGGAGATCTGGGTCTACAGCCCCCGCGTCGAGGGCATTCACCTCCGGGGCGGCCCGATCGCACGAGGCGGGCTACGCTGGTCCGACCGGCGCGACGATTTCCGCACCGAGATCCTCGGCCTGATGAAGGCGCAGCTGGTCAAGAATGCGGTGATCGTCCCGACCGGCGCCAAGGGCGGCTTCTATCCCAAGCAGCTTCCGGACCCGGCCGCCGACCGTGAGGCCTGGCTCGCCGAAGGCACCGAGAGCTACCGGATTTTCATCCGCTCGCTGCTTTCCGTCACCGACAATCTGGTCAACGACAAGGTCGTCCATCCGCAGGGGGTTGTCATCCATGACGACGACGATCCCTATTTCGTGGTCGCCGCCGACAAGGGCACCGCGACCTTTTCCGACATCGCCAACGCCATCGCGCTCGAGCGCAATTTCTGGCTCGGCGACGCCTTCGCCAGCGGCGGCTCCAACGGCTACGACCACAAGGCGATGGGGATTACCGCTAAGGGCGCGTGGATCTCGGTCCAGCGCCACTTCCTCGAAATGGGCATCGACGTCCAGTCGGACCCGATCACCGTTGCCGGTTGCGGTGACATGTCCGGCGACGTGTTCGGGAATGGAATGCTGCTCAGCAAGGCGATCAAGCTGGTCGCGGCCTTCGACCATCGGCACATCTTCATCGATCCCAACCCCGATCCGGCGGCGAGCTGGAAGGAGCGCGAGCGGATGTTCAACCTGCCGCGCTCCAGCTGGGACGACTATGACCGCTCGCTGCTGTCGCCGGGCGGCGGGATCTTCAAGCGGTCGGACAAGTCGATCGAGCTAAGCCCGGAGATCCGCGAGCTGTTCGGGATCGAAGCGAAGGCAGTCGATTCCGGCAGCCTCGTCAACGCGATCCTCAAGGCGCCGGTCGACCTCTTGTGGTTCGGCGGAATCGGGACCTACATCAAGGCCTCGACCCAGACCCATGCCGAGGTCGGCGACCCCGCCAACGACGGGCTCCGGGCAAGCTCGGACGAAGTCCTGGCGAAGGTCATCGGCGAGGGCGCGAACCTTGCCGTCACCCAGGCCGGACGGATCGAGTTCGCCCACCACGGAGGGCGCATCAACACCGACTTCATCGACAATTCTGCCGGCGTCGATTGCTCGGACAATGAAGTCAACATCAAGATCCCGCTCAATCGCGAGATGCGCGACGGGCGGCTTGAGCTCGAGGCGCGCAACCGCTTGCTGGCGCGCATGACTGACGACGTGGCCGCGCTGGTACTCGAGGACAACCGGCTTCAGACCCTGGCGCTGTCGGTTGCGGAGAGCGGTGGCTCGCAGTCGCTTCCGGGACACGTCCGGGCGCTTGAGATGCTCGAAATTTCGGGTCGGCTCGACCGGCGGGTCGAGGGCCTCGCAAGCAGCGATGATCTTCTTCGCCGCGGCCAGGAAAACCGCGGAATGACCCGGCCCGAGCTCGCCGTCCTGCTGTCGCTCTCCAAACTCGCCCTTCAGGACGCGGCCGAGGAAATCGGCCCGGCCGACGACCCGCTGGTAGGCAAGCAATTGTTCGATGCTTTCCCTCGGCCGATGCGCAAGGCCCACCCGGAGGCGATCCGCCACCACCGGCTGCGCAACGAGATCCTCGGAACCAAGATCGCCAATCGGTTCGTCAACCGGCTCGGCCCGGAGGTCGCCTTCGACCTGATGGAGGAAGAGGGCGCCACGCTCCACCAGGTCGTGGCCGCGTTCCTCGTCGTCGAACATCTGCTCGAGCTCGATGCGCTGTGGCGGCGGATCGAGCAGGACGAGCTTCCCGAGGCGGTGCGAATTGAGCTGTTCGCGATTGCCGCGCGGAGCATCAGAAGCCATTTGTCCGACGTCATCCGCGCTGCCGCGGGGGAGACCAAGGTGGCGCAGCTTTGCGCTCTGCTCGAGCCGGCTGTCCGGAAAATCTCGGCGGCCGCGACCCGGCTCATCCGCTCCGAGGTCAAAAACGAGGCGGCATCACGCCGCGACCGGCTCATGGCGCTCGGCGCGAGCGACGATCTGGTCAAATCGCTAGTCCGAATCTTCGAGCTCGACGGCGTGTTCGGGATCGCCGCGCTCGCGGCGCGCAAGAAGATCAACGAGCTCGAGGCGACCCGCGCCTACACCCGCCTCGGCGAAGCGCTTGGGCTCGATTGGGCGCAGCAGCAGATTGCGCGCTTCGTCCCCGGCGACCAATGGGAGCGGCTTCTCACCGCGGGCCTGGCGCGGGACTTCGAGCAATTGCGGATCGATTTCCTCGCCCGCTCGCGCAACGGCGACCCGACCGCGACGGTCGATGAATGGATCGGCCGGCATGGTGCCCGGATCCAGCGCTTCCGGGCGCTGATCGACCGGGCCCGCGCAGAGGGCAATGTCAGCGCGCCGATGCTGGCGCAAATCGCCGGTCAGGCGCGGATCCTGCTCGCGCAATGAGCCGTGCCGTAGTGCTGGTTCCGGCGCCGGACTATCCGGAAGCCTGGCGCTGGGCCTATGACGGCGAAGCCGAGGCGCTGGCCCGGTCGGGCTTCGCAGTCGAGCCCCGGCCATGGAGCGATCCCGGCGATCTCGGTCCGTTCGACATCGTCCTGCCGCTCGTCGCCTGGGGCTATCATTGCGATCCCGCGGCGTGGCACGCGCTCCTCGACCGGCTCGAGCGCGAGCGCCGGCACGTCATCAATCCGCTGCCGATCCTTCGCTGGAACAGCGACAAGGCTTATCTCGAGGAGCTTGGCGGGGCGGGCGTCGCAACCGTCCCGACCCGGCTTGTGCCATCGCTTGACCGCGGTTCGCTCGAGGCGGCGCGCCGCGATTTCGGGCCCAATCTGGTGATCAAACCGCCGGTCTCGGCCTCCGCCTACGGCACCTTCCGCCTCGGCCCGTCGGACCCGCTCCCGGACGAAGCCGCCGGCCGCGCGATGATGGTTCAGCCGTTCTTGTCCGCGGTGATGGACGAAGGCGAATATTCGCTGATCTATTTCGAAGGCGAGTTCAGCCACGCCATCGTCAAGCGTGCCAAAGCCGGCGACTATCGGGTCCAGCCGCACCTCGGCGGGACCGAGCTGCCGTGCGCCCCGCCGCTTGGCTCGAGGCGGGTCGCCGAAGCTGCCTTGGCGGCCGCGCCCGAGCTTCCGGTCTATGCGCGGGTCGACCTCATCCGCCTCGCCGACGGCCAGCTCGCCGTGATCGAGCTCGAACTGATCGAGCCGTCGTTGTGGCTCGAGCACGCGCCCGACGGCGGCGCCTCATTCGCCGACGCGTTGATGCGCCGCGCCCGCGAACAGGAATTGGCGAAGCGCTGAGGTCAAATTGGGTGTCGGCCGCGAATCGAGCCGCTCCGCATCAATCGCTGCGATCAGTGCATTGAGCGAGCATGCGCGCCGCCGCGCCTCGACCTCGAGCGCCGTCCAGAACATCGGCTCGAGGCTGATCGATGTCTGGTGCCCGGCGATCAGCACTGAGCGCTTGCGCGGAGGAGCGTAGTCGTGACGCTCCATCAATACATGTGCTGCCCGCCGTTGATCGACAGCGTCGACCCGGTGATGAACCCGGCGTCTTCGTCGACCAGGAAGGCGACCCCGCGCGCGATCTCCTCGGCCTTGCCCAGCCGCTTTACCGGGATTTTGGCGATGATCTTGCCCAGCACCTCTTCCGGCACTGCGGCGACCATGTCGGTGTCGATGTATCCGGGCGCGATGGCGTTGACGGTCACGCCGCTGCGCGCGCCTTCCTGCGCCAGCGCCTTGGTGAAGCCGTGGATGCCGGACTTGGCCGCGGCATAATTGACCTGGCCGTACTGGCCGGCCTGGCCGTTGATCGAGCCGATGTTGACGATGCGCCCGTAACCGCGCTCGGCCATGCCGTCGAACACCGCCTTGGCCATGTTGAAGCAGCCGCCGAGGTTGGTGTCGATGACTTCCTGCCACTTTTGGTGGTCCATGCGCTTGATCGTCGTGTCGCGGGTGATGCCGGCATTGTTGACGAGCACGTCGACGGGCCCGAGCTCGGACTCGACCGTCTTCATGCCTTCCTGGCAGGCGTCGTAATCCGACACGTCCCACTTGAACGCGGGGATTCCGGTGCGCTCGGTGAATTCCTTGGCGCGCTGGTCGTTGCCGGCATAATTGGCGGCGACCTTCATGCCCATTTCCTTGAGCGCGACGCTGATCGCTTCGCCGATGCCGCGGGTGCCGCCGGTGACGATCGCCACTCGAGCCATGATCTCTCTCCTTGTCCTATCGGTTGCGGCGCTTAGGTCGGCGGCAGCCAGCCTGCAAGTTCGCGGCGGACGAGGCGTTCGAGCATCGCGATGCCCGCCGCACCGTCGTTCAGACAGTCGAGCCGGGCGAAATGCGATCCGCCGGAGATGAGGAAATCGTCGCGGCCGCGAATGCCGAGCTCCTCCAGGGTCTCGAGGCAATCGGCCGAAAAGCCAGGCGCGGCGACCGCGACCTTGGTCACGCCCTGCTTCGGATAGGCCTTGAGCACCTCGTCCGTCGCGGGCTCGAGCCACTTGGCCCGGCCGAAGCGCGACTGGAAGGCGACGTCCAACTCGACGCCCATTGCCTCTCCCAACAGCCTGGCGGTCTTACGGCAGTGGCAATGATAGGGATCGCCGAGCTCGAGCGTCCGCTGCGGCATTCCGTGAAAACTCAGCAGCAGCTTTTGCGGCTTGAAGTCGAGGTCGGCGATCTGCCGTTCGAGATCGTCCTTCAGCGCCCCGATGTAGACGGGGTCGTCATGGTAGGGCGGCAGAGTCCGAATCGCCGGCTGCCAGCGCATCGCCGCAAGCGCGGCGAAGGCCGCATCGTTGGCGGTCGCGGTCGTTGCCGCGCAATATTGCGGATAGAGCGGGGCGAGCAGGATCCGCTCGCAACCCTTGGCCTTCATTGCTCCAAGCACGGAAGCGATCCCGGGATTGCCGTAGCGCATCGCGAACTCGACCCGGATGTCCGCGCCGAGCCGCTGCTGCAGCGCCTCGGCCTGCCGCCGGGTGATCGCCGCGAGCGGCGAGCCTTCGTCGGTCCAGACTTGCCGATAGGCATGCGCGCTCTTCGCCGGCCGCGTGTTGAGGATGATCCCGCGAAGGATCGGTTGCCACACCAGCTTCGGGATCTCGACCACGCGCGGGTCGCTGAGGAATTCGGCGAGATAGCGCTTCACCGACGGCGCGTCGGGCGCGTCGGGCGTGCCGAGGTTGATCAGCAGCACCCCGATCCGGGGCTCTGGAATCGGCGGGTGGCTGCTCATGGGGCTGCCATAGGATCGAACGGAAGCGCGCGCATCCGCCTGCCGGTCGCGGCGAAGATGGCGTTGGCGACCGCGGGGGCGAGGGGGATCGTGCCGAGCCCGTTGATTCCGCCAGGGGGCGCGCTGCTCGGGATGATCGCGACGTCGATCGCCGGAAGGCTGGCAATCCTCGGCAACCGCGCGTCGGACAATCGCCTCGGCGCCGGCATCGCGGCACGCCATTCGGGCGGGGGAGAGGTCGCCTGGCCCAAGGCCCAGATCAAGGCGCTTTCCACTTGCTGGCGGACCAGTCCGGGATTGACCACACGTCCGCAATCCACCGCGCAGGTCAGGCTGTCGACCTGGATCTGCTGGGCGGTGCCGATGGTCGCGCTGGCGACGAGGGCGATGGTCGATCCGAACGCGCTTGCCCCGGCGATGCCGAGCGTGCTTCCGGCACCGCCACCGTCCCAGCCGGAGCGTCGAGCCGCGGCCTGGAAACAGCGCGCCAGCCGCCCATTGCTGCCGAGCAGCGCCATGCGCAGGTTCAGCGGGTCGAGCCCGGCGGCGCGGGCGAGTTCGTCGACGAAGCTCTCGGTCGCAAACGCCGCCTCGCGCTCGGGCGAGCCGCGCATATAGCCAATCCGGCAGGGCAAGGCGGCCACGCTTCCGCGAATCCACAAATGCGGGAAGGCATAAGGCGGGACGCAGGCGCCGAAGGCAAAGGGATCGAGATTGGCCGGTGGTTCGGTTGCCGCCATCCGCGCGAGCGAGTTGGCCATTCCGCCGGCGCTGATCATATCCATCCGCAAAGCCGCGGTGATTCCGGCCGTCCCTGGGAG
The DNA here is from genome assembly GCA_963722545.1 of uncultured Alphaproteobacteria bacterium. GTDB lineage: Bacteria > Pseudomonadota > Alphaproteobacteria > Sphingomonadales > Sphingomonadaceae > Sphingomicrobium. The sequence continues at coordinate 633,275 of CAVRMK010000004.1, forward strand.
CGCGGTCATCCGGATCAAGGCCCCCGGCGAAACCGGGTCGTGGGCCTGGGCTGCGGTTTGCGGAAGGGTGACCTGGACCGGCCGGCCGGTCCGGCGAGCGAGATCCAGCGCGATCGCTTCGGCGGGATTGTCGAAGCTTCGCCCGGCCGGATCGCCCGGCGGCATCGGGTAGAACTGGCCGTCGGCGCCCGCCGCTTTACGCGCGAGTCCGGCCGCCTGGGTCGCCGACCACAAATGAGCGGCCCCGTTACGGATCCGCGCGGTCGCGCTTCGCGGCTCGAGCGCCAGGTGCTGACTCGGGCTTACGCGATAGGTCGCGGTCAGCGGCCGCGATCCTTCCACGGTCGAGCGATAGTCGCCGCGCTCGAACAAGGTCTCGAAATCGCCGGCCTTGAGAGCCTCGTCGAATCGCGTGCCAATGTCGTCGCGACCGCTCGGAGCCGAAAAGCGCGGCCGCGCGGCGTGAAGCGCGCGCTCGGCCTGCCACCAGCTGTCCGCGGCCACCGCGATCCGCGAATCGGTTGCGGCGAGGTGGCGGACTCCGTCCATGCCGAGGACCGAGTCGCGATCGAACGCCTCGAGCTTGCCGTCGGGCGGAGCTAGCCGCGCCGAAGCGAACAGAAGGTCGGGCAGCCGCACGTCGCCGGCGAACCGCCAGCTTCCGTTGGCCTTGGCCGGCCCATCGAGCCGCTCGAGCGGCTTGCCGGCGAGGCGGCCCTTGCCGGCCTGTCGAAACGCCGGCGTGAAGCGGGGCGACACGGCCGCGGCCTCCTCGGTCAGTTCGCCGAAGCCGAAGCTTTTGCCGCGGTGGAAGACCCGGCCGTCCACCGCCTCGCATTCGCCGTCGTCGACATTCCAGCGCCCGGCCGCGGCGCCGATCAGCATCGTCCGCGCAACCGCCCCGGCCTCGCGCAGCGGCTGCTCGAACGCCCGTACCGACGTCGCGCCCGCGGTGATCCGCATCGCCCCGTCGCGCTCCAGCGACCACGCCTTGAGCGTCCCGAAACCCTCCAGCCAGCCCTCGCTCCCGGCCAGCGGGTTGGCATAAGCGGGAAGCAAAGGCGCGGGTTCGACAGCGATGGTCTCCCACGCCGCGCCCAGCTCGTCGGCGAGGATTTGGGGAAGCGCGGTCCAGCTTCCCTGGCCGCTTTCGACCTGCGCCACCGCGACGGTGACCTGGCCCGAACGGTCGATACGCAGGAAATTGCCGAATCGTTCGCTGGCCTCGCGCGGCTCGAGTTCGCTGTCGAGACCGCGGGGCCACAAGGCCCAGGCGACGACCAGCCCGACCCCGGCCCCGCCTCCGATCAACAGGGTCCGGCGGTCGATCTTCAACGCGCGTATTTATCCTTGAGGCCGCGGCGGTCGATCTTGCCGGTGCCGAGCCTTGGAAGCGGCGAATCCGCGAAGATGAAGCGCTCGGGCACCTTGAACTTGGCGATCCGGCGCTCGAGGAATGACCGAAGCTCGGCTTCGTCCACGTCCTGCTCGCTGAAGATCACCGCGACCGGGACCTCGCCCAGCCGTTCGTCCGGCGCCCCGAACACGCTCGCCTCGCTGACCTCCGGGTAATCGTAGCAGGCGGCCTCGACCTCGGCCGAGGCAATATTCTCGCCGCCGCGGATGATGATGTCCTTCTTGCGGTCGACAATGAACAAATAATTGTCCTCGTCGAGATAGCCGATGTCGCCGGTGCGGACGAAATGATCGGGGGTGAACAGTGCCGCGGTCGCCTCCGGCGCCTTCCAATAGCCGCGGATGTTGGCAGCGGTGCGGATTGCGATCTCGCCGACCTCGTTCGGCGGAAGGTGGCGGTCGGCCTCCCCCAGGATCGCCATCTCCACGAACGGTGTGTGCGGGCGGCCGGTCGAGGCCGGCTTGTCGGCATAGTTGGACCACATATTCTGAGCCCCGACCGCGTTGCTCTCGGTCAGGCCGTAGCCGAGCCCCGGTTGGGCGGAGGCGAACGCCTGCCTCAGTCGTGCAACGTGGCTGACCGGCCGCGGCGCCCCGCCGGCGGCGATATCGGTCAGGCTGCTGGTGTCGAACTCGTGCCTGCGCGGGTCGCTCATCAGCTCGAGGCTCATCGTCGGCACCCCGACGAAATAGGTGATCCGCTCCTGTTCGATTAGCCGCAGCGCATCGGTCGAATCCCACTTGGGCATCATCACCATGCAGCGCCCGACGACGAAGCTGGTCAGCATCACCGGCACTTCGCCGGTGACGTGGAACAGGGGCACGGCGAGGAGCACGCGCGGCTTGCCCGCGGGCGGACGCTTGTCGTCCACCAGCAGGCCGAGCAGGACGACCAAAGCGTTGGCGTAGGTATAGGCCGCGGTGGTCACCGCCAGATGGGTCGAGACCGCGCCCTTCGAATCCCCGGTCGAGCCGGACGTGAAGAGGATCGTCGCATCGTCCTCGGGCGCGATGTCGGGGAAGACTGCCTCGTCGGCTCCGGCGACGTCGAGCAGCGGCCTCAGCGCCTCGCCGAGCGGTCGGTCGATTGGCAACACGACGGTCTCGACACTGGCCGAACAATCGGCAATCCGGCGCGAGCGGGGCTCATCGCAAATGACCAGCACCGGGTCGGTGAGCTTGAGCGCATGGTCGAGCTCGTGGCACTCCCACCAGCCGTTGAGTAAAGTGGCGATCCCGCCCGCCTGGAGGATCGCGAAATAGCAGACGATCCACGCCGGGCAGTTGCGCATCGCAAGCCCGACACGGTCGCCCTTTTTGATTCCGCGCGCGACCAGCGCCCGGGCCAGCCGGCCGGACCAGTCGGCGACGTCGGGGAAGCGCAGCCGCTCGTCGCCCGCGACGATCGCCTCATGCTCCGCATTGACCTTGCAAAAGGCCTCGAGCAGCCCGGGGATGGTCGCCGGGAAGTTGGTGACGATCGCCTGGCCCTTGTCGTCGCGACCGATTGCGATCGGCCCGCCGGGCCCGTTCACCTCGGCCAGCTTGCGATCGAAACGACGGTCGAGTTCGCTCGGCATTCGGGGGCACCTGCTCGCGTGTTTGCCTTTGGGCTTTGCCGCCTTATGAGACGCTGACACAGGATGGGGAAGCCCCTTGCAGACCGCCGTGCCCGACCGATTCACCGCCTTTCCCGATCTCGGCCTGTCGCCGGTCCTTTTGAGCATCGGGCCGTTCGACCTCAGGTGGTACAGCCTCGCCTATCTCGCCGGGATCATCGTCGGCTATTTGTATCTGCTGAAAATGCTCAAGCAGCCGGGCGCGCCGCTCGGCCGTCGCCACGCCGACGACCTTGCCTTCTATGCCGCGCTCGGAATCTTCCTTGGCGGCCGGCTCGGCTACGTCCTGTTCTACAATCCCGGCCATTATCTTTCGAACCCGTTCGACATCGTCAAAGTGTGGGACGGCGGCATGTCGTTCCACGGCGGCGTGGTCGGGACCTCGCTCGGAATCGTCTATTTCTCGCTGAAGCAGAAGCTCAGCTGGCTTCGGGTGCACGATTATGTGGCCTGCTGCGTACCGTTCGGACTGTTGTTCGGCCGTCTCGCCAATTTCGTGAACCAGGAATTGTGGGGCGCCCCGACGACGGTCGCCTGGGCGGTCCGGTTCGAGGAATATCGCGAGCCGTTCGGGATCGTGCTCGGCCCGCCGCGGCACCCCAGCCAGCTCTACGAGGCGGCGCTCGAGGGCGTGGCCCTGTTCGCGATCCTGGCGTGGATGTTCTGGAAAACCGACGCCCGCTACCAGCCGGGCAAGCTCGTCGGCGCCTTCATCTTCTTCTACGGCCTGTTCCGCTTCGCGATCGAGTTCGTCCGCGAGCCCGACGCGCAGCTGATCGCCTTCGCCGAGGCGACCGGCCTGCAAATGGGCCAGTGGCTGTCGCTGCCGATGATCCTCGGCGGCCTGTGGCTGATGGCGACCGCGAAGGGCCGGCGGGTGCGGGTCGAGCCGATTGCCGGCGGCGCCAGCGTTGCCTGAAAATTGGGCGTGACCCCGTTGGAGCGTGCCTTTCGCGAGCGGATTGCGGCCGAGGGGCCGATCAGCCTCGAGGCCTATATGGAGGCCTGCAACGCTTATTATTACGCGACCCGCGACCCGCTTGGGAGCCGCGGCGACTTCACCACGGCGCCGGAAATCAGCCAGATGTTCGGCGAGTTGGTCGGCGCGGCGCTGGCCGATTGCTGGCTTCGCGCGGGGGCTCCGGAGACGGCCGTCTACGCCGAGCTCGGCCCGGGCCGCGGAACGCTCGCCGCCGATGCGCTGCGTGTGATGCGAGGTGGCGGCTTTGCCGGTGCGGTCCATTTCGTCGAGACCAGCCCGGTGCTGAAGGCTGCGCAGGCCGAAGCGGTTCCGGGAGCCGAGTGGCACGAGGACCTCTCGTCCCTGCCCGGCGTGCCGCTTCTGCTCGTCGCCAACGAATTCTTCGACGCGCTTCCGGTGCGCCAGTTCGTGGGGGCCGCCGAACGCAAGGTGCTCGCCGCCGCCGGCGGGCTCGCCTTCGACCGCGAGGGCGAGATCGTCGAAGATTCGCCGGCGCGGAGCGAGGCGACGAGCGCGCTTGCCCGCCATCTTGCAAGCCACGGCGGGGCGGCGCTGGTCATCGATTACGGCCATGCGCGTTCAGCGGCCGGCGACACGCTCCAGGCGGTGCGCGGCCACGCTTTCGCCCCGGTCCTCGCCGACCCCGGCGAGCAGGACCTCACCGCCCATGTCGATTTCGAGGCCCTCGCCGCCGCCGCCCGCGATTCGGGCGTCCAGACAACCGAAGTCGTCGCACAGGGCGATTGGCTTGACCGACTCGGCATTGGCGCCCGCGCCGCGGCGCTGGCGACCGCCAACCCGGAGCGCGCCGAGGAGCTGGCCTCGGCGGTCCAGCGGCTGACCGGAGAGAGCGAGATGGGCCGGCTGTTCAAGGTCATGGCAATCCATGCGCCGAATTGGCCCGCGCCGGCGGGATTCGCATGACCGCCGTTTATCGCGATGGCCGACCGGGCGACGGCGCGGCGCTTTCGGAATTGTTCTGCGCTTCCTTCGCGGCCACGTTCGGACACCTTTATGCGCAAGAGGACATCGCCGCTTTCCTCTGCGACAAGCAGCCTGAGCAGTATGAGCTGCAGCTCGCCGATCGAGCCTTTGCATTCCGCCTGGCCGAGAAGGGCGACAGTCTGGTCGGCTTCGTCAAATGCGGCCCCAATGAGCTGCCTCTCGATGAGCCCGAAGGGGCGTGGGAAGTGCACCAGTTTTACGTCGCCGAAGCGGCCAAGGGGCAGGGTATCGCCGACAAGTTGATGGACTGGGCGCTGATGGAGGCGCGGCGCCGGCGATTCCGCGATCTCGTGCTCAGCGTGTTCGTCGACAATCATCGAGCCCGCCGGTTCTACGAGCGGTGGGGCTTCGTCGAGATCGGGCGCTGGCATTTCATGGTCGGCAACCACGCCGACGACGACCGGATCATGCGGGTCGCCCTGTGAGCGCGGTCGAGCCAATCCACGCCGTTTCGCTCGGAGCCGCGCCGCACGGCTTCCTCGGCCGCCGCGGCGGCGTCTCGAAGGGCATTGTCGCCGGGCTCAACGTCGGCTCGGGCAGCGGCGATGACCCGGCCGCAATCTTCCGCAATCGGGGGCTGGCGATCGCCGCGATCCGCCCCGGCGCCGAGCTCGCCACGGTCCACCAATGCCATTCCGCCGACGCCGTACCCGTGGTCCGCGCCTGGCCGATAGACGAGCGGCCGAGCGCCGACGCGATGGCAACCGATCGCCACGGAGTCCTGCTCGGAATCGTCACCGCCGATTGCGCCCCGGTGCTGTTCGCGGACATCGACGCCGGAGTCATCGGCGCGGCCCACGCCGGTTGGCGCGGAGCGCTTGCCGGGGTGACGGACTCCGCAATCGCCGCGATGGAGCGGCTGGGCGCGCGCCGCGACCGAATCCACGCCGCGGTCGGCCCGTGCATCGCGCAGCCCTCCTACGAAGTCGATGAAGCCTTTCGCGAGCGCTTCCTCGCCGACAATCCCGACAACGCCCGCTTCTTCGCGATCGGGCAATCCGGGCGGCCGCACTTCGACCTTGAAGATTATGTCATTCACCGCCTCGTCGCGGCGGGCATCGAGGAGGTCGAGGCGCTGAACCTCGATACCTATGCCGACCCCGACCGTTTCTATAGCTTCCGCCGAGCGACCCACCGCGGCGAACCCGATTACGGCCGCCAGCTGAGCGCCATCGCTTTGCCCTGAACCGACAAGCCCGGCTTATCGCCTAAGGCCCGCCGTTTGATTGGCGCGCCGCGGCGCTTGGCGCTAGAGGCGCGCCCTAAGGAGACTATATTTGTCCAGCGACGACAACGACATCCGCTTCGGCCGAGCGCCCAAGGCCTCGCCGACGACGATCGGCAATCACGCGCTCAACCCCGCAACCCTGATGATGGGCTATGGCTTCGACCCGGCGCTGAGCGAGGGCAGCCTCAAGCCGCCGATCTTTCTCACCTCGACTTTCGTGTTCGAGAAGGCGGCCGACGGGAAGCGCTTCTTCGAAGGTATCACCGGAAAGCGGCCCGGCGGCGGGACCGCGGAAGGCCTCGTCTATTCGCGCTTCAACGGCCCCAACCAGGAGATCCTCGAGGACCGGCTGCGGCTGTGGGAGGATGCCGAATCCGCGCTCACCTTCTCGAGCGGCATGACGGCGATCGCGATCCTGTTCCTCGCGCTGGTCCGCCCCGGCGACGTCATCATCCACTCGGGCCCGCTCTATGCGGCGACAGAGACGATCATCAACAAGATCCTGACGCAGTTCGGGATCCACTACGTCGACTTCCCCGCCGGCGCGTCGCGCGAGGAATTGGACCAGGTCATGGCCGCGGCCAAGGCCAAAGGGCCGGTGGCGCTGATTTACCTGGAAAGCCCGGCCAATCCGACCAATGCACTGGTCGACGTCGAGGCGGTTCATGCGGCGCGCGACGCCGCATTTCCGGGCGAAAAGCCTCCGATTGCAATCGACAACACCTTCCTTGGGCCGCTGTGGGCGCAGCCCCTGAAACAAGGCGCGGACCTCACCGTCTACAGCCTGACCAAATATGTCGGCGGGCACAGCGACCTCGTCGCCGGCGCCTTGGTTGGAAGCCGCGCGGTGATCGACAAGGTGCGGATGATGCGCAACGTCATGGGCGGCATCTGCGACCCCAACACCGCCTGGATGCTGCTGAGAAGCCTGGAAACCCTCGAGCTGCGCATGACCCGCGCGGGCGAGAATGCGGCGAAAGTGTGCGAGTTCCTCCGCGGCCATCCCAAGGTCGAGACGGTCGGCTATCTCGGCTTCCTCGAGGACGGATCGAGCCAGGCCGATATCTACCGCCGCCATTGCACCGGTGCCGGCTCGACCTTCTCGCTCTACTTGAAGGGCGGCGAGGCCGAGGCGTTCCGATTCCTCGATTCGCTCCAGATCGCGCACCTCGCGGTCAGCCTCGGCGGGACCGAGACCCTCGCCAGCGCACCCGCGGCGATGACCCATTTGTCGGTGCCCGAGGAGCGCAAACAGGCGCTCGGCATCACTCCTAACCTGCTTCGGATCTCGATCGGCATCGAGGACGCCGACGACCTCGTCGCCGACTTTTCGAACGCGCTAGAGGCAGTCTAGCGCGGCCCGCCTGAAGGCGGGGCCTGCCGAACCGAAGCGATGGTCGCGCGGATCTGCTCTGCGGCGTCCGGATATTGCGCGACAAGCTTGTCGACGTCGCCGATTTCGACATCCTCGGCCGGCACGACCCCCGGCCATTCGGTGCTCCCGCCAAGGAACCATTCGCCCTGTCCGAGCAGGCGCGCCGTGTGGAAGGTATTGCCGGGGATCAAAAGCTGCACCCGGTGCCCCTTGGCAATGTCCGGTCCAACGATAACCCGTTCGACGCTTCCGTCGCCGTGGAGCAGGAACAGCTCGAGCGGATCGCCGAGATAATAATGGTAGAGCTGGTCGTTGCGGATCCGGTGCGGCCGCACCGGCGCGTGAGGCGTGACGAGGAAATAGAGGCCGGAACCGAGCGGCCGCCCGTCGGCGAACGGCGCCGGCAGGCCGCCGGGGGCAATCGCGAGCTTGCTCGTATAGGTCACGCGCACCGATCCGCAGGTCGCGTTCGGAGTCAGGTCGAGCAGCTCGACAACCTCCTGCGCATTCAGGCGTTTCATCGGAGACCTCCCTGTCGCTGGACTGCCGACACCGCTGGTGACCGCTGCGGCTGCGATTACTGCCCCGCGAAGGACGCTTCGACGATCTTTGTCATTGGTTCGACTGGCCACAACACGCTCCCCCAGACCAAGGTTAAACCGACTATGCGCGTGTAAACAAGCGCTTACCCCCAATCCTCGATCACCCAGCCGCGCTGCTCGGCCAGCCGCCTAAGCCTGCCGTGCGGGTTCACCGCGACCGGCTCGTCGGCCCATTCGAACGCGGGCGCATCGCTGACATGATCGGAATAGAAGCGGACGTGGCCATGTTTGCCTGTGAGCCCCGATTTCGCGACCCAATCGGCGATCATCCGCATCTTCGCTTCGCCATAGGCATTTTCGCCGTCGATCCTGGCGTGCACTCGCTCGTCGAGGCCGATGATCGAGCCGGTGCCGATGACATCCTCAAAGCCCAGGCGCTCGGCGATGGCGTCGGCGTAAAGGCGGTAGGAAGCGGTGGCGAGCACCAGGCGCCGACCCTCGGCCTTGTCTCGGGCAATCGCGCGGCGCGCGCCCGGGCGGATATTCCCGCTCAGCGTCGAGTCCGCGAAGCTTTCGACGAGCGATTTGAGGTCGGTTGGATGAATTGTCCGCCCAAGAAGAAGCTCATGATTGATTTCCTTGAGCTTCGCGCGGTCGATCAGCTTGAAGAGGTAGAGAAGCATCGAGCCGATCACGAGCGGCAGGAAGACGAGCCGCCACGGCGCCCGGCGCAACGCGCAATGGATCAGGAACGGCGTGTAGGTCGCGCGCCGGGTCACCGTCCGGTCCATGTCGTAGATGGCGAGATCCATCAGGCGCGCCCGGCGATGATCGCCTCGGCCAGCGCATGGTCGGCGACGCTGTCGACATCGACCCCGGCAAGCGGGTTGGTCAGGCGCACGATCCGAAGCTTGAGTCCGAGCCGGACCGACAGCCGGGCGACGAGATCGTCGAGCCCCGCGAGCCGCATCGCGGCCATCGCCAGCCACACCGGGCCGAGCAACGCGACCAGCCGCCACGCCGATTTGCGGTCCTGCTCGACCGACCGCCACAGCTCGACCGCTTTCGCCGCCTTCGGCGAAGCGAGCCAGAACAGGTTCGCGCCGGTCACCGCTTCGCCGCGAAAGCCGAGCCAGGTGCGATTCGACCCGGGCAGCCGCTCTTCGAGCCGCTTCTTCTGGACCACGCCGATGGCGATGTCGGCGCCCTCGGCGCGGGCGCTGAACTCCTCGACCATCCCCGGGTCGAGCAGCGCGTGGTCGGCGGTCGTGACGAGCAGCGGCCAGGCGGCCGCCGGATCGTTGCATAGCGCGAGGATAGTGTCGGCGATCGTGAGGCGCGATTTGCTCACCTCGACCCGGTCGAGGCCGTCGATCGCCTTCCGGACCGGCCCGTCCTTTTGCGCGAGGACGATGACCTGGGCGATGGCGGGGCTCGCGAGCAGCGCCTTGACCGGCCTTCGGACCATCGATTCGCCCGCCAGTGGGACCAGCGCCTTGACCGTCCCGCCGAAATGGGCGGCGAGCGGGTCGACCCCGGGCCGCTCGCCGGCGAGGACGATGGCCGTCGCGCTCACGCCTCGAGCCACGAGCGAATCGGAGTGCCGCGCGCCGCTTGCTCGCTCGCCTGGGCCAGGCGCACCGCGTGGAAGATCAGGCTGATCACGGTCCAGAAGGCGACCAGGATCAGTCCCCAGTCGGGGCGCGCGACGAGCAGCGAAGCGACGAGGATGACCATGTTCGGGTTGCGCCGCGCGGTGATCAGCCGGAAGCGGCTGTCGATCGGCTCCCACACGTGGATGTGCATCCCCCCGAAGCGGCGCATGAAGATGCCCTCGATCAGCCGCTGGAGGACATAGCCGCCGATGATCGCCCACAACACCATCGTCGCCTCGATCGGCTCGAGCGGGGTGCCGTAGGCTTCTAGCCCATGCGCCCATGCCCACCACCAGAAGGGCGGGTGGACCAGGTCGATGCCGTGGTCGAACACATTGCCCCATTTGGACGAAGCGCCGGTGCAGCGCGCGAGCTTCCCGTCGACCGTGTCGAGAACCATGAAGACGAAGCCGGTGACGACCCCGAGCCAATAATCGCCGACCCAGAAGAAATAGAAGGCGGCGAGGCAGAAGATTGCGCCGATCGCGGTGACGAAATTGGGCGAGAGACCCGCCTGCGCCGCCCAGCGGGTCAGGTGGAATGCGGGCTTGCGCCACAGATAGAGCGTCAGGATGTCGGTCACGCCCTTATAGGCCGCGTCATAAGCGGCGCGCTCGACCGGCTCCGGGTTGGCGGGGTCGAGCGGCAGGACGAACGGGCGATCGCGCTTCCGCAGCTCGGCATAGCTCAGTTCGGCCGTCGCGGCGTCGAGCGTCTGCGAATCCCTTGGGGACCTTGCCCGAAGCCACCGCCTCCGCAGCCGCAATCGCGTCTTCCGCATTCGCATGGACGAGCACCGGCCGGCCATCGAGCGCCAAAGCGGTGCTTGGCCGACCCCCGATCGCCTTCAGCCAGGCCGGGTCCCAGGCGAAGGCGAGGTCGGCGAGAACGGTCGACCGTCCCCGCGCCGGCTCGTCCGACCATTCGAAGCCGGCGTTGGTCGCCAGCCGTCGCGCCCGCTCGCGCGCGCTCATCCCGAAGGCCCGTGCGGAATTGTCGCCGACCGCGACGAACAGCAGCTTTTGCTCACTCATCGGGCTGAGCGAATAAAGGCCCTCCGCCAAAGGGGGAAGGGGCGGGCGGGCAACTCGCTTGCCCCCGGTTTATATTTCGCGCATCAAGCCCTCTGTTATGGCCGTTAACGACCATGAGCCGGGGGGCTCCTCGGAAGGCTCCACTTATCGCGTCGCCGGCGCGCTGACGATCACGCGCGCCGCCACCACCCAGCGCGAGATCGACTCCCTCGCCGATCCGCTGACCATCGACCTCAGCGAAGTCGACCGGATGGACACGGTCGGCGCCTACATCGTCTACCGCACGGTCCGCGACCGCAAGGCCAAGGTCGTCGGGGCGACCAAGGAAGAGCAGGCTCTGCTCGACGAAGTTGCCGAATACGACCATCCGGCCAAGGTCTTCCCGGAGGAGGAAGGCGGCGCCAAGCGTGTCTTCTACGAGATTGGCGAATGGGTCGCCGAGGGCGGGCGAACGATGGTCGGCCTGCTCGGCTTCTTCGGCGCGGTTCTGATCGGCTATGCCAATGTCATTCGCCGGCCGCGCAAGTTCCGCTTCAATTCGGTCATCCAGCGGCTCGACGTGGTCGGAGTGCGCGCACTCGGGATCATCGGCCTGATGAGCTTCCTTATCGGAATCGTCATCGGCCAGCAGGGCGCGGTCCAGCTCGAGCAGTTCGGCGCCGAAATCTACACCATCAACCTGATCGGCCGGATCACGGTCCGCGAGCTTGGCGTGCTGATGACCGCGATCATGGTTGCCGGCCGCTCGGGCTCGGCCTTCGCGGCGCAGATCGGCACCATGAAGATCACCGAGGAGATCGACGCCATGCGCACCATCGGCGTGTCGCCGGTCGAGGCGTTGGTCCTGCCGCGGATGACCGCCTCCATCCTGATGATGCCCCTGCTCGGTTTCTGGGCGATCCTGATGGCGCTTCTCGGCGGCGGGATCTTCATTTGGATCGAGCTTGGCATCCCGCCATTGACCTATGTCCAGCGGCTTCAGGAGGTGGTCCCGATCACCGATATGTGGATCGCCTTGATCAAGGCCCCCGTATTCGGATTCATCATCGCGTTGGCTGGCTGCTTCCAGGGGATGCAGGTCGAAGGCGACAGCGAGCAGGTCGGTTCGCGGACCACCACCGCCGTCGTTCAGTCGATCTTTCTCGTGATCGTGCTCGATGCGGTGTTCGCCGTCTTCTTCTCCGGGATCGGGTGGAAATGACGACCGAGCCGACCCGCGCGGCGCCGGCGCCTGGACAGCCGCCGAGGGCCGCCGACGACAGCGATCCGGTGATCACCGTGCGCGGGCTTCGCAACGCGTTCGGCGAGGCGGTTATTCACGACAATCTCGACCTCACCGTCCGCCGCGGGGAAATCCTCGGCGTGGTCGGCGGCTCGGGCACCGGCAAGTCGGTGCTGCTGCGTTCGATCATCGGCCTCCAGGTCCCCGAGGAGGGCGAGGTCGAGGTGCTCGGCGAGAATATGATCGGGCGAAGCGAGGACGAGGCCAAGAACATCCGCCGCCGCTGGGGAATCCTGTTCCAGAACGGCGCGCTCTTCTCGACCCTCACCGTAGCTGAGAACGTCGAGGTCCCGATCCGCGAATATTTCCCGTTCTTGAAGCCGCCGCTGCTCGACGAGATCGCGTCCTACAAGATCGCGATGGGCGGGCTTCCGCCAGATGCCGGGCCCAAATATCCGTCCGAGCTGTCCGGCGGCATGGTCAAGCGCGCCGGGATCGCCCGGGCGCTTGCGCTCGACCCGGAGCTGTTGTTCCTCGACGAGCCGACCGCGGGGCTCGACCCGATCTCGGCAGCGGCGTTCGACCAGCTCGTCCTGTCGCTTCAGCAGAGACTCGGGCTGACCGTCTTCCTCATCACCCACGATCTCGATACGCTGCACGCGATCTGCGATCGCGTCGCGGTGCTCGCCGAAAAGCGGGTGATTGCCTGCGACACGATCCCGAATTTGTTGGCTTTGGATCATCCGTGGATACAAGAATATTTTAACGGTCCGCGTGGACGCACCGCTGCGGACAGCTATTACGAGACCGACAAGGATACGAAGGGGGCGCTGGCGTAATGGAAACGCGGTCGAACTATGTCATGGTCGGCGCGGTTACCGCGGCGCTCCTCGTCGGGGTCCTGCTGTTCATCGTCTGGCTTGCCGGCCTGTCGAACAAGCAGACCAAATGCTTCGACATCTATTTCGCCCAAGGCGTCGGAGGGCTCAACAAGGGCTCCAACGTCACCTTCTCGGGCGTTCCGGTCGGCGCGATCCAGCAGATCAGCCTGCTTCCGAGCCGGCCCGAGTTCGTGTGGGTCAGGATCGAGGTCGACGAGCAGACCCCGGTGCTCCAGGGCACCAGCGCCCAGATCAAGGGTGTCGGCTTCACCGGGGTCAGCGAGATCCAGCTCGACGGCGCGGTCAAGGGCGCTCCGCCGATCACCCAGATCGGGCCGCAGGGCTGCCCGGTCCTGCCCGCGACCTCGAGCGGCCTCGGCGCGCTTCTCAATAGCGCGCCCGAACTGATCGAGCGGATCCAGCGCCTGACCGAGCGCCTGACCGAATTGCTCAGCGACAAGAACCAGAATGCGATTTCCGACATTCTCGAGAACGTCGACCGCACCACCAAGGTGCTCGCCGACCGCGCGCCCGACCTCGCCGATGCGATCGCCGACGCACGGATCGCGGCGCGCCAGGCCGGAGTCACCATGCAGCGAATCGCCGCTCTGTCGGACAACACCAACCGGTTGGTGACCGAGCAGGGCCGCCCGGCCGCCGAGGATTTGCGCAAGGCGATCGCCTCGGTCCAGCAGGCCGCGGCGACGCTTGACGCGGCGATCACCGATGCTCGCCCGGGCCTCCAGAACTTCAGCAAGTCGACCCTGCCCGAAGCCAACCGGCTGGTCCGCGACCTCCGCGAGCTGTCGAGCTCGCTCAAGTCGGTGTCCGAGCGGGTCAACCAGCAGGGAATCGGCGGGGCCCTGGGTCCTGAAAAACTACCCGACTACAAGCCAGGGAAACGCCAATGACTTCGTACCGTTTCTTCGGACCCGCGGCGCTTGCGCTCTCGCTTTCGGCCTGCTCGCTGAGCGGGCTGCTGGGGGGCGGCTCAAAGGCCCCGGTGACGCTCCAGACGCTGACTCCGGAAGCGCCCGATCCGGGTGCGATCCAGCGTACCGTCAATGCCGGCCAGGCGGTCACCGTTTCGACCCCGACCATCGGCAAGGAGCTTCGGACCACCCGGGTCCCGGTCCAGCTGGGGCCGACCGACATCCAATATGTAACCAACCTCAATTGGGTCGATACGCCGGACAAATTGTTCCAGGCGCTGCTCGAGGAGACGATCCGGCGGACGACCAGCCGCGTGGTGCTCGATTCGCGCCAGGCGACGCTCGATCCCGGGCTCGTCGTCACCGGCCAGCTGCAGCGCTTCGGCTATGACGCCTCGAGCGGCCAGGTGAGCGTGATTTATGACGCGTCGCTGTCGACCGAAGGCGGGAGCCGGGTCGAAAACCGCCGCTTCGTCGCCAGCGAACCCGCCGACGGTTCCGGTCCGTCGGTCGGCGCATCGCTCAACCGCGCCGCCAACGCCGTCGCGCTCGACGTCGCCAAATGGGTTGGGGGTTAAGTCCGCAATCCTCCGTTCGTCCTGAGCGGAGCCGCAACGCGGCGTAGTCGAAGGGCGGAGCGAACGCGCTTCGACTTCGCTCAGCACGAACGATGTAACCCCCTACGAAAGCGACTTGCTCGCCTGCTCGTAGACGTCCTTGCTCACGCCTGGAGCGGCGACGATCCGCTCGAGCGCCGCGCGCATCAGCGCGCTGCGCCCCGGCTCCATCCGCCGCCAACGCCCGAACGCCGGAACCAGCCGCGCCGACACCTGGGGGTTGACCAGGTCGGCGGCGATGATCGTATCGGCCAAAAAGTCGTAGCCGCGACCGTCGGGCCAGTTGAACACCCATTGGTTGCCGCCGAACATACCGGCCAGCGCGCGCAGCCGGTTGGGATTGGCGATCGAGAAATCGGGGTGCTCGGCCAGTTTCAGCACGTCGTCGATGGTCGAGCGCCGCTGCGCCGAGGCCTGGATCGCGAACCATTTGTCGATGACCAGCGCATCGCTTGCGAAGCGCTCATAGAAGTCGGTCAGCGCCGCCTCCCGCTCGCTCCCATCAAGCGAGACCAGCACGCCGAGCGCCGCCTGCCGATCGGTCATGTTGTCGGAGCGGTCATATTGCGCCTTGGCGAGCGCCGCGGCCTGCTCCGGGTCGTGCGCGCTGATCAGCCCCAGGCACATCGCGCGAAGCCGGCGCTCACCCCTCGCTTCCGGCGACAGGTCGCCGCCGTCGAAATGTGCGCTGGCGTGGATCGCGGCCAGCTCGTCCGCGAGCGCTGATCCGATCGCGCGCCGAAGTTTGTCTCGCGACTGGTGGATCGACCCGGGGTCGATGACGGCGACATGCTCGGCGACCATCGTTTCGCTCGGGGCAAGGATGGCCTCGGCCTTGAACGCCGAGTCGAGCGCGTTCGAGCGCAACGTCCCGCGGACCGCTTCGACGACCGGCTCGAAGCTCGGCTCCCCGCCCACGGCCCCGGCGACGATGGCGCTCAGCATCAGCTCCTGAATCGCCTCGTACCGGGCGAACGGATCGCGGTCGAAGGCGGCCAGCGCCTCGAGCTCCCCCGCGCTGCGCTCGACCGCCATTTTGACCGGGCCCGAAAAACCGCGGTTGATCGACAGCAGCGGGCGCTTGGGGACCGCCTCGAAGGTGACGCTCGCGCGTTCGTCCTCGAGGAGGATCAACCGCTCCTCGCCGATCTCCTCGCCGCTGTCGGCGGCGATCACAGCGGTCCGAAGCGGGATCGGCATCGGTGCCTTGACCGGCTGCCCCGGGGTCGGATCGACGCTTTGCGACAAATGGAGGGTCGCGGTCCGGGCTTCGGGGTCGTGGTCGAGCCGCGCCTCGACCCTTGGGGTCCCGGCCTGGCGGTACCAAATTTTGAACGCCGACAAATCGACGCCGCTGGCATCTTCCAGCGCCTTGACGAAATCGTCGCAGGTCGCGGCCTCGCCGTCGTGGCGCTGGAAATAGAGATCGGTCCCGGCGCGGAACTTTTCGGGGCCGAGCACGGCCGCGAACATGCGGATCAGCTCGGCGCCCTTGTTGTATATGGTCGCGGTGTAGAAGTTCGAGATTTCGAGATAGGAATCAGGCCGCACCGGGTGCGCGAGCGGACCCGAATCCTCGGGGAATTGCACCGCCCTCAGGATCCGCACGTCCTCGATCCTCTTGACCGCCCGGCTGCCCATGTCGGCGGAAAATTGCTGGTCGCGAAAGACTGTAAAGCCTTCCTTGAGGCTCAATTGGAACCAGTCGCGGCAGGTCACCCGGTTGCCCGACCAATTGTGGAAATATTCGTGCGCGACGACCCCGGCGATCTTGTCGAAATCGCCGTCGGTCGCAGTCTCGCGGTCGGCGAGCACGTAGGCGGTGTTGAAGATGTTGAGGCTCTTGTTCTCCATCGCCCCCATGTTGAAGTCGCTGACCGCGACGATGTTGAACAGATCGAGGTCATATTCGCGGCCATAGACCCGCTCGTCCCAGCGCATCGCCGCCTTGAGGCTGGCCATCGCGTGGCCCGTTCGGGGCAGGTCTTCCTCGCGGACCCAGATGGCGAGTTCCACATCGCGCCCGCTCATCGTCGTGAAGCGGTCGCGGTTGGCCTGGAGATCGCCGGCGACCAGCGCGAACAAATAACAGGGCTTGGGGAAGGGGTCAGTCCATTCGGCCCAGTGGCGCCCGTCTTCGAGCTCGCCTGCGGCCGTTCGATTGCCGTTCGAAAGGAGGATCGGGAAGGCCGCTTTGTCGGCCTCCATCCGCACCGTGTAGCGCGATAGGATGTCGGGGCGGTCGGGAAAGAAGGTGATCCGGCGGAAGCCCTCGGCCTCGCACTGGGTGCACAGCATCCCGCCCGAGGCGTAGAGCCCCATCAGCTTGCTGTTGACCGCGGGCGCGATCGCGACCCGGGTCTCGACCGTGGCGCGGTGGCCGGTAAGATCGATGACCAGCGCGTCACCGTCACGCCGAGCCTCGACGTCGACCCCGTCGACGCGGACCTCGAGCAGCTCGAGTCCGTCACCGTCGAGGCGAAGCGGGCGGTCGTGATCGCCGTTGCGCTCGACGCTCAGGCTCGAGCGGACGATCGTGCGGTCGGCGCCGAGCGCGAAGTCGAGGCTGATTTCCGGCACCAGCCAGTCGGGCGGTCGGTAGTCCTCACGCCGGATGACACCATGAACCGGTGACGAAGGCGGGGTTTCGACGGGGGTCTCGAGCTCCTCGAGTGCGGTTCGGACATCGGCCATGTGGCAAGCGCTTAGGGCCCCGAAAATGGGACCACAAGCCGCCCGACCGGACTAGCGCAACGTCTCGGCGTTCAGTCCCTGGACTTCGTCGGCCCAGGTGTCGATCGATGCCGAAAGGGTCTGCATCAACGGCACGGCCGCGACCCAGCGGACGATGGCAGCGACGAGCATGATGACCAGGCTTGCAGTGACGACTGCGATCATGGTTGCACCTCCCCTTTTCCAGCGCATATCGTCGACCTTTGACGAGGGGCTGACCAACTGGTTTCAAGCCGATGACAAGCGCTTGATTCGGCGGTCGATTTTCGCTCCATTGAGTGGACAAAGGGGAGGTCATCCGATGCAGCGTCCTGTCATTTTCGCGGCCATTGCCGCATTGATCGCGGGCTGCTCGCCTTCCGGCGAGGATCAGGCCGCGAACGAGGCCGCCGCCCAGCCGCCGCCGGAGAAGCCGCCGCACTGCTTTTTCAAGGACAGCGAGACCAAGGACTGGGCGGTTCGCGTGGAAGGCGATCGAGCGGTGGTGACGGGCCGGGGGTTCCGCTCCGACGCGCGCTACAAGGCGATTTTGCTCGATCCCAAGGTCGCCGGCGGAGTCGCGGTGGTCCGGCCGTCGATCACCACCAATGACACCGGTTTCGCGGCGGAGGGCAATTGGTGGGATTTGAAGACCGCTGTTCCGACCGCGGGGATCGAAAGCGTCGAGATCCGCTGCGGCAAGGCCTTGGTCGCGTCGCTTCCGCTGGCGAAGCCAACGGGCTGAGCGGGGGCGCTTGCATTGGCCCGGGCTTCGGCCCATCGGAAGGTCATGGCTGACGATCGGCCGCCCGCCCCCGACGAGGCGCGGCCCTGGACCCGGATCGATGAATATGTCGTCTCGCTGGCGCGGATCCGAAGCGCCCGCCGGGCGCGCTCGCCGCAGCCCCGGACGCAGCCGGAAGAGCCGCGATTCGCGCTCAGTACGCTGCCGTTCCTCCTGCTGATGACGGCGCTGTTGGTCATGCTGGTCGCGATCTTCCTCATTGCCTGGCCGGGCAGCGCGCCCAAGCACGACGCGGTCCCTGAGGCGCAGGAGAACGGCACCGCGCGGAGCGGCTGGCTCGACGACGCCGAGCGCGAGTTCCGCTGAGCTCCATGCGATTTTCGACGGGCCGCTGGTGCCGGCGGCTGAGGACGCTCCTCCTCCTCGGCCTGCTGCTCGCTTTGTCCTGGTGGCTCAGCCGGCCGCCCCCGCCGAGCGTTGGCCCCGAGCGAGTCGCCGAGCATTTCACCCGCTGCGGCGCCGGGCCGGCCCACGCCTGCGTCGTCGACGGCGACTCGTTCCGGCTCGGTCCTCGGCGGATCCGGATCCGCGGGATCGACGCGCCCGAGGTCGAAGGCGCCTGCGCCGCAGAGACCGAGCTTGCCGCGCTCGCCGCCGACCGGCTGGTCGAGCTTCTGGGCCGCGGGCCGTTCGTCATGACCGCGACCGGGGGAGACGAGCGCGACCGCTACGGCCGCGAGCTTCGCACCCTGACCCGCGACGGCCGCTCGCTCGGCAAAGCGATGGTCGAGGCCGGCCTCGCCCACGATTATCGCGGGTCGAAGACCGGCTGGTGCTAGCTCGTTCATTGCGCTGCAACCCGAAAACCCGCAGTCTGGAGCGATGCTAGGGGCCTTCCTTCTCCTTCTGGCCGAGGTCGAGGCGGCGCCGGTCGAGCCGGCCCCGACCCCCGAAACCGTGACCAACGAGCAATGCGAGGAGGCGCGCCAGCAGAGCGCGGACACCCGCACCATCACCGTCTGCGCGCAGCGGCCCAACGGCTACCGCCTGAACCCCGACGTCATGGCGGCGAAGCGGATCAAGCGCTCCGGCCGCGGCGCGGCGCCGAAGCCGCACGAGAATTTCAAGCGCGACGAATGCGCGACGGTCGGGCCGATGGGCTGCCGCGGGCAGGGTGTGATCGACATCCCCTCGGCGGCGATCGCGGCGGCGCAGATGGTCGCCAAGGCCGCTCAGGGCGAGAATGTCGGCGCGATGTTCCAGACTGACAATCAATTGAGCGAATATGAGCTTTACCTCCTCGCCAAGGCCGAGCGCGAGGCCCGCGAGGAAGAGGAGGCCGCAGCCAAGGCCCGCGCCGAGGTCAAGGCCCAGAACCAGGCGAAGCGCCCCGCCAGCGTCGCCGATGAACCCGCGCCGAGGGAATGACGCCATCTCCCATGCCGTGCTAAGGCGGCCGGCGCAGTATCGGGGAACGACATGGCCGTCGAAAACATCGAGGGGCGGATCGCCAATCACCGGGCGTTCGTGAGCGAGGAGCCCAATGCCTAGTGCGCTTGCCATTTTGCTGGCTTTGGCCGCCACGCCACCCGCGGCGACCGACTTTCCGCCAGCGCGGCCGCTGGTGCCGTTCGTCTACAACACCGACGTCGACGATTGCGTCTGGGACATGCACGACAAGTCCGAAAAGTGGATCCGCGGCGGGATCGGCCGCGGCGACGACGATCCGATCATCGATTTCGTCGACATGGCCTTCTTCCACTGGAGCGACAGCGAGCGCCACGCGATCGAAGTTTCGGTCGGCGATCCGGGTCACCGCCTCCCGGCCAGCGCCTGGTCGAGCAATGCCGGCGGCCAGACGCCGGGCTCGGCGACCTTTTACATGAACGCCGAATTGCGCAAGCTGATCGGTGGAGCGACCTCGCTGCAGATCTGGAAGGACGGCAAGCCGGTGTTCCACACCTTGCTCGCGAATACCCCGAGCGCGGCCCAGCTCGACGCCTGCGTCCGCCCGCCTTCCGATCCGGAACACACCGACGAGGAATAGGCGCTAACCTCCTACTAACCATGCCCTTGTATAGGGCTGGTCATGGCAGCGCCGCTCAGAGCCCAGAAGCAAACGGTCGATCTGGCCGCGCCCCGTCCCGCGGGGTCGCGGATCCGTCGCAACCCGCCGCCGGCGGCGAAGACGGAGCCGGTCCTCGACCGCGAGGACCGCGAGAAGCTGTCGGTGACCGGGGGAGTGCTCGGAGTCGCGCTCGCGCTGGTCGCCGTCATCCTCGCCCTCGGGATTTACGCCGGCTGGTCCCCGCGCCAGTACGAAGTCCACTTCCGGCTGGACTGACCCGGCCGGCGCTCGCCTAGCGCCACAATTGCAGCGCGCGGATCGCCTTGGGCACCTCGCGATTGTCGTCGACCCGCGAGACAACGCGGTGGACCAGCTTCCACCCGCGCCGGACCCGGCCCTTGCGCCACAGATCGGTGACGAACACCGTGCCCGACCAGTCGCGGCCGTCCATCGTCGCCTTGAGCTCGAGCGGGGCGGAGAACAAAGCCGTGGTGCCGTAATCGCGGACGAAAATCTCGCCGAACCGATAGGCCGAGCAGCAATAGCGTTTGTCGGCCGCGTCGAGCCAGCTCAGCCGGTCGAGGATCGTCGGCGGCTTCGACGCCATCAGCAGGATGAAGTTGCGCGCGGTCAGCGCCTTCAGCTCCTTGATGTCGCCATTGACCCAGGCCCGCATCCAGCGGTGCTCCATGGTTTCGAGGACGGGTGCGAGGTCGGCCATGGGGTGCGTCAGTAGAGCGGTGGCGCGGGGAGGCAAGGGCGAAGCGCCGCTTGCTTCGAACCGCAATCCCGCTAGCTTCCCCTTGCTCGCGCCAAAGGGGGGAATGATGGACAAACGCCCATTATCGCTGACGATCATCGGCTGGTTCCTGATCGTGACCGGCCTGTTCGGGGCTTATGCCTCGCTCACCATGGGCTCGAACGAAATGGCCCGGCAGATCATCGCCGACTCGGGCATGTCGCTGCGGCTCCAGCAGGGTCTGGCGGTGGTCGGGGCGATCGTCGTTGTCGCGTCCGCTTATGGCATATTCAAAGGCCTGCCCTGGTCGCGGGTGCTTTATGTCGGGTGGATGATCTTGAGCCTCGCGATCGGGCTCCTGACATCGCCGTTCAAGGGCATGCTGATGCTCAGCGTGCTGTTCGTGGTGGTCATCGCCTACTTCCTGTTCCGGCCGGAAGCGAACGCGTGGTTCGCGGCGAAAGGCTTGCAGCTCCATCGCGGGAAGTGATGTGCGACGGGTCGTCAGCAGCATCCTGTTTGTCATTGGCGGCTGGTGGCTTGCCGGGCAGATGGCCTCCGCTTTCCTCGACCTCGAAAAGGGGATTTCCGACAATCTCCTGATGGTTGGCATCGTGACTGTGTTCGCCGCGGTGCCGCTCGCGCTCGGCACCTGGGCGAGCCCCGGAAACCGGCGGCGCGAGCTCGGCCTGACGATCCTCCTCGCCACCGGCGCGACCCTGTTCGGAATCGCCTCGGTCGCGGCGACGATCCTGGACCGCGCGTTCATGCGCTACATGCCGGCGATGCCCGAGCTCGAATTCGCGCCCGCGATCGGAATCGTGAACCTCATCGTCGTCGCCGCGCTCGGCTGGTGGCTGTACCGGGCCGAGGCGTAAGGCGAGGAGGCGCGCGTCAGGCGGCGGGGCGGCGGAACCGCGGAGTCGAGCATCCCGACCCGCTCGCGATAATCCTCATAATCCTTGCCGAACAGGCCGACGAGGTCGCGCTCCTCGTAGCGGATGGCGATGAGCATGTAGACCGACATGCCGAGCGCCAGGAGCAAATGGCCGCGGGTCATCACCGGGGTCGCCCAGAAAGCGAGGAAGAAGCCGGCGTAGAGCGGGTGCCGGACGAGCTTGTAGAAGAACGGCTGGCGCAGCTGCGGCGCGGCGGCCTCGCGGCCGCGGACGTGGAACCACGCCTGCTGCAGCCCGAACAGCTCGAAATGGTTGATCAGGAAGGTGCTGAGCAGCACGATCACCCAGCCCAGAGCGAACAAAGCCCACAGCACGGTCGCGCCGATGCCGCCGACGCTCCACACCGTGCCTTCGATTGGCCGCCAGAAGGAGAACAGGATGATCAGCGCCAGGCTCGCGAGCAGGACATAGACGCTGCGCTCGGCCTGCTTGGGGACGATCCGGGTCCAGGCGCGCTTGAACCCCTGCCGCGCCATGACGCTGTGCTGGACCCCGAACAGAGCGATCAGCGCGAGGTTGGTGACGAGCGCGACTCCAACCGCGGCATCGGGCCCGCGATCGACGGTCACCGGCACGAACGGCAGATTGCCGACGAAGGCGATGAGATAGAGGAAGGTCGCGAAGAAGATCGCATAAGCGATCGCGGCGAACAGGAGCGATGCGGCTTTCGACATGCCAATTTCCCCCATTGGATGTGCGGCCAGCGGCATAGCAGATGTCGGGCAGGCGACATAGGGGATGGCGGGCTTGGTTGGGCCGGCGCGGAGTGAATCCCATGAGGTGTCCTCCGGTCCGTTCCTGACCTTCGTTCGCCGGCCGGCCCGCTCGGTGGATCGAGCTCGAAACGCAGTAAACGCAACGGGGCTACGCGTGCGCGCGCGTGAGTCATCGCCTTCAGTCCGCCGTGTCGACCTTGCCGTCGCTCATCTCCCCGGTGCGCAGATCCATTTCCTCGAAATCGTCGCACTCGCACTCGTCGGGGCTGACATCGCGGAGGGCGGCGGCGAGGGCGGGGAGGTCGGCGCGGGCGGCGTCGCGGGGGTTGCCGGTTGCGGCGGCGAGCACCTTCGCGGTCGGCGATCCGAACTGGGCGGGATCGAGGCGGGTCAGCAGCCAGGTGAGCATGTAGTCGGACGGCATGCGCCGCTCCATCACCAGCTCGCCGTCCTTGTAGAAGCGCTCGGCGCGGCCGTTGATCGCACGGTCGAAGGCGATGGCTGAAGGCGAGTCGCGGCGAGCGACAAGGCTGCGTCCCAGGCCCGCGCGAAATCCTCCGCCCCGGCCTTGTTGCGCAGGCGATAGGCGGAGGAGGAAGCGACCCCGGCGATCGCGCAAGCCTCCCCGACCGAGCCGGTCAGGGCGAGCCGGTCGATGAACGCGCGCTGCCGCTCGGCGGTCCAGCCGGCGTGCTTCTTGCGGGTGGGGGCGGGCGAGAATTCCGGGATTTTGGGGGCGTCGAGGTCAGCTCCCAGCTGCTCGACGATCTTGAGGCGGGTGGCCATGGCGACTCCTTCGGTTGGAAAGAGTCGAACCACATATGACAAAGGCGAGGCTGTAGGACAGACTTTTATTCAGCTGAGGAAGAGCGCTCAAGCCCACGCGTCCGCCTTGCTGGGAAGAGGCGCCATAATCGATCGTCCGTCGCGTCGGATACTCTGCTACATCAGCCCTTCAGCTCGCAGCTTGTTGAAAAACATAGCTCGGCCACTGTTATTCCAGTAAGTCAGGTCCTGCTCTGCGAATAACCACTTTGCCACGAGTACTGCTGCATCTGCGGGGCAGCCATCAGCCCCCGCTATGGCGGGTTCGGCGATGAGCTCCGTAATGGCCTTTAAGTTTACGCGACCTTTGCAGCCATAGACGCGATTTAGCGAAGCAGAGACCTCCCCGTATCGCCCCGGATAATTTGCTTTAAGGCTGGTCAGAACTTCGACAACGTCGGCATGCGTCGGGACGTGCCGCCAGTGAGGGTTCTTGTCGTTGAATACGATTGAGAGGCACCTGACGGTGAAGTCGATACCCTTGTTTAGAAAGGCGGGACGATGGAGCTCGATTGTGTGCCCGCTCGGGCTGGTATCGACTTCGTAAATATAGCGAGTGCAATTCTCGCCCGTCCCCGTACCAGGTTCCTCGTCGACGAACGCCCCAATCAGTTGTTTTCTGAATTCCTTACGGTCTCCGGTGAAATATCGCTTGAGCCGTCGAACCATCGTGGAGGCATCTTGCTCCAAATTTCACGCAATTCCTAGTGTCCATCCGGTGCGGGTAAACCGAGCCACGCTAGTGGCAGCGTATCGAAGCAATAGTCGCAATTAACCGACCGAATGTACTCCAGTACGTCGCGGTAGCGGGTCTGTCCGAACCAGTCGCTGTTGAGGACATAGATATAAGCAACCGACAGTCCCAGATCGCCGACCAGCTTTAGATACTGCTTGCGCTTGAAATCGCAGGTCTGCAGTTTCTCGTCGACAGATCCAGCAACAGCCTGGAATTTCACCTCAACGATGTTGAGTGTCTTACGGACCTGCACGAGAATGGCATCGTCCGGTAGCAACTGGCAAGATAGCTTGGAGCGCCAATCAACACCCTCTTCCTCAAGGAACCGATAAAATGCGTGCTTCTTGAACGTACGGGCTACCAGTTTGCCTTCAAAGTGGATGCCTGGCCCGCCCGTCCAACGAGCGAGCGAACCTCATAGCCTGGAATTTGCTCGAGGCATGTGATCAGATCGCAGCGCGTTTCGAAGTGAATGCCCGATACGGTGTTACCTCCGCCTACTCCCCCCGCCTTCATGTGATCGAATTTCCTCCGTTAGCCTTGTCTTCGAGAGTTCGATGAACTCGGGTTCTTTTTCAATGCCGCAGTATCGTCTGTCTAGGAGCACAGATGCTACACCCGTTGTGGAACTGCCCGCAAAGGGATCGAGAACGAAGTCCCCGGCGTTAGTGGCTGCACGGATACATCTTTCTAATAAGGCGGTCGGCTTTTGAGTTGGATGTTTCCCAAACTTCTTCTCATCCATTCCCGGGGGCAGAAAACGCCAAACAGACTTCATCTGCCTGCCGCCGGCCTCCTCGCGCATGTCACTATAGTTGAAGGTATGTCGGCTCTTTTCAGTCTTGGCCGCCCAAAGGACGGTTTCGGTCGAATGAGTGAAATAGCGACATGACAGGTTTGGCGGAGGATTTGGCTTTTCCCACGTAATGTCGTTCAGAATTTTCATACCAAGCTGCTGCATGGCATATCCTACGATGTGAATAATGTGCCGTGTGCCGGAGACCCAGATGGTTCCGTTTGGCTTCAACACCTGCTGGCAGAGCGCAAGCCAGCTCTTCGTATATGCGAAGTCTAGTTCCGGACCCTCGGATTTGTCCCAAATGCCTTTATCAACCTTCGCAACCTTACCCGCGTAGCAAGTCATGCCCCCGTTGGAGAGGCGATATGGAGGGTCCGCGAAAATCATGTCGAAGCATCCATCAGGGTATTTTCGACTGATTTCCTCCATGATTTCCAAGCAGTCGCCCTGATAGAGATAGACGCCTCGTTCGGCGTCCGCATAGGCGACCTTAGTAGGCCGGACGTGTTCTTTTGAAACAATGTAGGATGCGACGGTTTCCTCGAAACGGTCGTCCCTCTCGAGGTGCCTCTGAACATACTCCATTAGCGAAAAATGGCTAACAGCTCTTGTGCGTTCCCTCGCGTCGAAGCTTTGCTTGAAATAAACCGCTGCACTGGGAACGAATGGATTTCCCCGCCCATGGTAAAGCGCTCGGCTTTCTGCGGTATCGTGATTTGAAATTACCACCGGCACGCCCCTCGACGCGCATTCACGAGCCTTCTCAGCCAACGCCTTCTGCTGCGCAAATCCGAACTCGCCGGGAGAATAGCTCGTGAAATTCGAGGTTACGGACAGCGGGACGTAAGGAGGGTCGCAATAGACGACGTCGCCGGGCTCAGCTTGCGACATCGTTGCGTCGAAGTCCTGATGGACAAACTTCATCTTTCGGGCCGCCAATCCGAACGCCAGGATTTCCGCTGCCGGAACCCCAGGATTGTCATAGCGGCCAAACGGGACGTTGAACTTGCCCTTCGCATTGTAACGGCAAAGGCCATTGAATCCGTGCCGGTTCAAATAGACGAATATTACCGACTTTCGGAACGGATCCGACTCTCATTGAACTCCGCTCGCAGGGCGTCGAAATCGGTGCGGTTGTTCCGCGTTTCGAACAGAGCACTTACGTCTCTAACGAACCGATCGGCCCCTTCTTGAATGCTTAGATAGAGATTGACGAGGTCCTTGTTGAAATCCGCCACAAGCGACGTTTCAAAATTAGCGTTCAATGAAACTGCCGCTGAGCCGGCGAATGGCTCAACCAATCGCTTTCCTTCCGGCAGCAAGGGAAGAATGCGATCAAGAACGCGGAACTTCCCACCAGCCCATTTCAAGAATGGACGAACGCGGACTCGCGCTTTGTCAAACAGGTCGTCCTGTCGAAGTGGGGCAATTGCTAGCATCAGAACAAACTAGCAACGTTTACCGTATTGGCAACAGGGATTGGTCCAGATCGAGTTCACTCCGCCGCCACCCCAGCAGCCTCGAACATATCCGGCCCGTCACCACTCCCCGCCGGCGCATCGTTCGCGACGCTTGCCTTCTGCCGCCGGTCGAACGCGTCCCAGACGTCGTTCCACGCGCCCCGCGTCGCGGCCTTCGAATATTCGGTCGCGCGGGTTTCGAAGAAGTTGGCGTGCTCGACCCCGTTGAGCATCGGGGCGAGCCAGGGGAGCGGGTGCTCGTCGACCATGTAGACCGGCGCGAAGCCCAGTTGGCCGAGGCGCCAGTCGGCGATGTAGCGGATGTACTTCTTGATCTGCTTGGCGGTCATGCCCTCGACCGGGCCCATCTCGAACGCCAGGTCGATGAACGCGTCCTCGAGCCGCACGGTCTTCTGGCAGGTGTCGACGATCGCTTCCTTGACGTCGCGGGTGAGGCAATCGCGCTCCTTCACGAAGGTGTGGAAGAGCTTGATGATGCCCTCGCAGTGAAGGCTCTCGTCGCGCACCGACCAGCTGACGATCTGGCCCATGCCCTTCATCTTGTTGAAGCGCGGGAAGTTCATCAGCATCGCGAAGCTGGCGAACAATTGCAGCCCCTCGGTGAAGCCGCCGAACATGGCGAGCGTCTTGGCGATGTCCTCGTCGCTGTCGACGCCGAAGGTCGAGAGATAGTCGTGCTTGTCCTTCATCTCCTTATACTGGAGGAAGGCCGAATATTCGCTCTCGGGCATGCCGATGGTGTCGAGCAGGTGGCTGTAGGCCGCGATGTGCACCGTCTCCATGTTGGAGAAAGCGGTCAGCATCATCTTGATCTCGGTCGGCTTGAACACGCGGCCGTATTTGTCGTGGTAGCAATCCTGCACCTCGACGTCGGCCTGGGTGAAGAAGCGGAAGATCTGCGTGAGCAGGTTGCGCTCGTGGTCGGAGAGCTTCTGCGCCCAGTCGCGGCAATCCTCGCCCAGCGGCACCTCCTCGGGCATCCAGTGGATCTGCTGCTGGCGCTTCCAATATTCGAACGCCCACGGGTATTCGAACGGCTTGTACTGCTTGCGGGCTTCGAGGAGGGGCATCTTCAGGACTCCTGGGATTTATCGTCGTCGGATCGTCGTCGTCGCGGCGGGTGTGGATCTGGGTGACTCGGGGGCCGCGGCTGCGCACGGCGATCAGGACCGCGACCAGCGAGATTCCGACCGCGATGAAGGCGAGGACCAGCGCATTGCTCATGGCAGGACTTTCGAATCGATGAGGCCGGCGGCGGCGCCGATCAGCGCCGCTCCGAGGAAGGCGAGCGCGAACAGCCGGCGGCGGATTGCGCGATGCTCCTCGCTGTCGCCGGGCGCGGGCGCGAGGGTGACGGTTGGAAGCCGGCTCATGGCTCGACGACCTCGACTTCGGTGACCTCGGCGTCGCTGGGGAAGGCGCGCGCGGTGATCACGACATGGACGACGAGGATCGCGGCGACCGCGAACAGCAGCACCGCGCCCTGGCTGCCGTACTGGTCGGGCTCGGGCGAGGGCTTGCGGTAGAGCCAGATGCCGAGGCCGAGCACGACCGCGGCGGCGATCAGCTCGAGGATTTGGGTGGTGGTCATTGGCAGGCCAGACACTCGTCGTAATCGGTGGTCGAGGCGAGCGGGATTTCCTTGAGCTCGGACGTGTTGTCGGCCTCGACCCCGCCCGCGAAGCCGGCGCGCTGGACCGATTTCGAGCGGAGGTAATAGAGCGACTTGATGCCCAGCTCCCAGGCGCGGAAGTGGAGCATCATCAAATCCCATTTGTCGACGTCGGCGGGGATGAACAGATTGAGCGACTGCGCCTGGTCGATATAGGGTGTGCGGTCGGCGGCGAGCTCGAGCAGCCAGCGCTGGTCGATCTCGAAGCTGGTCTTGTAGACGTCCTTTTCCTCCTGGGTGAGGAAGTCGAGGTGCTGGACCGAGCCGCCGCGCTCGAGGATCGAGTTCCACACCTTGTCGGGGGCGATGACGTTCTTCTCCTCGAACAGCTTTTCCAAATAGGGGTTCTTGATCGAGAAGCTGCCCGACAAAGTCTTGTGGGTGTAGATGTTGGCCGGGATCGGCTCGATGCACGCCGAGGTGCCGCCGCAGATGATCGAGATCGAGGCGGTCGGGGCGATCGCCATCTTGCACGAAAAGCGCTCCATCGCGCCCATGTCCTGCGCGTCGGGGCAGGGGCCGCGCTCGTGCGCGAGCATCATCGAGGCTTCGTCGACCTGGGCGCGGATGTGCTTGAAGATGCGCATGTTCCACGACTTGGCCATGGCGCCCTCGAACGGGATCGAGCGCGCCTGGAGGAACGAGTGAAAGCCCATCACGCCGAGGCCGACGCTGCGCTCGCGCTCGGCGGAATATTTGGCGCGCGCCATCTCGTCGGGGGCGCGGGCGATGTAATCGCTGAGGACATTGTCGAGGAAGCGCATGACGTCCTCGATGAACAATTTGTCGCCGTTCCACTCGTCCCACGTCTCGAGGTTGAGCGAGCTGAGGCAGCACACCGCGGTGCGCTCGGCGCCGAGATGGTCGGTGCCGGTCGGGAGCGTGATCTCGCTGCACAGGTTCGAGGTGGTGACCTTGAGCCCCAAGTCGCGGTGATGCTTGGGCATCGCCTTGTTCACCGCGTCGATGAAGATGATGTAGGGCTCGCCGGTCGCGAGGCGGGTCTCGACCAGTTTCTGGAACAGGCTGCGCGCGTCGACCTTGGCGCGCTCGGACCCGTCGCGGGGCGAGCGCAGGGTGAACTCCTCGCCGGCGCGCACCGCCTCCATGAACTCGTCGGTGATGAGCACGCCGTGGTGGAGGTTCAAGGCCTTGCGGTTGAAGTCGCCCGAGGGTTTGCGGATCTCGAGGAACTCCTCGATCTCGGGGTGGGCAATGTCGAGGTAGCAGGCGGCCGAGCCGCGGCGCAGCGAGCCCTGGCTGATGGCCAGGGTCAGCGAGTCCATCACCCGGACGAACGGGATGATCCCGCTGGTCTTGCCGTTGAGGCCGACCGGCTCGCCGATGCCGCGGACCTGGCCCCAGTAGGTGCCGATCCCGCCGCCGCGCGAGGCGAGCCAGACATTCTCGTTCCAGGTTCCGACGATGCCCTCGAGGCTGTCGCCGACGCTGTTGAGATAGCAGGAAATCGGGAGGCCGCGGCCGGTGCCGCCGTTGGACAGGACCGGGGTCGCGGGCATGAACCACAGCTTCGAGATATAGTCATAGACCCGCTGCGCATGCTCGGCATCGTCGGCATAGGCCGAGGCGACCCGGGCGAAGAGATCCTGGTAGGTTTCGCCGGGAAGCAAATAGCGGTCGCGCAGCGTCTCCTTGCCGAATTCGGTCAGCAGCGCGTCGCGGCTCTCGTCGGTGACGACCGGAAACGCCCGCTCGTCGACGGTCTTGCTGGTGCTCGCCGGGGCGGCGGCAACGTCGTCGCTCGGGACTTCCGGGCCGGTCGAAAAATCCATCTCTGTTCCCCGTTGCTCGCGGTCCTTTTCGAGGACCGCATGTTCTTCGTTCGTTCGAACTCGGTGCCATGGCCGGCATCCTAGCCTTTTTCGGGCGCGGCGGGGGACAATTTCGCCCCCAGCCTGTGGAAAGCGGGGACGAGCGCGTGCCGTCACCGGAATATAGGTATTCCGGCGCCCGAACACCAGTTCTTGAGTGTTCCCCCACCCGCGCTACTACCTATTGTGCCTCATCGGGCGTGAGATGCAAGCGGATAAATTGGCGTTAACGCATTTTTTCCTGTGGATTGCAGGTCTACCGCAACAAGCGGTCAGCGGCTCCGTCGGAGATGCTCGCACACTGGCTCGGCCGTCCCTCGGCAGAAATCAGGAAGTCGACCCGAGCGCCAATAAGCGAGCAGCCCAACTCGTTTGGCCAACGCAAGATAGCGTGGGTCGGAGCGAAGCCATCGCATTGCCGGAGCGCTCAATAGCGGATCCACGCCGGCATAAGGGTCGTCGAGAAATGTCTGCTCGTTTCCTGCGGCTGAGCCGGCCAAAAGCGTGGGCGCGAGGGTTCCGGCGATCGCGAATGCGCTGTCCTTATCGCCGGTTTTCGCGAGCGCCCCGACACAGGCGAGGCGCCCGACATAGCCCAAGCGCGTCGAGGCGCAGACCTTGCCAAGCGCGGCGCCGTCGCCTCCGCGCCACGCGTCGCTGATCGCTTCGACTTCCGTCCGGTCGAGGTGGCTGACCCAATCGGGAGTCTCGTCTGCCGCCCTCCGCAGACCGCCGATGTCACCGGCCAACGCATAGCCCTTCAGCCGATCACCATAGATATTGGGGTGTTCGGGCCACCACCGCCGCGCTCGGGAATACAACTCTTCGCCGTCCTCCTTGTGGCCCAACATCAGGAGAAGGAGAATCACCCGGCGAAGTTTGTGCGGTTGATAAGGTTGATCGCTCAGAGTTGCGCGGGCCAATTTCAAACCATCGTCATGGCGCCCAGCGCTGAGCATCACGTCGGACAGGAACGCCGGGAGATAGGGTGCATTGGGATCGGCTTTCATTCCCGCGCGTAGCCGATTTTCGCACTCACCAATTCGTGCTTGGGAGTGAAGAAAGCACCACGGGGCGTAGGAATCGCCAAATTGCGGCCGGAGGCGGAGGGCCTCGTTCGCGGCGATGCGCCCATCGCGGGCTGCTTTTTCGCGCTGGTCACGGGGAAGCGAACCGATCGCGAAACCAGTGCTGAATGCCAGTGCGAGCTGAGGCAGCGCCGCACCCGGGTATTTCGCGGCCATCTTGCGCGAGACCTGGTAGGAATCGAGCGGGTCGGACCCTTGCACGATCATCGCGATCTGTTTGAGGAAGTCAGCCGCGAGCTCGGCATCGACCGGTCGCTGACGGTCCAGCACGAGCATCGCCAGAGCTCCGCTAACATTGCTGCTCATTTCCGCGCCAATCCGCTCGGGAAGGCTCGCCGATTCGGCCGCGCTGACAGAATATTGTCTGGAAAACATCACCGTGCCGGTGGCGCGGTCGCGCAGCTGCACGACCACATTGAATCCATCGCTGATTTTGCGCACGTCGCCGGCCAGGACGAAGTCTGCGGACGATTCGTCTTCAGCCGTGGCAGGCCAGTCGAGACGCGGCGCGTGCGTCCCGGCAAGCAACATGTGCGACAATGCTTCACCGCTCGCCGCGGCGAGATCGCGGCTGGCGCCGTCGGCACCCGAGGTGAACCGCTTGAGCGCGACGGTTGGTGCCTCGAGCGAAGGCGGTTCCCGTGGTTGCATCCACAACAGCAGCGCGGCGATCGCGGCAATCGTCAGTGCCGCCAAACTCCAGCTCGCCGATCTTCGACTGCTCCGATTGCTGGTTTCCACAAGCCGGTAACCAGCCTTTGGCACGGTCTCGATCGCAAAACCGCCGGCGCGGCTTGCGAACCCGCGAAGAAGCGAGATGCAGCGGTTGATCACGTCCTCGCCGACGATACGGCCGTCCCAGCAGCGCTCGATTAGCTGGTTTCGGCCGACAACCTCGCCGAGCCGTTGATGCAAAGCGACCAGGACCTTCATCGCCTGGGGTTGGATGTGCTCACGGCGAGCGCCGACTATCGCCTCGTGCGCGGCCGGATCGATGGTGGCCGTGCCAAGCGCGAACGAAGCGCACTGGGCAAGGTGGATTCGCCTCCTGGCCAGCGAAACGGGTTGATCCATCGGAATGCCCCCTTTGGCGACTTTATCAGAAATCAGGAAAAAATCAGCTTTTGCCCCTCGTCGACCGGTCGCTGCGGAGGTCAATTGCCCGCGCACGGGTCGAACAGATTTCGCCCGGTTCAAACAGGGAGAGCGAGGATGACACTAATCAAGTTAATTGCTGTAGCCGTGCTGGCAGGCGCGGCGGCATCGGCGCCGATGGCTCCGGTCTCGGCCAGTGCAACCAGCAATAATGGAGTCAACGCGGAGCTTCATGAGTTCTGCACAGCGCTGGTTGAGAGCGGAACCTTTGCGTCGCTCAATTACGGGGAATGCGTCAGCTTCAACGTCACATCGGCGCAAGGTTTCACATCGCATTTCTGCGATTTTCTCCGCGAGGAAGATTTGCTCGGCGCGGAAGGCTTCGTTTCCTATTCGGATTGCATCCGCAATCTGGAGTTTTGACGTCGGCGCCGGCCGGCCCGAGCCGGCCGACGTTTTTGCCTACGCCGTGGCAGGCGCCAGCGAATCGAAATCGATTCTTGCCGATGAGCGTCGTGAGTGGCTCGACCATGGCGAACTGGAAAGATTATCGAGCGGTCGAATTTCGGTGGTCAGGCTGCACGGTCATCACAAGCCGATTACGTGTTGCGCAAAGGGTCCTCGAGGAATTGTTCGACTAAGCTCGATCCTCCGCGCTAGATCGGCGAAATGCGGGGGATTGCGATTGGAATATTGGCGCTGGCGAGCGCGGCGGGGGCCGCGGAGGTGGAGCCGATCTGCACCGACCGGCCGGGCAAGAGCAGCTCGACCTGCACCGTCCCCAAGGGGATGTGGCAGGTCGAGAGCAGCGTTGCCGACTGGTCGCTGACCAAGGTCGAGGAAAGTCGCATCACCAGCCTCTCGGTCGGTTCCTCGGCGCTCAAATATGGAGTCAGCGACGACACGCATATTGAGGTGGCGGTAGCGCCATTCGTGCGGGATCGCGAGCGGTCGGACGAAGGCCGTACGACGGCGCGTGGGTTCGGCGACGTGATGGTCAAGGTGAAGCACCGGCTGACCGCCGCGGATGCGGCCTTCTCGGCGGCGCTCGTGCCGTTCGTGAAGCTGCCGACCGCGCCCAAGCGGATCGGCAACGGAAAGGCGGAGGCCGGGCTGGTCGTCGCGCTGAGCTGGTCGATTGGTGACACTCCCTGGTCGCTGTCCTCGTCGCCCGAGCTCGACCTGGTCGCCGACGGCGATGGTGCCGGCTATCATCTCGCGGGCGCGGGCTCGCT
Source organism: uncultured Alphaproteobacteria bacterium (assembly GCA_963722545.1). Taxonomy (GTDB): domain Bacteria; phylum Pseudomonadota; class Alphaproteobacteria; order Sphingomonadales; family Sphingomonadaceae; genus Sphingomicrobium. Next base: position 666,485 of record CAVRMK010000004.1, read on the forward strand.
GGGTCTTGGAATTGCGGCGACCGACCGACTCAGCCTGGCCGCCGAGCTGTGGACCGGCTGGGACTGGGACGACGGCGGCACGACGCGCCAGGCGAGCCTCGGCACCAACGCCGCCTTGCGGATCGCCGACAATTTGCAGATCGACGCGCAGGTCGATTTCGGCCTGACCCGGGCCAGCGCTGACGTCGAGATTTCGAGCGGAGTGTCGTTGCGGTTTTGAATCTTGCCGTGCCGTCGCGGTGCGGGCGTGGTAGTATCGCCAGTTCGGAGGTGCCGCCATGACTCTTTATCTCGTCGTCCCGTTCCTCGCGCTCGCGACCGCTACTCCGCAGTCCGAGCACAGCCACGATCATTCGGCAGAGGTGGGCAAGGTCTCTTTCGAAACGACCTGCAATTCTGCCGCCAACGGCTTGTTCCAGTCAGGGCTCAGCTGGCTCCATTCGTTCGAATATGAGCCGGCCGCGCGGTTGTTCGCGCAAGCCGCCGCAGCCGACCCGGGCTGCGCGATTGCTAACTGGGGGATCGCGGCGAGCTATTACCACCCGCTGTGGGCGCCGCCGAGCGCGGCCGAGCTCGAAAAGGCCCGGGCGGCAGTCGCCAAGGCTCAGGCCGCGGGTGCGAAGAGCGAGCGCGAGCGCGACTACATCGCTGCCATCGACACCTTCTATCGCGACTCCGACACGCTCGATCACAAGATTCGTGCACTGGCCTATTCGGACGCGCTCGGCCAATTGCACCGTCGCTATCCGGACGATCGCGAAGCGGCGGTGTTTTATGCGCTGTCGCTGGTGGCGGTCGGAACGATGGACTCGGACCCCGACTTCGCGAAGGAGAAGGAGGCAGGCGCAATCCTCAATAGGGTGCTTGCCGAGGCGCCCGACCATCCCGGAGTCGCCCATTATTTGATTCACAGCTTCGACTATCCGCAGCTCGCCGACCTCGCCCTTCCGGCGGCTCGGCGCTACGCCGGGATCGCGCCGGCATCACCGCATGCGCAGCACATGCCGTCACACATTTTCGTGCGCCTGGGGCTGTGGGACGAGGCGGTCAAATCGAACCTGGCTTCGGAAGCGGCGGCGCGCGCCCTGGCCAAGGCGCAGGGCCTAGCCGATTCCTCGGCCGAGCGGCTGCACGCAATGGACTATCTCGCCTACGGCTATTTGCAGGCGGGACAGGATTCCGAGGCCCAGCGCGTGCTGGCCGAACTTAAGGCGATCAAGCGCGCCGACCCGCCAATCTTCTCGGTCGCTTATGCGGCGACCGCGATCCCGGCGCGGCTGGCGCTCGAGCGGCGTTTGTGGAGCGAGGCGGCGGCGCTCGAGCTTCCCGCCAGCGTCCGCGATCTAGCCCCGCTCGACCAGTTCAAATGGGGACAGGCGCACGTCCATTTCGCCCGGGCGGTCGGCGCAGCACGAATGGGCAATGCCGCCGCCGCGCGCGATGAGGTGGCGAAGCTGGCCGCGCTGGAAGCGGCGATCGCGGTTCCCGCCGGGACCTATGACTGGCGCAAGCAGGTGGCGATCGAACGCCAGGTCGCCGAGGCCTGGCTGGCTTTTGCCGAGGGGCGCAAGGATGATGCCTTGACGATGATGCGGCGTGCCGCTGACCTCGACGATGCGACCGAAAAGCACCCGGTCACGCCCGGCGCGATCCTGCCGGCGCGCGAGCAGCTCGGCGAATTGCTGATCGAGCTCGGCCAGCCGCGGTTGGCGCTGGTCGAATATGAAGCGTCGCTCAAGCGCGCCCCGCGGCGGCTGGCGGGCCTGTACGGCGCCGCACGCTCGGCGCGGCTCGCGGGTGAGACGGCGAAGGCGCGCAGCTATTTTGCCGAGCTCGCCGAATTGACGGCAAAAGGCGACGCAAGCCGGGCCGAGATCAAGGAAGCGCGGAGCTTCGTGGCCACGATGGCGGAGCGTTGAGGGGGGATATGAAACAGGCTGTTTGGGCAGCGCTTGCGATGACACTCGCATGCAGCGGAGCCAGCGCGCAGGCGACCGAATGCGCGCCGATCGACAATGCGGCGATCGAGGGTCAGTTCGACCGCTTCAACGCGGCCTGGGCGACGAAGAACCCAGACACGGTGTCGGCGCTGTTCGCGCCCGATGCGGTGCTTCTCCCGACCCTGTCGGACGAGGAGCGGACCACGCCCGAAGGCATCCGCAGATATTTCGTCCATTTCCTCGAAAAGGCGCCGGTCGGGCATATCGACACGAGCAGCATCCGGCTCGGCTGCAACATGGCCGCGCGGATGGGCAATTGGTCGGTCGACCTCATCGACAAGAAGACCGGCGAGAAGAGCACCGCCAAGGCCCGCTACACGTTCGTTTATCGCTATGGCGACGGCAGCTGGCGGATCGAGCACCTGCACAGCTCGCTGCTGCCCGACATGCCGTAGCGTAAGGCTACCGCGTTGGCAGGCCGCATCGGCGATGTGGGTAGTGTCTGCATTGGGTGGAAAGCGGACACTCGAATGGTCTGCCGAAAGCGTCGACAGTCATGACTGGTCGAGCGCCTGCTGCAGCTCCCTAGTCTGCCCCTCAATTGTCCCGAGGAGGACGAGGTATGCCGCGACCGCCGCGCGATGCCAGCGCAGCTCGCCGACCAACTCGGGCCGTGCGCGCAGCGCAGACGCTGCCTGCGCGAAGCGGGCTTCCGGCAGATCGAGATCGCAGGTCGCCGGAAGGCGAATGGTCAGCGGCCGCTCCGGAACGGGCTTATCGGAACACTCGGCCCGGATCGCGTCCTGGATGTCTTCGGGGATGACCTGACGCACATGTTGGCGGTAGGGCGTGGCAACGGCTGCCGGATCCACTTGATTATAGTTGAACGCCATCAAGTTCGTCAGGCTGCGGCGCACGGCGACACTGTCGATGTCACGCATCCGGTCGCCACCGAAAATCGACGCCCAGTTCGCGCCATTGACTCCGAACCTGTAGACTTGGCTGGCCTGATAGGCGGCGATTACAAATTGTTCGTCGCTGACCTTTGGATCGCCGCGCCAGCCACCAAAGGCCTTATCCGAATAGGCTCGCGACGTCGCATAATAATCCCTGGCGGCTTCGTAGAAGTCCATGGAGGATTGCAACGCTGGCCGCAATTCTAGGAGAAGCTGGGCTGTCTCCCGCTTTTCAATCCGCTGCTGGTTCCAGTTCGACACCTGGGTGCCAATGAAAACGCCCACGACAACGATGGCGAACTCGATGGCGATTGCCGTCCAGTTCTGGGCCCTCAGATTCTCGATGATGCGCCGAAGGAACATGTCCAGCCTCCCGCTTTCCCGGCGGTGAGAATGACCTGCGTTGTTGGAGAAAGAAAGTCTGCGGAGCTCTGACCGCAATGGGTCGAAAGCAGCCTCAGCGGCCCAGCATCTTCTTGACGCCTTTCGCGGCCTGGCGCAGCCGCTGCTCGTTCTCGACCAAAGCCAAACGGACGAAGCCTTCGCCTTCCTCACCGAAGCCGACTCCGGGGGCGACCGCGACCCGCGCATCGGTTAGCAGTTTCTTGGCGAATTCCATGCTTCCGAGCTCGCGATATTGTTCGGGGATCGGGGCCCAGGCGAACATGCTCGCTTGCGGGACAGGGATGTCCCACCCCGCCCGGCCGAAGCTCGACACCAGCACGTCGCGGCGCCTTTTGTAGAGCGCGCGGTTGTGCTCGACGATGTCCTGCGGGCCGTTCAATGCGGCGCAGGCCGCGGCCTGGACCGGGGTGAAGGCGCCGTAATCGAGGTAGGATTTGACCCGCGCCAGAGCCTCGATCAGCCGGGCGTTGCCGACCGCGAAGCCCATCCGCCAGCCGGCCATCGAATAGGTCTTGGACATCGAGGTGAATTCGACCGCGACCTCCTTGGCGCCCTCGACCTGGAGGATCGACGGGGTCGGCGTGTCGCCGAAGTAAATCTCGGCATAGGCAAGGTCGGAGATGACGATGAGGTCGTGCTCGCGGGCGAAGGCGACCAGGCGTTCGTAGAAAGGCAAGTCGGCGACGTAGGCGGTCGGGTTCGAGGGATAGCCGACCACCAGCACCTTGGGCCGCGGAACGGTGTAGCGCATGGCGAGGCGCAGGCGCTCGAAGAAGTCCTCGCCGGGGGCGGCGGGGATCGACCGGATCGCGGCGCCGGCGATGATGAAGCCGAAGGTATGGATCGGGTAGCTGGGGTTGGGCGCGAGGACGACGTCGCCCGGAGCGGTGATCGCCTGCGCCAAATTGGCGAGGCCTTCCTTCGAGCCAAGCGTGACGATGACTTCCGTGTCAGGGTCGAGGGTGACGTCGAAGCGGCGCTGGTAATAGCCCGCCTGGGCCTTGCGCAGGCCGGGGATGCCCTTCGAGGCCGAATAGCGGTGCGCGGTCGGCTTGGCCGCGACTTCGGCGAGCTTGTCGATGACATGCTTGGGTGGGGCGCCGTCGGGATTGCCCATGCCGAGGTCGACGACGTCCTCGCCGCGGGCGCGCGCCGCGGCCTTCATCGCGTTGACCTCGGCGAAGACATAGGGCGGGAGCCGGCGGATGCGGTAGAAGTCGGAGTCCATCAGCGCGTCCTTGACGACTTTTTGTGCGCTGCGAAAGGGGAGGGGTGATGGAGGCAATCCTGTCGCTGAAAACCAAGGTCACCTGTCCGAACTGGCGCGAGGTGGCCGCCTTCTACCGCCAGCATTTCGGAATGGAGACGGTCGAGGAATGGGACGAGGCCGGGGACAAGGGCGTGATCCTGGCCTTTCCCGATCGGCGCGAAGTGCTGCTCGAGCTTTACGACGGCCCGGCTACCGACCTCGGCGGGGTCAGCCTCCAGTTCCGGGTCGAGGACGTCGACGCGTTCGCCCGCGGGCTCGACCCAAGGATCGAGCGGAACGGCCCGGAAGACCGGCCGTGGGGCGCGCGCTACCTGATCCTTGCCGATCCCGCGGGGGTGCGCATCGTCGTTTATTCGGGGGGTTGGTGAGGCCTAGCGGCCGATCAGCGCCTGGGTGCGCTTGAACGCCGCTTTCTCTTCCGGCGTGAACTCGGCGACCTCGGGCCGCGCGTCGGCGACGCCGGTGACGAAATAGGCGATTCCGGTGTCGCTCGCCTGGTCGATCCACAGGCCCGAGCGAAGACCATAAGCGTCGCCGTGGTGGCCGATTCGGACCGCGCCGTCGCCGGCGGGATCATCCTTGCAGCCCTTGACCGGGGTCGCGAGCTGCATGGTTGCGAGGCCGTAGCTGCAATACATGCCCTCGTCGGTCTTGCCGTTCGAGCCGTTGAACACCCAGACGGGCGTGAGCATCCGGTCGACCGATTTTGGCTCGAGGATGCGGATGCCATCCAGCGTGCCGCCGCCCAAGAGCATCCGGCCGACCCGGGCGAGGCCGCTCGCGGAAATCCTGAGGCCCCCCTGCGGCGAGAACAGGGCCCCGTTCTCGCCGAGCTTGGAGCGGGCGAGGTCGCAGGCTTCGCCGTCTTTCACATAGACCGGGCAGTCGGGGCGCTTGCCGCCGAGGTCGTCGCGCACCGGCTCGCCGTTCTGGCGCAGGACGACGGCGCGGGCGACCGCGGCATTGCTGCACGTCGCCCAATTGTAGCAGGCGTCGATCCTGAGCGGGCCGAGCACCTCGCGGCGCATCCAGCGGTCGAAGCGCTCGCCGGTGACCCGCTCGATGATCGACGCGATCACCGGGAAGTTCATGTTGCCGTAGGTGAAGAAGCCGTCGCCGGGGCCATGCGCCGGGTCCCACACGGTTGGGTTGGCGAGCTGGTCCTTGAGCGAGGTGCCGAGCGGGATGACATAGAGGTCGTCGCCGTCGCGCAGGCTCGAAGTGTGCGACAGCAGCATCCGCAAGGTGATCGGACGGTCGAGGAAGGCCGGGTTGCGCAAGGGGAAGTCGAGGTAGCGCGAGACGTCCTGGTCGAGGTCGAGCGCTTGTCGCTCGACCAGCTTCATGACCCCGATGGCCAGCACCAGCTTGCTGATCGAGGCGATCCGGACCGGATCGTCGGGGGTTGCAACGCGCTCCGCCTTGGCGTCGGCGAGACCCTCGGAGAAAGCGCCGAGCTCGCCGTTACGGTCGAAGGCGACTCCGACGACGACGTCCTGCGCCTGCGCGGTGGTCGCGAGCAGCAGCGGGAGCAAGGCGAGGGCGGCGCGCATATCAGCGAGCTTAATCGCGGAAGGCTGGCAATGACCAGCCGCGCGCGATGGCGAGGCCGCGAAGCGCAAATCCGGCGACGGCGGCGAGGATCGCCGCGGGCCAGGTCGCGAGTCCGGCGATGACCAGGAGGACGAACAGCCCCGAAGCGAGCGCGGCGGCGGTGACGTAAAGCTCGGGGCGCATCAGGATCGACGGGTCGCCGGCGAGCACATCGCGGAGAATCCCGCCGGCGCAGGCGGTGAGCACCCCCATGCCGAAGGCCGGGACCGGGGCGACCCCGAAGCTCAGCGCCTTGGCCGCGCCGAAGGTCGCATAAGCGGCGAGGCCCAAAGCGTCGAACCACAGCAGGGCATTGCCCGCGAGCCGGCGCCGCCCGAACAGCCAGACCAGCAGCGCCGCGCCGAGGCAGATGAGCAGGATCGCGTTGTTATGCACCCAGAACACCGGCGCACCGATGAGCAGGTCGCGCAGGGTCCCGCCGCCGACGCCGGTGACGACCGCGAAGAACAGGAAGGTGACCAAGGTCTGCCGCTTTTCCGCGGCGAGCAAGGCGCCCGAGACGGCAAACACCGCAATTCCGAAATAATCGAGCCATTCGAGCGCGAAGGGGAGGGGATTGGGCTCCATCAACGCTTCATGATCCGCTCGCTCGGGCGGTGCAATTATTAGAGACGTTGCACGGGGCAATCGCTTATGCTTTCGATCCCAATCTGCATGTTGCGAAAGGAGAAACCATGAGCTTGGCAATGTCCGTTCTTGCAATGACCATCATGTCCGCGGCCGCGGACAGCGCCCATGCCCGCGAAGAACGAATGTGGAGGACCGTGCAAGCCGAGAACTTGGACGCGTTTCGCGCCGAGCTCGATTCGGAATTCGTGGCCGTGTATGCGCACGCGGTGAACGACGGCGCCGGCGAGGTGTCGGCGATGGCGAAGCAGAAACTTCAGAGCTTTGAGCTCCGCGACTTCGACGCTCGTCCACTTTCGCAAACGGTTGAGCTGGTAACCTATACGGCCGCAGTGAAGGGCAGTTTCGAGGGCGCGGATATCAGCGGCAATTACCGAGCAACGTCGGTTTGGAAGAAGGATTCCAGCGGGTGGAAGCTAGCTTATCACAGCGAGATCAAGATCCCGTGAGATCGAGGCGACCCGCTCGCTTCGATTTCGCGGCGGGGTCGCGTAAAGACAACGAATGACCGAAACCCCGCAAACCGACTCACCGCAAATCCCCACTCTCGAAGATTGGCAGCACTGGACCTGGGTGATGGGGCGCGCGCAGCAGATGATGATGGAATATTGGGCGAGCCAGGCGGGGAAGGAGATGCTCGCCTTCGACTGGACCAAGGCGTCGCCGGCGACAAGCGCCCAGTCGGTCGATCCGGCCGGGCTGATGAGCGCCGGCGCGCAGGCCTGGGCCAAGGGCTTCGAGGCGTGGGGCAAGATGCTGGGTGGAGTCGCGGCGGTTCCGCCGGCGGGCGAGGCCAAGCCGGTCAAGGACCGGCGCTTTTCGGCTCCCGAATGGTCCGAGAACCCGATCTTCGACACCATCCGCCAGAGCTATTTGCAGCTGAGCGACCAATTGCTCGGAACCGTCGACGAGATCGAAGGCCTGGACGCAGAGACCCGGCACAAGCTCAAATTCGCGACCCGCAGCTTCGTCGACGCCATGGCACCGAGCAATTTCGCTTTGACCAACCCGACGGTGCTCAAGCGCACGATCGAGACCAAGGGCGAGAATCTGCTCAAGGGTCTCGCCAACATGCTGAAGGATGTCGCGGCGGGGCAATTGTCGCAGACCAAGAAGGGCGCGTTCGAGGTCGGCCGCAATCTCGCCACCACGCCGGGCAAGGTCATCCACGAGACCCCGCTGTACCAATTGATCCAGTACACGCCGACGACCGAAACGGTGCTCAAGACCCCGCTGGTGATCTTCCCGCCGTGGATCAACCGCTTCTACATCCTCGATCTGACGCCCGAGAAAAGCTTTGTCCGCTGGTGTGTCGAACAGGGCGTTTCCTTGTTCATGGTCAGCTGGAAATCGGCCGACGAGAGCATCGCCGATGCCGGCCTCGACGATTATGTGCTGGGCGGACAGATCGACGCGATCGACACGGTGTGCGACGCGCTGGGGGTCGAGGCGACGCATGTCATCGGCTATTGCGTGGCGGGGACGACGCTGGCGGCGACGCTGGCTTATCTCGAGGCCAAGGGGCAGGCCGACAAGGTCAAGAGCGCGACCTTCTTCACCGCCCAGGTCGATTTTGCCCAGGCCGGCGACCTCAAACTGTTCCTCGGCGACGAGACGATGGGTCTGCTCCAGCAGCTGACGGCCGAAAAGGGCTATCTTGACGGGCGCTACATGGCCGCGACCTTCAACCTGCTGCGGGGGCGCGACCTCATCTGGTCCTATGTCGTCAACAATTATCTGCTCGGCGAGGAGCCCGCTCCGTTCGACCTGCTCCACTGGAACAGCGACACGACCAACCTGCCCGCGAGCTGGCACCGCAGCTATCTCGAGACCCTCTACAAGGGGAACAAGCTGGCCGAGAGGGGCGGGATCACTGTCGCGGGCGTCGGCATCGACATCAAGACGGTCAAGACCCCCGCCTACATCCAGGCCGGGCGCGAGGACCATATCGCCCCGCCCGAGAGCGTGTGGAAGGTGATGGACCATTTCCAGGGCGAGAAACGGTTCGTGCTGGCCGGGTCTGGCCATATCGCCGGGGTGGTGAACCCGCCGGCCGCGGGCAAATATCAATATTGGACCAATGACCAGCCGTGCGGGACGCTCCAATCGTTCGTCGAGGGCGCGACCGAGCATAAGGGCAGCTGGTGGCCCGACTGGATCGAATGGCTGAGGAAGCAGGATCCGGCGACGGTCGAGGCCAAGGGCGCGCGGATCCCGGGCAAGGGCAAGTATAAGGCGATCGAGGACGCGCCCGGGCGCTATGTGAAGGCGCGCTAGGCGCCTGTCAGATAATCCCTCCGCCGAGCATCAGTCGGAGGATTCCGATGACGATGACGAAAAGGTTGAGGTTGCGGCCGGTGTTGGAGGCCGACAGCATGCCGATGACCGCGCCGACGATCGCCAGCGGAATGATCAGCCAATTGGCCCAGCCGAGCAGCGGGATGAAGGCAATGACCGCGAACACCAGCGCCACCAGGCCGATAAGCAGTGAGACAATATTCAGCATCAGACCGTCCTAGCAGCTAAAAAGCGGTATCGACAGGCGCGATTCGCGCCAGTGTCTTGCCACCGCAGCGGACGGTCACCGATCCGACCCGTTGCGGGCTTGGCCAGGTGCCGCGAACCTCGCGGGTCACGACGGCCTGGCTCGCAGGACCCTCGGGCGGGCGGGCGACGAGATGGACAGTGATCTGGACCGGATAGCTTTCGGCGATCGGACCCATCCGCAGCGACAAGGCATAGCCGCCGGTGGGAACCGTCACATCGCCACGGACGATCAGTTTGGGCCGGGAATTTGGGCCTGGCATGGCGTCCACATGCGCCTGCCAGTCGCTCGAGCGGGCGATCGCACATTCGGTCTTGGGAGAGGGCGATGCCGGCGGGACCACCGGGGGCCGAGGATCATCGCTAGACACGCTATCGTCGGAATTCGCCGGCGGAGCGGCGTCGGACTCAGCCAGCGGCGCCTCATCGATTGTATCCTCGACCTCCAGCGAAGCTGCATTGTCGAACTGGTTGTTTTCTTCGCCGGGTTGGCAAGCAACGAGGAAAACGGCGGCGGTGAATGGGGTAAGGCGCAAGAGCATGGGTCATCAAAGCACGACGCTTTACGAAAGGTTCCCTATTCGGGCGGCTGGGGCAGCCGCGCCTTGGTGAGCAGAGAGGTGACGTAGTAAGCGAGCGCCGTCCAGATCGCTCCGAACGCCACCGCGTGGGCGAGCGTGAACGCCTCTCCGTAGAGCAGGACGGCGATCAGGAACTGCAAGGTCGGGGCGAGGAACTGCAGCATTCCCAGCGTCGAATAGGGCAGCCGCCGCGCGGCCAGGGTGAACAGCAGGAGCGGGGTGGTGGTCGCAATGCCCGCGAGGAGCAGCAGCGCATTCTCGCTCTCGCTCGCTCCCCAGGCGTGTCCGCCGCTGGCAGATAGGTAAATCAGAAACAGCGCCGCGAGCGGACCGATCACCGCGGTTTCGATGGCGAGGCCGGTCAGCGCATCGGCGGCAACCACCTTCCGAAGCAGCCCGTAGAGTGCGAAGGTGACGCACAAGGTCAGGCTGATCCACAATTGCGACAGCGCGCCCATCGCCAGGACCGACACTCCGGCCCCGGCGATCGCCACGGCGGTCCATTGCAGCTTCGACAAGCGCTCGCCGAGCACGAAGCGGCCGAGCAGGACATTGGCGAGCGGGTTGAGATAATAGCCGAAGCTCGCCGCGAGGATGTGCCCCGAAACCACCGACCAGGTGTAGAGCACCCAGTTCACGCCGATCAGCACCGCGCTGACCAGAAGCACCCCGAGTGTTCGCGGATTGCGCAGGATCGGTGCGAACTTGCGCCACCCGCGGCTGACCAGGATCAGCAGGAACAGGAACGGGAGCGACCAGACGATGCGATGGGCGACGATGGCGAAAGCGGAGACGCTGGGGATCAGCTTGAAATAGATCGGCATGACGCCCCACAGGAAGTAGGCGCCGAGGCCGTAGAAGAAGCCGCTTCGCGGGTGAACCGGATCGGAGCGGCGAGCGTTCATTATCGCTTCGCCTAGCCGGGCTTTGCGCGCGGTTGAAGCAAATCGTTAACCAAGGCTTTGTTGAAGTTGGCCAGCGCCGGTGTCATCACTGGGGTTCGGCGTGATCGGAAGGGAGCGCAATGCGGCGGGCTCATCTCGCTAAGGCTGGAATTGCACTCGTCGCGCTCGCGGGGGCGGCCGGCTGCGCGATGAAGCCGCGGCTCCAGCCTGGACAGTCGCCACGGGTCGAGGTCGGGGCGCCGCTCAAGTCCAACGAATGGAAGGCGGTTGCGACCGATGCCGATGAGAGCCGGCTCGACCGGATCGGCCTCGCCTGGCAGGAAGCGCTGGACGAGGCCAAGAAGAGCGATCCGAACGACGTTCGCCGCGAGGGCAAATTGCTCGAGCCGCGCTCGGCCCTAGCGCGGCCCGCGCCGACCCCGGGAAGCTATTATTGCCGCCTGATCAAGCTCGGCAAGGCGAGCGCCAAGGGCAGGTCGTTTGAAAGCTTCAAGCCGTTCTTCTGCTATGTCGAGGTCGAAGGCGAATTGTTCACGATCGTCAAGCAGACCGGAAGCCAAAGGCCCGAGGGGCGGCTGTGGGAAGATGACGATGCCACCCGCTACATCTTCCTCGGCAGCCTCGCGCTCGGCGACGAGGACGCGCCCGCCGGCTATGGCGAGAACCCCAAGCGCGACATGGCCGGGGTGTTCGAGCGCATCGCGCCGTTCCGCTGGCGGCTGGTCATCCCGTGGCCGCAAAGCACGTCCAAGCTCGACGTGTTCGAACTGACGCCGGTGCCAGTCCAGCCGCAATGAGTGCCGTTGACGAGACGGCGCCCGGGTTGCTTGCCGACCCGGTGGAGGCGCGCGCGATCCTGGTCGCCTGCGCGAAGGCGGGCGAGCCCATCAGCTATTCGGAGATGCTGGCACTGCTCGGCCATGGCTTCAGCCGGCCCAAGATGCGCGCTTTGTGCAAAGTGCTGAGCGTGGTCGACGAGGAGACCGAGGCGCGGGGCGAGCCCGAGCTCGCGGTGCTCGTGGTGCGCCAGTCGGATGGACTTCCCGGCCAGGGCTGGTGGATCGAGGGCGCGCGCAAGCATGGCTATGAGGGGCTGTGGGAAGGCGCCGGGGCGGCGAAGCTGATCCGACGCGTCCAGGCGCGGGCCTTCGAGTTTTGGGCGGGACGCGAGGGCTGAGCTGCGCTAAGCGGCGCGGCGATGGCGGACGAGCGCACCTTCACCGTTTCCGAGGACGACGACGGGATCCGCCTCGACCGCTGGTTCAAGCGGCACATGGCCGAGGTCAGCTTCAACCTCGTCTCGCGCTGGGCGCGGACGGGGCAGCTGAGGCTCGACGGCAAGCGCGCGATCCCCGGCGACCGCGTTGCCGCGGGGCAGGAAATCCGCGTGCCTCCGCTCGAAGCCCAGGCCGAGCGGCCGCGGCGGGCCGCGCCACGGCGCGATCCGCTCACCGCCGACGAGGAAGAGCTGGTCCGAGAGATGGTCATCGCCCGGGACGACGATTGGTTCGCGCTGAACAAGCCGCCGGGGCTCGCGACGCAAGGAGGGACCAAGACCAGCCAGCACCTCGACCGGCTGCTCGACGGACTCGCCGACGACGAGCGCGGGCGGCCCAAGCTCGTCCACCGGCTCGACAAGGACACGTCGGGGGCGCTCCTGGTCGCCCGCTCGGCGCGCTCGGCCGGCCATTTCGCCAAGGCCTTCGCCGGCCGCACCGCGCGCAAGGTCTATTGGGCGCTGGTGGTCGGCGTGCCCTCGCCCGAGGAGGGGCTGATCGACGCGCCGCTGGCCAAGCAGCCGGGGACGGGCGGCGAGAAGATGCACGTCGATGAAGAGTCGGGGCTCGCGGCCAGGACCCGCTTCCGAACCATCGACCGCGCCGGCAATCGCGCCGCCTGGGTCGAGCTCCAGCCGCTCACCGGCCGGACCCACCAGCTGCGCGCGCACATGGCGGCCATCGGCCATCCGATCGTCGGCGACGCCAAATATGGCGGGGCGGAAGCGTTCCTGACCGGCGGGATCAGCCGCAAACTGCACCTCCATGCCCGGCGCCTGAGGATCGACGCTCCGGGCGGCGGCAAGATCGACGTCACCGCCGAGCTCCCGCCCCATTTTTCCGAAAGCCTGGCGATGCTCGGGTTCGAGCCGCTCGCCGGGGACCATATGCCGCTCGACAACCCGCAGCCTGGGCCAGACGCCAAGCAGCGCAAGGTCGCGGCGGCGGCGCGGACCCGCCGGCGGGAGCGGCGCGGCGAACGCCGGGCCCGGGGCGGGGCGGCGAGGGGCCGCCGCTGATGCATCCGAACCGCGCCTTCGCCTGGGACGACGAGGCGGAGATGCTCGATTTCGTGCGCCGGCGCGCCTTCGCGCACATTTTCGCCTGCGGGGAGGAAGGGCCGCGGATCGCGCACGCGCCGCTCCACGTGACCGACGACGGCCGGGTGCAGTTCCATCTTTTCGCGACCAATCGTCTGGCTCGGCAGCTGGACGGCCAGTCGATCCTGATCAGCATTACCGATCTCGACGGCTATCAAAGCGCCAGCTGGTACATTTCGGCCGACCAGGTGCCGACCTGGCACTACCAGGCGGTCGAGATCGAAGGCATTGCCCGGCGCCTCGACGAGCCGGCGCTGATCCGGCTGCTCGACGATTTCACCGCCGAGATGGAAGGGCGCTTCTCGCGCGAAAAGCCGTGGACTCGGGCCAAGATGAGCCCGGGCAAGTTCGAATCGTTGATCAAGGGGATCGCCGCGTTCGAGCTCGACGGGCAGCGGCTCCGCGGGACGCTGAAGTTCAACCAGCACAAGTCCGAGGATGACCTCAGGGCCAACCTTGCCGGTCAGTCGGACGCGGGCAGGCTCGATCTGGCGCAGGCGATCGAATCCCACTGGCACCGGCGGCGAGAGCGATGAACCGGCTGGCGTTGTTCGATTGCGACGGGACCCTGGTCGACAGCGGCGCGACCATCCACCGCGCACTCGCCGACAGCTTCGAGCGCAACGGGCTTCGCTGTCCGCCCGCGGCCGAGGCCCGGCGGGTGATCGGGCTCAGCCTGCCGCAGGCGATGGCCGAGCTTCTGCCCGGCCGCCACGCCGACGATCATCACGGCATGGCCGAGGAATATAAGAAGAGCTTCGTCGCGCTGCGGATGGCGGGCGAGGTCGAGGAACCGCTTTACGAGGGGATCGCCGAAGTGCTCGATGGGCTCGAGGAGCGCGGCTGGCTGCTCGGCGTCGCGACCGGCAAGTCCGACCGCGGCCTCCGCCATTGCCTCGAGCTGCACGGTCTGGCGGGGCGCTTCGTCACCCTCCAGACGGCCGACCGCCACCCGTCCAAGCCCGACCCGGCGATGGCGCTCGCGGCCATGGCCGAGGCTGGCGCGGGGCCGGACACTACATTGGTGATCGGCGACACCAGCTTCGACATGATGATGGCGACGGGCGCCGCGGCGCGCGCGATCGGGGTCGACTGGGGCTATCATCATCGCGACGAGCTGATCGCCGCGGGAGCAATGGCGGTCGCCGAGCGGCCCAGCGAGCTGCTCGAGCTGATGGAGGGGATAAAGGCATGACTGAGGACGAGACCAAGTGGCGCAACCGGCTGTGGGCCTATAGCGCGGCGCGGATCGGCGGGCTGGCGGTGTTCGCGCTGGGCCTCGCGATCTTCTACACCGACCTGGTCCGCGACGGCGGCTGGCCGCGGCTCGGTGCGCTGGTCATCGTTCTCGGCCTGATCGACGCCTTGCTCGCGCCGATGATCCTCAAGCGCCACTGGGACCGCGAGGACGGCAAGAACTCAGTGAAACGATTTTGGACGGACGCGGCGATCGAGCCCAGTCCGGGCGGCTGGCGGATCCTGCTCGACCACCGCCCCGTGCGCACCCCGATGCGGGCCGAATTTTTGGTGCCTAGCGAAGCGTTGGCAGAAGCGATCGCGGACGAATGGAATCGGGTCGAGGGGGAGATCGACCCGCGGGCCATGCCCATGACCGGGCTCGCCAATGCGGCGATCGACCGGGTCGTGCCCGACCGGCAGGCGTTCGCCGCCAACCTCGCCAGATATGCCGAGGCCGATTTGCTCTGCTACCGCGCCGAGGCGCCGCAGGTGCTGGCCGACCGTCAGGAGCAGGCGTGGAGCGACTTGCTGGCCTGGGCGAGCCGCCGCTTCGACGTCGAGTTCGCGGTGACCACCGGGATCACCCACGTCGCCCAGCCGCGGGCGACGCTCGAGCGGCTGGCGCATGAGGTGGCGGTGCTCGGGGCCGTTCCAGCTCGCCGGGTTGTCGCCGATGGTGACGGCGGGCGGTTCCCTGGTCGCCGGCCTCGCGGTGCTCGACGGGGCGCGGAGCGCGGAGCAGGCGTGGGCCGCGGTGAGCCTCGACGACGACTGGCAGAAGGAGCGCTGGGGCTCGGACTCGGAGGCGGAGAAAGCGCTCGAAGGCCGGAGGACGGACTTCCTTGCCGGCGCCAAGTTTCTGGCGCTGGTCGCCGCCTAGCCGATCAATCCGCGAACGAAATCGGTCAGGCCGAGCTGGCGGTTGCGGCGCAAGCGCTCGGCGGCGATGATCGTTCGGACGTCGGCGAGGCAACGGTCCATGTCGTCGTTGACCAGCACATAATCATATTCGCCCCAATGCTCGATCTCCCCGGCGGCGCGGCGCATGCGCTCGGCGATCACCGAATCGCCGTCGGTCCCGCGCGCGACCAGCCGCCGCTCGAGCTCACCCATCGAAGGGGGCAGGAGGAAGATGGTGACGAGGTCCTGGGCCATCCTTTCCTCGAGCTGGCTCGCGCCCTGCCAGTCGATGTCGAAGAGGATGTCGCGCCCCTCCTCGATCGCTTCCCGCACCGGGCGCGCGGGCGTGCCGTAGCGGTGGTCGAATACCGTTGCATATTCGGCGAACTCATTGGCTTCGATCATCGCCTGGAACTCGGACTCGTCGACGAAATGATAGTCGCGGCCCTCCTTTTCGCCGGGCCGAATCGACCGGGTCGTGGCGCTGACCGACATGGTGATCGATGGGTCGGCGTCGAGCAGCAGCCGCGAGATCGTCGTCTTGCCCGCGCCCGAGGGCGAGGAGAGCACGATCAGCAAGCCTCGGCGGTGGCGGCCGTGGGGGGGGTGCGCCCGGTCCATGACCGCTCATGGTTCGGCTTCGAGCGAGCGTCAAGAAGGCCCGTTGTGCAGTGCACAAAAAGGGCTTGAAATGGTGCGCTGCACCCATTATGTTGCACTGCAGCAAACACCCATTTTCTTTTCAAGGACATTCCACATGGCTGACAACAACCAGACCCAGGCTCAGGCCGCCGCCGACGCTCCGGCGAAGATCGCCGCCGCCGTCGCCGACACGACCGAGAAGGTCGTCGCCGAGACCGCAAAGGTCGCGAAGACCGAGCGCGCCAAGACCGCTCGCCGCGCCAAGCGCCGCGCGAGCGTCGCCAAGACCGCCACCAAGACCGTTTCGCGCCGCGCCAAGACGGCTCGCCGCAAGACCAAGACCGCCGCCCGCAAGACTGTTCGCGCGGCGCAGGAAAGGACCAATGCCATGATCAACAACGACTTCTTCAAGGGCTTCGAGGCTCTTCCGACTTTCGCCCCGTTCCAGAACATCTTCGCGACGGCCAACGAGAACGGCCAGCAGTTCGCCCAGCGTGGCCAGAAGGTCGCCGAGGAGCTCGCTGACCTGGCTCGCGCCAACGTCGAGGCGATTGTCGAGGCCGGCCGTGTCGCCACCGAAGGCACCCGCGCTTTGACCCAGGACGCGGTGAGCTCGAGCCGCGAGGGCTTCGAGAAGGCCGCCGACGCGATCCGCGCGCTGGCCGAAGCCAAGTCGCCGACCGAGTATCTGCAGCTCCAGGGCGAGATTGCCCGCACCTCGTTCGACCGTTTCGTCGCCGAGGGCTCGAAGATGACCGAATCGATGGTCAAGCTGGCCGGCGAAGCCTTCCAGCCGATTTCGAACCGCGCGTCGGCCAATGCCGAGCGGTTCAACACGCTCGTTGCCTGAACTCTCCCCCTCCTAAATCAGGCAGCCTGTAGGCGGCCGCTCCACCTCGACGGAGCGGCCGCCATTTTTTTGGCCTCCAGGAACGGCAGCCACTTGCCGCTGTTTCATCGCCTACCTTATCTTTAGGACCGAATGAACGAGCGGCGGATCATCATGGCCGGCGAGGACGGCGACGGCGGGATCGACGAGGTCGAGACCGGAGTCGTCACGCGCACGCGGCCCAAGACCAAGAAGCCCAGCAACTATAAGGTGCTGATGCTCAACGACGATTACACGCCGATGGAATTCGTCGTCCTGGTCCTCCAGCAATTCTTCTCGATGAGCATCGAGGACGCAACCCGGGTCATGCTGCAGGTCCACCAGAAGGGCGTCGCGGTGTGCGGCGTGTTCACCTACGAAGTGGCCGAGACCAAGGTCACCCAGGTCATCGACTTCGCCCGCGAGAACCAGCACCCGCTCCAGTGCACGCTCGAGAAGGCTTGACGCTCAAGGATTGTCACGGGGCCGTCACGCGCTAAACGCGCGGACGTGGACAGCATCTGGATCCAGGGGGGCAGGAGGCTCGAGGGCGAGATCCCGATCAGCGGCGCTAAGAACAGCGCGTTGACATTGCTTCCGTGCGCGCTGCTCACCGAGGAGAAGCTGACTCTCGGCAATTTGCCGCGGCTCGCCGACGTCGACAGCTTCGGCCATCTGCTCAATGAGCTCGGGGTGTCGACCAGCGTCGCCGGCCGCGGCCGCGACAACGGCACCCGGCGGATGACGCTTCATGCCAACGATATCGTCTCGACCGTCGCGCCCTATGACATGGTGCGCAAGATGCGCGCCTCGATCCTGGTCTTGGGACCAATGCTCGCGCGGATGGGCGAGGCGACCGTCTCGCTGCCCGGCGGCTGCGCCATCGGCGACCGCCCGATCGACCTGCATTTGAAGGCGCTCGAGGCGATCGGCGCCGAGATCGAGCTGACCGCGGGCTATGTAAAGGCGACCGCGCCCAAGGGACGGCTGTCGGGTGGCGAGTTCAGCTTCCCGGTGGTGTCGGTGGGGGCGACCGAGAATGCGCTGATGGCCGCGGTCCTGGCCAAGGGGCGGACGACCCTGTTCAACGCCGCGCGCGAGCCCGAGATCGTCGACCTGTGCAACCTGCTGGTGGCAATGGGAGCGAGGATCGAGGGTATCGGCAGCGGCCACCTCGTCATCGACGGGGTCGAGGCGCTCCATGGCTGCGATTATGACGTGATGCCCGACCGGATCGAGGCGGGCAGCTATGCCTGCGCGGCGGGGATCACCGGCGGTTCGCTCCACCTGGTCGGCTCGCGGCCCGAGGAGATGCTGGCGACGACCAACGTGCTTGCCCAGGCCGGTCTCGCGGTCGAATTCACCGAGCGGGGACTCAAGGTCAGCGCCGACCAGCCGCTGAAGCCGGTGGCGGTCTCGACCGCGCCCTTCCCCGGCTTCGCCACCGACATGCAGGCGCAATTGATGGCCATGCTGTGCGTCGCCGAAGGCCAGAGCTTCCTCGAGGAGACGATCTTCGAGAACCGCTACATGCACGTTCCCGAGCTTCGCCGGATGGGGGCGGAGGTCGACGTCCACGGGCGCTCGGCGGTGGTTCACGGGCCGCGCCAGCTGACCGGGGCGCAGGTCATGGCGACCGACCTTCGCGCGTCGATGAGCCTGATCATCGCCGGTCTCGCCGCGGAGGGCGAGACCGAGGTGCTGCGGGTCTATCACCTCGACCGCGGCTACGAGCGGCTCGAGGACAAGCTCTCGGCGGTCGGAGCGACAATCGAGCGGCGCAGCGCGGCCTAGTCTTCCGCTTCGGCCGGGCCCGGATCCGGCTGACGAACCCGCAAGATCTGAATCCGGCGCGAGTTGCCGTCCAGGTCCGGCCAGTCGATCGATTGTCCCGCGGTCAGGCCGTAAAGCGCGGCGCCCATCGGGGTCAGGATCGATATGCGCCGCGCGGCGATGTTGGCGGACGCCGGCATGACCAGGCTGACGGTGCGCAGCTGGCATGACTTTTCGTCGACGAAATCAACTTCCGACTCGAGTGTGACGGCGGTCTTTGGAAGCGTCTGCCGGTCATGAAGTTCAGCTCGCTCGATTTCCTCGAGCAACATGGAGGCGATGAGCGGCTGCTTGTGCTCGGTCTGGAGGGCAAGCGATGCGACGATGTCGGATTCGGCTGCAAGCATGTGCAGTGGCGGGCGGACGCAGCCCGCGGCATTGGTGGCCATCGATTCAATCCTCGTTTTCGGGGTTATGCGTAGGATGATCCCCGGGCCGGCCACGGGCGGACCCGGGGCTAGGCTCGCGCGGGAATCTGTCCCGAATGAACGCGGAACCGCTGAAAGGAGCTGTGCCTTCGCATGCTCCCCAAGTGGCTATTCAAGGGTGCGAAGTCAAACCCGCCCGTCTCAATCCACCTCGCTCAGCACGCGCTTGCCGGCGACCTTGTGGACCCGGCCGTGCTTCATCACGAAATCGACGCTTTCGAGCTCGCGAATGTTGGCGAGAGGGTCGCCGTCGACGGCGACGATGTCGGCGTCTTTCCCCGCCTCGATCGTGCCGATGGTCTCCGCCTTGCCGAGCAAGGTCGCGGCGCCCACCGTGGCCGACTTGATCGCCGCCATTGGCTGCATGCCGTTCTTGACCATCAAGGCGAACTCCTGGCCGTTGTCGCCGTGCCGCGAGACGCCGCTGTCGGTGCCGAAGGCGATGTTGACGCCTTCGCGGAGCGCGCGGGCGAAGCTTCGCTCGCCGTTGTGCGCGGCCTCTCGCGCCTTGTCATATTGCGCTGGGGTCAGCGCTCCGCGCTGCCCGTCGGCCAATGCCGCGGCCGGGGCGAGCAGGGTGGGGACATAATAGGCCCCGGTCTGGCGATAGAGGCGGAAGGTCTCGTCGTTGGTGAAGGTGCCGTGCTCGATCGATTTGACCCCGGCGCGGAGCGCGGCATTGAGTCCGTCGACCCCGTGGGCATGGGCGGCGACCTTGCGCCCGTACATCGCCGCGGTCTCGACGATGGCGCGCATCTCATCGTCCATCATCTGCTTGGCGAGTCCGCCCGCGACATTGCTGAGCACGCCCCCGGTCGCGGTGATCTTGATCCATTCCGCGCCGAGGCCGACCTGGTCGCGGACCGCTCGGCGGCAGTCGTCGGGGCCGTTGCAGGTATTGATCATGCGCTCGTTCGCTAGTCTCCACAGGTCGCGGTTGAGCCCGTTGCGCGGGTCGCTGTGCCCGCCCGCGCCGCTAATGCCATTGCCGGCAGCGACGATCGTCGGCCCGGCGAACATGCCCTGGTTGATGGCGTCGCGGAGCGAGAAGACCAGGCGCGGGTCGTTGCCAAGGTCGCGGACGGTGGTGAAGCCGGCGAGCAGGGTTTTGCGCGCATGGCTCATCGCCGTGAACGCCTCGTCCTCATAGTCGCGGTTGGCCGCCTGGAGCCGCGCCTGCATCCGGTCGTCGAGCCCGCGCAGATGGACGTGCATGTCGATGAATCCGGGCATGACCGTGGCGGCGCGGAGGTCGATGACCTCGGCGCCGGGGACGTCGACGAAGCCTGGGCGGACTTCGGCGATTTTCGAGCCTCGGATGATGATTGTGGCGTTTTTCAGCGGCGCCTGGCCGGGCACCGCGATCAGCGTGCCGGCGTGAATGACCCGCACGGTTTCCACGGGCTGCGCGGCGAGCGGCGCAGCCAGGGCGAGCGCCGCGGCGAAAGCGAATGTCCTGATCATATGTCCCCCTAGAGCTTCTTGAAGAAACGCGCGCTCGTGCGCTCATAGCCGAGGCGGCGATAGAAATCGTGGGCTTGCGAGCGGCGGTCGTTGCTTGTCACCTCAACCATCTTGCAGCCAAAGCCGCGCAAGCGTTCTTCGGCGGCTTCGACCAGCTTTCGCCCCAGACCCGCTCCCTGCGCCCGCTCGGCAACCACGAGAATGGTGAGTCGGCCGAGCGGCGCGTCACGATGGATGGTGACCGTCCGATGGACCCCGACGAGCCCGACGACCTGCTTGCCGAGGGTTGCGACGAGCGGGGTTTCGTCCAGTTTCTTCAGCGCGGTGAGATTCTTTCGCACCGATTGCTCGTCGATCTCGTGGCCGAGGTCGCGGATCAGCTCGGTCAGCGCCGACGCGTCCGCCGGCCTGGCGTCGCGCAGCGCCGGTTTGGGCGGAGGCGGGGGCTTGGGCTCGGCCTTCGGCTTCGCCCTGGCCTTCTTGCGCGCGCGGGACGCCGCGGCGGCTCCGAGCGAGGCGCTCCAATCGCCGCTGCCGAGGTTGCGGAGATACGCTTCGACCTCCTCGGGCTTCGCTGTCGGGCCCTTGTCGTCCATCCCGAACGCGGCCTTGCCCTTGGCATCGGTCAGCCCGACCTTGCCGAAGCGGCGCTTGCCGGGGGTTCGGACCCGTGAGCGGACCAGCTTGAGGCCGCGGTTGCGCGCGCTTTCCGCGAGGGCGTCGAGATCCGCGCTCACAGCAGATCGATCGCGTGCAGGCCGAGCCCGACCAGACCGCCGACCAAAGTGCCGTTGATGCGGATATATTGCAGGTCGCGGCCGACCGCGGCCTCGAGCCGGTTGGTCACCGTCTGAGCGTCCCACCCGCGGATCGTGTCGCTGACCAAGGTGACGATCGAATCGCCGTAGCTCGACGCCATGCCGACCACGGCGCGGCGCGCGAACTGGTTGATCGCGGCGCGGATCCGGCGGTCCTGCTCCAGCGTCTGGCCCATCGAGCGAAGCACCTCGCCGAGCTTGCCCGCCATCACCGTGTCGGGGTTGCGGGCGGCCCGGATCACCGCCTCGCGCCCCTTTTGCCACAGAGTGTCGAGCCACAGGCCGACCGAGCGGTTGTCGAGCAATTGCTCCTTCATCGCCTCGACCCGCTCGCGGGTCTCGGGCTTGGTCTGGAGGTCATTGGCGAGCTGGGCCAGGGCTTCCTCGATCTTGAGCCGGACCGGGTGCGCCGGGTCCTCGGCCATCTCCTTGGTCAGCTTGCGCATCCCGTCGAGGATCGAATTGGCGATCTTGGTGTCGAGGCCGGCGAGCTTGAGGATCCAATTGGCCTTCTTCTTGACCATGTCGCGGATCAGCGCCTCGTTGGCGTCGAGCGCGCGCGCGGTCCAGCGGATCGCCGCCTCGAGCATCGGCAAATGCCGGTCCTCGTTGATCGCCGAGGCCAAGGCGTGGCCGAGCAGGGGCGAGACCTCCATCTTGCGCAGGCGCGAGGACAAGGCGCCCTTGACGATCCCGCCGAGGCGCTCGTCGTCGAGGCTTTCGAAAATGTCGGCGATGAGGCGCGAGGCGCCGGCGCGGATTCGAGTCCCCTCGCCGGCGGGGGTCTTGAGGAACCGCCCGGCGGCCCCGGCGACGTCGATGTTCTGCATCCTTCGCGCGACCACGCCCGGGATTAGGAAATTTTCGTTGAGAAAGCGGGCCAGGGCCTCGCCGATCCGGTCCTTGTTGCGCGGGATGATGGCGGTGTGCGGGATCGGCAGGCCGAGCGGGTGACGGAACAGAGCGGTGACTGCGAACCAGTCGGCGAGGCCGCCGACCATCGCCGCCTCGGCGAACGCCTTGACGTAGCCGAGCCACGGATAGGCCGGCTCGAACTGGCGCGCGGTGAAGAACACCAGCGCCATCAGCAGCAGCAGCCCGGTGGCGGCGATCTTCATCCCCCGGGCGCCGGGCTGCGCGGGGTTGAAGCGCGAAAGTGCTGGGCTGGTGGCCACCATCGTCAGGGTTCAATAGCCGAGGCCGCGCGCGGGTTCACCCGCGCCGGCCGATTTTCTCGGGCTTACTCGGCCGGAACCGCGGTTCCCGTGCGGTGCGCGTCGTCGCCGACGAGGCGCTTGAACTGCCGGCTGAACATTTGCTCGATATCGATCGCGATGCTGAAATAGGCCGGGACCAGAAGCAAAGTGAGGACGGTCGAAAAGATGAGGCCGCCGATCACGGTGACGCCCATCGGCGCGCGCCAGCTGCCGTCGCCGTGGAGCGACAATGCGATCGGAAGCATGCCGGCGACCATCGCCACGGTCGTCATGACGATCGGCTGGGCGCGCTTGTGCCCGGCTTCGTAGATGGCCTCGTTCTTCGGCATTCCGTGGTTCATCATCTCGACCGCGAAGTCGATCAGAAGGATCGAGTTCTTGGCGACGATCCCGAACAGCATCAGGATTCCGATGAACACCGGGAGCGAGACCGGCTGCCCGGCAAGATGGAGCGCGATCGCCGCGCCCAGTGGCGCGAGCACCAGCGAGCCCATGTTGACGAACGGCGCGAGGAAGCGGCGGTAGAGCAGAACGAGGACCGCGAACACGAGCAGGATCCCGCTGAGCACCGCGACGATGAAGCTCTGGATCAGCTCGCCCTGCCACTTCTGGTCGCCAAGGGTCAGCTCCTGAACGCCGTCGGGAAGGTTCTTGTAGGTCGGAAGCTCGCGGATCTTCTCCCACGCATCGCTCGACACGACGCCTGGAGCGAGGTCGGCGCCGACGACGGTGCGCCGGACCTGGTTGGTGCGCTGCACGCGCGCCGGGCCGGACCCGAAGCTGATTTCCGCCACGGATTTCAACGGCACCGAATCCCCCGCCTGGGTCGGAACGGGCAGATTTTCGAGGATGTCGAGATCGCGGCGCGCCGACAACGGCAGGCTGACGATGATCGGCACCTGGCGGTCGGACAGCGAGAATTTGGCGCTGTTCTGCTCGATGTCGCCGATGGTCGCGATGCGGATCGTCTGCGACAAAGCGGTGGTGGTCACGCCGAGGTCGGCGGCGAGGTCGAAGCGCGGCTTGATCTGGATTTCGGGCCGCTCATTGTCGCCCTGGACTCGGGGGGCGACGAGCTCGGGGACCGATTCCATTTCCTGCGCCAGCTTGTGCGCAGTACGCTGGAGCAGGGCCGGGTCGCTGCTTCCGAGGAACAGGCCGATCGGGCGGCCGCCGGCGTTGCCCTGGGTGATGAAATTGACCCGCGCGTCGGCGATCCGGGCGAGTTTGGGATTCATCTCGCGCTCGATCTCGAAGCTCTTTTGCGAGCGGTCCTTCTTAAACACCACCTGGATGTAGCCGGCGGAGGTGAACACGCGCTGGAAGACGCGGTCGATGTCCGGGTTGGAAAGCAGGATCTCCGACGCCTCGCCGGCGACTCGGCGAGTCTGGTCGAGAGTGGTTCCCGGCGGCATCTCGATCCGCACGGTCGAGACGGGCTCGTCGGTTTCCGGCTGGAACTGCATCGGCAGGGCCGCGAACAAGGCGATGGTGAGAAGCAGGGTGACGAAGCCGACCCCGATCATCTTGACGCGATGGTCTCGGTACTGGGCGACGAGCCGCCGGTGCCAGTTGGCGAATGACCAGGTCCTGCTTGCGAACAAGCGGTCGAGAAGCCGGGCGAGGAGCATGACGGCGGCGACCAGCGCGACGATTGCAAGCAAGTTGGTAAGCAGGCCCGGAGCGTCGAGCATTCCAAACAGCTTCATCGTCACCATCGCGGCGATCACGCCGACGATGAAGGTGCCCGCCTGGATGAGCATCTCGAGCGGAATGTAGAACCACTTGGTCGGCGCCGGCGGGATCGCGGCGCGGACCGAATTGGCCGTGGTGTCGTCGATCGTCCATTTGAGCAGGTTCAGATAGCGCGTCATCCACTTGCCCGAGGCGTGGGGCTGGACCCCGTGGGCACGCAGGAAATAGGCCGCCATCGAGCGGCGTGATCATTCGCGCGACGAGCAGGCTCATCATCACCGACAGCACGACGGTGAAGCCGAAGTGATAGAAGAACTGGCCCGAGATTCCGGGCATCAGCGCGACCGGCAGGAACACCGCGACGATCGCCATGGTCGTTGCAAGGACCGCGAGACCGATCTCGTCGGCGGCGTCGACCGACGCCTGATAGCCCGACTTGCCCATGCGCATGTGGCGGACGATGTTCTCGATCTCGACGATCGCGTCATCGACCAGCACGCCCGCGACCAGCGCCAGCGCGAGCAGCGACAGGAAATTGAGGTTGATCCCGATCATCCCCATGAACCAGAAGGCCGGGATTGCGGACAAGCGGGATCGCGACCGCGGAGATGACCGTGGCGCGGATGTCCCTCAGGAACAGGAAGACACGACGAGGACGGCGAGGATCGCGCCCTCGACCAGCGCCAGGATCGAGCTGTCATACTGGTTGGTCGTGTAATTGACGGTGTTCGCGACCTCGACGAATTTGACCTTCGGATTTTCCTTTTCGATCTTGCGCAGCTCTTCCCACGCCGCGTCATAGACGGTGAGGTCGGAATAGCCGCGCGACCGCTTGATGTTGAAGCTGACCACCGGCTTGCCGTTGAGGATCGCGTCGGACCGCTCTTCCGACACGCCGTCGGTGACCGCGCCAAGCTGGGACAAGCGAACGACGCGGCCGCCGGCGACCGCGATCTGGGTCGCCGCGAGCGCCGTGGGATCGGCGGCATTGCCGAGCACCCGGACGGTCTGCTCGGAGCCGGCCAGCTCGGCTCGCCCGCCCGACGCGTTGAGGTTGAGCTGGCGAAGCTGCTGGTTGACCTGGGCCGCGGTGATGCCCTGCGCCCGAAGCGCGACCGGGTCGAGGATGACCCGGATCTGGCGGTCGACCCCGCCCTCGCGGGTCACTGCGCCCAATCCCTCGATCGAGAGCAAGCGGCGAGCGACCGTATTGTCGATGTACCAGCTCAATTGCTCGAGCGTGAGGTCGTTGGTCTCGGCCGCGATGAAGCTCAGCTCGCCGCCGTCGTTGGTCTGCATGCGCTGGACCTGCGGCTCGAGAATGCCGTCGGGAAGATCGCTTCGGATCTGATCGATGGCGGTGCGAACGTCGGCGGTCGCCCGGTCGAGCGGCGTGCCGATCTGGAACGACACCTGGGTCGAGCTGAAACCTTCGCGGAGGCTGGAGTTGATCTCCTCGACGTTCTCGACGCTCCGGACCGCGGCCTCGATCCGCTGCGTGATCTGGTTCTCCATCTCGCTGGGCGCGGCGCCGGGCTGCGACACGGTCACCTGGACGGCCGGGAATTCGACGTCCGGGAAGTTGTTCACGTCCATCTGGATGAAGGCGACGATGCCGGCCAGGAGCAGGCCCGCGAACAGCACGATCGGCGGAACCGGGTTGCGGATGCACCAGGAGGAGATGTTGCGGAAATTCATGGTTCAACCTTCACGCGCGTGTTTCCGTCCCGGCCCCTCGAGACCCCCCGGTCAGGGCTGGGCCAGTGTCTTGGGAACGACCTTCTTGGGCCGGACCAATTGCCCGGCATTGAGGAACGGCCCGGCGGTCTCGACCACCATCTCGTTGCCGCTCAGCCCGGCGATGATCGTCACTCCGGCCTCCTCGACCTGCCCGGTCTGGACCGCCCGCCGCTCGACCTTGTTGCCCTTGCCGACGACGAACACGTAATTGCCGCGCGCGTCGCTCATCACCGCGCTTTGCGGAAGCACCGGAGCGGTGGTCTGGCCGGCGACGATCTTGGCCTCGCCGAAGCCGCCGGGGCGGATCGCCGGGTCGAACGGGATGCTGATCCGCGCCGCGCCCTGGCGGGTTTGCGGGTCGATCGTCGGAGCGACCTGCCATACGGTTCCGCTGAATGTCTTGTCCGAGCCGAGCGGAGTGACGGTGGCCGGCATGCCGACCCGGATCACGGCAAGATCCTGCTGCGGAAGCTCGGCGCGCATCTCGACCTCGCCGCCGCTGGCGAGGCGGAAGAGGGCGCCGGAACCGGGGCCGACGACCTGCCCGACCTCGAGATTGCGCTCGAGCACCAGCCCGCTCGTCGGGGCGAGGATATTGAGCTGGCCGATCTGCGCCCGCGTCGCTCCGAGCTGGGCCTGGGCGACCCGGACCTGGGCGTAGGCCGCGTCGCGCGTGGATTTTTTCGAATCGAGCTCGGCCTTGGACACGAAGCCGCGGTCCTTGAGCGCGAGGGCGCGCTCGTAATTGGCCTGGGCGAGCGAGGCGTTGGCGCGGGCCGATTCGACCTGGGCGGCGAGCTGTGCGGCCTGCTGCGCCTGGACCGAGCGGTCGATCACCGCCAGCGCCTGGCCTGCGCGGACCCAGCTTCCGGCATCGACGAGGACGCTCGTGACCCGGCCGCCCTGGCCGGCAACTCCGACCGGCTGGTCGCGGCGTGCGGCGAGCGCGCCCGAAGCGGTGATGACCCGGGCGACGTTGGTCCGGCCGGGGACGATGACCGAGATGGTCGGGGCCTGCGCCGAGGCGTCGC
Source organism: uncultured Alphaproteobacteria bacterium (assembly GCA_963722545.1). Classification (GTDB taxonomy): domain Bacteria; phylum Pseudomonadota; class Alphaproteobacteria; order Sphingomonadales; family Sphingomonadaceae; genus Sphingomicrobium. Next base: position 693,579 of record CAVRMK010000004.1, read on the forward strand.
GCACCGGCGCCTCCCCGCCGCGGCCGAACGCCAGGAAGGCGAGCAGGAGCGCGAGCGCGGCGGCGGCGACGCCGAGGATCAGCATCCGCCGGCGGCGGCGCGATTCGTCGACGATCACCAGCGTGTCGGACCCTTCGATGGTGGTTTCGCGGTTCATCATTCCTGCCGATTATTGTCGATTCCGGGACCCAAGGCGAGCTGTATTAATCGAATAAGTCACCTTGGGCAACCAAAGCGATCCGCCGTTGGTTGCGACAGCCATATTCGACCAACCGCACGCAACGCGCCACCAAGGTGACAGGGCCGCTGGTGCGGCGCTAGGATTGAAGCTTCAACAGGGAAGGGACAAGCAATGGCGGACTATGGCATCCTCGCATGGATCGTGATCGGCGGAGTCGCGGGGGCGATCGCCAAATTGCTGATGCCGGGGCGGGACCCGGGCGGATGCATCATCACCGTCCTCCTGGGCGTGGTCGGGGCGCTGGTCGCCGGCTGGCTCGGGCGCCAGATCGGCTGGTACGACACGAGCGAAGGCGCGGGCTTCCTCGCCGCGATCGTCGGCGCGTTCCTGATCCTCCTGGTCTATCGGCTGATTGCCGGCCGGCGCGCCTGAACGCGCGCCCGATTCGGCGTTCAGTCGCGATCAATCGCCGCGGGCGATGATTCGCCTGCTCAACGATGCCACCAAGGAAACCCGCCATGAGGACCATGTTCATTGCCGCGTGCCTCGCCGCCGCGACCACGCTTTCCACCCCCGCCTTCGCCCAGCAGGCGTCGATCACCCAGTCGATCGCCGGCACCCGCCTCGACATTTCGGCAACCGGCGAGGTCACCCGGGTGCCCGACCTCGCGATCATCAGCGCCGGCGTTGTGACCCGGGCGAGCAGCGCCCGCTCGGCGCTTCAGCAGGCGGCCAACAAGATGGCGCGGGTGCGCGCGGCGCTGACCCGCGCCGGAGTCGCCGACCGCGACATCCAGACCAGCAACATCAACCTCAACCCCGATTACGCCTATGAGAACAACCGGCCGCCCCGGCTGACCGGCTATAATGCCAGCAACCAGGTGACGGTGCGCTTCCGCGACATTGCCAACGCCGGGGAGATTCTCGACGCCTTGGTCGCCGAGGGCGCCAACAGCATCAACGGCCCGACCCTGACCATTGACCGGCCGGAGGCGGCGCTGGACGAAGCGCGCACCCGGGCGATCGCCGCGGGCCGGTCGCGCGCCGAGCTTTACGCTCGCGGGATGGGCCTTCGAGTCGTTCGAGTCGTCGCTGTCAGCGAGTCCGGGGGTTCCTACCCGGTTCCCCCGCCGATGCCGATGATGCGCGCCGAGGCCGCGTCCGATGCCAGCACCAGGATCGATCCCGGCGAGCAGAAGCTTCAGGTCACCCTCGCGATGACATTCGAGCTGCAATAAGTCCTGGACAGAAAAAGGGCCGCCCCGGTCGTGCCGGAGCGGCCCTTCGATTGAGTGTTTGAGCGTCGCCTAGCGAACCGAGCCGCGGCGAACCAGGTTGACGATCGCCAGAAGGACGACCGCGCCGAGAAGCGAATAGAGGAAGCTCTCGACGGTAATGTTGTTGTTGATCGACGTTCCGCCGCCGAGCAGGAAGCCGGCGATCGCTGCGCCGACGATTCCGACGACTATGTTGAGGACAATTCCCTGTTGAGCGTCGGTGCGCATGATCATGCTCGCAAGCCAGCCGCAAATGCCGCCAACAATCAACCAGATGATAATACCCATGAGCGTTCCCTCCTGTTTCGCAGCTGCCGTGAAATCAGTCCTTGGCAGCAGCCATCCGCATCAAAGACGCGCGATGCGGGGGGGTTGTTCCGGATTCGGAAGGTTCTGTCCAGATTCCGAGCGCATTTTATCCACGACTGTCGGCAGCCCGACAGTGGAGGCTGAGGCGGGAGGTGAGGGCGTCAGAAGCGCTGCTGGCGTTCGTATTGGTCGCGGTAATGCTTGATTCGCGTGACTCGAAGGCCGGGCATGCCGCTGCGGTCGATCGCGCGCTGCCAGCTGGTGAACTCCTCGAGGCTCAGCGAATAGCGCGCGCATGCCTCGTCGACGGTCAGAAGCCCGCCGGAGACGGCGGCAACGACTTCCGCCTTGCGCCGGACCACCCACCGCCGGGTGTTGGCCGGGGGCAGGCTGTCGAGCGTCAGCGGCTCGCCGAGCGGTCCGATGACCTGGGCCGGACGGATCTTCTGGTTCTCGAGCATCGTTCGCTTACACCTGTTCTAGTCGTTACGCCGTGATCACGCTTTAATCGCCCGCGTTGAAGATATTCTGAATCCCGCTGGTTAACGCCCCGCTATATCCTTGCCGTCTTGCTTCACCGCGGGACAATCCGCGAAAGCACCGCCCAGCCGGTGAAGCGCGTCGAGCCATCCGTCGGCCGCCGACAGAAAACAGGCCAAGGCGTCCTCGCGGGTGACGGGTTCGCGCTTCGCCTGGTGGGCGGCGGACAGCGAAAGCGCCTCGAGCCGCGGAAGCTCCGCCTCTCCGGCCGCCTCGAAATCCTTCTCGTGCCGAGCCAAGCAACACCTCTTGCACCATTGCCGTCGCACCGGGACTAGCTCGAAGGAGTGAAATTCGAGTAAAGACGCCGTCCAGAGCCCCCAATGCCCACGGACTTCAAACCTGATCTCCCTTCGGGGAGCGCCCGCATCGTCGTCGCCATGTCCGGCGGCGTCGACAGCTCGGTTACGGCCGCGCTCGCCGCGCGCACCGGCGCCGAGGTGATCGGGGTCACGCTCCAGCTCTACGATCATGGCGAAGCGGCGAAGCGGTCGGGCGCCTGCTGCGCGGGCCAGGACATTTACGACGCCAAGACCGTCGCCGACCGGCTCGGAATCGCCCACTACGTGCTCGATTATGAAAGCCGCTTTCGCGACGGCGTGATCGAGCGTTTCGTCGACGAATATGCGCGCGGGCGGACCCCGGTCCCCTGCGCGTCGTGCAACCAGGGGGTCAAGTTCGTCGACCTGATCGGCTTCGCGCGCGAGCTCGGCGCCGATTGCCTCGCCACCGGCCATTATGTGCGGCGGGTCGGGAAAGACGGGCGAGCGCAGATGTGGAAAGGGGCCGATCCGCGCCGCGACCAGAGCTATTTCCTCTACGGAACCACCGCCGACCAGCTCGATTTCCTGCGCTTTCCGCTCGGCGACCTGCCCAAGAGTGAGGTGCGCGCGCTCGCCGGCGAGCTCGGCCTTGCCGTCGCCGACAAGCCGGACAGCCAGGACATCTGCTTCGTCCCCGACGGCCGCTACGCCGCGCTGGTCACCCGGCTGAGGCCCGAGACCGAGGCGCCAGGCGACATCGTCGACCTCGATGGCCGGACGATCGGCGCGCACCGCGGAATCATTCATTTCACCGTCGGGCAACGGCGCGGGATCCAAATCGGCGGCCAGGACCAGCCGCTTTACGTCGTGCGGATCGAACCGGAGCAGCGGCGGGTCGTGGTCGGTCCGCGCCGCGCGCTCGCGGTCGAGGCGATGCGCGTCGAACAATGGAACTGGCTGGCCGAGGACCAGTGCGAAGTCGCGGTCAAGGTTCGGTCACTGGCCGAGCCGGTGCCGGCGGTCCGCGAGGGCGAGTGGGTCCGTTTTGCGCGGCCCGAATATGGCGTGGCCCCGGGCCAGGCCGCGGTCTGCTACTCAGGCGAGCGGCTTCTCGGCGGCGGAGTGATCGCCGAGACCGTCGCGGCGGAGGTCAGCGCCGCGGCTTGATCGGGGCCGCCTCCGTGATCGATCCGGGAAGCAGGGTGGCGCGGTCGGTCTGACCCTCGGGATCGACGTGGATCAGGATCTCGGTTCCCGGAAAGCGTTTTTGCAATTGCTCTTCGACCTTGTCGAGGCGGTCGTGGGCCTCGCTCACCGTCCAGTCGGCGGGGACCCAAACGTGGAACTGGACGAAGCGGAGCAGGCCCGAGCGGCGGGTGCGAAGGTCGTGCAGGCCGGCAAGCTCGGGATGTTCGGCGGCCGCGGCGAGGAACGCCTCACGCTCCTCTTCGGGCCATTCCTTGTCCATGAGCTGGTCGACCGCCTCGGACGCGCCGCGCCATGCGCCCCACAGCAGCCACAAGGCGATGCCGAGACCAAAAGCGGCGTCGGCACCCGCGATTCCCGCCGCCTGGTCGAGGAGGAGGGCGGCGATCACCGCCAGGTTGAGCGCGAGGTCCGACTTGTAATGCAAATTGTCGGTCTTGATCGCGACCGAGCCCGTGGCCGCGATCACCCGGCGCTGGTACCACAGCAAGGCGAGGGTCGCGGCCATGGCGAACAGTGACACGCCGATCCCCAGCTCCATGTTCGAGGTTTCCGCGCCGGAAAGGAGGCGATCGACGGCGCGCCAGCCGATCCCGACCGCGGAGACGGCGATCAGAAGGACCTGCGCCATCGCCGCGAGCGCCTCAGCCTTGCCGTGCCCGAAGCGGTGGTTGCGGTCGGCGGGAAGCGCGGCGATCGTGACCCCGACGAGGGTCGTCAGGCTCGCGATCAGGTCGAGCGCGGTGTCGGCGAGGCTTCCCAGCATCGCCGTCGACCCGGTGTTCCACGCCGCCCACCCCTTGGCCGCGACCAGGACCACGGCGAGGGTGACGCTGGCGAGGGCGGCTCGGGCGGCGAGGCGGCCGCCTTCGGCCGCGAAGGCCGTGCTTTTCACGGGTAGAGCAACCCTTCGTCCCAGCCGCCGTCCCCAGCCCGGATGAACAGCCGCCGCTCGTGAAGGCGGTGCGGGCGATCGCTCCAGAATTCGATCCGCTCGGGGATCAGGCGGAAGCCCGACCAGCGCGGCGGGCGCGGCACGGTCTCGCCGGCGAAACGCTCTTCCATCGCGTGGTAGCGCGCCTCGAACGCCTCGCGCAATTCGAGCGGCCGCGACTGGTCGCTGGCCCAGCTTCCAATCCGCGATTCGCGCGAACGACCGGCGAAATAGGCATCGGCCTCGTCCTCGCCGACCGGCTCGACTGGCCCTTCCGCCCGCACCTGGCGGCGCAGCGATTTCCAGTGAACGGCGAGCGCCCCCCACGGGTTTTCGGCCAGCTCGAGCCCTTTGCGGCTGTCGAGGTTGGTGAAGAAGCCGAAGCCGTCCGGGCCGTAGCGGCGGAGCAGGACGATCCGGACCGACGGCCGGCCCCGAGCGTCGGCGCTGGCGAAGGCCATGGCGTCGGGATCGTTGGGCTCGGAGGCCCTCGCCTCCTCGAGCCAGGTCTCGAACAATCGGAACGGATCGCCGGTCATGGCGCGCGATTAGGCTTCAACCTTGGCTTGGGGCAACCCATCTGGTCAGGCGCTTTGGGTTGCGGCATGGAGCGGCATGGCTTTGGACCTGTACCAGCGTCTGGGAGTGCAGCGCGGCGCGAGCGAGGCCGACATCAAGAAGGCATACCGAAGCCTCGCCAAGCAGCTTCACCCCGACCGCAACGCGGACAATCCGCAGGCCGCCAAGCGTTTCGGCGAGATCACCCAGGCCTATGATTTGCTGTCGGACAAGGACAAGCGCGCGCGCTACGACCGCGGCGAGATCGACGAGGACGGCAATCCCAAGATGCCGTTCGGCGGTGGCGGATTTCCGGGCGGGGGCTTTTCCGGGGGCGGTCCGCGGCCGGGCGGTCCGGGATTCGAGAATTTCGATTTCGGCGGCGGCGGCGCCGAAGGGGTCGACCTCAGCGACCTCTTTGAAGGATTGTTCGGCGGCCGCGGCGGGGCAAGACCGGGCGCCGGCGGCGGCTTCTCCGGGTTTCGCCAGCGCGCTCGGGCGCCGCAGAAAGGTGCCGACGTCGCCTACCGGCTGCAGATTCCGTTCGTCGACGCGGTGGCTCTGAAGCCGCAGCGCGTGACCTTGGCCGATGGCAAGACGATCGACGTCAAGCTCCCCAAGGGCATCGACAGCGGGACCAAGATCCGGCTCGCCGGCAAGGGCCAGGAAGGGCCCGGCGGACGCGGCGACGCGATCGTCTCGGTCGAGGTCGCGCCGCATCCCTTCTTCACCCGCGACGGCAAGCATATCCGCCTGACCCTTCCGGTCACCCTCAAGGAGGCGGTGCTCGGCGCCAAGGTCAAGGTTCCCACCGCCGAGGGGCCGGTGATGGTGACCATCCCCAAGGGCTCGACCTCGGGCAAGGTGCTGCGCCTCAAGGGCCGCGGTTTCACCGGCAAGGACGGAAAGCGCGGCGACCAATTGGTCACGGTGGCAGTCGATCTTCCCGCGGACGATTCCGCGTTGCAGAAGTTCGCCGAGGGCTGGAACGGCGGCGGCAACCCGCGCTCAGGCCTCGGCGTTTGAGCGCGGAGGAATCGACTTGAAGGACCATTCGTCCCAGTCCCCCGAAGCACGGCGCAAACGGCTGGCTACGATTGCCGCAGCGTTCGGGCCCGAAGTCGAGAAGAAGCTCCACCCGAAGCTCACTCCTATCGAGGTGATCAAGAGGGTCGCCACGGGCGTGTGGTCGGACGGCTTCATCCACGCTGGCAACCTCGCCTTCCTGGCGCTGCTGGCACTGTTCCCGTTCCTGATCTTCGCCGCAGCCGTCGCGCAACTGATAGGCCAGAACCAGGACGCGCAGCTGGCGGTTTACAATGTCCTTCGCCAAATGCCTCCAAGCGTCGCAGACACCCTGCGCCAGCCGATCGAGCAGGCGCTTGCCGCGCGGACTGGACCGTTGCTGTGGTTCGGCGGGATCGTCGGGCTGTGGACCGCGGCGAGCTTCATCGAGACTATCCGCGACATTCTTCGCCGCGCTTACGGGATCAAATTCTGTGCTCCGTTCTGGGAGTATCGCTTGTGGTCGATCTTGCTGATCACCGGCTCGGTGTTCGTCATGATGATAGCCTTCGCGCTCAGCGTGGCGCTCAGCTCGTTCCAGTTCTTCCTGCTCCAATATTTTCCAATGGCCGAAGGACTTGGAGCGCGGCTTGGTCTCTATCGGTTGATCCCGGGGCTCGCTTTGTTCTCCACCGTCTATGTCCTGTTTTATGCGCTGACGCCCTCCCGGTATCGCAAATGGGATTGCCGCAAGTGGCCGGGCGCCCTGTTCATCACCTTGTGGTGGCTGGCAATGGTCGAGCTGCTTCCGCCGAGTCTCGAGCTGCTGGGAGGCTATGACCTCACCTATGGCAGTCTGGGCGGGGTGATGATCGCATTGCTGTTCTTCTTTGCGGTCGGGCTCGGTGTGGTGATGGGCGCCGAACTGAACGCGGCTATGGCCGAATCCCGGCCGACCGCGCTAAAGGGCGAAATCTATTCCGGGCCCTACATAGACGAGCTCGAGGTCGAAGAGCCGCAGCCCGGGGAGGACATCGAGGTCGTCGTCGAGGAAATAGGGGTATCGCGAATTTGACCGGATTGATGGAAGGCAAGCGCGGGCTGATCATGGGGCTCGCCAACGACCGCTCGCTGGCCTGGGGGATCGCACGGGCACTGCATCAGCAAGGCGCGGAGCTCGCTTTTTCTTACCAGGGGGAATCGCTCGAGAAGCGGGTTCGGCCGCTGGCCGCCGAGCTCGGGTCCGAGCTTCTGATCGATTGCGACGTTAGCAGCATGGACGCGCTCGACACGGCTTTCGGCGAGGTCGAAAAAGCGTGGGCCGGGCTCGACTTCGTCGTCCACGCGATAGGCTTTTCCGACAAGAATGAGCTTCGCGGAAAGTTCGTCGACACGTCGATCGACAATTTCCTGATGACCATGAACATCTCGGTCTTTTCGTTCGTCGCGGTCGCCCAGCGCGCGGCCCGGCTGATGAGCAATGGCGGGTCGCTGCTCACCCTCACCTATTACGGCGCCGAGAAGGTCATCCCGCATTACAACGTCATGGGCGTCGCCAAGGCCGCGCTCGAGACGTCGGTCAAATATCTAGCCGCCGACCTCGGCCCCTCGGGAATCCGAGTCAATGCGATCAGCGCGGGACCGATCAAGACGCTGGCGGCGAGCGGGATCGGCGACTTCCGCTACATCATGAAGTGGAACGAATATAACAGCCCGCTGCGCCGCAACGTGACGATCGAGGATGTCGGCGGCGCGGGGCTATACCTGCTCAGCGACCTCGCCAGCGGGGTGACCGGCGAAACCCACCACGTCGACGCTGGCTATCATGTCGTCGGCATGAAGGCCGAGGACGCGCCCGACATTTCGACGGTGTGATGGCGCGGGTCGGGCGGCACGTTCGCGTCACAGGCCGAGTCCAGGGGGTATTCTTTCGCCAGTCGGCAGCCGACCGGGCGCGCGAGCTTGGCGTGTCCGGGTGGGTGCGCAATTGCCCCGACGGCAGCGTCGAGGTTCGCCTGTCCGGGCCGGCGGAGGCGGCCGAAGCGATGACCGACTGGCTGCGCCAGGGACCGCCAGCGGCGCGGGTCGAGCGTGTCGCGGTCGAGGAAGTGGAGCCAGAGGCGGGCGAACGGTTCGCAGTGCGGCATTGACGGCAAAGGCGCTGAGGTCAGCGCGCCTTGCAGGTCAGTGGCTTGCCGCGGCCCGGGGTCCAGGTGGCCTTGTTGCCGACCCCGCGGAGGCTGTAGCCTTTCTTGGTGTAGAGGAAGCCGTCGCCCGACAGCGCCTGGGTCAGCATGATCGGCTCGGCGCCCGGGACCGTCACGCGCGCCTTGTTGTCCTTGAACACCACGGTGAGCGTGGAGCCGCCCTTGCAGTCATATTTGGCCTTGGTCGATTTGGCATAAGCCGGGCCCGCGGCGAGCAATGCGACGGCCGCCGTGGCGGCGAGTAAAACAAGTCTCATGCTTTTTCTCCCCCGAAGGACGACAAATGCTGCGCTTGTCGAGCCGGTCAGTCAAGGAGAGCGAGTGCCCACCGCGGAGGCAGCTTTCGGATTCGCCAAGCGCCTATGGCATCAAATGGTTGGCAGTGATCCGCTTGCCGTCGAGCGATACCGACGCATAGCCGGATTCCTTGATGTCGTTGGCGGCGAGCCGGCCGTCGAGGTCGAGCCGGAGCGTATGGGTGCGGCTGAACGCGTCGGGCCCCGACAGGCGCACGCCCGACCAGGCGTATTCTCCATAAACTGCCTTCAGGCGCGGGGCTTGCGCATTCATCACGCTCGTTAGCCCCGCCGCGTTGGCGCGTGACAGGGGAATCACATGGTCCTCAAGGCGAAAATTCGCGGCGTTGCCCATCACGGTAATTTCCACCGGCGACGGCTCACCGAACCGCCCCGTCCTGGTGTCGAAGCGCGCGGTCAGAAGCTTGCGGGGGTCGGACGGGTTTTGAAAGTCGACCGTGCAGCTGGTCATTTGGCCGCGCGGCTCGGACGAACGCCCGGCGATGGCCTCACCGGGGCTAAAGAAGGACGTGATTTCCGAGACTTTGACCTCGGGACCGAAGGTCTTGGCGATTTCGCGGAAGCAGACGTCCGGTCCCGACGCGAGGGTCAAAGCGGGGGCCGAACTGCCGCCGCTTTCCAACCCGTCGGGGGGAGCCATTCCAGGCTCGTCACGGGGAGCGAATTCGGGGACTTCGACGCTCGCCGGATCGATCCCATTCGAGTTGTGGTCTTCCCTGGACGAATTGCCGCAGCCGCCGAGGCCGAGCGACAGCAAGGTTGCGGCGGCGGTGAGCGGAATGCGTCTCATCGCTTTGTCTCCCCCCGGAAAGAGACAGTGCTGCCCGTTCGGACGATTCTGGTCAACGGTGATTGGACCACTAGGCGGCGAAGGGGTCCCTAACCAGGATCGTGTCGTCGCGCTCGGGCGAGGTGCTCACCAAAGCCACGGGGCAGCGGATCAATTCCTCGATCCGGCGGACATATTTGATCGCCTGGGCGGGAAGCTGCTTCCAGCTGCGCGCTCCGGCTGTGCTCCCGGCCCAGCCGTCCATCTCTTCATAGACCGGCTCGGCCGCCGCCTGGTCTTGCGCGTTGGGAGGCAGATAGTCGAAGGTCTGCCCGCCGATCTTGTAGCCGGTGCAGATCCGGATCGTCTCGAACGTGTCGAGCACGTCCAATTTGGTGAGCGCGATGCCGGTGACCCCGCTGACCGCGACCGCCTGCCGGACCAGCACGGCGTCGAACCAGCCGCAGCGCCGCTTGCGTCCGGTGACGGTGCCAAACTCGTGGCCCCGCGTCCCGAGCTTCTCGCCAATCGCATTGTCCTGCTCGCTCGGGAACGGGCCCGAGCCGACGCGGGTCGTGTAGGCCTTGACGATGCCGAGGACGAAGCCGGCGGCGCCCGGGCCCATGCCGCTTCCGGGGCCGGTCGTCCCGGCGACGGTGTTGGATGAGGTGACGAACGGATAGGTGCCGTGGTCGACGTCGAGAAGCACCCCTTGAGCGCCTTCGAAGAGGATTTTCCTGCCCTTGCGGAACGCCGTGTCGAGGTCGCGCCACACCGGCTTGGCGAAGGGCAGGACGAAGGGCGCGATCTCGCCCAATTCGGACAGCAAGGCGGAGCGGTCGACCGACGGCTCGCCGAAGCCGGCGCGGAGCGCGTCGTGGTGGGCGCACAGCCGATCGAGCTGCGGGCCGAGATCGTCCAGGCGGGCGAGGTCGCAAACGCGGATCGCGCGGCGGCCGACCTTGTCCTCATAGGCCGGGCCGATGCCGCGCCGGGTGGTGCCGATCTTGCCCGCCCCGCTGGCGTCCTCGCGAAGCCCGTCGAGGTCGCGGTGGAGGGGGAGGATCAAGGGGCAGGTTTCGGCCACGCGCAAGACTTCGGGCGTGACCGCGATCCCCTGGCCGGTGATGCGCTCGACCTCGGCCTTGAGCGCCCACGGGTCGAGCACCACGCCATTGCCGATGATCGACGGGGTGCCGCGGACGATTCCCGACGGGAGCAGCGAGAGCTTGTAGGTCTGGCCCTCGACAACCAACGTATGGCCGGCGTTGTGGCCGCCCTGGAAGCGCACGACCATGTCGGCCCGGCTCGCCAGCCAGTCGACGATCTTGCCTTTGCCTTCGTCGCCCCACTGGGCTCCGATGACGGTCACGTTGGCCACGGCTCAAAGCCCTCGCTTGCGACGGAAAGCGCCGCTCCTAGGGGCGGTTGGCGGCCCCGTCCAGCACCGGAATGGCCATGAGATTTGTTAGATTGGCGGAACAGAAAAGTGCTGCTACGCGTATCTGCCGTCCGGACGTGCTCTCGCGCGGCCTGTCGAGCAACAAATAGGGGATCGACCATCATGAAGACCATTACCGTTCTCGCCGTCGCGCTAGGGCTTGGCTCGCTCGCGGCGTGCAACCAGTCAGCTCAAGAAGAAGCCGCCGACAACATCGAGGCGAACGCCGAGGCGACCGCCGACATAATCGAAGAGAATACCGAAGCCGCTGCCGACGCCATGGAAGCCAATGGCCAGGCCGCCGCCGACGAAGTTCGCGCCGAGGGCGAGAACGCCGCCGATGCGGTCGAGGCAAACGCCAACTAAGACCCAGCAGCCGCCGGTCCGCACGCAGACCGGCCGGACTGGAAAGGGCGCCCTTCCGGGGGCGCCCTTTGTTTTTGGTCCCGCCTAGAAGGCGAGTGGGATGACCTTGAGCACCCCGGGGATGGCGGCGAGGGCGCGCGCGACCGCGGGCGTGATCGTCTCGTCCACCGCGACCAAAGCGACCGCTTCGCCGCCGGCCTCGCGCCGCCCGAGGTTGAAGGTCGCGATGTTGATCCCGGCCTCGCCGAGCGCGGTCCCGAGCGCGCCGATGAAGCCGGGCGCGTCGGTGTTGACGATATAGATCATCTGTCCGGTCAGCTCGGCCTCGACGGGGACCCCGAAAATCTTGACGAGGCGCGGGGCGCGGTTGCCGAACAATGTGCCCTCGACCCGCATCGGGCCGCCTTCGGTGCCGGCGGTGACCGCGACCAAGGTGTGATAATCGCCTTCCTGTACCGCGCGGATCTCGCGCACGTCGAGGCCGCGCTCGCGTGCCAGATAGGGCGCGTTGACCATGTTCACCGTATCCGACCAGCTCGACATCACCCCCGCGAGCACCGCGCCCGTCACCGGCTTGATGTTGAGCTCGGCCGCTGCGCCCTCGACCTCGACATCGACCGAGCGGATGTCGGCGCCGACGACCTGGCCGACGAGACGGCCGAGCTTTTCGGCGAGCGCCATATAGGGCCTCAGCCGCGGCGCTTCCTCGGCGGTCAGCGATGGCACGTTGACGGCATTTGCGATCCCGCCGAGCAGGAGGAAGTCGCTCATCTGCTCGGCAATCTGGATCGCGACATTGACCTGCGCCTCGGTGGTCGAAGCGCCGAGGTGGGGGGTGCAGATGAGGCCGGGCGCTCCGAACAGCGGGTTGTCGCGGGCGGGCTCCTCGGAGAAGACGTCGAGCGCGGCCCCCGCGACATGGCCGCTTTCGAGCGCATCCTTGAGCGCCGCCTCGTCGATCAGCCCGCCGCGCGCGCAGTTGACGATCCGGACTCCCGGCTTGGTTTTCCCGAGCGCTTCGCGGGAGAGGATCCCGCGGGTCTGGTCGGTCAAAGGCGTGTGGAGGGTGATGAAGTCGGCGCGGGCGAGAAGCTCGTCGAGCTCGACCTTCTCGACCCCGAGCTCGAGGGCGCGTTCGGGGCTGAGGAACGGGTCGAAGGCGAGGACCTTCATCTTGAGGCCGTGGGCGCGGTCGGCGACGATCGAGCCGATATTGCCGCAGCCGATCAGTCCGAGCGCCTTGCCCGAAAGCTCGACCCCCATGAAGCGGTTCTTCTCCCACTTGCCGGCCTGGGTCGAAGCGTTGGCGTCGGGGATCTGGCGGGCGAGCGCGAACAGCATGGCGATGGCGTGCTCGGCGGTGGTGATCGAATTGCCGAACGGGGTGTTCATGACGACGATCCCGCGCGCCGAGGCGGCGGGCACGTCGATCGTGTCGACCCCGATCCCGGCGCGGCCGACGACCTTGAGGCGGGGGAGGCCCGAATCCATCACCGCGGCGGTGACCCGGGTGGTGCTGCGGACCGCGAGCCCGTCATAATCGCCGATGATCTTGGCCAGTTCCTCCGGCTCGAGCCCTGGTTTCTCGTCGACGTGGATTCCGCGCTCGCGAAACAGCGCCGCGGCCTTGGTATCCATCTTGTCGGCAATCAGGACTCGGCTCATTTGGAAGCCCTGGGAACGTGCGCAACGAGGGTGATTTCGGCGATTCCGCCCGGTTGCAGCAGGCCGTTAGTGCCAACCGCCGTCCACGCCGGGACCTTGCCCTTCATGAAGCGGTTCTTGACCTTCACCATCGCGTCGATCTGGGCGTTCACGTCGGTGTGAACGCTGTTCACCTGGACCACGTCGTCCCAGGTGACGCCGGCGCGAACGAGGGTCTTGCCGAGCGCTTCGAAGGCGCGGGTGAATGCCTTGTCCAGGTCGGTCTCGCCGGGCGCCAGGTAGGCCGGGACACCCGACAAATAAGCGACGCCGTTGCTGACCACCGCATCGGCATAGCCATAGTCCTGCTGAAACTGCCGCTGCCGTTCGTTTTCGGGCATGACGACCAGGGCCTGCTGGCGAGCGCCTTGAGGCGCCTGAGCCGCGGCCGCGAGAGCGAGAATCGTGGTGGCAATCATAAGTGCAATTCCTTCCATGCGTAGTCGAGCCAGGGCCCGAGCGCGTCGATGTCGGCGGTGTCGACGGTTGCCCCGCACCAGATGCGCAAGCCCGGCGGGGCGTCGCGATAGCCGGCAATGTCGAAGGCCGCGCCCTCGGCTTCGAGCAAAGCGGCGAATTGTTTGACGAACGGCTGGTCGGCCCCGGCGAGGGTCAGGCAGACGCTGGTCTTCGAGCGAAAAGCGGGGTCGCGGGCCAGATAGGACAGCCAGTCGCGCTGCATGACGATGCGATCGAGCGCGGCGGCATTGGCGTCGGTGCGCGCAATCAGCCCTTTCAGCCCGCCGACCGAGCGCGCCCATTCGAGCGCGAAAATCGCGTCCTCGACCACCAGCATCGAGGGCGTATTGATGGTCTCACCGCGGAAGATGCCGTCGTTCAGCTTGCCGCTTTTCATCAGCCGGAAGATCTTGGGCAGCGGACGATCGGGGGTGAAATGCGCCAGGCGCTGTACGGCCTTGGGACCGAGGATGAGGACTCCATGGCCGCCTTCGCCGCCGAGCACCTTTTGCCAACTGAAGGTCGCGACATCGATCCTGTTCCAGGGAAGGTCGTAGGCGAAGACCGCGCTGGTTGCGTCGGCGAAGGACAGGCCTTCACGATCCTCGGCGATCCATTCGCCGTCGGGCACGCGGACCCCGCTGGTGGTCCCGTTCCAGGTGAACAGGACATCGTGGCTCCAATCGATCGCCGACAAATCGGGAAGATCGCCGTAATCCGCGCGGACGACCGTCGGATCCAGCTTCAATTGCTTGACCGCGTCGGTGACCCAGCCTTCGCCGAAGCTTTCCCAGGCGAGCGCGGAAACCGGCCGTGGCCCAAGCATCGCCCACATGGCAAGCTCGAACGCGCCGGTGTCGGAGCCGGGGACGATTCCGATGCGGTGGCTGTCGGGAAGCTCGAGCATCTCGCGCATCAGGTCGATGCAATATGCCAGCCGCCTCTTGCCGAGCGCGCCGCGGTGCGAGCGTCCGAGCGAGTCTGTCGCGAGCTTGTCGGGTGACCAGCCGGGCGGCTTGGCGCACGGGCCCGACGAGAAAAACGGTCGCGCCGGGAGGGGCGGCTTGGTCGTCACAATAACTCTCCTTCCAGAGAGCAGCGCCGCGTTGGGACGGCGTGGCCCGCCCCGGCTTCTATACGCTGCACCGCATCATGCAACGCGAATCGGAGTGCGGCCGATGGTGCAGCGCACAACGGGCTGATTTTCTTTCGATTTTGGACTGGAATGGCATTACCGAAACGATTCATCGCAGCCAGCCGACGACTCGTCCCGCTCAGGGGAACTCCTGGTTGAATTTGTTTACCATCCCGGCTCACAACCACCGCTTCGCCGCGAGGGGCAACGCGGCGAGTCATTGGGGCGGGGAGCTCCAGCGTAATTTGGGATGTGGCGTCGATCCAGATTTGGCGGGGCCATGAGAGCGGGGAATCAATGACTCACGTGCTGGCTGCGAAACTGCCGTTGTTCCGGGATCGCGATCTCTTTGTCCACGACGGCTCGCGCCTGCGCCGCTTCCGAGTCTCCGCACCCGTCCAGGCGGTGTTTTTCGTCGCGACCCTGTTCCTCGTCGTTTGGGCTGGCTTCGCCACCGTCCGTTTCTTCAATGCCCCGATCACGATTGGCGGATTGTCCGCCGCAACCGAGGCGCGCGCCCGTCAGATCGAACAGCGCCAGGCGCTGATGGAAGCCGCGCTGAGCGGTCACCGGATCGATCCGTCGCTGATTGCCGCTGCCGGTCTCGATGGCGACGTCATCAGAGAAGGCCCGCTGGCCAAGCTCGAGCAGCAGCAACTCGAGCAGGCGGCCGTAATCGCCGAGGCGCTGGACGTCCGCTACAAAGTTACCGCCGCCGAATTGAAGCGGCTTGGGATCAACCCGACGCGGGTTGGCGGCAATGGCGCGGTCGGCGGACCGTTCGAGACGGCCGGCAACGCGACCTTCAAGGCGCTGTTCAACAGCTGGAAGAAGCTCGACCAGCTCCAGGACGGGGTCATCGCGGTCCCCTCCGACAAGCCGATCCCCAGCGGGGTCGAGTTTACCAGCGGCTATGGCGTCCGCTCCGACCCGTTCGGCCGGGGCCGCGCGATGCACGCCGGAATCGACCTGTCGGGCCCGATCGGGACACCGATTTACGCGACCGCCGACGGACTGGTGACCGAAGCCGAGTGGAACAGCGGCGGCTACGGCAATCTCGTCAAGATCGACCATGGCCGCGGGATCGAGACCCGCTATGGCCACATGTCGAAGATGACTGTCCGCCCGGGCGAGCGCGTTTCCCGCGGCCAGTTGATCGGCCGCATGGGCTCGACCGGCCGCTCGACCGGCAGCCACCTCCACTATGAAGTCCGGATCGACGGGCGCGCGGTCAATCCGATCCCGTTCATGAAGTCGACCGACTATGTCCTCGCCATGCAGCGCCGCTCCAATGCGATGCCGATGGAAGCGCTCGGCCTCGGCGGCCCCGAGGGTCAGAAGCGCTGACATTGCCGCGCCCTCGCGCGCACCCTATCTTTAGCGCGTGAGCGAAGCACCCATCCAGTTGACCGAGAGCGCCGCGCGCCGCGTCGCGTGGATTGCCGAGCGCCAAGGCAAGCCCGCGATCCTGCGCCTGGCGGTCGATGGCGGCGGCTGCGCCGGCTTCACCTACAAGTTCGAGCTTGCCGATTCCTCGGAAGAGGGGGATACGGTCGCGCAAACCGACGGCGTGACCCTGGTCGTCGACCCCATCAGCCTCGACCTGGTGCGGGGGAGCGCGGTCGATTTCGTCGAGGACCTGGGCGGTGCGGCGTTCAAGGTGACCAACCCCAACGCGGCCTCGGGCTGCGGCTGCGGGAGTAGCTTTTCGGTCTAAGGCTGTTAGGTCGCAGGCGCATGAAGCTCGCGACCTATAACCTCAACGGAATCCGCGCGCGGCTGCCGCGGCTGCTCGAATGGCTCGAGCGCGAAAAGCCCGACATTGCCTGCCTCCAGGAATTGAAGTGCGCCGACGAATCGCTTCCGATCGGCGATATCGAGGCCGCCGGCTATGGTGCGGTTTGGCACGGGCAAAAGGGCTTCAACGGGGTTGCGATCCTGGCGCGCGACAAGAGCCCCGACTTGCGCCGCACCGGCCTGCCCGGCGATCCCGACGATAGCCACAGCCGCTATATCGAGGCCGAGGTCGACGGCCTCATCGTCGCCTCCATCTATTTGCCCAACGGCAATCCGGTCGGGACCGAAAAGTTCGATTACAAGCTGCGCTGGATGGAGCGGCTGCGCGACCAGGCGGCCGAATTGCTCGCGCTCGAGCGGCCGGTGGTGCTCGCCGGTGACTTCAACGTCGTGCCCGAGGACCGCGACGTTTTCTCGGTCCGAGCGACCCAGCACGACGCCTTGCTCCAGCCCGAGACCCGCGCGGAGTGGCGACGATTGACCGCGCAGGGCTGGACCGACGCGCTTCGGGCGTTTCACCCGGACGACGACAAGCTCTACACCTTCTGGGACTATACGGCCGGCTGCTGGCAGCGCGACGCGGGGTTTCGGATCGACCATCTGCTGTGCTCGCCCGAGGCCGCCGACCGGTTGCGCGATGCCGGGGTCGATCGCTGGGCGCGCGGTGAGGAGAAGGCATCCGACCACGCGCCGACGTGGATTGAGCTCGGCTAACTCAGGGCCTTTTCGTAAATCCGATAACGATGGTTCACCCTCGCGCCGGGCAGCTGGGCGATCGACAGCATCCCCTTATTGTCCTCGAGGATCCAGCCGAACTCGCCGATCTCGACCCCGAACTTGCTGACCACCTCGCGGCGGGTGAATTCGATCAGCATGAAGGCGAGCTGGCTGGCGAGGCGGGTGCCGTGATATTTCTTGCGCACACCCATCAGCGGAACCCGCGCGCGCCGGGTCTTGGGATGCCGCAATCGCCACAACAATTTCGCCCAGCCGAACGGGAACAGGCGCCCGTTGAGGTCGCGGGTGAGCTCGTTGATGTCGGGGATGGTCAGCATGAAGGCGATCGGCTCGCCGTCATATTCGGCGATCCGGACCAGCTCGTTGAAGATGATCGGCTTCAGCTTCTTGCCGGCATACGCAATCTCGCTCGGGGTCAGCGGGATATAGCCCCAATTTTCCGACCAGGCGTCGTTGAGGATCGTGAGGATGATCTCCGCCTCCTCGGCGAAGCGCGACTTGTCGACCTCGCGGATTCGAATCCGCGGGTTCTTCTCGCCCATGGCGATGAGGCGCGCGATCACCTCGTTCCACCAATGGGCGATGTCGACTTCGTAGGTCAGGAGGTCCTTGGCCTTGGCGTATCCCGAGGCCTCGACCCAGGCTTCATATTCGGGGCGATGGTGGCCCATCATGACCGTTGGAGCCTCGTCGAATCCCTCGATCTCGAGCCCCGGTTCGTCCCAGATCGAAAGGCTGAACGGGCCGAGCGAGCGAGTCATGTCATGGGCGCAAAGCCAGTCCTCGGCGGTGGTGATGAGTGCGGCGGCGGCTTCGCTGTCGAGCGCCTCGAGCATCCCCCACTGGCCGGTCCCGGCGCCCATATGCTGCTGGACGAGGTCGTCGACCTGGGCGCTGATCCGGCCGACCACCGCTCCATCGCGCTCGGCGAGCCAGAGCTGGGCGCGGGCGTGCTCAAACCACGGGTTTTCGCCGGGGGTGATGAGGCCCATGACTTCGGCCTTGAGCGGTGGAACCCAGGCCGGATCGTCGCGATAGACCCGCCAAACGAAGGCGACGAACGCCTTGCGATCCGCCTTGCTTTCGACGGGGCGGATGGTGGGGGCGGTCATGGCCGGAGGGCTAGCTTCCTTCCGGCAGCAGCGCCAGTGGCCGAGTTGAACCGCCCAACCTTCGCCATTATTTCAAGCCATTGGCGGCACCACGCATGAACCAGCAAACCGACATCGAGCGCGCGCGCGGCGCGGCGCGGGCCGACGACAAGGCCATGCTGAGGGCCGCGGCGAACCTGACCCGCGACCTCAACGCGCCGAGCGCGCGCATCTATTGGGCCGACCTGATTGGTTCGGCGGTGGTCGGCTATGCCGCGCTGGCGGGGGCGATTGTGCTGCAGCCGGCGTGGATCGCCTTGCTTTCGGGCGTGGTCGCGGTGCTCGCGCTCTATCGCGCCGGGTCGTTCATCCATGAGCTCACGCACATCAAGAAGGGCGCGGTACGCGGCTTCCGGCTGACCTGGAACTTGATCGTCGGAATCCCGCTGCTCGTCCCATCCTTCATGTACGAGGGCGTCCACAACCAGCATCACGGCAAGACCTATTACGGGACCGCCGACGATCCGGAATATCTGCCGCTTGCGCTGATGAAGCCGTGGACCCTGCCGGTCTTCCTGATTGTCGCCGCGCTGGCGCCGATCGGGCTGTTCCTTCGGTTCGCGATCCTTGCACCCTTGTCGCTCTTGTCGAAGCGGCTTCGGTGGACGGTGGTCGAGCGCTATTCGGGGCTCCAGATCAACCCGCGGTTTCGGCGGCCGATGCCCGAGGGGCAGTTCGCGCGCGACTGGCGGTGGATGGAGATCGCCTGTTCAATGTGGGCGATCGGCTTGTTGGTCCTGGTCGCCACCGGCATCGTGCCTCTGCGCGCGTTCCTGATCTTCCTCGGCGTCGCGTCGGGGACGATGTTCCTCAATCAGGTCCGCACTTTGGTCGCGCATCTGTGGGAGAATGAGGGCGAGCCGATGTCTGTCACCGCCCAATATCTCGACAGCGTCAACGTGCCGCCGCCCGGAACCCTTCCGGCTTTGTGGGCGCCGGTGGGCTTGCGCTATCACGCGCTCCACCACCTGCTTCCGGGCGTGCCCTATCATAATCTCGGCGAGGCGCACCGGCGCCTGTGCCGCGAGCTCGAGGCCGATTCGACCTATCATGTCGCAACCCACCGCGGGCTTCGTCCGCTGGTGCGCCGGCTCGCCGCCTCGACGATGCGGCGGGCTCAGCCCGCCGGCGCGTCTTCCCCTTCCGCAACGTAGCTGAGCAGGTCGCCGGGCTGGCAGTCGAGCGCCGAGCACAAAGCCTCGAGTGTCGAGAAGCGGATCGCGCGCGCCTTTCCGGTCTTGAGGATGGAAAGGTTGGCGAGCGTGATCCCGACCGCCTCGGCAAGCTCGGTCAGGGTCATGCGCTTGTCGTGGAGCCGGTCGTCGAGCCGGACCGCGATCGCCATCAGATCGTCCCCTGGAGATCGCGGCGCATGACGGCACCCTCGGCAAATACGCGGGCAAGGACGAACATCAACAGCACTGACAGCCAGCCGGCGAGCGAGAAGCCCGCCTCGAGCTCGACCTCGTGGCCGGGGCTCGAAATGAACCGGCCGATCGCGGCAATGGCGAGGCTGAGCAGCTGGAGGATGAGCAGGAACCAGGCGATCGCCTGGAGCCGGAATGCGTTTTCGGCGAGAAACGGATCGCCGTCGCGGACCGTGTCGACCACCGCCAGCAAGCGCTTGAGGATCATGTGGTTGAAGCCGATCGAGACGATGCCGAGCGCGGCAACGGCGCGGAGGCCCCAGATCACCTGGTCGGCATTGGGATAATCTTGCAGCTTGAGCGCGGCGATGATCCACTCGCGGTTCGGGACGACGAACAGCAAGGCGAGGATCGCGATTCCGGCAAGGATGTTGAGGATGATCAGCGCCTGGAGCACGAATCGCGCGATCGGCAGGCTGGATGAGAGAATGCGTGACATGTCTTACCCCTTCTTATCGATAAACAATATGTCTCATCGCGATAAGAAGCAAGAGATTTATTGATAGTCGATATGTCCACGTCGTATCGGCCGCGATGTGCTTGACTTGGCGGGACGATTCCGCTTGAGAGCGCGTCGTCGGCGGGCCGAAGTGCTCGCCGTTTCTGTTTCGGGGTGAAGGCGGTCCCCCAAAGAATCGCCTGGCCGGGCTTACCTGATACGGGGCCCAGACGAACGAAAGGACTGACCCATGCGCCACCGCGTTGGCCATCGTAAGCTTCAGCGGACCTCGACCCACCGTCTCGCCATGTTCCGCAACATGGCCGCGGCGCTGATCAAGCACGAGCAGATCACCACCACCACCGCCAAGGCGAAGGAGCTTCGCCCCTATGTCGAGAAGCTGGTCACTTTGGCCAAGCGCGGCGGCTTGTCGAACCGGCGGCTGGCGCAGGCGCGGCTGATGGACGATGCGCAGCTCGCCAAGCTGTTCGACGTCATCGCCCCGCGCTACGCCGAGCGCAGCGGCGGCTACACCCGCGTCGTCAAGGCCGGGATCCGCGCCTCCGACGCGGCGCCGATCGCGATCATCGAGTTCGTCGACCGCGACGTCTCGGCCAAGGGTCAGGATTCGGGGCCGGTGATGACCGAGGACGAGTTCGAGGCCGCCTAGGCCTTGCTCAGAAGGTCCGCGTGAACCCGGCGTCGAGCCGGGTCCGGCGATAGTCCCACAGCACGATGTCGGCCCGGCTGTCCGTATGCGACAGTCGAACGATCGGCAGGAATCCGCCGAGCTTGGCCTTGGTGAAGATGACGCCGGCCGCCAGGTCGATGCGCGTGTCGCGCCTCCGCTCGCCGAACAGGAACAAGGGTTCGCGGCCGCGGGTCCGAGCGATTCCCGCTTCCCCGAACAAAGTCATCGAATCGCCCTGGTGGGCGAGGAGCAGGCTCGCGCCCCACAGGCGAACGCTCTCGGGCTTGAAGCGCGCGTCGAGCCGGCCGTGGCGGAGCGCCAGCTGGCCGGTGGTGCGCGGGCCGAGCACATGGGTCAGGGCCACGTCGACGCTGGTCCGCCAGCCGTCCTGGCCGCGGTTGAGCTTGATGTCCTGCTTGACCCTGGACACGCGGACCTCCGCCTGCGCTCGGCTGGATAGCGGCGCGAGCAGGGCGATGTCGCCGCCGAGGCCAGTGGCATAGAGGTCGCCGCCGTACCAGCGCCGCTCCACGATCGCGGCGGGGCGCAAGCTGAGCTTGCCGATCCGCAATTGCGGCCCGGTGTCGGCCGACAACTGGACGTCGTTGAAGCGCGACTTGTCGTAGAGGTCGGCGCGGCCGTTGGCGCGGGACAGCAGGGTGAGCGGGCCGATGTCGTCGGTCGAATGGAAGCGCGCGACGCCCGTGGTCCCGAACCCTCCTTGCTTGCGGGCGTCCGAGTCGAGCTCGAACGGCGCGATGATGGTGTCGATGAACGGGCTGGTTGTCGCGCGGTTGATGTTCGAGTCCGGACCGGCGGTCAGCTCGAGGGTGAGGCCGCGCTTGCGCGCCGGGGCGAGGCGGCTGGCGTAGCGGCGGACATTGGCTTCGACCTCGGGCGGGAGGCCGATCGCTCGCGCTTGCTCGAGCTGCGACCGCGCTGCCGCCGTTTCCCCCATCTGCTCGAGGATCCGGGCCAGCTCGAGGCGCGCGCGATTGGCTTCGGGCTGCTCGTCGAGCAAGGCGCGAAGCGCGGCCGCCGCGCCGGCAAGGTCGCCAAGACTCTCGCGCACCGCGGCGAGGCGGAAGCGCGCCTCGGCGCGAAGCTCGGGATGCTTGTCCTGGGTCAGCGCCTCGAGGATCTCGGCAGCGCCTGCCTTGTCGCCGTCGGCGAAAAGCTTGTCGGCGAGCGCGAACAATTGCTCGGGCGTGGCGATGACGCAATCAGCCGCGCCATCGCAAGGCGGCGGGGCAGCCCCAACCGCGGGCTGGGCCGCGAGGGCCGCCAAGAAAAGAGTCAACATAGGAAAAGGGGCAGGGGCGGCGCGCTCAAGGTCGCCGCCCCCGTCACATTAATTGCCGACGATCGCGCCGGTGCCGTTGCCGCCGTTGCCGGTGAGGCGGAAGATGCCGCCGATTTCCTGCGCGGTTGGGCCGTAGAAATTGCCGTTGACGTCGAGCTTGTAGCCCGAGCCGTTGGTCGTGCCGGTGCCTTTGAAGCCTGAGCTTCCGAACGAGATCGTCCCGGCGCCGGTTAGCGTCCCGAACGCGATGTTGGTTCCACCACCTTCGCGGGTGCCGGTGAGTGTGGCGCTATAGCCGATCGTGCCCGCGCCGAAATTCGCGGTAAGGCTCCCGGCCCCATCGACTTCGTAAACGCCGTTCCTGTTGACGTAAGTACCATCGAGCACCGTGGAATAGACGGCGCTTCCGGTGTGCGGAAGAGCGCTCGCCGGAGTCTTGGTGCCGAACACGACATAAGTGTCGTTGGTGCTGGTCACCCCACCCGAGGTACTCGAGCGCCGCCACTGCCCGTACTGGACGTAGGTGAGCGCGATCGACGGGTTCCCAGCGCCGAGGTTGAGGAGCCGGAAGGTCTCGACGTTCGAGCCGCTCGACTTGCTGTAGTAGGTGAAGGCCGCGTCCGACCCGGTGATGTTCGCCGGACCGAAAGTCGAGGTCAGCGCCGGATTGCCGGTGTCACGAAGCGTGTAGGTGCCGGTCGCCGAGTCATAGACGACCTTGCTGGTAACGCGCGCGAACGGGCTGAAGTAAGACGGCCCGCTGCTCGAGTTCTTGTACGTGATGGTACCCTGCAGCGCCGAAACATTGGCCGGAGCGGCCAAAGCGGACGTGCCGGCAAAAAGCGCCGCGACGGCGGCTGCGAATTGAATAGTACGCATGATGAATTGCTCCCACCCGGAGAATCTGTCTCCGCGGCTCAGCTAATATCCAGAATCGCCGGGACGTCAATCACCTTTTCCGGTAAGCATTTGAAAACAAGTAATTTTTGCGTCGGCTGGACGACATTGCTCGCCCGAACCGCCGAAAACTGCTAGGAGCGGAGTCACGGGGGGAGCGCACGAGTGAACAATTATCGCCTCTATTTCCTCGACGGCTTCAGCGGCCACATCGACGAGGTTGAGGAGATCGAAGCGGACGGAGACGAGCAGGCGATCGCGCTCGCGCTGGCCAGAAGCGGCGGACGGGCGATGGAGCTATGGCACCGCCACCACAAGCTCAAGCATTGGGACGCGGCACTGCCGGCGCTCGATTAACGATTGCCGAACAATGGCTTAACAGCAGCAAACGAGCCGGTTCACGGCGCGTGCATAGCTCCGGGCTTAGGGAAGGGGCAATCGGCACGAGTTTGTCCGGGACATCGTTTGATCAGGAGTGAGGCCATGACGGCTGTGAAGAAGTTTCTCGCGGGTGGCGCGGTCGTTGCCGCGCTCGTCGTCGCAACGCCGGCATCGGCGCAATACATGCCCGGCTATGGCGGCGGCCATATCATCGGCGGGGGTGGCTATGGCAGCCCCTACGGATACGGGTCCGGCTACGGCTCGCCCTACGGCTACGGATCACCCTATGGCGGCTACGGCAGCCCTTATGGCTACGGCATGGGTTATGGCTCGCCTTACGGCGGCGGCTACGGCTCGCCCTACGGCGGCGGCTATGGCAATCGCGGTTACGGTCAGACAAATTCCTTCGCCGTCGGCCAGTGCATGGGCGCGGTCCAACAGCGCCTCGGCGCAACCTACGGCCAGACCCAATATGGCGGCGGCGCGCGGGTGCTCGGCGTCAGCGACGTCCAGCCGCGCAGCAACGGCGGGATGTTGGTCAGCGGAGTCGCCAACAGTGGCCGCTCGGGCGGCTACGGCTATAACGGCGGCCAGCCCCCGGTCGACATCACCTTCACCTGCAAGACCGACCGCTCGGGCCAGGTCAGCAGCATCGAGATCGGCCAGGCCACCGCCAACGTCGATCCGCGGATCGGCACGGCACCTGCGTCGCCCTACGCGAATGATTATTCAGAATACGGCTACCGCCGTTATTGAGGCTCCGGGAGGGGCGGGCGCGAGCTCGCTCCTCCAGTACTCGATTCGGCCCCGTAATGGTGCGGCCCGTCGCAGCCACTCTCGACCTTCTTTCGCGCACATGAACGGTGATGCAGCCCGGCGCTGAGTCGTGCGTTGAGGTTCCGATTCGCATGGGGCGAACGAAGTGCCCCTCGAGAGTAGCGTATCGTTTGAGGAGATTGATCATGAACCGTCTTGCGCTTCTGACCGCGACCGCTGCCGCCGGCCTCGCCGCGGCAACGATCGCTTCGCCCGCTGCGGCCCAATATCCCTATCCGAACCCGTATCCGCAGCCTTATCCGCAGCAATATCCGTATGGGTATAACAACAACGGCGCCAACGTCGTTGGGTCGATCATCAACAGCGTGCTCGGCTATGGCCGCTATCCGTACGGCAATTACGGCTATGGCCAGCCGGGCTACCAGTCGCAGCAGATCGCCGTCGACCAGTGCGCCCGCGCGGTCGAGGCTCGGCTGAACAATTATGCGATGAACGACAATTACAATCGTTGGAACCCGTACAACAATCCGTACAGGGGCTGGGCGCGCCAGGGCCAGGCGCGAGTGCTCGGGATCGAGGAGGTGCGCTTGCGCAAGTCCGACCGAATCCGCGTCCGCGGCGTCGCCACGTCGGGCAACGTCTATGCCCAGCAGTACGGCTACGGCAATTACCAGTACAACCGCTCGTACGGCACGCCGGACCTGCGCTTCACCTGCAACGCGGACCGCCGCGGCCGGGTCTATGACGTCGATATCGACCGGATGAGCTATTACGGCCGCTGGCGCTAAGCCACAGGCCTGATGGCGAAACGGAACGCGCGTCCTGAAAGGGGCGCGCGTTTTCGTATCTGGCCGCAAATCTTTACTCACCGGCCAAAATCGCTATCGGCCACACATGACGGCAGCCCACCCCGAATCCATCCTCATCGTCGACTTCGGCAGCCAGGTGACCCAGCTCATCGCCAGGCGCGTCCGCGAAGCCGGCGTGTATAGCGAGATCGCCCCGTTCAATGCCGCCGACGAGGCTTTCGAGCGGCTGCAGCCCAAGGGCATCATCCTGTCCGGCGGCCCGTCCTCGGTTCATTGGGAGGACAGTCCCCGCGCGCCGCAGCATTTCTTCGATCGCGGCCTGCCCATCCTTGGGATCTGCTACGGTCAGCAGGCGATGGCGACGCAGCTCGGCGGCCGGGTCGCGCCGGGCGACAGCAGCGAATTTGGACGCGCGTTCATTGAGGTTGTTGGCGAAAGCGCTTTGTTCGATGGCTTGTGGAAGGTCGGCGAATCCCACCAGGTATGGATGAGCCACGGCGACCGCGTCGAGCAATTGCCCGAAGGGTTCAAGATTGTCGCCAAGTCCGAGGGCGCACCCTATGCGATCGCCACCGACGAGGGCCGTCGCTTCTATTCCACGATGTTCCATCCCGAGGTGGTGCACACGCCGGACGGCGGAAAGCTGCTGGCCAATTTCGTCCGCCACATC
The DNA here is from genome assembly GCA_963722545.1 of uncultured Alphaproteobacteria bacterium. Lineage (GTDB taxonomy): Bacteria > Pseudomonadota > Alphaproteobacteria > Sphingomonadales > Sphingomonadaceae > Sphingomicrobium. The sequence goes on from CAVRMK010000004.1 coordinate 719,330, forward strand.
TGCGGCTGCGCCGGCGACTGGACGATGGGCGCCTATCGCGAGGCGAAGATTGCCGACATCCGCTTGGCTGTCGGCGACGGCAAGGTCATTTGCGGGCTGTCGGGCGGGGTCGACAGCGCGGTCGCGGCGGTGCTGATCCACGAAGCGGTCGGCGACCAGCTGACCTGCGTGTTCGTCGACCACGGACTGATGCGCGCCAATGAGGCGGAGCAGGTTGTCTCGCTATTCCGCGGCACCTTCAACATCCCGCTGGTCCACGTGGACGCGGAGGAATTGTTCCTCTCGGGCTTGGCCGGAGTCACCGACCCGGAAGCCAAGCGCAAATTCATCGGCAAGACCTTCATCGACGTGTTCGACGAGGAAGCGCGGAAGATCGGCGGCGCCGATTTCCTCGCCCAGGGCACGCTCTACCCCGACGTCATCGAGAGCGTCAGCTTCACCGGCGGGCCGTCGGTCACCATCAAGAGCCACCACAATGTCGGCGGGCTGCCCGAGCGCATGGACATGAAGCTGGTCGAGCCGCTGCGCGAACTGTTCAAGGACGAGGTGCGCGAGCTCGGCCGCGAGCTGGGGCTTCCGGAAGCCTTCGTCGGCCGTCATCCGTTCCCTGGGCCCGGCCTCGCGATCCGCATCCCCGGCGAAGTGACCAGGGACAAATGCGACATCCTCCGTAAGGCCGACTCCATCTATCTCGAGGAGATCCGCAACGCCGGGCTTTACGACGCGATCTGGCAGGCGTTCGCGGTGCTGCTGCCGGTCAAGACCGTTGGCGTGATGGGCGATTACCGCACCTATGATTTCGTCTGCGGCCTTCGCGCCGTGACCAGCGTCGATGGCATGACCGCCGACGTCTATCCGTTCGACGCGGCCTTCCTGAGCCGGGTCGCGACGCGCATCGTCAACGAGGTCCAGGGCATCAACCGCGTGGTCTACGATTACACCTCGAAGCCGCCGGGCACGATCGAGTGGGAGTAGCCTAGCAAGGCTTTGGCCTGCCCCGCGCCCCGACCAGCGCCACGCCGGCAATGGCGATGAGACCGCCAGCCAGAATCGAGAGGCCGGGCAGTTCGCCCGAGATTGCGAAGGCGAGCACGGTCGCGACTGCTGGTACAAGGTAAAGGAACGTGGCCGCGCGAGCCGCGCCGAAATAGGCGATCGCCCGGTTCCATGCGGCATAGCCCAGTGCCGCAGGGAAAACGCCTAGAGCGATGACCACCGGGATGGTGACCAGGGGTGTCGCGGCCTGCCTCAGGGATTCCAGGCCTTCGCCGAGCCAGGGCACCAGCAATATAGTCCCGGCGATCATCGTGTAAGCGGTTGACGCCAGCGCTCCAAAGCGCGGCACCAGCGGCTTCTGGATGACGAAGAAGGCAGCCTGAGCAATGGCCGCGCCGAAGATCAATATGGCTCCCGAGCCGAACGTCAGCCCGCCCGGCTGACCCGCGACAATCACGCCGACGCCACCGAACCCAATCGCCATTCCCGCCCACCCCCACCGAGTGAGGCGCTCACCGAGGAACAAGGTCGAAAAAAGCGCGGTGAAGATTGGGACGGTGTTGACGATGAAGCTGGCGGCGCTGGCGCTGACGCTGCGCTGCCCGCCGTTGAGCAGACCGTTGTAGAGCGCGATCCCGATCAGCCCGCAAGCGAGGAATCGCAGCGCATCGCGGAGCGTGGGAAGCGCGGGCCGCTTCCATGCCAGCCACGCCAGCACCACCATCGACGCGACCAGGAACCGGGCGGCGGCAAGCGGCAATGGCTCGATCTCGGCGAGGGCGATCTTGTTGAGCGGGAACGACAGCGCCCACACGAACACGGTGAAGGCGACTGCACCCGCCGCCGCGGACAATGCGCGGCTCGAAGCGGGCGTGGGACCGGGACATGCGAGGACGGCCGTCGAGCAATTGGTCATGCCCGCGAGGCTAGCTACGCCGCGAGTCAGCGGGAAATGCCGATTGCCTATCGGATCGATGTCATGACGATTCGGTATTGGAGCCGCTGACGAACCTGCCGCAATGCGTTGAATGAGTGTGAAATCATGTTGGAAGGTGAGCGGCAATGACCGATCGGAAAGTAGCAATCATCACCGCGGCTGGGTCCGGCATGGGCGCGGCCGCCGCTCGCCGTCTTGCCCGGGACGGCTTTCACGTCGCAATCCTCTCCTCTTCCGGCAAGGGCGAGGCACTTGCCAGCGAACTCGGCGGCATTGGCGAGACCGGCTCCAACCAGTCCAGCGACGACCTCAAGCGCCTGGTCGATGCGACCATCGCGAAGTGGGGCCGGATCGACGCGCTGGTCAACAGCGCCGGTCATGGCCCGCGCGGAGCGTTGCTGGAGATCAGCGACGAGGAATGGCACGCTGGTCTCGACACCTATTTTCTGAACGTCGCTCGGGCGGTCCGGCTCGTCGCGCCGGTCATGGTCGCCCAGAAAGACGGAGCGATCGTCAACATCTCCTCGGCCTGGGTAATGGAGCCGAGCGCGATGTTTCCGACCTCGGCCGTCGCCCGCGCGGGCCTGGCCGTCTACACCAAGCTCTTCGCCGACCAATATGCGGCCGACAATGTGCGTATGAACAATGTCATGCCGGGCTGGATCGACAGCCTTCCCGCAACCGAGGAGCGGCGCGAGGCCGTGCCGATGAAACGCTACGGCACGAGCGAGGAGGTCGCTGAGACGGTCGCGTTCCTCGTGTCGGAGGGCGCCGGCTACATCACCGGCCAGAACATCCGCATCGACGGCGGGCTGATGCGCTCGATCTGATTCGCGATCCGCCCACTATTGCGAATCGTTCTCAACTAGCTATGTCGCGGGGATGAATCGGGTCTCGGCGGGTAAAGGCGTGTTGTGGGCGGTGCTGGCGGTGCCGGCCGCCCTCGCTCTTTATCGCTTCGCGACCGAGCCGGGAATCTGGCCCGGCGACCTGCTTCACCCCACCGGCGAATGGTCGGCGCGGATGATCATCGTCGCGCTGATGCTGACTCCGCTTGCCCAGCTGTTTCCGGAAAGCGCTGCGGTGAAATGGCTGGTCCGCCACCGTCGCGCCTTCGGGGTCGCGGGCTTTGCTTATGCGGCGCTGCACCTCGTCTTCTACGTTCTAGACATGGAGTCGGTGGCCGCGATGCTCGCCGAGATTGGAGCGCCGGCGATCTGGACCGGATGGCTCGCCTTGCTGTGCCTGGTGGCGCCGGCGGCGGCCAGCAGCGACGCAGCGATGCGGCTGCTCCGGCGCAATTGGAAGCGGGTGCAGCGGCTCGTTTATCCGGCCGCGTTCCTGACGCTGGTGCACTGGGTGCTGGTCCACGACGGCAAGGTCTCAGCGCTGGTTCATTTCGCACCGCTATTCATCCTCCAGGCGCTGCGCCTGGGCCGAATATTTCATCGAACCACGACCGAAAGGAAGACTGCATGATCCTGCGTACCCTCCCGATTGCCGCCGCGCTTGTGTTCGCGCTCGGCGCCAGTCCCGCAGCAGCCACCGGCAAGATGACTTGCGACGCGCCGCAAGCGCATTGGAAGAGCTTGCCCAAGCTCGAGGCCGAGCTCACCAAGCAGGGCTGGCAGGTGCGCAAGTCCAAGGTCGATGGCGGCTGCTACGAAGTCTATGGCACCGACCCCGACGGCAATCGCGTCGAGGCCTATTTCCACCCGGTCAGCTTCAAGAAGCTGCTGGTGTCGCGGCGCGGCGAGGTGCTGTTCCGCGCCAAATAGACCTTGGCTCGAAACCATGCCAACTCTCCCCGGGACACGGGGAGGTTGGGCATGGCGAGTTCGGCGAACGGTGAGCTGCCTAAGCGCCAATCCCCCGCGCTGGTCATCGGCGCGTCCTCGCTCGGGACCATTTTCGAATGGTATGATTTCTACCTCTACGGCTTGCTGGCGACGGTCATTTCCGCGCAATTCTTCTCGGGCGTCGACGAGACCACCGGTTTCATCTTCGCGCTGGCCGCCTTCGCCGCCGGGTTCGCGGTCCGGCCGTTCGGGGCGATATTGTTCGGGCGTATCGGCGACCTCGTCGGGCGCAAGAACACCTTCCTCGTCACCATGGGGATCATGGGGCTGTCGACCTTTCTCGTCGGGCTTCTGCCGAGCTACGCGACCGCCGGGGTGATAGCGCCGGTCGCGCTGGTCGCGCTGCGCTTGTTGCAGGGGCTGGCGCTGGGCGGCGAATATGGCGGCGCGGCGACCTATGTCGCCGAGCATGCTCCCGAGGGGAAGCGCGGGCTCTACACCAGCTTCATCCAGACCACCGCGACATTGGGCCTTTTCGCGGCGTTGCTGGTGGTGATCGGAATCCGCACCTGGCTCGGCGAGGAGGCGTTCGCCGACTGGGGCTGGCGGATCCCGTTCCTGGTCTCGATCCTGCTTCTCGGCATCTCGCTCTACATCCGCATGCAGCTCGAGGAGTCGCCGGTGTTCCGCGAAATGAAAGCGGCGGGCGAGGGGTCGAAAGCGCCGCTGACCGAGGCCTTCGCGCGCTGGAGCAACGCGCGGATCGTGCTCATCGCATTGGTCGGCGCGGTCGCGGGCCAGGCGGTGGTCTGGTACACCGGCCAGTTCTACGCTTTGTTCTTCCTCGAGAAGACGCTCAAGGTCGACGGCGCCACCGCGAACATTTTGATCGCGATCGCGCTGGCGCTGGCGACTCCGTTCTTCATTGTCTTCGGCTGGCTGTCGGACAAGATCGGCCGGAAGCCGATCATCATGGCCGGATGCGCGCTCGCGGCGGCGACCTATTTCCCCTTGTTCGGAGCGCTGACCGAGGCCGCCAATCCGGCGCTGGCAAGGGCTCAAGCGAGCGCTCCGGTGACGGTCGTTGCCGATCCTGCCGATTGCTCGGTCCAGTTCGATCCGGTCGGGCGCAACACGTTCGACGCGCGCTCCTGCGATATCGCCAAATCGTACCTCGCCAAGGCCTCGGTCAGCTACGACAATGTCGCGGCGCCGGCCGGGACGGTGGCGAACATCAGGATCGGCAACACAACAATCGCCGGCGTCGACGCGGGGTCACTGCCAGTCGAAGCGCGCAAGATCGCAATTGCCGACTTCCAGGAACGCACCAAGGCAGCCCTGAGCGCGGTCGGCTATCCCGACAAGGCCGATCCTGCGGCGATCGACAAGCCGTTGGTGGTTGCGATCCTGTTCCTCCTCGCCCTCTATGTGACGATGGTCTACGGGCCGATCGCGGCGCTGCTGGTCGAGCTGTTCCCGACCCGCATCCGCTACACCTCGATGAGCCTGCCCTATCATATCGGCAATGGCTGGTTCGGCGGCTTTCTGCCAACCACCGCCTTCGCCATGGTCGCTGCCACGGGCAATATATACTACGGCCTGTGGTACCCGATCACTGTCGCGCTGGTGACGCTCGCCGTGGGCCTGCTGTTCCTCCCCGAGACCTTCCGGCGCAGGTTGTCGGGTTAACCGCTAATTTCGCGTTAACCATGATATTGACGGGCGGCGCGGCGTGGGCTGAGCAGTTCTTCGACTGAGACTCGGGAGCTTATTCTTGCGCAGGATCCTCGCAGCTGCGACCGCCGCAACGCTCGCCCTACTGCTCGCCAGCTGCGCGACCAAGCCGCCTCAAGTGGTCCACGCGCCGCCGCCCGCGCCGGTGGCGCAGGAACTGCCCTACCAATGGACCCAGGGCAACGCCCCGCAGGCGCACAAGGACATGCTCGCGTCCTTCGGGCCGTTGAACATGAAGCCAGGCGAATCGCATTGGCTGGCAACCATGCCGACCGAGGGCGAAGCGAAGGTGGTGATCGATATCCTGACCCAGCGCTTCTACGTCTACAAGGGCGACACGCTGGTCGGTGTCTCGACCATCTCCAGCGGCAAGAAAGGCAAGGAAACGCCGCTCGGTTTTTGGGCGGTCAAGATCAAGAAGAAGAAGGGCTTCAGCCGCAAATATGACAATGCGCCGATGCCGTTCATGCAGATGTACGATGAGAAGGGCATCGCCTTCCATGCCGGCCCCAATCCGGGCTATCCCGCCAGCCACGGTTGCGTCCGCCTTCCGGTCAAGTTCGCCGAGCGGCTGTTCGCAATGACCAAGATCGGGACCGAGGTCATCATCGAGGGCTAGCGCCCTTTGCCTCTTGGGTGACGGACGCTAAGACAGCCCCCGTGATCGCCCAGAAGACCCGCTATGCGCTGCGCTCCTTGCTGTTCCTGGCCGAGGAGCAGGCGGGCAATCCGGTCCAGCTCGCGCGCATCGCCGAGACCCAGCGGGTCCCGCCCAAATATCTCGAGCTCATCATGCTCGACCTCAAGAAGGCCGGGCTGGTCAAGAGCGCCCGCGGGCCCCGCGGCGGCTACAAACTAGCCCGCGCCCCCGAACAGATCTCGTTCGGTGAAATCGTCCGCTCGATGGAAGGGCCGATCGCTTTGGTGAGCTGCGCCAGCGTCAATTTCTACGCGCCGTGCGGCGATTGTCACGACGAGGCGACCTGCGCCATCCGCCGGGCTTTCACCATCCTCCGCGACCAGAGCACCAAGGTGCTCGATTCGATCAGCCTCGCCGAAGGGGCCGAATGGGAAGAGCGCTTTGCGGCGCGCGCAGCGGAGACGATCACATGAACCCTGCCGAGCCTGACCCCTACGCGCCGCGGCCGCTGGCACGCTGGTTCTACGCCGGCGCCATCGGCTCGGTTATATTCATGGCGCTCGGCTGCCTGATGTACGTCGCCCGTGTCACGGTCGATCCGGCAACCCTGCCGGTCGACCAGCGTGCCGCTTTTCTGGCCCAGCCGCGCTGGGTCACCGCGGTCTTCGCGGCGACGACCTGGTCGGGGCTTGCGGGGACGATCCTTCTGTCAATGCGGCGACGCTCGGCGGAGCCGATCCTGCTCGTCTCGCTGATCGCGATGGCGGTTTGGATCGCTGGGCTTGCGACGAGCCCAGTGCGCTCGACCATGTCGGTCAATGATTGGGCGGTGCTGGCCGCGATCGCGGCGATCAGCTGGACGATCTACTGGTTTGCGCGCCATTCGCGGCAGCGCGGCTGGCTGCGCTAGTCGCGAGCCTCGGTCAGATCGGCGGGCTCGGCAAACGCTTCCTTGTCCACCAGGGGCGAGGCAATTTCGGGCTTGTCGTCGATCGCGGGTTGCGGCCGGCTCAGCGCCACGGTCGGGACGGCGAGCAGGAAAGCGATTGCGACGTCGCCAATCAGATGGCGGTCAATCATGATGAACGCTCCAATTCTCAATCACGCTGCGCCAGGCAACGCACCTGCGGCACCGACGCTTTGAGCCGGCGGAGGTTCCGACATTTGCCGGGCGGCAACGTTCCGCGAACGCCCCGGGTGGCTGTGCGGACGCCGAGCCGCTAGAAGGCGCGCCCATGTCGAAGATCGTCCTCGAGACCGACACCAGCCGCGCGACGCCGACTCCGGTTCCGGGCAAGCGCATGACCGCGCCGATGATCCGCGCCCGGAAGAAGGACGGGATCACGCAAGAGCCGCTGGTGATGCTGACCGCCTACACGATGCGGATGGCACAATTGCTCGACCCGCATTGCGAGATGCTGCTGGTCGGCGACAGCCTCGGCCAGGTCATCTACGGCCTGCCCTCGACCCTTCCCGTCACCCTCGACATGATGTGCGCGCACGGCGCCGCGGTGGTGCGCGGGTCGTGGCATGCGCTGGTTGCGGTCGACATGCCCTTCGGAAGCTATGAGGGAAGCTCCGAACAAGCCTTCGCCTCGGCCAGCCGGATCCTCCAGGAAACCGGGGCCGCGGCGGTCAAGCTCGAGGGCGGGGAGGCGATGGCGCCGACCATCCGCTTTTTGACCGAGCGTGGAATCCCGGTGATCGGCCACGTCGGTCTCACCCCCCAAGCGGTGAATGTGCTCGGCGGCTACGGCGCGCGCGGCAAGAGCGAGACCGAAGCCAAGAAGATCCTCGGCGATGCCAGGGCCGTGGCCGACGCCGGCGCCTTCTGCATGGTCATCGAAGGGGTGATGGAAAGCCTCGCCGACGAGCTCACCAAGGCCGTTGCGATTCCGACCATCGGTATCGGCGCCTCGAGCAAGTGCGACGGGCAGGTGCTCGTGACCGACGATATGCTCGGGCTGTTCGAGCGCACTCCGCGCTTCGTCAAGCGCTACCACGACCTCGCCGCTGAAATCACCGCTGCCGCGGCCCAATATCGGGAGGAGGTGCGCTCGCGCGCGTTCCCGACCAGTGAGCAGGTCTATCGGCCGAAGTCCTGAACTCCAGACTGAACCGACATGGGCTTTGCCTTTGCCGCGACAGACGCTAGACGGTCCCCGCGCCAGCTTTCGTTCATCTCGGGGAGGGGAAGGAAAGCAACCGGCGTCATCCCGAACTTTCGATCGAGGCTCTTCTTGGCGTTACCTCCCAGCACCGATGTCAACGAGACCTTCCTCCGCGAAGTCGACGAGGAATATCGCCGCGACAAGGTCCGCGATTTCTTCGTCGAAAACCGCGTCTTCCTCATCGCCGCCATCGTCCTGTTCCTCGCCGCCGTGGGAGGGTGGATCTGGTGGCAGAGCTACCAGCGCGAGCGCGCCGGGCGCGAGGTCGAGGAGCTCGCCAAGATTTACCGCGACCTCGGCCAGGGCAAGTTCGACCAGGCTCGGCCGCAGCTCAAGGAGCTCGAGGACAGCTCGAGCGATGCCGTCCGGACCACCGCCATCTTCACCAGCGCCGCGATCGATCTCCAAAAGAACGATTCGAAGGCTGCGGCCGCCAAATATCGCTCGCTCGCCGAGGACGAGGGCCTGGCCCAGCCCTATCGCGACATTGCGCTGATTCGCCAGACCGCGCTCGAGTTCGACCAATTGAAGCCCGAGGAGGTGATCGCGCGAATGAAGCCGCTTGCCGGACCCGGCGAGCCGTGGTTCGGATCGGCCGGCGAGATGACCGCGCTCGCGCTGATCAAGCAAGGCAAGAAGGACGAGGCGGGCAAGCTGTTCGCCGCCATCGGGCGCGACCGAAGCGTCCCAGAAGTGATCCGCGGGCGCGCCGTTCAAATGGCGAGCAGCCTTGGAGTCGACGCCAGCGACCTGATGGATGCCCGCGCGCAATAGGAACCCCATGACAAGCAAAACGATCAAGTTCCGCTCACTGATTCTCCTTGCCGCTGCGCTGGCCATGGGGGGCTGCGGGATATTCAAGCGCGGCTCGCGCCCCAAGACTCCGGTGGTCGGCGAGCGAATCGCGATTCTCGCCAACGAGGGCGAGATCGTGGTCGACGAGGCCACCGCGGCGATCCCGATGTCGCTTCCGGTCGCCGTCGCCAACACCGAATGGGCGCAGTCGGGCGGCAATGCGGCCAAGTCCGGCGGTCATTATGAGCTCGGCCAAGCGCTCGGCGTCGCGTGGTCGGTGCAGGCCGGTCGCGGCAATACCGTGACCCGGCGCATCGCGTCGCCGCCGATCGTCGCCAACGGCCGGGTCTATACGATGGATTCGCTCGGCGCCGTGCGCGCCTTCGACGCCTCGAACGGCGGGCAGATCTGGGCCAGCCAGACCCCCAACGAGCGCGGCAATGAGCATTCGCTTTATGGCGGCGGAATCGCTTTCTCCAACGGGCGAATCCTCGCCACCAACGGCCTCGGCTTTGTCTCCGCAATCGACGAACAGACCGGCGGAATCCTGTGGCAGGTCCGACCCGGCGGTCCGCTGCGCGGAGCGCCGTCCGTGTTCGGCGACGCAGTCTATGTGATCAGCCAGGACAATCAGATCTATTCGCTCAAGGAAAGCGACGGGACCACCAATTGGAGCCAGGCCGCGGCGCTGGAAATCGCCGGCGTGTTCGGCACCGCCTCGCCGGCGGTCGGTTCGGGTACCGTTGTCGCGGGCTTCTCCTCGGGTGAGCTCAACGCCTATCGCTACGAGAACGGGCGCCAGGTGTGGCAGGACGCGCTGCAGCGGACCAGCATCCGCACCAGCGTGTCGAGCCTCAACGATATCGACGCGAGCCCGGTGATCGACAGCGGCCAGGTGTTCGCGATCGGCCAGGGCGGGCGGATGGTCGCGCTCGAGCTCACCACCGGCCAGCGCCAGTGGGAGATCAACGTTTCGGGAATCGCGACCCCGTGGCTCGCCGGTGAGTGGCTGTTCGTCGTGACCAGCGACGCCAGGCTGGTGTGCATCAACCGGTTGAGCGGCAAGGTGCGCTGGATCAACCAGCTGCCCGCGTTCGAAAATCCGAAGAAGAAGCGCGGCCAGATCGACTATCGCGGCCCGATCCTTGCCGGAAACCGGCTGATCGTCGTCGGGTCGAACGGGGTGCTGGTCAATATCGACCCGGCGACCGGCTCGTTCCAGAACCAGACGCGGGTTCGGCCAGGTGTCAGCCAGGCCCCCGTGGTCGCCAACTCGACGCTTTACATCTACGACGACGACGGTCGGCTGCACGCGTTCCGCTAGAAGCCTCGCAGCGCCTTCGGGCCGCTGCTAAGGCACCGCTCATGCCCCTTCCAACCGTCGCCATCGTCGGCCGGCCCAACGTCGGCAAATCGACCCTGTTCAACCGGCTGGTCGGCAAGAAGCTGGCGCTGGTCGACGACCGACCCGGCGTGACCCGCGATCGGCGCGAGGGCGAGGCGAGCCTCCTCGGACTCGAGTTCCGGGTGATCGACACCGCCGGGTTCGAGGACGAGGACCCGGCCAGCCTTCCCGGGCGGATGCGCGCCCAGACCGAAGCCGCGGTGCGCGAGGCCGATGCGGCCTTGCTGATGATCGACGCGCGCGAGGGTCTGACCCCGCTCGACGAGGAAATCGCGCGGTGGCTGCGGGCCGAATCGACCCCGGTGACGGTGATCGCCAACAAGGCCGAGGGCCGCTCGGGCGAGTCGGGAATCCTCGACGCCTATCGGCTCGGCTTCGGCGATCCGGTTCCGCTCAGCGCCGAGCATGGCGAGGGCATCGTCGACTTGTTCGAAGCGCTTCGTGGCCCGGTTGAGGCCAGGGCCGCCGAGGAAGAAGCGGACGAGGGCGACGAGGATTCCCCCGACCGCCCGCTCAAGCTGGCGATCGTCGGCCGGCCCAATGCGGGCAAGTCGACCTTGGTCAACACCATGGTCGGCGAGGAGCGGATGATCACCGGGCCCGAGGCCGGGATCACCCGCGATTCGATCAGCCTCGACTGGACCTGGCCAAGTGCTGATGGCCCGCGCAGGGTTCGGCTGGTCGACACCGCGGGGCTGAGGAAGCGAGCCAAGATCGACGACAAGCTCGAGCGCCTGTCAGCAGCCGATACCCGCCGCGCGATCGACCATGCCGAAGTCGTGGTGCTTTTGCTCGATGCCACCCGCGGCCTCGAAGTCCAGGACCTGAAGATCGCCGACCAGGTGATCGAGGAGGGTCGCGCGCTGATCATCGCGGTCAACAAATGGGACGTTGCTGAGAACGCCTCGTCGCTGTTCAACGGCATCAAGGCGGCGCTGGCCGAGGGCCTGGCGCAGTTGCGCGACGTGCCCCTGCTGACCGTCTCGGCCAAGACCGGCAAGGGCATCGACACCATGCTCAAGGTCGGATTCGAGCTGCGCGAGGCGTGGAGCCGCCGGGTCTCGACCGGCGAGCTCAACCGCTGGTTCGAAGCGGCGCTGGAGGCCAACCCGCCGCCCGCGCCCAAGGGCCAGCGGATCAAGCTTCGCTACATCACCCAAGTCAAAAGCCGGCCACCGACGCTTCGTCGTGTTCGGCAACCGCACCGACGAGCTTCCCGAAAGCTATCGCCGCTATTTGGTCAATGCGCTGCGCCGCGACCTCAAGCTCGGCGCCGTGCCGATGCGATTGGACTTCCGCGGGCGCGCCAACCCATTCGACCGCGGGCGCTCGCGATAAGCCAAGCTTAACCCTTTTCGCCTAGCTTTCTGACCCTGGACCTGGCCCGATGCCTTCGGGGGACGACATTTTGGAATCGCAGAACCCACGGCCGAACATCGTCGATTGGGCGCATTTCGACCGCAATCGCAATGAGCTCGGGCCGGGCTTCATCCGGATTCTCGGCTATTTCCGCGAGGATGGGGTCAAGTCGATCGCGCGGATCGAGCAAGCGATGCGTGACGAGGACACGACCGCTCTGGTGGTCCCGGCGCACACCCTCAAGGGTGAATCGCGCCAGCTCGGCGCCGAAAATCTGGCTCAGCTCGCCGAGCTGATCGAAAGCACCGCACGGCTGTGCATCGAGACCCACCGCTTCCCCGACGAGCTGGTGCCCCAGGTGGTCGAGCTTCGCCGCCTGTTCGAGGCGACGATGGCCGCGTTCGACGCCGAGACCAACCCGCTCAAATCGCGGTCGAGCCCGGTGTTCGGAGCCAAGGTCGGCAACCAGGACTTCGGCCGAATCTAGCCTAGGCAAAACAAGCCGCTTGACATGTAACCGTTTGGTTACGCATAGGGCGGCAATGGACTCGAGCGCCGTGTTTGCCTGCCTCGCCGATCCGACCCGGCGCGAAATCCTTCGTCTGCTCGCGGACGATCCAGCTCCGGTCGAGCAATTGGCGGACCGCTTTCCCGTGTCGCGCCCGGCGGTGTCGAAACATCTCCGCAAGCTCAAGCAGGCGGGCCTGGTGACATTCGAGCCGGACGGGCGAAGCCACGTCTATCGCGCGAACCTCGAAGCACTGGGCGAAGCGCGCGCGTGGATCGAGACGATGTGGGCGCAGCGCCTCGCGCTGCTCAAGCGGATTGTCGAGGGGGATTCATGATCGACGACATTGCAACCGACCTGGTGATCGATCGCTCGCCCGAGCGGGTGTGGCAGGTGATGACGAGCGAAGGGCTGGTCGAGCAATGGCTCGGCTGCATGGGCTTCAAGTCCCGCGTCGGCCACATCTTCTACATGCAGCCCGACCCGGCCAAGCGCGCCGCGGACGACGTTTCCGGCGCGACCCATTGCGAGCTACTCGAGCTCGACGAGCCTCGGACGATGCGCTTTTCCTGGTTCTATCCCGACATGCCCAAGACCGAGGTCGAGATCAGCCTGAGCGAGGAGGGCGGGTCGACTCGCGTGAGCCTGGTCCATCGCGGCTGGGACCAATTTGACGGCCCGATGATCCGCCAGATCCGCGACCAGCTCGCCGGCGGCTGGGCGTCGCACGTCCTCCCAGGGCTCAAGCGGGTGGCGGAAGCCGGCTAGTCGCCGGCCGGCTCGGACTGGAGCTGGATGTAGTTCTGAAGCCCCATCTGCCGGATCAGCTCGAACTGGGTCTCGAGGACGTCGACATGGCCTTCCTCGTCCTTGAGGACTTCGGCGAACAGGTCGCGGCTGACATAATCCTTGAGCGCCTCGCACTCGGTGACGCCGTTGCGGTACATCGCCACCGCCTCATGCTCGGCGGCGAGGTCGGCCTTCAGGATTTCCTCGACGTTCTCGCCGATCCTCAGCGAGCCGAGCGCCTGGAAATTGGGCATGCCCTCGAGAAACAGGATCCGCTCCGAAAATTTGTCGGCATGCTTCATCTCGTCGATCGATTCGTGCCGCTCGAGCTCGGCGAGCTTCTTGACGCCCCAATTGTCGAGCATCCGGTAATGCAGCCAATATTGGTTGATCGCGGTCAACTCGGCCTTGAGCGCCTCGTTCAATAGCTCGATGACCCTGGGTTCGCCCTTCATGACCTTGTCTCCGCTCGCGTCGCGACGACGCTCTTACCCCAACGCAAGGGGCGGGGGAAGGTTCAAAAATAGCAGAAAACCGGGAAAAATTTGCGACTGATTGTCAGTCGCAACAAGCTTTAGGCGGCGCTTGCATCCAGCGCTCGCGGAGCGGTGCGGGCCTCGGCGACGATCTCTTCGGCATATTCGCGGCAGCCGCCACACTCGAACTCGCAGCCCATCGAGCGATACGCAGCCTCGGCATCGGCGCAGCCCCGGCCGACCGCAGCGCGGATGTCGCAATCCCGAATCACGTTGCACGAACAGACGATCATGGGCGCGAATATGACGCTAATGCGAACTATTCGCAAGTATTTCGGCGATTAGGCTCATCCTTCGGCCTTAGGCCAAGCGCGCCGCGCATGGCTGCGGCGGTACCAAACAAGGAGCTCGCAAGCACCTCGGAGCTCGCGGCCACCTCGCCCGCGATCCACAGGCGGATCGGACCGAGCATTGCTTCGGCGAGTTGCATCGTCGCGATCCGGCGCGGGATGGTCGGTCTGCCGTCGTCTTCGACGCGCTTGTCGATTATCTCGGCGAGGAGCCTGGCAATGCGGTCCCGGCTCGGCCCGACCAGCAGGTCGCGGGCACGGCCGCGGTTGCCGAGGAAATGATCGAGCAGCCACTGCAGCTCCTCCGTAGTGCCGGTGCCCGCAGCCGGCCCGGCGAGATGGGCGAGCGGCCGCGACAAAGCGGCCATGTGAACCGCTTCGGCATTGGGAAAATGGTCGTAGAAGGTCGATCGCCCGACTCCCGCTTTCTCGATGATCTGACCGACCCGGATCGGGCCGCGGGTCTTGTCGAAGACGAGCTGGTTGAACGCGGCGATGAGCCGGCTGCGAGTCCGCGATCCCGATTGCTGGTGCATGCCGTGCCTCCCGGCCGCTTCCGTACAATGTCCGCCGTTCGTCCGGAACCGGACAAATGCGCCATTTTGTCGGTTGCCGGGGGCGGGCGGTTTCCTGTCCCTTTGGCGCCCGAGGAAAGAAACGAAAAAATGGCTCAAGCTGGCGCAATCGATGGCGGGCTGACCCGCGACGGCGGAGCCGCGCTGGCGGGGGCGGCGGTGCTAAGCATCGCACTGATGATGAACCACCCGACCAGCGCCCATGCCGGCGGCGCGGGCGGGATCGTCCACGGCGGGATGATGGTTGCGCTCGGCGTGCTGCTGTTCGGCTTCGTCGCCTTCGCCCGCGCCCGCGGAGCGAGCACGCCGGTTCTCGCGGGGCTGGTGGCTTATGCGATCGGCGCGGGAGCGCATGTCGGTGCGGCGACGATCAACGGCCTTGCGGTGCCAGCGATGGCCAACTGGCCGCGCGGAGCGCCGGGTCACGACGTGTTCCTGCTCGCCTGGCAGCTCAACCAGGGACTCGCCGGAGTCGGGATCGTCGCAACCGGGATCGCATATGTCAGCTGGGCCGCGGCCCTTCGCCGCGACCATGCGCTGCTTGCGATAACGGGGGCGATCGCGGGCGCCGTGCCCGCGTCGCTGCTGATTGGCGGGATAATCCGGCTTGACGTCGACGGCGCGCAGCTCGCTTACGGCCTTCACGGCCTGTGGTCGCTTGCGCTAGGCGTGACGATGTGGCGCGGGCGGCTCGGCGCGAAGCCGGCGTAGATCACAGCCAGCTGCTGATCTGATCGAGCGGCTTTTTGCGCAGCGCGTGGAGCGGCACCACCGCGTCGGCCGCGGGAAGTCCGGCGACGATCACCATCAGCGGCTTTTCGTGCTTCGGGCGGCTGCACAGCTCGCGCAGGAAGCCCATCGGCGAAGGCGTGTGGGTGAGGGTCGCGAGCCCCGCGCTGTGCAGCGCCGCGAGCAGGAAGCCGCAGGCGATTCCGACGCTCTCGGTCACATAATAATTGGTCTTGTCGTCGCCAGGCTCGATCCCGCCGCGGCGCTGGCCGAAGACGATGATGTGCCATGGGGCGATGTCGAGATAGGGCTTGTCCTCGTCGGTTCCGAGCGGCGCGAGGGCGTCGAGCCATTCCTGTCCCGCCTTGCCGGCGTAAAATTCGCGCTCCTCCTTTTCGGCGGCGAGGCGGATGCGGTGCTTCATCGCGGGCGTGGAGACGATCGCGAAATGCCAGGGCTGGTGGTTGGCGCCGGACGGCGCGGTCCCGGCGGCGAGGACGGCCTCCTCGATCACCGCGCGCGGCACCGGAGCGTCCGAGAACATGCGGCAGGTCCGGCGGCTCGCGATCAGCCCGCGGAACGCCCGCGCTCGCTCGATCCGCTCTTCGTCAGTGAGGGCGGGGAGCGCAGTGTAAGCGGTGTGCGGGACGTCTTTCACCGCGACGGCCTAAAGCTCGTTCGACATCAGGGTCGGGAAGAAGCGCTCGTGCGCGGCGCGGAGGTCGGCGAGGGTGACCGACTGGACGCCGCCACGGGACAATAGGTCGAAGCTAAGCGAAGCGCCGCCGGTCGTCCCGATGTTGACCGCGAACAGGCCCGCCGCATTGGCGGCGGCGCGGACGGCAGCCTCGTCGGACGTGGTGACGATGAAGCGGCCCTGGTCCTCGCCGAACAGGATCGCACCGGGATTGGGAATCTGCTCGACGACGGTCATCTCGAGGCCGATGTTCCCGGCAAGCGCCATCTCGGCGAGGGCGACCGCCGCACCGCCGTCCGAACAATCGTGGACCGCGCTGACGAGGCCGTCGGCGATAAGCTTTCGAACGCATTCGCCGGCGCGCTTCTCCGCGGCGAGGTCGACCGGCGGGGGAGGGCCGTTGCGGCGGCCGTGGCACACTTCGAGCCACAGCGACTGGCCGACGTGGCTGTCGGAATGGCCGATGAGGACGAGCGATTCGCCGGCCGACTTGAAAGCGATAGTCGCCGATTTCTCCCAATCGTCGAGCAGGCCGACGCCGCCAATCGCGGGGGTCGGGAGGATGGCCGAGCCGCCGCCGGTCGCCTTGCTTTCGTTGTAGAGGCTGACGTTGCCGCTTACGATCGGGAAGTCGAGCGCGCGGCAGGCCTCGCCCATGCCGCGCAGGCATTCGACGAACTGGGCCATGATCTCGGGCCGCTGGGGATTGCCGAAGTTGAGGCAGTTGGTGACGGCGAGGGGACGGGCGCCGACCGCGCAGAGGTTGCGATAGGCCTCGGCGATCGCCTGCTTCCCGCCCTCGTACGGGTCGGCATAGCAATAGCGCGGGGTGCAATCGGTGGTCATCGCCAGCGCCTTGGGCGTGCCGTGGACTCGCACCACCGCGGCGTCGCCGCCCGGGCGCTGGACGGTGTCGGCGCCGACCGACTGGTCATATTGCTCCCAGATCCAGCGCCGGCTGGCGAGGTTGGGCGAGGCCATCAGCTTGAGCAAATCCGCGGCGATGTCGGTGCTTTGCGGCACGTCATCGAGCGGCTTGACCTGCGCCCAGGCCTTGTACTCGTCGAGGCTCATGTGCGGCCGGTCATACTCGGGCGCGTCATCGGCGAGCGGGCCGAGCGGGATGTCGCACACGACCTCGCCGTTCCATTCGAGCACCATGTGGCCGGTGTCGGTGACTTCGCCGATCACCGCGAAGTCGAGCTCCCACTTCTTGAAGATTGTCTCGGCCTCGGCCTCACGGCCGGGTTTGAGGACCATGAGCATGCGCTCCTGGCTCTCGGAGAGCATCATCTCGTAGGGCGTCATGCCCTCCTCGCGCTGCGGCACCTTGTTCATGTCGAGGCGGATTCCGGCGCCGCCCTTCGACGCCATCTCGACGGACGAGGAAGTGAGGCCCGCCGCGCCCATGTCCTGGATCGCGACGATCGCGTCGGTCGCCATCAATTCGAGGCAGGCCTCGATCAGCAATTTCTCGGTGAACGGGTCGCCGACCTGGACCGTCGGCCGCTTGGCCTCGGCATCTTCGGCGAAATCAGTGCTGGCCATGGTCGCGCCGTGGATTCCGTCGCGGCCGGTCTTGGAGCCGACATAGACGATCGGATTGCCGACTCCGGTCGCGGCGGAGTAGAAAATCTTGTCGGCCGGAGCGACACCGACGGTCATCGCATTAACCAGGATGTTGCCGTCATAGGCCGGGTCGAAATTGACCTCGCCGCCGACGGTCGGGACGCCGACGCAATTGCCGTAGCCGCCGATCCCCGCGACCACGCCCGCGATCAGGTGCCTCATCTTGGGATGGTCGGGGCTGCCGAATCGCAATGCGTTGAGATTGGCCACCGGCCGCGCACCCATGGTGAAGACGTCGCGGAGGATCCCGCCGACCCCGGTGGCCGCGCCCTGGTAGGGCTCGATGTAGGACGGGTGGTTGTGGCTCTCCATCTTGAAGATGGCGGCCTGTCCGTTTCCGATGTCGATCACGCCGGCATTTTCGCCGGGCCCGCAGATCACCCATGGCGCTTGCGTGGGAAGCTTCTTCAGGTGGACGCGCGAGGATTTGTAGCTGCAATGCTCGGACCACATCACCGAGAAGATGCCGAGCTCGGTGAGGTTCGGCTCGCGGCCGAGGGCTTTCAGGATGCGCTGATATTCGTCCTCGGAAAGGCCATGCTCGGCGACGATTTCGAGGGTGATGCGGGGAGCTTCGAGGACGTCCATGCGCGGCCCCTTAGCGGTGGCAGGCGGGTCCGTCACGCGATCAGATGTCGTGGCGCAGGAATTTCTCGCCGGAGAAATAGAAGGCCTGCGGCCGTGCCGCGATCGGGTCGGCGAAGCGGCCGCGCTCGGGCGATCGGCTGTCCTCGCCGATGCGCCATAGCTCGTTGCCGAGAGCGATCAGCGGCACCTCGGTCCCGAGCCACAGGCGGCCGCCGCGCTCGACCACCTCGATCACGCCCCACCACGGGCTGTCGTTCGAATAGCGACCGGCGAGCTTGGCCAGATCGGGGTCGGATGGCTTCGGCTTCGTGGCACCGCCCGAGCGCATGAACTGGTCGGGGCCCCAGCTCGCGCCCGTCACCTTGCCGGCGCTGCGCTCGAACAGCAGGCTGTAGCGCGCGAAATCGGGATGGGTGGTCCGGAACAGGTTGGCTCCCCACGCCTGGAGCGGCGCCGACCGGTCGCCGGCCGAAATCGTCAGCGGCGAGCCGGCCAGGACTTCGAACGTACCCGTCGGCCCCGAATATCGGCCGACATAGGCCCCCGGATTGACGACGTCATCGTCGAGCCTCGGCGGCTTGGGAAGCGGGCGCCCGGCCATGGCCTCGGTCAGGGTGTCGACCGCGAAGCGCGTGAGGCTCGACGGGCGGTAGCCGGCGAAGCCGGTCAACGTGGTGCTGGTGAAGGCGCCGACCCCGCTCGACTTGTCGAGGTGGAAAGCGGACGAGAAGCTCACCATCCCGCCGGTGTGGTGGAGGTAGCGCCGAGCCCCGTTCGAGACGTGCATGAAGCCGTTGCCGTAGCGCATCGCGGCGCTGTCGGTGGGCGCGGAATGACCGAGGAATGCAGCGGTCTGGGCTGGAGTGAGCCCGGGAAGCGTCCCCGAGCGAAGCGCGGCGGCGAGGGCTGCGACAAGGCGGTTCATGTCCGCCGCGGTCGACGCGACATTGCCCGCGCCGAAGGTCACGTCGACCCAGCCGGCCGGGGCGAGCGGGACCCCGCGCGCATAGGGAATCGTGTTGTTGGCGGCCTCATAGCCCTGGGCATAAGCGGTGCGGTCGGCGGCGGTGATCGCGCCCCGGCTGCGGCTCATGCCGAGCGGCCTGAACAGACGCTCCTCGAGCAGGCGCGCGAGTGGCCGGGCGCCGGCGGCCTCGGCAAGCTTGCCGAGGATATCGTATCCGGTGTTCGAATAGGACCAGTGGGTGCCGGGCCCGAACCCGACCCACAGGCCCCCGGGCGGGAACAAGGGCGCGTCGCCGGGGAGCCCGGAACGGTGATCGAGCAGTTGCTGCACGGTGATCCCGGCGGTGGCGGGGATTGGAACGGTCGGAAGCAGACGGGCGATTGGGTCCGATAGCGAAAAGCGGCCTTCGGCGGCGAGCTGGTGGATGATGAGCGCGGTCATCAGCTTCGAAATCGACCCGACCTGGAACAAAGTGTCGGGAAGGATCGGGCGGCCGGAATCGAGGTTCGCGACACCGAGGTCGAAGGCGCTAGAAAAACCGCCCGGAGCAGTCAGCCCGACGGTCAGGCCGGGAAGGCCGAAGGCGCCCTTGTGCGCCGCGGCGAAGGCGCGGATCGCGGCGAGCGCCGGTTCCAATGACGCGGCGGGTTGGGCGCGCGCGATTCCGGCGAGCGGACCGGCGATGGCAAATCCGGCGAGCCCGCCGGCAAAGGCGCGGCGGGACAGAATCAGGCCGGCTTGATCCAAATGCGCGCGCTTACGCCTTGCAGGTCTGCGCGGCGCCGCCGGTCGCGATCTTGACCGATGCAGTGCCCGGAGCGCCCGACAGCGCAAAGCCGCCCTCCGCAATCATGTCCTTGCCCGGCTCGGGCGCGACGACGTGGACGGTGCCGCCCGAGTCGGTGCGGATGGTGGCCGACTTGCCGTCGGACATCCAGTTGACCTGGACAATCTGGTTGTCGGCGCAGCGATAGGTCTTGGTCGACGCGATGCTGGGTGGAAGCTCGACCGGGCCGTTGGCCTGGAGCTGCTCTGCGGCTTCGTCGCGGTTGTCGGGACCACCGGCGACGATGGTGTGGTTGTCCTGGTTGCAGCCGGCGACCATGGCAGCTGCGGCAATTGCGAAAATAGGTGCGGTGCGAATCATCGCGTCGCCTTCGCCGGGGGCGGACGCGGCGTCAAGGCGCACGCTTGCATATCGTCGAAGCCCGCCATACCCTCGTCGACCGAAATGCCCTACGAAGCCGGCAGCAGCGCGCAGCGTATTCGCATCGGCCTCACCGGCCTCGCTTTCGCTTTCCTGCTCGTCCTTTTGGGCTCGATCATCAGCAAGTCGAGCCGCGATCCGGCCGCCGGAGGCCCGGCCGCGAGCGCGAGTTCGAGCGAGGAGCCGAGCGAACCGCTGGCCGAGCTCGGGGTCGCTCCTGGTGCGGGCGAAAACAAGTCCGGCGCGGCCAACAGCAGCAAGCAATGACCAAGGCGCGGCGACGCGCGTTGCTGATCGGTGCAATCGGGCTCGTCGTAGGTCTTGCCGCGGTCCTCGCCTGGACCCGTTCGAGCCCGCGTGAGCGGCCCGTGCTCCTCCTCCTGAGCAGCCTTCCAATCGCCTTCGGCGAATTGTTCGAGCTCGAGGCGGCCGGCTCGCCCGTGCTCGACGCGCTCGAGCGCCGGTATCGCGTTCGAACCATCGCCACCAGTTCGGCTCTCGAACTCGAGCAGGGGCGGCTGCTGGTCATGGCGCATCCGCTCGCCCAGCCGGCCGAGGATTTGGTAGCGCTCGACGCATGGGTGCGCGGCGGCGGACGCCTCCTTCTGCTCGCCGACCCGATGCTCGAATGGGCGGATGGCCGGCCGCTCGGCGACCCGACGCGGCCGCCGCCGATGTTCATGGACACCGGGCTGCTGGCGCATTGGGGGCTGAGGCTCGCGGCACCGGCGGCGAGGGGAGAGAGGAGCGCGACGCTCGCCGGCTCGCCGATCCTGACCCGTTCGCCAGGGTCGCTTTCGGGGACGTGCCCGATCAGCCCGGATGGGCTGGTGGCGCGCTGCGCGATCGGCAAGGGGACCGTGCTCATCGTCGCCGATGCCGATTTTCTCGACTGGTCGCGCGGCGGGGAGGGCGCTCAAGGGGCCAGCGCGCTGCTTGGCGCGCTCGACTCGCTCCGTCGGTGAGTCGCACCGCTCACACACTTATCCACAGGGTTGCCCACGCCGCCGCCATGCGCTGGAGGGCCCACCTTCGGCCGCGCAAGCCCCTGCAATTCCGGGAAATTACACCGTTTCCCACATAATCCCACGAAAACCCATTGTGTCCCGCGTCGGCATGAGTTACCAACATAGGTCGTAGAGCGGGGGCTAACCCGGATGATTCGGAACCGACGCGGGGCGCGAGCGATGGCGCGCGCCCGGCCGAGGCGGCCTGCGCTCTTCGAACTGGGGAGTGGACGTGGCGCTTGAGCATCTGTTTCAGGGCAGCGCGCTGAATGCAGTGGACGCGAAAGGCCGCGTTTCCATTCCCGCCTTCCTGCGCTCGGTGATCGAGCGCCGTGGACAGTCCAAGACCGTCGTTCTCGCCAAGCACGAGCATTTCCCCTGCCTCAGCGCCTACGACCCGGCTTATGCCGCGGTGAAGCACCAGAAGCTCGAGCGGCTGAACGAGAAGGAAGAGACCAGCCCCGAAGCCGCGCTCGATTATGAACGGCGCAACTTCATGGCCTTCGCCGCGAGCGAGGAAGCCCCCTACGACAGCTCGGGCCGGATCGTGATGCCCCCGATGATGCGGATGAAAGGCCGGATCAAGGACCTCGCCTTGTTCCTCGGGACCGGCGAAACCTTCCAGATCTGGAACCCGGACCTCTTGCTGTCCGAACCTGGCATCCCCGACGATTTGAAAGACATCGTCCGCTATCGCCTCGAAGAGCGCGGAGCCTCGGCATGAGCGGCGCGCCACACGTGCCGGTGCTGATCGACGAGGTCGTCGCGGCGATGCAGATCGCGGCCGGCGACACGGTCGTCGACGGGACCTTCGGAGCCGGCGGGTACAGCCGCGCATTCCTTGCCGCCGGCGCCGGCCAGGTGATCGGTTTCGACCGCGATCCCGACGCGATTGCGTCTGCTGAACTTGACCGCGAAGACAGGCTGACCCTGGTCAATGAGCGCTTCTCGCAAATGGACCGGGTCCTGGCGGAGCGCGGGATCGGGCTCGTCGACTCGATCGCGCTCGATATCGGGGTCAGCTCGATGCAGCTCGACCGGGCCGAGCGCGGCTTCTCGTTCCAGGCCGACGGCCCGCTCGACATGCGGATGGAGAAATCGGGCCTTACCGCCGCGGAATATCTGAATTCGGCCGACGAGGCCGAGATCGCCCGGGTCCTGCGCGAGTTTGGGGAGGAACCGCGCGCCCGGGCGATCGCTCGCGCAATCGTCCGCGCTCGCCCGGTCGAGCGCACTGCCGAGCTCGCCGCGATCGTTCGCCGCGCGGCCGGCTTCCGTCCGGGACAGAAATCCGACCCGGCGACCCGCACCTTCCAGGCGATTCGGATCCATTTGAACGCCGAGCTCGACGAACTGGAGCAGGGGCTCGAAGCCGCCGAGCGCGCGCTCAAGCCCGGCGGGCGGCTCGCCGTCGTCACCTTCCACAGCCTCGAGGACCGGATCGTGAAGCGCTTCCTGCGCGAGCGGAGCGGGGGGAATCCCGGCGGATCGCGCCATCGTCCCGCGCTGACCGACCCGGCCGAGCCGACCTTCACCCGGGTTGCCAAGCCGGTAGCGCCCTCGGACGCGGAGCTCGCGCGCAACCCGCGCGCCCGCTCGGCACGGTTGCGGAGCGCGGTCCGGACCGCAGCGCCCGCACGAACGGAGACTCTGCAATGAGCGGCCGCAGCTTCAAGTCGCTGATGATGGTGGCGAGTTGCGCAGGCGCGGCATTGTCCTGCTACCTGGTCTCGCTCCGGGTCGCCTCCGAGCGCGCCGCGCTTGAGGACGTCGAGACCCGGATCGTCCTCGCCCAGCGCGATCTTCGAGTCCTCCAGACCGAGATCGGAACCCGTGGCCGCCTCGCCCAGCTCGAGCGCTGGAACGCCAGCGTCCTGGCCTTGTCGGCACCGAGCCACGACCAGTTCTTGAAGGGCGGGTTCGAGCTCGCCCGGCTCGCCCGCCCCGAAAAGGCGGTCGATTTCGAGGCCCCGGTGGTGCTTGCCGCCGCGCCCAAGCCTGACGCCCGCAAGGTCGGCGAAGTCGACCGATCCGAAGAGGCTCAGCCTGCGGGCCGGCGGCCCTCCGGCCTCCTCCAGCAAGCAAGTTTGAAGACCGAGACGCGCGAGGTCCCGGCAAAAGCGGTCAGCCCGATGCCCCTGGGCGCCGCCGCAAAGTCGAGCGACAGGCCGGTTACGGCGGCGAAGCCGGCAAGGACAGGGTCGCTCGATAGACCGGGCCTCGCGGCCGCCAAATCCAGCGCCGGAGCGACGGGCCAGCCCGCCGCAAAGGCGCGCAGCGACGCCACGGGACGGGAGCTCGCCACCGGCCAATGAACGCTCCGTCGCCTGCTCTCGTCGCGCCCCGGCCCGAGCGGCTCCGACTGGTCGGGCAAAAGCGCCAGATGCTGGCGGTCATGCACCAGCGGCTGATGTTCGGAATGCTCGTCTATGGCGGGATCATCGCCCTCATTGCCGCGCGGATCCTGTGGCTGGCCGCATTCGGCGACCATGCCGGGCGCAAACAAGGCCTGGTCGAGCTGATCCCCGACCGCGGCGACATCGTCGACCGCGACGGCAATCCGCTAGCGCGGACGATCGACGCCTGGACGATTGCCATCCATCCATCAAAGATCATCGGCAACAAGCTCGACCTCGCGCGGCGGCTTGCCGTGTTGATGCCCGAAAAGAACGAGCTGCAATATTTCGAGCTGCTTCGGTCGAACAAGCGCTTCATCTACCTCCGCCGGCGCGCGTCGCCGGGCCTGGTCGAGGCGATCAACGCGATCGGCGAGCCGGGCCTGGCGATCGACCGCGAGCCCGAACGGCTCTATCCCCAGACCAGCCTCGCCGCCCACGTGATCGGTTACACCGACATCGACGGCCGCGGCAGCGCCGGGATCGAGCGCGCCTTCGACGAGCGGCTGACTAGTGCGGCTACTCGCAGGGAGCCGCTGACCCTGTCGATCTCGAGCCGGGTCCAGCAGGCGCTCGAGCATGAGCTCAACGCCGCGATGGTCAAATTCTCCGCGGTCGGTGCGGCCGGGGTGGTGATGGATATCCGCACCGGCGAGATCATGGCGATGACCTCGCTTCCGGGCTTCAACCTCAATGTCCCCGGCACGGTCACCCCCGAGCAGCAATTCAACCGCACCACGCTCGGAGTTCTACGAGCTCGGATCGACCTACAAGCCGTTCACCGTCGCCATGGGCATGGACGCCGGAGTCATCAAATCGCTGGGGCAAATGTATCCGTGCCCGGGCGAGTTGCACGTCGCGGGTCGAAAGATCAGCGACACCCATCCCTACAACCGACCCTGCTCGGTGGCGGAGATCATGAAGGAAAGCTCCAACGTCGGGACCGCGCAGATCGCCGACCAATTGGGCGCGGTGCGGCAGCGTGCGTTCCTTCGCAAGATGGGCTTCATGGACCGGGTCGCGGTCGAGATGAAGGAGCGCGGCCGGACCCTGACGCCACGCGACTGGAGCCGCACCGACGTGATGACGGTCGGCTACGGCCACTCGATCGCCGTCACTCCGCTCCACCTCGCGATCGGCTATGCAACCCTGTTCAACGGCGGCATCTACCGGCCCGCGACCTTGCTCAAGGTCGACAAGCAGCATCCGGTGGGCAAGGGCCGTCGGGTGTTCAGCGAGGACACAAGCGAGAAGATGCGCGCCTTGCTTCGGCTGGTCGTCACACGAGGCACGGGCAAGAAGGCCGACGCGCCAGGTTACCGGGTCGGCGGCAAGACCGGCACCGCCGACAAGGTCGTCGGCGGCCGCTATTCCAGCAGCCTGGTGATCACCACCTTCGCGGGCGTGTTCCCGATGGACGACCCGCGCTATGTCATCGTCGTCATGCTCGACGAACCCCAGGCCACCGCCGAGACCTATGGCTTCCGCTATGCCGGATGGAACGTCGCCCCGGTGGTCAGCCACACGATCAGCCGGATCGCCCCGATGCTCGGGGTCGCGCCGTACATGGACCGCGAGCCGGATATGAGCCAAGTGCTCCCCTTCGTTCACGAATCGAAGGAATAATCTCGGGTGCGCCTCGGCGAGCTTGCGGATGTGGATAACGATTCCGAGGTGACGGGCTTTGCGCTCGACCATCGCAAGGTCGCGCGCGGAAGCATCTTCGGCGCCTTCCGCGGCGCCATTTTCAACGGCGAGGATTTTATCGCCGAGGCGGTCGACCGCGGGGCGGTCGCGATCGTCGCCAGGCCCGAGGCGAAGGTCAGCCAAGTGCCGCTCCTCGCCGATCCGGTCCCGCGCCGCCGCTTCGCCGAGCTCGCCGCCAAGTTCTGCGCGCCCTATCCCGAGACAGTGGTCGCGGTGACCGGGACCAACGGCAAGACCTCGACGGTCGAGATGACCCGCCAGATCTGGCGCATGTCGGGCCACCGCTCGGCCTCGATCGGGACGCTTGGGGTCACGACCAGCGACGATCAGGTCAAGACCGGGCTCACCACCCCGGACATCGTGACCTTCCTGAACAATATGGCGGGCCTCGAGCGGATGGGGATCAGCCATGTCGCTTATGAGGCGTCGAGCCACGGCCTCGACCAGCATCGCTGCGAGGGGGTGCCTCTAGCCGCCGCGGCCTTCACCAATTTCAGCCGTGACCACCTCGATTACCACCCGTCGATGGAGGCCTATTTCGAGGCCAAGATGCGGCTGTTCGAGGAGCTTCTCGAGCCCGGCCGTCCGGCGGTGGTGTGGACCGACGATCCCAAGAGCGACGAGGTGATCGAGCGGTGCCGGACACGCGGCCACCAGATCATGAGCGTCGGCCGGCGCGGCGAGACGATCCGGCTGGTTGCGCAGGAGCCGAGCGCGCTCGGGCAGACGCTGAAGCTCAGCCATGACGGCAAGGACTATCGGCTGTCGCTTCCGCTGATCGGCGCCTACCAGGCGGCCAACGTGCTGACCGCTGCGGCCCTGGTCCTGGCAACCGGCGGCAAGTGGGCCGAGGTCTTTTCGGCCATGCAGCGGGTCGCTCCGGTCCGCGGCCGGCTCGAGCGCGCGGTGATCAGCCGTGCCGGGGTGCCGGTCTATGTCGATTATGCCCACACGCCCGACGCGCTCGAGGCGGCAATCGCCGCGCTTCGCCCGCACGTTTCGACCGGCGAGAGGGGCCGCCTGATCACCGTGTTCGGCGCGGGTGGCGACCGCGACGAGGGCAAGAGGCCGGAGATGGGCCGGGTCGCGAGCGAGCTATCCGACCTCGTCATCGTCACCGACGACAATCCGCGCACCGAGGATCCGGCGGCGATCCGCTCGGCGATCCTGGAAGGCGCGCCGGGCGCGGTCGAAGTCGCGGGTAGGCGCGAGGCGATTGCGGAGGCGATCCGGATCGCGCGGCCAGGCGACATCGTGCTCCTCGCCGGCAAGGGCCACGAGACGGGCCAGATCGTCGGAGACCGCGTGCTTCCCTTCGACGACGCCTTGGTTGCTCGGGAGTGCGCGGCGTGACCGCTCTGTGGACGTCATCCGAGATCGCGGCCGCTACGGGCGGCACCGCCAGCGCGGAATTTTCCGTCACTGGGGTCACGTTCGACAGCCGCGAGGTTGGACTTGGCGACCTGTTCGTGGCGATGCCGGGCACCGTCCATGACGGGCACGAGTTCCTCGACCCGGCCTTCGCCGCCGGGGCCGCCGGGGCGCTGGTATCGCGGCGAATCGACCGCCCCCACGTGCTGGTCGGGGACGTCGCCGAGGCGCTCGAAGCCCTCGGCCGGGCAGCCCGGGAGCGGACTTCGGCCAAAGTCATTGGGGTCACCGGGTCGGTCGGCAAGACCTCGACCAAGGAAGCGCTGTTCGCCGCGCTCGACCGGGGCCAGCCGGGCCGGGTCCATCGCTCGGTGAAGAGCTACAACAACCACACCGGGGTCCCGCTGAGCCTCGCGCGGATGCCCGCCGACAGCGTCTATGCGGTGCTCGAAATGGGCATGAATAACGAAGGCGAGATCGCCGCGCTGACTCGGATGGTCCGACCGCATGTCGCGCTGGTCACCGCAATCGGTCCCGCGCACATCGAGAATCTGGGGTCGATCGAGGCGATCGCGGCCGCCAAGGCTGAGGTCTTCCAGGGGCTCGAGCCCGACGGAACCGCGATCATCCCCGACGAAACATCGCAGCGGACGCTCTTGCTCAAGGCGGCGCGGCGCCATGCCGAGCGGATCGTCGGCTTCGGCTGCCCCGACAGCGACGTTCACGCGATCCATGCGGTCGCGTCGGACGACGGCGGAAGCCTGGTCACCGCCGCTCTGCTCGAACGCGAGCTGACCTTCACCATCTCGCAGCGCGGCGACCATTGGGTGAGCAACGCGCTCGCGGTCCTGGCGGCGGTCGAGGCCGCGGGCGCCGACGTCGCGCTCGCCGGCCTCGCGCTCGCCGACATGGGCGGGCTCAAGGGTCGGGGCCAGCGCCACCGGATCCCGGTCGCGGGCGGCGAGTTCCTGCTCATCGACGAAAGCTACAACGCCAACCCGGCGTCGATGGCGGCGACCTTGAAGACCCTTGGCGAGGAGCGCGGGGTCGAGCGGCGGATCTCGGTGCTCGGGCCGATGCGCGAGCTCGGAGCCGAAAGCGAGTCGCTCCATGCCGCCCTCGCCCCGGCGGTACTCGGCGCGAAGGTCGACCGGCTCATCCTGATCGGTTCCGAAATGCGCCCGCTCGACGACGCGCTCGAAGGAAGGGTTCCGGTCGAATTTGCCGCCGATGTCGACGATGCCGGCGACCGATTGCTCGCCGCGGTCGGGCCCGGCGACGCGGTCCTGGTCAAGGCCTCGAACTCGGTCGGGCTTGCCCGGCTCGTCGAACGGCTTAGGGGCGGCTGATGCTTTACCTCATCGCCGAGCAATTGGGATTCCCGGGAATCCTCAACCTCATCCGCTACATCAGCTTCCGCGCTGGAGCGGCGAGCGCTACGGCGCTGGCGATCGGGCTGTTTCTCGGCCCGTGGTTCATTTCCTGGCTGCGCGAGCGGCAAGGCAAGGGCCAGCCGATCCGGGCCGACGGACCGCAGACCCACCTCGCCAAGCGCGGCACCCCGACCATGGGCGGCCTGCTGATCCTCATCGCGGTCACCGTCTCGGTCATCCTGTGGATGGACATCACCAACCCCTATGTGTGGGGTTGCCTGCTGGTCACGGTCGGCTTTGGGCTGATCGGGTTCCTCGACGATTACGACAAGGTGAGCAAAAACCATCACGCCGGGATCCCGGGCAGGGTCCGGCTCGCGCTCGAATTCCTCATCGCTGGCTTTGCCGCCTGGGTGATGGTCCGCTTCTCGGGAAGCGAGCTCTACCTTCCGTTTGTGCAGGGGTCGGTCGGCGATCTCGGCTGGGTCTATATCGCGTTCGGCGCCTTCGTCATCGTCGCCTTCGGCAATGCGGTGAACCTGACCGACGGGCTCGACGGGCTCGCGGCGATGCCGATTATCATTGCAGCGCTGGCCTTCACCTTGATCGCTTATCTCGTCGGCAATGCGCGCTTCGCCGAATATCTCGGTATCCCGCACGTGCTCGGGGTGGGCGACCTCACGGTCCTTTTGCTTGCGGTCGTCGGCGCGTGCCTCGCCTTCCTGTGGTTCAACGCCCCTCCAGCGGCGGTGTTCATGGGCGATACCGGGAGCCTCGCGCTCGGCGGGGCGCTCGGAGCGGTCGCGGTCGCGACCCACCACGAGTTCGTCTTGGTGGTCGTCGGCGGGCTGTTCGTAGTCGAGGCCTTGTCGGTGGTTATCCAGGTCGCGGTCTACAAGCGCACCGGCAAGCGCGTGTTCCTGATGGCTCCGATCCACCACCATTTTGAGCAGAAGGGCTGGTCCGAGCCGACCGTCGTCATCCGCTTCTGGATCATCGCCTTCATCCTCGCGCTCGCGGGGCTGGCGACGCTCAAGCTCAGGTGATCACCGCCCGCGCCTTCGCCGGGAAACATTATGCCGTCTACGGTCTCGCCCGGAGCGGGCTGGCGACGGTCGAGGCGCTGCTTGCGAGCGGGGCCAGGGTGACGGCGTGGGATGCGAATGAGGAGGCGCGGACCAAGGCGCCTGCAGGCGTCGAGATCGCTAATCTCGACGAGGTCGACCTCAGTCAGTTCGACAGCCTTGTGGTCACCCCCGGCCTGCCGCTTAACCGCCATCCGATTGCGGATCGGGCGCGGGAGGCCGGGCTGGAAATCATCGGCGACATCGAGCTGTTCGCCCGCGCCCGCCCCGAGCTTCCGCCGCACAAGGTGGTCGGGATCACCGGCACCAACGGCAAATCGACCACCACCGCCCTCATACACCATATCCTCCAGACCGCCGCCGTTCCGAGCGCGATGGGCGGCAATATCGGCCTGCCGATCCTCGCCCAGGACCCGCTCCCCGAAGGCGGCACCTATGTGCTCGAGCTGTCGAGCTACCAGCTCGATCTCACGCAAAGCCTCGATTGCGATGTCGCGGTGCTGCTCAACATCACCCCCGACCATCTCGACCGGTACGAGAGCTTCGATGCCTACGCGGCTTCCAAGTTGCGGTTGTTTCAACTTCAGTCAGACGAAAGCGTCGGCATAATCGCGTCGATCGATGAGGATCTGATTGAGCGAGTTCTGAACACATTACCTCGAACCGACGAAGTCGCTTTTCCCGTCATGCCTTTTGAACTCGAAGAGCATTACCTTAAGCCGGAGACTCCCACACTCCAAGGGCCGCACAACGGGCAAAACCTTTGGGCAGCCATGCAAGTCGTGGAAGCATTGGGCCTACCGCTCACGGCATTTGAAAATGGGGCAAGAACCTATCCGGGCCTTCCCCACCGCATGGAGCAGGTTCGCGAGAAGGTCGGCGTCACTTTCGTTAACGACAGCAAGGCGACCAACCCGACCGCGACCGCGCCGGCGCTCGCAGCTTTCCCCTCGATCCGCTGGATCCTCGGCGGGCAGGCCAAGACCGACAATCTCGACGAATGCGCGCCGCATTTCGGGCACGTCCGCTCGGCCTATGTCATTGGCGAATCGGCGGAGCTGTTCGAGCGGCTGCTTTCGGGCCGCATCCCTGTGAAAAATTGTGGAAAACTCGACGCCGCGGTGCGCGAGGCCGCGCGCGACGCCGAGCCCGGTGATACGGTGCTGTTGTCGCCGGCCTGCGCGAGCTTCGACCAGTTCCGCGACTTCGAGGATCGCGGCGACCGGTTCCGCGAGTTGGTGGGGGCGTTATGATTTCGGGGCTTTCCGGCAAGATCAAGGCCAAGGCGGCGCTGATCGATCCCGATCGCTACGGGCGTTCGGATACATCGCAGACCGGCCGCTGGTTCTGGGAGATCGACAAGGTCCTGCTGCTCCTCATCAGCGTGCTGATCGCGATTGGACTGATCGCGGTCGCCGCCGCCAGCCCCGCCGCGGCGCACCGTTATTCGGGTGGGTCGGTGACCATCCCCGAGCTCTATTATTTCTGGCGCCAATTGGCGTGGATCGCGGCTGGAATCCCGGTGATGATCTTCATCTCGATGATGACCCGGGAGCGGGCGCGTAAGCTGTCGCTGTTCGGCGCCGCCTTCTTCTTCGTCCTGCTGATCTTCGTGCCCGTGCTCGGCCCGGAGATCAACGGCGCCCGGCGGTGGATCGAGATCGGGGTCGGGCAGCTCCAGCCCTCGGAATTCCTGAAACCCTTCTTCGTCGTGGCAATGGCTTGGCTGTTGAGCCTCAAGGAGAAGGACCGATCGCTGCCGGTGTTCACTTTGTCGGCGGTGGTCACCGCAGTGATCGCCTTCCTTTTGATGCAGCAGCCCGATTTCGGGAGCACGATCATCTACTGCGCGGTGTGGCTGGTGATGCTGGCGATCGCGGGCCTCAACCTGCGGATCCTGATCGCGCTCGGGATCGCCGGTCTGGTCGGGATCGTGATGGCCTACTTCTTCTACGACGTCGCGACCGCGCGGATCGACGAATTTCTGTTCGGCAAGGGCGACAGCTTCCAGACCGCGAACGCGATGCGCACGCTGACCGCGGGCGGGCTGTTCGGGATGGGGCCCGGCGGCGGAACCCGCAAGTTCGGGCTTCCCGAGCCGCACACCGATTATATCTTCAGCGTCATCGGCGAGGAGTTCGGGCTGATCGCCTGCCTCGCCATCGCCTTGCTCTATCTCGGGATCGTCGCGCGGGTGCTGATCAAGCTGCTCGACGACGACCATTCCTTCGCCATCCTCGCCGCGGCCGGCCTCGCGGTCCAGTTCGGGCTCCAGGCGCTGATCAACATGATGGTCAACGTCCAGCTTGCCCCGTCCAAGGGCATGACCTTGCCGTTCATCTCCTACGGCGGAAGCTCGATGCTGGCCTTGTCGATCGGCATGGGCCTGCTGCTCGCCTTCACGCGCCGAAACCCCTATCTCACGCGCTCGCCCTATGTCGTGAAATGGAGCGGGGAGTCGCTGACAGCATGAAGCGGTCAAAATGAACTTCGTGCTCGCCGCCGGCGGCACCGGTGGTCATATGGTGCCCGCCCACGCGCTCGCCGCCGAGCTGAAGGCGCGCGGGCACGGCGTGATGCTGATCACCGACGACCGCGGAGCGCGCTTTCCCGGCCTGTTCAAGGACATCCCGGTCCATATCCTCCCCGCCGGGCGGCTCGGCGGCGGGCCGATCGGCTGGCTCAAGGCGCTGGTCGCGATCGTCCGCGGCCGCTCCGAGGCCAAGGGGCTTTACGCCAGGCACCGGCCCGACGCGGTGATCGGCTTTGGCGGCTATCCTGCGTTTCCGGCTTTGCTCGCGGCAAGCGCGCTCCACATCCCAAGCGTGCTTCACGAGCAGAATGCGGTTCTCGGCCGGGTTAATCGGCTGCTCGCCGGGGGTGCCGCCGCGATCGCGACCGCGTTTCGCGAGATCGAGCGGCTGAAATCGCGGCATCGGGCCAAGACGGTCCTGGTTGGCAATCCGGTCCGGGCCGAGATTGCGCGGCTCGGCGAACTGCCGTTCCCGCCGTTCGACGAATTCGCTCCGCTCAAGATCCTCGTCACCGGCGGAAGCCAGGGAGCGAGCGTGCTCGGGCGGGTGGTTCCGCAGGGTCTGGGGCTGCTCGAGCCGTCGCTCAGGCGCCGGCTTCAGCTCGTGCAGCAGGCGCGGCCGGACGATATCGAACGCGTCCGCGCGCATTATGCCGAGCTCGGCATTCCCGCCGAGCTCACCACTTACATCGAGGCCATGCCCGCCAAGCTCGGCGACGCGCACCTGGTGATCGGCCGCGCCGGCGCCTCGACCATCGCCGAGTTGAGCGCCGCGGGGCGCCCGGCGATCCTCATTCCTTATGCCGCGGCGACCGACGATCACCAGGCGGCCAATGCGCGCGAGATGGTCGAGGCGGGGGGCGCGCGGTCGATCCGCGAGGACCAATTCACCCCCGAGCGGCTGGCGCGCCAGGTCGAGGCGATGGCCGCCGATCCGGAAGCGCTCAACAATGCCGCGGCGCGGGCCCTCACCGTCGGCAGGCCGAACGCTGCCAGCGATCTCGCCGACCTCGCCGAGCGGGTCGGAGGGGGGGTCGCTCCGGTCGCGGTGGGACCGGCGCTGAGCCCGCGCCGCCGGGCGCGCGCTCCGGTAGGGGCAGCCCCGGCATGATGAAGGCACTGGGCACAGATATCGGGACGATCCATTTCGTCGGAATCGGCGGGATCGGCATGTCCGGGATCGCCGAGGTCATGCACCAGCTCGGCTATTCCGTGCAGGGCTCGGACATGGCCGATTCCTATGTGGTCGAGAAGCTGCGCAAGACCGGGATCCCGGTCACGATCGGGCATTCGGCGGATAATCTCGGCGATGCCGCGGTCGTCGTCTGCTCAACCGCCATCCGCGACAGCAACCCGGAGGTGGCGGCCGCCGCCGAGAAGCGCATTCCGCGAGTCCGACGCGCCGAGATGCTGGCCGAATTGATGCGGATGCAGAAGACGGTCGCGGTCGCCGGCACCCATGGCAAGACGACCACCACCTCGATGATTGCCGCCCTGCTCGACGCCGGCGGGATCGACCCGACCGTCATCAACGGCGGGATCATCAACCGCTACGGATCCAACGCCCGGCTTGGAAAGAGCGACTGGTGGGTGATCGAGGCCGACGAGAGCGACGGCAGCTTCCTGCGCCTCGACGGGACGATCGCGGTCGTCACCAACATCGATCCCGAGCACCTCGACCATTACGGTGATTTCGACGCCGTGAAGAAGGCGTTCTGCGAGTTCATCGAGAACGTGCCTTTTTATGGCCTCGCGGTAATGTGCATCGACCATCCCGACGTCCAGTCGGTGCTGTCGCGCATTCGCGATCGCCGGATCGTGACCTACGGCTTTTCCGCGCTCGCCGACATTCGCGCCGACAATGTCCGGCCCGAGGCGGGCGGGAGCCGGTTCGACCTGCTGGTCCTCGGCAAGGAAGGCGAGCGGCGGACCGTCGCCGGAGTCCATATCCCGATCCCCGGCCGCCATAACGTCCAGAACGCCTTGGCCGCGATCGCGGTGGCGATGGAGCTCGGGATCGACGACGAGACAATCGTTCGCGGTTTCGAAAAGTTCGAAGGCGTCAAACGTCGCTTCACCCGGGTCGGCGAAGTCGACGGAGCGATCGTCATCGACGATTACGCCCATCACCCGACCGAGATCAAAGCGGTCCTCTCGGCCGCGCGCGAGGCGGCCGAGGGCCGGGTGATCGCGTTAGTCCAGCCGCATCGCTACACCCGCCTGCGCGATCTGATGGAGGAGTTCCAGAACGCCTTCAACGACGCCGACATCGTGTTCGTCGCACCGGTCTATCCGGCCGGGGAGGAGCCGATCGAGGGGGTCGATTCGGCGGCGCTCGCGGAAGGGCTTCGGGCGCACGGACACCGGGTGGCGCGGCCCGTGGCGGACCTCGACGACGTGTGCGCGACGCTCCGCGATCTGGCCGCCGACGGCGACATGATCATCTGCATGGGCGCTGGCGACATCACCAAATGGGCCGCGGCGCTGGCCGACGGCATCTGCGCGGCGAGGGAGCGGAAATGAGCTTGGCTGCGACTTTGCCGAGGGTCCGCGGCCGGCTCACCCCAGGCGCGCCGCTCGCGCCGCTGGTGTGGTTCAAGAGCGGCGGGCGCGCCGACTGGCTGTTCGAGCCCGCCGACGTCGCCGACCTTCAGGACTTCGTCCGCTCGCTCGATCCGGCGATCCCGGTCATGGCGCTGGGCCTGGGATCAAACCTCATCGTCCGGGATGGGGGCGTGGAAGGCGTCGTCGTCCGCCTTGGCAAGCCCTTCGCGAAGGTCGAGCCGCTCGAGGCTTTGGTCCTGCGCTGCGGCGGCGGGGCGAGCGGAATCCTCGTCTCGTCGAGCGCGCGCGACCAGGGCATCGCCGGGCTCGAGTTCCTGCGCTCGATCCCCGGGACGGTCGGCGGGTTCGTCCGCATGAACGGCGGGGCCTATGGCCGCGAGACCTGCGAAGTCCTGGTCGAGTGCGACGTCGTCCTTCGCTCGGGCGAATTGGTCACGCTGTCGAACGAGGAGCTCGGCTATTCGTACCGCCATAGCGAATTGCCTGAAGGGGCGATCGTCGTGTCCGCGACCTTCCACGGCGAGGCTGGCGATCCGGCCGACATCCAGGCCGAAATGGACCGGATCGCCGCAAGCCGCGAGGCCAGCCAGCCGCTGCGCAGCCGGACCGGCGGATCGACCTTCAAGAACCCCGCAGGCGACAAGGCCTGGCGGCTGATCGATGAGGCGGGTTGCCGCGGGCTCGCGATGGGCGGCGCTCAGGTCAGCGAGAAGCATTGCAATTTCCTCATCAATCTCGGCAATGCGACCAGCACCGAGATCGAGGCGCTGGGCGAGGAAGTCCGCCGCCGCGTCGAGGATCAGTCCAGCATCACCCTCGAATGGGAAATCCAGCGCGTCGGGCGGCCATGAACAAGAATCTCCATGTTGTCGTTTTGATGGGCGGCTGGTCGAGCGAGCGCGAAGTCTCGCTGACCAGCGGCAAGGGCGTGGCCGAGGCGCTCCGCGGCCGCGGCTGGACCAAGGTCACCGAGCTCGACATGGACCGCGAGGTCGCGCTCCGGCTCGCCGAGCTGAAGCCCGACGTGGTCTTCAACGCGCTTCACGGGACGCCGGGCGAGGACGGCACCATCCAGGGCCTGATGGACGTCATGGGGCTTCGCTACACCCATTCGGGCGTGGTCACCTCCGCGATTGCGATCGACAAGGAGCTGACCAAGGCTGTGCTGGTGCCCCATGGGGTCCGCATGCCCAAGGGCAAGGTGGTCCCGAGCGAAAGCCTCCATCGCGAGGACCCGATTGCGCGCCCCTATGTGGTCAAGCCGGTCAACGAAGGGTCTTCGGTGGGGGTCGCGATCGTCACCGAGGACGGCAATTACGGCAACCCGATCGGACGTGACGTTCCCGGCCCGTGGGACGAGTTCGAGGAGCTTCTTGCCGAGCCCTTCATCAAGGGGCGCGAGCTCACCGTCGCGGTCCTGAACGGCGAGGCGCTCGCCGTCACCGAGCTCAAGATCGACAACGGCTTCTACGATTACGAGCATAAATATACCGACGGCCGGACGGTCCACGTCTGCCCCGCCGAGGTGCCCGCCGAGATCGCTTTGGCGATGCTCGACATGGCGGCCAAGGCGCACCGCCTGCTCGGCTGCAAGGGCGCCTCACGCGCCGACTTCCGTTGGGACGACAGCCAAAGCGAAGCCGGCCTCTATCTTCTCGAGATCAACACCCAGCCGGGCATGACTCCGCTCAGCTTGGTCCCCGAGCAGGGCCGTTATCGCGGGATTGAATATGGCGAGCTCGTCGAGCGCCTCATCCAAGAGGCGCTCGAATGAGCGCGGCGCACGTCCGCCGCGGCGGAGCCGGGCGCGCCAAGCCTCGCAAGGCCGCCAAGGTGGCCGTTCCCAAACGGATCGTCAGCAAGCTTCCGGTGACCCAGGCGCGCGCGAACCGGCTCGCCGCGCTGGTCTTCCTCGCATTCTTGCTCGCAATCGGGTTCGTGGTCCTCATCGCGCTCGACGTCCCCGCCAAGGCCGAGCGCGCGGCGGGAATCGCGATCGGCCGCGCGGGCTTTACCGTCAATGGCTACCAGATCGTCGGCTTGAAGCACCTCGATCGCAAGGCGATCGACGCCGCCGTGACGCAGGAGCTGGCCCGGGCCGCGGCCGCCGGCGCCGGCGCTCGCCCGTCCCAGGCCTTGGTCGATGTTGCCGCGATCCGCGAACGGCTGCTCCAATATGGCTGGGTCAAGGACGCGCGCGTGCTTCGCCGGCTGCCCGACACACTCGTCATCGATATCGTCGAGCGCACCCCTGCGGCGCTGTGGCAGAACAAGGGGCAGCTCGCCCTCATCGACGCCGAAGGCGTGGTGCTCGACCGGGTTCCGGTCGATGGAATGCCCGACCTGCCCTTGCTGATCGGGCCCGGCGCCAACCGCCAGTCGCTTGCCCTTCGCAAGCTCATGGATCCGGTCCCAACGCTGCAGCCGCAGCTGACTTCGGCGACATGGGTCGGTGGGCGGCGCTGGGACCTCAATTTCGCCTCCGGGGAGACGCTCGCGCTTCCCGAGGGCGAAGGCGCGGCGTCGAAGGCGCTCAAGGACTTCGCCCGGCTCGACAAGCAAACCGGGTTGCTAGGCCGGGGCATCCTCCGCTTCGACCTCCGGCTCCCCGGCAAGATGGTCGCGCGATTGCCGCGCGCTCCGGGCGAGCCGATCGAGCCGGCGGCGACCGCGGCGGCCCCGCCGCCAGCGGCCCCGGCGCCCGCTCCGGTCGAGCCCGACGCGCAACCGGCCGCTCCAGGCGAAGAGGGCTAGGAGTGGCGCCCCCCACCGACAAGAAGCTGGTCGCCGCGCTCGACATCGGCTCATCGAAGGTGTGCGCGATGATCGCCAGCATCGACGAGGAGCAGAGCCTGACCGTGCTTGGCACCGGCCAGCGCGAGAGCCGCGGGGTCAAGCGCGGTTTCGTCACCGACATGGGCCTCAGCGAATTCGCGGTCCGCGAGGCGGTCGAGCTGGCCGAGCGCATGGCCGGCCACACGGTCGACGACGTCTGGGCCGGCTATGGTGCCGGCGGGCTCGTCAGCGACATCGCCAATGTCGAGGTCGAGCTCGGCGGACACCCGGTCGAGCAGGGCGATATCGACCAATTGTTCGAGGCCGGTCGGAGCGCGATCGACCGCAACGGGCAGGTCGTGCTCCACGCGCACCCCGCGCTTTACACGATCGACCGGGCGCACGGCGTCCAGCAGCCGATCGGGCTTCACGCCAATCGCCTGGGAGTGGACATCCACGTCATCGCCGCCGACCCCGCGCCGCTGCGCAACATCGATACGGTCATCCGTTCGGCGCATCTCGGCGTCAAAGCGATCGTCGCTTCGCCGATCGCCGCCGGGCTCGCCTGCCTGAGCGAAGAGGAGCGCGACATGGGCGTGGCGCTGGTCGAGCTGGGCGCCGAGGTCACCAACGTTTCGGTCCAGCTCGGCGGGATGCTCGTCGGGCTTCGCTCGATCCCGCTGGGAGCGCGCGATATCACCAACGACATCGCCTGCGCCTTCGCGGTCCAGCGCCGCGATGCCGAGCGGCTCAAATGCTTCTACGGGTCGGCGATGACGAGCCCGCGCGACAATCACGAGATGATCGAGGCGCAGCAGATCGGCGCCGAGCCGGGCCAGGAGCCGGCCCGGATCACCCGCGCCCAGCTAATGATGGTAATCCGCCAGCGGATCGAGGAACTAACCGGGGAGATCGCCGCGGCGCTCAAGGATCTCGGCTTTACCGGCCCGGTCGGCCGCCAGGTCGTGCTGACGGGCGGCGGCGCCGACCTCAAGAATATCGCCGATTACATGCAGGGCGTGCTCGGGCGCTCGGTCCGAGTCGGGCGCCCGCGCGCCCTTCCGGGGCTTCCGGACGCGCATAGCGGGCCGGCATTCTCGACCCTGGTTGGACTGACTCTCCTGGCGACCGCGCGGCCGGTCGATCTCCACGACATCGGCCTGGTCCGGAACACGCAACGCGCTTCGGGCGGCGGCATGCTGCAGCGGTTCTGGAATGCGATGCGGGGATCCAGCGCCGGCTAGGCGGCCGGCACCGCGAGCTGGGCTCGCGCCGCGCCGATCGCACGCTCGCCGACCTCGGTCAGGATCGCGGCCGAGCGGATGACGTCGTCCGCGGCTTCGAAATTGGTCCGGTGAAGCTCGAGTTCGCGGCGCGCCGCGGCGGCCTGCTCATCGTCCAGAACCCCCGATTCGAGCAGCCGCTCGACCGTTTGGTGCATCCTCGCCGTGACGAAGGCGGCATGGACCACGCCATCCATTGGCCGCGGGTCCTGGCGCAGTGGATGGGCGAAATTCTCTTCGTCGTCATTCTCGACGAGCGGCCCGTTGGCGCACAGGCCGAACAGGAGGTTGTGGCCGCTTTCGTGCGCCAGCGCTTGCGCGGTGTCGAGCACGTTGGCCTGGCCGCGCGCGTTGAGCATGATCGCGCCCCACAGCATGTAGGAGGACGATCCGTCGAAGGTCAGCGAATCGGGGTCGGTGGGTCCGACGGCGACAACGACCTCCCACAACAAGGCGCGGATTTCCGCCGCCATTTCGGGAAAGCCCTGATCGAGCAGGTCCATCGCCTCGCCGATCCGCTCGAGCGCAAGCTTGAAATCCTCGGAAGCCGGTTCGTCCGCGGCAATATCCCCCGGTAGAAGCAGGCGCTGGTAGCGGTCCTGCTCGGCTGTCGGGCGGTCTTGGAGCGAGCGAACCCAGCGTTCCGGCGCCGGCGGCGTGTCGGATCGTTGGCGGACTTCGGCGGCGAGCCTGCGGGCATCCGCGATTTCGTCGCGCTCGACCGCCAGCACGAGGTCGTAATAGGCGCCGAACAGCTGCGGCGACTGGCGGCGCTCGCGAATGCGAGTGGCAATCAGATCGGA
This sequence comes from uncultured Alphaproteobacteria bacterium, assembly GCA_963722545.1. Classification (GTDB taxonomy): domain Bacteria; phylum Pseudomonadota; class Alphaproteobacteria; order Sphingomonadales; family Sphingomonadaceae; genus Sphingomicrobium. The sequence continues at coordinate 758,579 of CAVRMK010000004.1, forward strand.
GTCACCGGCGTCTATGCCCAGGTCAGGGCCGATCTGCTGAAAAATATAGCTGAGGCTTTGCGCGAGTCGCACGCGCATGACCGAATCGAGCGCGCGTCCGCGCTCCGCGCTCGGCTGAAACCCCGCGTCGCGGCCGGTCCGACGCGGGCTCATCGCAATGAAGGCCAATCGCTCAGCTGATCGTCGGTTTGATTCCGGTCATCACGCCAATCCGCAAGGTCGGCTTCTGTCCAGTCGTCACGCCGATCTTGATGACCGGCTTGATCCCCGGTTTCTCGCCGACCTTCGCGCCAAGACGCTGGCTGGCGCCCGAGCGCAGTGATTCGCGGCTATCTACGACCTGTTCGAACCCGAGCATCGCGCTCCAGTCGAGCCGGTCGGCCAGTTTCTTATTACCCATGGCCCTGTTTTTCCTTTCCCGCGCCGAACCAGCGGCTTGACGCAGATTGTGCCAAATGTTGATCAAAGGCAACATGCCCAATGAAGCCCCCAAGTGATCGCCTTCGTCAGCACCGAGCGGCACCGGTATACCCACCGTGAACTCGTCGCCGCCACCGGTGGACGGGTCAAGAGCGTCAGCTATGAGGAGCTGTTCAGCGAGGAATATCTACCTCGCGCGGCCTATGTCTTCACCGACATGGACCGGCTCAGCCCATGGAATCTCGAGCAGGCAGCGCGAAGTTATCGAATGCTTCGAACCAACGGCATGCCGGTCTACAACGACCCGGCGCGCTTCCTCGGGCGCTTCGGCGTCCTCCGCAGGCTCCACCGCGAGGGGATGAACGATTTCAACGCTTATCGCGCGGATTCGCTGGAGGCGCCGAGCCGCTGGCCGGTGTTCCTCCGCGCCGAGGGCGACCACAAGCGCCCGCTGTCCGGCCTGCTCGCCGACCAGCACGAGCTCGATCGCGCCCTTGCCCAGGCAGTCGAGGAGGGGGCGCCGGTCAGCACGCTCCTCATCATCGAATATGCGGCGGAGGAGGTGCGGCCGGGGCTGTTCCGCAAGCTGTCCGTGTTTCGAGTCGGCGATCGCATGGTCGGCTTCACTTGCGTCCACGACGACCAATGGCTGGTCAAATATGGCAAGCCGGGGATCGCGCCGTCCGAGCTTTACGAGGAGGAATTTCGGATCGTTTCCGACAATCCATTCGGCGAGGAGATGCGCAAGGTATTCGACCTTGTCGGGCTCGAATATGGCCGCGTCGACTTCGGGATCGTGGCCGGGCGGCCGCAAGTCTACGAGGTCAATTCCAACCCCGACATGAAGCTCGATCCCAAGTCCTTCGGAGTCGCGTCGCGGGACCACAGCAATGCTTTGTTCAAGGAGAAATATCTCGCCGCGATCGGGGCGCTCGACTTCGACCCGGCCAGCGGTGGGGGGAGCGCTTGACTCGGCGGCTGTTCGAGCGCCGTTTCACTTGAGGGCAGGGGTAGAGGGCTAAGCAATGGCGACGGCGGCAGGCGCAACACGGCTCGAACCGACGCGCGCGGCAGCGGTCGTCCTGATCCTCCTGCTCGGCCTGGCGATCCTGCTCAACTATATCGACCGCGGCGCGATCTCGATCGCCTCGCCCCAGCTCAAGCCCGAATTGGGGCTGACCAGCACCGAATATGGACTCGCGGTCTCGGCCTTCTTCTGGACCTACGTTCCGCTGCAATTTCTCATCGGCTGGGCGTGCGACCGGTGGTGCGTCTATCGCTTGATCGCGGCCGGGATTGGGCTGTGGGCGCTCAGCACCATGGCCATGGGACTAGTTGGCGGCCTGGCGCTGCTGGTCGTGTTCCGGATCCTACTCGGCGTGGGCGAAAGCATCACATTTCCCGGAGCGTCCAAGGTCATCGCCCGTCATATCGCGCCCGAAAACCGCGGCCTTGCCAACAGCGTCGTCGCGGCCGGAATCGCGCTCGGACCGGTCATCGGCACCTTCGCCGGCGGACTGATGGTCGCTGTTTACGGCTGGCGCACGATGTTCGTGGTGTTCGGGGCGCTGACCCTGCTGTGGATCGTGCCCTGGCTGCTGAGCGCTCGTCGACTTCCCAATTTTGGCGCGATGCGCGCAGTCGACCCGGTGCCGATCGCCAAGGTCGCTCGGACCAGGGCGGTCTGGGCGATGGGCATCGGCCATTTCGGCGCGACCTACCCGCTGTATTTCATCATCATCTGGGTGCCGCTTTACCTGACCAGCTCGCGCGGCTTTTCGATCACTGACATGACCTATCTCGCGACCCTGGGCTTCATCGCCCAGGCACTGAGCGCGGTGGGCCAAGGCTGGCTGTCGGACCGGCTGGTCCGCGCCGGCTGGGACGAGGCCGCTCTGCGCCGTGCGCTGATGGTCGGCGGCAACGTCGTAATGGCCGCAACGCTGGTCGTGCTGATGCTGGCACAGTCGACGGTGGCGATCGGTGCTTGCCTCGTCATCTTCGGCGCCGCCAGCGCGACCGGTGGGGTCAACCTCTATGCCATCGCCCAGATGTTTGCCGGGCCGAGGGCGTCAGGGAGTTTCATCGGAATCCAAAACGGCCTCGGCAATGTCCCGGGCATCGTCATGCCGATCATCACCGGCCTGATCATCGACTGGACCGGCGTTTACGACAATGCTTTCCTGCTGACCGCCGTGGTCTGCGCGGTTTCCGCTTTGTGGTGGGCGTTCGCGGTCCCGAAAATCAGTCCGATCAAACTTGATTGAAGTTAAGGTCTTAAGGGTTTATCGTTCCGTCTGCCGAACGTCTCGAGTGACCCGTAGGGCGAGGAGGCGATGTGCACAGCATTCGCTTGATGCTTTGCTCCTTGATTGCAGCGACCCTTCCGACGTCGATTGCCTTAGCGCAGAGTCAGGATCGCGACATCGGCCATTGCGTCGCCGGTACGCAGGAAACGTTCGCCTGCTGGAATCCCGCGGCCGGGAACCAGATCGCGGAAAGCTTGGCCGACTATCGGGAATTCCTGCCGAATCTCGCCGGATGGGACTTCCGCATCAACCTGCCTTTCGTGCGCTACAAAACAGCCCGCTTCGGCTTTGGATCGCCGATCGCCATGGCCGGAATCGTCGAGGATGCCCGCCCGCTCTACGGCACGAGCGAGCCGCCGCCGTTCGTCGACTACGGCCATCGCAACAATTCGATCTGGCTATTCCGGGCCGACGGCGCGGACGGTCAAATCCATTTCAAAATCCTTCCCAGCCGGGTTGATTCGACCGGGCAGCCGCAAAATGTCAGCTCGCTGGTGGGAGGTTGGATCCAAACTCCCGCTGTCGGAGGACGGGGGTTCCGCCGCGAGTCCCTTGGCGTGGCGGTCCTTGGGAAAGGGCTGGGCCAAACCGCCGTTCACCTGGTGGCCAGAGGCCATGACCAGCGCCTCTATTACAGCAAGCGGGACGTCAGCGGCGCGGACATCAACGACTGGCCGATGGCATGGTTGGACCTCGGCGCGACCGCCATCGCGCCGCCGTCGCTGGTGTCTGCGGGCCCAAAGGATCTTGCGCTGGCATGGGTCGATCCGGACCGGGCTGTTCGCGTGCAGTTCCTGCGCAATGGCGTTTGGAACGCGCCGATCGTCGCGGCGAGCCAGGCCGACCCGTTCCAACCGCGCCTGGTCTGGACCGGGACCACGGTCGACCTCATTTATTCGACCGGAAGCCAGCTTCGGCACGCCTATTGGGTCGAGGCTTCGAACGCCTTCTCGAGCCCGACGGTGGTTTCGAATTTCCTTACCGTTGTTCAGGGGCAATTCGACGTGGTCGAGTTCAACAAGGGGCTTCACGTCGTCGCCAGAACGCAAACCGGCAATCCGCCGGGATCGGGGCTTTTCTACACGCAGTCGAAAACGCCTTACGGGTCACCGGCGCTGTGGACCATTCCATCGGTCATCAGCTTTCAAGCGGCCGGCCAGCCCAGGATCGGGGTGCTCCACGATAATTTGCTTGTCGCCGCGCCGGGCCCCTCCGGGTCCGTGGCCTATGCGAGGAAAGACCCCAACTCCGTCGACAATCGAATCTCCGGAACCGCGATGTCCGATCGCTGGCTCGACTTCGGTTCAGTCCTCGATCCGCTGACTGCTGGCTCGTTCTCAGCGCTCGAGTTGCTATCGTTCAACAGCGACCTTTATCTGACCGCGCAACGCGCTCCAGGAGCCGGGTCTGCCGATGGCGTAATCGTCAATTTCGGCCGCGCTGCGATGAAGGATCTGTTCCAGAACAAGTGGCAGATGACGCTCAACTACGCCGAGCCGGCCGGCAACCTCACGCAATTCGGGGGCGCCGACGAGATTCGCATGGTTGGCGATTTCAACGCCGATCGGAAGACCGACATCGTTCGCTTCACGCAGCGTGCCGAGGCCGGAATCGGGCCGGCCACCACCTACGTCAATCTCGTCCAGCCTGACTTCAAATTCGGAACGGAATCGCTGTGGCATCCATTCTTTTCGCTGAAGGGCGAGATCCCGCTGGTCGGCGATTTCAACGGCGACATGAAGGACGACATCGTCACATTCGTCCAGAAGCAGCAATTGTACGCCAACGGCACGCCGATCGGTCCGGCCCCGGTTTGGGTTTCTTTGTCCAACGGAGCGTCGTTCAACACCAGTTCGATCTGGCACAAATTCTTCTCGCTTGAAGGCGAGATCCCGCTGGTCGGCGACTTCAACGGCGACCGCAAGGCCGACATCGTCACGTTCGTCCAGAAGCAGCAGCTCTTCGCCAACGGAACCCCGATCGGTCCGGCGCCGGTATGGGTGTCGCTGTCCAACGGTGCGCGGTTCGCGACCAGCCGGATCTGGCACACATATTTCTCGCTCGAAGGCGAAATCCCCCTCGTCGGCGATTTCAACGGGGACGGCAAAGACGACATCGCGACGTTCGTCGGCAAGCCGCAGACCGACGCCAATGGCAATGTGATCGGCACGGCTCCGGTGTGGGTGTCGCTGTCCGACGGCTCGAAATTCGGCCCAAGCTCGATCTGGCACACCTTTTTCGCGCTCAAGGGCGAGTTTCCGATGGTGTCCGACGTCAATATGGACGGCAAGGACGACATCGTCACCTTCCTCGAAGGCCGCGGGCAGGGGCTTCAGGCCAACAACGTCTATGTCGCTTTCTCGACCGGCGCGCGATTCCAGCGCTCGGTCATGTATGCCACCAACCAGGCGCGGGCCGGCGAAACTCCCTTCGTCGGCAATCTTACCGGCAGAAGCCTGGGAAATATCACTCTGGATGCCGCGGACCTGACCCGACCGTTTCCTGACCTCTACATCTTCGAACCCCGGGGAATGTTGCGCTATGCCTCGTCGCTGCGAATGATCCCCTATCCCGTCGGGGCTCCGTGGGAACGCTATCGATTTCTCACCGAGAAAGGGATCGGCGCCGCGTCATTCCCCGAATGGATTCATTTCAGCGGCCCGAACCACTGCCTGACACCGCCCTTTTCCTTCGACTTGCTCGGGGCCGCGGGGGTCGGCGGCGCCAACTTCATGCGGTCTTCCGTGAGGCCCGGAGGAGGGCAGGGGCACATCCTGGAGGAACAGGGCCATTCGCTGTTTGCCAATTGCTTGCGCGCGAATGTCGATCCGTTCGGCCTATTCGCAAGCATCTATACGGTGCCGATGTCGCAGGGCGGGCTCGACGCCAATAATAAGCCGGGTTGCGATCCGAGCTTTGACGATTGCCGCGACCCGGAGCACTTCTTCCTTCAATTGTTCCGGAAATACCGGATTGCCGGGGACGAATTCCGCAAGCTTATCCTGACCCACCCCGATCCCGCAGTGAGGCAGCGGCGCAAGGCGCAGTATCTCTGGGTCAAGCGAAATTGGTACAAGGGGGCGGAATTCAAGCGCGGCGAGCAGAAGGACGTCAGCCACTTTCCCAACGGTGTTCTGTGCCTTCCGGGCGAATGCATCATCGACCGGTTCACCCCTCCCGTCGGTCCGAATGACGGCGTTATCGGCCGGGCGGAGCGCGGGAAACGGCGTTGAGTGGAAGTTACCGGCAATGCCTTTGCGCCGGCCGGTGAGTCCGCAAAGCAACAAATCTGTGTAAAATTTTCGCACGAACATGCGATTTCGCTTGGCTTGCGAGTCCCGATGATTTAAAGATTCATGCCTTAGAGTCAAAGCACTTAGGTGCGCGGGGAGGGCGTCAACCATGAGCATCGATTTCATCCGGCCCGAAGTCGACGAACTTCGCCCGAGGATCAGCGTCATCGGTGTCGGCGGAGCGGGCGGTAACGCCATCGCCAATATGATGCGCGCCGACGTCCAGGGCGTGGACTTCATCGTCGCCAATACCGATGCCCAGGCGCTAAACGCGTCCGCAGCGGACCGCCGGCTCCAGCTTGGCCTCAGGATCACCCAGGGGCTCGGTGCCGGTTCGAGGCCCGAGATCGGCCGAGCCGCAGCCGAGGAAACTCTCGACGAGATCGAGGCCGCGCTCGAGGGCGCACACATGTGCTTCATCGCCGCCGGAATGGGCGGCGGCACCGGCACCGGAGCCGCTCCGGTCATCGCCAAGGCCGCGCGCGACAAGGGCATCCTGACCGTAGGCGTGGTGACCAAGCCGTTCGCCTTCGAGGGCGCGCGCCGCTCGCGCTCGGCCGATTCCGGGATCGAGGAGCTTCAGCAGCACGTCGATACGTTGATCGTCATCCCCAACCAGAATCTGTTCCGCCTCGCCAATTCGGAAACGACCTTCAAGGAAGCATTCCAGATGGCCGACGAGGTGCTCCAGCAGGGTGTGCGCGGGATCACCGATTTGATGGTCATGCCCGGCCTCATCAATCTCGACTTCGCCGACGTCCGCTCGGTGATGGGGGAGATGGGCAAGGCGATGATGGGCACCGGCGAGGCCGACGGCGACAACCGCGCCATCGAGGCCGCCGAGAAGGCAATCTCGAACCCGCTTCTTGACGGGGTCAGCATGAAGGGCGCCAAGGGCGTGATCATCTCGATCACCGGCGGCGAGGACATGCGCCTGATGGAGGTCGATGAGGCCGCGAGCCATATCAAGGAATTGGTCGACCCCGACGCCAACATCATCTGGGGCTCGGCCTTCAACAACGACCTTGGCGGCAAGATCCGCGTGTCGGTCGTCGCCACCGGCATCGACGCCGAGGCGGTGGCTCAGCCGGCGCCGGCCAAGGTCTTCACCTTCCCGTCGCGTTCGGCTCCGCCGATGCCCGGGAAGAAGGAGGATCCAACAGCCACCGGAACTAATGACGAGGGCGATATCCTCGATCTTGGCGCTGACGATACGATCGCCGAAGATGACGAGCTCGTGCTCGGCGGCGACGACGTCCTGACCAGCCCGGTCGGCGCCCCGCCGATCGAGCCGCCCGAGGATTCCGAGGCTTCGGAAGCACCGCCTCCGACCGCGTCCGGCGGGACCCTGTTCGAGCGCATGTCGACCATCGCCCGTGGCGCGGCGAAGGCGCAGATCGACGAGGACGACCAGGATTATGGATCCGAGCCGATCGACATTCCGCGCTTCCTCAACCGCCAGAACAACCAGTAAGCGTCGGCATATGGACGAGGGCGGCCCGCCGTGGCCGCCCTTTTTCATGGCCGAATCCGTAGGATAAAGGCCGATTTAGGGTCGCCTCGCCGCCTCGCGCGCACGGTTCACCGTAAACCCCCTAGGCAGAAAGACCGCATCAAGATTCTCTCGTCCATGGGAGGATCATGCGGGGACAGTCGCACATACGGATTTGCGGGTTCGCCCGAGGAGCGGCGCTTGGCGCCCTGATCGCCTGCGCCGGGCTTGCCGCGATCGCGGCGCCAGAGGCGGCGCGCGCGCATGGAAGCTATTCGCCTTATGACGAGAGCGCTTCGACCGCCCTCGGCCGCTACATTCGCGCAATCGCCGACAACCCCAGGGATTTCGACGCGCTGGTCGGCGCCGGCCGCGCCGCGATCGCGCTCGGCGATCCGCACGCCGCCGGCGGCTTCTTCGCCCGCGCCGACGAGGTCAATCCGCGCAGCCCCTTGCCCCAGGCGGGCATGGGCTCGGTCGCGGTCCTCAACGGTGAGCCGCACGCGGCCCTGCCATATTTCACCCGCGCCCAGCAGCTCGGCGCTCCGGTGAGCAGCTTCGCGCTCGACCGCGGGCTCGCCTACGATTTGCTCGGCCGCCAGACCGAGGCGCAGGCCGATTATCGCATGGCCATGGCCGGGCGCGACGGCGACGAGGCCCGGCGCAGGCTAGCGCTGAGCCTCGCCATCTCCGGCAACCGCGCCGAGGCGCTGCAATTGCTCGGTCCCCTGATGGCTAAGGGCGATGCCGCCGCGGCGCGCTCTCGCGCCTTCGTCATGGCGCTGACCGGCGATCCCAGTGGCGCGAGGATCGCGATCGATGCGGCGATGCCGGGCAATTGGGCGAACGTCGAGCCGTTCATCCGGCGGATCGCGACATTGCGGCCCGGGGACAAAGCGGCCGCGGTCAATCTCGGAATTTTCCCCGATGGGGACGGTTCGGCCTTCGCGGTCGCAACCGGCCCGTCGGTACTGCCCGCCTCGCCCTTCTCCGGCGGCGGGGATCGGCTGGCCTCGATCGAGCAGATGTTCGGACCGCAATCGCCGGCGGCCGCGCAGCGTGCGCCGCGTCCGGTCGCAACGGCGCCCGCGCCGACGGTGCGCTATGCCGCGGCCACTCCGGCCAAGAAACTTCCGGTCCAGGCCGCGAGCGCTTCGACTCAGAAGAAATTGTGGCTCCAGCTCGCCAGCGGCACCAACGCCGAGGCTCTGCCCGAGCAGTTCCGCCGGCTGAAGTCGCGCCACCGCCAGCTGTTTGACGGCATTTCGGGCTATGTCGCCAAAAGCGGCGAGAAGGCGCGGCTGGTCATCGGCCCGTTCCGCGGCCGCGACGACGCCGACATTTTCGCCGAGGATCTGGGAAGCATCGGAGTCGATGCGTTCAGCTGGACCAATTCCCCTTCCGACAGGATTGTGCCACTCGGCACCGAATGAGCCTTCCGCATGGTCTGGCGTCCAGCCCCGAGCGATCGCTTGGCCGGAGGCATGACGAACGCAATCCCGGCCCGCGCGGTCCGCGCGACATCTTCCAGCGCGACCGCGACCGAATCATCCATTCGATCGCCTTCCGCCGCCTTCGCCACAAGACCCAGGTGTTCATCGCCCCCGACGGCGACCATTATCGCGTTCGCCTGACCCACAGCCTCGAGGTCGCGCAAATCGGGCGGACCATCGCCCGCGCGCTCGGCCTCAACGAGGACCTCACCGAAATGCTGTGCCTGGCGCACGACCTCGGCCATCCGCCCTTCGGCCACGGCGGCGAGAACGCGCTCGACGCGGCGCTCGCCGACGCGGGCGGGTTCGATCACAACGGCCATACGATCCGGATCGTCACCAAGCTCGAGACGCCATATCCCCGTTTTGGCGGACTCAACCTCAGCTGGGAGGCGCTCGAGGGCCTGGCCAAGCATAACGGGCCGGTTCGGGAGCCAGGCTGGGCGCTCGACGAGGCCAATCGCGACTGGGACCTTCGGCTAGCAAGCTGGCCAGCGCTCGAGGCGCAGGTCGCCGCGGTTGCCGACGACATCGCCTACGACAATCACGATGTTGACGACGGGCTCCGCTCGGGAATCCTTCGGCTCGACGAGCTCCTCGGGGATCCGTTGGTCGATCGCCACTGGCGCGCGATCGAGCAACGCCACCCGGGCCTTGAAGCCGAAAAGATGCAGCGCGCGCTGGTCCGAGACCTCATCGGATCGATGGTTCGGGACGTCATCGCCGAAACCCGCCGAAGGGTTGAGCAGGCGGGCGTCGAGACGGTCGAGGAGGTTCGGGCCGCGGGCCGTCCGCTCGCGGAATTCTCCGAATCGATGGCGGCCGAGGAGGCAGGGCTCAAGCGCCTGCTCTATGCGCGGCTCTACGGATCGCCTGAGCTCGACGCGGCGCGCGGCGAGGCCGAACGGGTCGTCAACAACCTTGCCGCCGCCTACCGCGCCGATCCCGCGCTGCTCCCTCAGGAGTGGCGGGTCGAGGGCGACAGCATAGAAACGCTTCGGACCATCGGCGACTTCATCGCCGGAATGACCGACCGCTTCGCGCTCCGCCGCCACGAGGAACTGGTCGGCCCAGTGAGCCTCCCGGCCGACCGGTTCTAAGAAGGTGACGGACCGGCGTGCGCTGGGCTAGAGGCGCAGCCCATGTCGCTCTACGCCCAATATGCCGCGCTACTCGACGGCCTGCTCGACGAGCTTGCTGCCGAGGGCGCAATTCCTGCCGGTCTCGACCGCCGGAACGTGACGGTCGAGCCGCCGCGCGACCCGGCGCACGGCGATCTCGCCATCAATGCCGCGATGGTGCTCGCCAAGCCCGCAGGCATGAACCCGCGCGCGCTGGCCGAAGCGCTCAAGCCCAAGCTCGAGGCGATCCCGGCGGTGACCGCCGTCGATATCGCGGGACCGGGATTCCTCAACCTCCGCCTCGATGATGCAGCATGGCGCGACGAGTTGCGCACGATCCTCGCCAAAGGCGACGCCTATGGCACGTCCGACATTGGCGCGAACGAGCGCGTCAATGTTGAATATGTCTCGGCCAACCCGACCGGGCCGCTGCACATGGGCCATTGCCGCGGCGCGGTGGTCGGCGACAGCCTGGCGCGGGTGCTCGAAGCCGCCGGCTTCCGGGTCACCAAGGAATATTATGTCAATGACGCCGGAGCGCAGGTCGACGCGCTCGCGCGCTCGGTCCACCTGCGCTACCGCGAGGCGCTGGGCGAGGACATCGGCGAGATCCCCGAAGGCCTCTACCCGGGCGATTATCTCAAGCCGGTCGGAGTGCTCCTCGCCGCCGAATATGGCGACGACATGGTCGGAGTCCCCGAGGAGCGCTGGCTGGGCCTGTTCCGCAACGCGGCGATAACCGCGATGCTCGACCTCATCCGCCACGACCTCGCTTTGCTCGACATCCACCACGACATCTTCTCGTCAGAGGCCGAGCTTCAGAAAGCCGGAGCGGTCACCCGCGCGATGGAGGAATTGCGGGGCAAGGGCCTGGTCTATGAGGGCCAGCTCGAGCGGCCCAAGAGCCTCGATCCGCACGACGAGTGGGAGCCGGTCACCCTGACCCTGTTCCGTTCATCCCAGTTCGGCGACGACCAGGACCGGCCGATGAAGAAGTCGGACGGGAGCTGGACCTATTTCGGCGCCGACGCGGCCTATCATTTCGAAAAGGCCCGCAACGCCGATCACCTCATCAACATCTGGGGCGCCGACCATGCCGGGACGGTCAAGCGCGTCCAGTCGGCGGTGAAGGCGCTGACCGACGGGCGGGTCGACCTCGACGTCAAGCTGGTCAACATGGTCCGGCTGTTCCGCGGCGGCGAGCCGGTCAAGATGAGCAAACGCGCCGGCGACTTCATCACTTTGGCCGAAGTCGTCGAGGAAGTCGGCAAGGACGTGGTGCGCTTCATGATGCTCACTCGCCGGCCCGACGCGCCGCTCGACTTCGACTTCATGAAGGTGGTCGAGGCGTCGAAGGACAATCCGGTCTTCTACGTCCAATATGCCCACGCGCGGATCAGTTCGTTGAAGCGCAAGGCCGCCGACGCGGGAGTCGATCTCGATGCCGAGGCCGACCTCGCCCGGCTCGACCGGGAAGAGCTCGCTTTGGTTCGGAAGGCGGCGCAATATTCGCGCGTGGTCGAGAGCTCGGCGATGACCCACGAGCCGCACCGGATCGCTTTCTATCTCTATGAGCTTGCGGCGGAATTCCACGCATTGTGGAATCGCGGCAATGACGATCCCGGCCGCCGTTTCCTGATCGAGAGCGATCCACAACTTTCTCGCGCGCGGCTGGAACTGGCGCTCGGCATCGGGCAGATCATCCGGAGCGGCCTCGCCATCATGGGCGTCGCCGCGACCGAGGAGATGCGCTGATCATGAACGAAAGCCGGGCGATTACCGGCTTGGACAGGCTGCCCTGGCTTGCGGACGAGGGCGATTCGCCGCGCCGCCGCAAGCCCCGCGGCCGTCCACTCGCGATCGCGCTGCTGATCGTCGCGGTCGCCGCGCTCTCTTATTGGCTTGGGACCCAGAGCTGGAGGCTGTTCCCCGACCAAAGCCCGGTAGCGGCGCCGTCCGAGCCGCTACCGCTTCCTGAGACAGTCCCTGTCGAGCCGGAAATCCTGTCCGAGCCCGAGGTCGAGCCGCTGCCGCCGGAACCGGTAATCGCGCCCGCGCCCCAACCGCCAAGAGCAACCGTGCCAGCAAGGCGATCCTCATCCGCCAAGAGCGCCCGTCCGGCCGAGGACAAGGAGAAAGCCAAGGAACGCAGCGCGCGCGAGCCGTGGCCAGTCCGCAATGTCGAAGGGTCTTCCGGTCGCCTGGTGCAGATTGGCGCCTTCTCGACCCGGCGCCAGGCCAAGCGCGGATGGAACGCGCTGATGCGCGTCAATCCCTGGCTCCAGCGGCTTCCCGCGATGGTCGTGCCGGTCCAGTCCAAGCGCGACCTTAGGACCTATTACCGGTTGCAGATGGGGACGACGTCGCAGGCCCATAGCGTCGTGCTGTGCCAGCGGATGCGGATGATCGGCCAATCGTGCATCGTCGTCTCCGACCCGCTAAGCGGGACGTCGCAATGAACGACCAGAATCTCCAGCGCGAGGACCAGTTGCCCTGGCTCCAGGGGGTCGAGGACGAGGCCGAGCCGCGGGGGGTCTCCGCGCCGCGGATGTTCGGGCTGCTCGCGGTGGTGCTGATCATCGCGGCCTTGGTCGGCGGAGCGTTCTTCTGGCTTGGGCGGACGAACTCGGCGGGCGAGGGCCCGCCCGAGCTGATTCCGGCCCCGCCCGGCCCCTACAAGGTGCGGCCGAGCGATCCCGGCGGGCTCGACGTCAGCGGGGAAAGCCGCACGGCCTTCGAAACCAGCGCCGGTGAGGACCGCAATTCGCGCCTCGACCTCGACGCGATGCCCGAGCAGCCGGTGGCCAAGCCGACGGAGGAGCCCAAGCGCCTTCCCCCCAACGAGACCCGCGAGCCCTTGCCGCCATCGGGAACGCCGACGCCGGTCAAGAGCGGAAGCGTGATCCAGCTCGGCGCCTTCCAGAACCCGGCGCAGGCCGAGCGCGCGTGGAGCGCCTTGTCGGCGCGCTTCCCGTCGGTCGCGGCAATGACCAAGCTGGTGGTCCCGTTCAGCGGCGGAACCCGGCTCCGCGCCGCCGCCGCTTCGCCCGCCGAGGCGCGCGCCGCCTGCCAGGCGCTCCGCGCCGCGGGCGAGAATTGCTTCGTCGCGAATTAGGGCCAGAAGTGAAGGCGGCGATCTTCGGTTTCGAGGGGACGGCGCTGACCAATTCCGAGCGCGATTTCTTCCGCGATTGCGAGCCCGCCGGCTACATCCTTTTCAAGCGCAATATCGAGACTCCACAGCAGCTCCTGCGGCTGACCGATTCGCTTCGCGAGTTGAGCGGGCGCGGCGACTTGCCCATCCTGATCGACCAGGAGGGCGGACGCGTTGCCCGGATGAGGCCGCCCGAGTGGCCGGCCTTCCCGGCCGGCGAAGCGTTCGCCGCCCTTTATCAAGCGGCGCCTTCGTCGGCGATCGAGGCGGCGCGATCGAACGCGCGGGCGATCGCGCTGATGCTGAAGTCGGTCGGGATCAACGTCGACTGCCTGCCGGTGCTCGACGTCCGCCAGCCGGGCGCGAGCGATATCATCGGCGACCGCGCGCTGGGCGAGGAGCCGATGCAGGTCGCGGCGCTCGGCCGGGCGGTGCTCGATGGCCTCGCCTCCGCCGGGGTGGTGGGAGTGGTCAAACATATCCCGGGGCACGGGCGGGCGCTGGTCGACAGCCACCACGAGCTGCCGCTGGTCGACGCGAGCGCGGACGAGCTCGAAACCGACCTCCAGCCATTCGAGCGACTTCGGGGCGCTCCAATGGCGATGGTCGCGCACCTGCTCTACACCGCCTGGGACGCCGAGCGTCCGGCCAGCCAGTCGCCGATCGTGATCGAGGACATCATCCGCGGGCGGATCGGGTTTGACGGCTTCCTGATGAGCGACGACAGCAACATGAATGCCCTCTCGGGCAGCCAGGGCGAGCGCGCCGCCGCCTGCGTCGCCGCCGGCTGCGACGTCGCTCTTCCGTGCAACGGCGTGCTCGCCGACAATATCGAAGTCGCCGAAGCTGTCGGCGAGCTTTCGCCCAAGGGCCTCGAGCGGCTTGAGCATGCCATGGCCTCGGTCCGCGACGATGAAGACGGGCTCGATTTCGCGGCGGCGGTCGAGAAGCGCGACGCCTTGCTCGCCCTCGCTTAGTTATCCACAAGGGCGTGTGCTCAAACCTTCGCACAACCACTAGACCTTGATAAACTGCACGACGTGGACCTGGACCAGGATTTCGACCAGCGGCCGATCCGCGCCTCGGACGAGCTGACCCTCGACCTCGACGGCTGGGAAGGCCCGCTCGACCTGCTGTTGAGCCTGGCGCGGAGCCAGAAGGTCGACCTCACCCAGATTTCGATCCTCGAGCTGGTCGAGCAATATCTCGCCTTCGTCGAGGGAGCGCGGGCGCTCAAGCTCGAGATCGCGGCCGATTATCTGGTGATGGCGGCGTGGCTCGCCTACCTCAAATCCTGCCTGCTCCTGCCCAAGGATCCCGAGGCCGACCCGAGCGCCGAGGAGATCGCGCTCCGGCTCCAGCTCCGGCTCCAGCGGCTCGACGCGATGCGCGAGGCCGGCGCCCGGCTGCTGGGCCGCGACCGCCTCGGCCGCGACGTCTTCGTTCGCGGCAATCCCGAGGGACTTCGGCTGGTCCGCAAGGCCCAGTGGCAGGCGCGGCTGTTCGACGTCATCGCCGCTTATGGAGTGGTCCGCGCGCGCACCCAGCCGGCGTTTCACGTCGTCCATGCGCGCTCGGTCATGACGCTCGACGAAGCGATCGAGCGGGTCGGGCGGATGATCGGGGTGACCCTGGAATGGGCGACCCTCGAAAGCTTCCTCCCTCCGACCGAGGATCGGACGTTCCGCCGCTCGGCCCTGGCGTCGAGCTTTCTCGCCGCTCTCGAGCTGGCCCGCCTCGGGCGGATCGACATCGAGCAGGACGAGGCCTTCGCCCCGATCCGGCTGAGGGCGGCGTAATGGACGAGCTCGCCCGCGCGGTCGAGGCGACCCTGTTCGCCTCCGCGGAGCCGCTGACGATCGACGAGATCGCCGCTTATGTCGGGGAAGGCGACATCGAAATCGCGCTGGGTCATCTCGCCGCGCATTACGAGGGGCGCGGGATCGAGCTGGTCGAGCGCGGGGGACGCTGGCACTTCCAGACCGCACCGGACCTCGCGCATCTGCTCCGCCGCACCCGCGAGGAGGTGCGCCGGCTGTCGCGCGCCGCGACCGAGACCCTGGCGATCATCGCCTATCACGAGCCGGTCAGCCGCGCCGAGATCGAGGCGATCCGCGGAGTCCAGATCTCCAAGGGCACGCTCGACGTGCTGATGGAAGCGGGCTGGGTGAAGCCCGCCGGCCGCCGCGAGGGGCCAGGGCGGCCGTTGCTCTATGCCACCACCGACGACTTCCTGACCCATTTCGGGCTTGCCTCGCGCCGCGACCTGCCCGGCATCGACGACCTCAAGGCCGCCGGCCTGCTCGACCCGCTCGACGAGGCGCTCGAGGATTCGCTGGGCGAGCTTCAACTGGAAAGCGAGGCCGAGGAAGACTAGAAGCGCCCGCGAAGGAGTTTCTCATGGGCAGTTTCAGTCTCATCCATTGGCTCATTCTCGGCCTGCTCATCTTGCTGCTGTTCGGCGGCAATCGCTTCTCGGCGATGATGGGCGACGTCGCCAAGGGCCTGAAGAGCTTCAAGAAGGGCATGGCGGACGAGGAGGAGGAGAAGCAGCAGCGGCATGAGGAGCAGCGGCGCCTGGCCAAGGACGAAGCGGGCCGCTCCGAGCCGATCGACGTCACTCCGCGCAGCCCCGAACCGGCGGCCGAGCCGCCGCGCGACGAGCAGGCGCGCTAGCCGGCGCGGCGAACCGCGCCATGTTCGGAGTCGATTCCACCGAATTCCTGATCCTTGCCGCGGTCGCGCTGGTCGTGATCGGCCCCAAGGACCTGCCCAAGCTCATGCGCACGCTCGGCTATTGGGTCGGCCGGGCGCGCGGCATGGCGCGCCATTTCACCGCCGGAATCGAGACGATGATGCGCGAGGCCGAGCTCGAGGAGATGGAGAAGAAGTGGCGCGAGGAGAATGAGCGGATCATGCGGCTCCACCCGCCTGGCGGCGACTATCCCGATCCGCCGAAGCTCGCCGATCCCGATGACCAGCAGCTCCCGCCCGAAAAGCGTGAACTGCCATGAAGGACATTGACGAGACCAAGCAGCCGCTGATCGAGCATCTCACCGAGCTTCGCCGCCGGCTGCTGTGGAGCTTCGCCGCGCTGTCGATCGGATTCTTCGCCTGCCTCACCGTGTCGCGAGAGATATTCGCCTTCCTCGTCCAGCCCTTGCTCGCGGCCGGCCAGGGACGTCTCATCTTCACGGACGTGTTCGAGGCGTTTTTCGTCGAGGTGAAGGTGGCCCTGTTCGCGGCGATGATGATCGCCTTCCCGGTCATCGCCATCCAATTGTGGCGGTTTGTCGCGCCCGGGCTCTACGCCAAGGAAAAGCGGGCTTTCCTGCCGTTTCTTCTCGTCACTCCGTTCTTCTTCGCCGGCGGAGCGGCGTTCGCTTATTATGTCGCCATGCCCTGGGCGCTGCATTTCCTGCTCAGCTACCAGGGCAATGTCGGCGGGGTTCAGCAGGATGCGCTCCCAGGGGTTGGCAATTATCTGACCTTCGTCACCCGCTTCCTGTTCGGCTTCGGAGTCGCCTTCCTGACCCCGGTCCTGCTGATGATCCTCGAGCGCGCGAACATCATCACGCTCGACCAGCTGACCCGTTCGCGGCGCTACGCGATCGTCGCTTCGGCGGCTTTGTCGGCGGTTCTCACTCCGCCCGACGCGGTGTCGATGCTGATGATGATGGTGCCGCTCTACGCGCTCTACGAGTTCGCGATCCTGGCGATCCGCCTGACCCACTGGCGGCGCTCGCGCGCGTCGGACGAGAGCGAATCAACCCAATCCATTTGAAGAGCCTCGCCCGCTAGAAAAAAGAGGGGCCCGAAAGCGCCACCGGGGGGGGAGGGGGTTGGCGGTTTCGGGCCCATTTAAGCGGATAGCGAGAGCGGGGGGGCAATAGGTCACTATCCAAACAGCTTAACGCGGAAGATTCGCGTCGGTTTCCATCAAGGGAATATTTTTTTTGCCGGTGCCGAAACGATCGCGGAATTCGGTCAATCTGCGGGGAATACCGGGAACTCGACGCTGTATCGGCCGAGCTTGCGCTCGAGGTTGGAGCGGAGCTGCTTGGCCAGGCCACCGACGATCCGCTCGAACTGAACGCGGTCCGAATCCTCGCTGTCGTCAGCCGTCAGGACCTTGCTCGACAGGGTCAGCCGGGCGGTCAGCTCGCTTGACCGGCGAAGCTCGATCTCGATCGGATCCTCGGGCGCCTCCAGCATCGCGAATTCGGCGATCTCGGTGACCAGGAAGGCAACCGCAACGGCGACGTCCTGGGTCGTGTGAACGCTTACCAGGTCGAGGTGGACCGCAAGCCCGTGCGCGTGGTCGGGCGCGCTGACTCGAAGCTCGGCGGCGAGCTCGGTCAGGAGCGGGCGGAGCGCGATCCCGCGGCTTTCCTCAACGTCGGCGAAATGATTGCGATGGACGACCGACAGAGCTCCGACGCGGCGGCTGATCGCCGCATAGGCGGCGCGGACATCGGGCGAGTGGGCGTTGCGGCTGTGGATGTTGAGAAGCGAAGCGACGACCTGCAGGTTGTTCTTCACCCGGTGGTGAACCTCGCGGACAAGGCGCCTTTGTCCCTCCAGGGCTTCTGCCATCTGCCGTTCGGATTGTTCGATCCGGTCGACTGCGCGTTCAAAGGCGGACGCCAGTTCGCGAATCTCCGTGGTCGCCCCGAGGCGGTCGGGGAGCTGCAGCTGCTCTTCGCCCGGTTGGTAGGCGATAACCGCTCGCTTCAATCTGTCGAGCGGATGAATCCAGAGTTGCCTGACCAGCCACCAGCTGAGCAGCGCCGCGACGAGCCACATGACCAGCGGCAGGAACAACGCCGCCTGATCGAAGAAAGTCGCGCGGCCTACCTTGGTCGCGGTGCGTACGGCCAGTTGTCCGGCGCCGATCGCATAGGTTCGCTCGATGGTCTGGGGCTTGGTCGTTGCGCTTGGCCCATTGTCAAGAACCGTAAATTCGTTGGTGCCGTCAGTCACCGATACGCTCGACACGTCCTCGGCGAGCTCGCCAATTTCCGATCGAAGTTCCTGGGCATTGAGCTCGCCCGTCGCAATGCCCCCGATCACTCCGACGCGATAGTCGACCCGCTGGTGCGGGGCCGTAACCCACAGCCGGATATCGCCCGGTGCCACGAGCATGTCGTTGCGAGTTGGGACGATGTCCCCGTGCGTGCAGAGCGGAGTGCCATCCGGCTGCCGGATCACGAATCGGCTGGCGATGGCCGGAGTCAGCGCCAGCGACTGCGCAGTCGCTTCGCAGGGATTGGCCTGGCGATCCCGAAACGCGCCATTGGCGGCGACCCGAAGGGCCAATGCATTGCGAGCAATGAGGCTCTCGATTGCGCGCGCGGCCGCGCGGCCATGCTGTTCCGCGGCATCGCGGTTGGCGGTATTGGCTTCCTCCAGGCTAGTGCGCGCCGTCCACGCCAACGCAAGCCCGAGCGGCAGAAGTGCTGCGGTCAGGATCAGCAGGAGCTTCGCCGCTGTCGGAAGGCGCGCGAACCGTTCGGATGCGCTCATGAGACTTGCCTCATGACCATGGCGGACGTCGGACTCGCGGTCCTAATCGAGCTTTCCAAGAAGGTCGTTAAACTCGTCGGGTACAGGCTCGCGCAGGGCGTCGTCATAGGCAGTCCTGAGCACGCGCCCGACATTGCTTCCGCTGAGCCGGACCGTCCGGCTCGGCCGATCGCCGCCGTCGCGGCCGCTTCCGCCTCCGCCTCCGCCTCCGCCGCGTCGCTTGGAGGACCGTGGCGGCTTGCTCTTTCCGCCGTCACGCGCGTCTCGCTCACTCAACCTGCTCGTCCCCCCACATCCGGCGAAATTTCGCGCGTCATTAAAGGCCCAGTCTCTCGAGGCAACGGGTTCAACGAACCTGCGCCATGACGGAACACCCCGCGAGCCGGCCAATACAGGCCCGCGATGGAGTTCAGCCCGATTGGGAAACCAAATCCGAGTTGCTTTGTTCCAGAGCCAAATGAGAGACGGGGCCGGGCTGTGTCTTCTGCACCGCAGCCTTGCCACGGCCTTGGCGGAACGCCAAAGGACGGCGCAAGTCCATATTCGTGGGAGACCAGCAAATCATGTCGCTTGGCCAGGAACTCGCTCCGCACCTGCCATTCCTTCGTCGCTATGCCCGCGCCTTGACCGGAAGCCAGGCCCATGGCGATGCCTTCGTTCGCGCGACGCTTGAGGCGATCGTCGCCAAGCCGGACGAATTCCCTCGCGCCGTCGACCCCCGCCTTGGCCTCTACAAGACCTTCCATGCAATCTGGTCGACCGCCAATGTCGAAGAGGGCGACGAGCCCCTCGGCCTGACCGCTGGGGCCGAGGGGATCGCCCACGCGCGCCTCTCCCGAATTACGCCTTTGTCGCGGCAGGCCTTGCTCCTGACGTCGCTCGAAGGATTCTCATCGGAGGACGCCGCTTATTTGATCGACGCCACGCCCAAGGACGTCGAGTCGCTGGTCGCCGAGGCGCTGGCCGAGATCGAGCGGCAGACCCTCGCCGATGTCCTGATCATCGAAGACGAGCCGATCATCGCGATGGATATCGAGACCATCGTTCGCGACCTTGGCCACAACGTCACTGGGGTTGCCGTGACCCGCGACGAGGCCGTGGCCCAGGCGCGCCAGCACCCGCCGGGCCTGGTCCTCGCCGACATCCAGCTCGCCGACAATTCGAGCGGGATCGACGCGGTCAAGGACATCCTCGCCGAATTTTCCGTACCGGTGATCTTCATTACCGCATTCCCCGAGCGCCTGCTGACCGGAACCCGGCCCGAGCCCACCTTCCTCATCACCAAGCCATTCCAGCGCTCGACGGTCAAAGCCGCGATCGCTCAGGCGCTGTTCTTCGACGCGACGACCGTTCCGGCGGCGTGACGGGGGAACAGGGCCGCCGCGGCTGCGTTGGCGGGTCGTAGCTGAGGAAGGACTCGACGAAGATGAGCCAGCGCGATTCGGACGGCCGGATCCACGAAACCACGACCGAGGCACGCGCCGGCTCGACCCCCGGGGTCGCTCGTAACGTCCTCGTCATCGGCACGTTGCTCGTGGTGATCCTGTTCGTGGTTATCGTCCTCGTCGGGCGGTCGTGAGACACAGTCTTGCAGGGCGCGTCGTTCAGCATTGATCCAGTCGGGCGCGCGCATCGCCCTGGTTTCAGCAAGGCGGGTGGGGTTTCAGGGATTTGACCAGCGATCGCGAGGATGAACGGCCGGCCGTCGCGGCGGTGGACCCGGTGCCGCTGTCGGACCCCGAGTTCAAGGACCAGCTCGCCGCCGTGATTCCGCACTTGCGCGCGTTCGGCCGGTCGCTTTCGGGCAGCCGCGATCTCGCCGACGATTTGGTCCAGGAGACGCTGCTCAAGGCTTGGGCCGCGCGCAAACGCTTCCAGGCGGGCACCAACATGCGCGCCTGGACCTTCATCATCCTTCGCAACCTGTTCCTGAGCCAGATGCGCCGCGCGCGTTTCAAGGGCGAGTGGGATGACATCACCGCGTCGAAAATTTTAGCGGCGCCGGCAAGCCAGGACCGCCATATCGAGCTTGGCGACCTGCAGCGCGCCCTGATGCACCTGCCGCAGCCGCAGCGCGAGGCGCTCATCCTCGTCGGAGCGGGCGGCTTTGCCTATGAGGAGGCGGCCGAAATCTGCGGCTGCGCGGTCGGGACGATCAAGAGCCGGGTCGCCCGCGGCCGGGTTGCGCTCGAGCAATTGCTGGCCGGCGGAAAGCTGCCGTCGCGGCGCCAGCACAAGACCGACCCCGACAAGTCGGCGCTTCAGACGATCATGGGCGAGGTCGACGAGCTGAGCCGCGATCACCATTGAGCGGGGCTGTTCGAGCCCCGACCAATCAGTTCAGGCGCGCGAGAAGGGCCGCGAAATCGCGGTCGCTCGGCTCATTGGCGGCGGCTTCGAACGCGCGGCGGAGCGCCGCGGTGATTCCAGCGTGCGACTGTGGCAATTCGACCCGGATGGCATTTTCCTCCGAGTGAAAGGTACCGGTCCAGTCCTGGTGGCGTTTGACGAACATCTCAGGCGAAACGAGCCATAGAGCTGCGGGTTTCAACTGTTTCGGGGATCGTGCACAAATGGCGACGAAATGAGGTCCCCGCGCCACAGTGACGATCGCTCGGGTGCGGTTGGGCGTGCCGAGGCGCATGCTCCCTTCCTTCGCGAGGCGCTTCGGGCCTGGCCCGAGATCGGCCAGTTGTTCCTCGCCGAGGGCGCCGCCGCGGCTGCTGCGGCAAGCCTGGCGATCGAGCGCGACGGGGTCGAGGCGACGCTGCGCGCCCGCCGCCAGCGTCTCGCGCTGGCCGTCGCGCTCGGCGATCTGTCGGGCGAGCTCAGCCTTGAGCAGGTGACGCTTCTGCTCTCCACCTTCGCCGATCGCGCGATCGAGGAGGCGCTCAAGCTGGCGATGACCGAGCGGGTGCTCGACGCCGAGCAGGCCGGTTTCGCGGTCATCGGCCTCGGCAAGCTCGGCAGCGTCGAGCTCAATTATTCGTCCGACGTCGACTTGAGCCTGCTGTTCGACCCCGAGACGCTGCCGCGCCGGGCGCGCGAGGAGCCGGGCGAAGCCGCGGTCCGGATCGGCCGCCGGCTGATCGAAATCCTCCAGCGCCGAACCGCCGACGGCTATGTCGAGCGGGTCGATTTGCGGCTTCGGCCCTCGCCCGAGGTCACTCCGATCGCGCTTCCGGTCGATGCCGCGATCTCTCATTATGAATCGTCAGCGCTGCCGTGGGAGCGGGCCGCCTTCATCCGGGCCCGCGTCGTCGCCGGCGACCAGGCGGTCGGCCGCCGCTTCCTCGAGGCGATCGAACCCTTCGTCTGGCGCCGTTCGGTCGATTTCGGAGTGATCGAGGAGGTGCGGCAGATTTCGGTGCGGATTCGCGACCATTTCGCGCAAAATGCGCATATCGGCCCCGGTTTCGACCTCAAGCGCGGCCGCGGCGGGATCCGCGAGGTCGAGTTCTTCGTCCAGATCCAGCAGATGATCCACGGCGGCCGCGATCCTTCGCTGCGCCTGCCCGCCACGCTCGACGCTATCCCCGCGCTCGAGGCGGCGGGCCATCTTTCGGCCGAGACCGCGAACAGCCTCGCCAAGGCCTACCGATTGCTGCGCACGGCCGAGCACCGGGTGCAGATGGTCGATGACGCGCAGACCCATTTGCTCCCGCTCGAACTCGGCGGCGCTCGACAATGTCGCGAAGCTCGACGGTAAGGACAGCGGCGCGGAGTTGATCGAAGCGCTGCGACCGTCAGTCGAGGCCGCCGGGACGCTGTTCGACGGCCTGATGCCCGACCACGAGGATTTTCTGTCGAAGGACCCGGACATCCTTCGCCGGGAGCTCGCCGGGCTCGGCTTTCCCGATTCCGACGCCGCCGCCCGGCACGTTGCCGAATGGCGATCGGGCAAGGCGCGCTCGCTCCGCTCTCCGGCGGCTCAGGCGGCGTTCGAGGCGATGCTTCCAGCCTTGCTCCGGGCCATTGCGGCGGGGGCCGACCCGAACCACGCGCTCAACCGCTTCGGCGACATCGTCGAGCGCCTGTCGAGCGGCGTGAACCTGTTCCGTCTGCTCGAGGCGCGGCCGCAGCTCGCTGGAACCTTCGCTCTCATCCTGGCCCATGCCCCGGCGCTATCCGAACAGCTGTCGCGCCGGCCCGGGCTGTTCGACGGGTTGATCGACGAATCGGCGTTCGCCGAGCCGGCCGACGCGGCGGCGACGGCCGAGCGCCTGATCGCGGCGGCGGGGAAGCTCCCGCTCGACCAGGCGCTGGACCCCCTTCGTCGCCTGATCGGCGAGCGCCGCTTCGCGCTCGGCGTCCAGCTGATCGCGGCGCATCGCGATCCGATCGCGATCGCCGAGGGCTATAGCGACCTCGCCGAGGGCGCGATCGTCGCGATGAGCGCCCTGACCGCGCGCGAATTTGAGCTGCGGCACGGACAGGTCCCCGGGGGCGAGCTGATCGTGCTCGCGCTCGGCCGGCTCGGTGGGCGGGCGCTCACGCATGCCAGCGATCTCGACCTCATCTATCTGTTCGACGCGCCGGAAGGAGCGGTCAGCGACGGCGAGAAGCCGTTGTCGGCAACCGATTATTACAATCGGCTGGCGAGCCGAGTCAGCGCCGCGCTGGCCATTCCGACCGCGGCGGGCCCGCTCTACGAGGTCGACACCAGGCTCCGGCCGCAAGGCGCGCAGGGCATGCTCGCGGTCGCGCTGCCTGCGTTCGAGCATTATCAGCGGCGCGAGGCGTGGACGTGGGAGCATATGGCGCTGTGCCGCGCGCGTCCGCTGACCGGGAGCGAGCCGGCCAAGGCGAGGGCCGCCGAGCTGATCTGCTCGATCCTCAAGGGAATTGGCGATCCGGCCAAGGTTCGCGCCGACTCCGCCAAGATGCGTGCCGAGATCGCGCGCCACAAGCCGCCCGCCGGCCAGCTCGACGTTAAGCTCGGCCCGGGCGGGCTCGTCGATTTCGAGTTTGCGGTGCACACGCTCCAGCTCGTCCACCATATCGGCCTCGACCCGCGGCTCGAGGTTGCGATCGCCGAGCTGGTCGAGGCCGGGTTGATCGACGAACAGGCGGACCCCGACCTGCGCCTGCTCAGCCGGATCCTCGTCGTCCTTCGCCTGGTTGCTCCGGTGACGATGGAGCCGGCGGAGCCGTCGCGCGCGGTGGTCGCAAGCTTGTGCGGCCACGGAAGCTGGGACTCTTTGCTTGAAGCGCTGGCCGCGGCCCGGCACAGGACCAGCGAGCGCTGGACGCGCGTGAAGGAGGGCGAATGATCGAGCAAGGCGACACGGTTCCGGCGCTTGAGCTGACGACCAGCGAGGGCAAGACCTTCGATCTCGGGTCGCCCGGAGGGCCGTTGGTGCTCTATTTCTATCCCAAGGACGACACGTCGGGCTGCACTCGCGAGGCGCAGGATTTTACCGCGCTCGCCGATGATTTCGCCAAGGCCGGAGTCCGGGTCGTTGGAGTGTCGCGCGACCCGATGAAGAAGCACGAGAAGTTCATCGGCAAATATGGGCTCAAGGTTCCGCTCGCGAGCGACGAGGATGGAGCAATTTCGGACGCATTCGGGACCTGGGTGCAGAAATCGATGTACGGCCGCAAATATATGGGAATGGAGCGCTCGACCTTCCTCATTCGCTCCGACGGAACGGTTGCCCGAGCCTGGCGCAAGGTGAAGGTCCCCGGCCACGCCGCCGAAGTGCTAGCCGAAGCGAAGGCGATTTAGCCCGCGAGATCGCGGAGCATGTTCTCCCAATGGACGATATTGTCGTAGAAGGCGCGGACCGGGATGCGCTCGTCGAGGCCGTGCGCGCGCTCGTCGTCGGGGCTGATCCCCCATGACGCCTCGACCCCGTAAACCGGGATCCCGACCTGGCGGAAGAACAGGCCGTCGGTGGCGCCGGTCGACATATGCGGGATGATCGGCGTGTCCGCTCCGTACATGCTGCGTACCGAACGCGTGTAGGCGCCGAGCACGTCCTCGCGCAGCGGCGAAGGCGGGCTCGGCTTGAACGGTCCCCCGTCAGGCTCGACCTTGACCTTGGGTCCGGCGATCGCCTGGAGCTCGGCCTGAAGCTGCTCGAGCGCGGTTCCAGGCAGCGCCCGGCAGTTGACGTTTGCCTCGGCCCGCTGCGGCAAGGCGTTGGGGGCGTGGCCGGCGCTGATCATGGTCGCGACACAACGGGTCCTGGTTGTTCCGACCTCCAGCTCGCTGCCCTCAATCGCGTCGGCGGCTTTCTCGTCATTGGGATCGGCGACCCAGGCAGCCATCGCACGACCGAGCTCCGATCCGCCTTCTTGGCCCGCGCGCGCGGTATAATAAGCGCGGGTGGTTTCGGTCAGCGCAGGCTTGAAGCGATAAGCGGCGAGGCGGTTTAACGCCTGGGTGAGGTCGTAGATGGCGTTGTCGGGTCGCGGGCGGCTCGAATGTCCGCCGCGGTTGGTCGCGGTCCACTTGAAGTCCTGGTAGACTTTCTCGGCGGTCTGGACGCCGAAGCCGAGCGGGCTTCCGTCGCGCCGGAAACCGCCGCCGCCGGCATCGGCGTTGAGCGCATATTCGGCGTCGAGCAATTGGCGCAGCTTGGTCGCGCCCATCCGCGCGCCCTCGCCCTCGGTCTCCTCGTCGCTGGTGTAATAGACGAGGATGTCGCGCGTCGGCTGGAAGCCGGCGGAGCGGAGCTTGAACAGGGCCGCGGTCGTGCCGATCACCCCCTGCTTGTCGTCGCTCGTCCCGCGGCCGTAGAAATAGCCGTCCTTCTCGATGAACTCGAACGGGTCGAGGACCCAGTCGGCGCGCTTGGCCTCGACCACGTCGGCGTGGGCGATGATCAGGATCGGCTTCTTGCCCGAGGGCTTGGCCGCCGGCCAGCGCGCGAAGAAGGAATACGCGTCCTCGCCCTTGTCGCCCTTGTGCGGGATGATCTGGATGTCGGCCGCGGCCCAGCCGTTGGCGCGATATTGGGAGGCGAGCCAGTCGGCCATGCGCTTGTGCTCGCCGCGGCCGGCAACGGTCGGAATTTCGATCGCGGTCTCGAACAGAGCGCGCGACTTGGCCTGCCATTCGGGCGACAATTTGGTCGGCTGGGTCACCGGGTTGGTCGTGGCAAGCGCCGGGGCCGCGGCGGATGACAGCAGGCTTGAAAGGATCAAGGCGCGAAGGAACATGGATCGGTACCTCTCTGGATCAATTGCACGCTAAGGCGCCCCGCCGAACCGTCAAGCTAATGACGTGGCTCCTCGCATGAATAAGGCATAAGGTCGAAGCGCAGCTGAGGAGCATGACAGGGAACGCCCCCATGAGTCGGCGCAGGGTCTTGCAATTTGCGGCCGTCAGTTTGGCATTCGCCGCACCTGCACATGCGGGCCGACATGATTGGGAGACAGCAAGCGACATCGGTCGCGGACTTCTCGTGATCGGCGCCATCGGAGCTCCACTGGCTGCCGAGTCCCCGGATGAGAGGTGGGAGGCGACCTTTCGAGCGGGAGGGTCAATCGCAGCTAGCTGGAGCGTCACCGAGCTCCTCAAGCGAACCGTGCGCGAGGAACGCCCCGACAAAAGCGACCGGAGGAGCTTTCCTTCGGGTCATTCGTCCCAGAGTTTCGCCGCCGCCGGCACCCTCCACAAGCGCTATGGCTGGAAAGTTGGCCTACCGGCGCATGCCGTGGCTGCGTTCGTGGCCACGGCTCGGGTCAAGGCGAAGAAACATTACGTCCACGACGTCTTGGTCGGCGCTGCGATCGGCGAAGCGTCGGCATGGCTGATTACCCAGCCGAAAGACACCCGGGTGCGGTGGATGCCGTGGGGCGACACGAAGAGCGCGGGTGCCGCGGTCAGCTATCGGTTCTGATCACTGCCGTGGCCTTCGGCGAGATATTCGGCGCTACCCATTTCCTCGAGCCGGCTGACGGTGCGCGCGAACTCGAACGTCCCGTCGCCCGCGGGATAGAGATCGGCCGGCTCGGAGTCAGCGCTGGCGAGCAGTTTGACCTTATGCTCGTAGAGCGCGTCGATGAGCGTGACGAAGCGGGCCGCCTCGTTGCGCATCTCGGGGCCCATCTTCGGGATCCCGACCAGGATCACCGTGTGATAGCGGCGGGCGAGGGCGAGATAATCGGCAGCGCCGCGGTTTTCGCCGCACAGCCGCTTGAACGAGAAGACCGCGACTCCCTTGAGGCTCTTGGGCACGTGCAGGGCCCGGCCGCCGCCGACGTCCAGCTCCTCGCTCGGCACCTTGGCGCGGTCCTCGATCGGATAATCGGTCAGCTGGAAGAACGCCTGGCTGAGCGCGGCGGTAGCCTCCGGGCCGTTGGGGACGTGCCAAGTCTCGACTCCCTCGAGCCGGTCGAGCCGGTAATCGGTCGGGCCGTCGACCGCGATCACCAGCATCACGCGCTCGATGAGTTCGATGAACGGCACGAACAGCTCGCGGTTGAGCCCGTGCTTGTAGAGGTCGCGCGGCGGCCGGTTGGAGGTCGTGACGACCTTCACGCCTTCTTCGAGCAGGCGCCCGAACAGCCGCGACAGAATCATCGCGTCGGCAGGGTTGGTGACCTGCATCTCGTCAAAGCAGAGCAGCCGGGCCTCGGCCGCAATCGACTCGGCGACCGGCTCGATCGGGTCGCCGTCTTCGCTGGCTCGGGCGTCCCGCAGCCGGGCGTGGGTTTCGAGCATGAAGTCGTGGAAGTGGACCCGCCGTTTGGGTTCAATCGGGAGATGGTCGAACGCCAGGTCCATCAGCATGGACTTGCCGCGCCCGACCCCGCCCCACAGATAAACGCCGGCCAGTCCATCGGGTCGCTTGCCCAGCAGCCGCGAGAAGAGCCCGCCTTCGGGCTGTCCCAGCCGGTCGAGCGCATTTGCAGCGGCGGCTTGCGCCGGATCGGGCTTCAGTTCGCCCGCGGCAATAAGCGCGTCATAAGCCGCGCGGACCGGGCTGGTCATCGTTTCGAGGGATTCCCGCTGCGAACCTTCTTCAAGGTGCCGCTGAAGCTGTAGCAATTCTCGCCGTCCTGCTTGACCACACCCTGCAAAAAGACGTGGCCGCGGGTCTGGCGGACGATCTCGACGTGGGCATCGAGCGGCTTTCCGGCCTGCCCGCGCGCGAGAAAATGGGTGGTGAGGTCGAGCGTCACATAGTGCGAACGCTCCATACCCGCGCACAAGCCCCCGGCGAACATGCTCATGTCGATGAAGCTCATCACCGCTCCGCCGTGAATCGACCCGCCCATGTTCATATGATCCTCGGTCGGAAACATGCGGACGATGGCGCGATCCGGCCCGTCGGGCTTGAACACGATCCGCCCGGTCGCGCCAGCGAAGGAGCCGCGCGGAAAGTCACCCCAGCTCAGCCAGCCGGAATGATCGGGGTCGGGCTTGGCGCCGACCGCCGCGCCGACGTCCTCGAGCATTGCGTCATCGGTCATGCCGCCCGTTCGGCGATCAGCTTCTTGGTTTCGGCAATCGCCTTGGCCGGGTTGAGACCCTTGGGGCAGACGTTGGCGCAATTCATGATCGTGTGGCAGCGGTACAGCCGGAACGGATCCTCGAGCGTGTCGAGCCGCTCGCCGGTCGCTTCGTCGCGGCTGTCGGCGATCCAGCGATAGGCTTGGAGCAGGACCGCGGGGCCGAGGAAGCGGTCGGCGTTCCACCAATAGCTCGGGCAGCTGGTCGAGCAGCAGAAGCACAGGATGCACTCGTAGAGGCCGTCGAGCTTCTCGCGGTCCTCAGGGCTCTGCAGTCGCTCGCGCGAAGGCGCCGGGCTCGCGGTCTTCAGCCACGGCTGGATCAGCGCATATTGGGCATAAGCGTGGGTCAGGTCGGGGACGAGGTCCTTGACCACCGGCATGTGCGGCAAAGGGGTGATCCTGACCGTCCCCTTCAAATCCTCGATGGCGGTGGTGCAGGCGAGGCCGTTGGTGCCGGCCATGTTCATCGAGCACGACCCGCAAATCCCCTCGCGGCACGAGCGGCGGAAGGTCAGCGTCGGGTCGATCTCATTCTTGATCCGGATGAGCGCGTCGAGGACCATCGGGCCGGTCTTGTCGAGGTCGATGGTGTAGCTGTCGTAGCGCGGGTTGGCCCCACTGTCGGGATCGTAGCGGTAGATCTTGAAGGTCCGCAGGCGCTTGCCTTCCTCGGCCTTCCACTGGCGGCCGGCGGAGACCTTGCTGTTCTTGGGAAGGGTGAAATCGGCCAACGGTGTCAAGCTCCTGATCGCGGGTGCCCGCTAGCATGACGGGAGCGGTGATTGGAAGGGCCGCTAGAGCGGTTTATGCGGCCAGGGCGTGCCGCTCTCTCCAACTCGCCGTGCGCCGTTCGTAATCGTCCGCCAGACCTTCGAGCGCAGCCACGGCGTCGCCGGCAAATGCGGGACCGTGCATCAGTGCCAGGGTTTTAGGCGCCAGCGGAGCAAGGCGCCGAATGGTCGCGCTCATTTCTGGATGCAGGGTCGAAAATCCGAACAAATCCTCCGCCGCTGAGGCCGGCCCGATGATGTCATCCTCGGTGAGCGCCGGTCGGTTGCCCGTCTGGGTGAACAGGTCGCCGCAAAGCAGGGTCGAAGTGGTTTCTTCGAACAACAAGCCGGCGTCCCAGCCGTGCGGCGTATGCGGCGTATCGATGTAGCGAACCCTTTTGCCGCCGAGGTCGATAATTTCGCCGTCAGCAGAAACTCCTCGGGGGCCGGTCGGCGAGGTCGCTTAAGCTGACGTCGCAGCCAATTGAACCATGTGCAACTTCTGCTTGGGGCGCCGCAGCAAGCCACAGGTTCATCGCGCCGCACTCATCGGCTTCGACATGGCCAAAGCTGATCCAGCGGAGTGTCTCAGGCGAGATCAGGCGAGCAATCGCCTCGCGCACTTGCGGAAACAACCGCCGATGGCCGGTATGAAAGAGGAGCGGGTCTTCGCCGCGAATCAGGAACTGATTGAATGTGAAGCCTTCGGGCGGAGCGACGTCGGGGACAAAGGTCGAAATCCGAAAAATGCCGTCGGCGATTTCGTCAACGCGCGTGGTCATTGTCCTGCTCCTGCTCGGCGGTTTTCGTGCGACTCGCCATATTTGACTGCACGAGGGTGTGTAGCTAAATTCCGCTCGTGTCAAATATCGAAGCACAAAAGAGTGCAGCGAAAGCTCGCTCCTACCGCTTGGGCAAGCGCGCGCAAAAGCAGCAGGACACTCGCCGCCGGATTGTCGAGGCAGCGGTGGAACTCCACGGCACTCGCGGGCCATCGCGGACTACCGTTTCACAGATTGCCGAGCGCGCCGGGGTACAGCGGCACACCTTCTACGCCCACTTTCCCGACGAGCTCAGTCTTTTCCTCGAGTGCTCCAGCCTGGTGATGAAACGCGACCCGCTTCCAGATTTCGCCGCGCTTCGGAGCCTCCCGGCGGGAGGCGAGCGGCTGATGCGTGGACTGCACGATCTTTATGATTGGTATCGCCGCAATGCGCAATTAGCCGCCTGCGTGCTGCGCGATGCCGAGTTTCACGAGCTTACCCGCGAGATGATCGAGCTGCGCATGGAGCCGGCGTTTCGGAACGCTCGCTCGGTGCTTGGCGAAGGACTTGCAGGCCAGTCCCGCGCATTGCTCGACGTGGGGCTCGATTTCAAATGCTGGCAGCGGCTGGCCGAGAGCTATCCGCCGAAAATGGCGGCAACGTTGATGCGCGACGCGATCCTCGCTCTTGCGAACGAAAAAGAGCCGGGCGGCAGGAAGCGAACCAAGCAGAGCGGCTCTTGAGCTTGCGACCTAGCGCATGATCGCGTTGACGACCTGCTGGATCAGCATATTGCGCGGGTCGACCTGGTAGAGGTAGCCGTCGCCGTAATAATAGCGCTGGTCCTGGTTGAAGCCGTAGCGGCTGCGCAGGTCGAGCGGGATCTGGTTGTAACCCCATTGATTGCCGTAGCCGGTCGGGAAGCGCTGGCCGGCATTGTACAACTTCTTGAACTGGCCCGGCGGCATGCACATGGCGTTCTTCTTGGCCAGGCCCGGCGGGCAGTTGCCGGTGCCATAGCCGTACATCTGGTGCTTGCCGTGGCCCTTGTGGCCCATGGTGGCGTGAGCGCCCTGATTGCCGTGGCCCTTGCCCTGGCCGGGCTTGGCGGCTGCCGGAGCCGAGATTGCGAAGGCGCTAAGGCCAATGATGAGAAGTGTCTGTTTCATAATGCTTCTATCTCTATCTAGCTGAATGTGAACGAGCTGTGAGGAAGGCCCCCCCTCACCAAGTTTCGCCAAGGTCTCGACAGGCAACGAACCGCTGCGGGTGCGGTTGCCGACCGGCGGCTCCCCGGCTAAGCGGGCGCCGCGCTTCCACCGGCCGGCAAATCCTGCCGCCGCCGGTCACGACAGAAAGGTTCGAACAGCCCCCATGGCCCGCAAGAAGATCGCGCTGATCGGCGCCGGAATGATCGGCGGCACCCTTGCCCACCTCGCCGCGAAGAAGGAAATGGGCGACATCGTCTTGTTCGACATTGCCGAGGGGCTTCCGCAGGGCAAGGCGCTCGACCTCGCGCAATGTGGCCCGATCGAGGGCTTCGACGCGAAGATCACCGGCACCAATGATTATGCCGACATCGCCGGCGCCGACGTCGTCATCGTCACCGCCGGCGTCCCGCGCAAGCCCGGGATGAGCCGCGACGACCTCGTTGGAATCAACCTCAAGGTCATGCAGGCGGTCGGCGCGGGCATCAAGCAATATGCCCCCGACGCTTTCGTCATCTGCATCACCAATCCGCTGGATGCGATGGTCTGGGCGCTGCGCGAATATTCGGGGCTTCCGCATCACAAGGTCGTGGGAATGGCCGGGGTCCTCGACAGCGCGCGCTTCGCGACCTTCCTGGCCTGGGAGTTCGGGGTCAGCGTGCGCGACGTCAACGCCTTCGTCCTCGGCGGCCACGGCGACACCATGGTCCCGGTAACGAGCTACACGACGATCAGCGGAATCCCGGTCGATGACCTGGTCAAGATGGGCAAGAGCTCGAAGGAAGCGATCGATGCGATCGTCACCCGCACCCGCGGCGGCGGCGGCGAGATCGTCGGGCTGCTCAAGACCGGCTCGGCCTATTACGCCCCCGCGACCAGCGCGATCGCCATGGCCGAGGCCTATCTCGGCGACCAGAAGCGGATACTTCCGTGCGCGGTCTATGTCGAAGGCAAGTACGGACTCGACGGCCTTTATGTCGGAGTGCCCGCGGTGCTCGGCGCCGGCGGGGTCGAAGAAGTGATCGAGATCGCGCTCGACGACGAGGCCAAGGCCAACTTCCAGACCAGCGTCGAAGCGGTCCGCGACCTGCTCGACGCGTGCAGGGAAATTGACGGGTCCCTTGGATGATCGATTTTCTGGTTTCGAT
The DNA here is from genome assembly GCA_963722545.1 of uncultured Alphaproteobacteria bacterium. Classification (GTDB taxonomy): domain Bacteria; phylum Pseudomonadota; class Alphaproteobacteria; order Sphingomonadales; family Sphingomonadaceae; genus Sphingomicrobium. The sequence goes on from CAVRMK010000004.1 coordinate 790,745, forward strand.
GATTCTATTAGCTGTGTGGGCTTTGGCGGGTCTTACATTAGCGCTCATTGCCAGAAGATTTTTGTCGATCAGATCGGCTTGGACCGCCTTGGTGATTGCAACCATCGCGCCACTCCTCCTGATTGACCAGGTAAACCCAGTATTTGGAGGATGGATGGCTCTCGCCGTCCCGATATGGGCAGGAAACATTGTTGCTGCCGTTATTCTAATTACGGGAATTCGTCCGTTCGGCCGGTCGAGCGAAGAAGGAAATTGAATTGAGTATCCTCGTCGACCGAAACACCAAGGTCATCACCCAGGGGATGACCGGCGACACCGGCACGTTCCACACCGAGCAGGCGCTCGCCTACGGCACCCAGATGGTCGCTGGCGTGACCCCGGGGAAGGGCGGCACGACGCATATCGGATTGCCGGTGTTCGACACCGTCGTGGAGGCCAAGGAAGCGACCGGCGCAGACGCCAGCGTGATCTATGTCCCCCCGCCGTTCGCCGCGGATTCGATCCTTGAGGCGATCGAGGCCGACGTTCCGCTGATCGTCTGCATCACCGAGGGTATTCCGGTGCTCGACATGGTCAAGGTCAAGCGCGCCTTGTGCGGCTCGAAGTCGCGGCTGATCGGCCCCAACTGCCCCGGCGTGTTGACTCCGGACGAGTGCAAGATCGGCATCATGCCCGGCAACATCTTCCGCAAGGGCAGCGTCGGCGTGGTCTCACGCTCGGGCACGCTGACCTATGAGGCGGTGTTCCAGACCACCAACGAGGGTCTTGGCCAGACCACCGCTGTCGGGATCGGCGGCGACCCGGTCAAAGGCACCGAATTCATCGACGTGCTCGAGATGTTCCTCGCCGACGAGGAGACCAAGAGCATCATCATGATCGGCGAAATCGGCGGCAGCGCCGAGGAGGACGCCGCGCAATTCCTTGCCGATGAAGCGAAACGCGGGCGCAAGAAGCCGACGGTCGGCTTCATCGCCGGGCGCACCGCGCCGCCGGGCCGGCGCATGGGCCACGCGGGCGCGATCGTGTCAGGCGGCAAGGGCGACGCGGAATCGAAGATCGCGGCGATGGAGGCGGCTGGAATCACGGTCTCCCCGAGCCCATCTGAGCTGGGCAAGACGTTGAAGGAATTGCTGGGCGCCTAAACCGCCCGGCGACATGAGGATCATCCATCGTGGACGACGCCGTCGGCATTGTTGAACGCGAACGCGGCCCCAGCTGGGCGCGGGCGAACTGGCCAGTCGAGGCGCTGGACGAGCTCAACCTTGGACTCGATCCTACCCAAGCGGTGATTGAACGGGTCGCCGAGGCCGCGAAGTCGGCTGCTGCCCAAATCAGCGCCGACCCGGACGCGATCCGTAAGGCGGCGGATGAATCGATCCGCGCGATCATGCTCATCCGCACCTACCGGGTGCGCGGGCACCTCGCCGCCAGGCTGGACCCGCTCGGGCTCCACCGCAGCGAAGTCCCCGCCGACCTCACCCCGGCCTATCACGACTTCAGCGATTCCGATCTCGACCATCCGATCTGGATCGGCGGGGCCCTCGGCTTTGAGCGCGCCAGCGTCCGCGAGATCGTCAAGGTCCTCCACGACACCTACTGCGGCCACATCGGCTTCGAATATATGCACATCAATGACTTGGATGAGCGCCGCTTCATCCAGGATCGGATCGAGACCGCCGACGACACCGTTCAGTTTACACCCGAGGGCAAGCAGGCGATCCTCGCCAAGGTCATCCAGGCCGAGCAGTGGGAAAAGTTTCTCGCGCGCAAATATGTCGGGACGAAAAGATTCGGCCTCGACGGCGGCGAAAGCGCGGTTCCGGCGCTCGAGGCGGTGATCAAATATGGCGGAGCCGGCGGGGTCGCCGAGATCGACATCGGAATGGCCCACCGCGGCCGCCTCAACGTGCTCACCAATGTCATGGGCAAGCCCTATCGCGCGATTTTCCACGAGTTCGCCGGCGGGGCGACCAACCCAGCCGATGTCGGCGGCTCGGGCGACGTCAAATATCACCTCGGCACCAGCTCCGACCGCGAGTTCGAGGGCATCAAGGTGCATCTGGCGTTGCTCCCCAACCCCTCGCACCTCGAAGCTGTCGATCCGGTCGTCCTGGGCAAGGCCCGCGGCGTCCAGACTGTCCTTGGCGATCGCCATGGCAAGAAGGTCCTGCCGATGCTGCTCCACGGCGACGCTGCCTTCGCCGGCCAGGGGGTGGTATGGGAATGCCTGAGCTTTTCGGGGCTCCCCGGCTACGGGACCGGGGGAACGGTCCACTTCATCATCAACAACCAGATCGGCTTCACCACCAGCCCGCAGTTCGGGCGCTCCTCGCCTTACCCGTCGGACGTCGCGAAGGGGGTCCAGGCGCCGATCCTCCACGTCAACGGCGACGATCCCGAAGCGGTCACCTGGTGCTGCAAGATGGCGACCGAGTTCCGCCAGGAGTTCGGCCGCGATGTCGTCATCGACATGTGGTGCTATCGCCGCTTCGGCCACAACGAGGGCGATGAACCGAGCTTCACCCAGCCCTTGATGTACGAGGCGATCCGCAAGCACCCGCCGATCAGCGAAACCTATGGCAAGAGGCTGATCGCTGAGGGGGTGGTCGACCAGGCGTGGATCGATCAGCAGACCAGCGATTATGTCGCCTTGCTCGAACTCGAGTTCGAGGCAGGAACGAGCTACAAGCCGAGCAAGGCCGACTGGTTCGGCGGGCGCTGGGCTGGACTCGGCAGACCCGACGAGGGCGTCACCGGGCGGCGCAACACGGTGACCGCGATTTCCGATGCGACCGTGCGCAAGCTCGGCGAGCTGCTGACCACGGTCCCGCCCGGGCTTTCGATCCACAAGACCCTGCAGCGGATCCTCGACGCCAAGAAGGCGATGTTTGACAGCGGCGAGGGCTTCGACTGGGCGACCGCCGAAGCGCTGGCCTTCGGAAGCCTGATCGAGGAGGGCTATGGCGTGCGCCTGTCGGGGCAGGATTCGGCCCGCGGCACCTTCAGCCACCGCCACGCGGTATGGGTCGACCAGGCAACCGGCGACAAATATATTCCGCTGCGCCAGATCAATGATGGCCAGCCAACCCCGCGCTTCGAGGTCCGCGACAGCCCCCTCAGTGAATTCGGGGTGCTCGGGTTCGAATATGGCTATTCGCTCGCCGACCCGCAGACCCTGGTGCTGTGGGAGGGCCAGTTCGGCGATTTCGCCAACGGGGCGCAGACGATCATCGACCAGTTCATCGCCAGCGGCGAAGGCAAGTGGCTGCGCGCCAGCGGGCTCGTCATGCTGCTTCCGCACGGCATGGAGGGCCAAGGTCCCGAGCATAGCTCGGCGCGGCTCGAACGCTATTTGCAGCTGTGCGCCGACGACAATCTCCAGGTCGCCAATTGCACGACGCCGGCCAATTATTTCCATTTGCTGAGGCGGCAGATGCGGCGCGATTTCCGCAAGCCGCTGATCGTGATGACGCCCAAGTCGCTGCTGCGGCACAAGCTCTCAGTATCCAATGTCGGCGATTTCACCGGCGACAGCCATTTCCGGCGGATCCTCAGCGACCTCAATCCGCCGGCGCCGGGCGACACGCGGCGGCTGGTCCTGTGCTCGGGCAAGCTCGCGTTCGAATTGATGGACGCGCGCGACGCGGCCGGCGACCTCGGGGTCGAAATCGTCCGGATCGAGCAGCTCTACCCGTTCCCGTCGGGCGCGCTGGTCAAGCGCTTGGCGGCGATGCCCAGCCTGTCCGATGTCGTCTGGGCGCAGGAGGAAGCTCGGAACAACGGCGCGTGGTTCTTCGTCGAGCCGTTGATCGAGGCCTGCCTGTCCGAGGCCGGAAAGAGCGGAATGCGGCCGCGCTACGCGGGGCGGGCGCCGAGCGCGTCACCCGCAACCGGGCTCGCCAAGCGCCATTCGGCCGAGCAGGCGGCCTTGATTGCCGAGGCGCTGGGCCATAGCAGCCAGGGCGGCGACAGCGCCGTGGCGGCGGAATGAGGAAAAAAGATGGCGACTGAAGTCAAGGTTCCAACGCTCGGCGAATCGATCACCGAGGGGACTCTCGCCGAATGGCTGAAACAGCCCGGCGACCCGGTCGCCGAGGATGAGGCCATCGCCAGTCTCGAAACCGACAAGGTCAGCGTCGAGGTGCCCTCGCCGGTCGCGGGCGTCATGGGAGAACATAAGGTCGCCGCGGGGGACACGGTGGCGGTCGGGGCGGTCATCGCGACGATCGAGGCCGGCGAGGGTGCCGCAACGGCCTCTCCGGCCGAACAGGCGGCCGAGAAGACCACCAACCCGCCCGGAGCGGGCGAGAATCCCGAGCTTCGCGCGGGGGCCGCTGCGCTCGAGGCCAGGCCCGCCGATGCGGTCGAAAGCGACGATGGGATCACGACCATGTCGCCGGCGGTGCGCCGCGCGGTGCTCGAGCACCATCTCGACCCGACCAAGATCAAGGGAACGGGCAGAGACGGGCGGCTGACCAAGGACGACGTGCTTGCGGCGGCGAAGTCACAGAAGAGCGGCGAGACCGCACGCAGTCCGCAGCCCGAACCGGAAGTCAGCGCCCCAGCCGCTCCAGCATCCAAATCTTCGAAGCTCGCACCGCTTAAGGAGATGTCACCGAAGCGCGAGCGGCTGGAAGAGCGGGTCAAGATGACTCGCCTGCGCCAGACCATCGCCCGGCGGCTCAAGGAAGCGCAGAACGAGGCGGCGCTGCTCACCACCTTCAACGACGTCGACATGTCGGCGGTGATCGACGCGCGCGCCCGCTACAAGGAATTGTTCGAGAAGAAGCACGGCATCCGCCTCGGCTTCATGGGCTTCTTCGCCAAGGCGGTCGCGCTCGCCGCGAAGGACGTGCCCGCGGTCAACGCCAGCCTCGAGGGCGACGAGATCGTCTATCACAATTATCTCGACCTCTCGGTCGCGGTGTCGGCGCCCAAGGGCCTGGTCGTGCCGGTCGTGCGCAACGCCGATTCGCTGACCTTCGCCGAGATCGAGAAGACCATCGCCGACTTCGGCAAGCGCGCCAAGGAGGGCTCGCTCAGCGTCGAGGAAATGCAGGGCGGGACCTTCACCATCTCCAACGGCGGAGTGTTCGGAAGCCTGCTGTCGACGCCGATCGTCAACCCGCCGCAGTCCGCGGTCCTGGGCATGCACCGGATCGAGGAGCGGCCGGTCGCGAAGGACGGCCAGGTCGTCATCCGCCCGATGATGTATCTCGCGTTGTCCTACGACCACCGACTGATCGACGGGCGCGAAGCGGTGACCTTCCTCGTTCGGGTCAAGGAAGCGATCGAGGACCCGACCCGGCTGCTGATCGATCTTTGACAGGAAAGGGGCAGGATGCGCTCGATAATCGGGGTGGTCGCAGCGGCGTTGCTGGCGGCCGGCTGCGACGAAACGAAGAAGGGCTTCGACGAGGGGTTCGACACCAATTTCCACAAGAGCTTCGTCGAATCCTGCGTCAAGTCCGCGACCCAAGCCGGCGCCGAGCAGGGCTATGCGGATTCGGTGTGCAAGTGCGCGTCGGACAAGATTCGCGAGCGCTTTTCGGTGCGTGAGAAAATGGGCCTGACGAACGCGCAGATCATGCCGGTCGTCAAGGAGTGCCGAGAGGCGGAACGGAGTTAGCGAATGGAGTCCGGCGATTACGATTTCGACGTCCTGGTGATCGGCTCGGGACCGGGCGGTTATGTCGCCGCGATCCGCGCCGCCCAGCTCGGCCTCAAGACGGCGTGCGCGGAAAGCCGCGAGACGCTTGGCGGGACCTGTCTCAACGTCGGTTGCATCCCGTCCAAGGCGCTGCTCCACGCGTCCGAATATTATGAGGCCGCGGCCGGCGGGGCGATGGCCAAGCTGGGCATCAAGGTCACGCCCGAGCTCGACCTTCCCGCGATGCACGCCCAGCGGCTCGACGCGGTCAAGGGCCTGACCGGCGGGATCGAATTCCTGTTCAAGAAGAACAAGGTCGAGTGGCTAAAGGGCCATGCGAGCTTCGAAAGCGCGGACAGGGTCAAGGTCGGTGACCGCACCGTCCGGGCCAAGAATATCGTCATCGCCACCGGATCGTCGGTCACGCCGCTTCCGGGGGTCGAGATCGACCAGAAGAGGGTCGTCGATTCGACCGGGGCGCTCGAGCTTCCCGAGGTGCCAAAGACGATGGTCGTGATCGGTGGCGGAGTGATAGGGCTCGAGCTTGGAAGCGTGTGGCGGCGCCTCGGCGCAGAGGTCACGGTGGTCGAATTCCTCGACCAGATCCTGCCCGGCTTCGACGACGACGTGCGCAAGGACGCCAACAAGATCTTCAAGAAGCAGGGCATGACCTTCATGCTCGGCACCAAGGTCACCTCGGCCAAGGCAAGCGGGAAGGGCGTCAGCCTGACCGTGGAGCCAGCCAAGGGCGGCGAGGCACAGACGCTCGAAGCGGACGTGGTCCTGGTCTCGATCGGCCGGCGGCCCAACACCGAGGGGCTCGGGCTCGACAAGGCCGGGCTCCAGGCCAACCAGCGCGGACAGATCGAGACCGACCACGACTTCCGCACGACCGTGCCCGGCATCTGGGCGATCGGCGACGTCATCCCCGGCCCGATGCTCGCGCACAAGGCCGAGGACGAGGGGATTGCGGTCGCCGAGAATATTGCGGGGCTGACCGGAATCGTGAACCACGAGGTGATCCCCAGCGTCGTCTATACGATGCCCGAGATCGCGGGCGTCGGTCTGACCGAGGCCCAGGCGAGGGAGCATGGCGAGGTCAAGGTCGGCAAGTTCCCGATGCTCGGCAACAGCCGCGCCAAGACCAACCACGAGCCCGACGGCTTCGTGAAGATTATCGCCGACGCCAAGACCGACCGAGTGCTCGGCGTATGGTGCATCGCCAGCGTCGCCGGGACGATGATCGCCCAGGCCGCGCAGGCGATGGAGTTCGGCGCGACGTCCGAGGACATTGCCTACACCTGCCACGCCCACCCCACCCATTCCGAAGCCATCAAGGAAGCGGCGATGGCGGTGACCGGCAAGCCGATCCACGTTTAGGGGCGCAGAATCATGGGTGCGGTTCGATCGCGGCTTCGCCGCTGGCACATCTGGCTCGGCTGGATCGTCGGAATTCCGTTGCTGGTGTGGACCGTCAGCGGTCTCCTCATGGTGTGGAAGCCGATCGAGGAGGTACGCGGCAACCATCTGATGGCAGAGCCCAAGCCGATGCGCATGGCCGGGGTGCTGGTTCCTCCGGCCCTCGCCGGAGTCCCGCTCCAGTCGCTGAGCCTACAGCAGCGCGCCGGCGGGCCGCGCTGGGTGGTGACGCTTCCGGATGGGACTAGCCGCCTCGCCAGCGCCGAAAGCGGGGTCCTGCTGCCCCCATTGTCCGCCGCGGACGCGGTGGCGGAGGTGATGGCGCGCTATTCGGGCAAGGCGAAGATCCGCTCGGTCACGCGCACCAGCCCCGATGATCCGCCGCTCGACCTTCGCCGCCCGATCGCGGCCTGGCAGGTGGCGATGGACGACGGGACCCATTTCTACGTCGATGCGGCCTCGGGCGAGGTGCTCGCCAAGCGCACCGCATGGTGGCGGATCTACGACTTCATGTGGGGGCTCCACATCATGGACCCGGCGACCCGCGAGGACACGCACAACCCCTGGGTGATCGGGTTCGGGCTAGTCACGCTCGTGACGACCGTGCTTGCGCTGGTCATGCTCCCGCTCACGATCCGGCGCAGGAAAAAGCGAAATAGCCAGCTGCGCTTGACTCTTGATTGAACGTTCAACTAAATGATTCGCATGGTCAAGGACACCCGCCAGCGAATCGTCGAGGCCGCGATGGAGCTGTTCTGGCTCAAGGGCTACGGTTCGACCTCGATCGCCGACATCCTGAGCCGCAGCCAGGTCAATAGCGGCAGCCTCTATCACTTCTTCCCCGGCAAGCAGGACCTGCTGCTCGCGGTGCTCGACGCATATCGCGATGGCATCGGTCCGATGCTGCTCGAGCCGGCGTGGGACGGGGTCGAGGATCCGATCGAGCGCGTGTTCGCCTTGCTCGGCTCCTATCGCCGCGCGCTGATCGAGACCGAGTGCACTTACGGCTGCCCGATCGGCAGCCTCGCGCTCGAGCTTCACGAGGCCGACCCGATCGTCCGCGAGAAGCTGGCCGAAAATTTCACCGGCTGGGTCGAGGCGGTGAAGGCCTGCTTCGACCTCGGGTCCGACCGCTTCCCAGCCGGCACCGACACGCAGGCGATGGCGGAGATGGCGTTCAACGTGATGGAGGGTGGGGTGATGCAGTCACGCACCTACCGGCAAATCGAGCCGTTTGACCGCGCCGTCGGGCAGCTCCGTGCCTATGTCTCGGCGCTGCAGTTACCGGCCGAGGCGGCTGCGTGATCTCGGCTGCGCTTGTGGCGCTGGCAGTCCAGGCCGCCCAACCGGCCGTAGCGCTCAACGAGCGGGTTTCGGCCAACGGCGACCGGACCCAAATCTTCACCGTCGATGTGACGGCGCCGCGGGCCGAAGTGTGGGCCGCGCTCACCACCGCCGAGGGCTGGAAGCGCTGGGCGGTGCCCGCGGCCTGGGTGCGAAGCTCCAATCCGCTGGTGATCGAGACCAGCTACGACCCAAAGGCGGCCCCTGACGGACCACAGACGATTGTCCAGCGCTTCGAACGGCTCGACCAGCCGAGCTCGCTGAGCTTTCGCACGGTCAAGGCGCCCGCGGGTTTTCCTGATTTCGACACCTACAGGAATGTCGTCAGCACCTTTACGCTCGCCCCGAGGGCGGATGGCGGCACCAGCCTGACGTTCGAAACCGGACCCTTTCCCGACACCGGCGAGGGCCGGCGCTTGTATGGCTTTTTCAAGGACGGCAACCGCGTGACGCTCGAGCGGCTGGCGCAGGTGCTGTCGGCGACAGGAGACGGGAAATGACCGGATTGTTCGTTCTGGCGATGGCCAGTGCTTCCGCGCTTGCCGAGCCGCTCGCGCCGCTGCAATTCCTCGCCGGGCAATGCTGGCAGGCGCCAGTTGCGGACGGCAGCCAGATCGACAAGCATTGTTTCGAGCCGATGTACGGCGGCAGGCACCTTCGCGACCGCCACGTCGTCACCAACGCCAGCGGCAAGGTGACCTATGAAGGCGAGACGATCTACGCCTTCAACGGCAAGGCCAAAAGGATCGAGTTCGCATATTTCAGCTCGGACGGCGGGGTAAGCTACGGCAGTGTCAGTGAGAAGGACGGCGGCAAGCTCCTCGACTTCGGGGACGAGGTCTTCGCCGGGCCCGATGGCAAGGAACTCAGGATCTCGACCGAATGGCGCCGCGACGGCGATGATGCCTATGTCGCCGTCAGCCGCGCCGGCTTCATGCCCACCGGCCGCCGCGAAACCCGCTACGTCCGCGTTCGCTAGGCGCTAGCCGAGCAGCCGCTCGACCAACGCCGGCCAGAAGCCCGACTTCGCAAAGGATCGTGGCGTCGGGGAGACCGCGGGCCCGCATTCGAGGCAACGCGCCTGGATCACCGGCCCATCGAGCAGCGAGCGAAGCTCCGTGAGCATTGCCGCCAATTGCCGCTTGGGCGCCTCGGCGAAGGCGGCGAAGGCGTCGACCGGGGCGGCGCCGTCGTCCTCGCGGTCGTTGGCGACCATCTCGATCAGCTCGTCCTCGACGCTCTTGGGCGGCTCGATGTAGCGCACGCCGCGCTCGTCGCCGAGCTTGGCCAGCTGCGCGGCCTTGGCGATCGCTTCGTCCATTCCCCCGAAGCCGTCGATGAGGCCAAGCTGGCGCGCCGTGCCTCCGTCCCAAACCCGGCCCTGGCCGATTGCGTCGACCTGCGCAGGGGTCTTGCGCCGAGCCTTGGCGACGATGTCGAGGAAGCGGCGATAGGTCGCCTCGACGCTGGTCTGGATCAGCGCATTGGCCTCCTCGGACGGACCGCGGAGGAGATCGGGCTCACCCGACAGCGGGGTCGACTTGACCCCGTCGGCGCCGATCCCGAGCTTTTCGAGCGTGCCCTGGAAGCTGGGGAGGATTCCGAACACGCCGATCGAGCCGGTAATCGTCGAGGGTTCGGCGAAGATGAAGTCGGCCGGAGTCGCGATCCAATAGCCGCCCGAGGCCGCCACATTGCCCATCGACACGACGATCGGGATGCGGTTCGATTTCGCGGCGATCAGCGCCTGGCGGATCCGCTCCGACGCCATCACCGACCCGCCGGGGCTGTCGACCCGCACGACCAGCGCCTTGACGCCCCCATCGATCGCCTCGCTGATTTCCTCGGCGATGGTGTCGCCGCCAGCCGTCCCGGGGCCGGCTTCGCCGTCGACGATCGTCCCGGCGACGGTGACCACGCCGATCGGCCCGACGCCCGAGCCTGCGCCGACGTCCCTGATGAAGGCGGGAAGCGCGATGCGCTGGAACGGATATTCGCCCTTCGCAACTCCGCCGAGCTCGGCGAGCCGCTGCTCGAACGCCTGGCGCTCGCCGATCTTGTCGACCAGCCCCGCGGCGAGCGCCGCTTTGGCCATGTCGCCGCCCGCCGCTGCAACCGCGCCCGGCATGTCGCCTAGGAACAGGTCGACGTCGGCCTTGGGCCGGCTGGTGCGGACGCTATGGCGCCAGGTTTCGAGCAGCGCCGTGGCCAGGGCCTGCGCGTTCTCGCGCGCCTCGGGCGACATGTCGTCGCGGGTGAAGGGCTCGACCGCGCTCTTGTAGGTGCCGACGCGATAGACGTTCGCGGTCACGCCGAGTTTCTCGAGCAGGCCGCGGAAATAGAGGTCGGTCCCGCCCGGGCCGGCGATGAGCACGCCGCCGAGCGGATTGAGCCAGATTTCCGAAGCCGCCGCGGCGAGCTGGTAGCCGTCGCTGCTGAAGGCCGAGCCGTAGGCGATGACCGGCTTGCCCGAGGCGCGAACCCGGCGAATCGCGTCGGCGAGGTCGGCGAGCGCGGCATGGCCACCGCCGGTGAAGCCATCGAGGTCGAGCGCCACCGCCTTGACCCGCGAATCGGAGCGCGCCGAGTCGAGAGCCGCGACGAGATCGCGGAGCCGGTAGTCGCGGACGACTTCCCCGCCCAATGCTTCGGCCCAGCCGGGCCGCGCCGGCTGTTCGACCACGCTTCCCGTGAGGCTGAGGTCGAGCACCCCGTCGCCGACCGCTGCCGGGCGGGCGTTTAGGGCAGCGTAAAGGAAGCCGAAGAACAGAAGCAGGAGCAAAAGGACGAGCGCGTCCTTGATGCCGACCAAGAGCTTCCACACCGCACCGACGAATTTCATGTCTGTCTGTCCTGTCTCTGACGTCCTTGCCCCAGATAGGGAAGCCGGCCGCCCGAACCAATGCTTTTAGGACGCGGCAAGCGCGGCTAGGCGACTGGCGATGGCGAGAACGCGCGAAAAATCACTGTGGCGGACGGAATTGACCGCCACCATGGCCCTCGCCTGGCCGCTGATCCTCTCGAACCTGACGTTCGCGCTGATCCAGGCCACCGACATCGTTCTGATGGGCTGGCTTGGGGCGCATGAGCTTGCCGCCGCAGCGCTAGGCATCAATCTCACCTGGCCGCTCGGTTTCGCCGCCTTCGGGCTGCTGACGGCGGCGTCGCCGATGATGGCGACTGCGCTCGGCGCCAAGACCCGCTCGGTGCGCGAGGTGCGGCGAAGCTTCCGCCAGTCGATCTGGCTGTGCGTGCTCGCGACGGTTCCACTGTGGCTGCTGCTGTGGAATGCGGAAGGTGTGATCCTCGCGCTGGGCCAGGAACCGGCCCTCGCGCGCGACGCCGCCATTTTCCTGCGCGGCTATATGTGGACGATGCTCCCCTGGCTGCTGTTCCAGGCGATGCGCAACTTCCTCGCCGCGGTCGAGCGCCCGGGCTGGGTGCTCGGGGTCAGCATCGCCGGAATCGTCGTCAACGCGCTTCTCGGCTGGGCGCTCATCTTCGGTCATTTCGGCCTTCCGGCGTTGGGAATTTTCGGCGGCGGGCTGGCGAGCTCGATCGTGTGGGGTCTGCTTGCCCTGGCATTATTCGGGGTGATCATCAGCGACCGGCAGTTCCGCCGATTCCATCTGTTCGGTCATTTGTGGCGGTCCGACTGGCCGCGGCTCAAGCGGATGCTTCGGCTCGGAACCCCGATCGGGCTCGCCTTCGCCTTCGAGGGCGCGGTGTTCGGGGCCGCGGCCTATCTGATGGGGCTGATCAATTCGGCCAGCCTCGCCGCCCATGCCGTGGCGCTGCAGATTGCCGCACTGACCTTCATGGTTCCGTGGGGCCTCAGCCAGGCGGCGACGGTGCGGGTCGGCCGAGCGCTTGGACGCCGTGACCAGGAAGGAATCGCGCGTTCGGGCTGGACCGCCTGGACCGTGGGAGTCGGCTTCATGGCGTCGATGGCCGCGATCATGTGGATTTTCCCGCGCGAGCTGGTCGGCCTGTTCCTCGACGATACTCCCGAAAATGCCCGCGTCATCGCGCTCGCCGTGACCTTCCTCGCGGTCGCGGCGGTGTTCCAGATTTTCGACGGCGCGCAGGTCGTCGGCGCCGGAATGCTGCGCGGGCTGCACGACACGCGCGTGCCGATGCTGTTCGCCTTGCTCGGCTACTGGGGGATCGGCCTCGGGGTCGGGGCCTGGCTGGCCTTTGCCAGGGGATGGGGCGGCGCCGGGATCTGGGTCGGGCTGGCGATCGGCCTCGCCATCGTCGCGGTGCTGATGATCGGCCGCTGGTCGATCCGCGAGCAGCTCGGGCTCACTCAGCGGCGTTAGCGCGGCTCGCGGCCGGACTTGCTCGAAAGCCGGACGGCCTCCTCATAAGGCGTGTCCATCGGCACGCAGACCGATTGCGATCCGTCGCCGATCGCTCGCCGGCCTGACTCCGATCGCCCGCGCTTCCTGGATCGCCTGCTCGGCGGTGGTCCGAAGCAGCCAGGCGGAATAGCGCGCGCGCTGCAGCGCCTGCCTCAGGCTCGACTTATCGCTGTCGGTGATTTCGCGGTCCTCGGTGATCGAGCGCAACTCGGCCCAGGCCCATTGCTCGTCCTTCTCGATGTCGGCGAACTGGTCCATCGTGCTGTAGACGGTGGAGATGGTCATCTGCTCCTGGCGCGGGAGCACCGTCAGCGATCCATAGGAGCGCGCCGCCCCGACCGCGCTGGTCTGCATCGCCCACACCTGCGGCCGCCCGACCCACGACGGGCGCTTCTTCCCTTCCGAATGCTCGATATAGGCCGCGATCTCGTCGAGCCGCCGATCGATGCAATCGGCGGTCGTGATCCGCGACTGCATCCGGCCGAGGTTGACCTCGACCTCGTCCTTGATCGCCTCGAACGACTTGTTGGCGTAGCGATGCTCGTTCCACGCGGTCACCACTTCCTCGCCCCCGAGCGCGATCGCGATCCCCACCGCGATCACCGCGACTTCGTTGAAGAATTGCCTCCAGCCGTGGATCGGCTTTGGCACGTGAAGGTGGAACGCCATGAAAATCCCCCGCTCAGACGGGGCTAAAGCGCAAATTCGAGTCTGACAATCTCGCGCCCGCGGGCCTTGACGAAGCGCGGCGAGGGCACCAAATGCCGGGCACCGCTGGCACTCTTCTGCATAGAGTGCCAACGCAACCATTGTTCAACCCAAGATTCGGAGCTTCAAAGCCATGGGTTTCAGGCCACTTCACGATCGTGTTCTCGTCCGCCGGGTCGAGGCCGACGAAAAGACCGCCGGCGGAATCATCATCCCCGACACCGCCAAGGAAAAGCCGCAGGAAGGCGAAGTCATCGCGGTCGGCACCGGTGCCCGCGCCGAAGACGGCAAGGTCACCCCGCTCGACGTCAAGGCCGGCGACAAGATCCTGTTCGGCAAATGGTCGGGCACCGAGGTCAAGATCGACGGCGAAGACCTCATCATCATGAAGGAAAGCGACATCCTCGGCGTCGTCGCCTGAGGCCGCTTTCCAACCCCGCACAAACATTTTCGAAAGGATAGCTAAACATGGCTGCCAAGGACGTGAAATTCAGCCGCGACGCGCGTGAGCGCATTCTCGCCGGCGTCGACATCCTCGCCAATGCGGTGAAGGTGACTCTGGGTCCCAAGGGCCGCAACGTCGTCATCGACAAGAGCTTCGGCGCTCCGCGCATTACCAAGGACGGAGTCACCGTCGCCAAGGAAATCGAGCTCAAGGACAAGTTCGAGAACATGGGCGCGCAGATGGTGCGCGAGGTCGCCAGCAAGACCAACGACATCGCCGGTGACGGAACCACCACCGCCACCGTGCTCGCTCAGTCGATCGTCCGCGAGGGCATGAAGTCGGTTGCCGCGGGCATGAACCCGATGGACTTGAAGCGCGGCATCGACATCGCCGTGACCAAGGTCGTCGCCGATCTTCAGAGCCGTTCGAAGAACGTCGCCGGAACGAGCGAAATCGCCCAGGTCGGCAGCATCGCCGCCAACGGCGACAAAGAAGTCGGCGAGAAGATCGCCGAGGCGATGGAAAAGGTCGGCAAGGAAGGCGTCATCACCGTCGAGGAGGCCAAGGGCCTCGAGTTCGAGCTCGACGTCGTCGAGGGAATGCAGTTCGACCGCGGCTACCTCTCGCCCTACTTCATCACCAACCCGGAGAAGATGCAGGTCGAGCTGAGCGAACCCTACATCCTCATCCACGAGAAGAAGCTGTCGAACCTCCAGGCGATGCTTCCGATCCTGGAAGCGGTCGTACAGTCGGGCCGACCGCTGCTGATCATCGCCGAGGACATCGAGGGCGAGGCGCTCGCGACTCTCGTCGTCAACAAGCTTCGCGGCGGCCTCAAGGTCGCGGCGGTCAAGGCTCCGGGCTTCGGCGATCGCCGCAAGGCGATGCTCGAGGACATCGCCATCCTCACCGGCGGCGAGATGATCAGCGAGGATCTCGGGATCAAGCTTGAGACCGTCACTCTGAACATGCTCGGCCAGGCCAAGCGCGTCACCATCGACAAGGACAATACCACGATCGTCGATGGCGCCGGGACCAAGGACACCATCGAGGGCCGGGTCGCGGCGATTCGCCAGCAGATCGACAACACTACCAGCGACTATGACCGCGAGAAGCTCCAGGAGCGTCTCGCCAAGCTCGCCGGCGGCGTTGCCGTGATCAAGGTCGGCGGTGCCACCGAGGTCGAGGTTAAGGAGCGCAAGGACCGCGTCGACGACGCGCTCCACGCGACGCGCGCCGCAGTCGAGGAAGGGATCGTCCCGGGCGGCGGAACCGCGCTGCTCTACGCCACCAAGGCGCTCGAAGGCCTCAAGGGCGAGAACGACGACCAGACCCGTGGAATCGACATCATCCGCAAGGCTCTGCAGTCGCCGCTCCGCCAGATCGCCGAGAATGCCGGCCATGACGGCGCGGTGGTCGCGGGCAAGCTGATCGACGGCAAGGACGCCACGCTCGGCTTCAACGCCCAGACCGAGGTCTACGAAAACCTGGTCAAGGCCGGCGTGATCGACCCGACCAAGGTCGTTCGCACGGCGCTCCAGGACGCGGCTTCGGTCGCCGGCTTGCTCATCACCACCGAGGCGACGATCGCCGAGCTTCCGGACGACAAGCCGGCGCCGGCGATGGGCGGAATGGGCGGAATGGGCGGAATGGACTTTTAAGAAGTCTCAGAAGCTTGAACGCCTAGTTCGAATATGAAGGGGCGGTGCTTGCGGGCGCCGCCCCTTCTTCGTTTTGGCCAAGCTCGTTGAGCATCGCCTCGGCTTCATCCAGCTGGTTCGCCTGCTCGGCGGTCGGCGCCGGTGGGCGGTCGCGGTCGCAAGCGGCGGTCATCAAGGCCAGGATCAGCACAGACGTCTTCATCTCGAGCAAAGTATCACTTTGCGCGGTGCAAAAAAAAGGGCCGCCCCGAGGGACGGCCCTTCTTTTTCTCGAAGCCGAAAAGACGTGGCTTAGTTGGCCTCGTTCTCGACGGCGTCGGCGGCATTGTCGACCGCGTTGCCGGCGTCCTCGACGGCATTGCCGGCGGCGTTGAGCGCCTCGTCGGCCGCAGCGGCAGCCGCGTTGGTGTCGGCGGCCGCTTCCGCCTCGACGGTGTTGGTGGCGCTTGCGCTATTGTCGGCGGCGTTGTCCTGGCACGCGGTCACACCGAGCGCGAGGACTGCAGCGAGAGCAATCTTCTTCATGATCTCTGTACTCCATCAGCGACCTTGGGGGTCTTTTAAGGGCCTCCGCACGCGAATTGCTCGGGCCAGCCGGCGCGCATATGGTCAATCCCTACCTGCTAGCAAGAGAATAATCGAAACAATGCGGTGAATTGACATATAAAGACTTCTTTATATCCTTAAACGATGAGCGATCACCTCATCCTCTCCGACCGCTTCCAGGCGCTGGCCGATTCGACCCGGCTCAGAATCCTGGTGCTGCTGCGCGAGATGGAGCTGTCGGTGGGCGAGCTCGCCCAGGTCCTGGGGCAGAGCCAGCCGCGGGTGTCGCGCCACCTCAAGATCCTCGCCGACGCCGGCGTTCTCGAACGGCGCAAGGAGGGCAGCTGGGTATTCCTGACGCTGTCGCGCCGTGAGGCCACCGAGGCGCTGTTCGCGCTCATCGATCGCTGGGCCGACCGCCAGGCCCGGGCCCTGTTCGAGTCCGACCGCGCCCGGACCGAGACCGTCCGCGCCGAACGCGCGGCGGCCGCCAACCGCTATTTCGCCTCCCATGCCGAGATTTGGGACCAGATCCGCTCGCTGCACGTCGCCGAAAGCGAGGTCGAGCGCGCGATCGACCGGACGCTAGGCAAAAGCTCGCTCGGGCGGCTGGTCGACATCGGCACCGGTACCGGGAGGATGATCGAATTGTTCGGCCCGCGCTCGAGCGAAGCGATCGGGATCGACCGGAGCTCGGAGATGCTGCGCCTTGCCCGGGTCAAGCTGGAGGCCGCGGGGATCGACTCGCGCCTGCGTCAAGGCGACATGTACGCCCTCCCGCTGGCGGACGAGGCCGCCGACACGGTAATCATCCACCAGGTCCTCCATTATGCCCATTCGCCGGCCGGAGCGATCGCCGAGGCGGCGCGGGTGCTGAAAGCCAGCGGGACGCTTCTAATCGTCGATTTCGCCGCTCACGAATGCGAGGAGCTGCGCGAGCGCGACGCCCATATCCGCCTCGGGTTCGAGGACCGGGCGATGGCCGAATGGTTCGCCGCGGCGGGGCTCGAGACCGACCATGTCGAGCATCTCGAAGGCGGCGAGCTCACCGTCAGCCTGTGGCGCGGCGTAAAGCCCGCCGAACGCGCCCGGGCCGCGGCATGAACGCGCTCGACCGGCTCGACCACCATCTGCCTTTGTTCGCCGAGGCGCGCGGCGACATCGCCGTGAGCTTCGAATTCTTCCCGCCCAAGACCGAGAAGATGGGCGAGACCCTGTGGTCGTCGATCCAGACGTTGGCGCCGCTTGGCCCCCGCTTCGTCTCCGTCACTTATGGCGCCGGCGGATCGACCCGCGAGCGCACCCACGCGACGGTCGAGCGAATCCTCAAGGAAACACCGCTGACGCCAGCGGCGCATTTGACCTGTGTCGGAGCGAGCCGGGGCGAGGTCGACGACATCGCGCGGGAATATTGGGACCTTGGGGTCCGTCACATCGTGGCGCTGCGCGGCGACCCGTCCGAGCCCGGCGCGAAATATCAGCCGCATCCCGACGGCTACCGCGATGCGACCGAGCTCGTCGCCGGCCTGAAACACGTCGCCCCGTTCGACATTTCAGTCGCCGCATATCCCGAAGTCCATCCCGATTCCTCTTCACGGGCGTTCGACCTCGAGAATCTGAGGCGCAAGGTGGACTCGGGTGCCGACCGCGCGATCACCCAATTCTTCTTCTCCGCCGACTGCTTCTTCCGCTTCCAGGACGAAGCCGTCGCCGCCGGCATCGAGGTCGAGATCGTGCCCGGGATCCTCCCCGTGTCGAACGTCGCAACGACGCGACGGTTCGCCCAGAGCTGCGGAGCCGGAATCCCCGATTGGCTCGACCAACTCTTCGAAGGGCTCGACGACCTTCCCTCGGCCCGCCAACTGATCGCCGCGACGGTTGCCGCCGAGCTCGCCGGACAGCTTTATGCGGGCGGGGTCCGCCACTTCCACTTCTACACCCTGAACCGGGCCGAGCTCAGCTACGCGATTTGCCATCTGCTCGGCGTTCGGGCGGTGAAACCGTGAGCGCGGCCGAAACCTTCCGCGCCGAGGCGGCCAAGCGCGTGCTGGTCAAGGACGGCGCCTATGGCACGATGGTCCAGGCGCGAAAGCTGGCGAGCGCGGATTATTGCGAAGGCGTCGACCTGTTCAAGGATCAGCGCGGCAACAACGACCTGCTCAACCTCACCCAGCCGGGTATCGTCCGCGAGATTTGCGAAAGCTTTGCCGCTGCGGGCGCGGACATCCTCGCCACCAACACCTTCAACGCCAATGCCATCAGCCAGGCGGATTATGGCGCCGAAGGGCTGGTCGAGCGGGTCAACCGCTCCGCCGCCGAAATCACCCGAACGGTGGCCGATAGCCAGGCCCGGCCGATGTGGGTCGCGGGCGCGATCGGCCCCACCAACAAGACCTTGAGCCTGTCCCCCGACGTCGACGACCCGGCGTTCCGCGAGGTCGGCTTCGACGAGGTCAAGTCGGTCTATCGCCAGCAAATCGACGCCTTGGTCGAGGGCGGGGTCGATTTCATCCTGGTCGAGACGGTGTTCGACACATTGAACGCCAAGGCTGCGATCGTCGCGACGTTGGAGGCGGAGGCGGCGCTCGAGCGCCCCCTGCCATTGATGCTGTCGATGACCCTGACCGACCTGTCGGGGCGCAACCTCTCGGGCCACACCGTCGAAGCCTTTTGGGCCAGCGTTCGCCATGCGCGGCCGCTCACCGTCGGCCTCAATTGCTCGTTCGGAGCCGCGCAGCTCCGGCCACACCTCGCCGCTCTGTCGCGGAGCGCGGACACGCTGGTCATGGCCTACCCCAACGCCGGCCTGCCCAACGACCTAGGCGATTACGACGAATCGGCCGAACAGACCGCGGGCCAGGTCCGCGAATGGCTCGCCCAGGGGCTCGTGAACATCGTCGGCGGCTGCTGCGGGACGACCCCGCTGCACATCGCCGCAATTGCCGGGGCGGCGCGCGATTGCACGCCGCGCGCCGTCCCGGTCATCCAGCGCTCGACCCTGCTCGCCGGGCTCGAGCCGATGGTCATTGCCGCGTGAACCAGCGGCCGGGCGCGGGCGCGCGCTTCGTCAATGTCGGGGAGCGCTGCAACGTCACGGGGTCGGCCAGGTTCAAGAAGCTGATCCTCGCCGGCGATTATGACTCCGCGGTCGAGGTCGCCCGCGCCCAGGTCGAAAATGGGGCGCAGATCCTCGACGTGAACATGGACGAAGCCTTGCTCGACAGCGAGCAGGCGATGACCATTTTCCTCAAGCGGATCGCGGCCGAGCCCGACATCGCCCGGATACCGGTGATGATCGACAGCTCGAAATGGACGGTGATCGAGGCGGGCTTGAAATGCGTGTCGGGCAAGCCGGTGGTCAATTCGATCAGCCTCAAGGAAGGCGAGGCGCCGTTCCTCGAGCTCGCCGCCAAGTGCCGCGCCTATGGCGCCGCAGTGGTGGTGATGGCCTTCGACGAGGTCGGGCAGGCGGACACCAAGACGCGCAAGGTCGAAATCTGCAAGCGCGCCTATGCGCTGCTCGTCGAAGCCGGGACCGACCCGACCGACATCATCTTCGACCCCAATATCTTCGCGGTGGCGACCGGGATCGACGAGCACCGCCGCTACGCGCTCGACTTCATCGAAGCGGCGGGCGAGATCCGCTCGGCCTGCCCCGGAGTCCATATCTCCGGCGGCCTCTCCAACCTCAGCTTTTCGTTCCGCGGCAACGAGCCTGTGCGCCGCGCGATGCACAGCATCTTCCTCTACCACGCCATCCCTGCGGGCATGGACATGGGCATCGTCAATGCCGGCCAGCTCGACGTCTACGAAGCGATCGACCCCGAACTTCGCGATGCGTGCGAGGACGTGATCCTCGACCGGCGGGAAGACGCGACGGAGCGGCTCGTGGCGCTCGCCGAGCGTTTTCGAGGCACTGATGAAGCCGCGGACAAGGCGGCCGCCGAATGGCGTTCGCTCCCGGTCGGGGAGCGGCTTTCCTACGCTTTGGTCAAGGGCATTGACGCCTTTATCGTCGAGGATACGGAGGAGGCCCGGCTACTCGCCGAGCGGCCGATCCATGTCATCGAAGGTCCGTTGATGGACGGCATGAACCATGTCGGCGACCTGTTCGGGTCGGGCCAGATGTTCCTTCCCCAGGTGGTGAAATCCGCCCGCGTCATGAAGCGCGCGGTCGCGCACCTCATCCCGCACATCGAGGCCGAAAAGCCCGAAGGCGCGGACAATCGCGGCAAGGGCCGGATCGTCATGGCAACGGTCAAGGGCGACGTCCACGACATTGGCAAGAACATCGTCGGCGTCGTCCTCCAGTGTAACGGCTTCGAAGTCATCGACCTCGGTGTCATGGTGCCATGGCAGGACATCCTCGCCGCGGCCAACGACAATGACGCCGACATGATCGGGCTTTCGGGCCTCATCACTCCCTCGCTCGACGAAATGGTCACCGTGGCGGGGGAGATGGAGCGGGCCGAGATGCGGCTTCCGCTGCTCATCGGCGGGGCGACGACGAGCAAGGCGCACACCGCGCTTCGGATCGACCCGGCCTACGACGGGCCGGTGGTCCATGTGCTCGACGCCAGCCGCGCGGTGGGGGTCGCATCCAGCCTGATGAGCGAGACCCTGCGCGAGCCTCTGATCGCGTCGACGGTCGCAGATTATGACGCGCTTCGAGCGGCGCGCGAGCGGACCGGGCCGAAGGATTTGGCGTCGCTCGAGGAAGCGCGCGCCAACGGTTTCCCATTCGATCCTGAGGGAAAGGCGCCGCCACCCGCCTTTCCGGGCCTTCATCATTTCGGCGACTGGCCGCTGCGCGACCTCAAGGCGTCGATTGACTGGACGCCTTTCTTCCGCGCCTGGGAGCTTGCCGGCAATTATCCGCAAATCCTCGACGACCCGGTCGTCGGGCCAAGCGCGCGGAGCCTGTTCGAGGACGCCAACGAAATGCTCGACCGGATCATGGCCGAGCGCTGGCTGACGCCCAAGGGAACCGTCGGCCTGTGGCGGTGCCGCCGCGAAGGCGACGACGTGCTGGCGATGGCCGGCAACGACTGGACGCGGCTGCCCTTCCTCCGCCAGCAGGTGCGCAAGCGCGAAGGCCGCGCCAACCTCTGCCTTGCCGACTTCATCGACCCCGAAGGCGAGGACTGGATCGGCGGGTTCGCGGTCGGGATCCATGGGATCGAGCCGCACCTGGAACGCTTCAAGGCGGAAAATGACGATTATTCGGACATCCTCTTGAAGGCGCTCGCCGACCGCCTCGCCGAGAGCTTCGCCGAAGTCCTTCACGCCGAGGTTCGCCAGCGGCTGTGGGGCTATGCCGACGAGCATCTCTCCAACGCCGACCTAATCCGCGAGAAGTTCGCTGGAATCCGTCCGGCGCCGGGCTATCCGGCATCGCCCGACCATAGCCTCAAGGCATTGCTGTTCGACATGCTCGGCGGGTCGCCCGGCGAAGTCAGCCTGACCGAGAATTTCGCGATGTGGCCGACCAGCGCGGTGTCGGGCTTCTATTTCGGCCATCGCGACAGCCAATATTTCGGGGTCGCCAAGGTCGGCCGCGACCAGGCCGAGGATTATGCCGCCCGCCGGGGGGTCAGCATCGAGCAAGCGGAGAAATGGTTGCGGCCTAATCTTGACTAGCCGTTTGCTCGCCCACCATCTTTCGCAACAGCGCTTCGGAGAATAGCGAACGCGGTGCGGCTGCGGTGATCCGTCGTTTGCGTTCAGGCCAGCGGCTGCTCCATTCGCGCCACATCCGCGCCGAGCCACCGGCGCCTGGCGAATCCCGCAGGGCGCGCAATTCCGAATCCGCTGCCGCGAGCAGCGCGCGCTCGCGCTCGAGGCCGGGCAGGCGGAATCGCTCGTCGATCCGCCCCAAGTCCGTCCGCGCCGCCGCGATCAGCGCTCCAGCCGTTGCTGGATCCCGCTCGGACCTGGCGAGGCGAAGCGCTGTTTCGATCTCGGCCAGGATCGCCGCGGCGCCGACCCGCTCAGTGCCGCCCGGCTCGCAGTCAGTCGCATCGATCGAGCGGACATAGGCCGTCAGACCGTCGAGCACGGCAGCCGGCGGTTCCGGTCCGTCGAACTCCTCGGTGATCAGGCCGTGGATGAAGCGCCGCAGATCGGGCGTGGCGGGATCGCGCGAGACCATCCTGGTGCCCGGGTCGGCGGCCAGGTCCGGAATCGGCTTCGGGTTGAATGTGCCGTCGCCGCGGTGGCTGCTGAGGAGCGACGCGGTGACATCGGCGGTTCCCGGCTCGCCGGAAATGCCCGGAAAATGAAAGTTCGAATTGCCGCGGCCATTGCGGTGGCAGCTCGCGCAGCTCAGCCCGGCTCGGGACGCCTGACCCCCAAGGAGCAGCGGCGACCGGAAGACAATTCGCCCGACCTTTGCGGACCGGCGAGCAGCGCGATCCCGCGGCCATGCCAGGCACTCCATGGGCATTTGGTCGAGCTGCCCAACCGGGGTGCCTTTCGCGAGCCAACGCATTTCCCGGATCGCGTCCGCTGAGGGCGGTCCGGCGGCAACCAGCAGGGCCGCGGCGATCAGGTAGCGGATTCGCGCTTTTCCCGAATCCATTGACGCAACTCGTCCGCCTCGGCGCAACCGAAGGTGCAAATCCTCTCGAGCCGCGCGAGCATCGCGCGAGCACCCTTCAAATCGCCTCGCTCGACCATAAGCTCGCCGTAATATTCGGTCGCGCCCTTGTGGTTTGGCGCGACGGCAAGCGCCTGACGGTAATGATCCTCCGCCACGGTGAAACGGCCCAGCTTGCGGTTGGCAAAGCCGATGTAGGTCAGGATGTCAGGATGTGCCCCGAACACGGCCTTGGCCCTGGCCAAAGAGTTCGAGCGCTTCGACGTAGCGCCGCTCGTGGATCAGGCTGACCGCGTCGAGGTAAAAGGTATCGCCGCTCTCGGTGCTGGCGAACAGCAATTCGCCCGGCACAGCGATCGCGGCCTGCGGCTGGCCCAGCGCTTCGGTCAGCGCGCTGATTGCGCGGCTCAGAAGGTCGGCGTCAGGGCAGCTGGTCCCGCACGCGGACTGGAGCTGTTTGAGCGTCTCCACCTCCGCCTCCGCCTTGGCCCGCTCACCGAGCTTGGCGTAGGTTATCCCGAGCTGTTCATGAGCGATGACGAGCTTCTTGTCATATTTGACCGCTTTTTCGAGATATTTGCGCGCGCCCTTGAAATCATCGAGGCGCATGAGGGTAATCCCGAGCACGACGTTCATGCTCGCGTCGCGCGAGGCGTCGGGATAGACCTTCAGGAAGGACTTCTTGGCATCGGCATAACGCTCGGCCTTGAGCGCCTCCATGCCGAGTTGGTATTCCGCGGCCGGATCATAATCGGGCGCAGAAAGGCTGGGGGCTTTTGGGGCTGAACCGCCACCGCCCCCCTCCGCGGCGATCGACATCGCTGCAACGGAGACCAAGAGCGCGGCGCGCACGACGGGATTCGTCTGCATCGGAATCCCCCTTTCGCTTGGGGTGGGGACTCATATCATTTCGCCGGCGCAGCAGCAATTGCGGGTCCCGGCGCCCCTCGACACATTGGGACGTCGCCTTTAGCGCGCGCGTCATGCGCCTGCTCGCCTTCCTCCTGCTCCTGCTCGCCGCCGTTCCGGCCGCGGCGCAGTTTGACCGTCTCAACCAGCCGATCGCGCCCGAGCGCGGCAATGCGATCACTCCCGAGCTGGTGATCAACGCGCGCGCCGTTCCCGGCGGGACCGCCGAGCTCGCCATCCTGATGCGGGTGAAGCCCGGCTGGCACGGCTATTGGCTTAACCCCGGCGACGCGGGCCTTCCGATGAGCGTCGAGTGGAAGCTGCCGGAGGGCTGGTCGGCGGGACCGCTGCGCTACCCCGTGCCGCACCGCCTGCTTGTCGCGGGGATCGTCAATTATGTCTATGAAAGCGACTATGCGGTCCTGACCACCATTCGCGCTCCCGCGGGCGCGACCGGGACTCACCGAATCGTGGCGGACATGCGGTGGCTCGCCTGCACCGACAAGATTTGCGTGCCCGAGAAGGGCCGCGCAGAGCTCGAGGTCCCGGCCGGCGGGATGATGCCCGCCGACGCGCGCTTCAACGCCTGGCGGCAGGCGCTTCCGCAGCCGCTTTCGACCGCCGCCGCGTTCCAGTCCACGGGCCGGGTCTATCGCATCGCCATCCCGTTGCCGCGCACGGTGGCCGTCCGCGATCCGTACGTCTTTCCGATGGACGATGGAGTGGTCGATTATTCCACTCCGCAGAAGTTCTTCCGCGACGGCGACCGGCTCGTCGCGCATGTCGGCATCGGCGAGGGCGATCCGCAGGTCCTCCGCGGCGTGCTCGCGCTCGGCGACGGGCGTGGACTGGAATTCAAGGCGCTTCGCCGCCCCGTGGGAAGCAGCGGAACTCCGCTGGGCGAGCCGGAAAGAGGCGCGCTGATTTGGGCGCTTCTCGGGGCGCTTGCCGGCGGACTCCTTTTGAACCTGATGCCCTGCGTCTTCCCGATCCTGGCGATGAAGGCGGTGCAACTGGCAAAAGCGGGCGGCGAGGAACGCACGGCGCGGCGCGACGCCTTGGGCTATGCCGCCGGCGCCGTCGCCGGGACTGGCGCGCTCGGGCTCGTTCTGCTCGCGATCCGCGCCGCGGGCGTCGAGGCGGGCTGGGCGTTCCAGCTCCAGGATCCGCGCACCATCCTCCTGCTGATGCTGCTCGCAACCGCGATCACGCTGAACCTTCTGAGGTTCTTCGAGCTTCCGGCAATTGGCGGCGAGGCGACCCCGGCCGGAAGCGTCGCAACGGGCGCGCTGGCCGCCTTCGTCGCGACTCCCTGCTCGGGCCCGTTCATGGGCGCGGCGCTCGGAACCGCCTTGCTGCTACCCTGGTACGGGTCCCTCGGCGTGTTCGCTGCGCTGGGGCTCGGACTTGCCTTGCCGTTCGTCGCGGTCGCATTCGTCCCGGCGCTTCGGCGAAGGCTGCCCAAACCGGGCCCGTGGATGGCCCGCTTCCAGCGATTCCTCGCAATCCCGATGGGGGCGACGGTCGTCGCAGCCTTGTGGTTGCTCGATCGCCAGACCGGGACGGCTGGCCTGCTTGCAGGGATCGCGGCCGCCGCTGTTCTCGCTCTCATTCTCGTTGCCGTCGGCTGGCGCCAGCGCAAGTCGGGCAAAGCCTGGCCCGTGGCGCTGGCCGGAGCACTGGCGGCCGGGGCTGTCGGGCTGATCTTGCTCCCGTCGGCCGATAGCGCCGTGGCCCGAGCGCCGGAGGGGGCCGATCGCTGGAGCCATGACGCCGTGCGCGCGGCCCAGGCGGCGGGAAAGCCGGTGTTCGTCTATTTCACGGCGGACTGGTGCCTGACCTGCAAGGCGAACGAGGCGACGGCGATCGAGCGAGACGACACCCGCCGGGCGTTTCGCGAGGCCGGGGTCGAGATGCTCGTCGGCGACTGGACCAATGGCGACCCGGCGATCGGCCGCTTCCTCGAGAGCCGCGGGCGGGCCGGGGTGCCGCTCTATTTGTGGTACGCGCCAGGCGATGCTGAGCCCGAAGAGCTTCCGCAGATCCTGACGCCCTCGATGCTTATCGAGCGGGCGCGGGCGAGCCGCTGAACACCCTCTCCCCGCCGACCCAGGTTTCGAGCACCATTGTCCGGCCGAGCGATTGCGGCGTGACGGCGGTGGGATCGCGGTCGACGACGATGAAGTCGGCCCAATAGCCCGGCTCGATCGCGCCCATAACCTTCTCGGCGAAGCCGGCATGAGCGGCCCCGCGGGTGAAGGCGTGGAGCGCCTGGCCCAAGGTCAGCTTCTCGTGCGCTCGCCACCCGCCGGGCGGCTCGCCCTTGAGGTCCTGGCGGCTGACCGCGGCCATCAGGCCGGGGAAGGGGTCGGGGCTTTCGACCGGAAAGTCCGACCCGAAGGCCAAGGGGATGCCGAGCTTGTGCACGCTCGCCCAGGCATAAGCGCCGTCGAGCCGGTTCGGCCCGAGACGCGCCTCGGCCATGGTCCGGTCGCTGGTCTGGTGGGTCGGTTGCATCGAGGCGACGATCCCGGCGGGCTTGAGGCGCTGGATGTCCTTGGGGTCCGCGGCCTGCAAATGCTCGATCCGGCCGCGGTGAAAGCGGCCATATTTGGCGGAAATGGATTCGAGGACGCCGATGACCTGATCGATCCCGGCATCGCCGATCGCGTGGATCGCGAGCTGGCCGCGCCCGTTCGACACTTCGTCGGCGGCCTTGGTGAGATCGGCAACGCTGATCAGGCTGAGGCCCCGCGTGTCCGGCATGTCGGCATAGGGTTGCTTCAAGAACGCCCCGCGCGAGCCGAGTGCCCCGTCGGCGTAGAGCTTGGTCCCAAGTAGCGCGAGCCGGTCCTTATACTCCCAGCCGGTTGGGGCGCCCTCGTTGATGATCCGCCATGCGGGAAGGCCCGCGGCATAGCCCGTGATGCGGACTTTGAGCGCGCCTTTCTCACCGGCGCGCCGCATCGCGTTCCAATCGTCGATGCTGGTGCCCATGTCGTGCGCGCCGACCAGCCCGACCTTGAGCATGGCCTGCTGCGCGGCCGCCAGTGCCGCGTCGAGGTCGGCTTCGCTCGGCTCGGGGATTTTTGAGTCGATCAGATCCTCGGCGGCATCGACAAACAAGCCCTTCTCGATGCGGCCGCCGGCCGGAACGGGGGTCGCGGCGGTCACGCCGGCCAGATCCATTGCCTTCGAGTTGGCGACCAGAGCGTGGCCGTCGACCCGATAGAGGACCACCGGGCGGTCGGCGACGACCGAATCGAGGTCGGCCGAAGTCGGAAAGGCCTTGCCCGGCCAAAGCTCCTGGTTCCACCCGCGACCGACCAGCCAGCCGCTTCCCGCATTGGCCGCTGCATAATCCTTGAGTCGCGACTTCAGCTCGTCGAGCGACGCCGTTCCGACGAGATCGAGCGACAACAGCGACTGGCCAAGGCCGACGACGTGTCCGTGCGCGTCGATCAGCCCGGGAAGCACGGTGCGGCCCCCGACATCGACGACCGTGGTTGCGGCGGGACGCGGATCGCCCTTCTTCAGCACCGCTGCGACCTTGCCGTCGTCGCCGATCAGGAAGCCGTCGAAGCGGACGATCGCGCCCTTGTCGTCGGACTGGATGCCGTTGGCGTTGGTGATGAGGGTCGTCGCCTGGGCGGTTCCGGCGAGCAAGGCGGCGGCGATGAGGAGGATGGTGCGCATGGCCGCGGTTGATAGCATTGTTCGTTGGCGACGGAAGCGCTAGTCGCTCGCCCCAATGGGAGAGCTTCCGACGATCGACGACATCCGCGCCGCCGCCGCGCGGATCGAGGGCAAGGTCGTGCGCACCCCGATGCTCATCAGCCGCACCCTGTCCGACATCGTCGGCGCCGAGCTGTGGCTGAAGTTCGAAAACCTCCAGTTCACCGCCGCCTACAAGGAGCGCGGCGCGCTCAATAAATTGCTGCAGCTGACCGACGAGGAGCGGTCGCGCGGTGTTGTCGCCGCTTCGGCGGGGAATCATGCGCAGGCCGTCGCCTACCATGCCAAACGGCTCGGAATCCCGGCGGTCATCGTCATGCCGGTGTCGACCCCGACGGTGAAGGTGACCCAGACCGCCGGCCACGGCGCCGAAGTGGTGCTTCATGGAACCGTGGTTGACGATGCGTTCGACAAGGCGCGCGAGCTCGAGCTCGAGAACGGCTACGTGTTCGTCCACGCGTTCGACGACCCGCAAGTGATCGCCGGGGCCGGAACCGTCGGCGTCGAGATGCTCGAGGATGCGCCCGACCTCGATTGCATCGTCGTCCCGATCGGCGGCGGCGGGTTGATGTCCGGAATTGCGACTGCGGCCCGCGCTCTCAAGCCCGACACCACGCTGATCGGAGTCGAGGCCGAGCTCTATCCGTCAATGAAATGCGCGGTCGAGGGGTGCCGGCTTCCGCTCGGCGGCGACACGCTGGCGGAGGGCATCGCGGTCAAGCAGCCGGGCGTGCTCACCAGCCGGATCCTGAAAGAGCTGGCTGACGATTTCGTCCTCGTTCCGGAACGCGCGATCGAGCAGGCGGTGGCGATGCTGGTCGGGATCGAGAAGACCGTCGTCGAGGGAGCCGGAGCGGCGGGGCTCGCCGCGATCCTCGACGATCCGGGCCGCTACAAGGGCCAGAAGGTCGCGACGGTCCTGTGCGGCGGCAATATCGACACCCATTTGTTGGCGACGGTGCTGATGCGCGACCTCGTCCGCCAGGGCCGGATCGCGCGGCTCAAGATCGCCGCCGAGGACCGGCCGGGGGCGCTCGCCGCGATTACCGCCAAATTCCACGAAGCCGGCGTCAACATCATCGAGATCAACCACAGCCGGATCTTCAGCCGGCTTCCGGCCAAGGATACGATGATCGAGGTCGAGTGCGAGGCGCGTGACGCCAAGGCGATCGACGATGTCGTGGCGCGGCTGGAGGTGGCCGGATTCGTCGTCGAGCGGGCGAGCCTGGACTGAGTTTCAATTCAGGACATTGGTCGAAAAGCGATACCCGTCTGAACGGCCGAGCCTTTTCATCCGCGCTCGCGAGTAGCATAACGGCGCTTCAACCAACCGAGCGAGGTGAGTCCGGGTGAGCGCCCCATTCCGCTTCCCCAAGTTCTTCGTCACCAATCCGAGCCCCTGTCCCTATCTTCCGGGCAAGGTCGAGCGGAAGGTGTTTACGGAATTGAGCGGGCGCAATGCGAGCGAGCTCAACGAGGCGCTCGGCCGGATCGGGTTCCGGCGGTCGCAGTCGGTGGCGTATCGCCCGAGCTGCATCGATTGCTCGGCCTGCGTCTCGGTCCGGGTGCTCGCAGCCGAGTTCCAGCCCAATGCGTCGCAGCGCAAGCTGTTGCGCAAGCACCGCGACATCGAGGTGTCGATCTGCAAGCCGTGGACGACCGAGGAGCAATATCAATTGCTCCGCCGCTACCTCGCCCAGCGCCATCCCGGCGGCGGGATGGCCGAGATGGACGAGCACGACTTCGCCGACATGGTCGAGCAGACCTCGGTCGAAACCTATGTCATCGAATATCGCGAGCCGCCCGCCGGCGGGCAGCCAGGCCGGCTGATCGGTGCCTGCCTCAGCGACCAGCAGAGCGACGGCCTGTCGATGATCTACAGCTTCTTCGACGTCGGCCCCGACGCCCGCAAAGGCCTCGGCACCTACATCATCCTCGATCACATCATCCGCACCGCGCGCGCCGGCCTGCCCTATGTCTATCTCGGCTATTGGGTCGAAGGGTCGCAGCGGATGCAATACAAGACCGCGTTCCAGCCGCTCGAGCGCCTCGGCCGCGACGGCTGGCGGCGGATGGAGGAGGTCGAGACCGAGCCCGACCTGTCGCTGCGCCTGCCCAAGCGCGTCCGTCGAACCGAGCATCCCGCCTGACGCCAACGCGCTGGCGTCGCTCCAGCGCCGCCGCTAACCACCCCGCCATGACACGCTTATTGAGTCGAGCGGCGATGTGTGCCGCTCTTTGCATCGCCCTCCCGCCATCCGCCAATGCAGCCGCCGAGGAGGCGGTTGTCCCGCGCCCGGCGGCGATGCAGATGGAGAATGTCCCGCAGGTCCCGGCGAGCCTCGCCGAGGCGACCCGGCCCTATCTCGAATATCGCTCGGCCACCTTCTCCGGCTGGAACGCGGCCGACCGCTCGATGCTGCTGCGGACCCGCTTCGGCAATACCAACCAACTTCATCGGGTTGCTGGGGCGGGCGGCGCCCGGACCCAGATCAGCTTCGAATCCGAGCCCGTTGCCGGAAGCTGGTCGCCCAAGGGCGATGTGCTGCTGGTGTCGATGGATCGCGGCGGAAGCGAATTTTATCAGCTCTACACGCTCAAGGACGGGCGGCTGACTCTGCTGACTGACGGCAAGAGCCGCAACGAATTCGGGGCGTGGAGCAAGGACGGGCAGTTGGTCGGCTATTCCTCGACCCGCCGAAACGGGGCCGACAGCGACCTCTACGTCATCAACCCCCGCGATCCCAGGAGCGACCGGCTGGTCGCGCAGGTCAAGGGTGGCGGTTGGGGCATCGCCGACTTCATGCCGGACGGTCGCGAGGCGATCGTCGCGGATTCGCAGTCGATCACCAAGGTCAACCTGTATCGGCTCGATCTTCAAACCGGGGCGATGCGGCCGATCGGCGATCACCGCCGCGAGATCGCTTATTACCAGATCAAGGTCGGCGGCTGACGGAAAGCTATGGGTGCTGAGCGATGAGGGCAGCGACTTCCAGCGGCTCGGCACGCTCGACATCGAGTCCGGTAGGTTCACGCCGAGGAGCCCCGCGCTCAACTGGGACATCGAGGAGTTCGCGATGAGCGACGACGGGCGCGCGATCGCCTTCCTCAGCAACGAGGCCGGGGTCAGCCGGCTCTATTTCCTCGACGTGGGCAGCGGGGCGGTCCGGCGGGTCGAGCAACTCCCGAATGGAGTCGCTGGCAACCTCGAGTTCGCTCCCTGGGGCGCGCTTGGGCTCGACCTCCAGTCGGCGCGGGTTCCAGGCGATGCCTTCGCGGTCGATCCCGGAACGCTCGCGGTCACGCGCTGGACGACGAGCGAGACCGGCGGGCTCGATCCGAACCGTAATGCCGAGCCCGAGCTGGTCGAGGTGACCAGCTTCGACGGCGAGAAAATGTCGGGCTTCCTCTACCGCCCCGACGCCGCGAAATTCCCCGGCAAGCGCCCCTTGCTGATGTGGATCCACGGCGGGCCCGAGAGCCAGGACCGGCCGACCTTCCGCGGGCGCTACAATTATCTGATGAACGAGCTCGGGGTGGCGATGTTCTACCCCAACGTCCGCGGCTCGACCGGCTACGGCAAGCGCTTCGTCGGTCTCGACAACGGGCCGTTCAAGCGCGAGGATTCGGTCAAGGACATCGGCGCGTTCCTGGCGCGATTGAAGGCCGATCCGGGCCTCGATGTCGAGCCGTTTCACGCAGACCGGCCGCTCCTATGGCGGTTACATGTGCTACGCGACCGCGATCATGTTCCCGACGGATTTCCGGAGCGCGAATTGCGTGGTCCCGATTTCCGATTTCGTGACCTTCCTCAACAACACCCAAAGCTATCGCCGCGACCTCAGGCGGGCCGAATATGGCGACGAGCGGGATCCGAAGCAGCTCGAACAGTTCAAAAAGATCGCGCCGATGCGGCGGATCCGCGAGATCGTCGTCCCGCTCTACGTCGTGGCGGGAGAGAATGATCCGCGCGTGCCCGCGTCCGAGGCGCGGCAGGTCGCATCGGCGCTCAAGGATCGCGGGACCCCGGTGTGGCTGTCGATCGCCCAGAACGAGGGCCACGTCTGGGGCAAGAAGGAAAATATCGACTACCAGTTCTGGACCGACATCCTGTTCTGGAAGGAGACCCTGCTCGGCCGTTAGCCGTCGCGCTGCGACCGCCAGGTCCAGGCAGCGTCCTCGACCCGACGACCGGAGCTCTAAGGCGTAATCCTTGTGATTCGGCAAACTCACCATAGAGTCCGCGCGCTGGGTTAGTTCCGGGGGCGATCATGGCGGATGCGGCGAATGACGTTTTCGTCTCGTACAAGGCGGAAGACCGCAAGCGGCTGATCCCGTTGGTCGAGGCGCTCGAGGCTGAGGGCTTCAACGTCTGGTGGGACCAGCATATCGATGGCGGAGCCAACTGGCGCGACGAAATCGAAAGCCACCTCGATGCCGCGAAGGTCGTGGTCGTGGTGTGGAGCAGGCGCACCATCGGACCGGAGGGCCGCTTCGTTCGCGACGAGGCGGGCCAGGCGCAGGAAGCTGGCCACTACCTGCCCATCACGATCGATAAGGTTCGTCCGCCGCTCGGCTTTCGCGAGGTTCAAGCGCTCGACCTGTCGACATGGAAGGGGAATCGCGGCGACGTGCGGTTCAAGGCGCTGGCGGAGACGATCCGCAACCGTCTGGCGGGCAAGGATATCGACCTTGTCATCCCCAAGGGCCCGGTGGTGTCGCGGCGGAATGCGATTGCGGGCGGCGCGAGTGTAGCAGTGCTCGCGGGGGGCGGCGGATTCTTCCTGCTCAAGCCGGCGCCGTCAAATGCCAAGCGCATCGCCGTTTTGCCGTTCGCCAATCTTTCAAGCGGCAGCGACGACTATTTCGCTGCTGGCCTCGCCGAGGAATTGCGCGGCGCTCTGTCGCGCGCCGGCTTGCTGGTTATCGGCCGCAATTCGTCCGAAGCCGTCGCCAAGGCAGATTCGACGTCCATCGCCCGCAAGCTGGACGTCGCGCACATTCTCACGGGAAGCGTCAGGAAATCGTCCGCTACGCTGCGGGTGAGCGCCCAATTGGTCAATGCGAGGGACGGTACCGAGAGCTGGAACCGAAACTACGACCGCGCCCCCGGTGACGTGATCCGAATCCAGTCAGACATTGCCGAGCAGGTCGCTGAATCGCTGAGCGTGGCGACCGGCGTGATCAGGGCGGCGGTCAAGCTTGGCGGCACCAAGGATCCGGTGGCCCAAACCTATATTCAGCAGCTTGACGAAGCCCTCGAACGGGAAGGAACGACCAAGGACACTTTGACCAATGCCATAACGCTGGCGCGCAGGGCCATTGCCCGCGATCCCAAGTTCGCCCGAGCCTGGCTCATTCTCGGCGAATCCGAGGTGTTTTACGCTACAACCTCAGCGTCCGGACCCGATGAAGCCGCGCGGCTCATCGCCGAAGGTGAGCGCGATATCCGGCGCGGAATTGCCCTCGCGCCGCAATATGCGGGCGGTTACGCCTCGCTCAGCAGTATCGCCGGCTCGCGCAACGAATTCCAAGCCGCGTTGCGTTATGCGCGGGAAGCCTTGAAGCGCCTTCCCAATGGTGAAGGCGCACTCGTCAACGCGGTGAATTATCTGCCGTACATTGGCACGCGCCAAGAAGCCGAGGTTGCGGCGCGCAGGCTGATCTCGCTCGACCCCTTGAGTGCATTTGCCCACACCGGCCTCGGGGAGGTCTTTCGCGTCTCGGGCCGGACCGACGACGCAATGGTCGCCTATCGCCGCGCGCTCGAGCTCGAGCCCAAGAATGTGCAGGTCTTATTCGTTTTGGGCCTGGCGCAGATAGAAAAAGGAAATTTCGCGGAGGGCTTGAAACTGGCCAACACGATTGCGCCGGGCAATCTTCATGGTCCCCAGATTCGCGGCCTGGTGGCCGCGCGGCGCGGCGAGCGGTCCGAGGTCGAAAAGCAAATCTCGATCATTCGCGGCTTGTATGGCGATTACGCGAGCTACCAATATGCGCAGGTCTACGCCCACGGCGGCGAGGTCGAGCGAGCGTTTGCAGCGCTTGCGACCGCTGAAAGGGCCAAGGACCCGGGCCTCTATGAAACGATGCGCGACCCATTCCTCAAGCCGTTGCGCAAGGACCCGCGCTTCCTCGCGCTGCTCAAGCGATTGAAGTTTCCGATCATCGATCCCGGGATCGGCAAGGCCTAATCCCAACAAAAAGGCGGAGGCCCGTTAGGACCCCCGCCTTCGTTCCCCACCCCGTCTGATTGTTCTAGGCGGCGGCTTCGGCCGTCGCGCTGTCGCCCTCGGGCTCGCGCAGCACATAGCCGCGGCCCCACACGGTCTCGATATAATTGTCGCCGCCGCAGGCGAGGCTCAATTTCTTGCGCAGCTTGCAGATGAAGACGTCGATGATCTTCAGCTCGGGCTCGTCCATGCCGCCATAGAGATGGTTTAGGAACATCTCCTTGGTCAGCGTCGTGCCCTTGCGGAGCGAAAGCAGCTCCAGCATCGCATATTCCTTGCCGGTCAGATGGACCCGGCTGCCGTCGACCTCGACCGTCTTGGCGTCGAGGTTCACGGCGAGCTTGCCGGTGCGGATGACCGATTGCGAATGGCCCTTCGAGCGGCGGACGATGGCGTGAATGCGGGCGACCAGCTCGTCGCGGTGGAACGGCTTGGTGACATAATCGTCGGCGCCGAAGCCCAGCGCGCGGACCTTGCTGTCCATTTCCCCGATCCCGGACAGGATGAGAACGGGGGTGCCGACCTTGGCCGTGCGGACTTTCTTCAGCACGTCATAGCCGTTCATGTCGGGCAGGTTCAGGTCGAGTAGGATGATGTCGTAGTCGTAGAGCTTGGCCAGGTCCAAGCCCTCCTCGCCGAGATCGGTCGTATAGACGTTGAACCCCTCGCTCCCGAGCATCAGCTCGATGCTCTTGGCGGTGGTCGGATCGTCCTCGATCAGCAGAATCCGCATCGACTTTCCCCAGTTGCTTGGGCCCCAAGAGCGTAAACGACCCTTAATGGCCTTGAAGCTCATATTAACCATTCGAGGTCTGAAGGGAAAAGGTTAATAAATCCTAACTGGCTGGATTCCTTGGATTCGTTGCACAGGAGTCACAATTTCATCCACAGGACGGCCTGGCGCACTCGACTATCCCGCGCGCGAACGGTTTAAGATGCGGCCATGCTTTTGTCCGAGCGGATCCTGTTCATCGACGGCGACGTCATCGTCATCGACAAGCCCGCCGGGCTCAGCGTCGATACGCCGCGCTCGGGCGGGCCGTCGGTCGAAGGCCGGATCGGCGAACTGAAGATGGGCTTTCACCGCGCGCCGGTGGCGATGCACCGGATCGATACCGACACCACCGGCTGCCTCCTGCTCGCGCGCAATGCTCGGGCTCGGAAGTATCTCCAGGCGGCGTTCGAGGCCCAGCAGGCCGAAAAGACCTATCTCGCGGTGGTCGAGGGCGTGGTTCCAGCCGACCGCGGCGTGATCGATCTTCCGCTGGCCAAGGTCTCGACCGCCGCGACCGGTTGGAGAATGGTCCATGACGAGGCCGGAAAGAGCGCCCGGAACTCGCTGGCGGCGGATCGGGACGATCGAGGACCGAAGCCTGGTCGAATTCCAGCCCGAAACGGGCCGAACTCATCAGCTCCGGGTCCATGCCGTGCGCGGGCTCGGCTGCGCGATCGTCGGCGATCCGGTGTATTCCGAATCGGCCAACGACCCCGAGCAGCCGATGCTGCTCCACGCCTGGAAGCTGAAGGTCCCACGGCCGAACAGGCCGGAAATCGACGTCGTCGCGCCCGTTCCCGAGTCCTTCGGGCTGTTTCTCGATTTTCTCGCCGAGGAGCCGAGTGAGGGTTGAAGACGTCGCGCTGCCCGAAGAGGCGCTGAGCGAGACCTTTCTCGCGGCGACCGGACCTGGGGGCCAGAACGTCAACAAGGTCGCGACCGCGTGTCAGCTGCGCGCCGACGTCTTCAAGCTCGGCCTGTCGCCCGAGGTCTTTCACCGGCTGAAGGTGCTTGCGGGGAGCCGGATGACCGCGAACGGCGAGCTGCTGGTCACCGCCCGGCGCTTCCGCACCCAGGAAGCGAACCGAGCCGATGCGCGGGCCAGGCTGGCGGAGTTGATTGCGCGAGCCCATATCGCGCCCAAGAAACGCAAGGCGACCCGCCCGAGCAAGGCGGCCAAAGCCAGGCGAATCGACACGAAGAAGCAGCGCGGCGCAGTCAAACAGGGCCGCGGAAAGGTGATGCTGGACTGATGTACGACTTCAAGATCGAGGCGGCGGACAAGGCGACGCTCTACGGCGACCTCGCGGCGGCGCTCGAGGCGCTGATCGGCGACGAGCGCGACGGAACCGCGAACATGGCCAATGCCGCAGCGCTGATCTGGGAAAGCCTGCCCGACATCAATTGGGTCGGATTCTACCGCAATGTCGGGGGCGAGCTGGTGCTCGGTCCGTTCCAGGGCCGCCCGGCCTGTATCCGGATCCCGTTCGGGACCGGCGTGTGCGGCGTCGCGGCGCAAACGCGCGAGGTGCAAGTGGTCGAGGACGTCCACACCTTCCCCGGCCACATCGCCTGCGACAGCGCGTCGAACAGCGAGATCGTGGTTCCCATCCTGCGCGACGGGAAGCTAGTCGCGGTGCTCGACATCGACAGCCCGAGCCATGCCCGGTTCGACGCAGACGATCGCGCCGGCTGCGTCAGGCTCGGCGAAATCCTGTCGCGGACACTCTAGCTCAGCTGCTCGAGCCGCTCGTCGCTGAGCGAGCCCGGGATCAGCATCACCGGAACCGGCAATTTCCCCAAATCATTGCCGCAGAAACTGCCCACTAGCGGGCCCGGGTTGCCGCTCGGCGCGGCGCCGAGCACCAAAGCCGAGACATCGTCGCGCCCGACGAGATAGTCGCGCAGGGTCTTCGACGGCTCGCCCGCCTGAAGCACGATGTTCGCCTCGACTCCGGCCTCGTCGAGGATTTCGCCGATCGCCGAGCTGACCACGCCCTCGATCCGTGCGCGCCGTTCCTCCTCGATCGCCGCCTGGACTCCGCCGAACTGGACGAAATCCTGCGGCTCGACGATCCCCAGGACCTCGAGCCGGCCGTCGGTCTTGGCGGCGCGGCGCGCGGCAAAGCGCAGCGCGACTCGCGCTTCCTCGCTGTCGTCGACGACCACCAGATAGGTGCGTTTGGCGCTCTCGTCCCCCATCGCCCAAGTGCTGCGGCAAAGGGCCCGCGAGTGCAAGCGGGGAGGGACCAAGCCGAACTCGCGCTTGACCCGGACCGCCGCATTGGGCTTTGAGCCTCGGCAGCCCAACGGGGACCAACGCACCCATGTCGATCGAACTCAAGATGCCCGCTTTATCTCCGACGATGGAGGAGGGGACTCTGGCCAAATGGCTGGTGAAAGAGGGCGACGAGGTGAAGTCCGGCGACATTCTCGCCGAAATCGAGACCGACAAGGCGACGATGGAGTTCGAGGCGGTCGATGAAGGCACGATCGCCAAGATCCTGGTCGCCGAGGGCACCGACGGCGTGAAGGTAGGAGCGCCGATCGCGATTCTGGCGGGCGAGGGCGAAGAGGTCTCCGCGGCTCCGCCGGCGCCGAAGACGGCCGAGAAGCCGGTCGAAACGCCGAAACCGGAACCCGAAGTCACCAAGGCGGCGCCGGAGAAGGCGCCGGTCGAAACTCCGCCCGCACCGGCTGCGCCCGCTACTACGAAACAGAGCGGGGAGCGGATCAAGGCCTCGCCGCTCGCGCGACGGCTGGCCGAGGCCCAGGGCATTGACCTTTCGACGATCACCGGTTCCGGCCCCGGCGGCCGGATCGTCCGCGCCGATCTTGGCGACAAAGCCGGGGGAGTGGCGGCGAGGCCGAGCGCGCCCTCAGTTCAGGCCCAGGCCGCGCCGGTCGAGCCCGGCGAAATCCCGCACGAGCGGGTCAAGCTTTCGAACATGCGCAAGACCATCGCGCGCCGCCTGACCGAGTCGAAGCAGCAGGTCCCGCACATTTATCTGACGGTGGACATCCAGCTCGACGCTTTGCTCAAGCTGAGGGGCGAGCTCAACGCGGGCCTCGAGGCGCGCGGGGTCAAGCTCAGCGTCAACGATCTGCTGATCAAGGCGCTCGCCGCCGCGCTGATCGAGGTGCCCGAATGCAATGTCGCGTTCGGGGACGGCGAGCTGATCATGTTCAAGCGCGCCGACATTTCGGTCGCGGTGAGCATCCCGAACGGGCTCATCACTCCGATCATCGCCGACGCCGACAGCAAGAGCTTGAGTAAAATCTCGACCGAGATGAAGGATCTCGCCGGCCGCGCCAAGGAGGGCAAGCTCCAGCCGCACGAATATCAGGGCGGAACCGCGAGCCTTAGCAACATGGGCATGTACGGGATCAAGCATTTCGAGGCGGTGATCAATCCGCCGCAGGGGATGATCATGGCCATCGGAGCGGGCGAAAAGCGGCCCTATGTCGTCAACGACAGCCTGCAGATCGCGACCGTGATGTCGGCGACTGGAAGCTTCGACCATCGCGCCATCGACGGTGCCGACGGCGCCCGGCTGATGCAGGCGTTCAAGCGGCTGGTCGAACGTCCGCTCGGGATGCTCGCCTGATGCGCTGGCTCACCGCCCTTTTGCTCGGCGCGATCCTCGCCTTCACGCTTCCCCAGTTCCTCGGCGGCCAGGGCGGGATCTGGATGGACAGCTGGGTCAAATGGGGCACGATCCGCCCGATCGAGGGTTCGCCCGGAATGCTCTTCTCAATCCCCATCTTCCTCGGCTCGGCGATCGCCTTCCGGATGTTCTTCAACTGGCACAACAACTGAGTGATGTCGGGTTCGCGCAAACGAATTTTAGCAAGTTCTGAAAATTCAGATGCAGCAAGTTCGAAAAAACACATTTTTCGGCGACCCGAGACTTGGCTCGTACTAGTATTGGTGTGTTTTCTTGGCAGCTGCTCATGGACGGCCGAGGGTGCCGCGTTGTTCTGCCTCGTTGGACCTCCCAGGACTGTTTGGTTCACATTCCCGCTGTTCTTTTCCATTCTCCTCGCGATGCCCCTTCTTTTGTTGGCGGGTTTCTTCAAAATTTTGCGCATTCCGGCTTTTGTTGTCGGGTTGTTTGCAGTGTTCTCTATGCCAATCCAGCAGCACCTTTTGGATCGCGAAATCCTTTGGTGTGATGCGCCATGACTGTGGATTATCGCATTCCGATCATCCGGGTCACCGCAATGCCCGCCGATACCAATCCTTATGGCGGGGTGTTCGGCGGCTGGCTGATGGGGCAGCTTGGTTTGGCGTGCGGCTCGTTCGCGTCGCGGCGGACCGGCGGAAAGGCCATTCTCGTCGCGGCGGATGGGCTCAAGTTTCCGGGCGCGATGGCGGTGGGGGACGAGCTCAGCGTCTATGTCGAGCTGCTGAAGCAGGGCCGCACCTCGCTTCGCCTGAAGGCCGAGGCTGTGGCCCGCGAGCGCGACGGCGAAAGCGAAACCGTGGTCGCGGAGGGCGAATTCACCTTCGTCGCGCTCGACGCCGACGGCAAGCCGCGAGAAATTTCAGGAAGCGAAGGCAATGGCTGACACCTACGACCTCATCGTCCTCGGCTCGGGCCCCGGCGGCTATGTCGCCGCGATCCGGGCGGCGCAGCTCGGCCTCAAGACCGCGATCGTCGAGCGCGAAGTCCTCGGCGGAATCTGCCTCAACTGGGGCTGCATCCCGACCAAGGCGCTGCTCCGCTCGGCCGAAATCTTTCATCATATCAAGCATGCCGAGAGCTTCGGCCTGTCGGCGGGGAAGGCCGGGTTCGACCTCGCCAAGGTGGTCGCGCGCAGCCGCGATGTCGCCGCGCAGATGAACCGCGGCGTGACCGGCCTGATGAAGCGCAACAAGATCGACGTGCACATGGGCGAGGGCAAGCTCACCGCGCCGGGCAAGCTGAGCGTTTCCGCCGATGGAAAGTCGACCCAACTGACCGCCAAGCACATCATCATCGCCACCGGCGCGCGGGCGCGCGAACTGCCGTTCGCCAAAGCCGACGGCAAGCGCATCTGGACCTACCGGCATGCGATGGCGCCAACGGACATGCCGAGCGAGTTGCTGGTCATCGGATCGGGTGCGATCGGGATCGAATTCGCCAGTTTCTACAACGACCTTGGGGCGAAGGTGACGGTGGTCGAGATGCTCGACCGAATCGTGCCGGTCGAGGATGCCGAGGTCAGCCGGGCGCTGACCAAGTCGGTCACCGCCCAGGGGATGGAAATCTTGACCTCCGCGGGGGTCGAAAGCCTCAAGGCCGACGCCAAGGGCGTTGTCGCGGCGATCAAGCCCAAGGACGGCAAAACCGCCGAGCGCCGCTTCAGCCATGCCATCGTCGCGGTCGGGATCGCCCCCAACACCGAAAATATCGGGCTCGAAGGCCTCGGCGTGAAGACCACCAAGGGTCATATCGACACCGATCCCATGTGCCGCACCAACATTCCGGGCGTGTGGGCGATCGGCGATGTCACCGCGCCGCCCTGGCTCGCCCACAAGGCCAGCCATGAAGGAATCATCGCCGCCGAGGCGATCGCTCAGGCGCTGGGCAACAAGGACGTCCACCCGCATGGCATGGACCCGGCCAACATCCCCGGCTGCACCTATTGCCGGCCGCAGGTGGCGTCGGTTGGATTGACCGAGGCCAAGGCCAAGGAGGCGGGCCATGCGGTCAAGGTCGGCCGCTTCCCTTTCCCCGGCAACGGCAAGGCGATTGCAATGGGCGAGACCGAGGGGTTCGTGAAAACCGTGTTCGACGCCAAGACCGGCGAATTATTGGGCGCGCACATGATCGGCGCCGAGGTCACCGAGTTGATCCAGGGCTTCACCATCGGCAAGCAAGCCGAACTCATTGAGACCGATTTCATCAACACCGTCTTTCCGCACCCGACCTTGAGCGAAATGATGCACGAGGCGGTCCTGGCGGCCTATGGGCGGGTACTGCATATTTGAGAGGGGCATTCGATGCGTTTGAAATTTCTTCTCGCGGGGGCGGCATCGCTCTTTGCGGTTTCGGCCCAGGCCGCGACCCTGGTCACCGCCGACCGCTATCTCGATGTCCGGACCGGCCGCTACCAAGACAATCCGGCGATCCTGATCGGCGATGACGGCCGAATCCAGATGATCGGCAACCTTGCCGCGATGACGGTGCCCGCGGGCACCAGGACCGTCGAGCTTCCCGGCATGACGCTCCTGCCGGGGCTTATCGACATGCACGTCCATCTCGACAGCCCGGCCGACATCGGCGGCTACCGGGGGCTCGAATATACCGACAGCTTCTGGGCCATGACCGCGGTTGGAAACGCCAAGGCGATGCTCGACGCCGGATTCACCACCGTCCGCAACGTCGGCTCGGGCAATCGCAACGACGTCGGCCTCGCCCAGGCAATTCGCGACGGCTATGCGGTCGGACCGCGAATTGTACCGGCGGGACACGCGCTCGGCGCGACCGGCGGCCATTGCGACAGCACCTATCTTCCGCCCAGCCTTGAAAAGGACAAGAAAGAGGAAGGGATCGGCGACAGCCCGGAGGAACTGAAATACCAGGTTCGCCGCCAGCGCAAGTTCGGCGCCGAGGTGATCAAGGTCTGCGCCACCGGCGGCGTATTCTCGCGCAACACGGAACCGGGCCAGCCGCAATTGAGCGAGGCGGAGCTTCGGTCGATCGCCGAGGAGGCGCATCAATGGGGCATTCGCACCGCCGCCCACGCTCACGGCGGCGAAGGCATCAAGCGCGCGATCCGCGCCGGGATCGACACCATCGAGCATGCCAGCCTGGTCGACGACGAGGGCATCCGACTCGCCGTGCAGCGCAAGCAGCCGGTGTGGTTTTCGATGGATATCTACAACACCGAATATACCCAGGCCGAAGGCAAGAAGAACGGCGTGCTCGAGGACAACCTCCGCAAGGACCGCGAAATCGCGCAGATCCAGCGCGACAATTTCCGCAAGGCGCATCGGGCAGGAGTCCGGATGGTGTTCGGGTCGGACGCGGGCGTAATGCCGCACAACCAGGTCGGCCGGCAGTTCGCGACCATGGTCACTTATGGGATGACCCCGCTGGAGGCGATCCAGGCCGCGACCCTCAACGCCTCCCAGGCCTTGGGACGCAGCGACGTCGGGGTGATCGAGGTCGGACGCTACGGCGACTTCGTTGCGGTTGCCGGAGATCCGCTCGCCAACGTCCGCCTGCTCGAGGCGCCCCAGGCGGTGATCAAGGGCGGCAAGCCGGTCAAGCGGGACTGATGCCGCTCGACCGCGCGAAGGTCGCGGCCGATTTCGCGCGGGCCGTCAACATGACCGCCGACGAGCTCGACGAGTGGCTGCGCACCGACGAAAGCCGCAAGGTCGGCTGGAAAGGCAAGGACCGGCGGGCGGAGGAGAGCGTCGGTCACTCGAGCGGCCGAAGGATCGTTCAAATCCTGCGCCAGCGGAACCAAGAGCTGGTCGCGGACGATTACGCCCACATGCGCAAGGTTGTCGGTTATGTGGCGCGCCACTCGGCCCAACGCCCGGAGAACATCTATACGTCGCGCTGGCGCTACAGCCTGATGAATTGGGGCCACGACCCGGCGAAGGAGGATCAGCAGTGAAAGGCTTTCACGACGACATCGAGCGGCTGACGACCGGCAACTCGGACTTTCGCCGGGTGCTCTATACCGGCGGGCACATCCAGCTGGTGCTGATGAGCCTTCCGGCGGGCTGCGACATTGGCAGCGAGGTGCACGAAGATCGCGACCAGTTTTTCCGCTTCGAGGAAGGCGAGGGCGAGGTCGACATCGACGACAACACGTACCGGGTTTCGGACGGCAGCGGGATCGTCGTTCCCGCCGGCGCTCGGCACAATGTCCGCAACACCGGGGACGGGCCGCTCAAGCTCTATACCTTGTATGGCCCGCCGGAACATAAGGACGGGATTGTCCAGGCGACCAAGGAAGAAGCCGACGCCCGCCACCACGCCGAGGAATGGGACGGGAAGACCACCGAATAGTCCGCGCTACTTTCACCATTTCTTGACCGTATCGCGCTTACAAAAGCGCGCATGCACGGTTGGAAACATTGGCTGATTGGCGCCGGCTTCTTCGGCTTTGCCATGTTCCAGCTGTTCACCGGCGGGTCGCCGTGGCTGATCGGCCTGTGCGTCGTCGCATCCGCCTACATTTTCTACCGCGCTCTGACCGATCAGACCGGCGCGGCTGGCGAAGACCTCAACCTGGCGATCGATTTCGTGCGCAACCCCTACGACACGGTTTTGGACGAAGCCGTCGCCCGCCTTGGCGGCGGCGACGAGGAGGAACAGCCGAGACGAGAGCAGCCGGGCGTTCTTCAATCTCTGATGTCCGAGCTCGGGCTCGACAAGGCGAACGAGGAGAAGCCGGCGTTCGATCCCGATGCCGCAATCGCCCGCTATCTCGCCAATCGTCCGCCCGAGCAGGCGCAAGTGAGGGGATTCGGACGAAGGGGGGTCTAACCGCCGCGCTTGCCAAAGTGGCGGGTGCCGCTGCATCCCCGCGCCATGGCCCAATCGCTCCACGACGCCTCGGACCCGCGCAACGCGGACATCCTCATCAACATCAATGGTGAATTGAAGCCGCGGGCCGAGGCATTCGTCTCGGTCTTCGACTCCGGCTTCATGCTCGGCGACGGCGTGTGGGAAGGATTGCGCGTCCACAAGGGCAAGATCGCCTTCCTCGATCGTCATCTCGACCGCTTGTTCGAAGGCGCCAGGGCGCTCGCGCTCGATATCGGCCTGACCCGCAAGCAGCTCGCCAAACGGCTCCATGACACGCTCGAGGCCAATGGCATGGAGGAGGGCGTCCACATCCGCCTCATGGTCACGCGCGGGGTGCGCTCGACGCCTTATCAGGACCCGCGGACGATCATCTCCGGCGCGACCATCGCCATCGTCCCCGAATATAAGGTCCCGCCCAGGGATGCCGCGTCAAAGGGGCTCAAGCTGTTTACCGTGCACGTCCGCCGCGGCGACCCGGCCGTCCAGGACCAGAAGATCAACTCGCACTCAAAACTGAACTGCATCCTCGCCTGCATCCAGGCGATCGAGGCCGGCGCGGACGAGGGATTGATGCTCGACCCGCACGGCTTCGTCGCGACCTGCAACTCGACCCACTTCTTCATCGTCCGCAAGGGCGAGGTGTGGACCTCCAGCGGCAAATATTGCCTCGGCGGCATCACCCGCGGGCTGGTGATCGAGCTGTGCCGCGAGGCCGTCATCCCGATGTTCGAGAAGGATTTCTCGCTGACCGATGTCTATGGCGCCGACGAGGCCTTCGTCACCGGGACCTTCGCCGGCGTGACT
Organism: uncultured Alphaproteobacteria bacterium; assembly: GCA_963722545.1. Classification (GTDB taxonomy): domain Bacteria; phylum Pseudomonadota; class Alphaproteobacteria; order Sphingomonadales; family Sphingomonadaceae; genus Sphingomicrobium. Next base: position 834,473 of record CAVRMK010000004.1, read on the forward strand.
CCGGTGCGGGAGGTCGACGGGCGCAAGTATGAGGCGGTGCCCGGCCCGCTAACCCGCCGGCTTCAAGGGCTCTATTCGGAACTGGTCGAACGCGAGGTGGCCGGGGGGTGACCCGCCGAATCGCAATGTGGTCGGGGCCGCGCAACCTCTCGACCGCGATGATGCGAAGCTTTGAGAGCCGCTCCGACACTTTCGTGTCCGACGAGCCCTTCTACGGCTGCTTCCTCAAATCGACCGGCGCCGACCACCCGATGCGGGACGAGGTGCTCGCCGCGATGGACTGCGATTGGACGAGCGTCATGAGCGCGCTTCGTGGCGATGCGCCTGACGGCTCCCCGATCTGGTACAGCAAGCAGATGTGGCACCATATGACGGGCTCGGTCGGCTACAACGATTTCTCCGGCTTCGACCATGCCTTCCTGATCCGCGAGCCCGAGCGGATGATCGCCTCTTACTTGCGCAAGCGTGAGGTTGCGGCGTTCGAGGATTTCGGGCTCGAGCGGCAGGCGGAGTTCTTCGAGCGCGAGGCCGACCGGCTCGGCCGTGCTCCTCCGGTCATCGATGCGAATGACGTGCTCCGCGACCCGCAGCGCGTGCTGTCCGCCTTGTGCGAGGCGCTAGGAATCCCTTGGGACCCGGCGATGCTGTCGTGGAAGCGCGGCCGCCGGCCCACCGACGGGCCGTGGGCGCCGCACTGGTATGGATCGGTTGAGGCGAGCACGGGCTTCGGTCAGCCCGAAGACGATCCCGTCGAGCTTCCCGGGGACGCTCGCCAACTCGCCGAGCGGATTCGGCCTTTTTACGACCAGTTGGCGGGATACCGGATCAGCGGATAGTCAGCCGCCGATCACCTCGACTCCGTCTTCGGCCCAGGCCTTGTCCAGGTCGATATCATTCTCGGCCCATTCCTGCCGGGTCCAGCACAAGACGCTGCCGATTCGAGTCCCGGTGATCGGCTCCATCTTCAGGCAATAGAGAGCGCCCTCTGGCGCATCCGGGGCGCCCGCTGTCGTCGAATCGTCGTGTTCGTGGGATTGCGACGCCGCCACGGGCAGCGCGCCCGTGACCAAAATCGATGCGAGCAGGATAGTCTTCCAGGCCATTTGGCTTCTCCTCGAAGCACGCCCCTTGACGCTTCCCCTTACTCCCAATCGCCATTCAGTGCGAGGTCCGCTCGAACCGCTCTGGAAAAGCGCAACAGGCTCGCTAAGCGTTGTCGGCAAGGAGACGATAATGACTCGAACGCTCGCAGCACTGGCCTTGTTGCTTTCCGCCTCGCCGATCGCCGCGGCAACGACGTGGATTCACGCCGGGCGGCTGATGGCTGTGCCCGGCAAGGCGGTCCGCGGCCCTTCCACAATCGTCGTCGACAACGGCCGGATCGTCGAGGTTCGCGACGGCTTCGCCGAGCCGCCGGCGACCGCGCGCCTGGTCGACCTCAAGGACAAATATGTGCTCCCCGGCCTGATCGACAGCCATGTCCATTTGTCATCCGATCGGGGCGGGGAGGCAGGGCTGATCGCGTTCATGCGCGAGGAGCCGCAGATAAATGCGCTCGAGGCGCAGATGAACGGGATGAAGACGCTCCGCGCGGGCTTCACCACCGTCCGCAACCTCGGCGACGAAGGCGCGACTTTGGCGCTGCGCGAAGCGGTCGGCCGCGGCTGGGTGCAGGGGCCGCGGATCGTCGATGCGGCGATGAGTATCTCGACCACCGGCGGCCACATGGACGGGCGCGGCGGGCTCAACGACGATCTCGTCGCGCACCTCCCGGCGCCTGAGAACCTCTGCGACAGCGTCGAGACCTGCCGCAAGGTCGTCCGCCGCCAGATTGACCGCGGCGCCGACGTCATCAAGTTCGCGACCACCGGCGGGGTCAATAGCGGGACCGGCCTCGCGACCCGCATGTTCACCGACGAGGCCAAGGCGCTGGTGGATACGGCTCACGCTTATGGGCGCAAGGTCGCGGTCCACGCCCATGGCGCCGACGGGATCAAGCTGGCGCTGCGCGCCGGCGCGGACTCGATCGAGCATGGCACGGTCATGGACGAGGAAGTGCTCCGCCTGTTTCGCCAGAGCGGTGCCTATTATGTCCCGACGCTGTCGACCGTGAACGGCTACCTCGAGCGCATCGCGGCCAATCCCAATGCCTATGCGCCCGACGTCCGCAAGCAGATCGACTGGCGCATCGGGATCACCGGTCAGTCGCTCCAGAAAGCCTATCCGGCAGGGGTGAAGATCGCGTTCGGCACCGACGCCGGGGTTTCCAAGCACGGCCGCAACGCCGACGAGTTCGAGCTGATGGTCAAATATGGGATGCCGCCGATCGAGACGATCAAGGCGGCGACTATCAACGCCGCGGACCTGCTCGGCCTGGCCAGCGAGGTCGGGACGATCGAACCGGGCAAGAGCGCCGACATCATCGCGGTCGCCGCCGATCCGGTGGCCGACGTCCGCGCGCTCAAGTCGGTCGATTTCGTCATGGCGCGCGGTGAGGTCATTTCGCTCCCCACCCGTTGACCTAGCGCCCAATCGTCCGTAAGTGGCCGCCCGTCCGGAACGCTGCGATTCTGATCCGCTTCGACCGGGCAAGAGCTGAACATTGCTCCGTGACGCGAAGGCCGGTGGACCACAAGGCCCCCCGGAGTTCGCGCTTTTGGCGCAAAGTAACCGCGGGTGCTTTCCCGCAACGAAAGGTGAAGGCTTCATGCCGACGATTAACCAGCTGATCCGCAAGGGTCGCGAACCGCAGAAGGCCAAGTCGAAGGTCCCTGCGATGGAGCAGAACCCGCAGAAGCGCGGGGTGTGCACCCGAGTCTATACGACGACCCCGAAGAAGCCGAACTCGGCGCTGCGCAAGGTGGCCAAGGTCCGCCTGACCAACCAGCGCGAAGTGATCAGCTACATCCCCGGCGAGGGCCACAACCTCCAGGAGCACAGCGTCGTGCTGATCCGCGGCGGCCGCGTGCGCGACTTGCCCGGTGTGCGCTATCACGTGCTTCGCGGCGTGCTCGACACCCAGGGCGTCAAGGACCGCCGTCAGAGCCGCTCCAAATATGGCGCCAAGCGCCCGAAATAATCCCGCAGAGTAAGCCCCGGACAGGTTCCGGAACCGGCTGAAGAGAAAGGAACACTGCCAATGTCCCGTCGTCGCCGCCCAGAAAAGCGCGAAATCCTCCCCGATCCCAAGTTCGGGGACCTCGTCCTCTCCAAGTTCATGAATTCGGTCATGCTCGACGGCAAGAAGTCGGTCGCCGAGAACATCGTCTATGGCGCCCTCGAAACCGTCGAGACCCGCCTCAAGCGCGAGCCGATCGCGGTGTTCCACGAGGCTCTGGCCAATGTGAAGCCGGGCATCGAGGTCCGCTCCCGCCGGGTTGGCGGAGCGACCTACCAGGTCCCGGTCGAGGTCCGCCCCGAGCGCGCCCAGGCGCTGGCCATCCGCTGGCTGATCACCGCCGCCCGCTCGCGTTCGGAAAAGACGATGTCGGGACGCCTTTCGGGCGAGCTGATGGATGCCGCCCAGAACCGCGGCAACGCCGTCAAGAAGCGCGAGGACACGCACCGCATGGCCGAGGCCAACCGCGCGTTCAGCCACTACCGCTGGTAACTTTCGTACCTATATCGGGGACAGCCGGGTCCGCCGGCTCCCCACATCGCTAAGGAATCCCAAGAAATGGCCCGCAGCCATCCGCTCGAACGCTATCGCAACATCGGAATCATGGCGCATATCGACGCCGGGAAGACGACGACCACCGAGCGAATCCTCTACTACACCGGCAAGTCCTACAAGATCGGCGAAGTCCACGAGGGCTCGGCGACGATGGACTGGATGGAGCAGGAGCAGGAGCGCGGGATCACCATCACGTCGGCCGCAACCACGACCTTCTGGAAGGCCGAGGACGGGCAGGGTCCCGAGCACCGCATCAACATCATCGACACGCCCGGTCACGTCGACTTCACCATTGAGGTCGAGCGCTCGCTTCGCGTGCTCGACGGCGCGGTCGCGGTGTTCGACGGCGTAGCGGGCGTCGAGCCGCAGTCCGAGACGGTGTGGCGGCAGGCCGACAAATATGGCGTTCCGCGGATGTGCTTCATCAACAAGCTCGACCGCACCGGCGCCGATTTCTATTTCTGCGTCCAGTCGATCATCGATCGCCTTGGCGCCAAGCCGCTCGTCCTGACCCTGCCGATCGGGGCGGAGAGCGACCTCAAGGGCATCGTCGACCTGGTCAGCATGCGTGGCATCGTCTGGGAGGACGAATCGCTCGGCGCCAACTTCAATTACGTCGAGATTCCGGCGGACCTCGCCGACCGCGCCGCCGAATATCGCCATATGCTGCTCGAGAATGTCGTCGAGCAGGACGACGATGTGATGATGGCCTATCTCGAAGGCGAGGAGCCCGACGTCCCGACGCTCAAGCGGCTAATCCGCAAGGGCACGCTCGACCGCGCCTTCGTTCCGGTCCTGTGCGGCTCGGCGTTCAAGAACAAGGGCGTGCAGCCGCTGCTCGACGCGGTCGTCGATTACATGCCGAGCCCGCTCGACGTTCCGCCGATCAAGGGTATCAAGCCCGACACCGACATCGAGGATTCGCGCCCCGCGGACGACAATGCGCCGTTCGCCGCGCTGGCGTTCAAGATCATGAACGACCCGTTCGTCGGAAGCCTGACCTTCGCGCGCATCTATTCGGGCAAGCTGACCAAGGGCGGCTACCTCAACTCGGTCAAGGACCGCGACGAGAAGATCGGCCGCATGCTGCTGATGCACGCCAATAGCCGCGAGGACATCGACGAGGCGTTCGCCGGCGACATCGTCGCTTTGGCCGGCCTCAAGGAGACCACCACCGGGGACACGCTCTGCGCCAAGAACGCGCCGATCATCCTCGAGCGGATGGAATTCCCCGATCCGGTCATCGAATTGAGCGTCGAGCCCAAGACCAAGGCCGACCAGGAGAAGATGGGTATCGCTTTGTCGCGCCTGGCCGCCGAGGATCCCTCGTTCCGGGTCTCGACCGACCATGAATCGGGCCAGACGATCATCAAGGGCATGGGCGAATTGCACCTCGACATTCTCGTCGATCGCATGAAGCGCGAGTTCAAGGTCGAGGCCAATGTCGGCGCTCCGCAGGTCGCCTATCGCGAGAGCCTCGCGAGGCCGGTCGAGCTCGTCTACACTCACAAGAAGCAGTCGGGCGGCTCGGGCCAGTTCGGCGAGGTCAAGATCGCGGTCCAGCCCGGCGAGCGTGGCAGCGGCATCACCTTCCTCGACGAGATCAAGGGCGGCAACATCCCGCGCGAATATATTCCGTCGGTCGAAAAGGGCATGCGCGAGACGGCCGAGACCGGCTCGCTGATCGGCTTCCCGATCATCGACTTCGAGATCCGGCTGCTCGACGGCAAGTATCACGACGTCGACTCCTCGGCACTGGCGTTCGAGATCGCCGGCCGCGGAGCGATGCGCGAGGCGGCCCAGAAGGCTGGCATCAAGCTGCTCGAGCCGATCATGAAGGTCGAGGTCGTCACCCCCGAGGACTTCATGGGCGACGTCATCGGCGACTTGAACAGCCGCCGCGGCCAGATCCAGGGCACCGACAGCCGCGGCAATGCGCAGGTGATCGAGGCGATGGTCCCGCTCGCCAACATGTTCGGCTATGTCAATCAGCTGCGTTCGTTCACGCAGGGACGAGCCCAGTATACAATGCAGTTCTCGCACTACGAAGAAGTGCCGCAGAACGTCGCCGACGAGGTGAAGGCGAAGCTGGCGTAACCGAATTTTTGTGGCTATGGGCGCGACCGCACACCGGCGGTTCGCGTCCGGAATTTCAAAACGAGAAGAGGCGTAAAAATGGCTAAGGCTAAATTCGAGCGGACGAAGCCGCACGTGAACATCGGCACCATCGGTCACGTCGACCATGGCAAGACGTCGCTGACCGCGGCGATCACCAAGGTCCTCGCTGAAAAGGGCCAGGCCGAGTACACGGACTATGCGAACATCGATAAGGCGCCCGAGGAGCGCGAGCGCGGGATCACCATCTCGACCGCTCACGTCGAGTATGAGACCGACAAGCGCCACTACGCCCACGTCGATTGCCCGGGCCACGCCGACTATGTGAAGAACATGATCACCGGCGCGGCGCAGATGGACGGCGCGATCCTCGTCGTTTCGGCCGCCGACGGCCCGATGCCGCAAACCAAGGAGCATATCCTCCTCGCCAAGCAGGTCGGCGTCCCGACGATGGTGGTGTTCCTCAACAAGGTCGACCAGGTCGACGACCCCGAGCTGCTCGAGCTGGTCGAGCTCGAGATCCGCGAGGAACTGTCGAAGCGCGACTTCGACGGCGACAATATCCCGATCGTGTCGGGCTCGGCGCTGGCCGCGCTCGAGGACAAGAACCCCGAGATCGGCAAGGAAGCGATCCTCAAGCTGATGGACGCGGTCGACGAGTGGATCCCGACCCCGGAACGTCCGCTGGACAAGCCGTTCCTGATGCCGATCGAGGACGTGTTCTCGATCTCGGGCCGCGGAACGGTCGTCACCGGCCGCGTCGAGCAGGGCATCGTCAAGGTCGGCGAGGAGGTCGAGATCGTCGGCATCAAGGACACCCAGAAGACCGTCGTCACCGGCGTCGAGATGTTCCGCAAGCTCCTCGACCAGGGCCAGGCGGGCGACAATATCGGCGCGCTTCTGCGCGGCGTCGGCCGTGAAGAGGTCGAGCGCGGCCAGGTGCTGTGCAAGCCCGGCTCGATCAAGCCGCACACCGACTTCAAGGCCGAGGTCTATGTCCTGTCGAAGGACGAGGGCGGCCGGCACACGCCGTTCTTCGCCAACTATCGCCCGCAATTCTACTTCCGCACCACGGACGTGACGGGCGAGGTCGAGCTTCCGGCCGGGACCGAAATGGTCATGCCGGGCGACAATGTGAACCTGGGCGTCAAGCTCATCGCGCCGATCGCGATGGACCAGGGCCTGCGCTTCGCCATCCGCGAGGGCGGCCGGACCGTCGGCGCGGGGGTTGTCGCCGAGATCACGAAGTAATATAGGGCGCCAACCGCGCGATTCTGAATAGGGTCGCGCGGTTCGCTTTTGAGTTTGGTTTATTGGCGGGCCGCGGCCATTGGCTTCGGCTCGCAGGCTCTTTCGCATCGGTAGGGACATGGAAACGCAGAATATCCGTATTCGCCTCAAGGCTTTCGATCATCGAGTGCTGGACCAGGCGACGGGCGACATCGCCGACACGGCGCGCCGCACGGGTGCTCTCATCCGCGGGCCCATTCCCTTGCCGACGCGCATCGAGAAGTTCACCGTCAACCGCTCGCCGCACATCGACAAGAAGTCGCGCGAGCAGTTCGAGGTCCGGACTTACAAGCGGCTGCTCGACATCGTGCAGCCGACCCCGCAGACGGTCGACGCTTTGATGAAGCTCGACCTCGCCGCGGGCGTCGATGTGGAGATCAAGCTGGCCTGAGCCAGCCGGCGCTTCCAAGCGCCGAAATAGACGAGGATACCGCCGGGATCGTCCCGGGCCGCGTCCCCGCCGCTTCCCTCGAGGAGGCACTAGCCCAGGCGGGGCACGCAGACATTTTGGGCTTCATGCACGCGGGGGTTGGCCTCGCGTGCCTCTGACGAGGAGTTTTGATCATGCGCACTGGCGTGATCGCGAAGAAGGTCGGAATGACCCGCTTGTTCCAGGCGGACGGACGGCACGTGCCGGTCACCGTCCTGCAGCTGGACCAGGTGCAGGTCGTCGGCCGCCGCGAGATGGACAGGGACGGCTACACCGCCGTGGCGCTCGGCGCCGGCGCGGCCAAGGCGAAGAACGTCGCCAAGCCGCAGCGCGGGGCGTTCGGCAAGGCCGAGGTCGAGCCCAAGGCGCGCGTGGTCGAGTTTCGCGTCGCCGAAGACGCGCTGCTCGACGTCGGCGCGACCCTCTCCGCCGATCACTTCGTTGCCGGGCAGATGGTCGATGTTCGTGGCGTGACCCAGGGCAAGGGCTTTGCCGGAGCGATGAAGCGCTGGGGCTTCAAGGGCCTCCGCGCCACCCACGGCGTGTCTGTCTCGCACCGCTCGCACGGCTCGACCGGCCAGCGCCAGGATCCGGGCAAGGTTTTCAAGAACAAGAAGATGGCGGGCCACATGGGCGCCCGCAATCGCACCCAGCTGAACCTCGAGATCGTCCGCACCGACGCCGCTCGCGGCCTGTTGTTCGTCAAGGGCTCGGTCCCTGGCCACAAGGGCGCGTGGGTGACGGTCGCCGACGCGATCAAGCTTCCGCGCCACGACGAAGCGCCGTATCCGGCCGGCCTGTTCGATCCCAAGGCCAAGGCCCCGGTCGAGGAAGCTCCCGCCGGCCTGGTCGATGAGGCTGCGGTCCACGAAATCCCGGCCTTGCCGAGCGACGAGGAAGTCGCCGCAATCGCCGCCGAGCAGGAAGCCGGAGCGCTTCCCGAGGACGCTGCCGAGAAGGCCGCCGAGGCTGAAGCTGCTGCCGAGGCTCCGGCCGAGGACAAGGCTGCCGATGAGGCCAAGCCGGACGAGTCCGGTGCCAAGGACTCCGGGGCCGACGAAAGCAAGGAAAGCTAAGATGAAGGTCAAGGTACAAAGCCTCGACGCAAAAGCCGGCGGGGACATCGATCTCAACGACGAGATTTTCGGTGTCGAGCCGCGCGCCGACATCCTTCACCGGGTCGTCACCTGGCAGCTGGTCAACCGCCGGGCCCCGGCCCGCGCCGCGCGCGAGCGCAGCGAAGTCAATCGCACCGGCAAGAAGTTCGGCCGCCAGAAGGGCGGCGGGACCGCCCGCCACGGCGATCGCCGCGCTCCGATCTTTATCGGCGGCGGCAAGGCTCATGGCCCCCGCGCCCGGGTGTTCAGCTCGAGCTTGACCAAGAAGGTCCGAGCACTCGGCCTCAAGATGGCGCTGAGCGCCAAGGCCAAGGACGGCAAGCTGCTGGTGCTCGACAATCTCGACGTCAAGGAGGGTAAGACCAAGGCGCTCAAGGCCCAGCTCGGCAAGCTCGGATTCGGCAAGACCGCGCTGGTCATCGACGGCGACGCGGTCAATGTCGGCTTCGCCCGCGCCAGCGCCAACCTCAGCGACGTCAATCTGATGCCGGCGGTCGGCGCCAACGTTTACGACATCATGCGCCACGACACGCTGGTCCTGACCCGGGCCGCAGTCGAGAAGCTGGAGGCCCGGTTCCATGGCTAAGAAGCCGATCAAGGCGGTCGAGACCCGCCATTACGACATCGTCCTCGGGCCGCACATCACCGAGAAGTCGACCATGGCGTCGGAGCATAATGCCGTCGTCTTCAAGGTCGCTCCGGGTGCGTCGAAGCCAGAGATCAAGGCGGCGGTCGAGGCCCTGTTCGGGGTCAGCGTCACCGGCGTCAACACCATTGTCCAGAAGGGCAAGACCAAGCGCTGGAAGGGCAAACCCTATCAGCGTTCGGACATGAAGAAAGCGATCGTGACGCTGAAAGACGGCGACACCATCGACGTGACGAGCGGGATCTAAGCCATGGCGTTGAAGCAATATAAGCCGACTTCCCCGGCCCGCCGCGGCCTCATCCTGGTCGACCGCGCGAACCTGTGGAAGGGCAAGCCGGTCAAGAAGCTGACCGAGGGCAAGTCGAAGAGCGGCGGCCGCAACAACAAGGGCCACGTCACCAGCCGCGGAATCGGCGGCGGGCACAAGCAGCGCTATCGCATGGTCGATTTCAAGCGCCGCACGTGGGACGTCGCCGCGACCGTCGAGCGGCTGGAATATGATCCCAACCGGTCGGCGTTCATCGCGCTCATCACCTACGAGGGCGGCGAGCAGGCCTATATCATCGCTCCGCAGCGGCTCGCTCCGGGAGACAAGGTTATCGCCGGCAAGAAGGTCGACGTGAAGCCGGGCAATGCGATGGAGATCGGCCAGATGCCGATCGGCACCATCGTCCACAATGTCGAGCTGAAGCCCGGCAAAGGTGGCCAGATCGCGCGCGCGGCAGGGACCTATGTCCAGGTCGTCGGACGCGACAAGGGCATGGTCATCGTCCGCCTCAATTCGGGCGAGCAGCGCTATGTCCGTTCCGACTGCATGGCGACGATCGGCGCGGTGTCGAACCCCGACAACCAGAACCAGACGCTGGCCAAGGCCGGCCGCACCCGCTGGATGGGCAAGCGCCCGCTGACCCGCGGCGTGGCCAAGAACCCGGTCGACCACCCGCACGGCGGCGGCGAAGGCCGCACCTCGGGCGGCCGCCACCCGGTGACCCCGTGGGGCAAGCCGACCAAGGGCGCACGCACCCGTAACAACAAGCAGACCGACAAGTTCATCATTCGGTCGCGTCACGCGAGGAAGAAGTAATGGCTCGTTCCGTCTGGAAAGGTCCGTTCGTCGAGCTGTCGCTCCTGAAGAAGGCGGAAGCCGCTCAGGACAAGGGCGGCCGCGCTCCGATCAAGACCTGGTCGCGCCGCTCGACCATCCTGCCGCAGTTCGTCGGCCTGACTTTCAACGTCTACAACGGCCGCAAGTTCGTGCCGGTGTCGGTCAATGAGGAAATGGTCGGGATGAAGCTCGGCGAGTTCGCTCCGACGCGGACCTATTTCGGCCACGCCTCGGACAAGAAGGGCAAGCGCTGATGAGCAAGCCAGTATCCCCCCGCAAGGTCGGCGAGAAGGAAGCGCTCGCGATCGGCAACACCATCCGTGGCTCGGCGCGCAAGCTCAACCTGGTCGCGCAGATGATCCGCGGCAAGAAGGTCGAGCATGCGCTTAACCTGCTGAAGTTCAGCCCCAAGGGGATGAGCGAGGATGTCTACAAGGTGCTCGCTTCGGCGGTCGCCAATGCCGAGAACAATCACAACCTCGACGTCGACGCCCTGGTCGTTGCCGAGGCCAGCGTCGGCAAGTCGATCTCGATGAAGCGCTTCGCCACGCGCGCCCGCGGCCGTTCGTCGCGGATCGTCAAGCCGTTCAGCCGCCTCCGGGTCGTCGTTCGCGAGCAGGAAGAAGCGTAATGGGTCAGAAAACCTCTCCGATCGGGCTTCGCCTGCAGATCAATCGTACCTGGGACAGCCGCTGGTTCGCGGAAGGCCAGGATTACGGGCGGCTGCTGCTCGAGGACCTCAAGATCCGCAAGTTCATCCTCGGCAAGCTACCGCAGGCCGCCATCTCCAAGGTGGTGATCGAGCGCCCGGCGAAGATCTGCCGGGTGTCGATCTATGCCGCCCGCCCGGGCGTCATCATCGGCAAGAAGGGCGCGGACATCGAGAAGCTCAAGAAAGAGCTGTCGGCGATGACCGATTCCGACGTCAGCCTGAACATCGTCGAGATCCGCAAGCCCGAGATCGACGCCAAGCTCGTGGCGCAGGGCGTCGCCGACCAACTCGAGCGCCGCATCGCCTTCCGCCGGGCGATGAAGCGCGCCGTCCAGTCGGCGCTTCGCCTCGGCGCGGAGGGCATCCGGATCACCTGCGCGGGTCGTCTCGGCGGGGCCGAAATCGCGCGCACCGAATGGTACCGCGAGGGCCGGGTGCCGCTGCACACGCTGCGCGGCAACGTCGATTATGCCGAGGCCGAGGCCCACACCGCTTATGGCGTGTGCGGGGTCAAGGTCTGGGTCTTCAAGGGCGAGATTCTCGGCCATGACCCGCTCGCCCAGGACCGGCTGATGATGGAGGCCCAGACCTCCGGAGTCCGCCCGGCCCGCGACGAGCGCGGCAACCGGTAAGCGCGAAGGACACACATCATGCTGCAACCCAAGCGCACCAAATTCCGCAAGGCCTTCAAGGGCCGCATCCACGGCAACGCCAAGGGCGGGACCGAGCTCAACTTCGGCGCCTTCGGCCTGAAGGCGATGGAGCCGGAGCGGATCACCGCGCGCCAGATCGAGGCGGCGCGCCGCGCGATCACGCGTCACATCCGCCGTACCGGGCGCTTGTGGATCCGCATTTTCCCGGACGTCCCGGTGAGCTCGAAGCCGGCGGAAGTCCGCATGGGCTCGGGCAAGGGCTCGCCCGAATTCTGGGTCGCGCGGGTCAAGCCGGGCCGGATCCTGTTCGAGCTCGACGGGGTTCCCGGCCCGCTCGCCAAGACCGCGTTCGAGCGCGCCGCGGAAAAGCTTCCGATCAAGACCAAGGTCGTCGCCCGCCTCGGCGAGACGCTGGTCGAAGAGGACAAGTAAGATGGCCGGTATCGAAGACCTGAAGCTCAAGACCGACGACCAGCTGCAGGAGCAGCTCGGCGAGCTCAAGCGCGAGCAGTTCAACCTGCGGTTCCAGGCCGCGACCAACCAGCTCGAGAAGCCGAGCCGGGTGCGCGTCGTTCGCCGCACCATCGCCCAGATCAAGACGCTTCAGACCGAGCGCGCCAAGGCGCAGGCCGCGGCCCAAGGAGAGAAACAAGATGCCTAAGCGCGTCCTCACCGGCACGGTGGTGTCCGACAAGCCCGACAAGACGGTGGTGGTCCGTGTCGAGCGGCGGGTGAAGCACCCGCTCTATGGCAAGATCATCAAGCTGTCGAAGAAGTACCACGCCCATGACGAGGGCAACGCCTACAAGGCGGGCGAGCAGGTGCGCATCGAGGAATGCGCCCCGATCTCGAAGCAGAAGTCGTGGACGGTGATCGACCGGATCGGGGCGGCCAAGGCCGTCGCGGTCGAGATCGACGAGCCCGAGACGAGCGCGCCCGAAGCCAAGCCGCCGGTTCCCGCCGAGGCCAAGGCCGAGAAGCCGCCCAAGAAGGGCAAGAAGGCGAAAGCCGAAGACGTCGCCGAAGCGGATGCCTGAGAAGATTTTGAGAGGATAAGGGTCGAACCATGATCCAGATGCAGTCCAACCTGGACGTTGCCGACAACAGCGGGGCGAAGCGCGTCCAGTGCATCAAGGTGCTCGGCGGCTCCAAGCGCCGCACCGCGGGCGTCGGCGACATCATCGTTGTTTCCGTCAAGGAAGCGGCGCCGCGCGGCCGCGTGAAGAAGGGCGACGTCCACCGCGCGGTGATCGTCCGCACCGCCAAGGATATCCGCCGCCCCGACGGCTCGGTGATCCGCTTCGATTCGAACGCCGCGGTGCTGGTCAACAAGAACGAGGAGCCGATCGGCACCCGTATCTTCGGCCCGGTGGTCCGCGAGCTTCGCGCCAAGAAGCACATGAAGATCATCAGCCTTGCGCCGGAGGTGCTCTAACCATGGCCACTGCAAAGATCCGCAAGGGCGACACGGTCGTCATCCTGTCCGGCAAGGACAAGGGCAAGACCGGTGAGGTCATCCGCTCGATGCCCAAGGACATGAAGGTCGTGGTGTCGGGCGTGAACATCCACGCGCGCCACCGCAAGCCGACCCAGCAAAGCCCGCAGGGCGGAATCGAGCGCGCCGAAGCCCCGCTTCACGTGTCGAAGGTGGCAATCGCCGATCCCAAGAGCGGCAAGCCGAGCCGGGTCCGCTTCGAGGAGCGGGACGGCAAGAAGGTCCGCGTCGCGGCCAAGTCCGGAGAGTTGATCCATGGCTGACAAGGAAAAGAAGGTCGAAGAGGCTCAGGAAGAGCCCGCGACCGAGCAGGCTGCGCCGGTCGAACTGGTCAGCGAGGCCAAGAAGGCCGAGGCCGAGGCGATCGAGGAATTGCCGAAGGTGGAAGCCGCGGAAGTGCCGCAGGCCGCCAAGCCGGCTGCCAAGCCCGCGAAGGTGCCGAAGGACTATAGGCCGCGGCTCAAGGCCGATTACGAGGCCCGCATCGTCGCGGCGATGACCGAGAAGTTCGGCTACAAGAACCGGATGGAGGTCCCGCGCCTCGACAAGATCGTCCTCAACATGGGCGTCGGCGAGGCCACGCAGGACAAGAAGAAGGTCGAAACCGCAGCCGCCGAGCTGCAGCAGATCGCGGGCCAGAAGCCGGTGATCACCAAGGCCAAGAAGTCGATCGCTCAGTTCAAGCTGCGCGAGGGCATGCCGATCGGCTGCAAGGTCACGCTTCGCCGCGACCGCATGTACGAATTCCTCGACCGGCTGGTCACCATCGCGCTGCCGCGGGTCCGCGACTTCCGCGGGCTCAACGCCCGCTCGTTCGACGGCCGCGGCAATTATGCGCTGGGCCTCAAGGAACAGATCATCTTCCCCGAGATCAATTACGACCAGATCGACAAGGTCCGGGGCATGGACGTCATCATCACCACCACCGCGAAGACGGATGAGGAGGCGCGCGAGCTGCTGCGCCTGTTCAACTTCCCCTTCCCGGCAGAGGAGCAGCGGGAAGCCGCGTAAGCGGTTTCCCCGATAGGAGAAGAACTTAAGTCATGGCGAAACTGAGTTCGATCAACAAGAACGAGCGGCGCAAGAAGCTCGTCCTCAAGAATGCGGCGAAGTACGCGAAGCTCAAAGCGATCGCGAACGACAAGTCGAAGGACGAGACCGAGCGCCTGATCGCGCGCCTGAAAATGGCCGAGCTGCCGCGCAATGGGAACCCGACCCGGGTTCGCAACCGCTGCGAGCTGACCGGCCGGTCGCGCGCTTATTATCGCAAGTTCCGCCTGTCGCGGATCATGCTTCGGGAATTGGCCAACAAGGGCCTGATTCCCGGTGTCACCAAGTCGAGCTGGTAAGGGCTAGCGTATGCCGATGACCGATCCACTGGGTGATATGCTCACCCGCATCCGCAATGGCCAGCAGGCGAAGAAGGATTCGATCCTGACGCCGGCGTCGAAGCTTCGCGCCCATGTGCTCGATGTGCTTCAGCGCGAGGGCTATATCCGCGGATATTCCGAAGAGCAGCTGGCCGGCCAGAAGGGCCTGCGCATCGAGCTCAAATATTTCGAGGGCCAGCCGGCCATCCAGCATCTGGCGCGCGTGTCGAAGCCGGGCCGCCGGGTCTATTCGGCGAGCCGCGAGCTGCCGCGCATTCGCAACGGCCTGGGCACGATCATCGTGTCGACCCCGCGCGGGGTCCTGTCCGACGCCGAGGCGCGCGAGCAGAATGTGGGCGGCGAAGTCCTGGCGGAGGTGTTCTGATGAGCCGGATTGGAAAACGCGCGGTGCCGCTGCCTTCGGGCGTGTCGGCCAGCACCGAGGGCCAGATCCTTTCGGTCAAGGGACCGAAGGGCTCGCTCGAGCTCACGATGCGCGACGAGATCGCTTATGAGATCGGCGACGATGGAATCCTGGTCAAGCCGGCCAACGACACCAAGGCGGCGCGCGCTTTCTGGGGGATGCAGCGCACGCTCGTCCAGAACCTCGTGACCGGCGTCTCGGAAGGCTTCACCAAGGTGCTCGAGATCACCGGCGTCGGCTATCGCGCCCAGGCGCAGGGCCGGAACCTTCGGCTCCAGCTCGGCTACAGCCACGACGTCAACTTCCCGGTTCCCGAGGGCATCGAGGTCAAGACTCCCGACCAGAACACGGTCGAGATCAGCGGCATCGACAAGCAGCAGGTCGGCCAGGTCGCGGCCGAAATTCGCCGCTGGCGCAAGCCCGAGCCCTACAAGGGCAAGGGTATCAAGTACCGCGGCGAGTATATCTTCCGCAAAGAAGGCAAGAAGAAGTAAGCCATGGCCAATCTCTCCCTCTTCGACCGCCGCCGCCGCCGGGTCCGGACCGCGCTCCGCGCGCGTTCGGCCGGAAAGCCGCGGCTTTCGGTCCACCGATCGGGCCGCCATATCTATGCGCAGGTCATCGACGATGCCGCCGGCAAGACGCTCGCTTCGGCCTCGACCCTCGACAAGGATCTCAAGGGCAAGACCAGCGCGACTAAGGATGGGGCCGCTGCCGTCGGCAAGGCGCTCGCCGAGCGCGCGAAGAAGGCTGGCGTGTCGAGTGTCGTGTTCGACCGCGGCGGCTTTCTGTTTCACGGCCGGGTGAAAGCCCTCGCCGACGCCGCCCGCGAAGGCGGACTGGAGTTCTAAATGGCTGACAAGAAGAAGACCGAGCCGACCGGCGAAACCCCGGAAGCAGCGACCCCCGAGGCGGCGGCGCCCGAGACCGAGGCCCCCCAGGCCGAAGCTCAGCAGCCCGCCGAGGAAGCGGCCGCCGAAGCTCCACAGGCCGAGGAAGCCGCTGCGACCCCGGAGGCTACTCCGGCGGCCGAAGAAGCTGCTCCGGCTGCTGAAGAAGCTGCTCCGGCGGCTGAAGAAGCTGCTCCGGCGGCTGCAGAAGCTGCTCCGGCGGCTGACACGCCGGTGGCCGAAGCCGCGGCACCCGAAGCGGCCCCCGAAGCCCCGCGCCGCGACGATCGCGGTCCCCCGCGGGGTCGTGGCGGCGGCCGTGGCGGGCGTGACGGCGGACGCGGGCGCGGCGATCGCCGCGACGGCCGGCGTGGACGCGGCGGCGACGATGACGGCGGCGAGGAGCTGATCGAAAAGCTCGTCCACATCAACCGCGTTTCCAAGACCGTGAAGGGCGGCAAGCGCTTCGGCTTTGCCGCTTTGGTCGTGGTCGGCGACGGCAAGGGCCGCGCGGGCTTCGGCCACGGCAAGGCGCGCGAGGTTCCCGAGGCTATCTCCAAGGCGACCGCGGCGGCCAAGAAGGCGATGGTTCGCGTGCCCTTGAAGGACGGGCGCACGCTCCACCATGACGGACTCGGCCATTTCGGCGCCGGCCGGGTGACGATCCGCACCGCTCCGGCGGGAACCGGGATCATCGCCGGCGGCCCGATGCGCGCGGTGTTCGAGAGCCTTGGAGTCCACGACGTGGTCACCAAGTCGGTCGGCACCTCGAACCCCTACAACATGATCCGGGCGACCTTCGAGGCCTTGAAGGACCAGACCAGCCCGCGCTCGGTTGCCCAGCGCCGCGGCAAAAAGGTCGCCGACCTGCTCGGCCGCGGTGGCGCCAGCGCCGCCGAAGCCGAGGCCCAGGCCGAAGCGATCGTGGAGTAAGCATGATGGCCAAGATCAAGATCACCCAGACCGGATCGCCGATCCGCCGCGACAAGACCCAGCGCGCGACTCTCGTCGGCCTGGGGCTGAACAAGCTTCACCGTACGGTCGAGGTCGACGAGACCCCCGAGGTCCTCGGCCAGGTCAAGAAGGTCCAGCACCTGGTCAGCGTCGAACGTTAAAACCATAACCGGGCCGCTTCGGCCCCGCGCGACAAAAGCGAAAGCGAGTGCACGACATGAAACTGAACGAACTCAAGGACAACCAGGGCGCCCGCAAGGGCCGCATGCGCGTCGGCCGCGGAATCGGCTCGGGCAAGGGAAAGACCGCGGGCCGCGGCCAGAAGGGCCAGACGAGCCGCTCGGGCGTCTCGATCTTCGGCTTCGAGGGCGGCCAGATGCCGCTCCACATGCGGCTACCCAAGCGCGGCTTCAACAACATCTTCGCCAAGGATTATGCCGAGGTGAACCTGGGCGCGATCCAGAAGGTCATCGACGCTGGAAAGCTCGAGGCCAAGGGCGTTCTCGACCATGACGCGCTCAAGGCCGCCGGCCTGGCCCGCGGCGGCAAGGACGGCGTCCGGGTGCTCGGCAAGGGCGAACTCAAGGCCAAGCTGGCGCTGAAGGTCGCGGGCGTGTCGAAGGGCGCGCGCGAGGCGATCGAGAAAGCCGGCGGGTCGGTCGAGATCGTCGAGGCCCGCGATTCGGCCGCGCTCGCCGCCGCCAAGAAGGGCAAGGCCCGCGAAGTGCGGCTGGCCGACAAGGCCGCGAAGCAAGACGCGGCCAAGGCCTAAGTCGCTTCAGCCCTTCGACATGAAGGCTTGAACCACTATATCGGCGGCGGGGGCGCAAGGCTCCCTGCCGCCGATTTCGTTTCCCGGAGAATTTCCAAGACATGGCATCCGCAGCCGAACAGATGGCTTCCAGCATCAGCCTGGCCAATTTCGCCAAGGCGACCGAGCTCAAGAAACGCCTGTGGTTCACGCTTGGCGCGCTGGTGCTGTTCCGACTTCTTTCGTTCGTTCCGGTCCCCGGGATCGACCCGGTCGCGATGCAGGCGCTCTACCAGACCCAGTCGGGCGGGATCCTCGACGTTTTCAACACCTTCTCCGGCGGCGCGCTCGAGCGCTTTTCGATCATCGCGCTGGGCGTCATGCCCTACATCACCGCGTCGATCGTGGTTCAGCTCGGCGGCACGCTCTACGGACCGTGGCAGGCGCTCCGCAAGGAAGGCGAGGCGGGGCGCAAGAAGCTCAACCAATATACCCGCTACCTCACCGTCGCGATCACTTTGGTCCAGGGCTACCTCGCGATCCGCGGACTCGAATCGCAGTCGGTTCGCCAGGCGATCGGAGCGGTGGTCGAGCCGGGCATCCTGTTCCAGGTCACCGGCACCGTCAGCCTGGTCGGCGGGACCATGTTCCTGATGTGGATTGGCGAGCAGATCACCGCTCGTGGCATCGGCAATGGCGTGTCCCTGATCATCATGGCCGGGATCGTCGCCGGGCTTCCGACGGCGGGAGTTCAGCTGCTCGAGGGCAGCCGGACCGGCACGCTTAGCCCGCTGCTCGTCGTCACCATCATCGGCATGGCGATCGCCTTGGTGCTGTTCATCTGCTTCATGGAGCGGGCTCAGCGCCGGGTGCTGGTCCAATATCCCAAGCGCCAGACGGTGCGCGGGATGCAGCAGGAACGCAGCCACCTGCCGATTAAGATCAACACCGCGGGCGTGATCCCCCCGATCTTCGCGTCCTCGCTGCTGCTGCTGCCGCTGACGATCCTGCAATGGGCCGGCGGAACCACCAGCGCCGACAGCGCCTCGGGCGACTGGCTGATCACCATCAGCACCTGGCTACAGCACGGGACGCCGCTCTATTTGTTCCTCTATGGCGCCGGCATCGCCTTCTTCTGCTTCTTCTACACCTCGGTGCAGTTTAACAGCGAGGAGACGGCGGAGAATTTGAAGCGCCACGGCGGCTTCATCCCGGGGATACGCCCCGGCAAGGCGACCGAGCATTATTTCGATTATGTGCTCAACCGGATCACCGTGGTCGGTGCCTCTTATCTCGTGCTCATCTGCCTGATCCCGGAGGTCCTCGTCGCGCAGGCCGGGCTCAACTTCGTCCTCGGCGGGACCAGCCTGCTCATCGTCGTCAACGTGACGATGGACACGGTCAGCCAGATCCAGAGCCACTTGATCGCCCACCAATATGGCGATCTGATCAAGAAGGCGAAGCTCAAGACCACTCCTCGGCGGCGCTAGTCGGATCCCGGTGGGAGGGGGCATGCTCAACATCATCCTTCTGGGCCCCCCCGGCGCGGGCAAGGGCACGCAGGCGGCGCGGCTCGAGAAGCAGCGCGGGATGATCCAGCTGTCGACCGGCGACATGCTGCGGGCCGCGGTCGCCGCGGGGACGCCGGTGGGCCGCAAGGCCAAGGCAATCATGGAGCGCGGCGAGCTGGTCAGCGACGCGATCGTCAGCGCGCTGATCGGCGAGCGGCTCGACGAGGCAGTGGGAAGCGGCGCCATATTCGACGGCTTTCCGCGCACCGGCCACCAGGCCGAGGCGCTCGAGATCCTGCTCGCCCAGCGCGGCCGCAAGCTCGACCATGTCATCGAGCTGGAGGTCGACGAGGACGAGCTGGTCCGGCGCATCACCGGGCGGTTCAGCTGCGCCAGCTGCGGAGCGCCCTATCACGACGATTTCAAGCTGCCGAAGGTCGCGGGCGTGTGCGATATCTGCGGCTCGACCGAGTTCAAGCGCCGGCCCGACGACAATGAGGAGACGGTCCGCACGCGCATGGCCGAATATCGCGCCAAGACCCAGCCGATCCTGCCCTATTACGACGCCAGGGGGCTGGTTCGCCGGGTCGATGGAATGGCCAGCGTCGATGAGGTCGCGGCGGCGATCGACGCCATCCTCGACGGCTAGAGCCTCAAATTAGATCGGCGCGCGCTTCAGCGTGATGAAGCGGAACGGCGGGCGGCCGTCTTCCTCGGCATGCTCCTCGCGGTGGATTTCGAGCCAGGCGCCCGAGCGCCGCGGGTCCTCCATCGCCGTCTCCCCGTCATAGTCAGCGAGCACTTCGGTCAGCTCGATCCGGGTTGCGAGCGGCAGGAACAAAGCGAAGATTTCCGCGCCTCCGATAACCGACAGGCGTCCAGGCCCGGCAAGCGCCAGCGCTTCCTCGACATCGTGCGCGATCTCCGCGCCCTTTGCGCTCAAGTCGCGGTTGCGGGTCAGGACGATGTGGCGGCGACCCGGGAGAAGTCCCGGGAGACTTTCGAAGGTGCGGCGCCCCATGACCATTGCGCTGCCCATGGTCAGCGCCTTGAACCGCTTGAGATCGGCCGGGATATGCCACGGCAAGGTATTGTCCTTGCCGATGGTCCCGTTGCGGGCCCGGGCGACGACAATGACGATCTCGGATGGCATGGCCGCACCTTAGAAGAGGCGCTATTCGGGGTCCATGGATGCCATTGCCGCCTTGCTGGAGGACGCCGCGCCGATCCTCGGGCCGGCCGGCCTGATCAGCGACCCTGTCGCGATCGAGCCGTGGCTGAGCGACTGGCGCGGGCGAGTGCATGGGGAAGCGCGCGCGATCCTCGCTCCGAAGTCGACCGAGCAGGTCGCGGAGGTGGTGCGGCTGGCGGCGAAGCATGGCGTGCCGCTGGTGCCTCAGGGCGGCAATACCGGCATGGTCGCGGGCGCGACTCCGTCCGAGGACGGTTCAGCCGTGATCCTGTCGCTTCGGCGGATGAACCGCATTCGGTCGATCGACGCGGCGGCGCGGGTCGCGATCGCGGAAGCGGGCTTGATCCTCGAGACGCTCCACGAGGCGGCGGCGAGCCAAGGCCTGCGCTTCCCGCTGACCATCGGCTCGCGCGGCAGCTGCACCATCGGCGGGCTCGCCTCGACCAATGCCGGCGGCACGCAGGTGCTGAAGTTCGGGATGATGCGTGCGCTTGTCGCGGGGGTCGAGGCGGTACTGCCCGACGGTTCGATCCATGATGGCCTGACCGGCCTCAAGAAGGACAATCGCGGCTACAGCCTCGACCAGCTGCTGATCGGCGCCGAAGGCACGCTCGGGGTGATTACCGCCGCGGCGCTTCGGCTGGTCCCGGCGGTGGCCGAGCGATGCGTCGCCTGGGCCGGGACCGACAGCCCGGACAAAGCGCTGGGGCTGTTGCGCTTCCTCGAATCGCGGACCGGCGCGATCGAGGGATTCGAGCTCGTGCCGGGAGATTCTCTTCATCTGGTGCTTCGCCACATCCCCGGGACCCGCGCGCCATTGGCCGGGGAGCATGGCTGGCATGTCCTGATCGAGGCGACGAGCGCCGAGGCGAATAGCGGGCTCGCCGGTGCGGTCGAGGCGATGCTTGCCGACGCGATGGACCAGGGGCTGATCAGCGACGCGACGATCGCAACCAGCGAGGCCCAGGCCGACGCCTTCTGGAAGATCCGCGACAGCATTTCCGAGGCCGAGCGCGCCGAGGGACCGACGCTGGCCCACGACATTTCGGTCGCCGTCGACGTCATGCCCGGCTTCATCGCCTTTGCGAGGGATGCGGTCGAGAAGGCTTTCCCGGGCACGGTCGCGAGTGCCTTTGGTCACCTCGGCGACGGGAACCTCCATTTTCACGTCCGCGCCGGGACTCGCGAGGGCGAGGGCTTCTACGAGCGCGACGGCGGCTCGATCACTCGGTTGGTCAATGATCTGGTCACTGAGGCCGGCGGCTCGATTTCCGCGGAGCACGGCATCGGCCAGCTCAAGCGCGACGAGTTCGAGCGGCTCGCCCCGCCTGGTCGGATCGCAGCGCTGCGCGCGATCAAGCAGGCGCTCGACCCGCTTGCCATCATGAACCCCGGGAAACTGGTCCCTTAGCCCGGCTTTGGGTCGCTCGCTCCGGCGGCATCGTCATAGACCTTGTCTTCCGGATCGAGCGCCATCGCCGCAATCCCGCCGACCGCCGCGCCGAGCAGGAACACGGCGAAAAACGCTCCGTAGCGCGCCAGCTTCCGTTCCTCTTTGAGATCGTCTTGCATGTTCGTCCCCGCAGGTTTGGCGCGCCCGGCAGGAGTCGAACCTGCGACCTCATGCTTAGAAGGCACGTGCTCTATCCAGCTGAGCTACGGGCGCGCATGGGCGCGGCATAACCGGATTTGCGGACCTGCGGAACCGCGCTAGGTGGGCGGTGGGGGACAGGCGATGCCAATACGCAAGGTCGACGCGCCGCAGCTCAAGGGCCGCGACTTCGAATATTTCGATTTCGTCATGGCCGCTTTCGTTGCCATCCTGCTCCTCTCGAACGTGCTCGGCGCGGGCAAGATCGCCAGCGTTGACCTGCCCGGAATCGGCGCGTGGCCGTTCGGCGCGGGCATCCTGTTCTTCCCTCTGTCCTACGTCATCGGCGACGTGTTGACCGAGGTTTATGGCTATGCCCGCGCGCGCCGCTGCATCTGGGCGGGGTTCGCGGGCCTCTTGTTCATGGCGATGATGAGCTGGGTGGTGGTTGCGCTTCCGCCGCACGAGAGCTGGGGCGGGCAGGCTGCGTACGAGAGCGTGTTCGGCCAGGTGCCGCGCATCGTGTTCGCCTCGATCGTCGCCTTCTGGTGCGGCGAGTTCGTCAACTCTTACGTCCTCGCGCGAATGAAGATCTGGACTGCTGGCAAGAAGCTGTGGACCCGGACGATCGGCTCGACCGTGCTCGGCCAGGGCGTCGACAGCCTTTTGTTCTATCCGCTCGCTTTCCTCGGCGTGTTCGAGACCGAGACGGTGATCGCGCTGATGTTCACTCAATGGGTGCTGAAGGTCGCGTGGGAGGCGTTTCTGACGCCCGTGACCTATGCGGTGGTCGGCTGGCTCAAGCGCAAGGAAGGGGTCGACGTGTTCGACCGCGGGACCGACTTCACCCCGTTCCGGGCCGACGTTTGAGCTTATTCATTCGGCATTCAATCACGTCGGCCGACTGTTGGGCGACAGGGGTGTGCACATGCGCATGATGAGACTCGCCACTGCCGCCGCGCTCGCGGGCTGGGCCGCCGCCGCTCCGGCCACCACCGTGATCATCTACGTCGAGCCGATGACCCTGGAGCGGTATACGCAGGTGTTCGATACGCCCGGCCCCGACCGCGCCTTCATGTGTCCCGCGCCGCCCGCGGTAGCCAGCTGCACCGCAATTCCGATCAAGCGCCGCCGCTAGGCGAGCGCTTCCTCGACCAGCCCTTCGAACAGCCGGCGGCCGTCGGTTCCGCCATGCGCCGGCTCGATCATCCGCTCGGGGTGCGGCATCATTCCGAGCACGTTGCCGGCGTCGTTGAGGATCCCGGCGATGTTGCGTGCCGAGCCGTTGACCTCCTCGGCATAGCGGAAGGCAACTCGGCCGCTGCCTTCGAGCCGGTCGAGCGTGTCGGGGTCGGCCTGGTAATTGCCGTCATGGTGCGCGACCGGGATCGTGATTTCCTCGCCGCTGTCATATTGCGAGGTGAACAGGCTCTGGCTGTTCTCGACCGTCAGGCGCACCGGCCGGCAGACGAAGTGAAGCCCGGCGTTGCGCATCAGCGCCCCGGGAAGAAGCCCGGTCTCGGTCAGCACCTGGAAGCCGTTGCACACGCCCAGCACCGGGACTCCACGCCCCGCGGCATCGGCGACCGCGCGCATGATCGGGCTCCGCGCCGCCATCGCGCCTGAACGGAGGTAGTCGCCGTAGGAAAAGCCGCCCGGGATTCCGATGAAGTCGATCCCGTCGGGAAGCTCGCTGTCGCGGTGCCAGACCATCGCCGGCGCGCGGCCCGTGACCGCCTCGATCGCCACCGCGAGATCGCGGTCGCAGTTGGAACCGGGGAAGACGATGACCGCGCTGTTCATGCGTTCTCGTGCCGCTCGATGCGGAAATTCTCGATCACCGTATTGGCGAGCAGCTTGCGGCACATGTCCTCGATGTCGGCGTCGCTGGTGCCCTCGGCAAGGTCGAGCTCGATCAATTTGCCGGCGCGGACGTCGTTGACGCCGGCAAAGCCGAGGCCTTCCAGCGCATGGTGGATGGCCTTGCCCTGCGGGTCGAGGACTCCGTTCTTGAGGGTGATGAACACGCGCGCTTTCATGGGCTCTGCCTGATGGATGCGGGGGTTCGCGGCCCTATGACGCGTGGGGCGCCGCCGGGCAAGGGCGGGTGAACATTCGACCGCTCAATAGCCGCTCAGCTCCGCGACCCGCTCGCGATGGAAGTAGACGTCGCCGAACAGCTCCTCGAGCACCGCGGCGCGCTTCATGAACAGGCCCGCGTCATGCTCGTCGGTCATGCCAATGCCGCCGTGCATCTGCACCCCTTCGCGGGCGGCAAGGTTCGCGACATCGGCCGCCTTGGCCTTGGCCACCGCGACGAACAAGGGCGAGTTGTCATCGCCCGAAATCAAGCAATTGCGCGGCCTTGAGCGCCGCGGCGCGGGCGATCTCGATCTCGCCATAGAGGTGCGCGGCGCGG
Organism: uncultured Alphaproteobacteria bacterium; assembly: GCA_963722545.1. Lineage (GTDB taxonomy): Bacteria > Pseudomonadota > Alphaproteobacteria > Sphingomonadales > Sphingomonadaceae > Sphingomicrobium. The sequence continues at coordinate 858,812 of CAVRMK010000004.1, forward strand.
TGCTGGAGCGCCTGGAACTCGCCGATGGCGCGGCCGAACTGCTTGCGCTGGGCGAGGTAATCGACGGTCATCGCCGAAATCCCGGCGGCGACCCCGACCAGCTCGGCGGCGGCCCCGGCGCGGCCGGCGTCGAGCGCGCGATTGAGCGGGGCGAGGCCGCCATCGACCTCGCCAATCACCGCGTCGGCGTCGAGCGTGACATTGTCGAAGCGCAGCCGCGCCGCCTTCGAGCCATCGACCAGAGGCGACATTTTCGGACGCGGCGGCGCCCTTGGGCACGGCGAACAAGGTGATCCCGCCCTCGGTCCGCGCGGCGGTCACGATCATGTCGGCCGAGGCGCCCTGGACCACGAACTGCTTGTCGCCATTGAGGACGAAGCCATTGCCCTGGCGCTTGGCCTGGAGCGCGATTCCCTCGGGGTCGTGGCGCGGCCCTTCGTCGACCGCCAGCGCGAGGATCGCCTCGCCCGCCAGGATCCGCGGATACCAGGCGTCGGCCTGCGCGGTCCCTTCGATCGCGCGGGCCGCGACCACGGACGTCATCAGGAACGGTGAGGGTGTGAGGTTGCGGCCGATCTCCTCGAGGATGAGAGCCGCCTCGGTCGCGCCGAGGCCGAGCCCGCCATGGCTCTCGGGGATGGCGACCGCGCTGAGGCCGAGCTCGCCGAACTTGGCCCACAGATCGTCGCCGAAGCCGTCGCTGCACCCGCGTGCCCGCAGCGGCCGCAGCTGCGTCGCCGGACCGCCTTCCTCGGCGAGGAAGGACGCGGCAGTCTCCTGCAGCATCTTCTGGTCGTCGGTGAGCAGGGTCATGGCTCAGGCTCCCGGCAGCCGGAGGATGTGCTTGGCGACGATGTTGAGCTGGATTTCGCTGGTCCCGCCCTCGATCGAATTGCCTTTCGAGCGCAGCCAGTCGCGCGGCGTCGCGCCGCTGCGGCTGGCCTCGGATTCCCATTCGAGCGCGTCGGAGCCGCCCGCGGCCATCATCAGCGCGTTGCGGCGCTTGTTGAGCTCGGTCCCGGCATATTTCATCATCGACGGGCTGGCAGGATGCGCTTCGCCTGCCTTCCACAGCGCGGTGAAGCGCTCGCTCATCGCCGCGAAGGCCAAGGCATCGACGTCGAATGCCGCGATCTCGGCCCGGAGCAATGGGTCCGCGGGCTTAACCATGGCGCCGAGAGTTTGCTTCGCACCGCCGCCGAGCCCCATGCCCGCGATCATCTCGCGTTCGTGGCCGAGGAGATATTTGGCGACGTCCCATCCCTTGTTGACCTCGCCGACGATCTGCTCCTTCGGCACCTTCACGTCGTCGAAGAACGTCTCGCAGAAGGGCGAATTGCCGCTGATCAGAAGGATCGGCCTGGTCGAGACTCCGGGCGTCTCCATGTCGAACAAGAGGAAGCTGATCCCGCCCTGCTTGGACTCGCTCGACGTCCGCACCAGGCAAAAGATCCAGTCGGCCTTGTCGGCATAGCTGGTCCATACCTTCTGGCCGTTGACCAGCCAGTGATCGCCCTTGTCCTCGGCCTTGGCCTGCAGCCCGGCGAGGTCGGAGCCCGCGCCCGGCTCCGAATAGCCCTGGCACCAGCGGATTTCGCCGCGCGCAATCTCAGGCAAATAGTGCCGTTTCTGCTCCTCGGTCCCGAAGTGAAGCAGCGCCGGGCCGAGCATCGAAATGCCGAAACTGTCGAGCGGCGAGCGCGCCCCGATCCGCGCCATTTCCTGCTTGAGGACGCGGGTTTCGTCTGGCGACAGGCCGCCGCCGCCATAGTCCTTTGGCCAATCCGGCACGGTCCAGCCGCGCCCCGCCATCGCTTCCAGCCACTGGCGTTGCGCATCCGACGCGAAGGTCCAGTTGCGCCCGCCCCAGCAAATGTCGTCCTCCGAGCGGATCGGCGTGCGCATCTCGGACGGGCAATTCGCCTCCAGCCAGGCGCGGGTTTCGGAGCGGAACGAGTTCGAGCGCATCGGTCATGTTCGGTCTATCCGTCCGAGAAGCGGCCTTGTCGAGCCAATCGGCCTTGCAAGGCTGTCAGCGGCGGCCTAGCGAGCCGCTTCGGAGGCCCCCTACATGACCGATGTACTCGACAAGCCCACGACCAGTCCGATCTCGACCCGCAAGCATGGCGACGTGCTTATCATCAGCTCGAACAATCCGCCGGTGAACGCGCTCGGCCACGCGGTGCGGCAGGGGCTGGTCGCGGCGATCGATGAGGCTGAGGGCGACGACAGCGTCAACGCGGTGGTCATCGTGTGCGAGGGGCAGACTTTCTTTGCCGGGGCCGACGTGTCGGAATTCGGCACGCCCAAGGCGTTCGAGCAGCCGATGCTGCCCCAGGTCGTCGACCGGATCGAGGCCTCGGCCAAGCCGGTGGTCGCGGCGATCCATGGCACCGCGCTCGGCGGCGGGCTCGAGGTCGCCCTGTCGTGCCATTATCGCGTGGCGGTCCCTGATGCGAGGCTTGGGGTGCCCGAAGTCAAGCTCGGGCTGCTGCCCGGAGCCGGCGGAACGCAGCGCCTGCCGCGCGCGGCAGGCGTTCAAAAGGCGCTCGAGATGGCGGCGACCGGCACTCCGATCAGCGCCAAGGCGGCGTTCGACTGCGGGCTGGTCGACCGGCTGATCGAGGGCGAGCTGCTTCCGCACGCGGTCGCTTATGCCGAGGAAGTGCGCGACGTTCGGCCGCTTCCTCGCACGTCCGAACGCCAGGACAAGGTCGAGAATGTCGACCCGTCGGTGTTCGACGAATTCCTCAAGGCCAATGGCCGCAGGATGCGCGGGTTCGAGGCGCCGCTCAAGAATGTCGAGGCGGTGCGGATTGCGACCCAGAAGCCCTATGCCGAGGGCGTGCTCGACGAGCGCCGCCTGTTCATGGAATTGATGAGCGGGACGCAGGCCAAGGCCCAGCAATATTTCTTCTTCGCCGAGCGCAAGGCCGCCAAGATCGACGGCATCGGCGAGGACGTGAAGCCGCGCGACGTCAAGCGCGTCGGGGTGATCGGCGCCGGGACGATGGGCGGCGGGATCTCGATGAACTTCCTCAGCGCGGGCATTCCCGTGACGATCGTCGAGATGAACGAGGAAGCCCTCAATCGCGGCACCGGCGTGATGCGCAAGAATTACGAGGCGACCGCGGCCAAGGGGCGAATGACCGGCGAGCAGGTTGAGCAGGCGATGGGCCTGCTGTCGCCCAAGCTCGAGCTCGAGGCGCTCGCCGACTGCGACCTCATCATCGAGGCGGTCTATGAAAACATGGACGTCAAGAAGGAGATTTTCGGGAAGCTCGACGCGATCGCCAAGCCCGGCGCGATCCTCGCCTCGAACACCTCCTATCTCGACGTCAACGAGATTGCGGCGTCGACCAAGCGGCCCGGGGACGTGCTGGGGATGCATTTCTTCTCGCCCGCCAATGTGATGAAATTGCTTGAGGTGGTGCGCGGCGCCAAGACCGCGCCCAACGTGCTCCTGACCGCGATGCAGATCGGCAAGAAGATCAAGAAGGTGCCGGTAGTCGCGGGCGTGTGCCACGGTTTCATCGGCAACCGCATGCTGATGCCGCGGCAGGTCGAGGCGACCAAGCTGCTATTGGAAGGCGCGAGCCCCGAGCAGATCGACCGGGTCCATGTCGAGTTCGGAATGCCGATGGGGCCATTCCAGATGGCCGACCTCGCCGGGGTCGACATTGGCTGGCACCGCGATCCGGAGCGGATCGAGAATATCCGCGACGCGCTCTGTTCGATGGAGCGCTGGGGCCAGAAGAAGGGCGCGGGCTTCTACGATTATGACGACAAAAGGCGGCCGAGCCCGTCGCCAGTGGTGCAAAAGGTGATCGAGGAGTTCGCGGCCAAGCAGGGGGTCGAGCGGCGCGAGATTTCCGACCAGGAGATCATCGAGCGGACGCTCTACACGATGGTCAACGAGGGCGCGAAAATCCTCGAGGAAGGAATCGCCCAGCGCGCCAGCGACATCGATGTGGTGTGGGTCTATGGCTATGGCTGGCCGGTATATCGCGGCGGGCCGATGTTCTGGGCCGATGCCGAGGGCCTCGCTAAGATCGTCGAGGGCCTGAAGCGCCAGGAAGCGCGCATGGGCAGTGATTTCAGCTTCTCGCAGCTGCTGCTCGACAAGGCCGAGAAGGGCGAGAAGTTCGGCCGCTAGGCGCGCGGTTCGAGAGCGGCCGCCCGCAACATTGACTGCGGGCCAATGATTGCTAGCGTGCAACGATGATCGGCGGACCCTCTCCGGCACGACTCGCGGCACGCTTCACTTCGCTCGCCCAGCACTGGATGGGGGACGAGCCCGCGGCCCGGGTCGACCGCCAACAGCGGCGCCTGCTCGGCGCCATCGCCCGGTCCGAGCCGACCACTCTCAATGATGTCGCGCGCCAGGTCGGACGCGGCGCGCCCGCGGTCAGTCGCTCGGTCGATTCGCTGGTCCGCGCCGGTCTGGTCGAGCGAGCTCAGGATCCGGACAACCGCCGCCGGCTGGCGCTTTCGCTAACCGACACGGGCCGGCAGCAGCTCGCCGAGGCGCCGGCCGGCTCGGCCTTGACCGCGCGCCTTGAACGCCTCGCGCAGAGCGAGCTCCGCGCGATCGAGCGCGCGATCGAGATCATGGAGCGCTAAAGGGCGCTCAGCCCTTCGCGCGCCTGCGGCGCGTCTCCCAGCCCTTCTTGGCGGCGGCGCTGCGGCTCCTCGAGCGGCCCGAGCCGTCGTTCTTGCCGCCCTTGTCCTGCTTGTTGACCGTGCGCCACGCCCGCTCCTCGGCTTCCTTCTTGCTGACTCCATCCTTGCGATAGCCTTCGGCGATATGATCGGCCTTGCGTTCCTGCTTACCCGTGTACGCGCCCTTGGGCATTGAACCTCTCCTTTCCGCCCGGCAAAACGCCCGAGCCGCCAATGGGATGCGGTTGCTGCATTGCAGCATTTGCTGTAGGGCGCGCGGCAACCTTCTTTCAGGACATCGGCAATGAATATCCGCAACGTGGCGATCATCGCCCACGTCGATCATGGCAAGACGACGCTCGTCGACCAGCTGTTCCGCCAGTCGGGCACGTTCCGCGACAACCAAAGGGTCGAGGAGCGGGCGATGGATTCGAACGACCTCGAGAAGGAGCGGGGAATCACCATCCTCGCCAAATGCACCTCGGTCGAGTGGGAGCATGACGGCGAGACCACGCACATCAACATCGTCGACACGCCCGGTCACGCCGATTTCGGCGCCGAGGTCGAGCGGATCCTGTCGATGGTTGACGGCGTGATCCTGCTGGTCGACGCGGCCGAAGGCCCGATGCCCCAGACCAAATTCGTCACCGGCAAGGCGCTGGCGCTGGGTTTGAAGCCGATCGTCGTCGTCAACAAAATCGACCGCCCCGACGCCCGCCCCGCCGAAGTCCTCGACGAGGTGTTCGAATTGTTCCTCAACCTCGAGGCCAGTGACGAGCAGCTCGACTTCCCGACGCTCTACGCCAGCGGCCGCGCGGGCTATGCCGGTCCGACCGACGACGTCCGCGAAGGCGATCTGACGCCGCTGTTCGAGACCATCGTCAGCCACGTTTCCGCGCCCGGCCTCGACCAGCGCGGCGAATTCAAGATGCTCGCGACCCTGCTCGACCGCGACCCGTTCCTCGGCCGGATCCTCACCGGCCGGATCGAAAGCGGGCAGCTGACCATGAACATGCCGATCAAGGCGATCGACGTTGCCGGCAATGTCGTCGAGGAAGGCCGCGCGACCAAGGTCTTCGCGTTCCGCGGCCTCGAGCGCGTGCCGGTCGAAAGCGCACAGGCGGGCGACATCGTCGCCATCGCGGGCCTCATCAAGGCGACCGTATCCAACACCTTCGCCGAGCCCGCGGTGACCGAGCCGCTGCCGGCGCGCGAAATCGATCCGCCGACCCTGGCGATGAGCTTTTCCGTCAACGACAGCCCCTATGCCGGCCGCGACGGCGACAAGGTCCAGAGCCGGGTCATCCGCGAGCGGCTCGAGCGCGAGGCGGAGGGTAATGTCGCGATCCGCGTCACCATGGCCGCCGACAACGACAGCTTCGAGGTCGCTGGCCGCGGCGAGCTCCAGCTCGGCGTGCTCATCGAGACCCTGCGCCGCGAAGGTTTCGAGCTGTCGATCAGCCGCCCGCGGGTGCTGTTCCGCGACGGGCCCAACGGTCGTGAAGAGCCGTACGAGACGGTCGTGGTCGACGTCGACGACGAATTTTCGGGCACGGTCATCGACAAGATGGCGATCCGTAAGGCGGAGATGACCGACATGCGCCCGTCGGGCGGGGGCAAGACCCGGCTGACCTTCTCGGCGCCGAGCCGCGGCCTCATTGGCTATCACGGCGAGTTCCTGTCCGACACCCGCGGCACCGGCATCATGAACCGCCTGTTCGAGAAATACGGCCCCTACAAGGGCCCGATCCAGGGCCGCCAGAACGGCGTGCTGATCTCGATGGAGCAGGGCCCGGCGGTCGCTTATGCGCTGAGCGCGCTGGAAGAGCGCGGCGTGCTGTTCGTGTCGCCCGGCGAGATGCTCTACGAAGGCATGGTGATCGGCGAGAACGCCAAGCCACAGGACCTCGAGGTCAATCCCTTGAAGTCCAAGCAGCTGACCAACTTCCGCGCGTCGGGCCCCAAGGACGAGGGCATCCGCCTGACCCCGCCGCGGCGGATGAGCCTCGAGCAGGCGATCGCCTATATCCAGGACGACGAGCTGGTCGAGGTCACGCCCAAGGCGATCCGAATCCGCAAGCGCCACCTCGACCCGCATGAGCGGAAGCGGCAGGCAAGACGGGCGGAGGCAGCTTAACGCCCACGGTTGGTTATCCCGCCCCGCGGCCGCTCTTGATTTCACTCACCAATCGCCTGCAATAGTCCTGGACAGCGGGACCATGATGACTGGCGAGCAGGATCGAGACGAGTTGTTGGCGACCCTCGGCGGTGTGCTTTACGCCAAGGGTCCCGCTCCGGTGCCTGAACGTGACTGGGCCAACCTCGTCGACGCAATTGCGGGCGGGGACCAGGTCGCCCTTCACGCGCTGTATGACCGGGCTTACCGTATAGTCTTCACTCTGGCGCTGCGGCTCACGGCCAATCCGGAAACGGCCGAAGAAGTCACCATCGACGTCTTCCATGACGTTTGGCGGCGCGCATCGAGCTACGACGCCGAGACTGGAACGGTGATCGCCTGGATCATGAATCAGGCGCGCTCGCGCTCGATCGACCGCTTGCGCTTCGACAATCGCAAGAAGCGTACGGATGCTGGTAATATGGAGCCGGTCTGCGAGCCGCAGCCCGATGCACGTGACGTACTCGAGCTGCGCGAACAGTTCGACCAGCTTCGCGCCGCGCTGGCGGTGCTCACCGCCGACGAGCGCGAGGCGATCGAAACGACCTTCTTCGGCGGGCTCACGCATGTCGAAGCGGCGCGGCGGCTCGATCAGCCGCTCGGGACCGTAAAGACTCGCATCCGCTCCGGCCTTCACAAATTGCGCAGCTCGCTGTCTTCGGAGGCGGGGAAGTCATGAGCACTAACGGACGCTGCGACCATAGCGAGACGACCAGCGCTTATGCTCTGCAGGCCCTTCCGGCGGCGGAACTTGCCGAGGCGGAGGCCCATATCGCATCCTGCCCGGCGTGCCGCTGCGAGTTCGAGGGCCTTCGCGCCGTGATTGGCCGGTTCGCTGCCTGGCCGACGGACGTTGCGCGCCCAACGAGATCACTGCGCGAGCGGTTGGCCGAGCGAATCGCCGACGAGACCGGCGGCGAAATCGTGCTGCCGGAGCCGTCGGAGTGGTCCGAGCCGCCGTGGGATAAAGTCGCGTCCGGTATCGAGTGCAAGCTGTTGGCTGCGGACGAGGAGCGTCACCGGGTAAGCATGCTCGTTCGGCTTGAACCTGGGGCGAGCTATCCTCCTCACACGCATGCCGGCGTCGAGGAGCTCCATCTCCTTGACGGCGAACTGTGGATCGACGGTCGCAAGCTCCTACCGGGCGACTATAATTACGGCGCGCCGGGCGCCGGCGACGACAGCGTCTGGAGCGAGACCGGTTGCACTTGCGTTCTCGTCACCAGCACCCGCGACGTTCTCCGCTGAGGCGGCGCCAGCCGCGATTTATTTCGTGACCCGGCAATCCAAGACCGGACGCCTGTCGTAATAGGGGTATGGCAGGGGTCCCCGGAGTTTGCGGCCAGAGCGAGTCTATGAGCGCCTACGCGCTTGATGTCCTGCCCGCGGCTGAAGCCGCCGCGGCCGAAAGCCACATCGCCTCCTGTCCGAAGTGCCGGACCGATCTGGCGGCATTGCGCCCGCTGATCGACCGCTTTGCCGCCTGGCCGACGGATGTCGTACGTCCTGCCGGATCGCTGCGCGAGCGGCTTGCCGAACGCATCGCCGGCAAGGTTGGCGCCAAGCCGCTTGTCCCCAAGCTCCCGCAGTGGGCCGAACCGGCCTGGGAAAATGTTGCGCCCGGGATCGAGTGCAAACTGCTCGCAACCGACGAGGATCGCCACCGCGTGAGCATGCTGGTGCGGCTTGAGCCCGGGGCCAGCTACCCAGCCCATACTCATGCCGGAGTTGAAGAGCTGCATCTCCTCCACGGCGAGTTGTGGATCGACGAGCGAAAGCTTTTTCCGGGCGATTACAACTACGGCGAGCCCGGCACCGGCGACGACCGAGTCTTCAGTGAGACCGGCTGCACCTGCGTCCTCGTGACCAGCACCAAGGATATTCTACGATGAGCATCGCGGACCTCTTCCACGCGCAGGCGAGTAAATCGCGCTCGTCGTCCAGCAGCTTCATGGCGCTGGCGAGCCTCGACCAGGCAACGCTCAATGCGCTTCCGCAGGCCGTCTACCTTTGTGCCGGCGACGGCCGGGTCGTCCGCTTCAACGACAAGGCGGCCGAGCTCTGGGGCCGCACTCCGCATCTCGGCGATCCCGCGGAGCGCTTCTGCGGCAGCTTCCGCCTGTACCGTACCGATGGCACCTTTCTGCCCCATGACGAATGCCCGATGGCCGCCGCGCTCGATACCGGCGAATCCTTCCTCGGTCAGGAAGTGGTCGTCGAGCGGCTCGACGGCGAGCGGCTGACCGTGCTGGTCAACATCGCCCCGCTCCGCGACGCGGACGGTGAGGTCAACGGCGCGATCAACTGCTTCCAGGACATCACCAGCCGCAAGCAGGGGGAAGATGGGTTGCGCGCCAGCGAGCGCCAAGTTCGTGAGCTGATCGACGCCCTTCCGGCGGCGGTCTATGTGACCGATGCCGAAGGCCGTATCACCATGTTCAACCAGGCTGCCGTCGAATTTTCAGGGCGCGTGCCTGAGCTTGGTGCCGATTCCTGGTGCGTATCCTGGAAGCTGTATCGGTCGGACGGCACCCCGTTGCCCCATGATCAATGCCCAATGGCAATTGCTCTCAAAGAGGGCCGGCCGGTTAGGGGCGAGGAGGCGATTGCCGAACGGCCCGACGGAAGCCGCATCCACTTCGCGCCATACCCAACTCCAATTCGTGACGAGACGGGCAAGATTGTTGGTGCGATCAACATGCTGGTCGACATCACTGATCGCAAACGTGCCGAGGAGCAGCGGCAGCTCTTGCTGAGGGAGATGAACCACAGGGCGAAGAATTTCATCACAGTGGCAAGCAGCCTGATAACCTTGAGCGCCAAGCATGCCCGGACGAAAGACGATCTTGTCGAGACCGTTCGCGAGCGGCTGAATGCACTCTTGCGCGCGCACGAGATAGTTCGGCCGGCCATTGTCGACGAGGCAGAGTCCCATCGTCGAACCACCACATTATTCGAGCTGGTGAGCTCGATCTTTGCTCCCTATTTCGATGCAAGTGTAGATGCCGACGTGCGGCGAGTCGCCATCGAGGGACCGAACGTCATGCTCGGCGGCAGCGCGGCGACCGGGCTTGCCCTGGTATTTCACGAGTTGGCGACCAACGCAGCCAAATATGGTGCTCTTGCCACTGATCGCGGGAGCATCGCGATCGGCTGGTCAGTGGAGGACGACAAGCTCGTACTGCGGTGGAGCGAACAAGACGGTCCTCGCATCGAGTGTACGCCGGAGCTTGAGGGCTTTGGCACCACGCTTTCGAACATGACCATCTCAAGACAGCTCGGTGGCGAATTGATTCGTGAATGGCGCCCCGCGGGCCTGTTGCTGCAACTTTCCCTGCCGACTGCAAAGCTGCACGGCTGATCCTTTCCGTCGGACAGGCTGTGCGCAGCAATCCTGTGCGCTGCAGTGCCTCCCTCCGCCACCCCGATCCTAGCCGCCGCCTCGCGCGATGCGCACGCGTGGCACCGTGAACTTTGTGAACTTTCGCGCTTCCCGCGCGAGCACACGGACACGCACGCGCACGGGTAGGCATGCTGGGTTCGCTGCGTTTCGACCTTGCGCAAGCTCGAGGCTGCGTAAGCCGCTCAGTCTGCTATTCGCGACCCGATGATCGCGTCCTTCACCCACGATTTCGTCTTCTTGAAGACCCGCAAGGTCGGCGGGACGAGCCTGGAGATCGTGCTCTCAAGCTGGTGCTCGGGGCGCGACATCTGCACCCCGATCCCGCCCGAGGACGAGGCGATCCGCGCTCGCTATGGCGGCGTGCCGCGCAATTTCCGGGCGAGGGAGGGCAAGCCCGCTTTCTACAACCATATCCCGGCGACCGATGTCCGCGCCGCTCTTCCCGGCCTGTGGTCGCGGGCGTTCAAATTCTCGGTCGACCGCCACCCTTATGAAAAGGTCGTCTCGCGCGCGTGGTGGAACGTCGGGCGGCGGGGCGGCTCGCCCGAGGCCGAGCTCGACACGGAAATCGAGCAGGCGATCACCACCCGCAACTATCTCAATTATCCGCTCTATTGCGACGGGGGCCAAATCATCGTCGATGAAGTGTGGCGTTACGAGGAGATGTGGGATCGGCTCGAAGCGCTCGCCGAGCGTCTCGGCCTCGCCGTTCCCGAAGCACCGCCGCGCGCCAAGAGCGGGCATCGGCGCGACCGCCGGCCCGCGCGCGAAATCCTAAGCGCCAACCAACGCGAGCGAATTGCCGAGGACGCGCGGATCGAGTTCGAGCTCCTCGGCTACGAGCCCTGAGGCCAGCGCCGTTTCTGGCCGAAGATGCGTTCGGCCTCGTCGATGTCGTCGACCTCGTCGGGGTCCTCGATCGCGGGCGTCTTTGCGAGCCTCAGGACCAGCCAGCCGACGGATGCGGACAACAATGATCCGGCGAGAATGCCGATCTTGGCCTGCTCGAACAGCACGGGATTTTCGGGGAAGGCGAGTCCGGCGATAAACAGACTCATGGTAAAGCCAATGCCGCAGAGAATGGCGGCCCCGTAGATTTGGCCCCAGCTCGCGCCTTCGGGCTTGCAGCAGATGCCGGCCGCGGAACCCAGCCGGATCGCTCCGAACACGCCGATCTGCTTGCCCAGAAACAGGCCGAGCGCAATGGCCAGGGGGAGCGGAGCGAGCAAAGCGGCGACGCCTCCCTTAAGGGCCACGCCGGCGCTGACGAATCCAAAGATTGGCACGATTCCAAGCATGACCCACGGGTGCAGATCATGCTCTAGCGTTTCCAGGGTCGACCTACCCTTCCCCTTGCCGAGTGGAACCGTGACCGCGGCGAGAACGCCGGCAATCGTCGCGTGAACGCCGCTCTTGAGTACCAGGAACCACAGCACGGCAAATCCTGCGAGGTAGAACGCCCGTCGCCGCACCCCGAGCATATTGGCGGTACCCATGGCCACCATCATTCCGAGGGCCATGGCGAGCGCGCTCGTGTCGAGGTCCTGGGTGTAAAAGAGCGCGATGATGGCGACTGCGCCGACATCGTCGATAATCGCCACCGTGACGAGGAATACCTTGATCGACGGAGGGGCATGGGCACCCAGGATGGCAAGAACGGCGATGGCGAACGCGATGTCCGTCGCGGCCGGGATTGCCCAGCCGAGGTAGAGCTCCGGATTTGACCAGACGACGAGCGATATAGATGATGGCGGGCACAGCCATACCCGCGATGGCGGCGAGCACCGGCAGTCTTCGCGATTCGCGCGTGGCGAGGCGACCCTCGAACCATTCACGTTTCACTTCCAGCCCGACGAGAAGGAAGAAGATCGCCATCAACGCGTCGACCACGAAGAGGTGGACGTCGAGCGGTCCTACTCGCGGCAAGGTGATCCCGAGCTTGAGATGCAGCAGGTCATCATAGTGCTGAGCAAAAGGCGAGTTGGAGGCGATCAGCGCTGCCGCCGCCGCCGCGATCAGCAATAGACCGGCTAGGCGTTCGCGCTTGTTCTGCTGGGCGAGTGTGTAGTCCATCGCCGCGGCACTAGCAGCTACCCGCGCTATTTGCTCGAAATGACCGTCATTTTTTTACCCGATCCGCCCGAGGCGAGGGGGGCCTCGGTCAAAAGCACGGTCGTCCCGGGAACGAGGACCGAGCGCAGCGCCGCGGCGAACGGCGCGCGGCATGTCGGAGCCCGACAAAATGGTCATGTCGGCGGGCTTGCCGGCCTCGCCCGACCGGCCCGGAACCCCGGCGTAGATCCATTGCGGTCGCCCGTTCTCGACCCCCGCAAAAGTCATCACATGGGTCTCAAAGTCGTCGTTCGGTACGCGCACCCGCGAGCGGCCGATCTCGACTCCGTTGCGAAGCACGACCGCCTGCTGGTCGCTCCTCGAGATGACGATTGTAACCGGGCCGGACGGGGAGAGCTGCGGCTGCCAGCGGTCCATTTCTCCTGGGGCGAGCGGCTGGGTCAGGCCGGTGTCGGTCGGGCTCAGAACCCCGAGACCCGGACTCATCAGCGGCTTCCCAGCGGCACCGGCGATGATCACCGTCCCCCCCATGTGGGTGATCCCGAACAGCAGCTTGGAGAATTCGAGCGGCAGGTGAACGCAGCCATGGCTCTCCGGGTAGCCGGGAAGCCCGCCGGCGTGGAGCGCGATCCCGTCCATCGTCAGCCGTTCCTGGAACGGCATCGGCGCATTGTTGTACTTGCTCGAATGGTGGGTCGGATCCTTCTGCAGGATGTGGAACACCCCGGTCGGGGTCTCGTGACCGGGCTTGCCGGTCGAGACGGTCGTCGCGGCAATCCGCACCCCGTTGCGATAAACGTCCGCGGTCTGGGTCGAGAGGTCGACATAGACCAGCACCGGCCCGTCGGGGGCGATCTGCGGCGCCCACACCCACTGGCCGGGCTTGAGATTGGCGGCCTGGTTTGCAAGGTCGACCGGCGAGGTGACCGTCGCGCCCTGGGCGAGCGCTGCGGACGGAGCGGACATCGCCACGAACGCGGCGAACGCAACTGCACATCGAATCATATTCCCCCTCCTCTTGTATTTCTCAGGCGCACCCTTCGACGTATCGGATCGACGGACCGCCGGCGTGGATCACATAGACCGCGCGCTTCTCGTCGACCTCGAAGCGGACTCCGCGCTTCCCCGGCACGGTCCAGTAAGTGAGATATTCGGCCGGCTTGTCGAGATAGGTGTTCGGTTCGCTCTTGAGCTTGCCGCGATAGGCATAGCGCACGGCGATCGCCGCCGAGCCGACCCCGACCCCGCGCGGGGTGGTGATGTCGGTGCCCTCGCCAAGCGAGATCCGGGTCAGCCGGCCGTCCTCGAACATGAAGCCGACTCCGCTGAGCACGCTCGATTCTTTCTCGACGCAAATCTCGTCGCTTTCGATCGCCTGGCCCTCGAGCGTTCCGCCGAGCGCCGCGATCACCTGCTTCTGGGTCATGCCGATCTTTACCGGGCCGAGCCCATCGGGTGTGAGGATGAGCGTGCCGGCGGCGAGAGTCGGACAGGGGCAGGCCGCGAGCGCAAATGCTGCCGTGACGCGCTTCATCGCTTGGTCTCCATCGCCAGGATCCGTTGCCACTCGCTGTCGCGCACCGGTGCGACCGACAGCCGCGACTGGCGGAGGAGCTCCATCGGGGCGAGCGACAGGTCCGCCTTGATTTCCTTCAGGCTCACCGGGCGCTCGAGCGCCCGGACCGGCTCGACCTCGACCGACACCCAGTCGGGGTTCTTCGGATCGGGGCCGGGGCCGCGGCTGACCCGGACGATCCCGACAATCGCCGGCTCGATCACCGAGCGGTAGAAGAAGGCTTCGTCGCCCGCCTTCATGGCCCGCAAGTGGAGCCGCGCGGCATTGTTGCGGACGCCATCCCATTCGGTCCGCGAATCGCGCGCCAGATCGTCCCAGCTGTACGATTCGGGCTCCGATTTGATCAGCCATCGCGCCATCCCGTTCCGGCTGTTAAACGGGCTCAGCGGTGAACGGAAGCCGGGGAACGGTGAAGCGAGCCCGAGAATGCTCGAAATCGCCCAAAACAGGCGACAAAACAATAAGTTGCGCTGTTCAACCCGGCAGACCAACGGTTCACCGATGAAGCGGTTTGAAACCCGGCGTTTATCCCATATCTAGCCTTCACGAAAACGAGAGCGAGCGAGCCGCCGACCGAAATGGCGCGGCTCCAAGGGCAAGACGGATCGCAAGGATTCGCCGGTTGAAGCGCGCGACAGCGCCGCCGGTGGCAGAGCGACCCGCCAATAGGATTAGTGACAGATGTGGAATTTTTGGGGTCGCCGCGGCCTGGCCGCGGTGCTGGGGTCGATGATGCTGGTCGCTGGAAGCGGAAATGCTTCGGCGCAGACCGCGTCGGCATGGAACGTTACCTCGGCGGTCAAGGCGCTCGACACCGACGTGTCGGCCCGCCCGTTCGGTACCGCGCAGGCCGCCGCAACCAAGGCGGCGGTGGCCAGTGCCACGGTCGCGATGACCAATGCCCTCCAGACCGTCGGCGCGAGCCTTCTCCCGGCGCCCAGGCCGGCGTCGATTGCGACCGAGGCGGCGTGGCTGCGCGGCGCCGGCTGGCCGCTTTACGCTCTGGTCGATCGGTTCGCCGCTGGCACCCCGCTCGACGAGCAGGCGCAGTGCATCGCGGTCGCAGTCTATCACGAAGCGCGCGGCGAGACCCTTGAGGGTCAGCTCGCCGTCGCCCGGGTGATCATGAACCGCGCCGCCTCGGGCAAATATCCGTCGAGCTGGTGCGGAACGGTCAAGCAGCCGTGGCAGTTCTCGTTCGTCAACCCGCGCACCGGCCATTATCCGGCGGTCGACGAGAGTTCGGCGGCGTGGCGCAAGGCGCTCGGAATCACCCGCCTCGCGGTCGCCAACGCGGTCCCCGTGCTCGATGGCGATGTGCTGTGGTACCATGCCGATTATGTCGCGCCGTCGTGGGGCCGCCGCCTCAGCCGCGTGCAGAAGATCGGCGCCCACATTTTCTACCGGGCCTAAGGGTTCCATCGGCCGCGCCTCACACTGGCGCGGCCGCAACCCGTTTCGTCGTTAACCGGGTTCATCGGGGATTCGCATCGCTCGCGATGTAGGTGACAGTCAACTCACGAATTTTCTGTCGCAATTTCCGTGGGTCGAGGGGACAGGCGGGTGCTGAACATTCTGATTGTCGAAGACGATTCCCAGCTCGCCGAAACCCTGAAATATCTGGTCGAAGACAATCCCCGCTACCGCGTCATCGCGACCGCCGAGGACGCTGACGGCGCGATCGCGGCGGCCGAAGCCCACGTCCCCGACCTCGTCCTGCTCGACCTCCACCTCGCCAATGCCAGCACCGGCTTTTCGGTCGCAGTTCGCCTGACCGACATGGGCGTGCCGTGCCTGTTCGTCAGCGGCAAGGCGCCGAGCTTCCCGATGCCCGACCTCGCACTCGGCTGCCTGATGAAGCCGTTCACCGCTGAGGACGTCCACCGCTCGCTGGCGATGGCCGAGGATCTGCTGCGCGGCCGCGAAACGCTCCGCCCGCGCCTGCCCGACAATCTCACCATCTACGAGTCCGCCGACAAGGCGGGGGATGAAGAGGCGGGCTTCATCAAATCGAAGCCGTCGCTTCGGACCCGGCTCGAACATTGGATTTCGAGCCACCAGCATCATTGAGCTCGGCCGCTAGAGGCTGACCAGCCCGCGCCGCGGCTCCTTCGTCGCCCAGGTCCGCTCGCTCAAGGGCGCGCCAGCCTCGAGCAGGGCCTGGCGCCGGCCCTTGATGGTCGCATTGCGCTGCACGTCCTCGAACGGGAGCAGGCTCGCGATGGCGGGATGGGTAAGCGTCCGCTCGACCCAGGCCGCCGTTCGCGGCCAGCGGGCGCGATCAATCTCAAAGTCGGCATAAGTGCCGTTGCGGAAGAAGCTGGCGATGGCGATGTCGGCGAGGCCGATGTCGCCGAACGCGAAGCCGCCCTCCGGCGCCTCGCCCTCGAGATAATCGAGCGCCTGCGGAAGGCCATTGTCGAGCGCGTCGCGGACCCGGTCCTCGTCGGTCGGCTCGCCCCACACCATCGGCCGGACGATGCGCTGGTAGAACAGGCTCCAGATCAAGAGCTCGCCGAGACGGGTGTCGGCATATTCCTCGAGCCAACGCGCTTTGGCCCGGTCGCGCGGGTCGGCGGGGAGCAAGGGATGGCCGGGATAGGCCTCCTCGACATAAGCCGCGATGACCGTGGAATCGCTGATTGAGAGGTCGCCGTCGATCAGCACCGGAATGCGCCGGAGCGGGCTCATGCGCTGATAGTCGTCATCGCCGAAAAAGGGCGTGATCGGGTCGACCACATAGGCCGCGCCCTTGAGGTTGAGGCAGGCCAGCACCTTGCGCACATAAGGGCTGACGAAGCTTCCGATGATCGTGACGGGCGCGGTCATGGCGCCTCAATAAGCGCTCGGGCGGCCAACGGCCACCGGGCCCTCAAAAATGGATGCCCCGTGAGGATTCGAACCTCAATTGACGGAGTCAGAGTCCGTAGTCTTACCATTAGACGACGGGGCAATTTGGGCGCGCCCGGCAGGTCCGGCGGCCGCGCGGCGGGATAGGAAGCGGGCATGGCGCTGTCAACGCCGAGGGAGCCGCCTGAGCCCTTTTGCTTGCCGCGACCCATCAAATTGTGATTAAACGGGATTAAGTCAGCCGCCTGGGGCATGTCCTGCGCGGTGAAGTTTAGGAATGGCGTGTCATGGTGCAGGAAGCCGCCAGTGCGCCGGCCCTGCGGCACGCGCCGAGCGACAGGGACGGGACCGATCGAGCGGAGCCGCAGGCGCGGCGAGAGTCGAATCGCCACACCTATGGCGCGATCGACCTAGGAACCAACAACTGCCGCCTGTTGATCGCCCGGCCCGGCGATCAGGGCATCATCGTCATCGACGCATTCTCGCGCATCGTCCGCCTGGGCGAGGGGCTGACTCAGAGCGGGCGGCTGTCCGACGAGGCGATGGACCGCTCCGTGTCCGCGCTCAGCGTGTGCGGGGACAAGCTTCGCCGGCGCAACGTCTCGCTGTCGCGATCGGTCGCGACCGAGGCCTGCCGCCGAGCCGCCAACGGCCGCGAGTTCGTCGACCGGGTGCGCGAGGAAACCGGCATCGTCCTCGACATCATCGACCCGCAGGAGGAAGCGCGGCTGGCGGTGCTCGGCTGCCACAAATTGCTCGAGCCCGGCGACGGGCCCGCGTTGATCTTCGACATCGGCGGCGGATCGACCGAGCTGGTGCTGGTCGACCAGGCCGAGGGGACTCCGCGGATCCGCGCCTGGTGGAGCGCGCCCTGGGGGGTTGTGTCGCTGACCGAGAGCGAAGGCGCCGAGGCGCTCGAGGGGGCCGACCGGCTCGCCGCCTACAAGCGCATGCGCGAGCGCGCGCGCCACGCCTTCGCGCGGTTCGAGGCGATGCTACCCGAGGACCGCGAGGGCATCCGCCTGCTCGGCACCAGCGGGACGGTGACCACGCTCGCCAGCGTCCACCTGGCGCTCCCGGCCTACGACCGCCGCGCGGTCGATGGCCTGCACATGCCGATCGAGGCGATCCAGGCGATCAGCGGGATGATCGCGGGGATGGACTATGAGGAGCGCTCGGCGCTTGCCGTGCATCGGAGCCGAGCGGGCCGACCTGGTGGTCGCTGGCTGCGCGATCCTCGAGGCGATCATCGAATTGTGGCCGGCCAAGAACCTCGGCGTCGCCGACCGCGGAATCCGCGAGGGGATCCTGCGCTCGCTGATGGCCCGCGACGGCTGGCAATTGTGAAGCGGATCAAGACCGCCAAGGGCCGCAAGATTTCCTCGACGCGCTGGCTCGAACGCCAGCTCAACGATCCCTATGTCAAGCGCGCCAAGGCCGAGAATTACCGCAGCCGCGCGGCCTATAAGCTGATCGAGCTCGACGAAAGGTTCGGGCTCTTGAAGGGCGTCAAATCGGTCATCGATCTCGGCATCGCGCCGGGCGGCTGGAGCCAGGTCGTCCGCCGCCAGGCGCCCCAGTCGCGGATCGTCGGGATCGACCTGCTTCCCACCGACCCGATCGAAGGGGTGACGATCCTCGAGATGGATTTCATGGACGAAGCGGCGCCCGAGCGGTTGCGCGAGGCGCTAGGCGGGCCGGCCGACCTGGTGCTCTCCGACATGGCGGCGAATACTGTCGGCCATCCGCAGACCGACCATTTGCGCACCATGGGCCTGGTCGAGGCGGCGCTCGAATTCGCTATCGAAGTGTTGCGGCCGGGCGGAGCCTTCGTCGCCAAGGTGCTCGCGGGCGGCGCCGACAGTCAGCTGGTCGTCGAGCTCAAGCGCAATTTCACCACCGTCAAGCACGCCAAGCCCCCCGCCAGCCGTAAGGGCTCAAGCGAATGGTATGTCGTGGCGCAGGGTTTCAAGGGCTAGAATTGCTAAGGTCCGCAATGGGTGGAAAGCGGACATTGCCGACCTTGTCCGGCTGATGATAGTTTCGTCTTCAAAAGGAGGCGATCATGCGCCCGTTTCGCGTCGCCGCAGCCGCCGTCATCTTGCTCGCCGCGGCACCGGCTGCAGCTCAAACCGTATTTGACACGACCCTGGGTGAATCCAATCAGAAGTCAGCAGAGATCTCAACGCAGGAGCTGAGACAGATCCTGAACAGCGGAAGCGCCATGGTTCTGGATGCGCGTCCAACTCTCGAATATGCGATCAGCCACATACCGGGAGCGCTGAACGTCGCGCCGCAGCCTGGGCGCCCGGCCCACCTTTACATCTCTGACGTTGCCGAAATTGGACGTCTTGTCGGAGGCGTAAAGACCAAGGCCCTTATTCTCTACTGCAACGGTCCGTTTTGCGGGAAGACGAAGCGGCTCGCGACGGAGCTTCTCGAAGCGGGCTACACGAGCGTTCGGCGCTACCAGCTGGGTGCCGCCTGAAACCTGGCGCGCGCTATGCCGGCGAACAGCTCGTTCAGTCAATGGCCGCGCCCACTGGACGAGGCAGTCTGCATTGACGACGACGGGCCCGCCGACGGACGACCCCCTGACACTGAACCAGCGGCCGCTGCGCTGAGAGCTCGGAGACGCCCAAGTTCGCTTAGCATCCACAGGAGAACGTACCAGCTAATGTCCGCAATGGGTCGAAAGCTGACTTTACCGCCGAACGCTCAGCCCTTCTCCCGCGCCTTTGCGACTGCCGCCTTGAGCTGATCGTAGCCGACCGCGCCGTTGAGCACCCGGTCGCCGACCACGAACAAGGGTGTTCCGGTCGCGCCGAGCTTTCCGGCGAGGTCGAAATTGCGCTTGAGCTCCTCCTCGGCCCGGGGATCGGGCTGGAGCTGGGGCGCGATCCCCGCGGCTGCGGCGGCGCGCGCGTTGGTCTCCGCCGCAGGCTTGCCGGCGTCGTAGAGCGTCTCGTGGAAGGCGTTGAACCGACCAGCCTGCGACGCTGCCAGCGAGAGTCGCGCGGCGGTGACGCTGTCGGGGCCGAGGATGGGCAGCTCGCGGTAGACCACGCGCAGGCCCTTGTCCTCGGCGACCAGCCGGTCGACGTCGGCGTTGCTCGCCTTGCAATAAGGGCAGGCGTAATCGAAGAATTCGACCAGGGTCACGTCGGGGTTGGCCGAGCCCTTCCAGCTGCTCGCGAACGGCTTTTCGAGCGCGGCGCGGTTGGCGTCGAGGACCGGCGCATATTGGGCCTCGCGGAGCGCGTCGACGGTGTCGTTGAGGATCGCGGGGTCGGCGAGCATCCCGCTGCGCACCAGCCGCGAGCTCAGCGAGCCGGGCAGGTGTGAACAAGGCGAGCGCGGTCAGCAGCGACCCGATGATCCCGCCGGCAATCGCCGGAAGCCACGCCGAGGACGAGCGCATGCCGGTCAGGCGCCGCGGCAGACGAGCTGGCTGTCGGGAATCTTCACTGCCTCCTTGGCCCCGCGCAATTCGATGTCCTCCCGCGACTTGTCCCTGAGCTCGCGCTCGAGCTGGGCCTTCGAGGCCATAGCGATGTCCTGCGCGCGAAGGCAATCGGGGGAGCCGGGCGCGATCCCGTCGAGCGCGATCCGGGCCTTGGTCATCGCCATCATCGGCTCGCCCTCGAGGCTGTAGCGCTCGGCGCTGGCGAGCGAGGCGCGGGCCGGATCGCCTTCGCGGTCGTAGATGATGCCGAGCTGATACCAGGCGAAGGGGTTGTTGTTGTCGCGGTTCACCGCGCGCTTCAGGACCGCCTTGGCCTCGGCGAAATTGGCCTTGTCCTCGGTCGCGACCAAGGCATGGCCGAGCATCGATGCGATCAGCGGGGAATCCCCGGACTTGGCGACGGCTTCGCGAAGCGGTGCGATGGCATCCTTGGGCCGGCCGGATTCGAGCAGCACCTGGCCCTGCAATTCGAGGAAGAACGGGTCGTCGGGGTCGATCGCGAGCAAGGCTTCGGTCTCGGCCAGCGCTTTGTCGGGAAATCCGCCGAGGTGATAGGCATAGGCCCGGGCATAATGGGCCGGGACGCTCTGGTTGCTCTCGGGATAACGCTCGACCGCGCGCTTGGGGTCGAGATAGCCGATCAGCTTGGCCTTGACCCGCTGGAACCGCGCCTCGAGCGCCGGGTCCGACGGCCTGCTCCAGGCGGGGTCCGCCTGGAGCGATTGCTGGAGCGCCTGGACGCGCTCGTTGGAGAGCGGATGGGTCCGGTCGTAACTGTCCTTCTCGTAGATCGCGAGGCGAAATTCGCGGTTCTGGAACTTGCCGTACATGTCCAGCAGGCCCTTGCCGCTGATCCCCGCGCCGTGAAGATATTGCGCCGCGGCCTGGTCGGCCGAGGCTTCCTGGGTGCGGGTAAAGGCGAGGAACCGGCCCATCGCGGCGCGCTGTCCGGCCATCATCAGGGCCATGCCCGCTTCGGGGGCTCCGGCGGCGACGGCGAGCGCGCCGAGAACCAAAGTGGCGAGCGAAATCCCGGTCGCTTCCTTGGCCCCGTCGCGAATGCGGATGGCGTGGCCGCCGGTGACGTGGCCGAGCTCGTGCGCGACGACCCCCTGGACCTGGTTCACATTATCCGACGCGTCGATCAGCCCGCTGTGGAGATAGACGGCCTGGCCGGCGGAGACGAAGGCGTTGATCTCCGAATCGTTCAACAGGACGATGTGGACGCTGTCGGGGTCGAGCCCGCCGGCGAGGATCAGCGGCCGGGCCATGTCGCGGAACAGAAGCTCGGTCTCGCTGTCGCGCAAAATCTGCCCGTCGCCGGCCGCCGTTGCGGGCGGGGCCAGCGACAGGCCGAGGAGGATCGCGAGCATCAGCAGGCGAACCGCGCGGGCGAGAGCGAAGCGCATCAGCGGCTGCTTACCACTTGCCGCGCTGAACCGTCGATGAAAGCGGTCCGCGACCAGTGCGGCCGGCATTCAGCCGAAGGTCCGTTGCCACCATCCGCGCCGCGGCTCGCCGTCGTCGCCGACCCCCTCGGCCTCGAGATCCTGGTCCGGCGACGGGGTCGCGGGGGCACGCTCATCGGTTTTGGCAGCCGGCTTCGCCGCCTTCGCGCGAGGGCTGCGCGCGGGCTTGGCCGGCTTCTCCTCCACGGCCTCGGCGACCGGTTCGGGCTTGGCTTCGGCAGGTTCGGCCTTGGCCTTTGTCCGGCTCGAGCGGGTCTTGCGGGCGGGGGCCTTGTCCGCGACGGTTTCCTCGACAGTCTCGACCGCCTTGGCGCGCCGGCGCCGCTTGGGCGCCTCCTCGGGCTTGGCCTCGGTTTCCGCGATCGGTGGCTCCTCGTCGATCGGCCGCTCGGCCATCGGCGAGCTCGCCGGTTCGATCTCGGCTTCGGGCTGGCGATCCTTTCGCTTCCCGCGCCGCCGATCGCGCCGCGGCGCCTCCTCCGATTCCTCGGCGACGGGTTCGGCGCGAGTTTCCGGGTCGGCTCGGCGGGCTCGGCCCGCTCTTCCGAATCGCGCCGGCCCCGGCCTCGTCCGCCGCGGCGTCGACGGCGGCGGCGACGGCCCGAACGGTCCTCGTCGCCTGCGCGCTCGGGGCGCTCCTCCTCGTCATCCTCGTCTTCGCTGAGGGTGATTTCGAGCTCGTCGCCGGACTCTTCCTCCTCCTCGTCAGGCTCGTCCTCGTCCATTTCTGGCTCGTCGATCGGCTGCGGCCGTGCCTGCGCCGGAGCGGCAATCGGTCGTCCGCCCGAGCTTTCGACGGCCATTTTTGCGCCTTCGAAGCTATCCTCGATCACGACCTCGATCGAAACGCCATAGCGCTGCTCGATGTCGGCGAGCTCGGCGCGCTTGCGGTTGAGCACGAACACCGCGGCTTCGCGCCCGGCGCGGAGCGTGATCCGATCGCCGCGGCCGCGAGCGGCCTCGTCCTCGATGATCCTGAGCGCGCTGAGGCCGGCAGAGCTGGCGGTCCGCATCAGGCCGGTGCCCTCGCAATGCGGGCAGGCCTTGGTCGAAGCCTCGAGCACCCCGGTGCGAAGCCGCTGCCGGCTCATTTCCATCAGCCCGAAGCTCGAGATCCGGCCGACCTGGATCCGCGCGCGGTCGTTCTTGAGCGCCTCCTTCATCGCCTTCTCGACTTTGCGGATGTGGCTGTTTTGCTCCATGTCGATGAAGTCGATGACGATCAGCCCGGCCATGTCGCGGAGGCGAAGCTGGCGGGCGATTTCCTGAGCCGCTTCGATATTGGTGTTGTAGGCGGTCTGCTCGATATTATGCTCGCGCGTCGACCGGCCCGAGTTGATGTCGATTGAAACCAGGGCCTCGGTCGGATTGATCACGAGATAGCCGCCGCTCTTCAGCTGGACGACCGGCTGGTACATGGCGCTGAGCTGGTCCTCGACCCCATAGCGCTGGAAGATCGGGATGGTGTCGGCGAACGGCTTCACCCGCTTCACGTGGCTCGGCATCAGCAGCTTCATGAACCCGCGCGCCGCTTTGTAGCCCTCCTCGCCCTCGACGATGACCTCGTCGATCTCGCGGTGATAGAGGTCGCGGATGGCGCGCTTGATGAGGTCGCTGTCGCGGTAGATCAGCATCGGGGCGGTGCTCCCGAGCGTGCGCTCGCGGATTTCGTCCCACAGCCGCGCGAGATAGTCGAAATCGCGCTTGATCTCGGTCTTGGTCCGCGACAGGCCGGCGGTGCGCACGATCAGCCCCATCGAGCTGGGAAGCTTCAAGTCGGCCATGATCGACTTCAGCCGCTTGCGGTCGGGACCGTTGGCGATCTTGCGCGAGATGCCCCCGCCGTGGCTGGTGTTGGGCATCAGCACGCAATAGCGGCCGGCGAGGCTCAGATAAGTGGTCAGCGCGGCGCCCTTGTTGCCGCGCTCTTCCTTGACGACCTGGACGAGAAGCACCTGGCGGCGCTGGATCACGTCCTGGATCTTGTAGCGGCGGCGAAGCGCCTGGCGCTTCTTGCGAAGCTCGTCGGCCGCGCTTTCGTCGACCGGCGAGCGGCTCGAGCCGGTTCCGGCTTCGGTCGCGGTGGCAGTCCCGGTGGCGCTTTCCTCGGCGGTCCCGCCGTCCAGGTCCGGCGAATCCTCATCGTCGCGGTCGCCGTCGGACGGATCGAAATCTTCGTTGGCCGCGCGAAGCCGCTCTTCCTCGGCGGCATGCTCGGCTTCCTCGCGAAGCAGGGCTTCGCGGTCGGCCTTGGGGATCTGGTAATAATCGGGGTGGATTTCGCTGAAGGCGAGAAAGCCGTGGCGATTCCCGCCATAATCAATGAACGCCGCCTGGAGCGAGGGCTCCACGCGGGTCACCTTGGCAAGATAGATATTCCCTTTGAGCTGCTTGTGCTCGGCGGACTCGAAGTCAAACTCCTCGATCCGATTTCCCTTGGCGACGGCGACCCGGATTTCCTCCGAGTGGCGCGCATCGATCAGCATGCGCATGGACATTGAATATTCTCCAGCCGCGGCGTCGTCCCGTTGCAAGCGGGCGGTGGGCGGCAAATTGGGCCTTGCCGGCGGCGCTTCGGCGTCCGGGCTCGGCGATGTTCAGGAAAAGCGCGTCTGCTCGATGGCCCAATCCGGGGACTTGGCCCGGATGCGCACCTTCCGCGTCAATGACGAGCGATGAAGGGCGGGGATTTGGGTGCATTCGAGCATCAACCTCGTGTCGGCCGCTCCGTCGCACCGGATGCAGCCGTGGAATCCGGCCAGAAAGCCGGGATGAGCGGCGGTTAGCATTGCCGACTCCCCGCTGCAACCGCGCGTTTACGCGATTTCCGGCGAGAATCGGACGGTTTGCGCCCAGGGCCGCCCGGCTCTAGCAACTGTGGCATGGCGTCGCCGGTCCAGACCCTGCTGTTGTTCGGAGCGACCGGCGACCTCGCGCGGCGGATGCTTCTCCCTTCGCTCTACGCGCTCGACCTCGACGGGCTTCTGCCAAACGAGCTTCGGATCGTCGGAACCGCCCGGAGCGCGATGAGCGATGGCGACTATCGCGGAACCGCCGAAGCCGCGCTTCGGGAGCATCTGCCCGAGGGGCTGTATCGCGACGACATCGCCAAGCGATTCCTTGCCCGGCTCGAATATGTCGAGCTCGACGTCACGGACGAGGCCGGCTTCGACCGCTTGGGCGAGCGGATCGGCGATCCGTGCCGCGGGGTCGCTATCTTCCTTTCGACCGCGCCGTCCCTGTTCAAGCCGGTCATCGACGGCCTGGCCCGCGCCGGGCTCGCCTGCGCGACGGCGCGAATGGCGCTCGAAAAGCCGCTCGGCAGCGATCTCGAATCGAGCCGCGAGATCAACGACGCGGTCGCCGCGGCCTTTCCCGAGGAGCGGATTTTCCGGATCGACCATTATCTCGGCAAGGAGACGGTCCAGAACATCCTCGCGCTGCGCTTCGCCAATGTGCTGTTCGAGCCATTGTGGAACCGCGCCCACATCGACCACGTCCAGATCACCGTCGCCGAGACCATCGGCCTGGAAGGGCGCGGCGACTATTATGACGGGGCCGGCGCGCTTCGCGACATGGTCCAGAACCACATGCTGCAGCTGCTCAGCCTGGTGGCGATGGAGCCGCCGACCGGGCTCGACCCGACCGCGGTCCGCGACGAAAAGGTCAAGGTGCTGCGTTCGCTCCGCCCGATCGGGGCCGAGACGGTCGAGGCGGAGACGGTCATCGGCCAATATGGACCGGGAGTCATCGGCGGCGAGCCGGTCCCGGGCTATGCCGAGGAGCTTGGCCGCGCCAGCCGCACCGAGACCTTCGTCGCGATCAAGGCGCACATCGACAACATGCGGTGGAGCGGGGTGCCCTTCTACCTGAGGACCGGTAAGCGGCTGCCGATGCGGGAGACCGAAATCGTCATCCGGTTCCGCCCGGTGCCCTTTTCGATCTTCGCCCCGCGCGGTGCCACCGCGCGTCCCAACCGCCTCGAAATCGGCCTCCAGCCCGATGAGACCATCAGCCTGTCGCTGATGGCCAAGGTCCCCGGCCTCGACCGCAAGGGGTTCAAACTGCGCGAGCTCTCGCTCGACCTTGGCCAGGCCAATGCATTCAGCGAGTTCCGCCGCCGGATCGCCTACGAGCGGCTTCTGCTCGATCTGATCGAGGGCGACCCGACCCTGTTCGTCCGCCGCGACGAGGTCGAGGCGCAATGGGCGTGGGTCGACCGGATCCGCGACGGTTGGGCCGAGAGAGACCTCCCGCCGAGGCCTTATGCCGCAGGGAGCTGGGGCCCCGACGCGGCCATCGCTCTGATCGAGCGCGATGGGCGAAGCTGGGACGACTAGAGCATTTCAATTTTTCATTAACCATGATCGCATGATATGGAGTCTTTAGGGATCAACGGCTTGGCCCGGGGGACGATGATCGAGAGAGTGGCACGATCGCGCAGGCTCGCGGCCGCGGCGGCAACCGCCGGGGCGGCGCTGGGCGCGTTCGGGGTCATCCTGCTCGCCGGCGGCGGCGCCTCCGCGCTCGGGTTGAAAGCGCAGGCCAACAGCCTGACCGTCGCGCTCCCTCCGGCGGCGAGCGACCGGATCTACGCTTCTCCGGCGGCGCGCGGGCGGCCCATCGTGGTACTCGACGCGGGCCATGGCGGGCGCGATCCAGGCGCCAGAGGCGTGGAGAGCGCAATTGCCGAAAAGGATCTGACCCTGGCGCTGGCGCGCGATCTTCGCGACCGGCTGGTGAAGAGCGGGCGAGTCCGCGTCGCGATGACCCGCGAGGGCGACCGCTCGATCGCGCTCGACGACCGCTCGGCGGTGGCGCGACGGCTCAACGCGGCGATGTTCGTCTCGCTCCACATGGACAGCGCCGCCAATCCGCTGGCCCGCGGGGCGAGCGTTTATTCGTTGTCCGACATCGCCTCCAACGCCGAGGCCGCGGCGCTCGCCGCCTCGCTCAATTCGAGCGCTTCGGATCAGGCACAGCGGGGCGCTGTCGGCGCGCTCCTCTCCGACCTTGTCATGCGCGCGCAGATGTCGGCCTCGGCCAACCTTGCGACGCGGATGATCGGCCGCTCGTCCGGCCGGGTCCAGCTGCGGCCGGACCCACACCAGTTCGCCGCCTTCCACGTCCTCCGGCGCTCCGGCGCTCCGGCGGTGCTGTTCGAAGCCGGCTATCTCAGCAATGTCGACGACGAGGCGCTGCTTCGTTCCCCCAAATATCGCAAGGCGGTGGTCGAAGCGCTTGCCGACGCGATCGAGGCCGACATCGCCGTCCGCTCGGTCGGCTGAACCGCCTTTCAGAGGCGCGCCGAACGGGCTAGAGCGCGCATCTGATGGACCTTTCGCGCTACCGAATCGAAAACTTGCGGCTGCCCGATCTCGGGCGCTACCGAATAGAAAACTGGCCGCTTCCCGACCTCGTCGCGTTCAACCAGAGGGTGCACGCCCGGGTCGACCCGTGGTGGGAGAAGCGCAACGTCCGCCGTGCAACGTGGACCGGGCTCGGCCTGTTCACCTTGTTCGCGGGGGTGTGGATCTATTTCGCTACCGGGCTTCCGACCTCGCAGTCGCTGCTCGCCTACCAGCCGCCGCTTCCAAGCAACGTCCGCGGCTATGACGGCAACCCGGTCCAGACGTTCGCCCGCGAGCGCCGGGTCGAGCTCGCTTATGATGAATTTCCGCCCCTGGTGCTCAACGCCTTTATCGCCGCCGAGGACAAGACCTTCTTCCGCCACGGAGGGATCGATTATCTCGGACTTCTCGGCGCCGTCGGGGATTATGCCGCCAAGACCGTCACTGGCGGCGGGCGCGCGCGCGGCGGATCGACCATCACGCAGCAAGTCGCCAAATATCTGCTCAAGGATTCGAGCTACAATATCGGCCGCAAGATCCGCGAAGCGATCCTCGCCTTTCGCCTCGAATCCGCACTGTCGAAGGAGCAGATCCTCGAGCTCTATCTCAACTCCATCTTCCTCGGCCGAAATGCCTATGGCGTGCAGGCGGCGAGCCGCGCCTATTTCGACAAGGACGTCACCGAGCTGACCCTGCCCGAGGCCGCCTATCTCGCGGTCCTGCCCAAGGCGCCCGCCAATTACGATCCCGTCCGTGCGACCCAGCGCGCGCTCGACCGCCGCAATTATGTGCTGCGTGAAATGCACAGCAACGGCTTCATCACCGATGCGCAGTGGAAGAGCGCCGCGGCGACCCCGCTCGGGACCATCCGCTACGGCAGCAACGAGAAGTTTCGCCAGCAGGGCGGGTATTTCATGGAAGAGGTCCGGCGCGAGCTGATCAAGAAATTCGGCGAGGATGCCGAGGACGGGCCCAACAGCCTCTACGCCGGCGGGCTGTGGGTGCGCAGCTCGATGGATCCGAAGATGCAGGACGCGGCCGCCCAGGCGCTGCGCGACGGCCTGGCGAATTTCGACGGCGGACGCGGGTGGCGCGACCTCGGCAAGAGCGTTGACGTCAACGGCGATTGGGCCGGCGAGCTCGACCGGGCGCCGGTTGGTGTCGGCTTTCCCAATTGGCGCAAGGCGGTGGTGCTTTCGAAAAGCGGCGGCGAGGCGGTGATCGGCTTCTCCAACGGCACCAAGGCGCCTCTGCCGGCTTCCCAGGCTTCGATGCCCAACCGCGCCGGTGGCGGGCCCGCCTTCAACAGCTTGCGGCCCGGGATGGTGATCGTCGTCAAAGCATTGGACGGCGGCGGCTACGGGCTTCGCTCGATCCCCGAAGTGTCCGGCGGGATGCTGGCACAAGAGGTCCATACCGGCCGCGTGCTGGCGATGCAGGGCGGGTTCGACGTCATCGGCTCGAGCTATAACCGCGCGACCCAGGCGCTTCGCCAGCCCGGCTCGGCGTTCAAGCCAATCGTCTACGTGACCGCGCTCGAGAATGGCATGACCCCGGCGTCGATCCTGCTCGATGCGCCTTTCTGCGTGTGGCAGGGCGCGGGGCTGGGCAATAAATGCTTCGTCAACTTCGACCGCAGCTATTCCGGCGCCAAAACGTTGCGCTGGGGGGTCGAGCAGTCGCGCAACCTGATGACCGTACGGGCGGCGGCCGAGACCGGAATGCCCAAGGTGATTGCCAATGCCAAGAAAATGGGCGTCGGCGATTATCCCAATTACCTGTCCATCGCGCTTGGCGCGGGAGACACCACCGTCGCGAGGCTGGTCAACAGCTACGCAATCCTCGCCAATCATGGCAAATCGGTTCGCCAGTCGATCGTCGACTTCGTCCAGGATCGGGGCGGCAAGGTCATCTTCCGAAGCGACAACCGCTGTGCCCTGATGGGCAATTGCAATGCGCCCGACTGGGACGGCGGGCCGATGCCCCGGCCGCCCAGCCGGACTCGCCAGCTGATCGACCCGATGGCCGCCTTCCAGATGGTCCATGTGCTGGAAGGCGTGGTCGAGCGCGGCACCGCGACGAGCTTGCGCGACCTCGACCGGCCCTTGTTCGGCAAGACCGGAACGACCAGCGGCCCGACCAACGTCTGGTTTGTTGGCGGAACCCCCGACATCGTCGCTGGAGTCTATCTTGGCTTCGACCAGCCGCGCTCGCTCGGCGGCTATGCGCAGGGCGGACGGATCGCGGCGCCAATCTTCAAGCAATGGGCCAAGATCGCCCTCGAGAGCCAGCCCAAGACCCCGTTCGTCGCCCCCGCCGGGATCCGCTGGGTCCGGGTCGATCGCGCCTCGGGCAAGAAGGTGTTCGGCACCTTCCCGACCAGCGAGGACGCACGATCGTCGGTGATCTGGGAGGCGTTCCAGCCGCAGACCGAGCCGCGCCGCGCCTACCGCCATTCGCAGGCGCGCGCGGGCGAGGAAGAGGGCCAGGAGCGGCCGGCGCCGCGCCCGGCCCGGGGACGCCCGCCGCGACCGAGCCAGCCCCAGCCGGCTCCACCGGCCGCCGCGCCCTTGCCAAGCCAGAATACGACCGGGTAGGCGACACGCCTAATCCGGAGTGAGCCCAGATGCGCGCCGAAGCGCAGTCCCATATCGACCAGATCAATGCCGCGACCGCGCTTCTGCGCCGGTTCCTCGACTGGGACCGGGCGATGAAGCGGCTCGAGGAATTGAACGCGAAAGTCGAGGATTCAACACTTTGGGACGACCCCAAGGCGGCGCAGGAGGTGATGCGCGAGCGCCGCCGGCTCGAGGATGCGGTCGGCGCCACGCGGGCGATCGAGCGCGAACTCGCCGACACCGTCGAGCTCATCGAAATGGCTGAGGCCGAGGGCGATGTTTCGCTGGTCGATGACGGCGTCTCAAGCCTCGCCGAGCTTGCCGAGCGGGCCGAGCGCGACAAGGTCGCGGCGCTGCTCGCCGGCGAGGCCGACGCCAACAACGCCTATGTCGAGATCAACGCGGGTGCCGGTGGGACCGAAAGCCAGGACTGGGCCGAGATGCTGCAGCGTATGTACACTCGCTGGGGCGAGCGCCACGGAATGAAGGTCGAGCTCATCGACCATCATTCGGGCGAGCAGGCCGGGATCAAGTCGGCGACGATCCTCGTCAAGGGCGAGAACGCCTATGGCAACCTCAAGACCGAGAGCGGGGTCCACCGGCTGGTCCGCATCAGCCCCTATGACGCCAATGCGCGGCGCCACACCAGTTTTTCGAGCGTCTGGGTCTATCCCGAGGTCGACGACGACATCGACATCCAGGTCAACGAAAGCGAGCTGAGGATCGATACCTATCGCGCCAGCGGGGCGGGCGGGCAGCACGTCAACACCACCGACAGCGCGGTGCGCATCACCCACGTCCCGACGGGGATCGTCGTCGCCTGCCAGAACGAGCGCAGCCAGCACAAGAACCGCGCCTCGGCGATGAAGCAATTGAAGGCCCGCCTCTACGAAGCCGAGCTCCAGCGGCGCGAGGCCGAAGCCGACGCCGCAAACGCCAGCAAGACCGACATCGGCTGGGGCCACCAGATTCGGTCCTATGTGCTCCAGCCCTATCAGCTGGTGAAGGACCTCAGGACCGGCGTGACCTCGACTGCGCCGAGTGACGTCCTCGACGGCGATCTCGACCGCTTCATGGCCGCGGCACTGTCGCAGCGGGTGACCGGGGAAAAGATTGAAGTTGAGGATGTGGAGTAGGGCGCTCGGCGGAACGGCCGCGCTTTGCGCGCTGGTCTTCCTCACCGCCTGCCGCGGCGAGCCCGAGCCGAGCCGCTTTCCCGACGCTGGGCGCGATGTCGCTCCGATCGTCAGCGACCGCTTTTCGACCGAAGAAGCGCGCGACCGAATCGGCGAGGCCGAGCAGGTCATGGCGCTGGCCGGGATCGAGCCGGGCATGTCGGTCGCGGATGTCGGCGCGGGGGAGGGCTATTATACCGTCCGGCTCGCTCGCGTCGTCGGCTCGACCGGCCGCGTCCTCGCCGAGGACATCGACCCCGGTTCGATCGATAGCCTTAGCGAACGGATCCAGCGCGAGCGGCTCGACAATGTGGCAGTCAAGCTCGGCGCGCCCGACGATCCGATGCTCCCGGCGCGCTCGTTCGACCGGATTTTCCTGGTCCACATGTTCCATGAGGTGAGCGATCCCTACGCTTTCCTGTGGCACCTGCGCGAAGCGGTGAAGCCGGGGGGCGAGGTGATCCTGGTCGATTCCGATCGACCGGTGAAGAATCACGGGATCCCCCCCGGCCAGGCTGATTGCGAGATGCGCGCGCTCGGCCTCACGCCGATCCGCTCAAGCCTGCTCGAAGGCGGCGATTCCTATTTCCGAGCCTATACGATCGCGCGCGAACGGCCGGAGCCTGCGGACATCAAGCCGTGCGGGGACGACACGAGCAAGTGAACCTAGAGGTAGCCCAGCTGCCTTAGGCTGCTGACTTCGCGGCCCCCGAATACCAGATGGTCGAGAACGGCGCAGTCGAGCGCTTCGGTTGCGGTCGCCAGGCGACGGGTGACGCGCTTGTCGGCCTCGCTCGGGCGCGGGTCGCCGCT
Organism: uncultured Alphaproteobacteria bacterium; assembly: GCA_963722545.1. Taxonomy (GTDB): domain Bacteria; phylum Pseudomonadota; class Alphaproteobacteria; order Sphingomonadales; family Sphingomonadaceae; genus Sphingomicrobium. The sequence goes on from CAVRMK010000004.1 coordinate 890,444, forward strand.
CGGATGATTGTGGGCGAGCACGATCGCGGCGCTGCCGTGCGCGGCGGCGTCGGCGACGATCTCGCGAATGGGGAAGTCCGCACCCGTTTCATCGCCGGTGTGGCGCGACAAATGGACGCAGCGCGATTCGCCGTCGAGGTGAGCGACGAACAGATGCTCATGGCGTGGGTTGGAATCGGCGATGCAGCCGGCGAAGAAATCGCGCGCCGCGGCAAGTCCGGCGATCGTCAGGGGGAGTTCGGCACGCTGGTAGCGCATGCCCGCAGCCTAAAGCAGCGGCCCGTCCGCCTCCACGCCAACCGCCTCGGATGCCGAGGTAAATCCATCCACAACGGAGTTATTGCGCCCCTTGGCCGCGACCCGCCGCGGGATTAGTCTCAGCCTCCGATGCGGCAATATCTCGACCTCATGCAGCGCATCCTCGACGAGGGAGTCGAGCAGAAGGACCGGACCGGCACCGGGACCCTGAGCTTGTTCGGGGCCCAGATGCGGTTCGATCTCGCCGACGGCTTCCCCCTGCTGACGACCAAGAAGCTGCACCTGCGCTCGATCATCGTCGAATTGCTGTGGTTCCTGAACGGCGACACCAACATCGCCTGGCTCAAGGAGCGCAACGTCCGCATCTGGGACGAATGGGCCGACGAGAGCGGCGACCTCGGTCCGGTCTACGGCAAGCAGTGGCGCGACTGGGAAAGTTCCGACGGCCGCCACATCGACCAGATCGCCAACCTGGTCCACCTCATCCGAACCGACCCGTATTCGCGGCGCCAGATCGTAACCGCCTGGAATCCCGGCGAAATCCACAAGATGGCGCTGGCGCCGTGCCACTGCCTGTTCCAGACGCAGGTCGCCGGCGGACGGCTCAACCTCCAGCTTTACCAGCGCAGCGCCGATTTCTTCCTTGGCGTGCCGTTCAATATCGCCAGCTACGCGCTGCTCACCCACATGCTCGCCCGCGAATGCGGGCTCGAGCCGGGCGTGTTCGTATGGACCGGCGGCGACGTCCATCTCTATTCCAACCATCTCGAACAGGCGCGGACGCAGCTTGGACGCGAGCCGAGACCGCTTCCGCGGCTGGTGATCAAGGATCGCGGGCAGGGCCTGTTCGATTATGCGCCCGAGGATTTCGTGTTCGAAGCCTATGAGCCGCACCCACACATCGCGGCCCCCGTGGCGGTCTGAAGGCGGCTGAATCCGCTCCGAAAACCGGCCCGTTCCCCTCCACCTGTTCATCGAAATGAACCCTTTGCGCCCGCTCCGCGTTGGGTCGGCGGTCAGATCAGGAGGAAATGATGATCCAGAAGCTTTCGACCGCCGTTCTCATCGGCGCCGCCTTGTTCGTCGCGGCCTGCAACACCGTCCGCGGCGCGGGCGAGGACGTCAAGTCGGTCGCCAACTGCACCGAAAATGCGATCGACGGAAGCGGGACTTGCTGATCCGCTTCGCTTGACCGCATTCGAGTTGGCCCCGCCGAGCTACCGAGCCGGCGGGGCTTTTTCTTGGCGCTTCGGCTGGACAAGATTCGCCGCACTGGCCATCATCGTTCCGCACCCAAAACGTGAAGGAGGGATCATGAAGCATGTGATGATGACCGCAGCGCTGGTCGCGGCGGCGCTAGGCGCGGCGGCCTGCAACACCGTCCGCGGCGCCGGCCAGGACGTCCAGTCGGTCGCCAATTGCACCGAGGATTTGATGAAGCAGGGCAAGTGCTGAGGCCTTAGCGTACAGGTATTTCGCGCAACGCTCGCGCGACACGAAAAAACCCCGCCGGGCTCGCGTCCGGCGGGGTACTTTTTTGGTCGGCCCAGCCGCTTATTCGGCGGGCTTGGCTTCCTCGGCCTGGAGATAATCCCCGGCGTCGGCGTCCGTGCCATGGCCCGACGTCACGACCTTCCCGAGCGGATCATCGCCTGTGCCGGTGCTGTCGCGCGGGCTGCGCGCCAGCTCCGCCGCATGCTCCTCGGCCGCGCTGTCGGGAGCGATCAGCGCTTCGGCGAGGCGGCGCTGTTGAGCACGAAGCGCGGTGTCGCGGCTCGAGGCGGCGACTCGCATCCGGTTCATGCCCGCGCCGGTTCCCGCCGGGATGAGGCGGCCGACGATGACATTTTCCTTGAGCCCGTTCAGCGTGTCGATCTTGCCCTGGACCGAAGCCTCGGTGAGGACTCGGGTGGTTTCCTGGAACGAGGCCGCCGAGATGAAGCTGCGGGTCTGGAGGCTCGCCTTGGTGATGCCGAGCAGCACCGGCTTGCCTTCCGCCTTCTTCTTCTTCTTTTCCAGACGGGCGTTGACCTCGTCCATCTCCTCACGGTCAACCTGCTCGCCGGCCAGCAAAGTGGTATCGCCGCCGTCGGTAATCTCGACCTTCTGGAGCATCTGGCGGACGATCACCTCGATATGCTTGTCGTTGATCTTCACGCCCTGGAGCCGGTAGACCTCCTGGATCTCGCTGACGAGATATTCGGCCAGCGCCTCGACTCCCAGCACCTCGAGGATGTCGTGCGGATCGGGTGAACCGCCGACGAGATTGTCGCCGCGCTTTACATAATCGCCTTCCTGGACCTCGATCAGCTTGGCCTTGGGGACCAGATACTCGACCGGATCCGAGCCGTCCTCCGGGACGATCGCGATTTTCCGCTTGGCCTTGTAGTCGCGCAGGAAAGTGACCTTGCCCGAAACCTTGGCGATGATCGCATTCTCCTTGGGCTTGCGCGCCTCGAACAGCTCGGCGACGCGCGGCAGGCCGCCGGTGATGTCGCGGGTCCGGGCGGCCTCGCGCGGCATGCGCGCGAGCACTTCGCCGGCCTCGACCACCTGGCCGTCCTCGACCGCGACGATCGCGCCCGCCGCGAGCCGATAGACCCCGTCCTCGCCCTTGCCCTTGCCGGTGAGCGTCAGGCGCGGCTGAAGCGATTCCTTCTTCGACTTGCTGCCGGTGTCCTCGGTGACGACGCGCTGGGTGATCCCGGTCGATTCGTCGACCACCTCGGTCATCGTCCGGTTCTCGATCAGGTCCTGGTACTTCACGGTACCGGCCTTCTCGGTGATCACCGGGCTGTAGGACGGGTCCCATTCGGCGATGCGGTCGCCGCGGCTGACGATATGGCCGCTCTCGCACAGCAAATGCGCACCGAACGGCACGCGGTGGGTCGAAAGCTCGCGCCCGTCCATGTCGAGGATCGCAATCTCGCCCGAACGCGACAGCGACAAATGCCGGCCGCGCGGGTCGATGATCGTGGGCATGTCGCGGAACTCGATGGTTCCGTCGACCGGCGCCTCGAGGTTCGACTGTTCGTTGAGCTGGGCGGCACCGCCGATGTGGAAGGTCCGCATCGTCAGCTGGGTGCCCGGCTCGCCGATCGACTGGGCGGCGATGACCCCGACGGCCTCACCGATGTTGACCGGCGTTCCGCGAGCGAGGTCGCGGCCGTAGCATTTGGCGCACACGCCCTGCTTGCTCGAACACACCAAAGGCGAGCGGATCTTGACGCCCTGGAGGCCGATTTCCTCGATCTTGGCGACCATCGCCTCGTCGAGCAGCTCGCCCTCCGCAATCACCGTCTCGCCGGTCTTGGCGTCGACGATGTCCTCGGCGGTGGTGCGTCCGAGGACGCGCTCGCCGAGGCTGGCGATGGTCGCGCCGCCCTGGACGATCGCGCGCATCTCGAGCGCCCGGTCGGTCCCGCAATCCTCCTCGACGATCACCGCGTCCTGCGACACGTCGACCAGGCGCCGGGTCAGATAGCCCGAGTTGGCGGTCTTGAGCGCGGTGTCGGCGAGACCCTTGCGGGCGCCGTGGGTCGAGTTGAAATATTCAAGGACGGTGAGGCCTTCCTTGAAGTTCGAGATGATCGGGGTCTCGATGATCTCGCCCGACGGCTTGGCCATGAGGCCGCGCATGCCCGCGAGCTGCTTGATCTGGGCTTGGCTGCCACGAGCGCCCGAGTGGGCCATCATGTAGATCGAGTTGAGATCCTTCTGGCGGCCGTTGTCGAGCTTGGGCTGGGCGGAGATCTCTTTCATCATGGCGCTCGCCACCTGGTCGCCGCAGCGGGACCAGGCGTCGATCACCTTGTTGTACTTTTCCTGCTGGGTGATGAGGCCGTCCTGATACTGCTGCTCGTAATCCTTCACGAGCGCGCGCGTTTCGTCGACCAGCTCGACCTTGGCTGCGGGGATCACCATGTCGTCCTTGCCGAACGAGATCCCGGCCTTGAACGCGTGGCGGAAGCCCAGCGCCATGATGGCGTCGGCGAACAGCACCGTCTCCTTCTGGCCGGTGTGGCGATAGACGATGTCGATGACGTCGCCGATTTCCTTCTTGGTCAGGATCCGGTTGACCGTCTCGAACGGCACCTTGTGGGTCTTGGGCAAAGTCTCGCCGAGCAGCATCCGGCCCGGGGTCGTCTCGAACCGCTTCATGTAGGTGTTGCCCTCCTCGTCGGTCTGCGGGACGCGGCTGATGATCTTGCTGTGAAGCGTGACCGCGCCGGCGGCGAGGGCCTGGTGGACCTCGGGCATGTCGCTGAGCATCATGCCCTGGCCCGGCTCATCGTCTTTCTCGAGGCTGAGGTAGTAAAGGCCGAGGACCATGTCCTGCGAGGGCACGATGATCGGCTTGCCGTTGGCCGGCGAGAGGATGTTGTTGGTGCTCATCATCAGCACGCGCGCCTCGAGCTGGGCTTCGAGGCTGAGCGGCACGTGGACCGCCATCTGGTCGCCGTCGAAGTCGGCGTTGAAGGCGGCGCAGACCAGCGGGTGAAGCTGGATCGCCTTGCCCTCGATCAGCACCGGCTCGAACGCCTGGATGCCCAAGCGGTGGAGAGTCGGCGCGCGGTTCAACAGTACCGGATGCTCGCGGATCACCTCGTCGAGGATGTCCCAGACTTCCTTGCGCTCTTTCTCGACCCACTTCTTGGCCTGCTTGAGGGTCATTGAGAGACCCTTGGCGTCGAGGCGCGAGTAGATGAAGGGCTTGAACAGCTCCAACGCCATCTTCTTGGGCAGGCCGCACTGGTGCAGCTTGAGCTCGGGACCGGTGACGATGACCGAGCGGCCCGAATAATCGACCCGCTTGCCGAGCAGGTTCTGGCGGAACCGGCCCTGCTTGCCCTTGAGCATGTCGGACAAGGACTTGAGCGGACGCTTGTTGGCACCGGTGATGGTGCGGCCTCGGCGGCCGTTGTCGAACAAGGCGTCGACCGCTTCCTGCAGCATGCGCTTCTCGTTGCGGACGATGATGTCCGGAGCGCGCAGCTCCATCAGCCGCTTCAGGCGGTTGTTGCGGTTGATGACCCGGCGATAGAGATCGTTGAGGTCCGAGGTCGCGAAGCGGCCGCCGTCCAATGGCACCAGCGGGCGAAGCTCGGGCGGGATGACCGGGATCACTTCCATGATCATCCATTCGGGCCGGTTGCCCGACTCCAGGAAGCTCTCGACGACCTTCAGGCGTTTGATGATCTTCTTCGGCTTGAGCTCGGACTTGGTGGTCTCGAGCTCCTCGAGCAGGATCTTCTTCTCGCCTTCAAGGTCGAGGTCCATGAGCATGTGCTTGACCGCCTCGGCGCCGATGCCGGCGGAGAAGGCGTCCTCGCCATATTCGTCCTGGGCCTCGACCAGCTCATCCTCAGTCAAGAGCTGGTACTTCTCGAGCGGGGTCAGGCCCGGCTCGATCACCACGTAGCTCTCGAAATAGAGGATCCGCTCGAGCTGCTTCAATTGCATGTCGAGCAGCAGGCCGATGCGCGAGGGCAGCGATTTCAGGAACCAGATGTGCGCGACGGGCGCGGCCAGCTCGATATGGCCCATGCGCTCGCGGCGAACCTTGCTGACGGTCACCTCGACGCCGCACTTTTCGCACACAATGCCCTTGTATTTCATGCGCTTGTACTTGCCGCACAGGCACTCGTAATCCTTGATCGGACCGAAGATGCGCGCGCAGAACAGGCCGTCACGCTCGGGCTTGAACGTGCGATAGTTGATCGTCTCCGGCTTCTTGATCTCGCCGAAGGACCAGCTGCGGATCTTATCCGGCGAGGCGATTCCGATCTTGATCTGGTCGAAGGTCTCGACCTTGGCGATCGGGCTGGCGAAGTTGGTCAGTTCGTTCATCTTTGTCCGTCTCCAATTCCCTTGCCGCGGGTTGCGGCAGGGACGGGAAAATCAATGGTTATTCGGCTGCGATCGCGGTCGGCTCCGCGTCCGGGTCGACGATGCTGTCGAGCTCGACGTTGAGCCCGAGGCTGCGCATCTCCTTGACCAGCACGTTGAAGCTTTCGGGGATTCCGGCCTCGAATGTGTCGTCGCCCTTGACGATCGCTTCGTAGACCTTGGTCCGGCCTATGACGTCGTCCGACTTGACCGTCAGCATCTCCTGAAGCGTGTAGGCGGCGCCATAGGCCTGGAGCGCCCACACCTCCATTTCGCCGAAGCGCTGTCCGCCGAACTGCGCCTTGCCGCCCAGCGGCTGCTGGGTGACGAGGCTGTACGGACCGATCGAGCGGGCGTGGATCTTGTCGTCGACCAAGTGGTGAAGCTTCAGCATGTAGATGTAGCCCACGGTGACCTTGCGATCGAAGGGATCGCCGGTGCGCCCGTCGAACAAGGTCACCTGGCCCGAATTGTCGAGCCCGGCCTTGTCGAGCATCGCGGTGACGTCGCCTTCGCGCGCTCCGTCGAACACCGGGGTGCCCATCGGAATTCCGCCGGTGAGGTTCTGCGCCAGGTCCATGACCTGCTCGTCGTCGCGGGAGTCGATCTCCTTGGCGTAATGACCGCCGTAGATGTCCTTAAGCTTGGCCCGGACCTCCTTGACATCCTTGCCGCTGATGTCCTTGCTGCGGTGGTACATTTCGTCGAGCATCTCGCCGATCTGCTTGCCGAGGCCGCGCGCGGCCCAGCCGAGATGGGTCTCGAAGATCTGGCCGACGTTCATGCGCGACGGCACGCCCAAGGGATTGAGGACGATATCGACCGGGGTCCCGTCCTCGAGGAACGGCATGTCCTCGTTGGGAAGGATGCGGCTGATGACGCCCTTGTTGCCGTGGCGCCCGGCCATCTTGTCGCCCGGCTGGAGCTTGCGCTTCACGGCGACGAACACCTTGACCATTTTCAAGACTCCCGGCGGGAGCTCATCGCCTCGCTCGAGCTTCTCGACCCGGTCTTCGAAGCGGCGGTTGATGACCCCAAGCGCCTCGTCATATTGCGCCTTGAGCGCCTCGAGGTTGGCCTGGGCCTTGTCGTCCTTGACCGCAATCTTCCACCATTCGTGCTTCTCGGTCGCCTCGAGCATGGCCTCGTCGAGCTTGGCGCCCTTCTTGATGCTCTTCGGGGCCGCGGTCGCGACCTGGCCGGCGAGCATCTCGCGAAGCCGCGCGAAGGTCGCGCGATTGAGGATCCCGCGCTCGTCGTCGGCGTCCTTCTTGAGCCGCTCCTTCTCTTCGGTCTGGATGGCGCGGGTGCGGTCGTCGATGTCGATTCCGTGGCGGTTGAACACGCGCACTTCGACCACCGTCCCGCTGACGCCCGGTGGGAGCCGGAGCGAGGTGTCGCGGACGTCGCTGGCCTTCTCGCCGAAGATCGCGCGGAGGAGCTTTTCCTCCGGGGTCATCGGGCTTTCGCCCTTGGGCGTGATCTTGCCGCACAGGATGTCGCCCGGCTCGACCTCGGCGCCGATGTAGACGATGCCGGCCTCGTCGAGGTTGCGGAGCGCTTCCTCGCCGACGTTGGGAATGTCGCGGGTGATGTCCTCGGGGCCCAGCTTGGTGTCGCGGGCCATGACCTCGAACTCCTCGATATGGATCGAGGTGAAGACGTCGTCCTTGACGATGCGCTCGGAGATGAGGATCGAGTCCTCATAGTTGTAGCCGTTCCACGGCATGAACGCGACGAGCACGTTGCGCCCGAGCGCGAGCTCGCCGAACTGGGTCGAGGGCCCGTCGGCGATGATCTCGCCGGCCTCGACCGTGTCGCCGACCTTCACCAGCGGACGCTGGTTGATGCAGGTGTTCTGGTTCGAGCGCTGGAACTTCATCAAAGTGTAGATGTCGACGCCCGATTCACCGGCCTTGAGGTCGCCGGTGGCGCGGACGACGATGCGCGCCGCGTCGACCTGATCGACCACGCCCGAACGGCGGGCAGCGATCGCAGCGCCGGAATCGCGCGCCACGGTCTCTTCCATGCCGGTGCCGACCAGCGGCGCCTCGGCCTGGAGCAAAGGAACCGCCTGACGCTGCATGTTCGAGCCCATGAGGGCGCGGTTGGCGTCATCGTTCTCGAGGAACGGGATGAGCGAGGCGGCGACCGACACCAGCTGCTTGGGACTGACGTCCATCAGGGTGATCTGGTCGCGCGGGGCCATCAGGAACTCGCCGTTGCGGCGGGCCGAGATGATTTCCTCGCCGAAGGTGCCGTCCTTGTTCAGCTCGGCATTGGCCTGGGCGATCGTATGCTTGGCCTCTTCCATCGCCGAGAGGTAGACGACGTCCTTGGTCACCTTCTTGTCAACGACCTTGCGGTACGGGGTCTCGATGAACCCGTATTTGTTGACCCGGCTGAAGCTGGCGAGCGAGTTGATGAGGCCGATGTTCGGGCCTTCGGGAGTCTCGATCGGGCAGATCCGGCCATAGTGGGTCGGGTGGACGTCGCGGACCTCGAAGCCCGCGCGCTCGCGGGTGAGACCGCCCGGGCCCAAGGCCGAAACGCGGCGCTTGTGGGTGACTTCCGACAGCGGGTTGGTCTGGTCCATGAACTGCGACAGCTGCGACGAGCCGAAGAATTCGCGCACCGCGGCGACCGCCGGCTTGGCGTTGATCAGGTCGTTGGGCATGACCGTCGACACGTCGACGCTCGACATGCGCTCCTTGACCGCGCGCTCCATGCGCAGGAGGCCGACGCGATACTGGTTCTCGAGCAGCTCGCCGACCGAGCGCACGCGGCGGTTGGCGAGATTGTCGATGTCGTCGATCTCGCCCTTGCCGTCCTTGAGGTTCACCAGCTCCTGGACGACGGCGACAATGTCTTCCTTGCGCAGCGTGGTCACCGTGTCCTCGGCGTCGAGGCCGAGGCGCATGTTGAGCTTGACCCGGCCGACGGCGCTGAGGTCGTAGCGCTCGGAGTCGAAGAACAGACCGTAGAACAAGGCATCGGCGGTCTCGCGGGTCGGCGGCTCGCCTGGGCGCATGACCCGGTAGATGTCGGCCAACGCGCTGTCGCCGTCCTCGCTCTTGTCGGCCTTTAGCGTGTTACGGATCCACGGGCCGGTATTGACGAAATCGATGTCGAGCAGCTCGAGCGTCTTGACTCCGGCCGCGTCGAGCTTGGCGAGATTCTCCTCGGTGACCTCGTCGCCGGCCTCGATGTAGATCTCGCCCGTCTTCTCGTTGATGAGGTCATAGGCTGAAAAGCGGCCGAAGATTTCTTCCGTCGGAATGATGACGTTCTTGAGCCCGTCCTTGGCCGCCTTGTTGGCGAGCCGCGGGCTGATCTTTTCGTTGGCCTTGAAGATGACCTCGCCGCTGTCGGCGTCGACCACTTCGTGGTTGGGCTTCTGGCCGCGCCATGAATCGGCGAGGTACGGGATCTGCCAGCCGTTCTTGCCGCGCACATAGCTGATGCGGTTGTAGAAGGTGTTGAGGATTTCCTCGCTGGTCATGCCGAGGGCGTGGAGCAAGGCGGTGACCGGGAGTTTGCGCTTGCGGTCGATGCGGACGTTGACGATGTCCTTGGCGTCGAACTCGAAGTCGAGCCAGCTGCCGCGATAGGGGATGACGCGCGCGGCGAACAGGAACTTGCCGCTGGCGTGGGTCTTGCCGCGGTCGTGGTCGAACAGCACGCCAGGGCTGCGGTGCATCTGGCTGACGATGACGCGCTCGGTGCCGTTGATGATGAAGGTGCCGTTCATGGTCATGAGCGGCATGTCGCCCATGTAGACGTCCTGCTCCTTGATATCGATGACCGACTTGGCCTCGGTCTCGGGGTCGATCTCGAAGGTGGTCAGGCGAAGCGTCACGCGCATTGGCGCGGCAAAAGTCAGGCCGCGCTGACGGCACTCGTCGGTGTCGTACTTGGGGTCCTCGAGCACATAATGGTCGAAGTCGAGGTGCGCGGTGCCGGCGAAATCCTGGATCGGGAAGACCGAGCGCAGGGTCTTTTCGAGGCCCGAGATATAGCCGACCGCGGGGTCCGAGCGAAGGAACTGCTCATAGCTCTCGCGCTGAACCTCGATGAGGTTCGGCATCTGGCTGATTTCGTGGATATTGCCGAAGATCTTGCGGATTCGCCGCAAAGCAGCGGGCCGGCTCTTCTTCTTGGCCGGAACGTCAATCGCCTTGGTCGCCATGTGTCATCCTGCGCTCAGGGCAAGCGAAAGGGATCGCCGCCCGTGGTTCATGTCTGGCGCGGATCCCGTTTCCCCCTGCCATACGTTCGGCCCGATGCGCTTCGTCGGTCCGTGTCCCGGCAGGGACAGGAAAAGCCCCGGGCGCACGTCACCGTGCGGCGGAGCCGTTATGTGTTGGATTGGCCCGATATAATCCTATTTCGTGGCCGCGCAAGAGGCTCGAACGGAGGCGCCCGCTGTTTTGGGGCGGATCGCCTTCCGTCCGGACGGCCTAGAAGTTGACCGAGGCCGAAAGCCAGATCTGGCGCGGGTTGCCGTAGAAGGCGGTCAGCACCCCGGTCCGTCCGAGCGTCGGTGAAGGCGTGGTCGTCGGGACGCCGGCGGTCGTGATGAAGTCACCGGTGTACGGGTTTTGAAGTAAGAACGGATAGCCCGCGGTTATGTAACGCTTGTTGGCCAGGTTCTTGCCGTGGAGACCAAGCGTGAAGCGGTTTCCGTCCGAGCGCCACAGCAAGTTGGCATCCCACAGCGCAAAGCCCTTTTGGTCGAGCCCGGGCGTGCGGATCTCGAACTGCTGGCTCTTGCTGCGATAGGACAAAGTAGTGTTGGCGTTGAGCCGGCCGCCGGCGACCGGAACATCATATTCGAGCGATCCGCTGAGGGTCCATTTGGGCGTGTTCTGGACTTTGCGGAAGTCGGCGAGGTCGACCTCGGTGGCGGGGATGGTTACGCCCTGCTGGTTGCGGGTCACGACCGTCAGGAACTCGAGGTATTCGGCGTCGAGGTAGCCAAGGGTGCCGGCAAAATTCAGCCGGTCACCGCCGACTGCCAAATCGTTGGCGACGCGCCAGTTGGTTTCCAGTTCGACGCCGCGGAAGCGGGCCTTGCCGGCATTGGTGGTGATACCGACGAACGTCGGGACGCCGGTCGCGGTGACGCCTCCGGCCGAGCCGGGCACTTGAACGTCTTTATAGTCGGCCTGGAACACCGCCAGCGCGAACTGCACGCGGCGATCGAGGACGGAGGCTTTCCAGCCAAGTTCGTAGCTGTCGACCGTCTCCGGATCGAACGCCATGAACTCATAAATCTGTTCGGGCGTCGGGGGGACCGCCGGGTTGGTGCGCGGAGTTGCCGTGGTCAGGCCGCGCGGGTCGAACCCGCCGCCTTTGAAGCCTCGCGAATAGCTTGCGTACAGATTGTGATCGCGATTTGGCTTGAAGCTAATTGACGCGCGCGGGGTGAACGCCGTGTCCTTGCGTTTGCCATCAAAGCTCGACGTGGGCGCGCCGAGCTGCGTGCCGACGCCGAAGCCGTCCGAGCCGCCGAGCTCGGGCGCTCCTCCGCCGAGCAGGTTGGCTCGGAAAATGTTCGCATGGCGCTTGTCGGACGTATAACGGCCGCCGAGCGAGAGGCTCAGCTGCTCGGTGAGATCGTAGGTGAAGTCACCGAAGATGGCCCAGGTCTTGGTGTCGACATCCCCGCGGGTCGTCGCTGTGAGACCCGGCAAAGCGGGAAGAACCACCGGACCAGGAAGGGTCACTGCCGTCGGCCGCGAGGTGTAAAGCCGCACGTCGAAGACGTTGAACGCATTGGCATCCAGGTAATAGATGCCGGCGACACCTTGGAGCCGGCCGCTCTCGACAACCGCTTGGAATTCCTGGCTGAACTGCTTGTTGCGGTAGATCGCGGGCACGTCGACATCGACCGCTGGAAGCGCGTCGAAGTCGATCGGCGTATGGCTCTTGTCCTTGCGATAGGCGGTGATGGTGCGGAACTTGAGCCAGTCATTGACTCCGACTTCTCCATGGAGCGCTATGCCTCCGGAGCGGACCCGCTGCTTGGGATCTTCGAGTGCGCCGCGAGTGTCGAACTCGTCATCAAGCACTTGCTCGCCGGTGTTGCAGTCGAACGGGCTCGGGATCTGGTTCGGTCCGCAAAGGTTCGGGATGAGACGATGGCCGCCGCGCGGGTTGCTGTCATCCCAGGTATAATCGCCCGACAGACGGAAGAAGACGTCGGGCGCAGGCTCGAGCTCCACCGTTCCTCGGGTCGCCCAGATGTCCTTGTTGTAATTCTCCTCGCCGGTGGTGAGGTTCTCGCCGAAGCCGTTGCGGGAAAGCCGGGCCACGGACGCTCCGATACGCAGCGCCTGCGTCAGGGGAGCAGAAGCGCTGACAACCGCGTCCAACTGGCCGTATGTTCCCAGATTGACACGCGCACTGGCGTGAGGACCATCGGTGCGGATCCTTCGGGTGACATATTTGATCGCTCCGCCGACCGTGTTGCGGCCGTAAAGGGTGCCTTGAGGCCCGCGCAGCACTTCGATCCGCTCGACGTCATAAATGTCCAACACCGCCGCCTGCGGGCGGTTGAGGTAGACGTCGTCGAGATAGATTCCGACGCCCTGCTCGAATCCGGCGACCGGGTCCTGCTGGCCGACTCCACGAATGAAGGCGGTCAAAGTGGTGTTCGTCCCGCGCGAAGTTTCGACCGTGACGTTGGGCGTAGTGTCGCCGATGTCGGTGATGTCCAGCGCACCCTGTCGGTCGAGCTGTTCCGCGGTGTAGGCGGTGACGGCGATCGGCACATCGAGCAGGATCTCGTTGCGCCGACGGGCGGTGACCACGATGTCCTGGTCGCTCGCTTCGGCCGCGACCGCTTCAGTGACCTGGTTGTCCTGTTGCTGAACCTCGAGCGCGGATTCCTCGGCGACGTCCGCTGGCGGAGTGTCACGGGCGTCCTGGGCGAACACGGGAACGGCGCAAAAGGCCATCGAAGCGGCGGTGCCGAGCAATCCGGCACGAGCGATGCGGACTCGCATAATCGTCATTCTCCCCTCCGCCGAGGCAATCGTTGCGTCGCCGGCTCTTTCAAGCCATAATGAAAGTTGAACCGACTTTCAACTTGCGAATGTTTCGACTGGCGGTAGTGGAAGGGCATGGGGGTGAAATCAGCGCCGCGCTTGGCTGCCAAAGCGCCAGAGCCGAGCGAGGCGAGCGATGGCAAAGCTCCGCGCACGGCGCGCGGCGCGCGGACCATGCGCAAGATTCTCGATGCCGCCCGCGACGAATTCGGCGAGCGCGGATTCGCCGAAAGCTCGATCGTCACCATCACCCAGCGCGCCGGAGTCGCGCTCGGCACCTTCTATACCTATTTCGATTCCAAGGAGGCCGTGTTCCAGGCGCTGGTCAGGGACATGTCGGGCCAGGTTCGCGACCATGTCGCGCCGGCCATCGGCGAGGCCCGCGGAGCGATCGACGGCGAGCGCCGGGCGCTGTCCAGCTTCCTGGAGTTCGCCCGCACGCACCGCGACGTCTATCGGATCATCGACGAAGCCGAATTCGTCGACCAGGCCACTTACCGCGAGCATTATGAGACGACGGCGCTGCGCATCGCCGCGCGCCTCCGCGCTGGGCGAGACAAGGGCGAAATCGATCCGGCGCTGGGCGACCGCGACCTCGAAATATTGGCTTGGGCCATGATGGGCGCCAACGTCTTCCTCGGTCTTCGTTTCGCAGTATGGGACGAGGCCGACCCAGAGGCCGTGGCGCGAGTGACCGAGCGGCTGCTTAGCCGGGGAATCGCCAAGTGAGCGGGGAAGCGCGATACCGCGACGGTTTCTTCACGGTCGAGGACGGGCTCAGGCTGCATTTCCGCGACTATTTCGGCAGTAATGACCAGCTGCCTTTGCTGTGCCTCCACGGCCTCACCCGGAACCTCAAGGACTTCGAGGGCTTCGCCGAGCTGTTCGCGCCAGGCCGGCGGGTCGTTTCGCTTGATTTTCGCGGGCGTGGAAAGAGCGAATATGATCCGCAGCCCGAGCGCTACACGCCGCTTCATTATTCGGGCGACGTCCTTCGGCTGATGGACCATCTCGGATTTGCCGAGGCGATCTTCGTCGGCACGTCGCTCGGCGGCCTCGTCACCATGATCATCGCCGAGTTCGAGCCCGACCGGATCGCTGCGACGATTCTCAACGATGTCGGGCCAGAGCTCAGCGATGCCGGGCTGGAGCGCATCCGGAGCTATGTCGGCAAGGGCGCGCGCTTTTCGAGCTGGAAGAAGGCCGCCGAGGCGATTGCCAGGAACAACGCCAACCTGCCGGCCTCTTATGACGCGGAAGATTGGATCCAGATGGCGTACCGGATCTGCCGCGAGGACAATGGCCAGATAATTTTCGACTACGACCAGGCCATTGCCGTGCCGTTCAACAGCGATGGACCGGCGCCCGACGCCGACCTTTGGCCGCTGTTCGCGAAGTTGGCGGAGAAGCCCGTCCTGGTCGTCCGCGGGGGAGCGAGCGATCTCGTTGCCGAGGACGTGCTCGACCGGATGGAGGCCGTTTCACCCAAGGTTTCGTCATTGACGCTTCCAGGCGTTGGCCACGCGCCAGAGCTGACCGAGCCGGAGGCGGTGGCGGCAATCGAGGACTTTTTGGACCGAATTGCCCGTTAGACGAATGCTTGAAGGAAACGCCGGGCGCCCTGGTCGGCACTCTCGACTCGTGGGAGCAGGCCTTCGATCACCGGCGCGAGCCGCATCCATTTGTCCTTCCCGGGCCGGGAGGTGGTAAAGCGCGACGGGGGCAGCGAGGCGCCGAGCTGCTGGTCCCAATCGAGCCCGAGCGAGGCGGTCAGCCGCTCCATTTCGCCCTGCGGATTGTCGATGAAGCGGTCATAGTCGATCGTCCGGACGCGCTCCTTCGGCAGCGCCTCGAGATCGCTCACCAATATGTCGGTCGTGGTCGCCCATTGCGCCGCGACGACTTCGGGAAGCGGACGCCCGATGAGCTCGCGCCAGCCCGGAGTCAGCAGCAGCGACCACGGCTGGCCGGTCCAGCCGGGAAGCCGCGGATAGGTCCGGAAGCGGCCCGTGGACCATGCCTCGATCATGCTGGCGAGCGTCGCGCGCGGCTCGCGGTAGAGATAGACGAAGATTGAGTTGCGCCAGGCTTCGGCGAAGAATGGCACTCGAAGCGCATTCTTTGGGGTCTTTTCGAGCATTCGCACCTGGCCGCTAGCGGCTTCACCGTCGCGGTCTCGAAGGACGGTATAGAAACGCTCGGCGAGCGCCTCGACCGACGGGTCGGCCGCGTCCTCGGCGGTCAGGCGGTTCGAGGTCCAGCCGCGCGCGCCGGGGAAGAAGTCGGCGACATGCTCGATGCGCTCGTGGCTCTCGGCTCCGGCGGTATACAGGCCCGGTGCGCGGACGATGGTTTCGAACAGCAGGGTCGAGCCCGAGCGCGGAGTGCTGACGATGAAGATCGGCCGGTCGATGAGCGCGCGCCAGCGCGGCGCCGGGCTTTGACTCACGCCGTCGCCCGGACCGGGCGCGCCATCGCCATCCGTTCCTGCGGGCTCAGTCGGTTCGGCGCGATGGCATTGGCGAAGACATAGCGGCGAAGGCTGTCGAGCAGACCCCAGCGATTGCGCATCAGCACCGGCGGCCGGCAAGCCTCGGCGAGCGCGTCGTCGGCGAGCCGAAGGTGGCGGAGATAGTGCGGGATGCCCGAATCCTCGGTTCCGTGCCGCGCCCAGGTCCCGGCCCAGGCCATGTGCAGCCGATCGAGGATGCGGCGGATCACCGGCAACCGAGGCTCATCGCTGACCCAGTCGAGAAGATAGTCGATGTGAGTTCCAAGCTCCCACGGCGACATGATCTCGGGGGCGTTGATCTGCTCGAACTCGAGCGGCCCGGAAGCCACCATCCCCGGCTCCACCAACGGCGCGTCGTCAGTCCCGGCAAGCGCCTGGTCGATCAGCGCCCACAAATGCTCGCTTCCGACGGTGTCGAGGACGAGATGGACTCGCAGCTCGTCACCGCGATTCTCGACCGAGTGACGGTAGAAGGAGTTGAGTAGCCAGCATTCGCCGGCCGCCATGTGCACGGTCTCGCCGGCGCAGTGGAACTGCACCTTGGGACTGGTGATCACCGGGATGTGAATCCGCAAGTGCGTGCGCCAATAATAATGGATGTCGACATGCTCGGGAACGACCGCCCCGGCGTCGAGGCCCATCAGCCGGCTTCGTCCCCAGGTGGAGTTGAGCGCGCGCATGACTTCCATGACATAAGGGCAGCGCTCGAGTTGCGGCGTCGCCTCCATCGGCCCGGCCCATTGGTCGGTCATCGCTCCGCCCGGACTGACCAGCGGGACCGCGACATTGCCGTCGAACTTCTGCGGATGCGCCATCCAGGCGTCGGCAGGGAGCGCCGCGGTCTCCTGCGCCAACCGATCGCCGTCGAACCGGATCGGAAGCTTGAGGAGCGGGCGGTCAATGCGCATGGCGCCGTTCCTAAATGCTTATCGCGCAAAAAGAAAAGGGCGGCCCGTAGCGGGTTCCCACCAAAGTAAGCTTTGATGGGTTCCCTGGACCGCCCTTCCATCACGGGCGCTTCAAGACACCCGCAACAGCTGTTTTAAGTAGCTTACTTGAGCTCGACGGTTCCGCCGGCGTCCTCGATCTGCTTCTTGATCTTCTCGGCTTCGTCCTTGTTGACGCCTTCCTTGACGGCCTTGGGCGCACCCTCGACCAGCGCCTTGGCTTCGCCGAGGCCGAGGCCGGTGATGGCGCGGACTTCCTTGATCACGTTGATCTTCTTGCCGCCGTCGCCGGTGAGGATGACGTCGAATTCGGTCTGCTCTTCGGCGGCAGGACCCGCGGCAGCGGCCGCGGCCGGAGCTGCGGCTACGGCGGCGGCGGCTGAGACGCCCCACTTCTCTTCGAGCAGCTTGGCCAGCTCGGCGGCCTCGAGGACGGTGAGCTTCGAAAGGTCTTCAACAATCTTGTTCAGGTCAGCCATTGTAATCTCCTAGTGGGCCGCTCGGCCCAGTCTCGTCACTTGATGAAAAGGTCAGGCTGCGGCCTTGGCGGCGAAAATGCGCGCCAGCTGGCCGCCCGGCTCCATGAGCGTCCGCGCGATCTTGGTCGCGGGCGCCTGAAGAAGGCCAATGAGGGTGCCGCGAAGCTCGTCGAGGCTGGGGAGCGCGGCAAGGGCCTTCACTCCGGCAACGTCGAGCAGCGTCTCGCCCATCGCTCCGCCCACGATCTCGAACCGATCGTTCGATTTCGCGAACTCGACCGCCACGCGGGCGGCCGCCACCGGGTCCGAAGAGGTCGCCAGAGCGGTCGGACCCGTTAGCAGGTCGCCGATCGGGCTGTACTTCGAGCCTTCGAGCGCGATCTTGGCCAGCCGGTTCTTCGCAACCTTGAACTGGGCACCGGCGTCGCGCATCTTCGTCCGAAGCTCGCTCGATTGAGCGACCGACAGGCCGAGGTTGCGGGTGACCACAACAAGGCCCGTCTCGGAAAAGACGGTCTTCAGCTCGGCGACCAGATCGGCTTTTTGCGAACGATCCATGCCAACTCCAAAGTTTCGGCTCCGCGGGTGGCGGAACCGAGGTTCAACACAAGCCGAAAGGCGGTGGCCTTCCAGCACGAATTGTCCGTGGGGCGTTGGATCGAGAGCGAGCGCCGTTCGGCCACCCGCCAGGAATTCCGTTTCCCCGTCTAGGCCGCAAATTAAGACCCGTTGTCGGAACTTGGGGTCAGCGACTGTCTCGGACGGCTGCACGCGGCCGTGACCGCGAGCGAACGGCGCCTATAGCGTTTTTCGGTTGACGATCAAGCCCATGGTGACCGATCACCGGCACAAGGGGCGCAAGAGATGCTTCATTCTCCCCGGCTTGTTCAGCGCGCTACGCCACAGACGTCCGATGACGCCAGTTATCCCCTAGTAGCGGAATTTCGTGCCTTCATCGCCGACGGCCCGTTCCCGTGCCTCGGTGCGAAAGCCGCGCTCCACCAAGGCGGTCTTCGAACCATAATCGCGCATGACATTCGCTCGGATGCGGATGATCTTCTCATCCTTCTGAGCCTGGCGGACCATGCCAGGCGGCGTCGCAGACCGCGCCGTTTGTTCCGCTCGTTCGCGGTGCTCTTTGAGCAGCGCGCCGAGCTGAGCGAAGAGCAGTTCGAACGCGTCTTATGGTTTCGTTTGCAATCCTTGAGCGAGATCGATGTCGCGATGGGCCATGGTCCGGACTCCCGTGTCGCGCAGGATCCCGATGACCCGTCCTTCGCTATCAGCTTCGGCGGCGAGGCCTATTTCATCATCGGGCTCCATCCGCGCTCCAGCCGGCCGGCGCGGCGATTCACGACCCAGGCCCTGGTGTTCAACCTCCATGACCAGTTCGAGCGTCTTCGGGCGGAAGGCCGGTACGACAAGCTGAGAGCCGCAATTACCGACCGCGATCGCGTCTTTTCAGGCTCGATCAATGCCATGCTCGCCGATCACGGCACGGTGTCGGCGGCGCGACAATATAGCGGGCGCCCAGTAGGGGACGACTGGCGCTGTCCTTTCCGCCCGCCGGACCGATCGTCATGACCAGTCTCACCGCTTCATCGGTACGCTTGGCGCGTGCTCCGTTCAGCGTCCGCGGACGTTTCCGGCGGGCCCGCATTTCGTGCTTGTATCAGTGGCGTCACGACCGCTGGCCCGACCTCGACCGGCCCGAACTGTTCACCGAGTGGGTCCAGTGGCGCAAGCTGAATCAAGGTGAGGATGACACGCTCGCGCAACTGACCGACAAATTGCTTTCCAAGTCGCTGGTCAGCGGGAGGTGCGGCGCCGATTTGTGCGTTCCGACGCTGTGGTCGGGAATCGACATGCCGGACAAGCCGCCCGGGCAATTCCCGCTTATGGTCAAGGCCAATCACGGCTGCGGCCAGGTCCGTGTGGTTCGGTCGCTGGCTGAATGGCGCAAAGCCCGCCGCGCATCGGCACGCTGGATGGGCGGGGCTTACGGTGGCTGGCTCGACGAATATCATTACCGCGCCGCGCGCCGTCTTCTGTTCGTCGAACCCTATCTGACGGGCACGGCGGGCATGCCGGACGATTACAAAGTCTATGTGTTCGGCGGCCGGGCAGAAATCATCCAGCATCATGTTCGGCGCGGATCACGCGCGCACCGCTGGACCCAGTTCGACCGACATTGGCAACGCGTAGGAGGTGCGTCCAGTAATGCCGAGGCGCCGGTCACGCTGGCGAGCATGATCGAGACGGCCGAACTGCTGGCCGGGAAAGCCGACTTTCTGCGGGTCGACTTTTACGAGATCGACGGCCGCCTGTGGTTTGGGGAATTCTGCTTGTTCCCGGGTTCAGGTCTCGACCCGTTCGAGCCGGCGGCGTTGGATCGTCGCCTCGGACGACTGTGGAGCCAAGCCAGGGCGGAATGAAAACCGGCCCGGGCACAAGGCCCGAGCCGGTGTTCTTTGGTGCGGTACCGGTCGCTTAGCGGCCGCGTTCGCCGGGGCTCGGCGGGGGCGGCGGCGGCGGGGGCGGCGGCGGGCAGCTGTCCGTCGCCAGGATCACCGAGCCGTCGGGGCAGGTGATCGTCGCGGGCGCTGCCGGAGGGGGCGGCGGCGGCGGAGGAGGCGGGGGAGGCGGCGGCGCATCGACGCTACCGAGGTTGAAGATCAGGCTCGCAAGCAGGCTATGCGAGCGGAACTTCTCCTCGAAGTCGGCGAAAACCAGCGCATCCGTCGTCTGGTCGACGGGAGTGAGGTTGGGCCCGACGAGGATCCGGTTGGGGTTGCCGTCGATAAAGAAACTATCGTCGTCAACGAAGTGGAGATTGCCGGTCCGAAAGTAGCGATACTTGAGCCCGATATCGATGTTGGGGCTGAGCGCATAGCGAAGTCCGGCGATCAACTGGAATGCCCATGCGCTGTCACTATCGCCGAGTGCCCGGACCCGGGCGCGGCCGGCGCCGGCGCCGGCGTAGAAGGAAACGCTCTCCTCGTCGCCGAAGTCGACCAGCGCGTTGACCATCCCCGACAGGACGCTGACCTTGCCGTCGAGGTCGAAGTTGGTGTCGATAAGCGCCGGGAGGCCAGGGGCCCCCGGATCGGGAGCAACGGACGGACGATTCAAGGCGAGGTTGAGCGCCGTAAGGTCACTGCCGTCAAACTCGAAATCGTCGAGCTTCGCGCGCTTCCAGCCGAGTTCGCCCTCAAGCCGGAACATGCCGAAATCGTAGCCGACGATGGCATCGATATCGAGGCCGGTCTTATATTCGAGCCCGAAGGCTTCGTCGAAGACGGTGTCGGCGGGCCCTGCTGGAATGCCGGTTGGAAGCACTCCTCCAGGCGGAACCGTGGCGTTGGTCGTGGTATAGTCGACGACCAGGTCGGCGTCCTGATCCTGCGGGAATAAAGCGCCGCCTTCGACGCCGATGTAGATCGAGCCGTCGCGAGCCGCGGCCGGGGTCGCCGCGAGCGCGAACGCCGCAGTGGTCACAAGCAAGAGTTTCCGCATGCCTTTGCCCTTTATGCTGTGGTTTTGTCGGGTCCCGAACAGTCGCCGCAAAAGATGGTTTCCTACCTGCGGGGGGCGGGCCGCACTGTTGATCCATGCTGTTGCGGAGTGGTCACAGCTGGTCGGAGACGGGTGCACAAGCAAGCATTTGACCTGAAACGATTAATCGAAATCAAGACACCGATTTGGATGCTTTCTGCGTCGGAAAAATGATCGAACGAGCGTTTTGGCCGGGAACTCTTTCGCGGGACCCACTTCCTGGTGGAACTTGGCCAAAAGAAAACCGGCCCGGGCGCAAGGCCCGAGCCGGTGTTTCTTGCCTAGGTTCGCTGCTTAGAAGCCGCGTTCCGGCGCCGGCGGCGGCGGCGGAGGCGGAGGCGGCGGAGCCGGGCAGGTGTCGGTCGCCAGGATCACCGAGCCGTCCGGGCACGTCTGCGTCGCCGGAGGCGGCGGCGGGGGCGGCGGGGGCGGCGGAGGTGGTGGCGGCGGAGGCGGAGGAGCCGCGAAGTTGTAGATCAGGCTCAACAGAAGGCTGTGCGACTCGTAACGGCCGCGAGCCTCATAGTCGAAGCTTCCGGTCCCGCCGGTGACGCTGAACGTATCCTCGAATTTCAGCCTCGCAGTACGGAAGTAGCGATACTTCAGACCGACATCGAGATTCTCGCCGATCGGCATGTGCACGCCCGCAATTCCCTGGAAGGCCAGGGCGTTGTCGGTGTCGCCGAGCATGCGGACGCCGGCGACGCCGACGCCGCCACCAAAATATCCGCCCCAACCGGCATCATCCGAGAAATCGAACAGGCCGTTGACCATGCCCGAAACGACGCTGACGTGGTTGCCGACATCGTCAAAATTGGAGTCGGTGATTGCCGGCGTGACGTCGAGCACCGAGTTGATCGCGGAACGCCAGGGGAAGTCGATCACCAAAGTGTCGATGCTGGCGCGCTTGTAACCAAGCTCGACCTCGGCCTTGAACGGACCGAAATCGTAACCGCCGATCAAATCGCCGTCGAAGCCGACGTTGAAGTCGAAATCGGCCGCGTCGTCGAAGCGGGTCGTGCCGGACGGAACCGTGGTGCCGGGAAAGAAATTGATGGTGTCGATCGCCATGTCGCGCGGCGCCATGACACCGGCTTCGATGCCGACGTAGGCGGAATTGTCGCGGGCCACGGCGGGTGTCGCAATGGCACTCGCGGCAACGGCCGCAAGCAAGAGTTTGCGCATGTAAAAAACCCCTTTCAGCGCTGATTGGTCGCGGGGGTAACTTATCGGCACAAAGTCGGTTGCGCTAGATGTTGAGCGGCGCTCAATCGGCATCCGGCTGTTGCATTCTTGCCACAACAGGGACGGGCCGCAGCACAAAAAAGCCGGGACGTCTCCGCCCCGGCTTCCTGGTCAATGGAACATTCGGGTGCCTCAGGCCCCGGCAACCTCGGCGAGGTCGATCTTGACCCCCGGGCCCATGGTCGAGCTCACCGAGAGTTTCTTGACGAACTTGCCTTTGGAGCCCGACGGCTTGGCCTTGACGATGGCGTCGACGAACGCCTCGAAATTGGCCTTGAGGTCGGCCTCGGGAAAGCTCGCCTTGCCGATCCCGGCATGGACGATGCCGGCCTTTTCGACGCGGAACTCGACTTGGCCCGACTTGGCCGCCTGGACCGCCTCGGCGACGTTGGGGGTGACCGTCCCAAGCTTCGGGTTGGGCATCAGCCCCTTGGGGCCGAGAACCTTTCCGAGCCGTCCGACTATGCCCATCATGTCGGGCGTTGCGATGACCCGGTCGAAGTCGATCTGGCCGCCCTGGATGGTCTCCATCAGGTCCTCGGCGCCGACGACGTCGGCCCCGGCCTTCTTCGCTTCCTCGGCCTTGTCGCCCTTGGCGAAGACGGCAACCCGGACGTCCTTGCCGGTACCCTTGGGCAGCGACACGACCCCGCGGACCATCTGGTCGGCGTGGCGCGGATCGACGCCCAGGTTGATGGCAATCTCGACCGTCTCGTCGAACTTGGAGGTGGCGAGGCTCTTCACCAGGCCGATCGCCTCGTCCACCCCATAATGGGTGTTGGGGTCGACCTTGCCCTCGAGGGCCTTCTGCTTCTTGGTCAGCTTTGCCATCGCTCTAGCCCTCCACGACCTGAAGGCCCATCGCGCGGGCGGAGCCTTCGATGATCCGGGTCGCCGCCTCGACGCTGTTGGCGTTGAGGTCCTTCATCTTCATTTCGGCGATCTCAGCCAGCTGCGAGCGGCGGATGGTGCCAGCGCTCGCCTTGCCGGGCTCCTGGCTGCCCTTGCCGATCTTGGCCGCCTTCTTGAGCAGGAAGCTCGCCGGCGGGGTCTTGGTGGTGAAGCTGAACGACCGGTCGGCATAGACCGTGATGATGGTCGGGATCGGCATGTTCTTCTCAAGGTCGTTCGTCGCGGCGTTGAACGCCTTGCAGAATTCCATGATATTGACGCCGCGCTGACCCAAGGCCGGGCCGATGGGCGGCGCCGGATTGGCGGTGCCGGCCGGCACCTGCAGCTTAATATAGCCGGTGATTTTCTTGGCCATGTCACTCTCGTTTCAAGTTTAGCGGTCCAAGCGGCATTGCCCGAAGGCTTCGCCTCCCGCAGGAAGTTTCCAAGGCTGTGCGTTGGAAGGGCGGGCCCTTAACCGATGCCGGCCGCCAATGGAAGGGGGCGGGCGCTCGCAGGCCACGTCTGGTCGCGAAAAAATACTCTAGTCATTCGCTAGAGTTCATTTCATATGCTTGGGGGCGCGGCGCGAATCGCCGGTCTTTAAGGGGGGCTTTAAATGGACTGGGACTTCATTCTCGCGTTGCTGCCGTTCATTGCCGCAGGCTTTGCCGCGCAATTGATCGACGGCGCGCTGGGCATGGCCTTCGGAGTGATCTCCAGTACGTTGTTGATCAGCCTCGGAATGCCGCCCGCCGCCGCTTCGGCCGGGGTCCATACGGTCGAGACCTTCACCACCGCGACCTCGGGCATCAGCCACATCCTTCACAAGAACGTCGATTGGCGGTTGTTCGGACGGGTCGCAATTCCCGGAATCCTCGGCGGAATCCTCGGTGCCTACGTGCTCAGCAATATCGATGGCGACGTCGTGAAGCCGTACGTCCTTGCTTATCTCGCCGCGATCGGCGGCCTGCTGGTATGGCGCGGAACCAATCATCCGCCGCATCACGTTCCGCCCAAAGTCGTGGGGCCCCTGGGTCTTGCCGGGGGATTCCTCGACGCGGCCGGCGGCGGCGGCTGGGGCCCGATCGTGACCGGCAATCTGCTGGCCCAGGGCGCCGAACCGCGGCGCGTCATCGGGACCGTCAACACCGCGGAGTTTCTCGTCACGCTGACGATTTCCGCGACGTTCGTCGCAACGCTCGGTTGGGCCGCGTTTACCGTTGCTACCGTTGGCTTGCTCGTCGGCGGGGTCATCGCCGCGCCGATCGGCGCCCGGATCGCATCGCGGGTCAACGCCAAGCTGCTTCTGACCGCGGTTGGCGCGGTCCTGATCGTCACCAGCCTCTTCGGCCTCTACCGCGCGCTCGGGTAATTCTGCTTACTTGACCCGCTCGACCTGCTCGAACTCCAGCTCGACCGGGGTGGCGCGGCCGAAGATCGACACGCTGACCTTGACCCGGCCGCGGTCGAAATCGAGCTCCTCGACCAGCCCGTTGAAGGTTGCGAACGGCCCGTCGAGCACCTTGACCGAGTCGCCGATCTCATAGTCGACGCTGATCTTCTGCTTGGGCGCGAGCGCGGCCGATTCCTCGCTCGAATCGAGCATCCGCGCGGCCTGGGCGTCGGGAATCGGTTGCGGCTTTCCGCCGGGGCCGAGGAAGCCGGTGACCTTGGGCGTGTTCTTGACCAGGTGGTAGACGTCGTCGGTCATGGTCAGCTTGGCCAGCACATAGCCGGGCATGAACTTGCGTTCGGTCTGGACCTTCTTGCCGCGCTTGATCTCGGTGACGGTCTCGGTCGGGACCTCGATCTGCTCGACGTGGGCGGTGAGGCCGAGCCGGTTGGCTTCGCTGAGGATTGCCTCGCGAACCTTGTTCTCGAAACCGGAATAAGCGTGGATGATATACCAGCGGGACATGTGGGCGGGTCTCTGTTGCTTGGGTCTAGGCGAGGAAGCCGAGGAGGAACCGGACGACGGTCGAGAAGACTGCATCGACGCCGAAGAAGAAGACGGCGAGAAGCGCGGTCATGATCATCACCATGATCGCCGTCGAGATGGTTTCCTTGCGGGTCGGCCAGTGCACCTTGGCGGTCTCGGCGCGCACCTGGCGGATGAATTCTCCGGGGGAGACTTTGGCCACGTTCTCGATTCTCACTCGGTTAATTGAAATAGACTGGCGGATAGAAAAAGGCTCCGCGGGCCCATTGGGGCCGACGGAGCTTGCCGCGACTTAGCGGGGCCCCGGCGACTCTTCAAGGCTTGGTACCATACACCGGGCGCCGCTGGCAGGAGTGGAGGGACTCGAACCCCCGGCCCTCGGTTTTGGAGACCGATGCTCTACCAGCTGAGCTACACTCCTAGCGCGAAGCGCGACCTAATGCGCCGTGCTTGGCGGCGCAAGGCTCCAACTCAGGCGGCGATGTCGTAGGGCTGGATTTCGCCGGCGAGATAGAGGTTGCGCGCCTTGGAGCGGGCGAGCTTGCCCGAGCTGGTTCGGGGAAGAGTCCGCGGCGGGACCAGCTCGACCACCGGGGTCAGGCCGGTGATCGACCGGATGCGCTCGCGGATCTCGTCGCGCAGGCGACCGCGCTCGGCGTCGTCCGACACGCGGCAATGGACCAGCACCGCGGGGGTTTCCTCGCCGCTTGGCCCGGTGATCGCGAACGCGGCGATGTCGCCCGACTTGAACCCCGGCAATTGCTCGACCGCCCATTCGAGGTCCTGGGGCCAGTGGTTCTTGCCGTTGATGATGATCATGTCCTTGGCCCGGCCGACGATGAAGATGTAGCCGCCCGACAAATAGCCCATGTCGCCGGTATCGAGCCAACCATCGTCGCTGAGGCAGGCGGCGGTCGCATCGGGATCGCGAAAATAGCTGTGCATGACGCTTGCCCCGCGGACATGGACCCGGCCGATCGAACGGTCGGGCAGAACCTCGCCGCCGGGACCGAGCACCTCGACCTCCATCCCGTTCACCGGCATCCCGCAATTGACGATGGCGCGATAGCGGCGCGGGCGATTGGATTCTTCGGTCTCCGCGCCGGTGAGCTCGCTTTCCTCGACCAGCTCGAGCCGGATTCCCTCGCCCGGGGGCATCAGCGAAACGGCAAGGGTCGCCTCCGCGAGGCCGTAGCTGGGGCAGAAAGCGCTGGCCTTGAAGCCTGCTCCGGCGAAGCTGTCGACGAACGCCTGCATGACGTCGGGGCGGATCATGTCGGCGCCGTTGCCGGCGATCCGCCAGCGGGACAGGTCGAAGCGGTTCTCGGCGCGGGTCTGGCTGCTCATCCGCCGCGAGCAGATGTCGTAGCCGAAGGTCGGCGAATAGCTGACCGAGGTCCCGGGATTGCGCGAAATGAGGTCGAGCCAGGCGAGCGGGCGACGGGCGAAATCCTCGGTCTTCAGATAGTCGACCGAAATCTGCAGCGAGACGGGCGAGAGGAGGCAGCCGACCAGCCCCATGTCGTGATACCAGGGCAGCCACGAGATGCAGCGGTCGGTGTCTTCGACTTTGAGCCCGAGGCCGTGGGCGCGGAGGTTGTCGAGCAAGGCATGGTGGGTGACCGCGACTCCGTGCGGGAACCGGGTCGAGCCGCTCGAATATTGAAGGTAAGCGATGTCGCTTCCCTCGGCCTTGGGCAATTCGCCTTCGGCCGGTTCGACGGAGCCAAGCGATTCCCATTCGCGAGCCGTCGCCCCGACCTTTTCGGCCGCGCCCGAGCAGAATTCCGAAAGCTCGGCGGGAAACAGGAACAGCTCCGGGTCGCAGCTTTGGAGCTGGACCGCGAGCTGCTCGACGTAGGCGTCGCGCCCGCCGAAGCTGGTCGGAAGCGGCAGCGGGACCGGCCACGCGCCGGCATAGACCGCTCCGAAGAAGACGGCGGCGAATTCGGGCCCGGTCTCGGCAATCAATGCGACACGGTCTCCCGGCCTGATCCCGAGCGCTGCCAGGCGGCGCGCCTGGAGCAAAGCATCGTCGCGCAGCTCGGAATAGGGATAAGCCCGGGCGAGCGTCCCTCGCGCGTCATGGAAGTTGAGCCCGCGAGACCCCCTTGCGGCATAGTCGAGCGCGTCGCCGACGGTTGCGAATTCGGCCAGGACCCTGGGCAGCCGATCGAGCGTCGGGGTCGCGCCGGCAGGCGTAAGGTCCGCAACTGTCGATCCTCGTCGGTCGAGCACGTTCGCCCTGTCCTCTCGTTTAAAGATTGCGCGCATCTCGCCCAGCCGGTTCCCTGATGCTGGGCGAGTGTGGCACAAAAAGGGCGATGAACCGCCACCGGCCCCGAAGGAACCCGCGACCGCTGGACTCGGCGCGGCTCGATGAGCTGGCCCTCCATTACGCCGGGCGCTACGCGACTACCCGCGCCGGGCTGGTGCGCTACCTGAACCGCAAGATCCGCGAACGCGGCTGGGAGGGGGAGCAGGCGCCGGACCCCGAGTCCATCGCCCGCCGCTTCGCCGATCTCGGCTATGTCGATGACCGCGCTTTCGCCTTGGCCAAGGCCTCGGCGCATACGGCGCGCGGTCTTGGCGCTCGGCGCCTGTCGCTGTCGCTGCGCTCGGCGGGCGTCGAGGAAGTAGACCGAGCCGATGCCATGAGCGTTGCCGAGGCCAGCGCGCTAAATTCCGCGATCCGCTTGGCCCAGCGGCGCAAGCTCGGGCCGTTCGCGCCCGCCGCGCCGGCCTCTCCCAAGGAGCGGGAAAAGGCGCTCGCAACGCTCATCCGCGGCGGCCACGGTTTCGAAATGGCCAAGGCCATCGTCGGCCTGGAGCCCGGCGACGAGGACGGGCTCGAAGAGCTTCGGGAGCGCTTTTCCCGCCCGACCGAGTAAAGTCGGTTTGCCGACAATATCAGCCGTGTTATGACGACCGGCGTGGCTACAGCGTCTGTTAAAGTGGCCAATGCTCGGGCCGGGGGCGGGACGGTGAATGACGAACTGCATCCCGAGGAGGAACTCGCCCCGATCACCGGGCGGGTGAAGTGGTTCGACGCGACCCGAGGCTTCGGATTCCTGGTCAGCGATTCGGTCGACGGCGACGTCCTCATCCATTTCAGCGTCCTTCGCGAGCACGGCCGGAGGAGCGTTCCTGAGGGCGCCGAGATCACCTGCGTCCCGGTTCGTCTCGAGCGCGGGCTTCAAGCCAAGCGAATCCTGTCGATCGACGTCAGCCAGGCCTTGCCGCCGGCGCAACGCTCGTCCACCTCGTCGGTCGATCGGGCCGACCGGCGCCAGTTGTCGGAAGAGGCCGGCCCGTTCGAGCCGGTGGAGGTGAAATGGTTCAACCGCGTTCGGGGGTATGGCTTCGTCAGGCGGCCGGACGATTCGGGCGGCGATATCTTCGTCCACATGGAGACCGTTCGGAAGGCGCAGGTTGGGGAGCTCGAGCCGGGCCGGATGCTGATGGCCCGCATCGCACCCAGCGCCAAGGGACTGACCGCGGTCGATCTCATGGCCGAGGATTCGCCGGACTGATTGTCGCGGCGCTGGCCGTCGCCTGCTCCCCGCCGTCGCCCGCTCGAGAGCCGCTCGCCGAGGTCGGGGCCAATCGCGGGCTTCGCGAAGTTGCGCTCGTCATCCGCTCTGGCGCCAAGGCCCATCGCTTCACCGTCGAGGTAGCGGCGAGCCAGGCGGAGCAGCAGACGGGCATGATGTTCCGGACCTCGCTCGCTCCGGACCGCGGGATGCTCTTCCCATATGCGCCGCCGCAGCCGGTCGGATTCTGGATGAGGAACACGTTGATCCCGCTCGACATGGTCTTCATCCGCGCCGATGGGACGATCGCGCGGATTGCAACGGCGGTGCCGCACAGCCTCGAGCAGGTGTGGTCCTACGAGCCGGTCGTGGCGGTGCTCGAAATCGCCGGCGGACGCGCGGCCGAGCTCGGCATCAAGGAAGGCGACCGGGTCGACTACCGGCTCTAGGCTGGCCCTTGCACTCGTTCCTCCAACGCGGCACAGGCGCCTCGGCATGGGATTCTTGTCGAAGATCTTCACCTGGTGGAACGGGGCGACGGTCGGAACCGCGCTGGTCACCCGGTTCCGCGGGCGCGAGGTAGGCCGCGACGAGTTCGGCAACGTCTATTTCGTCAACCGCAAATGCCCCGCCCGCCGCTGGGTGATCTATTCGGGCTCCAACGACGGAAGCCGGGTTCCGCCCGACTGGCAATTATGGCTTCGCGGCTCAATCGAGGAGTTGCCCTCCAAGGCGCTTCCGCCGGTCCGCAGGTTCCAGGTCAAGCCGAGCCCCAACCTCACTGGGACGATGGAGGCCTTCCGCCCCGACGGAGCGCTTGGGTCGAGCAAGGTCCGGCCCGCCTCGACCGGCGACTACGAGCCCTGGGTCCCCGAATGATCGGATTGCGCAGGGCTGCCCGACTGGCGGCGATGAGCGCATTGACCCTCGCCGCGGCGAGCTGCGGCAAGAGCGGCGACGATGCCCCAAAGACGAGGAACGGCCAGGGTCGGGCTGAGGCCGGCGCGCGGCAGGCCGGGGTGACGCCGATGGCGGAACGGGTCGCGGTTCTCGGAGTGCTCAACAAGCGCAACGGGATCGTCCGCGACGTCGCGCTCAGGCCCGGCCAGTCGGCGCGCTGGAAGGACATGATCGTGCGCCTGCGCGCTTGCGAGCGGACTGCTCCGTGGGAACCGGAAAAGCTGACCGGCGCCTTCATCCAGGTCGATGTCCAGCGCCCCGACGACAGATGGGGCCGAGTTTTTCTGGCTGGGTGTATCGCGAGTCGCCCTCGCTCAACGTGGTCGAGCACGCCGTTTACGACGTCTGGGTCAAGAATTGCGAAATGAGCTTCCCCGAAGGCGAACCCGCTCCCGCGCCCGAGGCGCCGAGCAGGCGGTCGAGCGCCTCGAATTCGGGTGGGGGTAGCGACTCCGCCTCGCCGCCCGCCCAGGCTCCGGCCGAGCCGCCCGCGACTCCGGCCGCTCCGATCGCCGCCGACAACAACGCCGCGTAGCGCGAAGCCGGGACTCCGATTGCGCCCAAAGTGCGCAGGTGCGGCGTCATGATCTGGCAATCGAGCAGGGTGAAGTGGCCGGCCCGCAGCCGCGCGACGAGCCAGGCCAAGGCCACCTTCGAGGCATCGCGGGCGTTCGAGAACATGCTTTCGCCGAAGAATGCGCGGCCAAGCGCGATGCCGTAAAGCCCGCCGACCAGCTCGCCCGCGCGCCACACCTCGATCGAATGGGCGTGGCCCGAGGCAAAGAGCGCGTTGACCGCCGCTTCGATGTCGCGGTTGATCCAGGTTTCCGGACGGTCGGCGCAGGCCTCTACTACGGCGGCGAAAGCCTGGTCCCTGCTCACCGAATAGATGTCGGATTGAAGGGTTCGGCGAAGCGACCGCGACAGGTGGAAGTCCTCGAGCGGGATGATCGCCCGCTCGCGCGGCTCGACCCAGTAAATTTCATCGGCCTCGCGGCTGTCGGCCATCGGGAAGATGCCGGTCGCATAGGCGCCGAGCAGCAACCGTGGGTCGAGGCTCACGCGAGGCGGCGAGGCGCGCCCGCCAAGCCCTGGTCAGAGGATTTCGCGGACAAGGTCCTGCGGGCGGCACAGGCGGACGCCCTTGTCGGTCTCGACCAGCGGCCGGTTGATCAGGATTGGGTGCTCGACCATCGCGTCCAGGATCTGCTCGTCATCGGCCTCGAGCAAGCCGAGCTCGGACGCCAGCGGCTCCTTTTCGCGAAGGCCTTCGCGGGGCGAAATGCCGGCTTTTTCGTAGAGCCGCTCAAGCTCCACGCGCGACGGCGGGTCCTTGAGATATTCGCGCACCGTCAGTTCGGCCCCGCTGTCTTGCAGGATGCCGAGAGTCTTGCGCGAAGTTCCGCAATTGGGGTTGTGGAGGATGAGGGCTTTCATGACGTTCTGATAAAGCGCGGTAACGGCGGGCCGCAAGGCTCGCGCGACGAATCGAGAAACTGGTTCGAAAAGAACGGACCGAGGGCGGAACGACTCCGCGATCCGCTCGTTCCTGCGATCGTGACATGCTCCAACCGGCAACCGCCGGGCAGTGGCGCATGGTCCGTAAGTTCACTGATGGGAGAATAGGAATGCGGAAGATCATCATCGCCCTGACCGCCGCCAGCGCGCTCAGCCTGGGCGCGTGCGCGAACAACCCGAACGTTGCCCGCAACGCGGCCATCGGAGCCGCCGGCGGAGCCGCGGTCGGCGCAGTCGTCCCCGGCGTCAACGTGATCGAAGGCGCGGCTGTCGGCGCGGCGATCGGCGGCCTTTCGGGCGCCATCTGGTCGGACAGCAACAACGACGGCTATGTCGACGGCTATGTCCACAACGGCCAATATTATGCCGGAACCCCGCAGGGCTATGACCCGACGACCCGCGGCGTTATCGGCGGCGCGCTTGGTGGCGCGGCGCTCGGCGCGGCCGCAGGCGCGGTCATCCCGGGGCTTAGCGTCCTTGAAGGCGCGGTGATCGGCGCGGCGGTCGGCGGGCTCGCCGGCGCGGTCTGGGCCGACCGGAATAATGATGGCCGGGTGGACGGATACATCTATAACGGTCAATATTATCAGGGCGGGCCGGCCACGACGACGGCTCCGGCTCCGACCTATACGGCTCCGACCCGCAGCGGTGAGCGGGGCTGATTACTGACCCGATGAAGTCACTGCTTCGACGGGTCGCCAACGATACGGAGTGGCAGTGACGAATTTGCGTGAACGGTGCACCGGCCGCTGGCCGGTGCACCTGTTTCAGACCCTGGGAATTGCGGCGGCGCTCGGCGCCGCCGCACCGGTCGTGGCCGCGCCGGCCTCCGCCAAGGCTGTCGCGGTCCAGCGGATCGGCCAGGGGATCGACGATTTCTACAAGGCCCGAGGGGATGCCCCGCTATGGCTCGGGGCAAAGTCGGGCGATGGCGCGGATCGCCTGATCGCGCTGCTCAAGAGCTCGTGGATCGACGGGCTCACGCCGGAAAATTATCAGCCGGCCCAGCTCGAGGCCAAGGTCGCAGCGGCGCATTGGGGCAAGAAGGCGGCCTTGCTCGAAGCCGATCGCGCTTTGTCCGAGGCTTTTGTCGCTTATGTCCGCGATCTCGCCCGAAAGCCGGTCGGCGACGTAATTTTCGTCGACAATTCGCTGCGGCCGGCGGCGCCGACCCCGCGGGCGGTGCTGCTCACGGCGGCTGCCGCTCCATCGCTCGGCGATTTCGTGTCGGGGCTCGAGTGGATGAACCCGATTTACGCCCGACTCCGTTCGGCGCTGATCGACCGAAAATATGCCGACGAGCGCGAGCGCGCCTTGCTGGCGGTCAACCTCGAGCGCGCCCGCGCCCTGCCCGGCGGGCGCCAGCGCTATATCCTCGTCAATGCCGCCGAGCAGCGGCTCCACACGTTCAAGGACGGCGAGGAAATCGACTCGATGCGGGTGGTCGTCGGCAAGCCCAAATATCCGACCCCGATGATGGCCGCCCATGTCCGCTTCGCCGCGCTCAACCCTTATTGGTACGTCCCGCCCGACCTCGCCGCCGAGCGGATCGCCCCCAATGTCCTCAGGCGCGGCCTCAAATATCTCGAAGAGCTCGGATACGAGGTGATGAGCGCTTGGGATGATCATGCCGAGACGATCGATCCGATGACCATCGACTGGGCCAAGGTCGCCTCGGGCGAGGTGGAGGTGCTGATCCGCCAGAAGCCCGGCCCGCACAATTCGATGGGGCGGATGAAGTTCATGTTCCCCAACGCCGAAGGGATCTACCTCCACGACAATCCCGAGCGCTCCTTGTTCGAGGAAGCTTCGCGGCTCTACAGCGGCGGTTGCGTCCGGCTCGAGGACGCGGCGCGGCTCGGCAAATGGCTGTTCGGCCGCGAGCTCGAATGGGAAGGGGCCGAGCCCGAGGAGCGCGTGATGCTGCCGAGCCCGGTGCCGGTCTACATCACCTATCTGACGGCTATGCCGAACGGCTCGGGCATCGCTTTCTTCGACGACGTCTACAACCGCGACCCGGTCAAGACCAACCTCGTCAGCGGCCAGTCGGCCAAGGATGTCGCGGCTACCGGCCGCTGAGCGCCTCGCTCACGGCCTCCACCAATTGGGGACAAAGGTGACGTCCTGCGCGACCGGCCGGCCAGACGGATCGCGCGCCGGCTGGAATCGCACGTAGCGAAGTGTCAGCTGGCACATCAAGGAATCGATGTCGCGGTCGCCGCTCGAACGCGCGATCCTGCAATTGGCGACGCTACCGTCCTCATTGACCTTGATCGTCACCCCGACGCTGCCCGAGCGGATCCCGGTTGCCGCAAGCCGGCGGTACTCGCGGTCGGGGATTTTCGAAATTCGCCGTGCCGGGGTGAAGCCGGCGCCGCCCCCGCCGCGCCCGGCACCGCTTCCGCCTGCCCCAGTGCCGCTGCCAAATGCCGCCGCTCCGGATGTCGTCGCGCTGCCCTGGCCTGCGACGGGGGCCGCCGGGATCGGCGAGGGAACCGGAATTTTCGCCGGTGGAGCGACGACCGGGGTCGGCTCGGCCTTTTTGCCCGGTGCGCCAGCCTCATCAGGCGCCGGATCGCGCTGCTGCTCGGGCGGGGGAGGTGGCGGAGGCGGTTCGGGCTCGATCACGGCGATCGTGGTCATGGTTTCGACCGCTCGTCGAACCGTGTCGACATTGAGCCCGCCCAGAATGATCGCGCCAAGCGCAACATGGACGAGGATCACCCCGGCGATGGCTCTCGCCTTGGAAGAGGGGTCAGGCGCTGCGTTATAGGTCGACATCGATGCGGTTCGAGAATGCAGAACGCGCGGGGCCAAGGAAAGCTCAGCGAAATTTATCCGGCAAGGGCGACCTTAAGCCCGGCGCCGGCGGCGAGCGCTCGCTGATAAAGCCGAACCGCGACCGCGACGTCCTGGACCGCGGTTCCAGTGGAATCGAACACGATCACCTGATCATCATTGCCGCGGCCCGGCTTCGTGCCGGCGACGAGGTCGGCAAGTTCCGCGTGGACTTCGCCAGGACTTATCGCCCCCGCCGTGATCGCGTGATGGAGATCGCCGATGACCGCGCATTGCGCGATCGAATCCGCGACGACCAGCGTTTCGGCCATCAGCCTTGGCTCGATTTCGCTTTTGTGGGGAGAGTCGGCGCCGACCGCGGCGATGAACGTGCCGGGGCGGATCATGGCGGCGGTCAGGAACGGCTTGGTCGCGGTCGTGCAGGTGACCACGACATCGGCTTGCCGCGCCGCTTCGGCGAGATCGTCGGCGACCGCCATCGCGATGCCCGCGCACGATAGACTCACTGCCCGTCCCGAGTCGCGATCCCAGGCCAGGCCGCGCTCGAGCGGGAGGACGTCGCGCAGCGCTTCGAGCTGCGGAAGCGCCTGATCGCCGCAGCCGCAAACCAGCACCGTGGCGGAGTCCGGGCGGGCGAGATAGCGCGCCGCCAGAGCTGTCGCCGCCGCGGTCCGCCGCAGCGTCACCTCGATCGAATTGAGGATTGCAAGCGGCGAACCGGTCTCGCCGTCGAAGAGAAGGATCGCGCCCTGGATGGTCGGAAGGCCGTTCGTCGCCGGATTGCCGGGGAAGTTGCCGTTGAGCTTGAGCGCGACGTAGAGCCGGTCGAGCCTCAGGCTCGCGCCCTTTCCGTGAAAACCGCCGCTTTCGCCGGCGACGTGCCACGGCGGCGGCAACTCCGCCGCGCCTGCGGCCAGTGCCCGGAACCCCGCCTCGACCGCCTCGAGATAGTCGGCGGGCGTCATCAACGCCGCGACTTCTCCGCGCGACAGGATCAGGACCGGCGGCGGCGCTTGGCCGCCGCTCACGCGCGCTGCCGCGCCTTGGGCTGATGCGAAACCCAGTCGTGGGTCTCGTCGACCGCGTCCCGGCACCAGCGGTAGAAGGCATCGTAGAGGGTCATGCCGGCCTCCAGCTGCTGGAGATCATCCGAGTGCATGCGCGACAGGCCGAGCGATGCCGCGAGAAGGCCGGCGCACTGGGGCGCGAGCTCGGGCCTCGCGGTGTCGGCACCGCGGACGATGGGTGCCAGCCGCCTCAGCGCTTCGAATCCGCCGAGCCCAAGTTCCTCGACCATCGTGTCGAAGCTGCACAGGTCGGCGCGGTGGCTGAAGAACACGCCCTCGATATCGAACGGAGCGCCGCCAAACTGCTCGGCGACCGCCTCGACCTCGGCCGGAGCGACGAACAGGAAGATGGCTCGCGGGTCGACGAAACGGCGAACGAGCCACGGGCAGGCGATTCGATCGACCTTCGGCCGCGCCCGAGTGACCCAGGTCGTCCGGCCTTGCGGGTCGCGCGACGGGAGCTTGGCCGCGTCGACCGTCGGAAAGCCGGCGGCCTGCCAGGCGGCGAACCCGCCGTCGAGGATTTCAGCGTCGGCACCGTGATGGCGGAGCAGCGCGGCGATGCCCTGGCTGGTGTCCTTGCCGCCCTTGCAGCTGACCACGAACGGCCCGCTTCCCAGTTGTAGCGGGTCGGCCCTGATCGAGTTGGGTGCAATTGGGATCGACGACGGGATCAGCTGCCCCGACTCGCCGCGTACGTCGAGGATGAGCGGGGCATTGATGGTGCCGATCAGACGAACCAGCTTTTCGGCGGAAATTGCGTTGGGAGCAGACATGCGGGCGCCCTTTCAATGGAGGACGCGATGGTTCGGCATGTCGCCTCATGGGGTCATCGCAAACCCCATTGCCTCCATTAGCTCGCTTCGGGGCCGGGCTGTCAAGCGCCCGTGCGCTCGACTTTCGACAGGACCAGGGGCGATCCGAGGAAGGCTTCCTGCGGAAAATCGTCGGTCGCCCACAAGGGCTCGAGCCCGAATTGCCGGAGCCCGTCGATCGAGCCGCGAAAATAGTTGCGGCTGAGCGCATAGAGCCGGCGCAGACCCCCGCCGTTGGAATCGCGGAACGGCTCCAGCATCAGCACGTGGCCGCCGCTGACCCTGGCGATCTCGCTCAATGCCGAATTGCGGATTCGTTCCATCTGCTCGACCGCGAGCACCGTATAGACCAGGTCGAATTCGCCATCGGCGAAGGGCAGGTCCGCGGCGCTTCCGACCATCAGGCGGATCCGCTTGAACGCGTCCGGGTCCTTCGCTTCGAGCGGGATATAATCGGCGAGTTGGCGCGGGAGCTCGGGCTCGGCCTGGACCGTCCTCGCCGCCTCGATCCCAGCCGGGGTCAGGTCGATTCCGGTGAATTCCACCTGGGGGAAATGGCCCGCCAGCGACAGCAGGTTGATGCCGTTGCCGCAGCCGACCTCGAGAACCTTTCTTGGCCCCAGGCGACCGATGACAGCGGCGAGCAGCGGCGCGCGCAATCGGGCGGCCGCGACTCCGTCGAGCGCGAGCTTGCGCTCGTTCCACAGCCAGGCAGCCGGCTTCCTCGGGCCCGCCGCAAGGTTATATTTGCCATGCCCTGAGGACCAGGCGTCATGATATTCGGCCTGGATCGCCTGGCTGTCGCGCTGCTTGAGCCCGAGCACGCGCTTGATCATCCTCTTGAACGTCGCGCGGCGGCGGCGATCGAAATCCCTCCGCCAGGCGCGGGCGCCGGCTGCTCCCTCGAGCAGGAACGGCCGGTAGGCCCCCTCGATCGCCCGGCGGTCCACAGCCACCGGCAATTGTTCAAGCGGGGTCAGCGGGAAGCAGGAGTCGGCCATGATCGCCTCGCGATCAGGTCTCGGCGGTCGCCGGGCGGGCCAGCCATTCTTCGAGCCACTTGATCGTATAGTCGCCGGCCAGGAACTCGGGGTCGCGGACCAGCTTCTGGTGGAGCGGGATGGTCGTCTTCATCCCCTCGACCACGAACTCCTCGAGCGCCCGGCGAAGCCGCATGATCGCGTCCTCGCGAGTGACTCCATAGACGATCAGCTTGCCGATCATGCTGTCGTAATAAGGCGGCACCTTATAGCCAGTGTAGAGGCCGCTATCGACGCGGACGTGCATGCCGCCGGGTGCGACGAAATTTTTCACCAGGCCCGGCGAGGGCGCGAAGGTCTCCGGGTCCTCGGCGTTGATCCGGCATTCGATCGCATGACCATGGAGCACAACCTCGTCCTGTGTGCAGGACAGGCCCTCGCCCGAAGCGACCCGGATCTGTTCGCGGACGAGGTCGATATCGCTGATCATCTCGGTCACCGGATGCTCGACCTGGAGCCGCGTGTTCATTTCGATGAAGTAGAATTCGTCGTTCTCGTAGAGGAATTCGATGGTCCCGGCGCCGCGATAGCCCATCTCGCTCATGGCTTTGCGGACGACCTCGCCCATGCGCGCGCGCTGCTCGGGAGTGATCGCGGGAGACGGCGCCTCCTCGAGCACCTTCTGATGGCGACGCTGGAGCGAGCAGTCGCGCTCGCCGAGGTGGATCGCCGCGCCTTCGCCGTCGCCGAACACCTGGAACTCAATGTGTCGCGGGTCGGCGAGATATTTTTCCATGTAGACGGTGTCGTCGCCGAATGCCGCGCGAGCTTCCGACGCCGCCTGGCTCATCAGGCTTTCGAGCTGGGCTTCGTCGGGGACGACCTTCATGCCCCGGCCGCCGCCGCCCGAGGCCGCCTTGATCAGCACCGGATAGCCGATTTCCGCGGCCAGCCTTTTGGCATCAGCGACGCTCTCGATCGCTCCGTCGGATCCCGGAACCAGCGGCAGCCCGAGTTTCGCCGCGGTACGCTTGGCCTCGATCTTGTCGCCCATCGTCCGGATATGCTCGGGCTTGGGGCCGACCCAGATGATGTTGTGGCTCTCGACGATTTCGGCGAACTGGGCGTTTTCGCTGAGGAACCCGTATCCGGGGTGAATGGCGTCGGCGTGGACGATCTCGGCTGCCGAAATGATGTTGGGGATGTTGAGATAGGATTCGCTCGCCGGCGGCGGGCCGATGCACACCGTCTCGTCGGCGAGGCGGACGTGCATCGCGTCCGCGTCGGCGGTCGAGTGGACGGCGACGGTCTTGATCCCGAGCTCGTGGCACGCGCGGTGGATCCGAAGCGCGATCTCGCCGCGGTTCGCGATCAGCAGTTTCTGGATGGGCACGGGGCTTCCGGCTCAGCCGATGACGACCAAGGTCTGGTCGAATTCCACCGGCTGGGCGTCGGAAACGAGGATCGCGTTGACCGTTCCTGCGGCCGGAGCGGTGATCGGGTTCATCACCTTCATCGCCTCGACGATGAGCAAGGTGTCGCCGGCCTTGACCTTGTCTCCGACCTCGACGAACGGCTTCGAGCCCGGCTCGGGAGAGAGGAAGGCGGTCCCGACCATCGGCGACTTGATCGGGGTCCCCGCGATCGCGTCGGGCGCGACGGAAGGCGCCTCTGCAACGGACGCCGCTGGTTGAGGAGCGGCCGGCGAAGCCGATACGCCCGGCGAGCCGGTGAACACCGGGGCAGGCTCGCGGCAAACCTTGATCCGCCGGTCGCCGTCGGCAACTTCGATCTCCGTCAGCTCATTGTCGGTGAGAAGGCTCGCGAGCTCGCGCACCAGCTTCGGATCGATCCGCATGCCGTTGCCTTTTTCGCTCTTCGTGGCCTCCGCCATCCTACTCGTCCCTTACTGAATCTGGATCTTGGCAGCGCTCGCCCCGGCTCCCTTGCAGAGGTGCGCCGCCGCGTCCAGTGCGAGAACATAGCTCAAGGGCCCGAAGCCGATGATCGAGCCGCGCGCGACCTGCCCGATCAGGCTCTGGCGGCGGAAATGCTCGCGGGCATAGACGTTGGTCATATGCACCTCGACCACCGGGATGGTGAGCGCGCTGATCGCGTCGCGGATGGCGATCGAGCTGTGGGCGTAGGCGCCGCCGTTGATGATCACCGCGCTGGCCTTGGCCATCGCCTCGTTGAGCCAGTCGACCAGCACGCCCTCGTGGTTCGACTGGCGCGTCTCGATTTTGAGCTTCAGCGCCTTCGCGCGCTGCTCAAGCATCGCGTTGATGTCGTCGAGCGTCTGGTTGCCGTAGAGGCGCGGTTCGCGCGTTCCCAGGAGGTTGAGGTTGGGTCCGTTGAGGACGAAGATGGTGTCGGTCATTTGCGTCAGGGCGTGGACCTTCCTATCTCCGCTTTGTCAATGTCCATCGATGGAAGCCTTGGGATTCGCGTCAACGGCGAGCATCGCCGGATCATGGGGCCGGTGAGCGTCGCCGACATGATCCGCGAGATCGGGCTCGATCCGCAACGAGTCGCGGTCGAGCGCAACCTCGCGGTGGTGCCGCGATCATTGCTCGGCGAGATCGCCGTCGAGGACGGGGACGATTATGAAATCGTCCGGATCGTCGGCGGAGGCTGAGGTGAACGCGCCCGAGCAGATCAAGGCCGACAGCTGGACCGTCGCGGGTCGAACCTTCACCTCGCGGCTGATCGTCGGAACCGGCAAGTATAAAAGCTTCGAGCAGAACGCCGCGGCGGTCGAGGCGTCGGGGGCGGAGATCGTCACGGTCGCCGTGCGGCGGGTCAACATCTCCGATCCCAGCGAGCCGATGCTGGTCGACTACATCGACCCGAAAAAGGTCACTTATTTGCCCAACACCGCGGGCTGTTTCACCGCCGAGGAGGCGATGCGGACGCTTCGCCTGGCGCGCGAGGCGGGCGGCTGGACCCTGGTCAAACTCGAGGTGCTGGGCGAGGCGCGGACGCTCTACCCCGACATGCGCGAAACGCTTCGGGCGACCGAAATCCTCGCCGGCGAGGGCTTCGAGCCGATGGTCTATTGCGTCGACGATCCGATTGCCGCGAAGCAGCTCGAGGAGGCCGGCGCGGTCGCCGTCATGCCGCTCGGCGCCCCGATCGGCTCGGGCCTCGGGATCCAGAACCGGGTGACGATCCGGCTGATCGTCGAGGGCGCCAAGGTGCCGGTGCTGGTCGACGCCGGGGTCGGAAGCGCCAGCGACGCCGCGGTGGCGATGGAACTCGGCTGCGACGGCGTGCTGATGAACACCGCGATCGCCGAGGCGAAGGACCCGGTGCTGATGGCCCGCGCGATGAAAGCGGCGGTCGAGGCCGGGCGACTATCCTATCTCGCCGGGCGTATGCAGAAGCGCCGCTACGCCGACCCCTCGAGCCCGCTCGCCGGCCTGATCTAGCGCGCCTTCGCCGGCTCTTTCTCCGGGGCTAGCAAAGGCGCGATGGAATCCCCCACCGCCGCGCTCAACAGCTTGATTCCGT
The DNA here is from genome assembly GCA_963722545.1 of uncultured Alphaproteobacteria bacterium. Classification (GTDB taxonomy): domain Bacteria; phylum Pseudomonadota; class Alphaproteobacteria; order Sphingomonadales; family Sphingomonadaceae; genus Sphingomicrobium. The sequence goes on from CAVRMK010000004.1 coordinate 930,399, forward strand.
CGGCGTCGAGGTGGAATTCGTCGACAAAGCTGAGCCGGTCGGTCAGCCCGACGCCCGCGATTGGGAAGTTCAAGCGATCCGCAAGCTCGCGGCGCTTGGCGAAGAACGGCGCATTATATTTGCGGAAGTTGGCGAACAGCCGTTTCTGCCCGCTTCGCGGCTCGCCGAGCCGGCATTCGCGTTCGCGCGCGCTCGGCTCGGTTTTTTCGAAAATGGTCGACTGGTGGACCATCACCAACGGAGTCTTGCGCGCGCGGCACAAAGTCGCGGTGGCCGAGGTCCACAGCGACGTGAACACCAGCAGCGCCTCGAAATGGCTGTCGGTGTCGGCGTTGAGCCCCATCTCCCGGATGGTCCTGATCTGGACATGGTTGGGCGATCCGAAGATCGGGTCGACGAATCCCGCCTCGCAGAAATTGGCGAGGTCGCCGCCATTCGAAAGAACCACGACCGCCGGCGGCTGCTTCGCTCCGGCCATTAGTCCGACCAGCAGCGAATTGAGGTTGCGGCTGTTTCCGCCGGGCATTGCGGCATTGGCGAAGGGAAAGCCGAAACGCTCGGCCAGCCGCGAGGCCAGGCTATTCTCGTTGCCGGCGACGCCCGCGGCGAACAAATTGCTCGCGCCGAGTACGATGCCGTAGCGGGGGCTCTGGGTGCATTCGACCACCGAATAGGTTTTTCCGCCGAGCGTGCTGTGGCGAAAACCCTGCGCATCGGTCGTGAAGCTCGGCTTGGCCATATTGGCCCAATAAGAGAGCACGTCGCCGCGAAAGCCGATCAGCTCGCTCAAGCGAAAATCGCGCACGGCGGGGTAATGTTCGGCGATTTTGTTGATGTCTGCCATCGCTCGACCTTATCGTCAGCGCCGGTGAGCGCAAACACAGAGGATGGCCGCGATCGATTCGCCGAGGTCCGAGCGCTGATGGTCGAGCGACAGCTCCGCCGTCGCGGCATCAGCGACGAGCGGCTGCTCGACACATTTTCCGCCGTCCCAAGGGAGCGTTTCGTCGACCCCCGGCTCGATCACCTCGCGTATTTCGACCAGCCGCTGGAAATTGGCTTCGGCCAGACCATTTCCCAGCCCTACATTGTCGCGCTGATGATCGAGGCGGTGGCGGTCCGGTCGTCGGACCGCGTGCTCGAAGTCGGGGCGGGGTCGGGCTATGCCGCGGCGATCCTTAGCCGGCTCGCTCGCTCGGTGATCGCGATCGAGCGCGTGCCGGAGCTCGCCGTTTTGGCGCGCGATCGCCTCGCCCGGCTCGGCTTCGACAATGTCGAGATCGTCGAGGGCGACGGGACCCTCGGCTGGCCCGAAGCCGCGCCGTATGACGCGATCCTCGCCGCGGCGAGCGGCCGCGACGTCCCGCCGAACCTGGTCGAGCAGCTTGCTCCGGGCGGGCGGCTGGTCATGCCGTTGGGCGCGCCGGGCTCGATCCAGACCTTGCTGCTGCTAATCCGCCGCGAGGACGGAACGCTCGATCGTCGCGATCTCGGCCGAGTGCGCTTCGTCCCGCTGATCGGCGAGCAGGGTTGGAGCGACGACTGAGCAGCTAACGCACTTTAAAGCTTGGTGAAATGGTGCGTGCTCATCCGAAATGACCTCGATCGCGGGATATAATCCATCGTTCCCGTGTTGATCTGTTTCAATCAACTTGGTGCAGGGAGTCGCTGAGATGGCGAGTTTTAAACGCGCGTTGGAGAAATGCTCGGACGATTTCCTGGCCTCTATTTCGGCGCCGTCCAACCCAATCGAAGCGGCCAAGGACCGCAAGCCCGCGCGGCGAAGGTCCAAGGCGACCGAGCCAGGCCCAAAGCGAACCATTCGCATCACCAAGCACGACCGTGACCTGGCGCGGCGAGTGAATGAATTCCTCGCCGAAGGGGTCCGCTTCCTAGATCGTTAATGCGATGAGCCGCCGCGCAATTTGCGCAAGGTCGTCGAATGGCCGATCACCTCGACATCGGTGCGGCAGTGGATCAGGCGAATCCCCTTGCGCTCGAGCGCGCGGTCGAGTGCGCCGGCGAAATCCTCGGTTCTCTCGACCGTTTCTGACCAGCCCCCGTACGCCCGCGCCAGGGCCGCGAAATCGGGGTTGGCGAGGTGGGTGCCGGACAAGCGATTGGGGTAATCGCGTTCCTGGTGCATGCGGATCGTGCCGTAACTAGAATTGTCGACCAGGATGACCAGCAGATCCACGCCAAATTGGGCGGCGGTGGCGAGCTCCTGCCCGTTCATCAGGAAATCGCCGTCGCCCGCGACGCACACCACCGACCGGTCCCTGAAGCGGAGCGCCGCCGCCACCGCTGCGGGGAGGCCGTAGCCCATCGTCCCGCTGGTCGGGGCAAGCTGGCTCGGTTGCCCCCCATAGCGCCAGTAGCGGTGCCACCAGCCCGAGAAATTGCCGGCGCCGTTGCAGATGATCGCGTCGGGTCCCAGGCGCTCGCGCATGACGGCGACACAGGGCCCGAGGTCCATCGCGACGCCCTTGCGCGGCTTGGGCTCGGACCAGTCGAGCCACTCCTTGTGCGCTTCCTCGCCGCTCGCAAAGCGAAGCAGGTCGGGATCGTTCCAGTCGTCGACCATTTCGGCGAACTCGCCCATGTCGGCGCAGATCGGCAAGTCGGCCCGGTACACGCGGTCGAGCTCGTTGGGGTCGGGGTGGACGTGGACCAGGGTCTGACCGGGGTGGTCGGGGGTGACCAAAGTATAGCCATCCATGGTGCTCTCGCCCAGGCGCGTTCCGACGGCGAGAATCAAATCGGCGTCACGGATCCGCTGCTGGAGCCTGGGGTTGGGTCCATAGCCGAGCTGGCCCGCATAGACCCCGCAGCTGTTGGCGATTGCATCCTGGCGGCGGAAGGCGGCGGCGACGGGGATTCCGTGGCGGAAGGCGAAATTGCCGAAATGATGGCCGGCGCGCGGGCTCCAGTCAGCGCCGCCGACGATCGCGACCGGCGCCGCGGCTTCCTTCAACAATCCGAACAGGGCCTGGACCGCGCCCGGGTCGGGCGCCTCGGCGAGCGGCGCGACCGCCGGCCGGTCGAGCGCCTCGACCTCGTCGCGGAGTATGTCCTCGGGCAGCGCAAGCACTACCGGGCCCGGCCGGCCCGCGGTCGCGACTCGCCATGCGCGGGCGACATATTCGGGGATCCGCCGCGCATCCTCGATCCGCGCCGCCCATTTGGCGATCGGCCCGAAGAAGGCGGGAAAGTCGATTTCCTGAAACCCCTCGCGATCGCGATCGCCGCGCGCGACGTCGCCGATGAACAGGATCATCGGGGTCGAATCCTGGAAGGCGACATGGACCCCGCCGCTGGCATTGGTCGCTCCAGGCCCGCGGGTGACGAAGGCGATTCCCGGCCGGCCGGTCATCTTGCCGTCGGCGTCGGCCATATAAGCGACTCCGCCTTCCTGCCGGCAGGTGACGACGTCGATGTCCTCCACGCCATGAAGCGCGTCGAGCACCGCGAGAAAGCTTTCGCCGGGCACGGTGAACAGCCGGTCGCAGCCCTGGATCTTGAGCTGGTCGACGAGGATTTGCCCGCCGCTGCGCGTCTTTCGCTTGGTCATCGCTCGCGCCTCTAGCGGCACGAGCAGGGAAAGGGGAGAGGCGGGCCGCGCCGGGCTCCGCGATTCAATTTTAATACCGGGCCGGTTCAGATGCTGAACTGGAAAGCCGGCGAGCCGTCCGACAAAAAAAGCGCCAGTGGAAATGCGGAAATCGACGAGGCGCGGCGTCAGATGAACACTATGAACTTCGAACTCGCTCACAAACAGCTGGCTGCTCACGCCGGCGGCTCGCCGCGGCGCGCGCGGTCGAGTCCCGTAAAGCCGGTGCATCGGCCGTCGGTCGCGCTGATCCTGCTCGCGACTGCAGTGCAAATTATCGCCATGGCGGCGGTGCTGGGAACGGTTGCAAGCGTCGTCCCGTAAGGCCGATCAGGCGACCTTGCGTTCCTCGGTGGCGAAGGGGCTGCACAGCAGCCATTGTTCCATCGTGTCGGCAAGGTCGCGGTCGCCGGTCAGCAGAAGCCGGTCCTCGTTTCGCGCGCGCCGGACCGAATCCAGCCCCATCCAGATCGCGGTCATGTCCTTCAAGGGCGCGGTCACGTAGAGATCGACGTCGTGCCCCGGATCGATCGAGCACAAATCGACGGGGCAGTCGGGTGCGACGATCAGCCACCAATTTCGCTCTCGACTGGGGGCGTCGGGATATTGGAACTGGATAATCCGGCGATGGTCGGGCGGCGGGTCGAACTCGAGCCGGCGGCGCATGTCCCACATCAGCAGGGTCGCATCGAGCTGCTCGAGCGACAGGCTGCTCGAAATCCAGCGCTGGCCCCATTTGCCGAAGCCTTCGATCAGCGGCTTCAAATCCTCGCCCGCCTCGGTCAGCGCATAAGCGTGAACGCCGGGCTCGCCGGGGATCGGGGTCCGGCTGACGATGCCCCACTCCTCGAGCTCCTTGAGCCGCTGCGACAGAAGCGCAGGCGATACCCGCGGCAGTCCGCGACGGAGTTCGTTGAAGCGCGACGAGCCGGCGAGAAGCTCTCGCAGCAGCACGACGGTCCAGCGGGTGCACAAGATTTCCGCCGCCATCGCGACCGGGCAGAATTGCTTGTAGCTTCGTTCGGTCACCGCAACCTCCCGGACTCAGTCTACGCCGGTCGGCGGCGGACTCCAATTCAGTTTCTGTACCGCCCCGATTCAGTTGCTGAACTGGAGGCGATCCCCGCGTCCATGAGAAAGGGCTTTTCGACATCCGGCATTGGAACGACAAGGAGAGCCGACATGCTTGCGGTCAAGGAAAAGCCGATGACCCTGGATTGGACTGCCACGGCGCAGGAAATTGCCGAGAAAATCGCGCCGCATTGCGAGCGCCACGATTCCGACGACAGCTTCGTCGAGGAAGGATTCGCCGAGCTGACCAAGACCGGATTCTTCAAGGCCCTGGTTCCCTCGGAATTGGGCGGCGGCGGCGCCGGAGTTGGCGAAATCTGCGATGCCTTGCGGGTTCTCGGTGCGACCTGCGGTTCGACCGCTTTGGCGGCGGCGATGCACAGCCATATCGTCGCGGTCGCCGCGTGGCGCTGGAAGCACCAGGGCGCGCCGACCGACGGGCTGATGAAGCGAGTCGCGGCCGAGGATCTGAAGCTGGTTTCGAGCGGGGGCTCGGATTGGTTGAGGAGCGCGGGCACGATGGAGAAGGTCGAGGGCGGCTATCGCCTGACCGCGCGCAAGGCCTTCGCCAGCGGCTCGCCCACCGGCGACATCCTCAACACCAGCGCGGTCTATGACGACCCCGAGGCCGGTCCGACCGTGCTCCATTTCGGCGCTCCGCTGAAGGGCGAGGGAGTCCACATCGAGGAGACCTGGCGCACGCTCGGGATGCGCGGAACCGGCTCGAACGACGTCGTCTTCGAAGGCCTGTTCATCCCCGACGCCGCGATCGCCGGAAAGCGGCCGCAGGGTGAATGGCACATGCTGTTCCACGTCATCAGCATGATCGCCTTCGCGATCATCTACGCCCCTTATCTCGGCATTGCCGAGGGGGCCCGCGACAAGGCACTCGCGCTTGCCGGAAAGCGCCCGCCCGATCCTTTGCTGGCGCAGACCGCGGGCGAGATGGAGAACCATCTGCTCGCCGCCCGCCTGGCCCATCGGCGGATGATCGAGATTGCCGAAACGGGCGATCCGGGGCCGGCCACGACCAGCGAGGCGATGGCCTGCCGGACGATGGTCGGCGAGCATGCGATTGCCGTCGTCGACAAGGCGATGGAGCTTGCCGGCGGCATGAGCTTCTACCGCAAGGCCGGGCTCGAGCGGGCCTTCCGCGACATCCAGGCGGCGCGATTCCATCCGCTCCAGGCCAAGCCGCAGCGCGACCTGGCCGGCCGTGTCGCGCTTGGTTGGGACATCCAGGCCTAGATCCGAAGGGCGTCAGCGGGCCGGATTACCGGAGATATATGCTTTAGATCAGCGAGTTGATCGAGGTTAGAGACTCGCGTGGAACTTTGGATCGATGACGTCGTCGGAGGGCACGATGACGGACGATGATGTTGCGTATTTCCGGCAGCGGGTGATCGAAGAGCAAAAAGCTGCTGCAACGGCCAAGGGGACCGATGCGGAAATGATCCATCGCGACCTGGTTGAGCTTTACGAGCGGCTGGTGCGAAAATGGGAAGGACGCGAGCAAAGAGAATCGGCGGAGGGGAGGCCAGCCCGGGCTCAATGAGTCGCGGGCGATTCCGCGCTGACCGGAGCCGCTTTTAGGTGGAGGTAGCGAGGATCGAAGTCCCCGACCTCGGCTAGCCTCGTCCAGTCGAAGATCGAGATCATCCGCCGGTTGCGGGCGATCAGCCCATCCTCTTCGAGCTTCATCAGGGTTCGGTTAACGTGAACCGACGTCAAAGCGACGGCGTCGGCGAGCTGCTCCTGGGTGATCGGCAATTCATAGGTGGTTTGTAGACCGAGCTCGGCGACCTCGAGCCGAACCGCGAACTCGCACAGCAAATGCGCAATCCGCGCGCGGGCGCTTCGCCGGCCGACGTTGAGCACCCATTCGCGGAAGATCGAACCTTCGACCAAACTCTCGTACCACAAGGCCATGCCAATGGTCGGGTAGCGAAATGCGGTCTCGCGCGTGATTTCCACCGGAAGCAGCGCGACTTCACCCGAGGTCAGCATCTGCACATTGTGGTCCGCGACCCCGAGCAAGGCGTTCTGGAGGTCGACGAGGTCGCCCTTCATGTGAATCGACACGATCTGCCGAGCTCCATTCCCCGCCATCTTGTGGCGATAGGCAAACCCGGACAGCAGGACCGCGCAGTTGGTGGGCCGGTCGCCTTCCCAGACGATGTATTGGCCGGCCTGAAGTGCGCGATATTGGAACGGGAGCGAGCGAAGGATCGCGCGATCCTCGTCGCTCAGCGGCACCCACAAGCTGAGCTTGCGGATCATCGCGTCTAAAGATGAAGTCGAAACCGTGGACAATTCGCTCTCCGCCAGGCGGGAGCGCTGCCATGTGTCTCTCAGCCACCGATATGCCTATTAGGTCGGTGATGAAACGACCTTATACCATTTAAGAGTTGCAACCTAACTTATTAAAGCCCCGTTCTAATTAGGCCGAAACTTGCGCATCTCGTTGAGCAGGCAGGTTACGACGGCCTGCGGCGACAGAGGCTTGATCAGCACCGGCGTATCCGTCGGGACCACGTCGGTGACCGAGAGCAATGGCGTTGAGCAGTGGATGACGAAGGGAAGGCGCCGGGCGACCAGCTCGTGCACGACCGGGCCGGAGTTGCGGTCGCGAAGCTCGCAGTCCACCACGGCAGCCGCAATGCTGCCGTGCTCGATGAGCTCGAGGGCGTCGCCGACGGTATCGACCGGGCCGATCACTTGGCCGCCCAACTCCTCGATCGCGCTGGCGAGGTCGAGCGAGACATAGAGATTGTCTTCGATGATCAGGATTTCGGCGTTGGAAAACATCGACATCTCGCTATTCGAGCGGAAGCGCATTGGGCTCCCCAGTCGTCGCTGGCCCAGGCTGGAAGCGGCGCCGTTCGGTTAACTATCCTAAAACAGGTTAGTTGCCACCATTTACTTATTTAACCTTGAATTTTGGGGAGCGGGCTGCCGGCTTCACGCTCTAGATCGCGCTTGAGCCGCGCCAAGTTGGCCACCGCGACGGCGGCATGCGGCCCGATCCAGCGCTCGTGGATGTCATGGATCGGCAGGGGATTGAGATGATTCCACCGCTCGCGGCCCCTGCGCTCGGCGAGGATCAGTTCCGCCTCCTCGAGCACCCGCAGATGCTGCATCACCGTGCAGCGGTCGAGATCGGGGAAGTGGCCGCACAGCGCGCCGGTGGTCAGCGGTTGGTCGCGCAGCGTGTCGAGGATCGCGCGCCGGGTTGCGTTGGCGAGCGCCCGGAACACGGCATCGAAACGGGCGCTGATTGACATGTTATAAGAATATAACATATTGCGGCGGCCTGCAAGGAGCGACTCGCATGGACCTCAAGTTCAAGGTGATGATCCACGTCTCGCGGCCAGTCGCCGACGTGTTCGACGCGGTCGCGGACCCGAAACAGCTGTCGTCCTATTTCACCACCGGCGGTTCGAGCGGCCGGCTCGAGAGCGGCGCGACCGTGATGTGGGACTTCGCCGACTTCCCCGGCGCCTTCCCGGTCGAAGTGGTCGAAGTGGTTCCGAACGAGCGGATCGTGCTCAAGTGGGAGGCGCATGATGGCGAAATCCTCGACGGCGAGGCTGACGTCCACGCCGGTTACCAGACCGAGGTAGTGATGCGCTTCGCACCGCTCGACGACGGCCAGCGGACCCGGGTCGAGATCGAGGAGAAAGGCTGGCGCGAGACCCCCGGCGGCCTCACCGCGAGCTACAACAATTGCATGGGCTGGTCGCAGATGCTGGCCGCATTGAAGATGTGGGTCGAGCACAAGATCAACCTGCGCGAGGGGGCGTATAAGTGAGTGGGGCCGGCGCGGAGTGAATCCGCCCCGTCGGTCCTGTCGCCTTACCCGCGCAGGCCGTCCGGCGTTCGCTGTCTCTTCGCGCCGCTAGCGATCGCGATGCGATCGCTTCGCTACGCTCGGCAGCTCAGGCCTGGTGGATCGCCTTGACCACCTGGTAGCTTTCGAGGCCCTCTTTCCCACCCTCGGAGCCGAAGCCCGAATCCTTGACCCCGCCGAACGGCGCGTCGGCGACCGAGATGGCGAAGGTGTTGATCCCGACCATTCCGCTTTCGACCAGATCGCCGATGAGGTTGGCGCGGCGGCCGTTCTCGGTGAAGGCGAAGGCGGCGAGGCCGAAGGGCAGGCGGTTGGCCTGCTCGATCACCTCTTCGAATGTGTCGAACGGGCGGGTCACGGCGACCGGGCCGAACGGCTCCTCGTTCATGATCTCGGCCTCGTTGGGGACGTCGGCGAGCAGGGTCGGCTGGAAGAAGAAGCCCTGGTTGCCGCGGCTTCCGCCGGCCATGACCTTGGCGCCCTTGGCGCGGGCATCCTCGACCAATTTCTCGATCGCTTCGGGACGGCGGGAGTTGGCCATCGGGCCCATTTTCGTGTCCGCCTCGAGCCCGTCGCCGACCTTAACCTTCTCGGTGCGCTCGGCGAAGCCTTTCACGAAGGCGTCGTAGATGCCGCTCTGGACGTAGAAGCGCGTCGGGGAGACGCACACCTGGCCGGCGTTGCGGAATTTCTGCGGCACGACCATGTCGAGCGTCTTCCCGAGGTCGCAATCGTCGAAGATCAGAACCGGCGCGTGCCCGCCGAGCTCCATCGTCACCCGGGTCATGGAATCGGCGCATAATTTCATCAGATGCTTGCCGACATTGGTCGAGCCGGTGAAGCTGACCTTGCGGATGACCGGGGAGGCGATGAGCGTGGTCGAGACCAGCCCGGACTCGCCGTGGACCAGCTGCGCCACGCCCTTGGGGATTCCGGCATCGGCGAGCGCGCGGAACATCTCGGTGGTGCAGCCCGGGGTCTCGTGCGGTGGGCGGCTGATCACCGTGCAGCCCGCGGCGAGCGCGGCGCTGACCTTCTTGGCGAGCAGATAGATTGGAAAGTTCCACGGCGTGAAGGTCGCGGTCGGTCCGACCGGCTGGCGAATGACGCGGCTGAGCTGGCCCGCGGGGCGGACCAGGGTGCGGCCATAGTCGCGCTTGATCTCCTCGGCGTACCAGTCGAACAATTGCGCCGAGCCGATGACTTCGGCCTTGGCCTCGGCGAGGATCTTGCCCTGCTCCTGGGTCAGGGTGCGCGCGATATGGTCGGCGCGCTCGCGCAGCAGGTCTGCGGTCTTGTGGAGGATCGCCGAGCGCTTCTCGACCTCGAGATCGCGCCAGCCCGGCCACGCCCGGTTCGAGGCGTCGAGCGCCTCTTCGAGGTCGGCCGCGGTGGCGTAAGGCACGTCGGCGATGCCCTCGGCGGTGACAGGATTGACGAGACGGTGGGTGTCGCGGCCTTCGCCGGATTTCCACGCGCCGTCGATGAACAGCTTGAGATCGGTTTCATAGCCCATGGCGCGCCCATAGGCCTGCCTTGAACGCGCATCAACGCCCCGCTAGGCGGCTGGGCATAAGGAGACACCGTAATGACCAAGAGCGAGCTGGTGGAAAAGATGCGCGAGGCCCAGGCCTGGGTTCCAGGAAAAAGGGTCAAGCTCGACTTTGGAAGCGAAGGCCCAGTCTTGCTCGATGGTGCCAGCCAGAGCGTCAGCGAGGAGGACGGCGCCGCCGACACTACCATCCGCGTCAGCTGGGACGACTGGCAGCAGATGGCATCCGGTCAGCTCGATGGCATGACCGCCTTCATGATGGGCAAGCTCAAGGTCGAGGGCGACATGTCAAACGCGATGCAGCTCCAGGGCGTGCTCGCCAAGCTGCGCGCCTGACGCCGTTGAAGCTCTATTATTCGCCCGGGGCCTGCTCGCTCGTGGCCCATATCGCGCTCGAGGAAGCCGGCGCGGACTATGAGGCGGAGCGCATCGTCCTCGCCGATGGCGACCATCGCCGGCCCGAGTTCCTGGCGATCAACCCGCACGCGCGGGTCCCAGCGTTGGCTACCGATGGCGTGGTCATCACCGAGAATGTCGCGATCCTCAATTATGTCGCCGACCTGTTCGGGGCCGAGGGCTCGGTACCGCGCGGGGTCGCGCTCGACGCCGCGCGCTGCAACGAGCTGCTCGGCTGGTTCGCGAGCTCGGTCCATATCGCGTTCGCCGGCGTGTGGCGGGCCGAGCGCTTCACCGGCGATCAGGAGGCGTGGCCCGCAATCCAGAGCGGCGGACGGGCGGCGGTCGAACGGTTTTTCGCCGAGATCGACGGGCTGTGCGGGACCGGCTGGATCGCGGGCCGGCAATTCACCGCGGCGGACAGCTATGTCGCGGTGTTTTTCCGCTGGGGCCGGAGGATCGGCCTCGACATGAGCGGATTTGCGAATATGGCCGCGCTGGTTCAGCGGGCGATTGCGCGGCCGGCGGTGGCTCGAGCAATCGCCAAGGAAGGGCTGTCGCTCGACGAGTTCGCCGCGGGCTGACGGGAGCAAGAGAGGTTCGATGCGGAAAATCTACCCCGATGCCGAGGCGGCTCTCGACGGCCTGCTTCGCGACGGATTGCTGATCGCCGCCGGAGGGTTCGGGCTGTGCGGCCTTCCCGAGCGATTGCTCGATGCGATCCGCGACAGCGGGGTCAAGGACCTGACCTTCGTCTCCAACAACGCCGGGATCGACAATGAAGGCATCGGCAAGCTGCTCCGCACCCGCCAGGTCAGGAAAATGATCAGCAGCTATGTCGGCGAGAACAAGGAGTTCGAGCGGCAATATCTGGCGGGCGAGCTCGAGGTCGAATTCTGCCCCCAGGGCACGCTCGCCGAGCGGATGCGCGCGGGCGGTGCCGGGATCCCGGGCTTTTACACCAAGACGGGCGTCGGCACCCAGGTCGCGGAGGGCAAGGACGTCCGCAATTTTGGCGGGGAGGACTATATCCTCGAGCGCGGGATTTTCGCCGATCTCAGCATCATCAAGGGCTGGAAGGCGGACGAGAGCGGCAACCTCATGTTCCGCAAGACCGCGCGCAACTTCAACCTGCCCGCGGCGACCTGCGGCAAGGTCTGCGTCGCCGAGGTCGAGGAGATCGTTCCGATCGGCAGCCTCGACCCCGACTGCATCCATCTGCCCTCGATCTACGTCAACCGGCTGATCCTCGGCGCACCGTACGATAAGAAGATCGAGTTTCGCACCGTTCGCACAAGGGAGGCAGCCTGATGGGCATGCGCAAGGGCGAGATTGATCTGACCGGCTTCGACTTCCTCGATGGATCGAACGAGTTCGCGCGCTTCTGGTCCGAGCCAGAAGGCGAGCAGACGTTCATCATCGACCCGCCGGCGCTCGGCGCCGACCCATTCCTGTTCGGGATGGCGATGGTCGACGCGATCCGCCACGCGGCCATCGCTTATTCGCGGGTCGTCAACGTCAGCGAGGAGCATGCCTTCGAGCGGATCATGGAAGGCTTCAAGGCCGAGCTCGAGAATCCGACCGACAACCCGCAGCCGCTGCCCGGCGACGAGGGGAGCGTCAACTGATGGCCTGGACCCGCGACGAAATGGCGGCGCGCGCCGCGAAGGAGCTCGAGGACGGCTATTACGTCAATCTCGGCATCGGCATTCCGACCCTGGTCGCCAACAACATCCCGCCAGGCATGGAGGTCACCCTCCAGAGCGAGAACGGGATGCTCGGAATCGGGCCCTTCCCTTACGAAGACGAGGTCGATCCCGACCTTATCAACGCCGGCAAGCAGACGATCAGCGAGCTCGACCGATCGTCCTATTTCGACAGCGCGCAGAGCTTCGCAATGATCCGCGGCGGGCATATCGACCTCGCGGTTCTCGGCGGCATGGAAGTGAGCGAGAAGGGCGACCTCGCCAACTGGATGGTCCCCGGCAAGATGATCAAGGGCATGGGCGGCGCGATGGACCTCGTCGCCGGGGTCAAGAAGATCATCGTCGTGATGGAGCACGTCTCCAAGAACGGCGACCCCAAGTTCATCCCCGAATGCACGCTGCCGCTGACCGGCAAGAATGTCGTCGACATGATCATCACCGATTTGTGCGTGTTCCACCGACCCGATCACGACAGCCCGTTCAAGCTGATCGAGCTGGCGCCGGGCGTGACCGCCGCCGAGGTGCGCGAGAAGACCAGCGCGCATTATTCCGAATGACCCGACTAGCCGCCGCCCTGCTGCTGTTCGCCGGTCCCGGCGTTGCTGCCGTTCCGGTGACCATCGCTCCGACCGGCCACGCGACCGTGCCGGTCACCGGCACCTTCGGAACGCGCGATTTCGTGTTCGACACCGGCGCCGAGGGTAGCGCGGTCTATGCCGGCTTTGCCGAGCAGGTCGGACTGGCGAAGGTCGGCAGCGAAACTCTTCAAGGCCAGACCGGGACCTCCGAGACCCCGCTGGTGCGCCTCGAGCGGCTCGCGCTCGACGGCGTGTCCAAAGGACCGCTGGAAGCCGTTCGGCTCGACGCGCGAGCGGACGGAGTGCCTCTGGCGGGGATCGTCGGCCTCGACCTGTTCGGCGATCGTACGGTTGATTTCGATTATCCCCGGCGAACCCTGTCGCTGCTCGCGCCGGGCGCACGGCCCGAGGGGCTCGACGGGCCGGGGCTCGAGGCGACGGTGACGACCGGTAGCCTGCTCACGGTTCCGATCACGATTGGCCGCACCCAGGCGGTCGCGGTCCTCGACACCGGCGCGCGCAAGACCCGGATCAATTGGGCATTGGGACGATTGCTGGGTTTCACGCCCGACTCCCTCGACAAGGGCGAGGTTATTCAGGGCGCGACCAACCGCGCGGTCGAGACTGGAGCGGCGAGCGTTCGCAATGTCAGGCTCGGCCGGCGGGCGTTGAGCGAAGCGCCCGTGCTGGTCGCCGACCTGCCCGTGTTCGAGGCCTTCGGCGTGGCCGGTCGCCCCGCGGTCATCCTCGGGCTCGACTGGCTTGAGCAGACCCGACTGGTGATCGATTTTCCCGCCCGACTGGTGTGGTTCGAGGAAAGCGCACCGGCGCCTGCGGTCTCGCCGCTGATCGAAAGGGGAAATTAATCCGGGTTCGGATCGCGCCTGTTTCGACGAGCGCCGTCGCTCCTTCGGCGCACAGAATGGCGAGGGTCCCAAGGACCAGCTAGGCTAGCCTGCAAATTCGGGAGGCCTCGATGCGTTTGACGGTCCTGTCCGCGGCCATGCTTGGGGCCGCGTCTGTGGCTGCAGGGCCTCAGCCGCCGGCAGCGGCTCAGCACGTGAAGCTGTGGCGGCTCGATTGCGGGCTGTTCGATATCGACGATCTCGAGGGGCGCGGGCGCGTGCTGATGCCCGTGTCCTGTTATCTGATCCGCCACGGCGACCGTTTCGTCCTGTTCGACGCCGGCCTCACCGACAAGCTGCTCGACGATCCGCAGCGCCAACGCGGACAGACGCTCAGTCTGGCGAGAACGCTGGCGCAGCAATTCGCGGAAATCGGCGTCGATCCGGCCAAGGTCGGGACACTGATCGTCAGCCATTATCACGGCGACCATCACGGCCAGGCCGGGACCGTGGCGAACGCGCGGCTGCTGATCGGCGCCAGCGATGCCGCGGCACTTCGCGGTGAGGATGACAGGGGCGCGCTGACGCCGTGGCTGGAGGGGGAGAAGACGGTCGAGGAGATCAGCGGCGACCGCGACCTGTTCGGCGACGGGCGCGTGATTGTCCTTCATACGCCGGGCCACACGCCCGGCCATTTGTCGCTGCTGGTCAAGCTTCAGGGGAAAGCGTTCATCCTGACCGGCGACCTCGTCCACGATCGCGACCAGCTGGCGGCGCGCAAGCCTTCGGGCAATCATGTCGACACGATCCGCGGCAAGGCCGAGATCGAGCGCGCGCTCGCGCTCGCGGAGCGGGAGAAGGCGACTATCATTGTCGGCCACGACAAGGACGACCTGGCGCTCCTGCCGGCCTTTCCAAAGTCCGCGGAGTAGCCGCGGCCGGCCCTGCCGGTTAGGGAGGCGGGATGAAAGCCCTGCTCTCCCACGCGCCCGGCGGCCCCGAGACCCTGGTCCTCGAGGACCTGCCCGATCCATCGCCCGGCCCAGGTGAACTGCTCGTCCGGGTGCGCGCCTGCGCGATCAATTTTCCCGACGTCCTGATTATCGAGGACAAATATCAGTTCCGCCCGCCGCGCCCGTTCGCTCCGGGGGGAGAGGTTGCCGGCGAGGTCGTCGCGGTGGGCGAGGGAGTCGAGGGCTGGGAGGCCGGCGACCGGCTGATCGCCTATAACGGCCACGGCGGGCTCGCCGAGCTCATTGTCGTTCCGGCGGCACACGCCTTCGCGCTTCCGAAACAATTTCCCGACGCCGAGGCGTCGTCGCTGCTAATCACTTATGCGACCGCGATTCACGCATTGGTCGATCGCGGGCAGGCAAAGCCCGGTGAACGCATGCTCGTGCTTGGCGCGGCCGGCGGAATCGGCCTTTCGGCAATCGAGCTCGGCAAGGCGCTGGGGCTGACCGTCGTCGCCGCGGCGTCGAGCGAGGACAAAACGGCGGTCGCGGGTTCGGCCGGAGCTGACGAGACCCTGGTCTATCCCTCGGGACCCCTCGACAAGGATTCGTCCAAGGCGCTCGCCGGAGCGTTCAAGGCAGCCGCCGGCCCGGCCGGCTTCGACCTCGTCTTCGACCCCGTCGGCGGCGATTATGCCGAGCCGGCGCTTCGAGCGCTCGGCTGGGAAGGGCGCTATCTGGTCATCGGCTTCCCGGCAGGCATTCCCAGGATTCCGCTCAACCTCACGCTGCTCAAGAGCTGCGACATTCGCGGGGTCTTTTGGGGAGCATTCGCCACGCGCGACCCGGCCGCCAACGCCGCCCATGTCGAAACGCTGTTCCGGCTGTGGGGCGAAGGGAAGATCGGGCCGCGGGTCAGCGCGACTTATCCGCTCGAACGGGCGGGCGAGGCGATTGCCGCGCTCCGCGACCGCAAGGCGGTCGGCAAGCTGGTGGTGACGCTGGACTGATCGCCGGGCGCCCCCTATCTGCCGGCTCGACAAGCATAAGGGATTGCAATGACTCAGTTCGACGACCGCGAGCGAGCCTTCGAAACCAAGTTCGCGCACGACGAGGATATGAAGTTCCGAATCACCGCCCGGCGCAACCGCCTGCTCGGCGAATGGGCCGCGCGCCAGATGGGGCTGAGCGAGGCCGAAAGCGCAAGCTATGCCAAGGACGTGGTCCGCGCCGATTTCGAGGAAGCCGGCGACAATGACGTCATTCGAAAGGTGATGGGCGACCTCACCGCGGCGGGGATCGAGATCGACCAGGAAGCGATCGCCGAGGCGCTTCGCAACAAGGAGGTCGAGGCGCGGCGGCAGATCATCGAAGCGACCAACCTCTGATGGCGATGGCCGCGGCGGAGATCGAGGCGATGATCAAGGCTGCAATCCCCGATGCCGTGGTCGAGATCCGCGACCTGGCCGGCGACGGCGACCATTATTCGGCGCGGGTGATCAGTCAGCGTTTCGCCGGCATGAGCCGGGTGAGCCGGCACCAGGCGGTCTATGCCGCGTTGAAGGGCAAGATGGGGACCGAACTCCACGCGCTCCAGCTCGAAACGCTCGTTCCATCGGGAGATTATCAATGAGCAACGCCAGCGAGAAGATCGGGCAGCTGGTCAAGAGCAATGACGTGGTCCTGTTCATGAAGGGCAGCGTCTTGTTCCCGCAATGCGGCTTTTCGAGCCGTGCGGTGGCCATCCTCGATCGCCTCGGAGTGACCTACGAAACCGTCGATGTGCTCCAGGACCAGGACATCCGGCAGGGCATCAAGGAATATAGCGATTGGCCGACCATCCCCCAGCTCTACGTCAAGGGAGAGTTCGTCGGCGGCTCGGATATCATGATGGAGATGTTCGAAAGCGGCGAGCTGCAGCAGATGCTCGCTTCCGACGCCTGAGCCGCCGCGCCGTCCAAATGAAAAGGGGGGACGGCGCGTGGCAGACCAGATATGCCCTGCGCCGTCCCCCTGCGGTGTGGAACCAAGTGGACCTCATGATAGTAGCAACCACCGTGCCAATCTCAAGAAATGGCACGAAACCCGCGTTTTTTATCGGTCCATTTCGGAGCCTTTGCGGTGAGCCGTAAAAATATCCGACAGTCCGAAGCGGCATCTTGCGGGCGTTCGCCCTTGCTCTTCTGCGACCTCACGCAAAGCTGGTCCGAGCAGGGCGGCGGCGTTCGCACTTATCTCCTCCGCAAGCGCCAGCACATCCTCGAGCGTACCGGGCACCGCCATTTGCTGATCATTCCCGGAGCCGCCAATTCGGTCGTCGAGGAGGGGCGGGCGATCACCGTCACCATTGGCTCGCCGCACGTGCCTGAAAGCCCCAATTATCGGCTGCTCCTGCGCAATTGGGCGGTCCGCCGTGCGCTCGAGCGCTTCCGCCCCGACCTCATCGAATGCCAGGATGCCTACAATCTGCCGTGGGCGGCGATCGGCCACCGGCGACGCCACCCCGGGACCGCGCTCACCGCCGCCTACATGACCGATTTTCCCACCGTCTATGTCGACCGGCCGTTCGCCAAGGTGATGGGACGAACGCTCGCCAGGCAGTGCGCCCGCATTTGCTACTTTTATTGCGGGCGCCTGTATCGCCGCTTCGACCGCGTGTTCGCGCTCGGCGAGCAGGGCGGGGCGGGCAAGCTGCGCTCGCTCGGAGTTCGAGCGGATCGAGGTCATCGGGCTGGGCGTCGACACCCACGAGTTCGGCCCGCACCGCCGCGACCCGGAGCTTCGGCGCCAGCTCGGCCTGGCCGGGGATCAACCCTTGATCATCTACGTCGGCCGGCTCGATCGCGAAAAGAAGCCCGACGTGGTGGTCGAGGCGTTCCGGCGTCTGCCGGAGCGGCTCGGAGCGCAGCTCGTTCTCGTCGGGGACGGACCGCTGCGCCCGGAAATCGCCGAGCTCGGCGACCCGCGGATCCATCTTCCGGGCTTTCTCGCTGGCCGCGCCGAATTGGCGCGGTGGCTGGCAAGCGCCGACCTCTATGCCTCGGGGATGGCCGACGAAACGTTCGGCGTGTCGATCATCGAAGCCCAGGCTTCGGGCCTGCCGGTCGTCGGGGTCGCCGCCGGCGCAATGCTCGACCGCGTGCCCAGCCATCTCGGCCGCCTCGGCCCGGTCGGCGACGCTGAGGCCATGGCGAAGAACATCCTTTCAATGCTTGCCGAGGACCGCCGGGCGATCGCCGAGCGGGCCGTGGCCGCGGCCTCGGGCCACGACTGGGACCAGGTGATGGCGGCGTTGTTCGGGGGCTTCTACCCGAGCGCGCTCGAGCATCGCTCGGCTGTCGCGCGGCCGCGCGAGGCAGTCGTGGTCGCATGACGGGTTCAAGCCGGGTTCACGGCTCGTGCACGAAAACGCCTGCAATGAAGCTCACATTGAACCTTGCCCTTGCGCTGCTGATTGGCGGCCAGCCGGCGATCGCCCAGCCTGCGCCGGTCGAAGCCAAGCCGGAAACCCCGCTCGAGGATTGCAGCGCGCACAAGTTCGAGACGATCTTCGAGCGCGTGGTCGACGGCGAAACGCGCAAGTCGCGGGTGCGCCTATGCGGCCAGAAGGGCCAAAGCGAGTTCGGACTGGATCGGCACGCTCGAGGACGCGATCGCCAAGCTTCGCGCCAATGCCGAAATGCCGGCCGCAACCCGCAACCAGGTGATCGCCGCGATCGAGCGGGAGATCGTCCGGTTGCGCGACCCGGCGTCGGCGACCGCTGTTGCTTCCACTCCGCCGACCCTCGCACCGCGGGCGGCGCCCAAGCCGCGCGATCTTCGCGACGATTATGCGAGCTTGCCCTCGCTTCCGCCGCCGGTGGCCGCCAAGCCAGTACCGCCCCCGCCCGCCAGCTCGGCGGCGACCCTAGCGACCCCCTCGGTCTCAACCGCGACGCCGGCCGTCGCCCGGCCGGTGACCGCTACGCCATCGCTTCTCGCACCGAGCCTCGAGTTCGTCTGCTACGTGCCCGGGGACACGGCCGGCCCGGCACCCTGCATCGATTTTCAGCGTGACACAGTCGTAACCGTTCGCGCCAAAAGCGAGGTGGCGGCCGGAACCGAGCTCCACTTTGAGCGCAACGGGGTCGATCGCGCCAAAGTTGCGATCGGGCCGTTGAAATCCGGGCGGTCGAAGCGAATCCCGCTTCCAATCGGAGTGTGCCGGGGCGTCGGCGACGGTCGACTGACGATTGCGACGTGGACCGGCTCGCGTCCGGCCCGAACCGAGGGCCCGTTTCCGCTTCGCTGCACCTGACTCAAGGCGTTCATCGGCCGTTCACCATTGAGACTACAACTGTAGTCCTATGACCAAGCGTTCCCGACGAATCAGCGAATCCGAGCTCGAGGTCCTTAAGCTGCTGTGGGACGAATCGCCGCTTGGCGCAGCCGATCTCGTGGCGCGCGCGCCCGCCGAGCGGAAATGGAGTCCGACCACGGTACGGACCTTGCTCGCCCGGCTGGTGGAAAAGGGTGCGGTCAAGGCGACCGGCTCGGGCCGTCGTTTTCTTTATCGCCCGGCGCTCGATCGCGAGACGCTCGCGGCCGGGCAGGCGGGGAGCCTGGTCGATCGCCTGTTCGGCGGTCGTGTATCGCCTTTGGTGGCCCAACTCGCCGAGCAGCGCGACATCGATCCCAAGGACCTCGATGAACTCGAGGCGCTGATCCGAAAGCTTCGCAAATGATCGACGTGATAGTCGACGGCGCGCTGTCCGTATCGCTTCTGATCCTGCTTGTCCTGGTGATCCGCAGTCCGGTCGCGCGGCAGTTCGGGGCGCGCGCGGCCTATGCCCTGTGGCTCGCCCCGCTAGCCCGCTTGCTCGTGCCACTGGCAGGCGCCCGGCCGTCTTCGAGCGGCGGAATCGGGCAGGGGCCAACCACCGGCGTGATGCCCGAAATCGTGGTCGCCCGCGTGCCCGCCACCGGCGGCTCGGACTGGATCGATTGGGCGCTCATCCTGTGGGCGGCCGGCGCCGCGACATATCTCGTCGTGCAGCTCGTTCGCCACCACCTCTTCATTCATCGTGCGATGCAGCGGGCAACCATGCTCGCCCCGCGCGGCGTTCCTTATGACGTGGTCGCGAGCGACGCGGTCGCGGGTCCGATGGCGACGGGGCTTATCCACCCGATGATCCTGGTCCCGGCTGATTTCCGCGAGCGCTTCACGCCCGAGCAGCAGCGTCTGGCGCTGCTTCACGAGCAGCTCCACCACCGCCGCGGCGACCTCTGGGCGAGCGCCGCGGCGCTCGTTGTTACCGCCTTGCTGTGGTTCAACCCGTTCGCGCACCTCGCGCTCGGCGCGTTCCGCCGGGACATGGAGGCGGCGTGCGATTCGGCCGTGATCGCCGCGGTCCCGCCACAGGACTCGCATGTCTATGCCGAGACCATCCTTCGGAGCGCCGCTCGGCCGGTTCCGCGCTCGCTTTGCGCCCTCACTTCCCTCGACGAACTGAAAGGACGATTGACCATGCTGACCTTGAACCACGCCCGCGGCCGCAAGCTTGCCGGAATTGTTCTCGCCGCAGGGATCAGCCTCACCGGGCTGGCGGTAGCGGTGCCCGCTCAGGGCGCCCCCGAACCAGAGACTCGCAAGTTCGAGAAGCAAATCGTCATTCATGAAGGCAAAGGCGACAAGGATGTATTGGTCCGTCGGGACGGTGAGTTCCGCGAATTGAAGTGTGAGGGTGAGAAGTTCGAAGCGGGGGCGAGCGGCGGCAGTGCCGACAAGAAGGAGGAGATCAAGTTCTTCATCTGCGCCAAGCGGGGCGAAAGCCTGCTCCCGGCGCTCGAAAAGGCTGAGGCCGAGCTTCAGAAATCCGACGAGATGCCGTCCGAGCGCAAGGCCGAGATCCTGACCCAAATTCGCTCCAGGATCGCCGAGCTCCGAGCCCGCGGCTGACGCAAAAAATTTGTTCGTTCATGCGCCCGTCATTTTGGCGGGCGCTTCTTCATCGCTTGCGGCACAGTTCAGCGTTTACAAACGTAATCGTAACGATTACGGATGTAATCGAAAGGGAGCGAATCGATGGATGTTCGCTTGAGCGATGCCGAGCTCGACGTGATGGAAGCGCTGTGGGACGCGCCGGGGCCGCTGTCGGCCACCGACGTCGCCGACAAGGTTGCGGCGGAGCGCCACTGGTCCCTCGCCACGGTCAAGAGCCTGCTGTCGCGGCTGCTCGCCAAGCAGGCGATCGAGCCCGCCCGCGACGGGCGCCGTTTTCTTTATACCCCGCTGATCCAGCGTGATTCCTACGTCGGCGCCGAATCGCGCCGATTCGTCGGCCGGCTGTTCGGCGGAAAGCTGTCGCCGCTCATCGCCCAGATGGCGGAGGAGGAAGCGCTCGACGACAATGACGTCGCCGAGATCGAGGCCCTGTTGCGGAGGCTCAAGGCATGATCGGGTGGCTCACCGGTACCTTCGTCGCGACCAGCCTGTTGATGGCGCTGGTCCTGGTCCTTCGCGAGCCCGTCCGGCGCCTGTTTGGTCCCGGAGTGGCCTACGCTTTGTGGCTTCTGCCCGCCGCTCGCGCGGTGCTTCCCTCCTTCACCGAGACCGTGGAGCGGGTCGTTCCGGCATCGGCCAGCCCGGTGAGCTCCGCCGCGATTCATTTCTCGTCCGCCCCGGCGCAACCGGCGGCACCGGCGATCGACTGGGTCCTGCTCGCCCTCGCGCTGTGGTTGGCGGGCGCCGCCATGATGCTCGCGCGCGGGCTGGTCACCTATCGCACGCAGCGGCGCGGAATCCTCGAGGGGGCGGTGCAGCTCGCGCGGCTCGACGGGATCAGGATCTTGCGCTCGGAGCGGATCCGCGGCCCGCTCGCGTTCGGGATCATCGATCGGGTGATCGTGCTTCCGCTCGATTTCGACCACAAGTTCACCGACCGCCAGCGCTGCCTGGCGCTCGAGCATGAGCTCGCCCATCACCGCTCGGGCGACCTCGTCGCCAATCTCTTCGCCTATGTCCTGCTCTGCCTCCAGTGGTTCAACCCACTTGCCTGGGCGGCTCACTCGGCTTTCCGGTTCGACCAGGAAGCGGCGTGCGACGCGCGGGTGCTGGACAAGGCCCATCCCGGCGAACGCGCCTCCTATGGGGCCGCGATCGCCAAGGCCGCGAGCGGCCGGACGCTCCTTTTCTCCGGAGCGCTCGACCGCCCGTCCACTTTGTCACGGAGGCTGAAAATCATGACTCGATTCCCGTCCAGCAGGGCCCGCGCATTGGGCTTTGCGCTCGTCGGAGGCGCGGTGGTCGTCGCTCTTCCGATCACCGCCACCAAGGCGATCAACTATGTCGACAAGCCTTCGGCCGAGATCGCGCCGACGGCGCCTGTCGCACCGACCGCTCCGAAAGCTTCCCCGGCTTCGCTGCTTCTGGCGGCGCAGGTCGCGCCTCCGGCTCCGCCCGCACCGCCGTCACCGCCCGCGCCCCCGTCGAGGATCGCCATGTTCAACGCGACCAACCACGACACCGTCACCATCAACGGCGTTACCAAGCGCTGGGAGGAGTTGACGCCGCAGGAGCGCGCCCGGATTCGCGCCGACATCGCCAAGGCGCGCCAGGACATCAAGCGCGAGATGGATCGCCTGCCGCACGAGCTTGCCAAGGCGCACAAAGAGATGGCCAAGTTCCGCAACGGCGAGTTCCAGCGCGAGATGGCTGCGGCTCGCGAGGAGATCCGCCGCTCCATGCACCAAGTCGATCGCGAGACCCGCCATTTGCGCACCGCCGGGGTCGATGTCGAGGAGCTCAAGGCCGACCTCGCGGAATCGCTGGCCGAGATCGAGAAGATGAACATCGACAAGATCGTCCGCGAGGCGCTCGCCTCGGTCGACATGACCAAGATCCGCGCCGAGATTGAGGGCG
This sequence comes from uncultured Alphaproteobacteria bacterium, assembly GCA_963722545.1. GTDB lineage: Bacteria > Pseudomonadota > Alphaproteobacteria > Sphingomonadales > Sphingomonadaceae > Sphingomicrobium. Next base: position 952,860 of record CAVRMK010000004.1, read on the forward strand.
CGGGAAAGTCGCTCGACGATATCGACGAGCGGCTCGACGACGAAATAAGACGTAGCTCGGGCCGCTCGCGACCCGTTTTGCGCCTAAGGGGCGTCCGTGGCAAAGGCAGGCCGTGGACGCCCCTTATTCCATATTGGAGCGGCTCGAGCCGGGGGTCGGGCGGGTGCTTGCGCACAATCCTTCCGCCTTCACCTTCACCGGGACGCAGACCTATATCCTGGGCGAAGCGGAGGTCGCAGTGATCGACCCGGGCCCGGCGATCCCGGACCATCTCGATGCAGTCGAAGTTGCGATCGGCGGGCGGCCGGTCGTGGCGATCATCTGCACCCACACCCATCGCGACCACAGCCCCGGCTCGCGGCACCTGGCCGACCGTAGCGGCGCTCCGATCATCGGCTGTGCCCCGCTCAGCATCGAGGGCACCGGGCTCGAGGCCGGGTTCGACCCCGATTACATGCCCGACCGCGTGCTCGAGGATGGCGAAGAGCTGATGGTCGATGGGCAGGCGGTCTTCGCAGTCGCAACTCCTGGCCACACCTCTAACCACCTCTGCTTTGCTTTTGGCGATGCGCTGTTCACCGGCGACCATGTCATGGGCTGGTCGACGACGGTCGTGGTCCCACCCGACGGCGACATGGCCGAATATATGGCGAGCCTCGAGAAGCTTCGGCAGCGCGGCGACCGAATCTATTATCCGGCGCACGGGCCGCCGGTGACCAACCCCACCCAATATGTCCGCCATCTGATCGGCCATCGGATGCAGCGCGAAAAGCAGATCCTGCGTCTGGTCGGCGAGGCGTCGCGGACCGTTCCCGAAATCGTCCGACAGGCCTATCCTGGGCTCGATCCGCGTCTGCTGGCGGCTGCCGGCGCGTCGGTGACCGCTCATTTGCTGGACCTCGAGCGGCGCGGGCTCGTTGAAGGACAAGGAGAGCAATGGACCAGCCGCTGAAAGCCCAGCCCTCGCTCAAGCGCCCTGCGGTGCTTGGCGCGATCGCCATGGCGATCCTGATCGCGATTGCGACGATTATCATCCTCGCGACGAAACTTGCCGACACCGTCGCCGGAACCCCGACCCCGGAAACGATCGCCACCGCAAGCCTCGAATCGATGCGCGCCCAGAACCGGCTCAACGTCTTCGCCGCGCGCTACGTCTCGGTCACCAGCAGCAAGACCAGCCGGTTCGGCTTCTCAAGCGAGCGAACGCTCATCCTGCCCGGCGACGTCCGCTACGAGCTCGACCTGTCGAAGCTCCAGCCGAACGACGTGACGTGGGACGAAGCGACGCAAACCCTCAACGTCCGCCTGCCCGAGGTCGAGATCGCCGGCCCCGACGTCGATCTCGCGGCGGCCCGCGAATATGGCGAGGGTGGGCTTCTGTCGGCGCTGACCAATTCCGAATCCTCGCTCGACCAGGCCAATCGCCGGGCCGCCGTTGCCGATCTGCGCAAGCAGGCCTCGGCCGGGGTCCCGCTGCGGCTCGCCCGCGAGGCGGCGCGCCAGGCGGTCGAGCGCAGCTTTGCAATGCCGCTGATGGCCGCGGGGTTCGCCGAAGCCAAGGTCGTTGCTTCATTTGCCACCGACGGAGCCCGCGACGGTTCAAGAATCACTGCTTCGGTCCCATATGAAGAAGCGATCGCGGAAGGCCGCAAGCGCCGCGAAGCGGAAGGACGTCGATGAGCGCACCTGTTCAAAGCTTGAAGGGGCTCGACCTGCTGGCCGAGATCGGCCGGCTCAAGGCCGAGCGCAACGCCGTCATCCTTGCCCATTACTACCAGAAGCCCGAGATCCAGGACCTCGCCGATTTCGTTGGCGACAGCCTCGATCTGTCGCGGAAAGCTGCGGCGACCGACGCCGAGGTCATCGCCTTCTGCGGGGTCCGCTTCATGGCCGAGACCGCGAAGATCCTCAGCCCCGAGAAGATCGTCGTCCTCCCCGACATGGATGCCGGCTGCAGCCTCGAGGATTCGTGCCCGCCCGACCAGTTCAAGGCATTCCGCGAGGCCCATCCCGACCATATCGCCTTGACCTACATCAACTGCTCCGCGGCGGTGAAGGCGCTGTCCGACATCATCGTCACGAGCTCGAGCGCCGAAGCGATCCTCGACCAGATTCCCAAGGAGCAGAAGATCATCTTCGGCCCCGACCGCCACCTCGGCGGCTATCTCAACCGCAAATTCGGGCGCGACATGCTGCTGTGGCCGGGAATCTGCATCGTCCACCAGGCGTTCAGCGAGACCGAACTTCTGAAGCTCAAGGCCGAGCACCCCGAGGCGCCGGTCGCGGCGCATCCCGAATGCCCGCCGCACATCCTCGATCACGCGGATCACGTCGGCTCGACCAGCTCGATCCTCAAGTTCGCGATCGACAGCCCGGCGCAGACCATCCTCGTCGCGACCGAGCCGCACATCATTCACCAGATGGAGAATGCCGCGCCGGCCAAAACCTTCATCGGGGTCCCGGGCGGCGACGGCAACTGCAATTGCAACATGTGCCCGTACATGGCGCTGAACACGCTCGAGAAGCTCTATGTCGCGCTCCGCGACCTCGAGCCTCGGATCGAGCTTTCGACTGAGGTAATGGACCGCGCGCGGGTGCCTTTGCAACGGATGCTCGACATGGCCGGCTCGACCGTGGGCCAGGGCGATGTCGGCCGCCCGAAGCTCAAGGCCGATGAGCTCGACGCAGGGACTCTGTCGGGGCCGCAAGTCTCGGGCGAGTAAAGCTTTTCGACCAATGGGCTTGAGCTTGGCGGCGCTCGGGGTATGTCCGCGCCATGATCAAGTCGCTCAGTTTCGCCGTCGCCGCCTTCGCTGCGACCGCCGCAATCGCCCAGTCGGGCGATCCATACATCTGGCTCGAAGAGATCAATGGCGCTAGGCCGCTCGAGCAGGTCAAGAAGTGGAACGCGGAGGCCGAAGCCGCGCTGACCGCGGTCCCCGGCTATGAGGAGCACCGCAAGCGCGCGCTCGCCATCCTCAACAACCCGGCCAATATCGTCGCCCCCGATGCGGTCATCGGCGATCAGGTGCTCAACCACTGGATCGACGCCAAGAACCCGCGTGGGCTGTGGCGGGTCGCTTCCTATCAATCGTTCGTCTCGGGCCAGCCGCAATGGCGGACGCTGATCGACGTCGACGCACTGGGCAAGGCGGAGGGCAAGAGCTGGGTGTGGCACGGCGCTGACTGCCTCGCGCCCGAATATCGGCGCTGCCTGGTGTCGCTCAGTCCCGGCGGCGGCGACGCCGACGTGGTCCGCGAGTTCGACCTCCAAACCGGCAAGTTCGTCGCGAACGGGTTTGAAGTCCCGCTGAGCAAGAACAGCGCCGGTTGGGTCGACCAGAACACGCTTCTCGTCGGCCGCGCGGTCGAGGGATCGCAGACCAAGTCGGGCTATCCGATCAAGCTGGTCGAGTGGAAACGCGGGACGGCGCTCGAACTCATCGCCCGTCGTCGCCACCGGCCAGGCTGACGACATCAGCATGAACGCCGGCGAAATCGGCAATGCCGACGCCCGTTTCCCGATGATCATCCGCTCGATCAGCTATTTCGACGCGCGGCGCAGCGTTCGAGCGCCCGACGGCCGCTGGGTCGAGCTTCCGGTCCCCGTGGATTCGGACATCATGGGCCTCGTCGGTGACCGGCTCGTGCTTCGGCTCGACCAGGCGTTCGGCAGACACCCGTCCGGCGCGCTGGTCGCCTATGACTGGACCGCGATTCTCGGCGGCGCCAAGCCGGCTCCGGAGCTAGTTCTCGCTCCTGGTCCCAAGCAGGCGATCGAGCAGGTCAGCACCACCGACAACCTCCTCTGGGTCAAGCTGCTCGAGGATGTCTCGGGCAAGCTCCTCGCACTCCGCCGCGGTCCGGACGGACGCTGGACCGAGCAGCGCACTGCGCTTCCCGACAACAGCACCCTGGCCATCGCCGCGACCGCCGACAAGCGCGACGAAGTTCTCGTAACGGTCGAGAATTTCATCACTCCGACGCGCCTGGTCCGGGTCGCCTCAACGGGCGCACCGCAGACCGTCCAGTCCCTGCCAGCGCAGTTCAACTCGGCAAATATGTCCGTCACGCAATATTTCGCGACATCGAAGGATGGCACGAAGGTCCCGTATTTCGTCGTCCGGCGGAAGGATTCGGCCGCGCCGGCCGGAGCACTGATCCACGCCTACGGCGGGTTCAACGCGGCGCAGACCCCGACCTATCTTACCGCCCAGCCATATCGGTCCGGTCCCCTTGGCCTGTTCCTGGTCGAGGACGGCCAGGCCTATGTCCTCGCCAACATCCGCGGCGGCGGCGAATATGGCCCAAGTTGGCACCGCGGAGCACTGCGCGAAAAGCGCCAGAACAGCTTCGACGACCTCGAGGCGGTCGCCCGCGACCTGATGGCGCGCGGGATCGCGCGTCGCGATTCCGTCGCCATCTCGGGCCGCTCGAACGGCGGCGTGCTGGTCGGTGCCGCGCTCAACCAGAACCCTGGCCTTTATGCCGCAAGCATTGTCGGCTCGCCCCTGTTCGACATGCAGCGCTATTCGAAGCTGCTCGCCGGCGCGTCGTGGATTTCCGAATATGGCGATCCCGACAAGCCCGAGGACTGGGCGTTCATGAAGCTCTATTCTCCGTACCAGAACGTCCGCACCGGCGTGCGCTACCCGCCGATGTTCCTCTATCTCTCGACCCAGGACGACCGGGTCCATCCGGGCCACGCGCGCAAGTGGAAGGCGCTGATGGAGGCCAATGGCAACCCGGTCTATTATCATGAGTATCTCGAGGGCGGCCATTCGGTCGGGGCCGACCGCGCCGAGGATGCGGTCCGCGCCGCGATGGAATGGGCGTTCCTGAAGACGGTGCTGCCGGCGCAATCGGAGTCGGCCACGCCGGTCAGTCGGCCGCCCGGCGAGCGCGGCCGCTAAGGCTCGACCGGCTTCGCCTCGGCCTCGATGATTCCGGTCTCGGGGTGATGCTTGTCGAGGTGCTTGCGGATGATCCTGAGGTTGCGGCTGTTGGAGCGGAAGAAGAAATCGGGGATCGCGCCGACGAAGGGAATCGCGCCCAAAAGCATGTCGAAGCCGACATTGCCGCCCATTCGCGCAATCTGCAGCTTCGACAGTTTGAGGTTCCGCGCCTCCCACAGGATATAGCTTCCGAGCGCCGCCGCGGAAAAGCTGCCGACCGTCGGGATCAGGCTGAGCAGAGCGTCGAGCCCGACCTCGCGCTTCGTCCCCGGGATGACGAACAGCCCTTCGAGAAGCTTTTCCATCGCCTCGATGCGCTGCCGAACCGCCTTGGGTTCGGTCGCGGCCTTGGGCAGGCGCGGAAGCGGTCGTTTCAACGAGCCGCTCCCTGCTGGGCCTTGTCCTCGCCGATGCCGACGAGGCTGTGGCGGGCGTAGCGGTTGCCGGCGAACGCCTTGATCCGTTCCCCGACCAGCGCCCAGCGCACCGGTGCGGTGATCGGCAGGAACAGCGCCTTGGAATCGATCAGCGCCGCGGCTTGGGCGACCAAGGCGTAGCGTTGTGCAGGGACGGTCGCCACGCGTGCCGACTGGAGCAGCTCGTCGATCTCGGGATCGCAGGCTGCCGCGACTTCGCAGCGGAAGCGACGGGCGAACCAGGCCGGAGAAGAGGACGGTGCGACCTCGTCGATGAGAACGAAGTCGGCGCTTCCAGCGCTCGCCGCGCGGACTGTCTTCAGGCCGAGAAAGGACCAGTCGAGATCGAGCTGGCGGAGCAGCACTTCGGCGCCCGATCCCTCGGGGAGGAAGACCCGGACCTCGGGCTGATCGGAGCCTTGCGAGCCGAGCAAGGATCGGGCTTCGGCGGCGAGCGAGCCCCGCCGGTCGGCGATCGGCCCGGCGGACCAGGATGGAGGGCTTGGTGCCGGGAGCCCGTCGAGCCCAGCCTCGAGCAGGGTTGCGCGGGGGCTGAGGCCCGGCACGCCCAGAGCGGCAACGAAGGATTCGCGGTCGATCACGCGGTTCAGCAGCCCCCTCCAGTCCTCGCTCGCAAAGCGGCCGCCGCGGCCGCCCGGGGCGAGCCCGAACAGTCCCGAAGCGGGATCGTAGCGCAGCGCGCCCCGCGGCCGCTCGACTTTCCGAGCGAGCGGCAAATCGGCGAAGGTCCCGCCGACGACCAGGTCAGCCTTCCCTGAGATGAATGCCGCCACCGCCTGGTCCGCGGGCTTGCCCGACAGGACGACTTGTTCGGATCGGCTTTCTTCCGTCTCCGGATCCTCGATCGTCCTGCTTAGCGTGACCGCGCCATCCGCTCGGGTGAAACTGAACGGGCCGGTACCGTGGCCGTTGCGGAGGATTGCGAGCTCGGGCTGGGCGAGGAGCGACAGGAGGTTGGGGCGCGGGGAGCTGAGCCGGATTTCGATCACCCGGTCGGTCATCGCGACGATCTCGCTGACCGCCCCGAGCGGTTCGCGGAGCGCATTGCGGCTGCTCCCCTGGATCTGGCGGCGGAGGCTGCGCGCCACCTGCTCGGCGGTGACCTTCGAGCCGTCGGCCCAGCTTATCGGCGCGATCCGGAAGATATAGCTCAGCCCGTCGTTGCTGACGTTCCAGCGCTCGGCGAGCCCGGCGACGACATTGCCGCCCGAATCGAACGCGACCAGTCCCTGGGCGACGCTCTGCAGCAGCAGTGCATCCCCGGCCCGGAGCGGCCCGTCGCGAGGATCGACCAGCCGCGGCTGCGGGCCGACGACGACGACCTCGACCGGTCCCGCGGGCTCGTCGGCGCACGCCGCGGGCAGCACCGCCAGCAGGCTGAGCAGGAAAAGGCCGATCAGGCGCTTGAAGCGGTGGATCGCCATGCCAAGGATACTTAATGGGGCCGGGACGATCGGCAAGCGCTGGCATTTGCCGATCGAGTGTATTACTAGGGTAAGGCAGTGGATCGAATAGCGGACAGCCAGGGCCCACCCGAGCGCGAGACGATCTGGACCCGTGGCGGAGTCTCGGTCGAGTATCTGCCCGATCCGTTCCAGCCGCAACCGACGGCCACGGAGGCCGAGCCGCCCGCCAAGCCGCCGCGTCGGCGTTGGCCGCTGGTGCTTTATGCGATCGGCGGCGTCTTGCTCATCACCTTGCTGTGGCTGATCGTGACCGCGCCCTTGTCGCGCGCGCTCGAGCCGCTCGAAGACCCCGCGCTCCGCATCACCGCTTCGGATGGAACCGCGATCGCGCGGCGCGGGGCAATCAAGGAGGCGCCGGTCGAGGTCGCCACGCTCGACCCTTTGACCCCCGCGGCGTTCGTCGCGATCGAGGACCGCCGATTCCACCGCCACTGGGGAATCGACCCGCGCGGGATCGGCCGCGCGATGGTCGCCAACATGCGCGGCGGTGGAGTTCGCCAGGGCGGAAGCACAATTACCCAGCAGCTCGCCAAAACCAGCTTCCTGTCGGGCGACCGGACCTTCAAGCGCAAGGCCCAGGAAGTCATCATCGCCTTCTGGCTCGAGGCGTGGCTGACCAAAGAAGACATCCTCTCGCGCTACATGTCGAGCGTCTATTTCGGTGACGGGGTCTATGGCCTTCGCGCCGCCGCGCGCCATTATTTCGATCGCGAGCCCGAAAAGCTGACCCTGGCGCAGTCGGCGATGCTCGCGGGCCTTGTGCAGGCGCCCTCGCGGCTCGCCCCGACCAATCATCTCGAAGCGGCGCAAAAGCGCAGCAAACTTGTGATGCGGGCGATGGCCGAGACCGGCGCGATCAGCGAGCAAAGGGCGCGAACGACTCGCCCGGCGCGGGTCGTGCGCCAGCGCAATTCGGTCCCGACCGGGACCTATTTCGCCGACTGGGTCTATCCCGCGGCGACCCAGGCATTCGAAGCCGATTTCGGCGAGGTCGAGGTCCAGACGACGCTCGACCGCCGGCTCCAGCGGCTCGCGGTCCGGGCGATCAGCCGAGCACCCGCCGGAAGCGAAGCGGCGCTGGTCGCGATGCGGCCCGACGGCCGGGTGGTCGCAATGGTCGGCGGGCGCAGCTACGCTAAGTCGCGCTTCAACCGCGCGACCCAGGCGCGGCGCCAGCCCGGATCGGCGTTCAAATTGTTCGTCTATCTCGCCGCCCTCCGCGCCGGCTGGACGCCCGACAGCAGGATCGAGGACGAGCCGATCACCGTCGAAGGATGGACTCCGGCGAACGTCGACGGAGTCTATCGGGGTTCGATCACCCTGCGCGAGGCGTTTCAGCGGTCGAGCAACGCCGCCACCGTGCGCCTCGCCGAATCGGTCGGACGCGGCAATGTGATGCGGGCGGCGCGCGACCTCGGCATCACCACGCGGCTACCCGACGAGCCGAGCCTCGCGCTCGGAACCGCGGGGGTCAGCCTGATCGAGCTGACCGGCGCTTATGCCGCGATCGCTTCGGGCCGCTATCCGGTGATCGCTCGCGGCCTTCCTCAGGAGCAAGACCCCGGCCGGCTCGCAGCCTTGTTCGAGCGCCGCGGAACCCTCGATGAGCAGCGCGATTGGGCGCCGATGCTCGACCTGCTCCACGCCGCAGCCAACAAGGGCACCGGCCGCCGCGCAGCGCTCGCCGTCCAGACCTTCGGCAAGACCGGGACGACTCAGGACAACCGCGATGCCTTGTTCATCGGCTTTGCCGGCAACCTTGTCGTCGGCGTGTGGGTCGGTCGCGACGACGACAAATCGCTGGGCAAGGTGACGGGCGGGACCGTGCCCGCCGACATCTGGAGGCGCTTCATGACCTCGGCCCTGGCCGTCGACGGACGCCGGGGGCCCGACCTTCCGACAGCGTTCAACCGGCGCACGCGCGAGTCCTCGGACGAGCATTTGAAAAGCCCGCTGCCGCCGGCCTGGAGCGAAGCGACCCGTGAGTTGCGCAAGATTGCCAAGGAGATCGGCCTGATCGAAGAGCGGTGACTTGCCCCGGGCGCGGTGAAGCGCAAGACTGCGCCCGTTGCAGTTTCGGGAGGGGGACAGTCATGGGGCGTGTAGCAATCCGACAATATGGTCTGGCAGTCATCGGCGGATCAATTCTCGCGTCCTTGACGCCGGTGCTTGCGGCCGGTCCGGTCCCGACCATTCCGGCCGAGGCCCGCAAGGTCGTCGACGAGGCCAAGTACACAAACTCGCGCTGGGGCCTTCACGTCGCCGACCAGAAGACCGGCGAAGTCCTGTTCGATTGGAGCGGCGACACGCGCTTCCTCGGCGCCTCGACCACCAAGCTGTGGGCCGGCGCTGCAGCGCTCGATGCCTATGGCGCCGATTATCGCTTCACCACGCCTATCTATCGGACGGGCGCGGCGGATTCGGGCGGAACGCTCAATGGCAACTTGGTCATGGTCGCGAGCGCCGATCCGACGATGGGCGGCCGTACGACACCGCAGGGGACGATCGACTTCACCCCTATCGACCATATCTACGGGGAGGCACTGCCGCTCTCTACTCTGACGCCTGAAAATCCGCTCGCCGGGCTCGACGACCTCGCCAAGCAGGTCGCGGCGTCGGGCATCCGCCGGGTCGCCGGCGATGTCATCATCGACGCGCGGCTGTTCCCGGCGATGGAAAAGGACGGCTACATCGTCTCGCCGGTGTGGATTAACGACAACCTCATCGATTTCACCATCACGCCGGGGGCTGTTGGGTCGAAAGCCACTGTCGTGTCGCGGCCGCTGACCGCCGCCTTCACGGCCGAGTCCGATGTTACCACCGTTGCCGCTGGCCAGCCGATGACCGTCGAGGCCACCTCGCCCAGGCCCGGAGTGATTGCGGTCAGCGGGAATATCCCCGCCAACCAGGGACCGCTGGTGCGGATCTACCAGGTGCCGGATCCGCCGGCCTTCGCCCGCACCCTGCTGATCGAGGCACTCAAGCGGCATGGGGTCGCGGTCGACGCCAGCCCGCTCGGCCCCAATCCCGATTCCGCGCTTCCCGCCAAGGACAGCTATCGCGCCGATGCCGAGGTCGCGAAGCTCGTGTCGCCGCCGTTTTCCGAGAACATCAAGCTGATCTTCAAGGTCAGCCACAACCAGCATGCCGATTTGCTGATTTTCCTGCTGGCGCTGAAGAACGGCGAAACGACCTTCGCCGACGGAATGACCGCGATCCAGGGCTTCCTGAAGAAGCGCGGCATGGATCCCGGTCTGGTTTCGCTGAGCGACGGCCGTGGCAACGAATATACCGATCTATTCAGCCCGCGGACGGTCACGACCTTGCTGCGCAAGGAGGCAAGCGGCCGCGATGCGCAGCCCTATCACCACGCGCTTCCGATCCTCGGCGTCGACGGCTCCGAAAAGGATACTGTGCCGCCAACCAGCCGCATCGCTGGCAAGGCCTTCCTCAAGTCCGGGACCACGGTGGCGGGTGATGCCATGAACAGCCGAGCGCTCATCATGACCCGAGGCCTGGCCGGCTACATGAAGGGCAAGAGCGGCCGCGACCTCGTCGTCGCGATCTACGTCATGGACGTGCCGCTGGGCGACGACATGGTCCCGCAATTGTTGAAGGTGATCGAGGATCAGGGTGTGATCCTCGAATATGTCTACGACCGGACCTGAGTGGAAATTCCGGCCCCGTTAGGCCGGGAATGGTGGAGCCGAGGGGGATCGAACCCCTGACCTTCGCAATGCCATTGCGACGCTCTCCCAGCTGAGCTACGGCCCCGTGTCTTCGCGATGTCGGCGCGCCTTTAGCGAATGGCCCGGCGCGCGCAAAGTCTAATTCTCTTCTTCGTCCCCGGGCGCCTCGACGCCGAGGTCTGAATCGCCGGTGTCGAGGTCGACTTCCTCGTCGGCGCTGGGCTCCGCGTCCTCGTTGATCTCGAGGTCCTCGCCGGCAAGCTCGGCATCCTCGACCTTCTTGTCGGCCGGCGCGGGCTCGAACGCCAGCGGCTGCTTCGACTTCAGCACCGGTTCGGGGACGAACTGGGTCTTGCACTCGATGCACACGACAGGGTCATCCTTGCCGAGGTCGTAAAATCGGGTCGCGCACTTGGGACAGGTGCGCTTGGTGCCCCACGAGGGCTTCACCATTTTTTATATCTCCAGTCGAAAAGTCGGCCGTCCGCGAGCCTCATCGGCGGGGTCGGCGGGGCGCCTTGCCATAGCCATATGCCCCTGTCAAAGCACCGGCTTCCCAACCCGCTCACTCGAGTGAAGGAGGATGATCCGCAAATGCCGGTGATCGCCGTCGATGGACCCGCCGCGAGCGGCAAGGGGACCATTGCCCGGGCGCTCGCCAAGCATTTCGAGCTTCCGCACATGGACACCGGCTTGCTTTACCGCGCGGTCGCTCTGACCCTGTGGCGCTGGGGCGGCGATCCGTCGAGCGAGTTCGAGGCGGTCCGCGCCTGCGCCGATATGATGGTCGATCCCGAAGATGACGAGATCCGCAGCGAAGCGGTGTCCCGGATTGCCTCGGCGGTGTCGGCCTATCCGGGCGTTCGCGCGGCGCTGCTCGAGCGCCAGCGCGACTTCGCCCGCCAGCCGGGCGGGGCGGTGCTCGACGGGCGCGACATCGGCACCGTGATCGCGCCCGATGCCGACCTCAAGCTGTTCGTCACGGCCGACCCCGGGGTGCGCGCGCGACGCCGGCTCGCCGAGCTCGAGCAACGCGGGATGCACAGCCATTTCGAAGACGTGCTCGCCGATATCCTCGCCCGCGACGCCCGCGACAGCCACCGCCAATCGGCTCCGCTTCACCAGGCCGCCGACGCGATCCTCATCGACACCAGCGATATGGAGCGCGAAGCCGCGATCGCCGAGGCGATCCGGATCGCCGAAAAGCGGCTGGGCGCCTGAACCGCCCCGCGCTTGCCCTCTCAACCCCTCTAGGCTAAGGCGCGCGCCGTCCAGCGGGCCCTTTTGGCTCGCGGCGGCCCGTCTCCAGGCGCACCGCATCGGCCCAGGGTCTTCCCCCATGCCGTCCCTCGCGCCCGTTCAAGCCGCTGCGACCATTTGGGTTCAAGGATGCCGGCAATCGGGATGGGCCCGGGCCGGCGGCGAGGGTTTGACCAAGCCCGCCTGGGTAGTCCGGTCATGGTGACCGGTCGGCGGCCGAACCTTTTAGAGACGACAAGAAAGCAGATTCACTTATGGCGACTACGACATTCCCGACCCGCGATGACTTCGCGGCCTTGCTCAACGAGAGCCTCGGCGGCGAAAACGAAACCTTCGAAGGCAAGGTGGTCAAGGGTAAGGTGACCGCGATCGAGAACGACCTCGCGGTCATCGACGTTGGTCTCAAGAGCGAGGGGCGGGTCCCGCTGCGCGAGTTCGCCGCGCCTGGCCAGAAGGCCGAAATCCAGGTCGGGGACGAGGTCGAGGTCTATGTCGATCGAGTCGAGAATTCGCAGGGCGAAGCGATGCTGTCGCGTGACCGCGCCCGCCGCGAAGCCGCGTGGGACAAGCTGGAGAAGGAGTTCGAGGCCGGCAACCGCGTCGAGGGCGTGATCTTCGGCCGCGTCAAGGGTGGCTTCACCGTCGATCTCGGCGGCGCCGTCGCCTTCCTTCCGGGAAGCCAGGTCGACATCCGCCCGGTCCGCGACGTCGGGCCGCTGATGGACCTCGCCCAGCCGTTCCAGATCCTCAAGATGGACCGCCGCCGCGGCAATATCGTCGTGTCGCGCCGCGCCATCCTCGAGGAAACCCGCGCCGAGCAGCGCAGCGGGCTCATCCTGTCGCTCGCCGAGGGCCAGGTCATCGACGGCGTGGTCAAGAACATCACCGATTATGGCGCGTTCGTCGATTTGGGCGGGATCGACGGCCTGCTCCACGTCACCGACATCAGCTACAAGAGGGTCAATCACCCGTCCGAGGCGCTCAACATCGGCGACACGGTCAAGGTGCAGATCATCCGAATCAACCGCGAGACCCAGCGCATCAGCCTCGGCATGAAGCAGCTCGAGAGCGATCCTTGGGAAGGTGCCGCGGCCAAATATCCGGTCGACGGGGCGTTCCGCGGCCGGGTCACCAACATCACCGAATATGGCGCGTTCGTCGAGCTCGAGCCGGGCATCGAGGGCCTGGTCCACGTCAGCGAAATGAGCTGGACCAAGAAGAACGTCCATCCGGGCAAGATCGTCAGCACGTCGCAGGAAGTCGACGTCAAGGTGCTCGAGGTCGACGAGGAGAAGCGCCGGATCAGCCTTGGCCTCAAGCAGGCGCAAGAGAATCCCTGGGCCGCGTTCGCCGAGAAGCACCCGGCCGGATCGACCGTCGAGGGCGAGGTCAAGAATGCCACCGAGTTCGGCCTGTTCATCGGCCTCGAAGGCGACGTCGACGGGATGGTCCACATGTCCGACATCGCCTGGGGCGTGTCGGGCGAGGAAGCGCTTGCGCTCCACCGCAAGGGCGAGATGGTCAAGGCGCAGGTGCTCGACGTCGATGTCGAGAAGGAGCGCATCAGCCTCGGAATGAAGCAGCTCGAAGGCGGCGGAACCGGCGCGGGCGCTGGCGCCGGCGCTACTGGCGGAGCGGCTTCGGGTGCCGGAATGCGCAAGGGCGAGACGGTCACCGTCACCGTCCGCGCAATCCAGGACGCCGGGCTCGACGTCCAGGTCGGAGACGACGGGGCAATCGGCTTCATCAAGCGCACCGAGCTGGGCCGCGACCGCGACGAGCAGCGCGCCGAGCGCTTCCAGGTCGGCCAGAAATTCGACGCGATGGTGTCCGGCTTCGACCGTTCGAAGAAGCCGACTTTCTCGATCAAGGCGCTCCAGATCGCCGAAGAGAAGCAGGCGGTGAAACAATATGGCTCGTCCGACAGCGGCGCCTCGCTCGGCGACATCCTCGGCGCGGCGCTGAAGGAGAAGGCCGAGGCCGCCAAGGCCAAGAAGCCGGCCAAGGAGGCCAAGGAGGCCAAGGAGGCCGAAGAGGCCCCGGCGCCCAAGAAGGCCAAGGCCAAGAAGGCCGAGCCGGAAGCCGCGGCGGAAACCGTCGAGCCGGAAGCCGCGACCGAGTCCGTCGAGGCTGAGACTGCGGCGACAGGCGAGCCCGAGGCTGCGGAAGCCGAGGCGGCAGCCGAGCCGAAGAAGTCGAAGACCAAGAAGAAGTAACGGGAAAGGCGGGGTTTCTTTGCGGGAACCCTGCCTTTTCTCGCTTGCGCGAGGCCGTCTTTCCTGACAGCAACGGCCTGCCCAAGACCTCGAATCACAAGGTTATGGCGGGGGAGCCAATGATCCGTTCTGAGCTGGTCCAGAAATTGTGCGAAGACTTCCCCGATCTCACCCAGCGCGAGATCGAGGGTGTGGTCGGCGCGATCTTCGATTCGATCACCGAGCAGCTGGCCCGCGGCGGGCGAGTCGAGCTGCGCGGGTTCGGCGCTTTTTCGACCCGCCAGCGCGACGCGCGGGTCGGCCGTAACCCGCGCACCGGGGAATCGGTCGACGTCGACGCCAAGCGCGTGCCCTATTTCAAGCCGGGCAAGGAAATGCGCGAGCGCTTAAACCTGCAGGAAGTAACGGCGGAATAGCGGCCCGAGCGCGGCCGCCGTGCGGACGTGGCGGAACCGGTAGACGCTGAAGACTTAAAATCTTCTGCCCGCTTGGGCGTGTGGGTTCGAGTCCCACCGTCCGCACCATAGGATCGGTCAATCACGCAATGGTCGCCGTCCCATAACGGGACAGAGTGGCTCCAATCCTTAATTTTGTCTGTTTGAACATGGTTAACCGCGTCCTAAGGATTAACCATGTTCCGCCCGGAAACCGCGCCCGCTCTGAAGCTGCCCATGCCAACTCCGGTGCGGCATCGACGGCATCGCTATCCGTTGGTCCGGCGCGACCCGCGCCGCTTCGCCAAGGGCATTGCGCGCCTCGATTCCGTGCCCGTCGCCACGACTCCTGCTACATCGTCGGATTGGCGCTTCTTCGGACACAGCTTCGCCGCTGCCTTCCTGTTCGCTTCGGTGATTATCGCCTGACCGGCTAGGGCTTCGACAGCTCGCTGCAGCGCCCGTCGTCGCAGGCCTTGTGAAGAAGCCAGCCGAGCCAGGCGGCGACCACGCTCGCCACCGCCACGATCAGCAGGCTGTCGGCGACGGTAACCTCGAAATAGCCGATCGAAACGGCGAGAATGCCCGTCGCAGCGACCATCGCGCCAGCGTTGACGATATTGTTGGCCGCGATGGTTCGAGCGGTCTCCGACTTGGGAACGGTGGTCGTCAGGAAGGCATAGAGCGGCACGACGAACATGCCGCCGGCAATCGCCATGCCCAACAAATCCACCACCACCATCCAGCTGTTCGGAACGGTGAGGAAGGTCTGGATGTCGTGCAATTCGCCGACGTGGGTCGGCCAGTCCCGAACCCTTCGGAACAGGTCGAGCACGAACACGCCCATGGCGAGCGCGGAGGCGGGCGAATAGCGCGCCGACACTTCGTTCTTGAGCAGCCGGTTGACGATCACCGAACCGATCGCGACCCCGACCGAGAACACCGCAAGGAACAGGGTCGCAACGGTCTGGTCGGATTGCAGCGAATTCTTGACCAGGGGCGGGAATTGCGCCGCCAGCACCGCCCCCATCGCCCAGAAGAAGCTGATCGACAGGATGGCGAGGAACAGTCGCTTGATGTGCATGGTCGCACTGACCAGCCGGATCGAGGCGCGGACGATGTGCCAGTCCATGCCGCGGTCGGGGAAGCCGGGGATTTCGGGGTCGTCGACCGGCGGGGCAGGGGGCACGAAACCGCCAGCGATGCGCCCTGCGACGGCGACGAGCAGCACCGCGATTGCCGCGAATTCGGCATGGTAGGTGCCATCCGCACGCTGCACGACGAGCAGCCCGCCGAGGATCGTTCCACCGAGGATCGAAATGTAGGTCCCGGCCTCGACCAGGCCGGTTCCGCCGAGCACTTCGTCCTTGCTGAGGTGCTGCGGCAGGATCGCATATTTGATCGGTCCAAAGAAGGTCGAGTGAATGCCCATTGCGGTCAAGGCGATCAGCAGCAGCGGGATGTTGTGGAGCAGCAGGCCCGCGGCGCCGAACAGCATGATCAGGATTTCGACGGATTTCACGATTCGCACGATCGCCGCCTTGTCGTTGGCGTCGGCGAGTTGGCCGGCGAGCGCCGACAACAGGAAGAAGGGCGCGATGAACAAGCCGCCGGCGATCGCGCTGAACGCCGCTTCCTGCTCGGCGTCGCGATAGATTCCATAAATGACGAGGAGGACCATCGCGGTCCGGAACAGATTGTCGTTGAAAGCGCCGAGAAACTGCGTGACGAAAATCGGCAGGAATCGCCGCGCGCGCAGCAAATGGGTGACGTTCTGGATCAAGGCCTAGGCGCGCCGGCTGCTCACGATGGGGCGGAGGCATAGCCAGCTTTGCGCCTGCCGCCAAACGCAATGCGCAATTAAAGGGTCGGCGCGATCCCGCCCGAGGCCTGACCTACATCACCGCTTCGGATCCCTTCGTCAGCGGGCACTCATTGACCCCTGGCGCGTGCAGGTGGTCGGCATGGGGCGTGTATCCGGCGAGGATCATGCGATCGAGCTGCGCCTGGTCCTCCGGCTTGGGTACGACCGGGGCCGGTTGGCTGGCGGGCGCACCCTGTGCCGCTTCCGGCGCAGTTGCGGGAGAGGCGGTCCGATCGTCGGCCTGGCGATCGCAGGCGGCACCGCCAAGCGCGAGCAACAACAATAATCCTCTCATCACCACCTCCAATATCATGTGAACGAGCAGAAACGCGGCCGCGCGGAATCGCGGCAGATGTCGGGCGCGTGCTTGGCCGAACGCCAGTAATCGACCAGGCCGAGCCTGCGAACCAGATCGGCATATCCGGGCTCGGAGCGCGCCGCGGCGAGATTGGGCTCGAACAGCACTTCGGCGTCGAACAGGCCGCGGGTCCGGACAAGCCCGGCAGCCGCCCCGATCGCGGCCTCGCGAGCCCCAAGCGCGGCGAGCAGGCCGACGACAAGCTTGTCGTTGTACCGCGAATCGCCGGCGAAGCGTTCGAGCTCGGCGATCGACTTTTCGCGAAGCGCAGGGGCTCCGGATTTGAGCGCCTCGAACGCGGCGGCCAAGGTCTGGCGCTGGGTGCTCGTCAGCGGCAAGTCGGGCGTTCGAAGGATGGCGATGGCCTCGTCATAGCGGCGGGTCCACAGCGCCGATTTCATTTCCAGCAGGCGCAGCGAGGTGGCATCGGGCCACAGCCCGATCGTGGACTTCAAGAGCTTGTCCGCCTCGTCGTTGCGGCCGATCATGTACAGCGCCTGGGCGAAGCGCAGATTGCTGAACGGGGCCAGGGGCCGCATGTCGCGGGCTCGCTCATATTGCTCGGCGGCCTCCTCCATGCGCCCGACGGACGCGAGGAAGTCGCCATAGGCCTGGCGCTCGCAGCCGCATTCGGTCGGACGAACGCTGAGCGCCTTGGTGAGTAGCGCCTCGCGCTCGTCGTAGCGGTCGAGCGGAAGAAGCCCGGCAAGCGCCATATAGCCTTCGGGGTTCTGGCCATCGAGCTCCATCGACTTGCGCGCCGCCGCGCGGCCTTCGGCGCGAAGCCGGTCTGCCTCCGGCGACTGCGTGGCGGAAAGCGGGACCGTCGCCAGGGCAAGCGCCGACCAGCCGAACGAAAAGTCGGGAACCGCGACCGTCACCCGGCGCGCCGCGTCGAGCTCGGCAGTCGGGTTGGTCGAGCCGCTCCAATGCTCGTTGCACCATTTGAGATAGAGCGAGAGCGCCTGGTCCGACATTCGTGCGCGGTAGGAGGATGCGCCCCACAGGCCGCAGCGAACGACCTGGCTGGCGGCAACGGCCGCCTGCCGAGCAGCAACCGCGTCAGCCGATTCATGCTCGTAGGCGCCCGACCACAGAACGACGCCCGAGCGCTGGTTCTTGAGGTTGACCGTGATCCGGACCGAATCTCCAAGCCGGCTGGCGTTTCCGTCCATGACGAAGGGGGATTTGGCCGCGTTCGAATCGCCCGGCGAAACGACGGTGACGGCGTTCTCGGCACCGAAGGCGGCGACGATTTCCTGCCCGACCATCGTCGGAAGCGCCTTGGGCAGGTCCGCTGACGCCAGCGAAAACTGCCCGACCGCGACCTTGGGCTCGAAGCTTCCAGAGCCGGCCGACAGGCGGGGATAGAGGAAAGCGCCCGCGATGATTGCCGCCAGCGCAGCGGCGCCCGCGCTTGCCCAACGTCGCGACCTCCGACCTGCGACCGATTGGGGCACAGCCTTCACGGACATCGGCAACGGTGCGCCGCCCGCGCGCTGCGCGACCGCTGCCTTGAGCGGCTCGAGGGCGCTCGACTTCGGCTTGCCGCCCCAGCGTGACAGGTCGATGGTCTGATACTGGCGGAAGCCAAGTGGCGGCTGGCAACCGTCGATGGTCAGCGGGACGAGGCGGCCGCTGTCCCGCCCGGCGCCGGCTTCGTCGCGGACCCAGCCGGAACGGACCGAGGTCGCGCTCCAGCACACCACGACCACGTCAGCGGAGTCGAGTGCCTGCTCGATTGCATCGGCGAATTCCTGCCCGCCGGCGATATGCCGGTCCCACCACACGTCATGCCCGGCGGCCTCGAGCGCGGCCGCAATCGGCCCGACCCGTTCAACGTCTTCGCGTGAGTAGCTGAGGAACAGCGACGCCATACAAGACCCCCGCTCGATGGAATTTTGTGCGCTTATCGCGCCAAGCAATCAACAGTCGCTGGATTTGCCCATTTATGAGGCCTTGCCGGCAGCGGCGGCTTGATGATGGTCGCACGTCACGTTGGGATTGAACGGCGAATAGGCTCCGTTCGGATTGTCGCGGAAGACCCACAAATGCTGCTCGTAATGCGGCTCCCAGCCGTGAGCCTCGTCGAGCGCGGTCGACGGATTGTTTTCGAGCAATGGGTAAGTGCGGCCGTGGAATGTCGGAGGCGTACGAGTCTTGGCGTGCCACGCTTCCTTGAACACGAGGTTTTCGACCGCGACCAGGACCAGCCTTCCATCGGCCTGCGGCTCGTAGACAAGCATTGCCGGTTTGCGGAAATCGACATGGGTTCCGCTGCCTTTGACGCGCGCTCCCTTGGTCGGAGGAGCAGGCGGAAGGCCGAGGAGGTCGCGGCGCACGTAATGCAGGCCCATTGCGCCCATCGCAGCCGGATGGCCCAACTTCTCGGCGGTGACGCATTTATTGTCGGTGGTGAATCCCTCGGCCTTCGCAACCTCCACGTCGCGATATTTCGCGGCGATCGCGCGGACCTCGTCTAACGTCGGCTCGCTTGAGCCTGGCCCGCATGCGCTCAAGAGCAACGCGCCACCGAATATCTGCGCTGTTAGAAGACGAAGGGTCATCCCAACCTCCGATGCCCAGTCTATGCGCGCAGGATCATAGCCAGCTTTGCCTTCAGCGCCAAACGCGATAACGCGTCAAAACTGGCCATGCTGTCGTTGCCCAACCTGCTGACCCTGTCGCGCATCTTCGCGGTGCCGATCCTGGTGTTCCTGCTGTGGAAGCCGGCGCCCTACGACTATCTGATCACCTTCGTGCTCTACTGCATCGTCGGGGTGACCGATTATTTCGACGGATATCTGGCCCGCGCCCAAGGCAAGATTTCGCGGCTTGGCCAGTTCCTCGACCCGATCGCCGACAAGATCATGGTCGCCGCGGTGCTGGTGATGTTGATGGCCAGCCGCGAGGCCGATGGAGACCCGCCGGTGATCCAGGACTGGAGCGTCATTCCCGCGCTCGTCATCCTGCTTCGCGAGATCATCGTCTCGGGGCTGCGCGAATTCCTCGGCGCGCTCAACGTCTCGGTTCCGGTGAGCCAGCTCGCCAAGTGGAAGACGACTCTCCAGTTGGTGGCGCTCGGCGCCTTGATCCTGGGCGGCGGGTTCCCGGCGCAAGCGTGGATCCACCTCGTCGGGATCGTCAGCCTGTGGGCGGCGGCCGCGCTGACCTTGGTCACCGGCTGGGATTATCTGAGGGTCGGCCTCAGGCACATGGATTGAGCTTTTCTGACTAGGCCGCGCTCGAGAGCGTCGGCGAGATTTGTCGCGCTATCCCGGCGAGGCTGTCGGCAAGCATCCTAAACTCCTCTTCGCGCGGGCTCGAGCGGCGCCAAATCAAGGCGATACGCCGGCTCCCATTGGGCGAATCGAGCGGACGCACGCGGACTTTGGTGCCCTCGAGAATCCCGGCCTCAACCGCCATTTGCGGGACAAACGTCAGTCCGAGCCCGTTGTCGACCATCTGCACCAGGGTATGAAGCGAGGTTCCGAGCATCGCTGCTCCGGCGCGAAGCTCGGGCCGGTTGCACGCGGCCAGCGCATGATCCTTCAGGCAATGGCCGTCTTCGAGCATCAGAAGGCGCAATTCGTCGATCGTGCCGGGGTCGACCGGCCCGTCATCGGGCGCTTCGCCAGCGGGGAAGGCGACGAACAAGCGGTCGTCGAACAGCGCCGCGCTGTCGACCTCCCCGCAGGCAAAGGGCATGGCGAGAAGGACGCAGTCGAGCTGACCTTGGCGGAGCGCCGCGCAGGCCGCCTGGCTGGTCTCCTCGCGAAGGAACAGCCGAAGGTCGGGCCATTGCCGGCGAAGCACGGGCAGCATCGCCGGAAGCAGAAACGGCGCGATGGTCGGGATGACTCCCAGCCGAAGCTCGCCGGTCAGCGGCTGGCCCTCTGCGCGTGCGAGGTCCGCCAGCTCTTCCGCCTCGCGAAGCACGCGCAGAGCCTTGTCCGCAATTCGCGAGCCCAATGGCGTGAAGCGGACCACTCGCTTGGTCCGCTCGACCAACGTCGTTCCGAGCAGATTCTCGAGCTCGCGAATCCCCGCGGACAGGGTCGATTGGGTGACGAAGCAGGCCTCGGCGGCGCGGCCGAAATGGCCGTGGCGGCGGAGCGCGACCAGATATTGCAGCTGCTTGATGGTCGGAAGATGGACGGTCAACGCATTCCTCGATTAGAGCTGCGTTTCTAATCGTATACATCGCTTAAAGCCAGCGGCTGGAAATTCGCCGCGCCGCACCTTAGGTTATCAACGACACGCAATTTGAGGTTGAGCTCGTTTGTCCTTCGGCCTTCTCGCCTATCTCAACTCGGTCAAAGCCCGCGATCCCGCGGCGCGGTCGCGCTGGGACGTGCTTTTCTATCCCGGAACGATAGCGCTCGGCCTTCACCGGATCAGCCACTGGATGTGGGAAGGAAGGCTGTTCTTTATCGCCCGCCTCCTCAATCAATTCGCGCGCTTCCTCACGGCGATCGACATTCATCCCGGCGCCAAGATCGGCAAGCGCTTCTTCCTCGATCACGGCTTCAGCGTGATCGGCGAGACCGCCGAGATCGGCGACGATGTCACCATCTACCAGTGCGTGACGCTGGGCGGGACCAACCCGACCAACGGCGTGGCCGGGAAGCGCCACCCGACGCTCCACGACGGTGTGGTGATCAGCTCGGGCGCCCAGGTGCTCGGTCCGATCGAGGTCGGCGCCGGCGCTCGGGTCGGCGCCAACGCGGTGGTCACCCGCGACGTCATGCCGGGCGCGACCGTGGTCGGAATTCCCGCCAAGCCGATGCTGGTCGACGCGGCCGACGTGAAAACCGGCTTCGTGCCTTATGGAATGCCATGCAGCGAGATTGCCGACCCGGTACTGGCGCGGCTGTGCGAACTCGAGCGCGAAATCGCCGCGCTGCGCGCCGAGCGCAAGACCCACGTCGGGCCGGGGACTGCGCGGCAGAAGGCCAAGAGCGCGTGAACGTCGCGCCGCTCCCTGCCCGTTGGGACCGGCGCTCCCTCGCCACTTTCGACCGAACTGAATGGAACCGTCTGCTCGACCTCTACGGGCGGATGGTCGCGGCCGGCCACTGGCGCGATTATGCGGTCCGGTTCGAGGGCGACCTGGCCCTGTTCGCGGCCTTCCACCGCCATAGCGAGCGGCCCGAGGCGCGGATCGAGAAACGCCCCTCGCTTCACATGAAGCAAGGGGCGTTCGCGCTCGTCTCCGAGCATGGCACGGTGGTCAAGCGGGGCCACGAGCTCGGCGGGGTGCTGGCCCCGCTCGAGCGGCGGCTGATCCGCCTCGTCGGCTAGGCCGCCGGGACCGCGAGCGCCGGCCGGTCGATCATCGGCAGCTTGGCGCGAATCGCTTCCGGGAGCCGGACAACCACGCCGCGGCGGGCCTGGTGCCAGAAAGCCGACAGCAGCAGCAGGGCCGAGCCGATCACGAGCGCGGTCAGCGCGATGTTGAGCTCGACCGCTCCAAACTGCTTGAACAGCTCGGTCAGCGCGTAAAGGACGTAAGCGAGCGCGGAGACGAGCAGCGCCCGGCGGTCGATCGCCAAGGCGGTGAGGCCGATGACCACATAGAGCGCGATGACGATGAAGCCTTCGCCGATGGTCGCGGTCCCGTCGTTAAGCCCGAGCAGCGTGAACACCGGGTGGATGATCATCGGCGCGGCGAGCAGGTGGAGCCAGAAGGCGACGTCCGATCGGCGGGTGACTCGCGCGCGGTCGGAGCTGTCCCACCACATCGCGAACAGGAACACGCCGATGCCCAGCATCAGGGTGATCGCGAGGATGAGGTCCCGGGCGTTCTCGAGCCGCTCGCCCATGATCGCGACGAGCAGGCCGACGACCATCGCGGCCGCCGCGGCGGTGCCGGCGGCAATCGTGATCGGCACCTTGAAGCGGCGCCAGTGGAGCCAGGCCGCGCCGGCCGCGACGATCCCGGCGACCGCTGCGACCACACCGCCGAGTGCCGGGGTGTCGCCGAACGCATAGGGCCCGATCGCGCTGACCAGCCCGAAGGCGGTGGTGAGGAAGGTCCCGCCGACGAAGGCCAGGAGGAGCAGGATCGAGGGCAGCGCCATCCGCCTTTTGGCGGTGAAGAACAGGGCCAGGCCCCAGGCCGTCGCGGCGACCGCCAGCGGGGCAAGCAGGCTCGGCCCGTCACCTTCGATGGTGAGGCCGGCCTGGGCGCCGATGCTTTGGCCGATCCAGCCGACCGCGAACAGCAGGATGGCGGCCGCGATCGAGACGAAAATGTCGTTGAAGCCGGTGATCAGCCGGAATTGCTCTTCATCGGCGATAACCATCGAGCGCTGCCCCTCGACATGCGCGCGAAGCGCGTCGGCGGCGGCGGCGGTAATGACTCCCGACGCGACCGCGTCGTCGAGCTCTTGCTGGCTATACACGTGTGCCTCCCCTTGTTTTGCGGGCAGTCTAATCTTGGTGTATTATTGTGTCAATACAGCAAGTCTGATTGACCCCGCGACCACGCGGCCCGAAGAGGCCCGCCATGTGCAACCTCTACTCGATGACCGCTACGGTTGACGAGCTTCGGCGAATTTTCGGCCCGTTCCACGGGGATCGCGGCAATCTCCCGCCGTTCGACGAAATCTATCCCGGCAAGCTCGCCCCGGTGCTCCGGCGGGACGAGGGCGGGCTTCGGCTCGAAATGATGCGCTGGGGTTTTCCCGGACCGGCCGCGGCCAAGTCGCGCCCGATCACCAATGTCCGCAACCTCGAAAGCCCGTTCTGGCGAAATGCGCTCAATTTACCCGAGCGGCGCTGCATCGTGCCCGTGACCAGCTTTTGCGAGTGGACCGCGGAGCCCGACTCCAACACCAAGCGCAAGGCGAAAGTCTGGTTCGGCTTGAACGCGGGCCCCGACCCGTTGTTCGCGTTCGCGGGCCTGTGGCGGCCGGGAGACCGCAATAGCGAGGAGCCCTACATGGCGTTCCTGACCTGCGAGGCGAATGAGATTGTCGGGCCGATCCACCCCAAGGCGATGCCGGTGATGCTCCGCCCGGCCGAGACCGAACGCTGGCTGACCGCCGAGCGCGCCGACGCCTGCGCGCTTGCCCGGCCCTTCGCGGCAACGGAAATGCGCGTGCTGAGTTGAGGCTTGAACGTTTAGATCGAGAGGAAAATGATTATGGCCAGGACCCCGGCAAAGGGCAGCAAGAGCAAGTCGACGGGCGCCAGGCCCAAAGCCGCCAAGCGCTCGAGCGCGGCCGGTCGGGGCAGCTCGCGCAAGACCTCGTCGAGCCGCCGGAAAGCGGACTCGAAGAACTCCTTTGCCTCGGACGCGGGCGACGCCGTGATCAAGCTTCTTCAGAGCCCGCTGGTCGCCGATCTGCTCGCCGTCGCCGCAACTGCGGCGCTGGCTGCCATTGCCGAACAGCGGTTCAGCGGTGCCTCGAGTCGCAAGAAAGCCGCGGGCAGGGCCGTCAAGGCCGCTGGGGTCGCCGCGGCGGCGGCGATCGGCCGCCGGCTCAGCGAGGAGTTCGAGGAGATTAAGAAGGCGTCGAAGCCCGCCGCAAAAGCGTGATCCGGGCAGAACCGACATCCCGCTCGGTCACGATTTCGAAGCCCTCGCACTCGACCCGATCGCGCCGAGCGGTCTCAATCGTCAGCCAGCCGCCCGGCGCAAGCCAACCAGCTTTGAGCACTGCGTCGGCGGCCGCGCTGCCCGACCCTGGCGCATAAGGCGGATCGGCGAAGACCAGGTCGAACAGCTCGGCCGGCGGCAGCGCGAGCGCCGAACCTTGCCGGACCTGGACCCGGTCGGCAGCTCCCAGCTTGTCCGCATTTCGCCGGATCGCCGCGGCGGCTCCCGCATCATTCTCGACGAAGGTCGAATGCACGGCGCCGCGCGACAAAGCCTCGAGCCCGAGCGCGCCTGAGCCAGCGAACAAATCGGCGACCCGAAGCCCGTCGAACGAGCCGATCCGGCTGACCAGCATCGAGAACAATGTCTCGCGGACCCGGTCGGCGGTCGGACGAGTCGCGGCTCCGGGCGGAGCTTCGATCGTTCGCCCGCGCCACTCACCGGCGATGATTCTCAACCGAGCGACCTCATGAACGCTTCGAGCTCGTCGCCCTTGACCTCGTCGACCTGCCCCGGCTCGAGCCCGCCCAGGGACAGCGCCCCATAATCGGTGCGAATGAGGCGCGAGACCTGCAGCCCGAGATGCGCGAGCACGCGCCGGACCTCGCGGTTCTTGCCCTCGGTCAGGCTCATCTCAATCCAGCAATTGCGCCCGGTGCGCCGCTCGAGGTTGGCGTCGATCGAGCCGTAGCGCATGCCCTCGATGGTCACGCCATCGGCCAGATCCTCAAGCTGGGCCTGCGTGACCGCCCCGAACGCCCGCGCGCGATAGGTCCGCTTGACCCCGCTGCTCGGAAGCTCGAGCCGGCGTTTGAGCTCGCCGTCGTTGGTCAGAAGCAGCAGCCCCTCGGTCATGAAGTCGAGGCGCCCGACCGGCATCACCCGCGACATCCCCGCCGGAAGACGGTCGTAGATCGTCGCCCGGCCCTTGGGGTCGCTCGCCGCGGTCAGGGTGCCGGGCGGCTTGTGGAAGCGGTAGAGGCGGGTCGCCTTGGCCGGGCGCACCGGGCGGCCGTCAAACGTCACCCCGGCGAGGTCCTTCAGCAACGTCGCCGGCGTTGTCACCGTCTCGCCATTTATCGCGATCCGGCCTTCGCCGATCATCCGCTCGACCTCGCGCCGCGAGGCGATTCCGGCCCGCGCGAGCAGTTTTGCGATGCGCTGCGGCTTTTCCGCGCTAGCGGCGGGCGGCCGCCCGGCACTATGCTCGGGTTGGCGGCCCTTCGGCACCGGGCGCCGAGTCGTTCGTTGGGGTGGCTGTTTCATCTTAAGGGTTTCAGATGCTGTTCGGCAGGCGCAAGCGGATCGTCAAGCGGATACTCATCGTCGAGGACGAGCCGCTGATCGCATTCGACAATGAGAATATGCTGAGCGATTGCGGCTATGAGATCGTCGCGACGGTCGACGATTTCGACCAGGCGATCGAGATCCTCGATATGGAGGAGGTCCATCTGATCCTCAGCGACGTCCGGCTGAGAAGCGAAATGAACGGGCTCGACCTTGCCCGGCATGCCAAGAGCAAGGGAGTTCCGACCCTGTTCGCGACCGGCCAGCCCCACGAAGGCGCCCACGAGGTCGCGGTCGGATGCCTCAAGAAGCCCTATTCGGAGCGCCAGCTGATCAAGGCGATCGAATGCATCGACCTCCATCTCCAGAACCAGAAGTATAAAATCCCCAAGGGACTGGAGATTTTCGTCATGTCGGCCGGCGACGGCGACGAATGACCGGCCGGGGCTAGGCAGGCCCCGATCCCCTGCTAATCTCCGCCCCTCGCAAGCCCGCAGGGAGGGATGAATCCGATGGCCGAGGCGGAAAAGCTCAAGGGCTGGAAGCTCATCCGCCTGGCGCTCAAGCAGCGCAAGACGGCGGTGATGCTGGCCTTCGGCTTCGGCGCCGGGCTTCCGTACACCTTGCTCATCGGCACGCTGAACGCCTGGCTCGGCGAGTGGAAGATCGACCTCGCGACGATCGGCGTGCTGTCGTGGATCGGCCTCGCCTACGCGTTCAAGTTCCTGTGGTCGCCGCTGGTCGACCGGATCAAGCTTCCGGGGCTCGAGCGGATGGGGCGGCGGCGAAGCTGGCTGCTGCTGTGCCAGGTCCTGCTGACCGCGACCTTCCTCGGCATGTCGCTGTCCGACCCGCGGCTCGCGCTCGGCTCGTTCGCGCTGATCGCGGTGATCGGCGCATTTTCCTCGGCGACCCAGGACGTGGTGATCGACGCCTGGCGGATCGACGTTGCCGACGAAAAAGCGCCGGTCGAGATCCTCTCGTCAATCTATCAATTCGGATACCGGATCGCGGCGCTAATCGGCGGCGCGCTCGCCCTGGTCCTGTCCGAGCGCATGCCGTGGCCGACCGTCTATGCGGTGATGGGCGTGTTCATGGCGCTGACCATCGTCGCGACCCTGTTCGCGCCTGACACGCCTCGGACCGAGACGGAGATCGAGCAGACGGTGCTTCGGAGCAAGGGCGCGCTCGCCCCCAAATATCGCAATGCCGGCCTGGTCATCGTCGCGGTCGGCTGGGGCTGGGCAATCTG
Organism: uncultured Alphaproteobacteria bacterium; assembly: GCA_963722545.1. Classification (GTDB taxonomy): domain Bacteria; phylum Pseudomonadota; class Alphaproteobacteria; order Sphingomonadales; family Sphingomonadaceae; genus Sphingomicrobium. Next base: position 979,684 of record CAVRMK010000004.1, read on the forward strand.
GATGGTTGCGAGCTTCATGATCCTGATGCTCAGCGGAGGGGTCGATCCGGCGACCGGCAAGCCGCCCTCGGCCGGTGACTTCACCAAGCTCTATGGTCCGTGGATCGTCGCCGCGACCGTGATCCTGCCGGCGATCGTCGCCGCGGTGCTCAATTATATGCAGGCGAAGGGCGAACACGCGCTTGCGGTCGACGATCCCGCGGTTACTCCGGGCGAGCGCGCCGCCGACCACGCCTTCTCGGCGCTGATCCTGCCTCTGGGCGAGCTGGTCCGGCGGATCGGCTGGGGCGTGATCATCGTCCTCGGGCTGATCCTCAGCTACCGCATCACCGACAATATCTGGGGCAGCTTCGCCTTCCCCTTCTACCTCGAGGAGCTGCAATATACCGGCGACGAGGTCGCCTTTGCATCAAAGATCTTCGGCGTGTTCATGACCATGGCCGGGATCGCGATCGGAGGGATCCTGTTCGCGACTTTGGGGCGGATGCCGACCCTGCTGGTCGGTGCGATCGTCGCCGCCGCCTCGAACCTGCTTTACGCCGACCTCGCTGACGGTGCTTATTATATCGATGCGTTTGCGCGGACCTTCGCGCTCGACGCATTCGGCCAGGACCTGCGCATGGTCCGCCTTTTGATCGCCATCTCGGGCGAGAATATTGCTGGCGGTCTCGCGGGCGCGGCGTTCGTCGCCTATTTGTCGTCGATCACGAGCCGCGAGTTCAGCGCAGTCCAATATGCGCTGCTGTCCTCCCTGACCTTCCTCGTCGGATCGCTCGGCCGGGCCGCGATCGGCGAGTTGATCGACCAGATCGGCTATGCGCCGGTGTTCCGCTTCACCGCGCTGATCGGCCTCATCGCGGTCGGCTTCGTCATCGTCGAATGGATCCGCGACCGGGCAAGCCGAACCGACCTCGCCGATCCGTCGGCGTCGGTTGACGGCGCTACTGCGGCAGCTCGCGATTGAGCCCGAGCGCCTCGCCCGCGAGGTAGAGCGAGCCGGCGATCAGGCGCGGCCCGGGCAGGGGTTCGAGCGCTTCGACGAGATTGGAAGCCGCTTTGCCCCGATGGCGTTCCGCCAGCACGGCCGGGTCGTGGTGGTCGTGGTCCCGGACGGGGACGAAGGTCAGCGATAAGGCCCGGGGCCGGAGCAGGCGCACGATTTCGTCCGCGTCCTTGTTGGCGAGGATGCCGAGGACGAGGTGCATCGGCCCGGTCGAGGCGAGATGCCCGGCGAGCGCCGCCGCGGCGTCGCCATTGTGCGCCCCGTCGACATAGGTCTCCGCCCCGTGAGTCAGCGGCCCGTCGCCGAGGCGCTGGAACCGCGCCGGCCAGCTCGCCGTCCGAAGCCCGGCAAGGAATGCATCGCGGCGCACATTTACCGCCTCCTGGGCATTGAGCATCTGCCAGGCGAGGTTCGCGTTGCGGACTTGGTGCGCTCCGGGGAGGGCTGGGACCAGTTCCGGATCCGCCGCCCAGTCCCGGCCCTCGAGCCGCAATCGCGCCCCGGCCGCCTCGGCGGTCGCGATGATCGCCGCTTCGGCAGCTTCGGCTTGAGCCAGCGAAATCAACGGGATGCCTCGCCTGGCGATAGCCGCCTTCTCGCCCGCTATGGCCGCGAGCGTGGTCCCCAGATGCTGCTGGTGATCGAGCCCGATCGAGGCGATTCCGCACGCCGCCGGCTGGTCGACGACATTGGTCGCGTCTAGCCGTCCGCCGAGCCCGACCTCAAGGATCGCCGCGTCCGCCGGCGCACGGGCGAAAGCGAGGATCGCTGAGGCCGCTGCGACCTCGAAGAAGCTCGGCTCGATTCCCTCGCCCGCGCCGATGACCTCGGACAGAAGCGCTTCGAGCGGCTCGTCCTCGATCAACGTGCCGGCGATGCGGATGCGTTCGTTGAAGCGGACGAGGTGCGGGCTGGTGAAGGCGTGGACCGTGTGGCCCGCCGCCTGCAGCCCTGCGCGCAGCAGCGCAACGGTCGATCCTTTGCCGTTGGTCCCGGCGATGTGGAACACCGGCGGGAGCGCATCCTGCGGGCGGCCGAGCCGGTCGAGCAGCGCCACGATCCGTTCGAGACCCAGCCGGTCGCCGAGCGGCGACGTCATCGATAGTCGGTCGAGTTGCGCCTGGACTCCGGGATGCGCCGAGCGCGCAAAGTCCGCCATCACGCGGCCTTTTTCTTCTCCGGCGCGAGGTAGGAGACGAGAAGCTCGAGCGTGTCGCGAAGGCCGCTCCGCGAAACGACCATGTCGACCATTCCGTGATCGAGCAGATATTCGGCGCGCTGGAAGCCCTCGGGGAGCTTTTCGCGGATGGTCTGCTCGATCACCCGCTGGCCGGCAAAGCCGATCAACGCGCCCGGCTCGGCGATATGGACGTCGCCGAGCATCGCGTAGGAGGCCGTGACTCCGCCGGTGGTCGGGTCGGTCAGGACGACGATATAGGGCAGGCCGGCGTCGCGGAGCTCGGCCAGGGCGACCGTCGTCCGCGGCATCTGCATCAGGCTCAAGATGCCTTCCTGCATCCGCGCCCCGCCCGCGGCGGTGAACAGGATGTAGGGCGCGCCGTCGGCGATCGCCGCCTTGATTCCGGCGATGAAGGCGGCACCCACCGCGATCCCCATCGACCCGCCCATGAAGGCGAAGTCCTGGACCCCGATGACGACGCGCCGCCCGCCGAGACGTCCACGCGCGTTGACGAGAGCATCGCGCTCCCCGTTCGCCGCGCGAGCAGCCTTCAGGCGATCGGTGTAGCGCTTGCTGTCCTTGAACTTGAGCGGGTCCTCGCGGACCTGCGGCGCGGGCAGGACCTCATATTTGGCGGCGTCGAACATCTGCTCGAAGCGCTTCACCGGGCCAATCCGGTCGTGATATTCGCAGCGCGGGCAGACGCTGAAATTCTCTTCCCATTCCTTGGTGAAGATCATCGTTTGGCACTTGCCGCACTTGTGCCACAGGTTTTCGGCGGTCTGCCTCTTGGGCAGGAACGGGATCCCGCTCCGGACCCGGCTCAGCCAGCTCATTCGACCTTTCCTTTCAGCGAGTCCGCGATCTCGGTGAACGCCCGCGCCGGGTTGGCGGCGCCGGTGATCGGCCGGCCGATGACGAGGATTGAGGCTCCATCGCCGAGCGCCTGCGCCGGAGTGACGACCCGTTTCTGGTCGGCAATCTCGGAGCCCTCGGGCCGGACTCCCGGGACCACCAGGAAGCCCATGGGCCATGCGCGCCGTGCGGCTTTCACCTCCTCGCCCGAGCAGACGATGCCGTCGATGCCGGCCTCGCGCGCCAGCTCGGTCAGCCGCTCGACTTGCCGCTCGGGCGACGCGCGAACGCCGATCGAGGCGAGATCGTCCTGGTCGAGGCTGGTGAGGACGGTCACCGCGACTACTTTGGTGCCCGGCGGCGCGGCTTCCTTCGCCGCGGCCATCATCGCCCGGCCCCCGGCAGCGTGAACGGTGAGCACTGCCGGGTTGAGGTGCGCGAGCGCACGGACGGCCTTCCCGACCGTGTTCGGGATGTCGTGGAGTTTGAGGTCGAGGAAAATCGGAAGGTCGTGCTCAGCGATGCGGATCACGCCGTGCTCGCCGTTGGCACAGAAGAATTCCAGGCCGAGCTTCACTCCGCAGCCGAGCGGACCGAGGTCGCGCGCGAGTGCCGCCGCGCGATGGACGTCGGGGGTGTCGAGGGCGACGAAGATCGGGCTCATGCGACCTCTTCCGGGACGGTCGCCGGGACCTCCATGGTCACCGGCGCGACCTGGTTGCGCTCGAGCGCCTCGAGCCGCCGGGTCAGCGCCCATTGCCGCGCGCGCATCGTCAGCCAGGTCGGGAGGAACCCGATCAGGAACACGATCAGCAGAAGCGCCGGAAGCTTGATGTCGGCCTGGATGTCGCCCCACAAGGCTAGGGTCACCGGCACCCAGTTGCGGCTCGCGAACAAGGCCACGACGACCGCCACCAGCACCCACAGCAACGTCTTCAAGAAATGCATCGGTCTTGCGCTCCCGGGCGGGCGTTTAGGCAAAAGCGCTAGCCAAGGCCAGCACCTGGAGCGTCAGCGGTTCGTCGCAGCCATGAATCGCTTCGGCGCAAGCGGGCCGGAGACTCGTTGAGACGGACCGATCTGCCCGTCACACCGTTTACGGGGAGTGGGAGCGTAAGGCGCCAGTGGAACAAGCGCATAAGATCGGGCTCGGCGTGTTCGCGCTGCTGATGGGCGCGGCGGTCCTCGCCATGCGGCCCGAGCCGGCGGTCGAGGATCCCGCCAAGAAAGAGGCGGCTAGCCAGCGCCTGACACTGGCCACCGTCGCGCCCGCCGAGCGGCGCGACGTCGATTATCGCCAGCTCGACCGGCGGCTCCAGGAGCTGATGGACCGGCCCTCGATGGTCGGCCTCGCGGTCGGCGTGGTCGAGAACGGCCGGATCACCTTCCTCAAGGGCTATGGCGAGACCGAGGCGGGGTCGGGCGAGCCGGTCACTCCCGCGACCGTGTTCCGCTGGGCCTCGGTGTCCAAGGGCGTGGCCTCGACCATGGTCGCCAAGCTCGCCGAGGAGGGCAAGGTCGATCTCGCGGCGCCCGTGGTCAATTACGCGCCCGGGCTCAAGCTTCCGGCGCGCAACGAATATAGGGCCAGCGTCGGCGACCTGCTCTCGCACCGCCTCGGGCTTTACCGCAACGCCTATGACAACAAGCTCGAAGAAGGCGGCGAACCTGCCTGGCTCCGTCGCGGCCTTGTCCAGCTCGACGCGATCTGCCCGCCGGGCACGTGCTGGTCCTATCAGAACGTCGCTTATGACGCGTCGAGCGAGATCGTCGCCCGCGCCACCGGCAAGAGCTTCGCCGACGCGGTCAGTGACCGCTTGTTCGCTCCGATCGGGATGACCAGCGCGAGCATGTCGCTGCCCGAGCTCCAGTCGAACCCGAGTTGGGCGCGACCGCATGGAGCGGGCCGAAAACCGCTCCCGCTGGTCGACACATATTACAAGGTGCCGGCCGCAGGCGGGGTCAACAGCAACGTCAAGGACCTGTCGCTGTGGATGCTGGCGCAGATGGGGACGATGCCCGATGTCCTCGACCGGCGCCTGCTGAACACGATCCACGCGCCGCTGGTCAAAACCCCCGGCGAGCGCCGCCGGCTTCGCAACTTCCTCGAACGGCTCGGGACCGCCTGGTACGGCTACGGTTGGCGAAGCTATGATTATGCCGGGCACCGGATCGTCGGCCACCGCGGCGGGATCAACGGCTATCGCTCGCTGATCCTGTTCGACCCCAAGCTCAAGAGCGGGGTGGTGGCGCTGTGGAACAGCAACACCTCTCAGCCGGGCGGGCTGGAGTTCGAGGTCATGGACATGATCTACCGCTTGCCGTTCCGCGACTGGCTGAAATTGGGCGAGCAGGACAAGATCGCCGGATCGGAAGGGCCGGACGAGGTCGAGAGCCAGGGCGAAACTCGCGGCCGGCGCTGAATCCTATCGAATCCCCGCCACCTGGGTCGGCGCCCGCGAATCCAGTCCGTAAACGTCATCGACAAAGGCAAGCGCGCCGTTTTGGGCGTGGGCGGTGAGATAGGTGACGTAGATCGGCACCGGGGCGGGAAGCGCGACATGCTGCTCGGGCGTGGCGCCGTCCGCGACCGGCTCGCGCCCGAGCAGCCAGCGGCCCAGCCGCGGAGCGTCGGACAGCCGGATGCAGCCCAAGCTGATGTTGCGGTCGGCTTCGGAGAATTTGGCCATGTCGGGCGTGTCGTGGAGGAAGATGTCAAAGCGGTTGGGGAAGCCGAATTTCATCCGTCCCATGCTGTTCCATTCGCCCGGCTTGCGGCGAAGCTTCACGGTTTGCGCGCCTGCCGCTACCGCAGCCCAGTCGACGCTCGCGGGATCGATCGGCCGGGTTCCGTCAAGCACCTCATAGTCGCGTTCGGTGAGGTAGCTCAGGCCCTGCTTCACAACATTGGGCGCGATCTTCGCCTGCACGAACTCGCGCGGGACGTTCCAATAGGGATTGAGCGTGGCGTAATAGAGGGTGCTCGCGACCATCGGGGTCGGACTTTCACTATCCCCGGTAATGACCGGCATCGAACCGGCGATCTCGCCGCCCTCGATCATCCACAGTTGCGCCGAAGCCGCGTCGACAATGATGAAGCGCGAGGCGCGCGGCATGTGGCGAAGCCGCTCGAGACTGGCGAGTGCCCGGCGGTCGGGAGCGCCCGTCCGCAGCATCTCGTTCCATGCCGCCTCGCGAAGCCGGGCGTACAGTGGGTTGACCGCGCTGACCCGCTCGACGTGACGGGCGAGCGAGGGCGCGGCGGCGGCCGTTTTCAGGATCAGCGCGGGCGAGTCCTGGCGCGGCGCGGCGCGGGCGTCCGCATAGTCCATGCCAGGGGCGCGCCGCTCGAGCGTCTGGACATAGCGCACCCAAGCGGTCGACAGCAGCCGCTCGGCCTCCGCCGCCGCCGAACGGTCGCCGGCCGAGCTTCGCGCGATCAGGCCCTCGGCGCGGGCGGCGAGCGCGGGGCCGCTGTCGAGCCCGTCGAGGGGGCGACGGCGCAGGACATCGAGCAGTGCGCGAGCACCTTCGGTCGCCCGGCCCGATTCCAGCCATAGCGCCTGGGCCGCGATCGCCCGGGCCGCCGGGGCAGGTGCGTTCGCCGTGGCAGGCCCGGGCGCCGATAGCAGGATCGAACCCGCCACCGCGGCTGCGGAAAGGAGATGGGTTTTCATCGGTCAGCGACTCAGGCGCCGATCAGGACCGGAGTCCCGACGTCGGTCACCGAATAGAGTTTCTTGGCGAACGCGCTCGGCAGCCGGATGCAGCCGTGGCTCGCCGGGCGGCCCGGCAGGTGCCCCGCGTGGAGCGCGACGCCATATTCGTCGATGAACTGCGCGAACGGCATCGGCGCGTTCTCGTATTTTTGCGAGCGGTGCATCGGCTTCTTGGTGTGGACCTGGAAAATGCCGGTCGGGGTCGGGTTCCGGTCGGTTCCGCTGGAGATCGTGGTCACCGCCATCAGCGTGTTGCCGCGGTAGAGGTAGGCGAGCTGTTCGCCGAGGCTGATCACCACACGCTCGTCGCCGGCGCTCGCCGGGACGTCGCGCCAGACATAGTCGCCGGGCTCGAGCGCGACCGGGCCGAATGCGTCGAGCATGTCGGAGCGGGCCTGGATCGCGGCGTCGGTCGCCTCGGATCGGGAGATGTGGGACTCGCCGATGTTGAGCGCACCGGCGGGGGTGGAAGTCGCGAGCACAGACGTGCCCGCGAGCGCAAGCGCGAGGGCAAGCAGCTTCATGTTACGCACCTGAATTTTGTTGTTGACTTTTGCAGTGAAAATGCTCGCGGCGGGGCAAAAGTTCCGTCCTTCGAGTCGCGCCGGACCCTAACGAGGGGCTCCGAAGGCGACGCGGAGCGCCGAATTCGCCGGATTCCTTGCGGGTTTCGCACCGCGCCTTTCGCTGTCATGCTGAAGTTCGCAGCGGGGCGGAACGGCGAAGGAGGCGCGGATGGCGTGGAGCATCTGGACTCGATTGATGGCAGGCGCGATCGCGGTCATCGGCTGGTCGGCGCTGGCGCTTCAGCTGGCGATCATGCTCGGGGCGATGCCGCTCATTCCGGCGCTGTGGCGCTTCATCGGCTTTTTCACCATCCTCACGAACATTCTCGTCGCGGCGATGGCGACCCGAATCGCTGCGGGACGCGCGGGCGGTCTAGCAAGTCCTGCGGCGCGCATGGCGGTGACCGCCTCGATCTTGCTCGTCGGGCTCGCTTACTGGCTTCTGCTCGCGCCGCTGTGGACTCCGACCGGCTCGCAGCTCGCGGCCGATATCGCGCTCCACTCCGTCCAGCCGGTCCTCGCTACCGGGCTATGGTTCATGATGCGCGACGGCAGCCTCGGCTGGAATGACGTTCCCAAGGCCGCGATCTGGCCAGCGCTCTATGCGCTCTATGCGCTCGCCCGCGGGACGATCGACCGCTGGTATGCGTATTGGTTCTTGAACCCGAAGGACCAGAGCCTGGGCGAGCTTTTGCTTAGCATTGCCGGGCTCGCCGTGCTCGTCATGGCGGTTGGCGCCGTTCTGGTCGCGATCGACCGGACCCGACGGGCCGGCGACTAGCTCTGCTCGGCCTTGCGCTCGACCCGGTGAATGTCCTTGCGGTCCCGCCGGTGCGACACATAGCGGGTGAACATCCCGGCGATCGACAGCACCATTCCAATGATCACGGCCAAGATTTGCCATTCGGGATCGCCCGGGCCTGGCCACGCGACGACGCCAAGGAAAAGGACGCTGATCGTCGAAATCAGATAGCCTAGGCCCTGCAGATCCACCCGTAATTCTCCCGAATGTCGGCTCGCCAACGGAACCTTCGGCGCTCGCTAGAGATTTGGAAATGCAACACAAACAGGAGGGTTCCAATGGCCGAAACTATGGATGCGATCGCCTTGCTCAAGAAGGACCATCGCACGGTCGAAGATCTGTTCGCGGACTTCGAAAAAGCGAGCGGCGATGGCCGCAAGCAGAAGATCGCGGAGAAAATCTGCCTCGAGCTGTCGGTCCACGCCCAGATCGAGGAGGAGATCTTCTATCCCGCGTGCGAGGGCAAGATCGAGGACGAGGAGCTGCTCAACGAAGCCTATGTCGAGCATGACGGCGCCAAGGTTTTGATCGCCGAAATCCTCGGCGGCGGCCCCGACGACCAATTTTACGATGCCAAGGTCAAGGTCCTCCAGGAAGAGATCGAGCACCACGTCCAGGAAGAGGAAAAGCGCATGGAGGGGCTGTTCTCCCAGGCGCGCAAGGCCGGGCTCGACATGGATGTGCTGGGTAAGGAGCTGGCGGCGCGCAAGGCCGAGCTGACCGAGCAGTTCGAGACCAACGGCATTCCCAAGCCCGAGCTCACGACGATGGAGCAACCGGGCCTATGAGCGCACCGCCGAGGGCAAAGACCATATGGGGCCGCTACCTTTATGGCTGGCTGACCCTGTTGTTCTTCGCGGTGTCGTTCGGGCTGCACTGGTATTTCGGCTGGCGCGCCTTCGTCGATGAGGCCCGGGCCCACGGCGAGGCGGCGGAAGTGTCGCAATATCTCACGCAGATGTCGCGCGACACGTTCGAGAACTGGCAGTCAGAGTTCCTGCAATTGCTGTGGCAGGTCGTCGGCCTGGCCTATTTTCTCTACCTCGGTTCGCCAACGTCGAAGGAGAATGATGACCGGGTCGAGGCCAAGATCGACTTCCTGATGCAGCACACGGCAGGCGGCAAGAAGGCGATGGCCGAGATTGACGAGGAATATTGCCGCCACGAGGGCCACTCGGCCGGAAAGGCTTGACGGCGGGAGGCGGCGTCGGCCGCCTCCTCACGCTCGAAACCTAGCGGTCGCCTTTGTCGCCGTGCCCGCGCGGCGGTTTGTTCGACGAATGCTGGCGCTGGTCGGCCGCGAGACTCTTCCCGACATCGTCGGATTCCTTAAACTTTCCTTCCTCGTCGCGGCGGACGAAGCGCTTGTCGGTTCCGGTGTCGATCAGTTCACGCTTGCTCATGAGTCACCTCCTGCCAATGCAAACGGTCAGGGGAAATCGCGGGTTCCGCGTTAGGCACTTGTTAGGGATGGAACCCCACAACAATAGGTCGAGGTGGGTTCGACTCATGCGGACGGACGCGGTTACGACCTATGTTGTCGGCGACCGGCTGCCCTGGCCGGACGACGATGCTGCGCGCCTGGGCAAGCCGGAATTCGAGGCCGCGCGCTTGCATGCCGGAACCGGCAGCCGGCAATGCGCGATCCGCAAGATCTCGCCGCTTGGGGCGGCGATCAGCGCGGACCAGCTTGGACCGGCTGGTGATCACGTCGCGATCGAGCTGGCTTCCGGCCAGCGCTGCGCGGCGACCATCGACTGGTCGCGCGGCGGCGATGCCGGCCTGCGCTTCGACGAACCGATCGACATTCTCGCGCTCATCAACCGCAACCTCGTCGCCCAGCCGGCCGAGCGTCGCGCGCTGCCGCGGATCGAGCTTCGCTTCGGAGCGCGGGTCAAATGGGGGGAGCATTTCGACCCCGCGCTGACCCGCAACATCTCCGCGCGCGGGATGCAGGTCGAGGGCGACCATCTTCCGCCAGTCGGGACCTATTGCGCCATCTACCTGGACGGGCTGAACCTGCCCCCGTGCGAAGTCGTATGGCGCCGCAGCACATTGGCCGGCGTCGAATTCTTCGAGGAGCTGAGCTGGGCCAGCATCATCCCGTGGGTCAAAGGCGTCAACCGATTGAGCCAAAGCTAGGATCGCGCCGGTTTAATTCGATAATATTGGAAATGTCTTGACAGCGGCGACGGCTTCTATATTTCGATGATTATCGAAATGTTGGAGCGTTGACGTGCAAGCAAAGGTCGCGGTCGAAGCCTTGGGCGCACTGGCGCAGGAGCATCGCCTGGCGCTGTTCCGGCTGCTGGTTCAGGCCGGTCGGCAGGGCATGGCGGCAGGGGCGATCGCCGAGGCGCTCGGCGTGCCCAACAGTTCCTTGTCCTTCCATCTCGCTCAGCTTCAGGCCGCACGCCTGATCGTCCAGCGGCGCGAAGGACGCTCGCTCATTTACAGCGCCGACTTCGACGCGATGGACCGACTCGTCGCCTACCTGCTGGAAAATTGCTGTGGGGGCGCGGCCTGCGCTCCCGCCGCGCAAGAAGGAGCCTGCAATTGAAACGTTTGCACGTCCACGTCGGGGTCGATGACCTCGACCAATCGATTCGCTTCTATTCGACCCTGTTCGCCGCCGAGCCGTCGGTCACCAAGCAGGATTATGCCAAGTGGATGCTCGACGATCCGCGGGTGAATTTCGCGATCTCCAGCGGCAATGCGAGCACCGGGATCGAGCACCTCGGAATCCAGGTCGACGATCCCGACGAGCTGGGCGAGGTCTATCGCCGGCTCGAGGCCGCGGACCGGCCGGTGATCGACGAAGGCTCGACCACCTGCTGCTACGCCAAAAGCGAAAAGAGCTGGATCGCCGATCCCGACGGGGTGCTGTGGGAAGCGTTCCACACCCACGGCGAAGCGACCAATTATGGCGGGACCGTCGACCTCAGCGCGCTGTCGGCGACCGCGGCCGAGGGAATGTGCTGCGCGCCCGCGCCGGCCGAAACCGAGAAATGCGGCTGCGCGGGCGCCTGAGCACGAGGCCCAACACCGAACGGGGAAGGCGAATGAGCGACTCTAAAATCTACAATGTGCTGTTTCTGTGCACCGGGAACAGTGCGCGTTCGATCATGGCCGAAGCCATTTTGAACAAGGACGGGGGCGGTCGCTTTCGCGCCTTTTCGGCCGGCAGCCAGCCCAAGGGGCAAGTGCATCCCGCGGCCATCGCCTGGCTCGACCAGCTCGGCTACGACACCAAGGATTTCCGCTCCAAGAACTGGGAGGAGTTCGCGAAACCGTGCGCTCCAGAATTGGATTTCGTGTTCACCGTTTGCGACAATGCGGCGGGGGAAGTTTGTCCGATCTGGCCGGGCCAGCCGATGACCGCCCATTGGGGGATCGAGGATCCGGCGGCAGTCGAGGGCGAAGCGCAGGACCGAGCGTTCCGGGCAGCCTTCTACGCGCTCCAGCGGCGAATCCAGCTGTTCCTTGCGCTTCCGCTTGAGAGCATCGACGAGCTGACTTTGCAAAAGCAGCTGAGCGGAATTGGCAAAACCGTCGACGAGCATGCCAGCTGAAGCCGAGCCGCTTGGACGGCGGCTCGCGGCAGAGGGGCTTGGCAGCTTCTTCCTCTTCGCGGGGGTGATCGGATCGGGGGTGATGGCCGAGGCCTTGAGCGGCGGCAATGTCGCGGTCGCGCTGCTCGCCAACACGATTGTCACCGGCGCGATCCTGTTCGTCATGATCACCATGTTCGCACCTCTGAGCGGCGCGCATTTCAACCCCGCGGTGAGCGGCGTCATGGCGGCGCGCGGGGCGCTCAGTTGGAGCGAGGCCGCGGCCTATGTCGCCGCGCAGCTCGCCGGCGGGCTGCTCGCGGTCGCCGCGGTGCATGTGATGTTCGACCTGCCGATCCTGCAATATTCGACCAAGGCCCGCGCCGGGATCGGCCAATGGACCGGCGAGCTGGTGGCGACCTTCGGCCTCATCGTGACGATCATCGGGGTGGTCCGCCACCGCATCGAATGGATCGCGCCCGCGGTCGCGCTCTACATCGTCGCGGCTTACTGGTTCACCAGCTCGACCAGCTTCGCCAACCCCGCGATCACCATCGTCCGCTCGCTGAGCGACAGCTTCGCCGGGATCGCGCCGGGCGACGTGCCCGCGTTCATCGCCGCCCAGGCGGTGGGGGCGGGCCTCGGCGCGGTGGTGGGCAAGCGCTTGTTCGACCGGCGGACCAGCGACGAGCTGTGAAAATCAAAGCGCGTCGATGTGCTCAGGGGGCCGGGTGAATTGCTCGTTCAATCCGTCAACATATCGGATTGAATTCGTAAGCTGGTCGGGACCGGCGCCGTCGAGCGTGGCGACGAATACCGCGGCCATCGCGCTGCCACCCGGCCCCTTGCCCTCGGCGTGAGTGCGAACCCCGCAGGTGCGGCAAAAGTGGTAGGTGATGTTGGGGGCGGGCTTGCTCGGCGGCTTCCAGCGATAGTCGAGCAGCGAGTCGCCGCCGCTTTTCAGCGAAAACTTGTCGGCGGGCACGAACGCGAACCAGGCCCGGGTCTTCGCGCACAAGCTGCAGTTGCAGCGGATCGTGCCCTGCTCAAGGTCGATGTCGGCTTCATAGCGAACCGCGCCGCAATGGCACCCGCCTTCATAATGTTGCTGGGGCATGACTTTCTCCCGTTTTCTAGTCCAGCTAGCACGCTCCGGCGAACCTAAACGCTCACTTCGCCGTTGGGGCAGGACAACGACACGCGCATGCTGTCTTGCGGGCCCGCGTTGACCCTCACGTCAAGTCCGAGCGGCGCGACCGCGGGTGACATCGCGGCGGCCTGGGGACTTTCGATGGTTAGGCCGGTTAGCCGGCAGCCTCCAGGGGACGTACGCGACGGGTGAAGCGCCCGATCCGCCCAGATGATGAAAAATGGCGCGAGCAGATTGTCGAGCTCGGCATATCCGAAGGTGACCCAGCGCAGCATCGAGCCATCGGGCTTTGCGCGCGATCCTCGGACCGATTTGGAGGCGGCGATATTCGCTGCGGCAAGGGTAGAGCGAAGCGCAGGTTCGTCGTCTGCCGAGGCGGCCCACCCGACCGGCGTCGGACGCGTCAGCGTCCGCAGCCCGCGAATTTCCTCATTGTCGACCGCCTGGGCCGGATCGGGCGCGAGGATTTCCAAATAGGTCCCGTCGCCCAGCGACATTAGGGCATTGCGAGTCCCGCGGCCGGGATGAACGCCGCCAAGGACCGCACGGACGCCGGTCAGCCGTTCCATCTCGGCCATTGCAGCGTCGAGGTCGGCGGCGCCGAGGATGACGTGGTCGATGCGGATGGCGTCTTCCTTTTGTGCTGGCGCGCGCGCTGTCGTGCACCCCAGGAGCAGGAGCGCGATGGCCGCGATCCTCACTCCACGCTCACGAAGCTGTCGAGCACGCGCTTTTGCCCCGCTTTCTCGAAGTCGATCTCGAGCTTGTTGCCCTCGATCGCGGTGATGGTGCCGTAGCCGAACTTGCCGTGGAACACGCGCTGGCCGAGCGAAAGGTCGGTGCGGCCCTGATTGCCGAGCGACACCGCCGATGCGCGGGCTTCGATGACTCGCTGCGGGCTGGGGTCGTAGCCGGTTCGAACCGCCCGCTGCCAGCCGGGGCCGCGGGTGGAGGCGCGGTTGGACTGGGCGGCGGCGAGGTGCGCGAACGGGTCGCCGCGTTCCGACCACTGAGCGCGCCACAGGCTCTCGCCGCCGGTCATCGTTGTCTCTTCCTCGATATGCTCCTTGGGCAATTCGCCGACGAAGCGCGACGGGATCGAGCTGGTCCACTGGCCATAGATCCGGCGATTGGCGGCGTGGATTACGGTCGCGCGGCGGCGCGCCCGGGTCAGCGCGACATAAGCGAGGCGGCGCTCCTCCTCGAGGCTGGCGAGCCCACCCTCGTCCATCGCGCGCTGCGAAGGGAACACTCCTTCCTCCCAGCCGGGCAAATAGACGATGTCGAACTCCAGGCCCTTGGCGGCATGGATGGTCATGATTGTGACCCGGTCGCCCTGGGTCGCCTGGTCGTTGTCCATGACCAGCGAGACGTGCTCGAGGAACGCGCCGAGCGTCTCATATTCCTCCATCGCGCGGGTCAGCTCGGCGAGGTTTTCGAGCCGGCCCGCGGCCTCGGCCGAGCGGTCGGCCTGGAGCATCGCGGTATAGCCCGATTCGTCGAGCAGGATCCGGGCCAGCTCAGGGTGCGGCAGGGTGCTCGCTTGTTGCCGCCAGCGGGCGATGTCGGCGACGAAATTGCCGAGGCTTCGGCGGGCCTGCGGGGTGAGTTCGTCGGTGCCAAGGATCGAGGCGGCGGCCATCAGCAAGGGCTCGCCGGTGGCGCGGGCGTGGCGGTGGATGGTGGCGATGGCCTTGTCGCCGAGGCCGCGCTTCGGCTGGTTGACGATCCGCTCGAACGCGAGATCGTCGGCGGGCTGGGCGATGAGGCGGAGGTAGGCGACGGCGTCGCGGATCTCGGCCCGCTCGTAGAAGCGATAACCCCCGATGATCTGATAGTTGAGGCCGATGGCGATGAACCGCTCCTCGAACTCGCGGGTCTGGAACTGGGCGCGGACGAGGATGGCAATGTCGTCGAGCGACTGGCCCGACCCTTCGTGGCGCTCCGCTTCCTCGCCGACCCGGCGCGCTTCCTCGGGCCCGTCCCAGACGCCTATGACCTTGACCTTCTCGCCGTCGCCGCGGTCGGTCCACAGGGTCTTTCCAAGCCGGCCGGCATTGTGCGCGATTAGCCCATCGGCGGCGGCGAGAATGTGGCTGGTCGAGCGGTAATTCTGCTCGAGCCGGATGATCATGGCGCCGGGGAAGTCGCGATCGAAGCGGAGGATATTGGTGACCTCCGCCCCGCGCCACGAATAGATCGACTGATCATCGTCGCCGACGCAGCACAAATTGTTGCGCGGCGCGGCGAGCAATTTCAGCCATTCATACTGGCTGGCGTTGGTGTCCTGATATTCGTCGACCAGGAGATATTTGAAACGATCGCGATAGCCTTGCAGCAGCTCCGGCTGAGTGCGGAAGATGCGCAGCATGTGCAGCAGCAGATCGCCGAAATCGCAGGCGTTGAGGGTCTTCAGCCGCTCCTGATATTGCACGTAGAGCTCGGCGCCGCGGCCGGCCGCGTAAATCTCGGATTCGCCGGCATCGACCTGCTCCGGGGTCCAGCCGCGATTCTTCCAGCGGTCGATGAGCCCGGCGAGCTGGCGCGCGGGCCAGCGCTTCTCATCGAGGTTGGCGGCGGCGATCAGTTGCTTGAGCACGCGCAGCTGGTCGTCGACGTCGAGGATGGTGAAATTATTGTGCAGCCCGACGAGCTCGGCATGGGAGCGGAGCATCTTCGCCGCGACCGAGTGGAAGGTGCCGAGCCACGGCATGCCCTCGAGCGCCCCGCCGGACAAAGCGCCGACCCGCTCGCGCATCTCGCGCGCGGCCTTGTTGGTGAAGGTGACGGCGAGGATCTGGCTCGGCCACGCCTTTTTCGAGGCGATGAGATAGGCAAGCCGAGCGGTCAGCGCCGCGGTCTTGCCGGTGCCGGCGCCGGCGAGGACGAGGACCGGGCCCTCGGTGGTCAGCACAGCCTCGCGCTGCGGCGGGTTCAAGCCGTCGAGGAACGGAAATTCAGACGGGGCGGGCGGGGCTTCGGGCACTGGGAACAGCTAGGGAACGGCAGCCGCCGGGGCAAGCCGAGCCAGGCGCGCGTACGAAAGAGGCCGGGACCTCT
This sequence comes from uncultured Alphaproteobacteria bacterium, assembly GCA_963722545.1. GTDB lineage: Bacteria > Pseudomonadota > Alphaproteobacteria > Sphingomonadales > Sphingomonadaceae > Sphingomicrobium. The sequence goes on from CAVRMK010000004.1 coordinate 995,570, forward strand.
TCGAGGCCCCGGCCGTCCGATGAGCAAGCGGTTACGCGTTGATCGAATGCTTGATCTGGCTCATCGCGTCGTGGCCCTCGCGGACCGACTGATAGGCCCGCTCGACGATCGCGCGGCATTCTGCGCCAAGGCTGTCGTCGGCGAGTGCGGTTTCGAACTTCTCCTTGAGATAATCCTCGCCGCGTTCGACCTCATTGATGATCGCCTTGTCGTCGCGGCCGGTGACCGCCGCCTTGAGGTCGAGCCAGGCCTGGTGGAGGCTGCCGAGCGTCGAGCCGTCGCTATCGGGCTCGCCCCCGAGGCGCCGGATTTCCGCCTTGAGCTCGCCCGCGGCGCGTTCGCGCTGCTCGGCGAAGTCCGTGAACATTTGGCGGAACTCAGGCGATTCGACCTTCTCGGCCGATTCGCGATAGCCGTTGATGCTGTCGTTCAAGGTCGAGGTCAGGGTCTTGAGGATCGTGAGATCGTCGCTCTTGCCGATCATGGGGGCGTACTCCTTACTGGTTACTGGGGGACAATCTGCCTCAACGCGCGGCCTGCCCGGAGGATGCGCGAGCAAATGCCGCCGAACCCGATTTCGACCCTACTTATGCGCGATATCCACGTTATCCACAGGCTTGAGCGTCAACTTTTCGCTTTCGCGACTCGGGTGAACCGGTCATGGTCCAGGGGTGATCGGGGCGGAAGTCCCAGTCTCCGGAGCGGGGACCCTTTCGGGGGAACCGGCGAAGGAGGAAGGGATGGAAGAACCGATCTCCGCCGGCCGGCAATGTCGGGCGCCTTCGGGCAAACGACGGGGTCAGCCGGGAAGAGGCGCCGGAAGAGGTATCGGTCTCTTGCGCGATGCGGCTCCAAAGCCTTCCCTCGGGGAGGTAGCGGGCAAAGCAGGACGCTAGGAGCGGGTGCCCCAAGAAGGGCCGTAGACGGGGGGCAGCGACCGGTTTTCAGGGTGCAAATCCTGAGAGTCGGGCCGCGGTTCCCAAGACGCGGAAGCCTGAGCTGGTGCGCCAGGATCGAGGAGCAGTTGGCCTTCGGGTCGGCAAGCTGACGAACACCGGCAGATCCTTCGCTCGGCGCAGGGGGGCCTGGCAGCAATGCCGGGCCCTTACCCTTTGGGGTACGTGCCGGCTCGCAATCCGGAGTGTCTGCCTCTGGTGGAAAGCGGACGTTGGCCCGCGCGCGGCTAGCCTGCCTTTGGGTCGCTGGCCGCTTGCCCCACCCGCCATCCCGCCTGCCAGGATTGCTGCATCATGCCGCTTCCATAGGGACAGGCGCTCATCGGCTGATTGTGCTTTCCAGCCTTATGGCCCTCGGACCATGCTCGATCATGCGGACTAGACATTCCATCTCCTTACTTCCGGCCAAGCATAGCATGTGAACGAGCCGGCTCTAATGTCCGCAATCGGTGGAAATACAACGCCCTTCGCATTACCCCAAACTGATGCGCTCCCGGATCGCTCTCTTGGGTGTTTCGTTCCTCGGGGCCTGTGCCACATTCGAGACTCGCGAACCGGCGAACGAGCTTCCATATGGCTGCAATGACCTCGTGGTCATTGCGCGCGTGACGACATTAAGCAGTGAGACCATCCCAGAGTCAGACTTCCTTCCGAACTGGCAAAGCCGTCATCAACTTCGGGTCCATATTAAGCGCGTCGTTCGAGGTTCCGAACCGAGAAGCATAGTTCCAGCAGTTGGCATCTCGCACGGCCAAATGCGTAGTAACTTGGACTTCCTCGCGGTCTTAAAGCCGATTGAAGGTGGGACCTACTCTTTGGACGAGGCTGCGATTTGGGACGTGCGGCCACGCCCCAAACTTGTTGAGCCGTGTTCTTAATCTCTGCTCTGGGTGGAAAGCGGACGTTGCCATCCTGCTTGCGCGGCCCGAGTCAGTCCTTGTCCGCGAGGAACTCGGCGATGGCCCTCGCGATCTCGGCCGGCTGCTCCCAGTTCGGGTTGTGACCGAGCGCGGGGAAGACGTGGGCTTTTGCGTTCGGAAATGCCTTGACCAGCGCGGCGTGGTGCTCGGCGGTGAAGATCGGGTCCTTGCCGCCCGAGAGGATCAGCACCGGCGCGGTGATGTCGGCCGAGTGGCGGGCGACCGGGACCGAGGCGAGCTCGCGCATCACCCCGCGCCAAACGTGGCGGGGGATGGTCATAAATTCGGCGCGGACCGCCTCGGCGAAGACCGGGTCGACCGGGGTCGGCTGGTTGGCCGGGTGCCAGTCGCGCATGAACTTGGTGTTGGGATCGAGCGGCCATGTGAGCGCGTGCGCCTCCTCATAGAGCCAGTCGCCGCGCTTGACCGGGACCAGAGCGGTCGAGCCGATGAGGCCGATCGAAGCGACTCGATCGGGATATTCAGCGGCCATGGTGATGGCGACCATCGAGCCCATCGAGTGACCGACGACGTGCGCGCGATCGACCCCGAGGGCGTCCATGAACAGCTTGGCGTCAAAAGCGTACTGGGCTGACGAATAACAACATTCCGGCGTATCCGACGCGCCGTGGCCGCGCTGGTCGGGCATCAGCAGCCGGTACTTGCCGAGGTAGGGCGCCACGAGGCTCCAGGTGCGGCTGCTGTCGGTGTAGCCGTGAAGGAGCAGCAGCGGCGGGCCCTTCGGATCGCCGAGCTCAACGTAGGCGAGGGCGATTCCGTTCGCGAGCTTCACTTTCTTCTTCATCGCCGGCCAGGCCGACTGCTCGATCGCGACGGATTCGGCGCGGGCGAGGGCGGGGACGGCTAGGCCGGCGCCGACCAGGCTGAGCATCGCCAATGCGACTTTCACCCGGTCGCTCATGCCGCCACCTTGGCGCAGGAGTCGGCGATCGCCGCGATGTGGCGAATATCGGTCCCGCAGCAGCCGCCGAGAACAGTCAAGTGCGGGAGCTTGTCGAGCAGGGCCCGATAATCGGCGCCAAGCTCAGACGGGTTACCGTCGTCCAGCTGGGTCATCGCCTCGAGTTCCTCGTGGCTGCACTTCGAGGCATTGGCGCGAACCGCCTTGACGCGGTCGACCCATGAGCCGCCGCCGATGAGGGTTTCGGCGAAATGGGTCGGGTGCGCGCAATTGATCCCGAAATAGGCGGGGTAGGACCCGGTCGCGCGATCGACTTCCTCGATCGCCGCGCCCAGCAGGTCGCCGGTCGGCAAACGCCCGTCGGTCTCGACGGTGAAGCTGATCGCGACCGGGAGCCCCGCCGATTCGGCGGTGCGGGCGATGCCGATCGCCTCGTTGACGTTGGTCATGGTCAGCGCCGAAATCATGTCGGCTCCGGCGTCGCCAAGGATCCTCGCCTGGCGCGAGTGATAATCGGCCGCGTCGTCGCGGCTCATGATACGGCCGGGGTCGTAGCCGTCGCCGCGCGGGCCGATGCAGCCGCTGACGACGATCGGTGTATCGGCGGTGGTGTATTCGTCGCGGAGCCGAAGCAGCGAGGTCACCGCGTCGCGGTTGAGCGAGTCGAGCTCATCTGGTGTGAGGCCGAGCGGTTCGGCCCAGTCGCTGCTGGCACGCCAGGTCGCGGTCTCGAGGATGAGGCCGGTCCCTGACTTTTGCGCGAGCGCGATGAATTCGCGGAAGTAGGATTCGAGCGCCGCCCGGCCTTTCTCGGTCCTCAACAGCATCAGCGAGGAGAAGCTGGGCAGGTCGATTCCGCGGTTGAAGATCATGTCGGATTCGAGCCCGGCGTCGGTCAGGAACAGCCTGCGAAGCTGCGGAAGAGTGAAAGGCATTCTGCAAGTCCTTGGGTAAAAATTGGGGTGCCACTGCCACTGGTGGACAGCCGCCGAGTCAGCCTCGAGCGTTGTGAAAACGAATGGACGTATTGCGGGCGCGCCCGATGCGTTCTTTCAGGCTGCCACGGGAGATTCGGCGTCCGCCGAATAGACCGCGAGCGACTCGTAGTGGGTGACTCCGGCACCGAGGTCGGCAAACTCGGGGTCCATCACTGAGAAATAGCGTTCGCAGACAGCCGATGTGGCTGCACGCTCGACGACTGCAGCCGCATCGTCGGCGGATCGCCAGTGAACGAGATCCAGATAATCGCGGTCGCTCAGCTTTAGCAGTTCGCGACGGAGGAATCCCGGCTGGCCGTCAAGAAACTGTCGCTGAAATTCCGCAGATGCTGCGACCAGCTCGTCCATTGTGACCTTGTCCCTCACGCGGAACACAGCAGTTTCAACAATGCGGGTCATAACAAGACCTTTCCAATTGGGCTGACAGGTGTTGGCACGGGGTGGCAGGTCAGGCGATCTGGCGGCCGATCAGCATTTCGCCGAGCCGCTTCGATCCGCCGTCGTAAAATCCGACCTGGGGCACGAAGTGCTTCGGGTTGTGGAACGTCCCGAAAATCATGTCCCACAGCGGCAGGTCGGAATAGTTGCGCGCGTGAACGCCGCGCTCGTGGTGGGCGCTGTGGCTTTCCGGGCGCTGGATGACATAGCCGAGCCAGCGCGGGGTGCGGATGTTCAGATGCTGGAACAGGCCGAAAAAGGTCGCGATCACGTTGATGACGATCGCGGCCTCGGCGCTGACGCCGAAGCCGAGCACCAGCGCCAGGCTTCCGACGAAGGTGAACGCCAAAGTGTCGAACGGGTGGAAGTAGAGCGCGCCCCACACATCGAGCCGCTCGGCGCTGTGGTGCATCTGGTGAAACCAGCGCCACAGGAACGGCGTGTTGTGCATCGTCCGGTGCCAGGCATAGATGCCAAGCTCGAGCGCGAGGAAGCCGCCGACGATCTGCGCCCACAGCGGAAGCGTGTCGGCCGCGAACAGGCGGTACTGGCCGAGCCAGCCGTCCCAGAACAGAGGCGCGTAGGTGGCGAGCGCGAAATAGAGCAACGTGAAGCCGGCGCCGCGCAGCCGCCAGCGTGCGACGGCGGGGAAGTTGCCGCCCTTCAACGCGAGCTCGAGCGCGGCAAAGCCGGCGAACAGGCCAAGCGCAATATAATGGTAGAGGCCAATCATCTTATTCCCCGAAAGCTGAATACGGGGCCGTAAATAAGGGATAGTCTTAGCACAGCTCTAGCAGGCTTGCGGTCTGTTCGATGCGGGAATCGGAATTCCGCAGCGTTTCGGGTATGTTAGGCAACGCAAATTCGGGGCATCGAGAGCGATGGTCGACCGGCTGATCGAGAAATGTGGACCCACGGTACAGTTGGACCGCGAACCCCAGTCCAAGGGCGAGCGGACGCGCACGCGGATCATGGACCTGGCCTATGAATCGATCGTCGAGAAGGGCTTCGCCGCGACCTCGATCGAGGAGCTGGTCGAGGCCGCGGGGATCACCAAGAGCGGCTTCTTCTATCACTTCAAGGACAAGAACGACCTCGCCCGCCAGCTGTTCGAGCGGTTCCTCGCCGAAGACAATTCCATCCTCGACACGCTCGAGAAACGCGCCCGCGAGCTCAGCGACGACCCGCTGCAGAGCTTCCTCATCTTCCTCAACATCTATGCCCAGATGATGGACGACATGGACGCGCTTCACCCCGGCTGCATGGTCGCGACGGTGACCTACCAGGAGCGGATGTTCGACGCCGAGGTCAAGCAGATGAACGTCGACTATCTGTTGAGGATGCGCGGCCGGTTCGTCCGCTGGCTCGAGGAGATCGTCGCCCAATATCCGCCGTCGGCCGAGATCGTGGTCGAGGACGTCGCCGACCTTCTCAACGTCATCGTCGAAGGGGCGATCATCCAGTCCAAGGCGCTGAAGGATCCGGGGCTGATGGGCCGCCAGACCCGGCTGTATCGGCAGCATGTGAAGATGCTGTTCGGGGCCTGAGCCCGGCCAAGCCAAAAATTTTCGGCGGTGCGATTGCGACCAAATCGCAGCCTGAGCGTTCAGGGGCGCAGGTACGGGCGGAAGAAGGAGGCTTCCGCGGGGCGGCAGAACGAAGGAGAGTTCTGTGAAGCTTGCCCCGATTGCGGCGCTGGCCGCTTTGATCCCCTTTTCCGCATCCGCATCCCCCGTTCCAGCAATCCCCGACATGCCCGCGAGCGAAAGCCAGCTCAGCGCCTCGGCGCCGTGGTGGGAGCGGCTGGTCGTCACCGTCGGCGAGGAGGGCGAGGCCCGGGCCTGTCGCTACGAAACCAGCCTCGAGCCCGGCAAGCAGGAGGCCTGCGACGTCGAGGGCATGGGCGAGGCGAACGCCGATGCCGGCCTGCCCGAGCAGATCACGCAAATCACCTTCGAGCGGCGGTTCAGCCCGGCCGCGAGCCTCGCCGACAGCGAAGTCGCGGCGGGCGACAGCCTGCTCGGCAAGTCGGTGCTCGCGCTGGCGATCGGCGCCGACGGCAAGGTGCTGGGGTGCAAGCTCGTCGCCGCCGGCGGGATGAAGCCCGACTATGGCTGCAAGGAAGCCGCGGCCGAGAAATTCGAGGCCTCGGCGGGGTCGGAAGCCGCGGTCGCGGCACGGGTCGCGACACTCACCATCCTGGTCTATGCGCATGCGGAAAATCAGGTCTGATCGCGCCAGAAATTAAACCTATTTGGTAAAAAGTTCTTGACAGCGTGACGCTGATTGGTTAGACGACAGGAACAGTGAAGAATTGCAATTCGCCGGCGGGGCGGCGGGTCGCTCGATGAAATCGAAGGCGAGACAAAAGGCGGCTGCGGGGCCGCCTTTTTCCATGCTCGGGGAGGGAATGAGTTGGCGTCGAAGGCTCGGGCGAAGAAGCCGGGGCGCTCGGATCGACGCGAGTTGGTGCTGCAGGAGGGGGACAACGCCAAGATTCGCGAGGCGACCAAGCGCGACTGGACCAAGGCAAAAGAGACGGATTTCCTGACCGCGCTGGCGGAGACGTGCAACGTCACTCTGGCGTGCAGGGACGCGGGCGTGTCGGTCGCGGCGGCCTACGCGCGGCGCAAGAAGAATGCGGCGTTCCGGGCGGCTTGGCTCGAAGCGGTTTCGGTCGCCTATCGCAGGCTCGAGCTGATGCTTCTGGAACGCTCGTTCAACGGCACCGAGAAGGTCATCACGCGAAGAGACGGCAGCGAGGAACGGGTTCGCGAATATCCGAACAATATCGCGCTCGCCCTTTTGAAGATGCACAAGGACACGGCCGAGGCGGCGGAGCGCGAGCACTCGCCCGAAGCCGTCGCCGAATTGCGCGAGAAGCTGAGGCGGAAGCTGGCTCGGCTGAAGACCCGGATGATCGAGGAAGGCCGGGTGCCCGAGTGAGCGCGATCGGATTCCGGCTAGAGTTCGAGACGCTGGCCTGGCGTTCGCCGGAAGAGCAGGATCGGATTATCCGGTCGATGACGCCCGACGACCTAATGGCCGGCGACGTGCAATTCGAGAGCTGGGCGCACCGCAACCAATTGCCGCCGAACGAGGAAGGCTGGCGGACCTGGCTGATGATGGCTGGGCGCGGGTTCGGCAAGACCCGGGCTGGCGCGGAGTGGATTCACGGGCTGGCCATGGCCCGGCCCAATTCGCGGATCGCCCTGGTCGGCGCGTCGATGGCCGAGGCGCGCAGCATCATGGTCGAGGGCGTAAGCGGAATCCTGCGGGTCGCGGGCCATCGCGGCAACCGGGTGGCGTGGGAACCGAGCCTGGGCCGCCTGAAGTGGCGCAACGGTAGCGAGGCACAGCTCTTTTCGGGCGACAGCCCGGAGGGACTTCGCGGACCGGAACATGATTTCGCCTGGTGCGACGAGCTTGCGAAGTGGCGCGACGCCGATGCGACGTGGGACAATTTGCAGTTCGGATTGCGGCGCGGGATGCGGCCGCGCTCGCTGGTCACGACAACGCCGCGGCCGCTGCGTCTGCTCGAGCGGATCCAGACACAGCCGCGGACGGTGACGACGCGGGGCAAGACGACCGACAATATCAGCCTCGATGAGGACGTCGTGAAGCTGATCGTGGCTACCTATGGCGGGACCCGGCTCGGCCGTCAGGAGCTCGACGGCGAGCTGATCATGGACGTCGAGGGCGCGCTGTGGAGCCGCGAGCTGCTGAAGCGGAGCCGGTTTGCAGGACCGGTCCGCAAAACTCGACCGGATCATGGTCGGGGTCGATCCGCCGGCGGGGGTCGGAGAGGATTGCGACGCCTGTGGGATCGTCGTGTGCGGCTCGGCCGGCGGGCGCTTCTACGTGCTCGAGGATGCGACGGTGCGAAGCCTGTCGCCCGAGGGCTGGTCGGCGAAAGTCGCGGCAGCCGCGGCGCGGTGGAATACGGCGCTGGTGGTGGCCGAGGCCAACCAGGGCGGGGCGATGGTCGAATGCGTGCTCAAGGCCGCGGACGACGGGCTGAAGGTGCGGCTGGTCCATGCCTCGCGGGGCAAAACGGCGCGGGCCGAGCCGGTGTCGCTGCTGTTCGAGAAGGGCCGGGTGAGTTTGGCCGGGGAGTTCGGCGCGCTGGAGGATCAGCTGGCGGGAATCCAGGCGGGTGGTGGATATGAAGGGCCTGGGCGGTCGCCGGACCGGGCCGATGCGATGGTGTGGGCGGTTACGGCGCTGAGCGAGACGCGGGCGGGGTGCCGCGGGTGCGGGGGTTGTGAACGAAGTCGTGCCTGCAGTTCATTCCAGCGTCGGTCGAATTCGGCTGCGACCTTGGACTGAGGAAACGTCTGGATGACCTTCTGTATTAGTTGGCGAGCCTCGACGGCTTGTTTGGTGTTGCAACTGGACGGGCGGGGGAGGGCGAAGACTCCGACACGGTCATCTTCGACGCCTGGCTTCGACCCCTCAGCGATGAATACGACCGCAATCTCAGGAAAATCGTGGAGACGGTCAGAACGGCACCCGGTAGGCTTGATGTCCCACTCGACACCCGCAAGTGGCTCAGGGCGAACCCGCCAGAGCGCCTTCCGAGCTTCCTCTGCGACGCGAGAAGAGAGTTGAAATGTCTCTTTGCGCTCGACAGTCAGGAAATCGGCCGCCTCGAGCCCGACTGTTAGACTGTCATCCGGGCGCAACTCGTAAAACAGGCGGCCCGGGTTAGATTGCCCCAGGCGCCATAGCCACGACTGATCCAGATAATTTCCCGCGAGAGCACTTTGCTCGGAGGAAGCTCTTTCGCGCCGACGAGGCTTTGCGACGGATCGATCGCGGGTCGTTCGCAAGCGGACAGGAGCAAGAGTCCAGCAACTAGTGAGGCTTTCCAGAACATCGGATGCAGGATGCCATGATTAAACGACTTGGCAACCAGGGCCGTGCGATGGCGGCGGGATGTCGATGCCGAGCAAACGCGCGCGATGGATCAGGCACTATCTGTCGATGCTACAGCGGTTCCTCTGCTGCTATTGCATGCGCCGATTCACGAAAGATGGGTCGACTAGAGCGACGATCGAACACGTTATCCCTAAGCGAGATGGTGGCACGAACAGGCTAGACAATCTGAGGGTTGCCTGTTGGCACTGCAACCAACATCGCGGTTGGCAAATCAACGAAAGCCGAAAGGCAAAGACGAACAAGCAGGCCGTCACGGAGTAAATCCTTGACGTCAGACGGGTTCGCTGGCGCGACCCGCTGGCCGGCCTTCGTACTCTCTTCGACATAAGTCCGGCGCCGCGCTGTGCGCGTCGGCGGCCTTATGCTCGGGTACTCAAATAGGAGCGAGCATGGGACAACGAGGCCTTGCAGGTTCTCGATTGCGCGATTGCGGCGTGCGTCGAGGCCGTTGGGGTCGATGCCCCGCCGCCGACGCCGAGCGTCGGTCTCGCCTGGATCGTAGGCCCGGCGCCGACCGGGGCCTGGGCCAGCAAGGCCGGACATATCGCGAGCATGACCGCCGGCGGTTGGCGCTTCCTAACCCCGGTCGAAGGACTATCGGCGGTCAGCCGTGAAAGCGGGCTCCGAACTGAATATCGATCGGGCGCGTGGGAGACCGGGATCGTGCGCTGCAATCGCGTCGAGATCGATGGCGAGCAGGTCGTGTCGTCGCAGGCCGCGGCAATCACCTCTCCCGCTGGTGGGACGACAATCGACCCCGAGGCCCGGGCGGCCATCGATCAGATCCTGACTGCCCTTCGGCACCATGGCCTGATCGCAAGCTAGGCGCGCATTGCCACGAATTTTGAATGTCGAGCCTTCCCAAGCTCTTCTCTCCAAGGCGCGAGGAGACTGCGGCTTTTCGGCAACAGGAACCGGACATCTCGCCCTTGCGCCGAAACCGGCCCTTTCATAATGTGTTTTCGCGCTTCGAATTCAGAACGCTCTAAAGAAGGGGAAACACATGCGTAAGCTGGCCATTGCGATGGCGCTCGCGTCGACAGCCATCGCGACCCCGGCTGTCGCTCGGGATCGCTCATTCTACGTCGGCCTCGAAGGTGGCGCGATGATCGTCGAGGACCTGCATGGGAATTACGAGGATGCGTCGCAGTCGTTCGGTGACGCCTATGTCGTCAATTACGACCTCGGCTATGACATCGATGCCATCGCGGGTTACGACTTTGGCTTCTTCCGCCTCGAAGGCGAGCTTGCTTACAAGCGTGCCAACGTCGCCGGCGTCAATGTCATCACCAACATCGACAACGGCACCGACGGCAACTGGGACGGCGGGCATGTCAGCACGCTATCGGTGATGCTCAACGGGCTGCTCGACTTCGGCAACGAAGACGGGTTGAGCGGCTATGTTGGGGGCGGCATTGGCTGGGCCAACGTCGATCTCAAGGCTGCATCTGATCCCCTCGCCGCTTCGGAAATCGATGACTCCGATTCGCACTTCGCTTTTCAGGGGATCGCCGGCTTGCGCTACGCGGTCAGCCAGAACCTCGACGTCGGCATCAAGTATCGTCACATGGTCGTGCCGAACTTGAACTTCCATTCGGAAGACATTCCGGCTCCCGGTGGTTTCGATATCGACGGCGACTTCGTGTCGAACAGCCTCCTTCTGAGCCTGATCTACAACTTCTGGACACCGCCGCCGCCGCCGCCGCCTCCGCCGCCTCCGCCGCCTCCGCCGCCGCCTCCGGCGACGCAGACCTGCCCGGACGGCTCGGTGATCCTGGCGACCGATACCTGCCCGGCTCCGCCGCCTCCGCCTCCGCCGCCGCCGCCGGCGCCGGAACGCGGCTTCTAAGCAGCGAACCTAGGCAAGAAACACCGGCTCGGGCCCTGTGCCCGGGCCGGTTTTCTTTTGCGAGTGGCAAGGCAAAGCGCAGCGGCCGAGGCAAACGGCGCGCGCGTTAGCGACGGCCCAACCAGCGACGAGGCGGTCGTTCAGTTCCGATCAGGCTTGGAGCCAGCGCCTCAGCGGCCGGCCGCCCGCGCCGTAGAACCCTTCGGGTCCCAGCCGTAGGGATCGGCGAGGTAGGCGATCTTCCCGTCGCGGACCTGCGCGGTGATGTAGGTCAGATAGATCGGCACGCCGCGCGGCAACTGGACCTGGACTTCGGCGTCGCCATTGGGCGCGACCGGCTCGGTTCCGAGCAGCCAGCGGCCGAAGCGCCGCGCATCTTCCAGCCGCACGCAGCCGTTCGACAGCGTGCGCGTCGACCGCGCGAAATATTCCCTTTGCGGCGTGTCGTGGAGGAAGATGTCCTGGCTGTTGGGGAAGGGGAATTTCAAATCCCCCATGCTGTTGTCGCCGCTCGGCTTCTGGCGGATGCGGGCCTTGACGGTGCCCTTGGCAATCCCCTTCCAGTCGACCTCGCTGTTGGGCAGGACGGTCGCATTGACCGACCAGTCCGACATCACCTGATAGCCGCGGCTCGAAAGATATTTCGCGCCCATCGACAGGTAATTCTCGGCGATCTTGCGCGCGAGGTGGTCGGGCGCGTTCCAATAGGGATTGTAGACGATGTAATACATGATGCTGGCCATCAGTGGCGTCGGAAACTCCGCCTTGCCCGCGACCACCTTCATCTGATCGTAGCGCTGCCCATTCTCGAACAGGGTCAGCGTCTGGTTGCCCGAATCGACAACCATGAACTTGCCCTTCTTGGGGATCGAGCGGAGCCGCTGAAGATTGGAGAGAAGCCGCGGGTCGGGGCTCGTCGCGCCGGTCAGCTTCGCCTCCTCATAAGCGGTGTCGCGAAGCTGGGCATAGAGGACGTTGGGGCTGGCCACATCGTCGAGATGGACGGCGAGCGATGGCACCGCCGCGGCGGTCAGCAGGATCTGGTCGGCGCGGCTGTGCTTTGGCGCGAGATAGGGCACCTCGTAGATCATGCCCGGGGTCGGCTTCTTCAGCAGCTGCACATATTGGACCCACGCCTGCGACAGGGCCTGTTCGGCCGCGGCAATCGCCGTCGGATCACCCGTTCGCGCCTGGGTTTGGGCAACGGCCACGGCATTGGCGAGATCGAGACCGTTTTCCAGCCCGTCGAACGGCGAGCGGCGAAGAATCTCGATGAGGCGGCCGATCGCGGGGTCTTCAGCGCCCGATTTGAACCAAATGCGGGTGCCCGGGTGGCGTTGATAGAAGGCCGAGACCTCGGCCCCGGCGGCGCTCGCCATCATCGGCGCGATTGGCACGGGCGCTGCTGGCACGGCCGACTGCGCCGACACGAATGTCGAAGGAACCACGGCGATCGCCGAAGCACTTGCCGCAAGAACCGTTCTGAAAGCTGTCCGGGTCACTGTTCCCCCTGTACCAAACCTATGAATTGCCGCGCAAATCCACAAATCTTGAACGGCTCACCATAGTCCTTCGAACATGCATTGAGGATGAACCGGCGGCGCCCCCTCCCGTGGCAACGCCGCCCGCACAGTTTCGCTCGAACAGCGCCCTTGTGCAAGCGCGTATGGCGCGGCTAGTCGGGCGACGCGTTCGGACTAGCGGAAAAAAGGTGCGCCAGATGGAAATCAGCAATCAGTCGGCCGTCGTCACCGGCGGAGCCTCGGGCCTCGGCGAAGCGACCGCCCGCGCGCTTGCCGAGCGCGGCGCGAGAGTCGCGGTGTTCGACCGCGATCGCGAGCGGGGCGAGACGGTCGCGAGCGAGATCGGGGGCGTCTTCTGCGAGGTCGACGTGACCAGCGACGACAAGGTCGCGGCGGCCTTTGCCCAGGCCCGCGCCGCGCATGGGCAAGAGCGGATCCTGGTCAATTGCGCCGGCGTCGCAAATGCCGCCAAGACCGTCGCCCGCGACAAGGAAACCAAGGCCGCCCGGATCTACCCGATCCAGCAATTCGAGCTTGCGATCCAGATCAACCTCATCGGCACGTTCCGCTGCATCGCGCACAGCGCCCTCGGAATGGTCGACCTCGAGCCGCTCGCCGACGGCGAGAAGGGGGTCATCGTCAATACCGCCTCGGTCGCGGCCGAGGACGGTCAGATCGGCCAGGCGGCCTATTCCGCCTCGAAGGGCGGGGTGCTGGCGATGGCGCTGCCGATCGCCCGCGACCTGATGAACGAGGGCGTGCGGGTCAACACCATCCTTCCCGGCGTGTTCAAGACCCCGATGGTGGCGATGATGCCACCCAATGTGCAGGACGCGCTCGGCGCCCAGGTTCCCTTTCCCAAGCGGCTCGGCCAGGCCGAGGAATATGCCCGGCTAGCCGTGTTCATGGTCGAGAACCCCTATATGAACGCCGCCTCGGTCCGTCTCGACGGCGGGATCCGGATGGCCCCGCGCTGATGGACGATCGACTGGCGCTGGTCCGCGACCTCGGCGAGGCCGCGCGCGAGGCGGGCGAGGCCATCCTTGCCATCGTTCGCCGCGGGTTCGAAGTCGAGGCCAAAAGCGATTGTTCGCCGGTGACCGAGGCCGACCGCGCCGCCGAATTGGTCATTCTCGCGGCCCTGGCCCGGCTTGCGCCCGGTATCCCGGTGATCGCCGAGGAGGAAGTCGCGGCGGGGCGGATCCCGGCCCACGACGACATCTATTTTCTCGTCGACCCGCTCGACGGGACCAAGGAATTCATCCGCGGCGGCGACGATTATACCGTCAACATCGGGCTGATCGAGGGCGGCTCGCCGACTCTCGGCGTGGTCTATTCGCCGGCGACCGGACGGCTGCTCGGCGGAGCGGTCAAATCGGGCGCATGGCTCGACGAAGGGCAGGGGCCGCGCCCGATCACCACGCGCGAACGCGGCTCCGCGATCACCGCGGTCGCCTCCAAATCGCACCTCAACCAAGCGACAGTCGATTATCTCGAGGCCGCGGTGGGCTTATGCGATTTCGCCTCGGTCGGATCGAGCCTCAAATTCTGCATCGTTGCCGAAGGTCGCGCCGACATCTATCCGCGCGCCGCCCCGACCAGCGAATGGGACACCGCCGCGGGCCATGCGATCCTGCTTGCCGCCGGCGGACTGGTCGACGGCCCCGACGGGTCCCCGCTCCGCTATGGCAAGCGCGCCTTCCTCAATCGCGCCTTCGTCGCCACCGGCGGGTGGAAGCCGATCGCGCTCGACCCGTTCCTCGAACCCTTTTCGGGTGGCGGCGACATTCCGGTCGGGGTCTAGGCGCCCGGGCCACGGCTCGGGCGACCGGGTGCAATCTCGTTCATTTCGGAGGAATAGGCCGCTCCGATGCGGCGCTCGGAGCTCAGGCGCAACGTCCGAGTCGCGTGCCGCGCGGCCTCGATCCGCTCGATGAGCTGAGCGCGTTCGCGGCGGTCGCCGAAGGTCGCGCCCATCCGTTCGACCAGCGCCTTCGCCTCGTCGAGCGCCTGCGCCACATCGGCGAGCCAACGGGCACGCCCCGCGGCGGAGGATAATTTACGCATCGACGTCCCCAGCCCCCGGTTGGTCTGGCTCCGCGATTAGCCGCAGAGTGTGACGAATGGTTAACCGTTTACTCCGCTATGGAGATTCTTTGGTCTGACATTTGCTCCAATATGCGCCTATCCCGGTCCGGCTCGGTAAGTTTATTGCGGAGGGACATCGTCCGATGGACATGGCCGAGCGAGACGCTACGCACGTCAATTATTCCGACCCGGCGCCTGTGCTGCTCGCAGGCAGCAGCGACCAGGCAATCAGCCGGGCCCGTTCCACTCTCGAACATTCCGGACTGAGGGTCGCCGCGGCGATCCCCATCGCCGGCGCCGCCGATCGACTTCGTCAGCAGGCTGCGCTCAGCGCCTTGTGGATCGAGCTCGACGGCGGCGGCGGGGAAGAGCTCCACAAGCTCCTCGCTTTGGCGGCGCGCGATTCCGGGGACGGGCGGTATTCCACAGTCGTCTCGGCGCGCGCGGCGATGCTCGACCCGCTGGTCGCAGCGATCGGTGACGAGCCGGTCGAAATCCTGATCGACGCGAGCGAGATGGAACGCGCCGCCGCGCTTGCGGTGGCGATGAGCCGCGCCTCGCGCCCGGCGCGCCTGTCCGACGTCGCCTCGGACCGCAGCGCCGAGCAGCTGCGCAAGCTCAGCGAGGAGGTTAACCGCATCGCCACGCTTCTGGCCCGGCTGTCCACCGGCCCCGATCGCTTGCCCGAGCCGGCGATCGCGGCGGAGAAGGGCGACGACCCGCCGGTTTCGGTCGAGACGGTGCGCAAGGTCATCCGCGCGCGGCGGCTGCGCGACCGCTTCTTCCGCGACGGCCTGTTCGCCGACCCCGCCTGGGACATGCTGCTCGATCTGTTCCAGGCTGAGCTGTCGCACTTGCGGGTCCCGGTTTCGAGCCTGTGCATCGCCGCCGCGGTCCCGGCGACGACCGCGCTTCGCTGGCTCAAGACGATGGTCGCCGAGGGGCTGTTCGTGCGCCGTTCCGACCCCCACGACGGGCGCCGCGTGTTCGTCGAGCTCTCGCCCGAAGCGAAGAGCGCTCTTCACCGCTATTTCGCCGAGGTCGAGCGGGTTCCGGTGGTGTGATTCCTGCCGCCCTGATTGTTGCCGAACACGCGCGCGCATGGCACGAGGCTGGCGTGGGCGGTTAGCTCAGTTGGTAGAGCATCTCGTTTACACCGAGAGGGTCGGCGGTTCGAGCCCGTCACCGCCCACCAGCGATTTGGGCGAACATCCAGACAGTCCGCATCCGTTCAGGAACGTATCACGCCAACCCAGGTTAACGACTGCAGGGCGCGCCGCGCGCTAATCGATCCGGGCCATGCCGAAGTTTTACTTCCATCTACACAACGGCACGTTGGTTCCGGACGAGAGCGGGAAGCGCCTGCCGGATTTGGAAGCGGCACGCCTTTACGCAACCGAAATGGCGCGATTCGAGGTCGCCGAGGCGGCGATGCGCGATGGAAGGATTGTGCTTTCGCATCGGATCGACATTGGCGACGAAGGGGGTTCCGTGCTCGCCACGGTACATTTCGGCGAGGCGGTGGAAGTCACCCCTTAAGCACGCACCTCATGCTTCTCCCGGGAAGCATCCCTGGGCCTTCTCAGTGCAGCGCCGGTTCGCTCTGCCGCATGTGCAGATAATTGGGGTCGAAATCCCCGGCAGCGGCCATCTTGCGCCACTCCGCGATGCAGATTGCGCGCGGATTGGGCCGGCTGATCAATCCTTCTTTCTCCAGCGCCCGGAGGGTCCGGTTGACGTGCACCGGGGTCAGGCCTGTCGCATCGGCAAGCTGCTCCTGCGTCATCGGAAGCTCGTAATGGTCTTCCGCGCCAAGGCCTGCGGCTCGAAGTCGAATTGAGAATTCGCATAATAAATGGGCGACGCGGGTGCGGGCGTCCCTTCGGCCGACGTTGGCGATCCACTCGCGGAAGATCGACGCGTCGACCAAGGTGTCGAGCCACATCGCGAACGCAATGTTGGGCCGTTCCTGGGCCAGGCGGGTAACTTCGCTGCGTGGGATCATCGCGACCCGCCCCGAGGTCAGCATCTGGACGCTGTGATCGGCGACTTCGAGCAGGGCGTTCTGAAGGTCGACCACCTCGCCCTTCATGTGAATGGCGAGGATCTGGCGATCGCCCGTCGCCATCACCTTTGACCGGATCGAAAAACCGGACAACATCACGCACGAATGGGTCGCGAGCTCCCGCTCCCGCACGATGAACTGGCCGCGCTCCATCTTCCGAAGGGTGAACGGAAGCGCGAGGATCGCGTCGCGGTCCGCGGCGCTGAGCTCCCGCCGATATGCGAGCTTCTCGACCAGCGGTTCCAGCGTTGATGGGTCTGTCTGTGACTGCACGACACATGTTCCGACGGTTTGGGGTGGGAGCGCAAGGCGGGTCTCTCAGCCGCCTAGCTCGTAGACCCGATCGGCCATGAAAATCATAACATGGATGAGGAATATTTTTCATTGATCTGATGGACTTCGGTTCGCGCGCCGCCATCGCGCCAGCAATCGCGCTAACCTGGATTAGACCTCGAAACCCGGCTCTTTCCAACGCATTGAACCCGGCAAACCCGATCGCCGGAGTAACTGACATGGTCGACAAGCCTGAGGAGACAAATCCAGCGGCCGACGCCGACGCAATCGAGGAGAAGTTCGGCTCCTTCGCCGAGGTCTATGCCGAGAATCGGATCGAGGCGGCGGACGCCGCCGGGAACGATGCGGGCAAGGACCATTGGCAAAAAGTCGCGGCCAGGCTCCCCCGCGAGGACGACAAGTGAGCAATGTCGAAGGACCGACCTCCATCATCCTGCTGACGGGCCTGCCCAGCGAAAGCGAACCTCGGGAAGAGCCGCGGGGGGACGGCGAGTCGATCGATTATCTGCGAGGTCGCGAACGCGCTGAAAAGGAAGCCGCGGCGCGCGCGCAGACCGGGCAAGCGCGGCGCGTTCATCAGCAGCTTGCCGACCGTTATGCGCGACAGATCGCGCAGCGCGAATCCTGAGGCGCGGCGAGCGGCGCAGGCCTCGTTTTCCCGATCCATCCGGCCGCTGGTTTCGGTGGTGTCGCGGTGATATGATCCGGGACTGCTCGGAATGTGTTGGGGAAGCGCCATGCGGCAGCAGCCGGGGCCGGGCAGGCCATCGTGAATTTCGGACGGCCTTTGCGCTCGCGCGGTTCAATTCGGATCGCCCGGGGGTTCGGCATGCCCCTTTTGCTCGCGGCCCTGTGCTCGCTCGCCTCATGCTCAACTGCGTCGCACCAGGCCGAGCCTCAGGCCCCGCTGCCGCAAGCCGCTCCGGAGGCTCCACCGCCGCCGCCGCCACCGTCGCCGCCGCCGCCACCACCGCCGCAACCGGCGCCGACGGCCAACGGACATGACGACGATCTACCCGCTTTTGCTCCGCCGCCGCCGCCGCCGCGGCCGCCCGCGATGGCCAATGGACATAGCGAGTCACCGGCGACTGCTTCGCCAGCACCGGCTCCGCCGCGCTTCACCCGGGTCGAAGTCGCGTTCAGCACCAACCGCGCGGCGACCGACCCAAGCCCGCCCGACCTCGCCTTCGGCGGCGCGCGCGGCTCTTTGGTGTTCGGGCGTGCGATCGTCACCGTTCCCTATCGCCACCGGCCGGGCGATATCGAGCTCCCGGCCTGGTATAACCCCTTCCCGGCGAACCCGACGCGCCATTTCACGATCGAGCGCGAGCAGCTGGTGCCCGTCGCCGACTGGCAGGCCGGATTGCGCGCGGCGACCCAGCGCGGCGGCCGCGATGCGGTGTTGCTGTTCGTTCACGGCTATCGCAACAGCTTCGACGATGCGCTCTATCGCACCGCGCAGATCGCCTATGACGTCCGCTTTCGCGGCGCGGTGGCGATGTTCAGCTGGCCGTCGGTCAACCGGGTCACCGGCTACCCCATCGATGACAATAATGCCGATTGGAGCGTCCCCGATTTCAAGGCCGCGCTGGGCCGGATTCTCCAGGCAACCGGCTCCTCCGAAATCTACATTATCGCTCACAGCATGGGGAACCAGGTCGTCACCCAAGGGCTGATCGAGCTTGCGCGCACCGACCCGACGCTCAAGACCCGGGTGCGCGAGCTGATCCTCGCCGCGCCCGACATCGACGCGGCGATCTTTCGCCGCGACATCGCGCCGTTCCTCGCGGGCGCGTCGGGACGGACGACGCTTTACGCGTCGAGCCGTGATCTCGCGCTGACCGCGTCGCGTTCCTACCAGGGCTATGTCCGCGCCGGCGACACCAATGGCGGCGTGGTCGTCGTGCCCCCCGTCGAGACGATCGACGCCAGCGGCGCAAACGAGGACCTGCTGGGACATAGCTATGTCGCGAGCAGCCCGAGCATCCTCAGGGACGTCGACATGATCATCAACCAACGGTTGCCGCCCGCGCAGCGCGGCCTCGCCGCTCGCCGCCACCCAAACGGGGCTTATTGGGTCTACGCGCCGCGCTGAGCGCAGCTTCGGTGCTGAGTTAGAGCGCCCGCACCAGCCGCACCGCCACCCCGATCCACGGCGGGTTGGGAATGACTTGCTGGCGGCCGCCAGCTTCGAGGGGGAGGACCTGCAACTTCTCCTCGTCGCGGTTGATCAGGCGGCCGAACAGGAACCGCCCCGCCGGCCGTGGCACGAGCACGTCGCGGTTGAGCGCCAGACCGAAATCCTCAGGGGCGAGCGAGCGGCACCAGATTTCGTCGCCCGAGCGATAGTCGCCGGTCCCGGCGTGGACCAGAACCGCGAACCCGCCGCTGTCGGCGCGCGGGGGCGTGACCACCATCGCTTTCGAAGGCGCATGGGCGCCCGACCCGTCGAGCACCGCCGCGACCTTGAGCTCGGGCGCATCGCGCGCCTCGACCAAGTCGCCCGGCTCGACCCCCAAAGCATCGGCGATCCGGTTGAGCCAGCCGAGCGAGAGCGTGCGCGTTCCGGTCTCGAGCCGGCCGACGGTCTGCGGCGTGGTCGGCGGGTCGCAGCGCTGGGCGACGTCGTCGAGCGTCAGGCCCTTGGCCCGCCGCACCTCCCGGATTCGCGTGATCATCGGCCCCTCCTCTTACGCGCAAACTAACCGATACGGTTTTTCACTTTCCTACAGGATGAACCAGATGGCAAGCCCCACGCACATGATTCGCAAAGGGGAGATTCGACCGGCATGAGCAGACTGATCCGCGAGCTCGCGATCGACCATGGCGTGCCCGGAGCAAAGGGCGCGGCCTCGCCGCGATCGGTCACGGTCAACCTCGCCGAATCCCCGCTCGGCTGGCTCTACGCGCGCGGGCACCTCAGCCGCCGCCAGTTCGACGCCGGCGAGGCGCTTCGCCGCGACTGGGAGCGGGCCCAGCTCGCGCCGGGCGTGACGATGCGCTGGGACGGGGCGCCGGCGGCGCGCGGCGCGGCCTCCGCGGGCGACCCGCGCGCGGCCAAGATCGACGCGCAGCGCCGCTTCGATTTGGCGGTGGCGAGCGCCGGCCCGGGGCTCAGCGACATCCTGTGGCGGATCGTCTGCGCGGGGGAGGGGATGCGCGATGCCGAGACCGCGCTCGGCTGGCCGGCGCGGGCGGGCAAGGTCGTGCTGTGCCTCGCGCTCGACCGGATCGCCGATCATTACCGGATCCGGTGAGCGCACCCCTCGCCGATATGAAGAGGGCCGCGCCGCCCGAAGGAGACGCGGCCCGAGTGACCGATGAGATGCCGCTTTAGCGGTTCTCGTCGCCCTTGATCGACGAGCCCTCGATGTCGGACCCGCCCTTGCGATCGCCCTGCAGGTAACCGCTCTCGTCTTCCTTCTTGGAAGCGACGAAGCCGCTCTCGTTCTCGCCGGTTTCCTCGCCGGTCTGCTCGCCGGTTTCGGTGCCCTGCTGCGACTGGGTCAGCGTGTCGCTGTTCTGCGACTGGCCGGTCGAGGGCGATCCGCCCTCAGAGCCGGTTTCGCTCTGGCCGCCCTGCGAGCCGAAGCTCGACTGGCCGCCCTGCTGGCCCTGCTCGCGATCCTGACCCTGCTGGCCCTGCTCGCGATCCTGGCCGCCCTGCGACCCGAACTGGCCGCCTTGCTGGCCCTGCTCGCGCTCGCGGTCCGGCTGGCCGCCTTGACCGCCCTGGTTCTGGTTCTTGTTCTGCTCGTTCATGCTCTCACTCCTCACTTGGCCCCGCACCGCTTGATGATTGAACGAGGGGCATGGCGTTCCCGTTCCGCCACCGTGACAGCTTTGCGACGAACCGCTCGCCGCAACGCACAACGGGCCGCCGGACATTGCCCGGCGACCCGTGTTTTTTGCAGCGACGTCCGGAGCTTGGCCTAGCTGGCCTCGTCGTCCTTGGGGGCTTCGTCGGAGCCCTCTTCGGCGTCGGGCGCTTCGGCAGCCGGAGCCTCCTCCGCGGCCGCCTCGACGACCTCGGAAAGCTTCTCTTCGGCTTCGGCGGCCGCTTCGGGCGAGACGTCCTCGATCAGCTCAGCCTGGTCGCGCTCGAACATCTCGGCCATCACGTCGACGCCCTGGGCCTGGAGATCGGCCTCCTCGGGCGAGCGCGCGACATTGACCTTGACCTCGGCGTCGACCTCGGGGTGGAGCACGACGCGCACGTCATGGACCCCGATCGCCTTGATCGGCCGGGCCAGCACGATCTGGCTCTTGGTGACCTTGGCCCCGCCGGCCTCGAGCGCCTCGGCGATGTCGCGGGCGCTGACCGAGCCGTAGAGCTGGCCGGTGTTGGAGGCCTGGCGGATCAGCTGGACCGAGCGGCCGGTCGACGTCCTTGGCGGCAATCTCGGCCTCCTTGCGGCGGTCGGCATTGTCGGCCTCGATCTTGGTCCGATTGGCCTCGAACAATTTGCGGTTGGCCTCGTTGGCGCGCAGCGCCTTCTTGTTGGGCAGGAGGAAGTTGCGGGCGAACCCGTCCTTCACCTTGACCACGTCGCCGATGGCACCGAGCTTTTCGACCCGCTCGAGCAGGATGACTTCCATGACTCGCGCTCCTTATCTGACGACGTAGGGGAGGAGGCCGAGGTGGCGGGCGCGCTTGATCGCCTTGGCCAGCTCGCGCTGCTTCCTCGAGGACACCGCGGTGATGCGGCTGGGGACGATCTTGCCGCGCTCCGAGACGAAGCCCTGGAGCAGGCGGATGTCCTTATAATCGATGGTCGGCGCGTCCTTGCCCGAAAACGGGCACGACTTGCGGCGGCGGAAGAATGCGCGGGCCATTACAGCGCCTCCTCTTCACGGGCGGCGGGACGGAAATCGGGGCGCTCCCCGCGGTCGGGCCGGTCGCCGCGGTCGGGACGTCCGCCGCGATCACCACGGTCGCCGCGGTCGCCACGATCGCCGCGCTCGCGGTCGCGGTCGTTGCGGCGCATCATCGCCGACGGGCCCTTCTCATGCTCGTCGACGCGGATGGTGAGGAAGCGGATGATGTCCTCGTTGATGTTCGACTGGCGCTCGAGCTCGGCGAGCGCGGCCGGCGGGGCGTCGATGTCGAGCATGACGTAATGCGCCTTGCGGTTCTTGGCGATCCGGTAGGCGAGGGACTTGAGCCCCCAGGTCTCGGTCTTGGCGACCGTCCCGCCATTGTCGGTGATGATCTTGGTGGCGTTTTCCGCGATCGCGTCGACCTGGGCCTGGGCGAGGTCCTGACGCGCGAGGAAAACATGCTCGTAGAGCGGCATGCGGTTCTCATCTGTTGGCCGATCGCTGACGTGGCACCATGCCAACGCCCCTCCGGCTGTCGTCTCGTTCACTTATTAAAAGCAAAAGCCGCCGGACGAGCCAGCGGCTGGCGGGCCATTGCCGCAATTGACCGGAAATGGCAAGTGCAAGCAATGGCCACGCACCTTCGCAGCGTCTCGCCCCAAACCGACCCGCTGGCGGACCTCAGCCTGCCGGGCTGGCTCTACCACGACCCCGAATTCTTCGAGGCCGAGAAGGCCGCCTTCCTCCGCGCGAGCCCGCAGATCGTGTGCCACGAGAGCGAGATCGCGGCGCCGGGCGAATGGCGGTCGATCGACTATCTCGGCGAATCGATCATCGTCCTACGCGGCGACGACGGCGCACCCCGCGCCTTCCACAACGTCTGCCGCCACCGCGGCTCGCGGCTGGTCGACGGGTCGGGCGGCTGCGCCAAGGTGCTGACCTGCCCCTATCACGCGTGGAGCTACGACCGCGCCGGCAAGCTGGTCGGGGTCCCGCACCGCTCCGAATATCCCGGGCTCGACACCGCCAGCCACGGCCTCAAGCCGGTCGCGCTCGAGGCGTGGCGCGGCTTCCTGTTCGTCCGCCTTGAGGAGGGCCTGCCTTCGGTCGCCGAGATGATGGCGCCCTATGAGGCCGAGGTCGCGCCCTACCGCTTCGAGGACATGCGCGCGATCGGCGCGGTTCGGCTGCGCGCGCGCGACCTCAACTGGAAGACCATCGCCGACAATTATTCGGATCACCTCCACATCCCGGTCGGGCACCCGGGCCTCACCCGCCTGTTCGGCAAGAGTTACGCGATCGAGGCGCAGGAGTGGGTTGACCGGATGGAGGGCGAGCTTCGCGACACGCCCTCGGCCAACCCCAGCGAGCGGGCCTATCAGGCGCTTCTGCCGCGGGTCGATCATTTGCCCGACAGCCATCAGCGCAAGTGGCTCTATTACAAGCTGTTCCCGAGCTTCGCCTTCGACATCTACCCCGACCAGGTCGATTTCATGCAATGGCTCCCGACCGGGCCGGCGAGCAGCGTGCTGCGCGAGGTCTGCTATGCGCTGCCCGATGATCGGCGAGAGATGAAGGCGGCGCGCTACCTCAACTGGCGGATCAACCGGCGCGTCAATGCCGAGGACACCGAGCTCATCACAAGGGTCCAGCGCGGCATGGAGAGCGCGGCCTATGAGGCGGGGCCGCTGGGGACGAGCGAGGTGTGCCTGCGCAGCTTCTCTGCCAAGCTCCGGCGGATGATCCCCGAGGCGCGGCTGGAGTCGCCGCCGCCGCCGGGCTGGAGCCGGCTCGCCAACGCATGAGCGCCTAAAACCAGTGCTGCCCGGACTTGGCACGAGCCCGGTCCCGGCCTAGTCGACGCGCCAGGCCAGGTGAACAGGGGCGAGGATGCGCGCATTCATTTTTCCGGGGCAGGGCAGCCAGTCGGTCGGGATGGGCGCCGAACTCGCCAAGGCGAGCCGCCCGGCCCGCGACACCTTCGACGAGGTTGACGAGGCGCTTGGGGCAAACCTCTCCAGGCTGATGCGCGAGGGGCCCGAGGACGAGCTCAAGCTGACCGCCAACGCTCAGCCCGCGATCATGGCTCTATCGCTCGCGGTGCTTCGGACCCTGGGCGTGAAATTGCCCGACGTGGCGAGCGTCGTCGCCGGGCATAGCCTCGGCGAATATTCGGCCTTGTGCGCGGCCGGCTCGTTCGACCTTGCGACGACCGCGAAACTGCTCAAGCTGCGCGGGGAGGCGATGCAATCGGCGGTCCCGGTGGGGCAGGGGGCGATGGCCGCTTTGCTCGGCGCCGACCTCGACCTCGCGACGCGGATCGCCAATGCCGCCGCCGAGGGCGAGGTGTGCACCGTCGCCAACGACAATGATCCTTCGCAGGTTGTCATTTCCGGCGACAAGGGCGCGATCGACCGCGCGGTCGAGCTGGCCAAGCCAATGGGCGCCAAGCGCGCCGTCCTGCTCCCGGTCAGCGCGCCGTTCCACTGCCCGCTGATGAAGCCTGCGGCCGAGGCGATGGAAGAGGCGCTGGCCAAGGTGAAGGTCAAGGCGCCGACCGTGCCGCTCTACCCCAACGTCACCGCCGAGCCGTGCGAGGATCCGGACAGGATCGTCGCCCAGCTGGTCGAGCAGGTCACCGCCATGGTCCGCTGGCGCGAAAGCATCGCCAACATCGCCGCCGCGGGAGTCGACGAGTTCGTCGAGATCGGCGGCAAGGTGCTCGGCCCGATGGTCAAGCGGATCGTGCCCGACGCCAAGGTCACGAGCCTGGTGACGATCGAGGATGTGGAAGCCGCCAAGGAGCTGCACTGATGTTCGACCTCACGGGAATGACCGCGCTGGTGACGGGCGCGAGCGGGGGGCTCGGGAGTGCCATCGTCGAGGCGCTGGTGGGCCAGGGTGCCACGGTCGCGGTTTCGGGGTCGAACGAGGCCAAGCTCGAGGCGTTCGCGAAAGGCTTCGGGGGCAAGGCGATCCCGCTGCCCTGCAACCTTGGTAACGGCGCGGCGGTCGACGCGCTGGTGCCGCGGGCGGTCGAGGCGCTCGGAAAGTTCGACATCCTCGTCAACAATGCCGGAGTGACCCGCGACAATTTGTTGATGCGGATGAAGGACGAGGAGTTCGAGGAGGTCATAAGGATCAACCTCGAGGCCGCGTTCCGCCTCATGCGCGCCGCGGCTAAGCCGATGATGAAGGCGCGCTTCGGGCGGATCATCTCGATTAGCTCGGTCGTCGGGGTGACCGGCAATCCCGGCCAGGCCAATTATGTCGCGTCGAAGGCCGGACTGATCGGCATGACCAAGGCGGTGGCGCAGGAGCTGGCGAGCCGCGGAATCACCGCGAACGCGATCGCGCCCGGCTTCATGACCTCGGCGATGACCGAGGCGCTCAATGAGCAGCAGCGCGAGGCAATCCTGTCGAAGATTCCGCTCGGCGCGATGGGCAGCGGCGCCGATATCGGCGCGGCGGTTGTCTACCTGGCCTCGAAGGAAGCGGGCTACGTCACCGGCCAAACGATCCACGTCAACGGCGGGATGGCGATGTATTGAGTCCGCAACCATCGTGAATTGCAACGGAATATTGCCATTTTTCGAATGAGCCGCTCGGCCTTGTAGCTGCTCGCTCGCCACCTATATCCGGTCTCGAAGCATCAATCGTTGCGGGCGCGCAAGCGTCCGAAACAGGGGCAGTAAGAGAGGGATAGATTATGGCCAAGGTCATTGGCATCGACCTGGGAACGACCAACAGTTGTGTCGCCGTCATGGAAGGCGGCAAACCCAAGGTCATCGAAAATTCGGAAGGCGCGCGCACGACCCCGTCGGTGGTCGCCTTCACCAAGGACGGGGAGCGCCTCATCGGCCAGCCGGCCAAGCGCCAGGCGGTCACCAACCCCGACAACACCATTTTCGCGGTCAAGCGGCTGATCGGGCGGCGATTCGACGATCCGATCACCAAGAAGGACACCGAGCTGGTGCCCTACAAGATCGTCAAGGGCGCCAACGGCGACGCCTGGGTCGAGGCCGGCGGCAAGCAATATTCACCGTCGCAGATCTCCGCCTTCATCCTCCAGAAGATGAAGGAAACCGCCGAAGCCTATCTCGGTGAGAACGTCACCCAGGCGGTGATCACGGTTCCGGCCTATTTCAACGACGCTCAGCGCCAGGCGACCAAGGACGCCGGCCAGATCGCGGGGCTTGAAGTTCTGCGCATCATCAACGAGCCGACCGCGGCCGCGCTCGCCTACGGGCTCGAGAAGGAAGAGGGCAAGACGATCGCGGTCTACGACCTTGGCGGCGGCACCTTCGACGTCTCGATCCTCGAGATTGGCGACGGCGTGTTCGAGGTGAAGTCGACCAACGGCGACACTTTCCTCGGCGGCGAGGACTTCGACGCCAAGATCGTCAACTTCCTCGCCGACAAGTTCAAGGCGAAGGAGAATATCGACCTTCGCTCCGACCGCCTCGCTTTGCAGCGGCTCAAGGAAGCCGCCGAAAAGGCCAAGATCGAATTGAGCTCGGCGCAGACCACCGAGGTCAACCAGCCGTTCATCACCGCGCGCATGGAAGGCGGCGCGTCGACCCCGCTTCACCTGGTCGAGACGATCAGCCGTTCGGACCTCGAGAAGCTCGTCGCCGACCTGGTCGAGCGCACCATCGAGCCGTGCAAGAAGGCGCTCAAGGACGCCGGCCTTTCGGCCAAGGACATCGACGATGTCGTGCTGGTCGGCGGGATGACCCGCATGCCGCTCGTGCGTGAGAAGGTGAAGGATTTCTTCGGCAAGGAGCCGCATGTCGGCGTCAACCCGGACGAGGTCGTTGCGATGGGCGCTGCGATCCAGGCCGGCGTCCTCCAGGGCGACGTCAAGGACGTGCTCCTGCTCGACGTCACCCCGCTCAGCCTCGGCATCGAGACCTTGGGCGGCGTGTTCACGCGGCTGATCGACCGCAACACCACCATCCCGACCAAGAAGAGCCAGGTGTTCTCGACCGCCGAGGACAATCAGAATGCGGTCACGATCAGCGTCTTCCAGGGCGAGCGCGAAATGGCGCGGGACAATAAGCTTCTCGGCCAGTTCAATCTCGAGGGCATCCCGCCCGCGCCGCGCGGCGTCCCGCAGATCGAGGTGACGTTCGACATCGACGCCAACGGCATCGTCAACGTCTCGGCCAAGGACAAGGGCACGGGCAAGGAACAGCAGATCCGCATCCAGGCCTCGGGTGGGCTCGCCGATTCCGACATCGAGAAGATGGTCAAGGAAGCCGAGCAGTTCGCCGAGGAGGACAAGAAGCGCCGCGCCGAGGCCGAGGCCAAGAACAACGCCGAGAGCCTCATCCACTCGACCGAGCGCCAGCTGGCCGAGCATGGCGACAAGGTTTCGGCCGAGGTCAAGACCGAGATCGAGACTGCGCTGGCCGAGGCCAAGACCGCGGTCGAGGGCGGCGACGCCGATGACATGCAGCAGAAGACCGCGGCATTGACCCAGGCGGCGATGAAGCTGGGCCAGGCGGTCTATGACGCAGCAGCAGCAGCAGTCGGCGAGCCCGGGCGCCGAAGCCGCCGACGCCGGCGGCGAGCCTGCCGGCGAGAGCGGCGAAAATGCCGACGAGGATGTGGTCGACGCGGAATTCTCCGAAGTCGACGACGAGCAGAAGAACTGATGTCTGCCGGGCGCCGAAGCTCTTTCCCAGCTTCGGCGCTCGCGCTTGTCGAGCGTAATGGGGCCGACTGATGGTCGAACAGGATTTCTATCAAACTCTGGGCGTCCCGCGCGGCGCCGACGATGCCGCAATCAAGTCGGCCTATCGCCGGCTGGCCAAGGAATGCCATCCCGACCGCCACGGCGGCTGCGCGCAACAGGAAGCCAAGTTCAAGGCGATCAGCCAGGCCTATGACGTGCTCAAGGACCCGCAGAAGCGGGCCGCCTATGATCGCTTCGGGCACGCCGCCTTCGCCAACGGCCGGGGCGGACCCGGCGACCCGTTCGCCGAGGCCGGGTTCAACGGCTTTTCGGACCTCTTTTCATCGATCTTCGGCGAGTTCATGGACCCACGCGGCCAGCGCCAGAACGCCGCGCGCGGCGCCGACCTGCGCTACGACGTCGAGCTGAGTCTCGAGGAAGCCTTCACCGGGGTCGAACGGACGGTCGAATTGAACGCGCTCGCGCGGTGCGAACAATGCAACGGCCGCGGGTGCAGCAACCCGGCCGACTGCACGGCCACCTGCCGGACCTGCAACGGCATGGGCAAAGTCCGCGCCCAGCAAGGCTTTTTTGTGGTCGAACGGCACTGCCCGCATTGCGGCGGCGCCGGCGAGACGATCAGCGACCCCTGCCGCAATTGCGAGGGCGAGGGCCGGGCGCTTCAGCGGCGCAAATTGTCGGTCCGGATCCCGGCCGGGGTCGACGAGGGCACGCGAATCCGGGTTGCCGGCGAAGGCGAGGCCGGGGTCCGCGGCGCGGCGAGCGGCGACCTCTATCTGTTCGTTCACTTGAAGCGCCACCCGATCTATGCGCGCGAAGGCACGACCCTGATCGCCGATTGCCCGATCAGCTTCACCACCGCGGCGCTCGGCGGGTCGATCGAGCTTCCCGGGATCGACGGCGCTTCGGTCGAGATCAAGCTTCCGGCCGGAATCCAGTCGGGCGAGCAGCTTCGCCACCGCGGATCGGGCATGAGCGTGGTCAACGGGCGCGGGCGCGGCGACACGGTCGCGCGCATCCTGGTCGAGACGCCGACCCGGCTGAGCAAGGAGCAGAAGGCGCTGCTCGCCAAGTTCCGCGAGACCGAGACCGGTGACGAATGCCCTGCGGCCAAAGGCTTTTTCAGCCGCGTCCGGGAGATGTTCGGACAATAGTTGCGGCTTCGGACCGGCGCGCTAGTCTGAGCGTCGAAAATGGGGGAGCCCACTTATGCACAGTTCCGCACTTGCCGCCGCGCTTCTGCTCACCGCCGTCCCGGTCGCCGCGCAGCAGGACTTTTCCAAGGTTGAGATCAAGGTCGAGAAGCTCGCGCCCGGTGTTGCGGTGCTGTTCGGCGCGGGCGGCAATATCGGCCTGTCCTACGGCGAGGACGGCAATGCCTTGGTCGACGACCAGTTCGCGCCGCTGACCGACAAGATCGTCGCCGCGGTCAAGACGCTCGACACCGATCCGGTCAAATTCGTGATCAACACCCACTGGCATTTCGACCATACGGGCGGGAACGAGAGTTTCGGCAAGATGGGTACCGTCATCCTGGCCCACGACAATGTCCGCAAGCGGATGGCCGCGGGTCAGCTGCTCGAAGCCATCAAGATGGAGGTCCCGCCGGCGCCCAAGGCCGCGCTTCCGGTCGTCACCTTCGACGATGGCGTGACGCTTCACTTGAACGGCGACACGCTCCACATCGTCCACGTGCGCAATGCGCATACCGACGGCGATGCACTCGTGCATTGGCAGAAAGCCGACGTCCTCCACATGGGCGACACGTTTTTCCACGGCACCAGCTTCCCGTTCATCGACCGCGATTCGGGCGGGTCGATCGACGGCGTGATCGCCGCGGTCCGCCAGGGGCTCGGCATCGCCGGGCCGAACACGCGGATCATCCCCGGCCACGGCAAGGTCGCGAGCAAGGCGGAGATGGAGGCCTATCTCGCCATGCTGGTCGACATCCGAACCAAGGTGAATGCCGCGATCCAGGCCGGGCAGACCCGCGAGCAGGCGATCACGGCGAAGCTGGCGGCGGCTTATGTGATGCCCGAGGGCGCATTCATCGGCGCGGATTCATTCGTCGGGACGGTCTATGATAGCCTGAAGGCCGCGCCCGGGCACAGCCACCAGCGCGGCTAGGAACCGCCGAACACCCGCTCGAAGATCGTGTCGATCTGCTTGAGGTGATAGTCGAGGTCGAACAGCGCCTCGAGCTCGTCCGGGCCAAGCTTGGCGCTGACGTCCGCGTCCGCCTTGAGCAGTTCGAGCAGCGACAAAGCGCCGTCCGATTCCCACACCTTCATCGCGTTGCGCTGAACCAAGGCATAAGCGTCCTCGCGGCTGAGCCCGGCCTGGGTGAGCGCCAGCAGGACGCGCTGCGAATGGACGAGCCCGCCCATGCGGTCGAGGTTCTTGGCCATCCGCTCCGGGTAGACGAGGAGCTTGTCGACCACTCGGGTCAGGCGCGCGAGCGCGAAGTCGAGCGTGATGCAGGCGTCGGGGCCGATGAACCGCTCGACCGAGGAATGCGAGATGTCGCGCTCGTGCCACAAAGCGACATTCTCCATCGCCGGGATGACGGCCGAGCGGACGACGCGGGCGAGGCCGGTCAAATTCTCGGTCAGCACCGGGTTGCGCTTGTGCGGCATCGCGCTCGAGCCCTTCTGGCCGGGGGCGAAATATTCCTCCGCCTCGAGCACCTCGGTGCGCTGGAGGTGGCGGATCTCGACCGCCAGGCGCTCGATCGAGCTGGCGATGACCCCGAGCGTGGCGAAGAACATCGCATGGCGGTCGCGGGGGATGATCTGGGTCGAGGTCGGCTCGGGAGTGAGGCCGAGCGCCTTGGCGACGTGCGCCTCGATCGCGGGGTCGATGTTGGCGAAGGTGCCGACCGCGCCGGAGATCGCGCAGGTCGCGATGTCGTCGCGCGCGGCGGCGAGGCGGACGCGGTTGCGGTCGAACTCGGCATAGGCTTGGGCGAGCTTCAGTCCGAAGGTCACCGGCTCGGCATGGATTCCGTGGCTTCGGCCGATGGTCGGGGTAAGCTTGTGCTCGATCGCGCGGCGCTTGAGCACCGCCCGCAGCGCGTCGAGATCGTCGAGCAGCAAGTCGGCCGATTGCTTCAGTTGGACCGCGAGGCTGGTGTCGAGCACGTCCGAGCTGGTCATGCCCTGGTGGAGCCAGCGGCGCTCCGGCCCCAATTTCTCGCCGACCCAGGTGAGGAAGGCGATCACGTCATGCTTGGTGACCGCCTCGATGGCGTCAATCGCGGGGACGTCGATCTCGCCGAGCGCACCCGAGTCATAGGCCTTGCGGATGGTGTTGGCGTCCGCGGCCGGGATCATGCCCGTCTGGCCCATCGCCTCGGCCGCGAACACCTCGATCTGCCACCAGATGCGATAGCGGTTCTCGGCCGACCAGATGGCGGTCATTTCGGGGCGGGAATAGCGGGGAACCATGCGCGATGCGGCTAGCAGACGCCTCCCGATGCATCAAATCGGCGCGCTAGCGTCGAGTTGAAGAGGTCGGCTGTGCGGCGATCTGCTGCATCCTCCGGTTGATTTCCTGCCGGTCGATCCATCGTCCGCGCATCATGACGCCGGCGATCTTCGCGGTGGCCGAGATGTCCTCGAGCGGATTTCCCTCGACCAGGATGAGGTCGGTCCGCTTGCCCACCTCGATCGTCCCGGAGTCCTTCGATTTACCAAGATATTCGTAGGGAACCGTCGTCGAAGTGCGCAGCGCTTCGTAGGGTGTCAGCCCGACGTGGACCAACTCTTGAAGCTCCTGGTGCAAAGCGAAGCCGGGCACCAGCCGGGGCAGCAGGGAATCGGTGCCGGTCATCAATTGGCCGCCCTTGTCGTGGAAGACCTTGGTGAACGGCCTCTGGAAATTCTCGAAATCGTCGCGGAGCTGGGTTCGGGAGTCGGCCGGAATCTCCTTGTACATGTTGGAGATGAACGACCAGATGTCCCGCTGCATCGGGTGCGCGGAGTAGATGGCTTCGGGACTGGAAAAGAGCCCGTCGGGATCGGAAAATTCGTCGAGGATGCGCCGCGTCGTAACCAGCGTCGGCGTCATCCACACCCCGCCGTCCGCGATCCTGCCGGCGAAATAGGAAATCCGGTCCGTCGAATAGTCGCCGTGGGCATGCTTGGCCACTTCCTCGGTGTGGGCGATCATCTTTTGCCCGGAATCGACCACATATTCGACCGACAGCGCGTAGGGGATGTGGCCGATCACATCCATGTGCTGCTCCTTGGCCGTCGCGACGACCGCGTCGTACGTCTCCTTGGTCAGGAACGAATAGACCTTCATCTTGTCGTAGCCGTCGGCCTTGGCCTTGCGCGTCGCGTCGCGCGCCTCGTCCGGGGTCGCAACCCAGCTGCTGAGCGGCGGCGGCCACGCCTTGTCCGGGCCATCGATCATCCGCGCCAGGATCAGCCGCGGAGCGAGCAGCTCTCCGGTCGCGATCTTGCCCCGGACGGGGAGCAGCTCATGGGTCCCGGACAGGACCTGCACCGTGGTCACCCCATTGGCGACATAGGGGAAGAGGAAGTCTTCGAACGGAAGGGTCTTACTCGCCGCCAACGCCTCGGGGGTCAGCAGCGCGTTCCACGACTCCCCCTCGACATGGACATGCATGTCGCTGAGCGCGGGCAGCAAATAGCGGCCCCGAGCCTCGATCCGAAGCGCGTGGGGTGGCACCTTCACCTTGGATGACGGGCCGACGGCCGTGATCTTCCCATCGGTTACGACGACGGTCTGGTCCGAAAGCACGCGCTCCCGGTCCATCGGTACGACCTCAGCGTGGACGAAGGCGACCGTGTTAGACTGAGTCTTCGGGTCGGCCGCCTGCGCGGAGGAGCAGGCGCACACTGCGGAAATTGCCAGGACGAAATGGGAAATGGTTCGCGACATTCGTTGTCGAGCCTCGGACTATTGCGACGATCCTCGGCGGCGCACGGGCTTCGAGCGGTCGTTCGATACCCACGCGCTGGGGGAAGGTGTATTATATACATAATACACAGCGTCCGAGTCAATGAGCAACCGGAATGGTCGCCTACGCAGAGTCGAGTGGTCGCTCTCCGCGAAAACTGAGTTTGTGGGTGGAGGTTGAGGCCCGCCGATGTTACCCCAGGACGGGCCTCATGCTGCTTCGTAGCAAAGTGGCCGGCTTGAGTCGTTAACGCCTGATGAGATGACTTGCGTGCGGCCGTTCGCCTGTTAATTACGATGGGTTAACAAAAATTATCTTGGCGAGTCGGCTCGCGATTTGGGGCAAATTCGAACACACGCACGCGGTTTCCAGCGATATGCTCGGTGCAAAGTTGCCCCTTGCGCCGAGCATGGGTGAGCTTCGCTAAGCGCTCAGCTCGGTGAAGCTCACCCGCCTTTCTTCGCACTGTCCCAACGACGCTTCGCGCCGACGCCGCTGTGCTCGGCGGCTCAAATCAGCCCCATCGCCTTCATGCTGCTCCGACCATTCGCGCCGACGATGACATGGTCGTGGACGGTGACCTTCATATGCCGGCCGGCGTCGATGAGGTCGCGGGTCAGGCGGATGTCCTGCTGGCTCGGGGTCGGGTCGCCGCTGGGATGGTTGTGGACGATGATCAGTGCGGTCGCGCCGAGCGCGATGGCGCGGGCGATGACTTCGCGGACGTGGACCGAGGCCTCATCGACGCTGCCCTGCCACAAGGCCTCGTTGGCGATCAGCATGTTCTTGGCGTTGAGGAACAGGATCCGCACCTCCTCGACCCCTTTGTGGCCCATCGCGGCGTGGAGATAGTCGCCGAGCGCATCCCAGCTCGACAGGATCGGCTTTGCCTCGACCCGCGTCTCGAGCATCCGAAGCGCCGCTGCCTCGGCGATCTTCAACGCCGCGATCGCGGCCTCGCTAACGCCCTCGCGGCGAAGCGTGTCGGCGCTGGCCGAGAGCAAGGGGCCAATCCCGCCGAAATCGTGGAGCAGCCGCTTGGCCAGCGGCTTGGTGTCCACCCTGGGGATGGTGAGGGCGAGCAGATATTCGACCAGCTCGTGATCGAGGAAGCCGCCCGGCCCCGCCTCGAGCAGGCGCTTGCGCAGGCGGGCGCGATGGCCGCCCGTTCCAAGCCCGTTGACGCGCTTCTGGAAATGCTCGTTCACGCCGTCCCCTTCGCGGCCATTCCGAGCGCTGCGGACTAGACCACAACAGCGCCGGCAAGCCAAGCATCGGTTGCGCGTCTGGAACGGTCTCGCCGTGCAGGGGTTTGAGAGTTCCGATGGCTGTCCGGCGGAGCGACGAGGGGAACGGCACGCCGGTCTTGCCCGGCGCGAGGGCCGTGGTGCGCCGTTCGCCCGCGGCGAGGATCGCGATCCTCGCCGGAACCGTCCTATTGGTGCTCCTGCTGGTCCTGGTCGTCGTCGTCTGGATCCAGCGCAAGCCGATCGCCACACGCGTCCTGCAGCAGGAGTTCGAGCGTCGCGGGGTCGATGCCAGCTACACGCTCGACCGGGTCGGCTTCCGCACCCAGAAGGTCCGCAACCTCGTCATCGGCGATCCCCGGCGTCCCGATCTGGTCGCCCGCGCCGCGACCATCCAGATGCGGATCAAGCTCGATGGAAGCGTCGAGGTCTATCGCATCGTCGCCCGCGGGGTGCGGCTCCGCGGCAAGCTGGTCGGAGGCCGTGTGCGCTGGGGCCAGCTGGACAAATTGCTTCCGCCGCCGAGCGACAAGCCGTTCCGCCTCCCGAGCCTCGCGCTCGACATTGCCGACAGCACCATCGCGCTGGCGACTCCGTTCGGACCGGTCGGGATCGCGCTTCGCGGCAACGGCAATCTGCGCGGCGGGTTCAAGGGGCGAGTCGCAGTCGCGAGCCCGCGGCTAATCCCGGGCCGGTGCCGGGCCGAGCGGTTCAACGCCAATCTCGCGGTCGCGGTCGTCGCGACCCGGCCCCAGGTCGACGGGCCGGTCGCGATCGATCGTTTCGACTGCCCGGCCAGCCGGATCGCGATCAATGCCGCGCGCTTCGACGCCAAGGCGAGCTTCAACGAGGCCTTCACCAGCGTCGACGGGGAAGGGCGGCTGGCGATGCGCTCGCTTGTCGCCGGCGCCAACGGGCTCGCCAATTTCGGCGGGCTCATCTCCTATCGTGGACCGATCGACGACATCCGCGGAGACGTCCGCCTATCGGCGCAGAATAGCCGGTTGGCGACCATCTACGCCGACCGCACCAGGCTCAATGCCGGCTACCGGCTCGGAATTCGCGGGGGGACGCTGACCGTCGCGGGCAAGTTCGCCGCCGACAGTGCCGCGCTCGACCCCTCGATGCTCGCCGGAGTCACCGGGCCGCTCGACGCCGCCTCCGGGACCCCGATCGGTCCCGTCGCCAAGGCGATGGTCGCGGCGATCCGCCGGACCGCGGGCAATTTCGACATCGCCGGCGACATTCGCGCGGTCAATTTTCCCGGCGGAGGCGCGGTCCGGGTCGGGGAGTCGATCCTGACCGGCCCGAACGGGGCGCGGGCGCGAATCTCCGGCGGGAGTGGGGTCACATTCTACTGGCCCAGGGGCGGGCTTCGCATCGACAGCAATATCGAAACAGCTGGCGGCGGGCTGCCGACGGCCCGAATCAGCCTCCGCCAGGCCGGCGCCGGCCAGCCGATCAGCGGGACCGCCGACATCGCGCCCTATCGCGCCGGGCAGACGGTGCTGTCGCTGGCGACGCTGCGTTTCGCACCGGGTCCGGGCGGCTCGACCCGGTTCAGCACGGTCGCTTTGCTCGATGGTCCTTTCCCGGACGGACGGGTGCGCTCGCTCCGACTCCCTCTCGAAGGCCGGATCGGCCAGGGCGGAAGTTTCGCGCTCGGCACGCGCTGCGCGGTCGTCAGCTTCGACTTCGCCCAGTTCGGTGCGATCCAGCTTGGGCGGACGCGGCTCCCGGTGTGTCCGGACGGCGGCGCGATCCTGTCCAAGCGCGGCTCGGGTCCGGTCAGCGCCAGCGCCCGGCTCGGCGCGACGACGCTTGCCGGGCGGCTGGGCGCATCGCCCATGCGCCTCAGCGTCGCCGGGGCTCGCTTCTCAGGCGAGCGATTCGCGATGTCGCGGCTCGCGGCGCGCCTTGGCCAGCCGGCCAGCCCGATCGTGTTCGATGCCGCGCGCTTCGAAGGTAGTTTCGCCGGCTCGGGAATCAGCGGCACCTTCTCCGGCGCCAGCTCTACCATCGGCAATGTTCCGCTTTTGCTCGACGAAGGCTCGGGCAAGTGGCGCGTCTACCGCGGCGATTTCGCCGTCGATGCCGACGCCCGGGTGTCGGATCGCGCCGCCAATCCGCGCTTTTATCCGCTTCGGACGAACAATCTCCACCTTACGGTCGGAGACAATGCCGTGACGGCGACGGGAACCTTGAATCATCCCGCCACCGGCAACCGGGTCGTCGACGTCGCCATCGACCATAGCCTGCGCTCCGGCAGCGGCCACGCCGACCTCAATGTCCCGGCCCTGACCTTCGGCCCCGGCTTCCAGCCCGACGACCTGACCCGCCTGACGCAAGGCGTCGTCGCCCTCGTCAAAGGTACGATCAGCGGCACCGGCCGGATCGACTGGAGCGCCGGCGGCAAGGTGAGCTCGACCGGCAATTTCTCGACCGCCGACCTCGACCTCGCCGCCCCGTTCGGCCCGATCCAGGGGATGAGCGGCACGATCCGCTTCAGCGACCTCCTCGGCCTCGTCACGGAGCCGGGGCAGACGCTGACCCTCAAGTCCGTCAATCCTGGCATCCTCGTCGAGAACGGGACGATCCGTTACCAGCTCTTGCCCGGCCAGCTGGTCCGCATCGAGCGCGGGGAATGGCCGTTCATGGGCGGCACGCTGGTGCTCCGCGAGACCGTGCTCAATTTCGCGCGCCCCACTCCCAAGCGGCTGACGTTCGAGGTCATCGGCCTCGACGCCAGAACCTTCGTCGATTCGCTCGGCTTCAAGGAACTGGAGGCGACCGGCCGGTTCGATGGCGTGCTGCCGATGATCTTCGACGAAAGCGGCGGCCGGATCGTCGGCGGCCGGCTCGATTCGCGGCCCGGCGGCGGCTCGCTGATGTACAATGGCGTGGTCAACAAGGCCGACCTCGGAACGATGGGCAACATCGCCTTCAACGCGCTCCGCGACCTGCGCTTCCGGACGATGGTGATCCGGCTCGACGGCGACCTCGCCGGCGAATTCGCGGCTCGGCTGGCGATCGACGGGGTCGCGATCGGCCAGTCCAACTCGACCCAGCGCTTCATCCGCTCGCTCCTCGCCAAGATTCCGATGCGGCTCAATGTCAACATCACTGGGCCGTTCCGCGCGCTGATCGGCACCGCCAAGTCGTTCCAGGACCCGCGCCGCCTGCTCGACGACGTTCTCGACCGCTCGCTCGACGACATCCCCGGAATCACCACCGAAGTCCGGCGGCTGGAGGAAGACAAGCAGCAGACCCAGACCCCGGACGAGGAACAAGACGCCCCCGAACCCGCTTCAACCGAGAGATGAGACCTATGACCAAGATGATCGCAAACCCGAGGATGCTGCTGATCGCCGTGCTGGTCGCGCCGATCGCCGGCTGCGTGTCGGTCAAGGCGCCGGACAAGCCGATCGAGATCAACCTCAACGTCACCATCCGCCAGGAGGTGCTGGTGCGCCTGTCACGCGACGTCGAGAGCTTGATCGAGCAAAACCCGCAGGCCTTTCCTCAGCAGCAGCCGCGATGAAGTTGAAACTCGTCATGGCGGCCATCGCGTTCGCAGTGGCGAGCGGCGCACCGGCGCAATCGCCGATCGTCGATCAGGCCCGGGCGCAGGGCCTCGCGGGAGAGCGCTACGACGGCTATATGGGCGTTGCGGGACCGGCGTCGCCAGCGCTTCGAAGCGCGATCGGGGCGATCAACATCCAGCGCCGCTCGCTCTATTCGGACCTGGCGGCGAGGAAGGGCGCGAGCCCGCAGGAAGTCGGCCTCACGGCCGGGTGCCAGCTGCTCGGCCGGGTCGCGGTCGGCGAGGCTTACCTGTTGTCCGACGGCAAGTGGCGGCGGCGGGCCCCGGGGACCGCCGCTCCGAAGCCCGATTACTGCCGATAGCGCGGATCGGCGAAGCTCGGGCGATATTCGGGCTTGAGCGCGGCGAGCAACCGGTCGGTGGCCGGAATCTCGATGTCATAGTCGCCCTCGACATAAGGGCCCGCGACATAGGGGTCGGCGTGGATCAAGATGGTGGTGAACGGCTTGCCCACCTCGCCCTGCGGGGTGATCGAAAGTTCCTCGAAACCGGGGCACTTGGTGAAGGGATCGTCCGGGCCGTCCGAGAAATTCTCGGGTCCGCGTTTCTCGCGCCGCTGCTCGTTCAGCGCCCTGCAGAACGTCCGGCCAAACAGCGGCTCCAGCGCCGCCGTACCTCCGCTCAGCAGGTTCGCGAAAGCAATTTGTTTCCCTTGGGCCCGATCCCACAGGACCGCCTCGGTCGTGCGGTTGGGATGCGCACCGCCGGCATAGCTCGACCAGCTGCGCGTCAGGCTCAGCAACCGCGGTGTCTGGCCAGCAACCTCGACCACCAGCGAATACATATAGGGGTTGAAGTCGAAGCCCTCCTTGTCGCGCCGCGCTTTGTCCTCGCGGGCGTTGCGCGTGTATTCGGCAAGCGCCTTCTCGGCCGGCTCGCGGATCAGCTTCTCGAGCGCAGGGATGGCGTTGACCTCGGCTGGCCATGATGCTTCCCAGCTCAGAAGCGGGGTTTCGGATTTGAGCTCGACCGGCTTGCCGCCGGGTGCCGGGGCGGGTGCAGAAGCATTGGCCTCGGCTGCATTGGCCGCGTTGACGGCAGCTGTCTGCTCGGCATTGCAGGCGGTCGCGGCGAGTGCTCCCAGCGCAATGAAAATTGTCTCCCTCATACCCGTCTCTTTGCCACGCATTCGGAGGGCTTGGAAGCAGCCTGGCGCGGTTGACTATTGGCGGCGCGGTTCATAAAGGGGCCGCGCCTTGGCGGGCCCGTCGCCGCCATGTTCCTACCCCTGCCCGGCGCGTTCTTTAGAGCGATGCCGCGCATATCCAAGGAGTGACAGGCGCATGGCAGCGAACGGGACCGGACAGGACCCGCGATCTCCAAAGGATGTACGGCTCGAATCGCTCGACCAGCGGTTGGAGCGCATCAAGGCGGAGGAGGAGCGGCAGGCGGAAGGGCGCATGTCTGCGGAATCGCAGCGCGTCATCAAGTCGGCCGGAGCGCGGATTCTGTCGGTCCTGATCGGCTATCCGCTGGGCGGGTTTTTGATTGGGTGGGTGTTGGACCAGTGGCTCAACACGTTCCCATGGTTTTCGCTGGGGTCGATGTTCCTGGGCTTCGGCCTTGCCTTCCGGGAAGTGTGGCGATCGGCGAACCAACGCCCCAAAGCGGGCAACGGAGACTGAAGACAAGTGGCGGCCGAAACCAAGATCGACCCGATGCACCAGTTCCAGATCGATCCGTTGATCGGTCCTGCGGTACCGGGGAGTCCCTTCACCTTCACCAATAGTGCGCTGTGGATGCTGATCGTCCTCGGCTGTATCTGGTTTTTCATGCTCGGCGGGATGAAGCGCCAGCTGGTGCCTGGCCGCTGGCAGATGGCGGTCGAGGGCGTCACCGGCTTCATCAACAACATGCTCGACACCAACGTTGGGCCCGAGGGACGCAAATATGTGCCCTGGGTCTTCACCATCTTCATGTTCATCCTGTTCGCCAATCTATTGGGACTGATGCCGTTCGGCATCATCCCCGGCATTCATCCGTTCACGGTCACCAGCCAGTTCACCGTGACCGGCGTGATGGCGATCATCAGCTTTTCGATCGTACTCATCGTGGGCTTCTGGAAGCACGGGCTGCATTTTTTCAGCCTGTTCGTGCCGCACGGCACGCCATGGCCGATGATACCCTTCATCTTCATCGTTGAGCTTTTGAGCTTTCTCGTCCGCCCCTTCAGCCTGGCGCTGCGACTGTTCGTCGCGATGATCGCGGGTCACATCCTGATCAAGGTGTTCGCTTACTTCATCATTCAGGGCATCCAGGGCATGAGCGCGATGTCGATCGGCATCTCCATCCTGTCATTCGTCTTCATCGCCGGCGTGAGCGCGCTCGAGCTGCTGGTCGCCGCGATCCAGGCCTATGTCTTCGCGCTTCTCACGTCGTTGTACATCAACGATGCGGAAAACCTTCACTAACAAGACTTTACACCAAGGAGTTATCAACATGGATCTCGAAGCTGCCAAGGTCATCGGTGCCGGTCTCGCCGCCATCGGAGTGGGCGCCGCCGCCGCCGGCGTCGGCACCGTGTTCGGCTCGTTCCTCCAGGGCGCGCTCAGGAACCCGGCGGCCGCGGATGGTCAGCAAGGGCGTTTGTTCATCGGCTTCGCTGCCGCCGAACTGCTCGGCCTGATCGCCTTCGCCGTGGCGATGATCATCCTCTACGCCGTCTAATCGGCATGACGTGCGCGGCGAGCCAAAGGGCTCGCCGCCGCATCCACGGGGACTGCAATGCCTCAACTCAACCAGCTCGCCGAGGTCGCGCTCAGCCAGTTCTTCTGGCTGCTTCTGGTGCTCGGCCTGATCTATTTCGGGATCGGGAAGGCGATGCTGCCGAAGATCCAGTCGACGGTGGAACTGCGCGAGAAGAAGATCGCCGACGACCTCGCCGCAGCCGAAGCGGCTCGCGCGGCCGCGGACCAGAGCGAGGCGGAATATCGCGAGCGGATGGACGCCAGCCGCGCGGAGGCTGCGCGGGTGACCGCTCAGGCCAAGGACGAAAGCGCCCGCGCGACCGAGAAGAAGCTGGCCAAGGCCGACGCTTCGATCTCGGCCAAGATCGAAAAGGCCGAAGCGAAGATCCGCGAGGCTCGCTCGGCCGCGGCTGGCGAGATCGAGGCCCTGGCCGCCGAGCTCGCCGCGGACATCACCGGCAAGGTCGCCGGGATCGCGGTCAGCAAGACCGACGCGGCCCGCGCCGTGAAGGCGGAGATGGCCGATGCTTAACCTGATCATCGCCGCGGCCCCCGAGGGTGCTGCCGAGCACGCCGGCGAGGCCGCGCACGTCGAGCCGACCGCGCTGCTCCTCGACCCGACCGGCTGGGTCGCGCTGGCGATGATCGCGGTGCTCGCGATCATGTTCGGATGGGCCAAGGTCCACAAGGCGATCGGCGCCGCGCTCGACGACAAGATCGACCAGATCCGCAAGCAGCTCGCCGAGGCGGAGGAGCTTCGCGAGCAGGCCGAGGCGCTCCGGGCCGAATACGAAGCCAAGGCCAAGGGCCTGGACAGGGAACGCAAGGCGATGCTCGACCGCGCCGCCCGCGAGGCCGACGAGATCGTCGCCAAGGCCGAAAAGGACGCCGCCGCGCTGGTCGAGCGCCGCAAGCGCATGGCCGAGGACAAGATCGCCGCCGAGGAGCGCGGAGCGGTCGATCAGCTGCGCAGCGTCGCCGCCCAGGCGGCAACCCGAGCCGCGGCCAAGCTCATCGCCGAGCGCGGCGATCCCGCAGCTGACGCGCGGCTGGTCGACGAAGCGATCAACGGGCTAGGTAAAGCCTAGCCGACTATTGCTCGTGGTCGCCGCCCGGCTGGCTGACCCCTTCGAGCGCCTCGTGCGCGGTTTCGCCGGTGGTATCGCGGGCTAGATCGCCAAGGCTCACGATCCCGATCAGCCGCTCGTTGGAATCGAGCACCGGCAGGCGCCGCACCTGCTCGTCGCTCATCCGCCGCGCGACATCCTCGACATCGTCATCCTCGTGCGCGCAGATGATCCCGTCGGTCATAAGCTCGCGGACCGGTGTTTCCGGTCCCAGGCCCTCGGCCACGCCGCGCACCGCGATGTCGCGGTCTGTGATCATGCCGATGACCCGGTCGCCCTCGCACACCGGGATCGACCCGGCTTCGGCGCGGAGCATGAAGGTGGCCGCATCGCGCGCGGTTTGGTCGGGGCTGACCGTTTCGATGTTGGGGGTCATGACGTCGATGATCTTCATGATACGCACTCCTGCCTGGGGGGATATGCGCATCAACGAACGAGCTAGGGCACATTCTCCGTCAACAGGTCGTAGGTCGCGACCAGCTCGTCCTCCTGGTTGAAAATCTCGACCGCCCAGCGCACGACGCCGGTGTCCTCGCTCTTGAGGCTCTTGGAGCGGACGCTGAGCTCCACGCGCATCGAATCGCCGGGATAGAGCGGGGTCAGGAAGCGGAGGTTCTCGAGGCCGGTGTTGGCGAGCACCGGGCCCAGGATCGGGATCGACGAACAGGCCCGCGGCGAAGCTCAGGATCAGATAGCCGTGGGCGACGCGGCCCTCGAAGATCGGCGAGGCCTTGGCCGCTTCCTCGTCCATATGGGCGTAGAATTTGTCGCCGGTGAAGTCGGCGAAATGCTCGATGTCCTCGATCGTGACGGTGCGGCTCGCGGTCTTGAGCGTGTCGCCGATCTCGAGT
Source organism: uncultured Alphaproteobacteria bacterium (assembly GCA_963722545.1). Classification (GTDB taxonomy): domain Bacteria; phylum Pseudomonadota; class Alphaproteobacteria; order Sphingomonadales; family Sphingomonadaceae; genus Sphingomicrobium. The sequence continues at coordinate 1,037,529 of CAVRMK010000004.1, forward strand.
TCGCTCATCCGCTTGCGGAACGGGTGGCCGTCCTTGAACGCCTTCGGGCCGCCGGGAATATATTGCTCGCTGATCGCGGCGATCATCGCCGGGGTCGACTGGATCGCGGTGCGCTGCATGTAATGTTTGACCCCGCGGATGCCGCCCATTTCCTCGGACCCGCCAGCACGACCGGGCCCGCCGTGGACCAGGACGGGAAGCGGCGAGCCGTGGCCGGTATTCTCCTTGGCGGTGTCGCGGTTGAGGACCAGCATCCGGCCGTGGAAGGCCGCTGCGCCCTGGATGAACTCACGCGCGGCGTCGGGCGAATAAGTGAAGAGCGACAAGGCCAGGCTGCCCATTCCGCGGTTGGCGAGAGCAATTGCGTCGGCGATGTCCTTGTAGGGCATGACCGTGCTGACCGGCCCGAACGCCTCGACGTCGTGGACCGCGCTCGAGCTCCACGGGTCGTCGGTGCGCAGCAGGATCGGCTGCATGAAGGCGCCGCCCTCGGGGCCGACTGCCGCGTCGGGGTCGCCGGCCACGACCCGAGCGCCGGATTCGACGATCTTGCGGATCTGCTTGCGAACGTCGTCGCGCTGCGAGAGACTGACGAGCGCCCCCATGCGGCTGGTTTCTTCGCGCGGGTCGCCGACCGTGGTTCCGGCGAGCCGGTCGCGGATTGCCGCCTCCACCGCGTCGAGATGCGCGATGGGCGCGAGCGCCCGGCGGATGGCAGTGCATTTCTGCCCGGCCTTGGCGGTCATCTCGTTGACCACCTCACGCACGAACAGGTCGAACTCGGGCGTCCCGGGCCCGGCATCGGGGCCAAGCACGGAGGCGTTGAGGCTGTCCTGCTCGGCGACGAAACGGACGCTTTCGCGGAGCACGGTCGGATGGTTCTTGAGCTTCGCCGCGGTCGCGGCCGAGCCGGTGAAGCTGACCGCGTCCTGCCCGCCGAGATGGTCGAACAGGTCGCCGACCCCGCCGACGATCAGCTGCAGCGCGCCCTCGGGCACCAGCCCGGTGTCGATCATGATCTTGAACGCCGCTTCGGTGAGGAAGGCGGTGGCGCTGGCCGGCTTCACGATCGCCGGCATGCCCGCGAGCAAGGTCGGGCCGAGCTTCTCGAGCATCCCCCAGACCGGGAAGTTGAACGCGTTGATGTGCACCGCCGCGCCCTGCAGCGGGGTGTAGATGTGCTGGCCGACGAACTGGCCCGACTTGCCGAGTTGCTCGAGCTGGCCATCCAATAGGACGTGTGCGTCGGGAAGCTCGCGGCGGCCCTTGGACGAGAAGGAGAGGAGGGTGAGCGCGCCGCCCTCGATGTCGATCCAGCCGTCCTTGCGGGTCGCGCCGGTCGCATAGTTGAGCTCGTACAGCTCTTCCTTCCGCTCCATGACCGCCAGGCCGAGGCCCTTGAGCATCCGAGCGCGCTCGTGGAAGGTCATCCGACGCAGCGCTGGCCCGCCGACCTCGCGGGCGTGCCGAAGCATCGCGGCGAAATCGAGGCCGCCCGATCCGGTCCGGGCGACGACCGAGCCGTCGATCGCCGAGGTGAGGTCCGCGAGCGTCCCGTCGCCGGCGACCCAGCGGTCGCGCTCGTAATTTAAAAGGTTGAGAGTCTTCATGCAGGCTCCCTAGAACAAGTTGGCGGTTAGCAGGAGAGGGTGATGGTCGATCCGGTCCGTCCGATCGAAATTTTCGACATCGAGGCGGCGCGCGAGCGGATCGCGGGGACGGTACTGCGAACGCCGTTGGTGAGGTTCAACGAAACCATCTTCCTCAAGCTCGAGAACCTCCAGCCGACCAACGCCTACAAGATCCGCGGCGCCGCCAATGCGGTCGCGAGCCTGTCGGACGAGGACCGGGCACGCGGCGTGTGGACGGTCAGCGCAGGCAATGCCGGGCAGGGCGTGGCCCATGCCGCGCGGGCGTTCGGAATCCCGTGCACGGTGGTGGCGATTGAGACCGCTCCCCAGACCAAGCTCGACCGTATGCGCACACTCGGGGCCGAGATCGTGCCGGTATCCTACGACGACGCCTGGGTCGCGTGCGAGGCGCATGCGTTCGAAGGCATGGACGGAACCTTCGTCCACCCGTTCGACAATCATCAATTCATCGCCGGTCACGCAACGATGGGGCTCGAAATCCTCGAGGATTGCCCGGACGTGCGGACGGTCATCTGCGCCATCGGCGGCGGCGGGCTGATCAGCGGGGTGGGCAGCGCGATCAAGGCGCTCAGGCCCGAAGCGAAGGTGCTCGGCGCGGAGCCGGAGACCGCGGCGCCTTATGCCTTTTCACTGGCCGAGGGCGGCCCGCGCAAGTTCACCGACTGGCAGGCCTCGTTCGTTGACGGGGCGGGAGGCAAGAGCGTCACCGAGCGGATGTGGCAGCGGATGCGCCCCGTGACCGACGGGGCGATCACCGTGACCCTCGACCAGACTCGCGAGGCGATGCGGCGGATCGCCGAGACGACGCGGACCATCGCGGAAGGAGCGGGCGCGCTGTCGCTTGCTGCCGCGCTTGCCGAAGACGTGGACGGGCCGGTCGTCTGCGTCGTCTCGGGCGGCAATATCGATCTTGGGAAGTTCGCCGAGCTGGTCGCAAATGATTGAGGTCCACCGTTTGCTTTGGGTGGAAAGTGGACATTGCTCAGGCGATCCTTCCACCTATCATGCACGGCTCAAGAAAAAGGAGCGCTGAGGTGTCGGATCCCCACAGAGGAAAGTGCTTTTGCGGCGCCGTTGAGATCGCCGTCGATGGTGAGCCGCTCGACATGGGCTATTGCCACTGCAAGTCATGCCGCACTTACTCCGGCGCGCCGCTTGTCGCTTTCACAATCTGGCCGACCGCGCAAGTGAGTGTCACGAGGGGCGCCGACGTTCTCGGCGGCTTCAACAAAGTGGGAACCAGTGACCGCAAATATTGCACGAGATGTGGCGGCCACTTGATGATTGACCACCCGCACCTCGGCGTAGTCGACGTGCGTGCGGCTGTGCTGCCGACGGTCCGCTTCGAACCCAAAGCGCACCTCAATTACTCGGAAGCAGTGCTGCCGATGAAGGACGGACTTCCGAAGTTTCGGGATCTGCCAGCCGAGATCGGTGGATCGGGCGAGATGGTGGCCGAATAGCGCGACGGGTGCTCCCGCTGTGGCCGGCACACAAAACCTACCCCCCCACGTCCGCAGTAGAAAGCGGACATAACGTCAAGTCGCTACCCACCGCCGCCAGCCTGATCGATCTGAGCTTCAATCTTGCTTTGAACTTGAGCAAGAAGGGTTTCGGCTTCCTCGCGACTATCCATGCAGCGGGCAATCAGCACATCTCCGTCAGCTCCGAAAACTACAGCGAGTATTGGCAAACCTTCTCGTGGCGGATCGTAAACGGCTCCGGAGATGCTGGACATAAATTTTCCCGTAATCGCGTTGCTGAGGGAGAAATTATGACCGCTCTTCTGAATGTCGGCAACGGGTGGAAAGCGGAGGTTTTGGGAGCGGTGAAACCCGCGTCCCCACCGGTAAGTTAGTCTCTCGTCAGTTATAGGAGACTAGCCGTGCAGCAACACCAGAAACATATGATGAAGATGGGTTGGGGTCGCTTCGCTGCGATGATCGCGGCCTCAACCGCGATCATGTTCTTCCTAATGTATCAACTCGTATACTCGGCCGACCACGCGATGTTCAGTCTCAACCGGTTGCTCTCCGCCCTGATCATGGGAGCGATCATGACGATGGTGATGCTGGGCTTCATGTGGAAGATGTATGAAGGTCAAGGCACCAAGGTTGCCATTGTGGCAGTCGCCGCTGTGGTTTCCGTCGCATTACTCGCGACCAACAGGAGCCAAGCGCTTGTCGGTGACACCACCTTCATGAAGGCAATGATCCCGCACCATTCGATCGCCATCAACAACGCCCGCAAGGCGAGCATCAGCGACCCTCGTGTACGCGAACTCGCCGACAAAATCATCACGAGCCAGGTTAGGGAGATCGCCGAGATGAAGGCGTTGATCCACGACATCGATGCGAACGGGGAGCGCGGGAAGCAGTCGCTTCCGGCAGTCGAGGCAAAGGTCACGGCGGAGATGCTGCCCGAAATCCATAGGGCCGTGCGCTAACCTCCTCTTTGGGTCGAAAGCGGACATTAAAGTACGGGCCGAAACGCTCCGGTCAGAGCATCTTAAAGCCGAAGTTGCGCGCTGTTGGGATGCTCGACGTCAGGCCGCCATCGACGACCAAAGCGTGGCCGTTGACGTAGGAGGATTCGTCCGAGGCGAGGAACAGGGCCGCGTGGGCGATCTCGATCGGCAGGCCGCCGCGGCGTAGCGGATTGAGTTCGCCGATCCGGTGCGCCTGGCCGCGCTCGCGCGCCGCTTCGTACATCGCCTCGGTCATGCCGGTCTCGATCAGGCCGGGGCAGATGGCGTTGACCCGGATCCCCGACCCGGCGAGCTGCTGGCAAGCGTTCTGGACGAGGTTGATGACTCCGGCCTTGGACGCCGAATAGGCCGCTCCGCCAGCGCCCGAGCGCAAGCCAGCGACGCTCGCGGTGCAGATGATCGAACCGCCGCCAGGATCATTCGGGGCCATCGCGGGCGCGGCATATTTGATCGCCAGCGCGCAGCCGATGAGGTTGATCCGAAGGATCTCGGCCCAGTCCGCTTCCGTCTGTTCGGACAGCGTCGCCATGCCGCCCGAGACTCCGGCGTTGGCGAAGAAAATGTCGAGCCGGCCGTGCTCTCGAATCACTTGCTCGACGAGGCCGCGCACCGTCGTTTCGTCGCCGGCGTCGGCTTGCTCGTCCGCGCCCTCGCCGATGTCGGCGCCGACCACCGTCGCGCCTTCACCGCGGAACAAAGCGACGCTGGCCTTGCCGATCCCCGACGCTGCGCCGGTGACGATCGCGACCTTGTCTTTCAGCCTTGCGCCCATCGCCTCCCCATAGCGGCGGCCCCGCGGCTGTGATAGCCGCGCCAACATGGATTTCACCCTCGCCCCGACCGAGACCGAGTGGCGCGACAAGGTCCGCGCGTTCATGGACGCCGAGGTTCGCCCGCGGGTCGCCGACTATGAGGCGCAGCAGCGCGAGGGCGAACGGTGGAAGGTCCTGCCAGTTCTCGAGGAGCTCAAGGACAAGGCGCGCGCGAAGGGCCTGTGGAACCTGTTCATGCCGCCGAGCCACGGCGCAGCGCATGTCGACGACAGCTTCACGTTCGACGGGCCCGGTCTCTCGAACCTCCAATATGCCTTTTGCGCCGAGGAGATGGGGCGGCTGTTGTGGTCGGCGGAGGCGTTCAACTGCTCGGCGCCCGACACCGGCAATATGGAGGTGCTCCACCGCTACGGGACCCGCGAGCAGAAAGACGAATGGCTCAAGCCGTTGATGGAGGGCGAGATCCGCTCGGCCTTCCTGATGACCGAGCCCGACGTGGCGTCGTCCGATGCCACCAACATCCAATGCCGGATCGAGGCCTCAGGCAACGGCTATGTCATCAACGGGCGGAAATGGTGGTCGAGCGGGGCCGGCGATCCGCGCTGCAAGATCGCCATCCTGATGGGCAAGACCGATCCCAAGGCCGAAACCCACAAGCAGCAGTCGATGATCCTGGTGCCGCTCGACACGCCCGGAGTGACCATCGAGCGCCACCTCCCGGTGTTCGGCTATGACGACGCGCCTCACGGGCACATGGAGATCAGCCTCAAGGACGTGCGCGTTCCTGGCTCGGCAATGCTCCTCGGCGAGGGCCGTGGGTTCGAGATCGCGCAGGGGCGCCTGGGGCCTGGCCGGATCCACCATTGCATGCGCACCATCGGCGCGGCCGAGGAAACGCTCGAGGCGATGGTGAAGCGGCTGATGAGCCGCACCGCCTTCGGCAAGACCCTGGCCGAGCAGGGCGTGTGGGAGGAAAGGATCGCCAACGCCCGGATTGACATCGAGATGACGCGGCTGCTGTGCCTCAAGGCAGCCGACATGATGGACAAGGCCGGAAACAAGGCCGCGCAGGGCGAGATCGCGATGATCAAGGTTGCCGCGCCGATCATGGCATTGAAGATCATCGACGATGCCATCCAGGCGTTCGGCGCGGCGGGGGTCAGCGACGATGTCGGCCTGGCGCGCAATTATGCCCAGATCCGCACGCTGCGACTCGCGGATGGACCCGACGAGGTGCACCGCCGCGCCATCGCCCGGCTCGAGATGAAGAAGTACCGCTAGCGCGCCAGCGGCTCGAGCTTTTCGATCAGTGCGTTCGCCCGGCGCTGCAGGTCGATCGAATCCCGCCGGACCCGCGCTTGATGCGCGGCCATCCCGATCAACTGGGCTTCGAGCCTGGGGGTCGAGCGCGCCCGCGACAAAATTGCCTGAGTTTCGGCAGGTCTCAACTGCACGTTCGCGCTGGCAAAGGTGGATTGAAGCACCTTTCGCGGGACGATTCCCGCCGTGGCCGACCAATAATCGGACTGTTGCTGGCGAAGCAGGCCGTCCCATTGCCGCGATTCCGCGAAGGCTTCGTAATAAGCTGCGATCGAGTCCTTGGCGGCGCCATTTTGAAGCAGTCCGAGATTGCCGGTGCTGATCAGCTCATCATAGGTTCGGCGGCTGGCGGTGGGCAGATAAATGAACCCCGCCAAGTGAACTTCCTTGGCTATTCCAGCCGGCAAGGAATTTGTGGGACTGGGGCTTGCAAGGGCGGCCAGCACGTTCTCGGCCGCTCGATCGTGCCTGTGCGATCGTTGTTCGGCCAGCTCCAGGCTCTGCAGGTCGCGGCGTAGGTCGACGACAATCTGGGCGTAGTAGCGCTGCTCCTCGTCGCGGTCCTGCCGTGCTTGATTCCAATTGGCGGCTTGCAGGCCGAGAAAAACACCGACGACGACGATCAGCACCTCGATTACGACCCCGGTCCAATCCCTCTCTCGCAACGAACTAGCGAGCCGGCGGTGGAGCGGTTGACGGGCCTTCATCGCCTCAGCGGCCGGTGAAGGTCGGCGGGCGCTTTTCGAGGAAGGCGGCGACTCCCTCGCGATAGTCTTCGGTATAGCCGAGGCGCCGCATCTCGCCAGCCTGGACTCCAAGCTCCTCGTCGAGGCTTCGGCTCCAGGTCGAGCGGATCAATTGCTTGGTCGCGGCGAGCCCGAGCGGCGGAAGCGCGGCGAGCTTGTTCGCAAGCGCATCGACTTCCGCATCGAGTGCGTCGTCGTCGACGGCCTTCCAGATCAGGCCCCATTCGGCGGCTTTCTCGGCCGGCAGCGGCTCTCCTGTCAGAGCGAGGCCCAGCGCCCGGGCCTGGCCGGCGAGGCGCGGCAGGTGCCAGCTGCCACCGCTGTCGGGAATCAGCCCAATCGCCGAGAAGCTTTGGATGAACTTGGCCGATTTTGCGGCGACGACCATGTCGCAGGCGAGCGCGATATTGGCTCCGGCTCCGGCCGCCACTCCATTGACCCGTGCGATGACCGGCTGGGGGAGCGAGGTCAGGGTCCGGATCAGCGGGTTCCAGCAGGCCTCGACGGTTGTCCCGAGGTCGACCGGGTGCTCATCGGCCGCCACTGTCCGCTCGCCGAGGTCCTGGCCGGCGCAAAAGCCGCGGCCGGCTCCGGTCAGCACCACAACCCGCGCCTCGCCGACATCGGCGAGCGCATCGCGAAGCTCGACATGCATTTCCGCGGTGAAGCAGTTGAGGCGGTCGGGCCGATTGAACGTGATCCGGGCGATCGGCCCGTCGGCCTTGAAGTCGATGCTCTCGTAAGCCATGCCCCGCTTTGCCAAGGAGGGGGCGTGGACGCAAACTTACTCGCCGCGAAAGTCGCCAAGGCGATGCTCGCCGCCGAAGGCACCGGACCGGCGTGGGACCTCAAGATCGAGGAAGTGCGCGAGGACTATGCCCGCGTGTCGATGGTCGTACGCCCCGACATGCTCAACGGCCATGGAATCGCGCACGGGGGGATGATCTTCGCCCTTGCCGACAGCGCCTTTGCCTATGTCTGCAACGGCTCCAACCACGCCAGCGTCGCGGCGCAGGCCTCGATCGTGTTCCTCGGCAAGGCGGAGGAAGGCGAGACGCTGGTGGCCGAGGCGTGGGAGGTAGCGCGAGAAGGGCGAGCCGGCGTGACCCGGGTTTCGGTCAAGACTGACGATGGCCGCGACGTCGCCGAATTCACCGGCTATTCGCGCACGATCGGCGGTACCGTGGTCGATGTTTGAACGTTCAAGCTCCAGCGACTAGAGCAAGACCCATGTACACGACCGAATTGCAGAAGACCGCCAAGATCGAGAATCTTGAGGACCCCGAGCTGCTCGATGCGTTCGAGGCGCGGGTCGCGGCGGACGAGTTCATCGAGCCCAAGGATTGGATGCCCGAGGCCTATCGCCGGACGCTCACGCGGCAGATCAGCCAGCATGCGCACAGCGAGATCGTCGGCATGTTGCCCGAGGGCAATTGGATCAGCCGCGCGCCCTCGCTGCGCCGCAAGGCGATCCTGCTCGCCAAGGTCCAGGACGAGGCCGGCCACGGGCTTTACCTCTATTGCGCGGCGGAGACGTTGGGGACGAGCCGAGAGTCGATGGTCGAGGCGCTCCACTCCGGAAAAGCCAAATATTCGACCATCTTCAACTATCCGACGCTGACCTGGGCCGACATCGGCGCGATCGGCTGGCTGGTCGACGGCGCCGCGATCATGAACCAGGTGCCGCTGCAGCGCACCAGCTACGGCCCTTATGCCCGGGCGATGGTCCGCATTTGCAAGGAGGAAAGCTTCCACCAGCGCCAGGGCTATGAGATCATGATCGCGCTTGCGAACGGCACTCCGCAGCAGAAGCGTATGGCCCAGGACGCGCTCAACCGCTGGTGGTGGCCGAGCCTGATGATGTTCGGCCCGCCCGACGAAAATTCGCCCAACACCGCCCAGTCGATGCGCTGGCGGATCAAGCGCGAGACCAATGACGAACTCCGCCAGAAGTTTGTCGACATCACCGTGCCCCAGGCCGAGTTCCTGGGACTCACCGTCCCCGATCCGGACCTCAAATGGAACAAGAAGAAGGGCGGGTACGACTTCGGCGAGGTCGACTGGGACGAATTCTACGCGGTGGTCCGCGGCGAAGGCCCGGTTGCCAAGGAACGGATGAAAGCGCGGCGCGAGGCGTGGGACGACGGCGCCTGGGTTCGCGATGCGGCGGCCGCCTATGAGGCAAAGCGCTCCGTCCGCGCCAAAGCTGCCTGAGCGGGGAAGGAATGAGCGAAGGTCACGACTGGCCGCTGTGGGAAGTGTTCGTCCGCGCCAAGGGCGGGCTCAGCCATCGCCATGTCGGAAGCGTTCACGCGCCCGACCCCAAGCTGGCGCTCGCCCACGCCCGCGACACTTATACGCGGCGGATGGAAGGCGTGTCGTTGTGGGTGGTCAAATCGACCGACATCGTCGCCTCGGACCCCGATGACAGCGGCGAATTGTTCGAACCCGCGGCCGACAAGGTCTATCGCCACCCAACCTTCTACGACATCCCGGACGAGGTGAAGCACATCTGATGCCCTCGCTCCCGTCCTATGAGAAAGACGTGCTGGACGAGGCCAAAACGGCGTCGGGCAAAGGCGCGTTCGACGAGGAAGCGGAAGCCGGAAACGACCCGCTCGAGGATGCCTATTTCAGCTATCTGGTCCGGCTCGGTGACGATTCGCTGATCCTTGGCCAGCGCCTTGGCGAATGGTGCGGCCATGCCCCCGCGCTCGAAGTCGACCTCAGCCTCACCAACCTGGCGCTCGACCTGATCGGGCAGGCGACCCATTTGCTCGCCCACGCCAACAATGGCGATGCCGATGACCTCGCCTTCCATCGCGACGTCCTCGACTTCAAGAATTGCCTGCTGGTCGAGCAGCCCAATGGCGACTTCGCCCGGACCATCGCCCGCCAGCTCCTGTTTTCGACCTGGCAGCATCTGCTCTACCGCGAGCTCGCCGAAAGCCCCGACAAATTCCTTCGCGAATTCGCGATCAAGGCGGTGAAGGAAGTCGCCTACCACCGCGAGCTGGCAAGCGACTGGACCATCCGGCTGGGCGACGGGACCGAGGAGAGCGCTCGGCGCATGGCAGGCGGGCTCGACTGGTGCTGGCGCTTCGTGCCCGAGCTGTTCGAGGTCGACGATTGCCTGGAGGAAATGATTGCCCGGCAGACGGTCCCCGACCCGCGCACTTTCGAGACCGAATATTATGAGGCGATCGAGGCGGTTCTGAAGGAGGCGCGGCTGGCGCTCCCGCCCGACCAGCGGCCAATCCTCGGCGGGCGGCGCGGGCACCACAGCGAGCATCTCGGCCATCTGCTCGCGGTGATGCAGTTCCTGCCCCGCACTTACCCGGATGCTGTCTGGTGAGGCTTGTGGGCTGATGGCCGAGCATTTTCACGCGCTCGAAATCGCCGAAATCGTGCCGGAAACCGACGAGGCGGTGTCGATCCGCTTCCATGTCCCGCCCGAGCTTGCCGACGCGTTCCGGTTCAGGGCCGGCCAGCACCTCACCCTGATGTCGGTCATCGATGGCGAAGAGGTGCGCCGCAATTACTCGCTATGCACCGCACCGGCCGACAACGACGTGATGGTAACGGTCAAGCGGATCGCCGGGGGCCTGTTTTCCAATTGGGCGGCCGAGGAGCTCAAGCCCGGCGAGCGCATCGCGGTGATGCCGCCGCACGGAAGCTTCACCGTCGAATTCAATTCCTCGGCGGCGAACCATTATGTTGGGTTCGCGGGCGGATCCGGAATCACGCCGATCATCTCGCTGATCCGGACCGCGCTTTCGACCGAACCCGACAGTCGCTTCACCCTCTTCTACGGCAATCGCGACAGCAGCTCGGTGATCTTCCTCGAGGCGCTGGCGGCGCTGAAAGACCGCTATCTCGACCGCTTCGAGCTCTATCATTTCCTGTCCGACGAGGAACAGGACATCGAGCTGTTCAACGGCATGCTCGACCGTGACACCTGCGCTGACGCCGTCGACCGTCTGGTCGGCGATCCGGCCGCGGTCGCGCACTGGTTCATCTGCGGGCCCGGTCCGATGATGGACGCCGCCGAGGCGGTGCTGGTCGATCGCGGGGTCGATAGCGCACGGATCCACATCGAGCGGTTCACCGCGGGCCGGCCCTCGGCGGCGATGGCGGCGGCACTTCAGGCGGCGCAGGCCGAGGCCAAGGGTCTTGCGCTTTCGGTCACGCTCGACGGGCGAACGCGCAAGGTCGAGTTCAATGGCGAAAGCATCCTCGAAAGCGCGCGCGAGGCCGGGCTGCCGGCGCCCTTCGCGTGCAAGGCCGGAGTGTGCGCGACCTGCCGGGCCAAGGTGACCAAGGGCAAGGTCGAGATGGCGGTGCATTACGGCCTGACCCAGGAAGAGGTGGACGCCGGCTATGTCCTGACCTGCCAGTCGGTTCCGCTCGGTGAGGGAGTCGCGGTGGATTATGACGCGTGAAGTGGCTAATTCCCCGGCCATGTTGAATGTGACCAGGGCCCGCGGCCTCGCCGACCTTCCCGATGTCGAGCCGGATGCTTTGCTCGCCCTCATCGCCATGGCCGAGGCCGATCCGCGCGAGGACAAGATCGACGTCGGAGTCGGCGTGTTCCGCGACAGCGAGGGCCGGACCCCGATCCTCAAGGTCACCAAGGAAGCCGAGCAGCGCCTGCTCGTTACCCAGGAGACCAAGGCCTATCTCGGCGGGCGCGGAGACAAGCGCTTCGCCGAGCTGATTGGACAGGTCCTGCTCGGCGAGCTCGCCTCCGACCCGCGGGTCGACGGGGTCCAGACTCCGGGGGGGTGCGGCGCGCTCCGCCTCGGCTTCCAGCTGCTCGCCGAGATCAATCCGGCGGCGCGGGTCCTGATGGGCACCCCGACCTGGCCCAACCATGCTCCGATCATCCACGGGGTTGGCCTCAGTATCGAGGAATATCCTTACTATGAGCGCGGCCAGGCGGCGCTCCGCTTCGACGCGATGACCGACGCCCTTCGGGAGGCGGAAGCCGGCGACATCGTGCTCCTGCACGGCTGCTGCCACAACCCGACCGGAGCCGACCTCGACTCCGATCAATGGGCCGAAGTTGCCAGGCTTGTGGCGGAGCGCGGGCTGATCCCGCTGATCGACATCGCCTACCAGGGGCTTGGCCGCGGCCTCGAGGAGGATGCAGCCGGGCTGCGCACCATTCTCGAAGCGTCCGAGGAAGCGATCGTCGCGCAGAGCTGCGACAAGAATTTCAGCTGCTACCGCGACCGCGTGGGATCGCTGTGGATCAAGAGCGGGTCGAAGGACACCACCAAGACGGCGATGATCCACACGCTCCAGAATGCGCGCGAGATGTGGTCGATGCCGCCCGACCATGGCGCCGCGACCGTGCGTATCGTTCTGGATGACCCCGAACTTCGCGCCCGCTGGCTGGTCGAGCTCGACGCGATTCGGGAGCGGATCAATGCGGTCCGCAAGGTGATCGCCGCTGCCGACCCAAGACTCGCCTTCATCGGCCGCCAATATGGCATGTTCTCGCTCCTGCCGCTGAGCAAAGAGCAGGTGCTGCGGCTGCGCAGCGAACATGCGATCTACATGGCCGACAGCGGTCGCTTCAACGTGGTCGGAATGGCGGACCGCGACCTCGGGCGATTTACGGCCGCCGTGGTCGAGGCGCTGGATCGCTGACCATGGCCGAACGCGACCCGGGCAAAGTATCGGCAACGGTCGACTGGCGCGAGGTTGCGAGACTGGTCCTCACCAGCCGCGAAATGGACCGGATCGAGGAGGAAGAGCTCGTCCCGGCCAAGAAGGTGCTCTACCAATTTTCGGCCCGCGGACACGACCTCGCTCAGGTACTACTCGGGCTTCAGCTGAAGGATGGCGACGCGGCCTGCGGCTATTATCGCTCGCGGCCGATGCTGCTCGCGCTCGGGGTCCCGCTGGCCGACGCGCTCGGCTCGGGCATGGGGTTGGCCGGCGGCTATAGCGACGGCCGCGACATCGGCGTCGTGTTCAATTTCCCCAATCCCGGCGGAGCGCACGCGCTGCCGATGTGCGGTGGGGTCGGGGCGCAATATACGCCGGCGGCGGGCTGGGCGCAGGCCATCGCCTACAAGACGAAGCTGCTGGACGAGGGACCGGACGACGCGATCGCGGTAGTCCTGGGTGGCGACGCGAGCTGCGCCACGGGAGGATTTTGGTCCGCGCTAACAATTGCAACGACGCAACAATTGCCATTGCTCATCTACATCGAGGACAATGGCTACGGGATCTCGGTCACTGGCGACTACCAGACTCCTGGCGGAGACATCGCGGCTAATCTGGCGAGCTTCAGCGGCCTCACCATCTTCAACGGCGACGGCACCGAGCCGGAAGAAGCGGCGCGGCTGGTGAGCGAGGCCGTGCGGCATGTCCGGAGCCGGCGCGCGCCGGCCTTGCTTCGAGTGACGGTCCCACGCCTCGAAGGCCATAGCTTCCAGGACACCCAGACCTACAAGAGCGAAAGCGAGATCGCCGCCGAATGGGCGCGCGATCCGCTGCCCAGGCTCAAAGCGCATTGCGCCGCGCTCCAGATCGGCGACGACCAATGGTCGACGCTCGAGCGCGAGGTCGAATGGCAAGTGGAAGCTGCGCGGGCCGAGGCCGAGAACCGCGGGGTCGCGCCGCCCGAGCGGGTGACCGCCAACGTCTTTTTCGAAGGCACGCCGAGCGAGGTCGGCGGCGGCGCCGGGCTTCCGCTCGACGGGACGACCGAAGAGCCTGAAGGCAAGGGCCAGCGGATCAACATGGTGACCGCGATCCGCCGCGTGCTCGAGCAGGAGCTTTCCGCCAATCCGAGGATGCTGGTGTTCGGCGAGGACGTCGGCCCCAAGGGCGGCGTCCATGCGGTGACTCTGGGGATGCAGCAGAAGTTCGGCAAGGACCGCGTGTTCGACACCTCATTGAACGAGGAGGGGATTGTCGGCCGCGCGGTCGGCATGGCCCTCGCAGGGCTACTGCCGGTGCCGGAGATCCAGTTCCGCAAATATGCCGAGCCGGCGAGCGAGCAGATCCACGATTGCGGGACGATGCGCTGGCGCACCGCCAACCGCTTTGCAGCTCCTATGGTGCTGCGAGTCCCCGGCGGCTTCTTCAAGTGCGGCGACCCCTGGCATTCGATGACCAACGAGGTCGAGTTCGTCCATAATCCCGGGTGGAAGGTCGCGGTGCCTTCGAACGCCGAGGACGCGGTCGGACTGCTCCGGATGGCGCTTCGCGGGCACGACCCGGTGCTGTTCTTCGAGCATCGCGCGATGCTCGACGATGCTTGGGCGCGGCGGCCCTGGCCGGGCGACGATTACGTTCTCGACTTCGGGAGGGCGAAAAAGACGCGCGAGGGTGACAAGATCACCATCGTCACGTGGGGCGCGATGGTGCCGCGTTGCGAGGCGGCGGCCGAGGGCCAGAGCGCCGACGTGATCGACCTGCGCACATTAAATCCGTGGGACCGCGACATGGTGCTCGACAGCGTACGGCGGACTCGCCGTTGCCTGATCGTTCACGAGGATTTGCGCACCGGCGGATTTGGCGCCGAGATTGCGGCGGTCGTCGCCGACGAAGCCTTTCTCGACCTCGATGCTCCGGTGGCCCGTGTGACGATGCCCGACATCCCGAGCCCGCATCACCCCAGCCTGATGGAATGGGCGCTGCCCTCGGTCGCCGACATCCGCGCCGAAATCGACCGGCTCGTTGGCTTCTGACATGATCGACATAAGGGTTCCCGACGAGCAGGAAGGCACCAAGGCGGTCGTCCGCGCCTGGCTCAAGCAAATCGGCGAGCGGGTCGCCGAGAACGACCCCTTGGTCGAGCTAGAGACCGACAAGGTGACCCAGGAGGTGCCGGCGCCCGCGGCGGGAGTGCTGGCTGAGATCCTGCTCGATACCGACGCGGAAGCGGTGCCGGGAGCGGTGCTCGGGCGGATTGAGGCGAAGGAATCCGTTCGCGCTGAGCGGAGCCCGGAGAGCGTAGTCGAAGGGCCTGCTGCACCAGCGCCCGAGCAGCGCCCTTCGACTTCGCTCAGGACGAACGGCCACAGCGAAACGCGCCTCTCCCCCTCGGTCCGCCGCGCCTGCCAGCAGCATGGCATCGATCCTTCGCGGATCGCCGGCACCGGCCGCGGCGGCAGGGTCACCCGCGAGGACGTCGACCGCGCGGTGGCCAGCGCGACCACGGTTAGCGTCGGCGAGCCCGCCACCGCGCAGCCGCGGCAATTCGCCGCCGGGGATATTCCGCACGACCGGATGCGGCTCAAGATCGCCGAAAATATGGCCCGCGCGGTCGTCGAGCAGCCGCACGTCACGGCGGTGTTCGAAGCCGATTTCTCGGCGGTCGCCGAGCACAAGGCCGCGCTGGCCGCGAAAGGCGTGAAGCTCAGCTACACCGCCTATATCGTGAAGGCCGCCGCCGAGGCGATGGCGGCCGCTCCGGCGATCAATGGCCGCTGGGAGGACGACCGCATCGCGATCTCGCCGACCATCGACATCGGCGTCGGAACCGCGCTTGGCGACAAGGGGCTGATCGTTCCCGTGGTGAAGGACGCCGGTTCGCTGTCGCTCGAGCAGATCGGCGAGCGGCTCGACGATCTCACGGCGCGAGCGCGCTCGGGTGCTCTCAAGGGCGCGGACGTCTTGGGCGGGAGCTTCACCATTTCCAACCACGGTGTTTCCGGCAGCCTGCTCGCCGCTCCCATCATCCTCCACCAGGGCCAGGCGGCGATCCTCGGCGTCGGCAAGCTAGAAAAGCGAGTTGTCGTTCGCGCTTGCGACGGTGAGGACGCCATGGTGATCCGCCCGATGGCTTATGTCACCTTGACCATCGATCATCGCGTCGTCGACGGCCACCAGACCAACGCGTGGCTGAGCCGTTTCGTCGAGATTTTGGAAGGATGGCCTGGCACGGGGGCCGGCGCGGAGTAAATCCGCGCCGTCGGTCCTGTCCGCTTCGCGGCAGCCGTCCGTCCTTCACCGTCTCTCGAGCAATGCTCGCCGCTTCGCGGCTTCGCCTTGCTCTCGGCGCTTCAGGAAGTGGCGCACCCGACAGGATTCGAACCTGTGGCCTCTGCCTTCGGAGGGCAGCGCTCTATCCAGCTGAGCTACGGGTGCATTGGGCCGGCGGCGGACTTAGCGGCGGTGCGCTCCAGCGGCAAGACGCGGGGCTCAAGTCCGCGGCGCCGTCGCTCCGCCTTCGTCGATATGGGTCGGGATTTCGTCCATCGCCTCCTCCCCCGAGATATTGAGGGTGAGGCTCATCTTGAACTGGGCTTTCTTGAAGCCGAGTTGGAGCGGCATTCCGATCGCCTCGCGCTCCAGGTCGATCTTGAAATTGACGCTGCTCGTCTTTCCATCGAGGGCGGCGGCTGCCTTCTTCGCCGTGGCATACATTTTCTTGCGCAGCGGTAAGGGCAGGTTGGGCACACGCCGCATGCGGATCAGCGCAGTCTTGGCCTTGCGGTAGAAATAGCCCGCGGCATAGCTGGTCCGGATCGCGATTTTGTGGTGGCGGAAGCGGTCCTCATTGTCGTGCTCGACGACCCGCTCGACGATTTCAGGATCGATCACCAGCCGCTTGAAACCGAAGATTACCATGCGGGTCTCGAGATCGGTGTCGGCGCCCGCGGCATAGCCTTCGAGCACGTCGTCATAGCCTCCGAACTTGCGGAAGGCCTGGGCCGGGACCGCGTGGAATCCGCGCAGCTGATTATAGCCGAGGCGCAGGCGGGTGGTGTTGAATTTCGTCGTCGCATTGCGGCTGAAATGGCCGAACGTCCCCGGCTTGAGCTGTTCCCCGATCCATTCGAGCGCATTGGACTGAAGTACGGTGTCGGCGTCGCAAAAAATCAGCACGGCGCCCGTCGCCTCGGCCGCGCCCGCGTTGCGCGCCGCCCAGTTGGAAAAGACGTCCTTGCCCTCGACCTTGACCACCCGCGCCTTGGGGAAATGCTTGGCGACATATTCGCCGCTGTTTTGTGGGCACGACCAATCGACCACGATCACTTCCGTGTCGGGCTGCTCGAGCATGCGCGGGAGGCTCTCCTTCAAATGGTCGAGGCGCCCCATGCAGGTGGTGATGATGCTGAACTTCGGTTTCATCCTGGTCCCGATACGCTTGGCCGGCGATGGTTTGAGGCTGCGCCTAGCCTGCTGGCCTGCGGGGTCAAGGGACGAGCTGGTCGACGAACGCCGCGATCGCGGAATGAAGCTGGGTTCGCGCCGATCCGACGATCATGCCGACATGGCCCGACGGGATTTGCAACCGCGGTCCTGGCGGCGCCGTGGCGGCCGGGGCGATGCGGTCGCCGTGCGCGGTCAGATGAAGGACCGGGACGCCGGACGGAACTGCGGCGGGCTTCCCCGCCACCACCCAGCGGCCGCTCCCACTGGCGTTGGCGCCGAACAGGTCCTCCATCAGCTCGCGAGCCGCGGCAAAGGGCAGGGCCTCGCCCTCGTTCGCCCATTCCTCCAAGGCGACGAATCGGCTCGCCTCGGGGCCCTGGGGGTCGAGATCGGCGAAACGGGCGAACTTTCGCACCGTGCGCTGCTCGTCGAGCGACCAGAAGGCCGCCTGGAGGATTTCGATCGGAAGAAGTCCGAGGGCGCGGGCCGAAGCCTCGGACCTCGCCCACAAGTCGGCGAGCGCGGCGCGCCCGTCGACCGGGTAGGCACTGAAGTCCCATGGTGTGGCGAGGGTGACGAGCCCGGCGATCTCGGCATGATCGGCGGCGGCGATGGCCATCGTCCCGCCAAGACAATAGCCGGCGAGAACGGGCGGCTCATCGAGTTTGTCGAGCAGCGGGAGGAGCAAGTCCTCGACGTGGCTGGCCACGCCGAGCTCCTTGCGCGCAGCAGCCTCGCCCCAGTCGAGGAGCAGCGCGCGCTGCCCCATCGCCGCGACCGCGCCGGCGAGGGACACTTCGGGGTCGAGGTCGAGAATCCGCGGCGGATTGATTAGCGAAGGGATGAGGACCACGGGGCGGCCACGTCCGCCGTGATCGCGCAGGGTCGCGCTTCCGGCGCTCGCCACCACCGGGCGCGGGTCCGGCGTGGGCGCGCGCGGGGCATCCTGATAGGCGCGCAAGCCCGCCAGCGCCGCGCGGGCTAGGCCAGGGTCGCGCTCACCGGCCTTTCGGACCAGCTCGAGGAACAAAGGCAGGGGCCGCGGGGCGCGTTCATGTTGCAGCGCGGGATGCTCCGGTAGTAAGCCCGCGAAAACGCGAACCAGGTGGAGTGTATGGCGAAGTCATCGGCCAAGGTCACGATCAAGAAATATGCCAACCGGCGGCTCTACGATACCGAGAGCTCATCCTACATCACGCTTGATCGGCTTGCCGAGATGGTGCGCGACGGCCGCGAGTTCGAGGTGGTCGACGCCAAGAGCGGCGACGATATCACCCGCCAGGTGCTGACCCAGATCATCGTTGACGAGGAGTCGCGCGGCTCGACCCTTCTTCCGATCAATTTCCTCAAGCAGATTATCGGCCTCTATGGCAATTCGATGCAGACCTTCGTTCCGCAATATCTCGAGGCGGCGATGGACGCCTTCCAGCGCAACCAATCGGCCGTCCGTGACGCGTTCGGCACCTCCGTTTTGGCCGACATCGCCAAGCGCAACATGACCATCTTCGAAAGCGCGGCGCAGGCCTTTTCGGGGCCGACGAAGGGTGGACAGAAGGCGCCCGACAAGCCCGCCGCGCGAAGCGACGAAGTCGACGAGCTTCGCGCCGCGCTCGAAGCGCTCCAGGCCAAAGTCGACAAGCTGAGCCGCTAGCATCCCATGCGACTCTTGATTGCCGCCGCGCTCGCGGGCGCCTTGCCGCCAACTTTGCCTGCCTTCGCCCAGACGACCGCTGCGCCGGGAATCGCGGACTATTCGAACGCCGTGATCGCGAATGGAAACTGGACGCATTCGACGACCGCGGGCGGAGGCGAGGCCCAATTCCGCTCGGCCAGCGGCCAGCCGCAAATCATGCTCGCTTGCCTGCGCCAGACACGCCAGGTGACGATCGCCAGGCCAGCCTCTGGCGCGGCGCCGTTCCTCCAAGTCTGGACGACCAGCCTGGCCCGCAATCTCCCGGCCTCGTTCAATCCCGCTACCAACCGCCTTACCGCGACTCTCGGCGCGCAGGACCCGCTGCTCGACGCGATGGCGATGAGCCGCGGCCGCATCGCGGTCGGGATCGCGGGCCAGGCGGCTACAGTGGCGCCGGCGTGGGGGGAGATTTCGCGGGTTGTCGAGGATTGCCGCGCCTGAGCCGGCGTTTGGCGAAGCGAAGACAATTGCGAATTTCTCACTGCATTACAAGTCTTGTGCTTGGCCGCGAAAAGACTCATCCTTGCTTTGGCTTCAACGCAGCGAAAGGAGGTGATCCGATGTCTCATGGTTCAGCAGGGAGGTCGGAGAGGGGTGTTCGCAGGCCCTAGACGCTAAGCGAACGGCCATCACCTTCGGCCGCTGACCATGTCGAAGGGCATCGCTGCTAGGGCAGCGGTGCCCTTTAACATATCCGGCTTCTTAAAATTTCGCCCGCGCAACGACTGTGCTGGAAATCTGTTTGCGAACCTTGCACAAGGAACCGTCGCGACGCTGAAGTGTCCTTAGCGGCGAGGAGGAAGCGAAATATGGCCAAGTCCACTACTCGAAAGAAATCGTCGGGGTCTTCGGGCAAGAGCACGGTCGACAAGATCGCCAAGGCCGCGATGAGCAAGGAAATGCTCGCCGCAGGGCTTGCCGCGGCGGCCGCGGCGATCAGCGCCAGCCCCAAGGCGCGCAAGAAAATCCGCGACGCCGGGCTCGACGCCGCCGATACCGCATCTCAGGCGGCCAGCAGCATGGTCAACAGCGCGACCAAGCTCGGCGCGCTGATCGCGGAAGCCGTCGCCGACGCCGCCCAGCGCGTGATGACCGGCAAGTGGCCGTTGGACGATGACGACGGCAGCGCGCCGGCGCAGCGGGCTTCCAGCGCGGGGGCGACCCGCAAGGCGAGTGGAGCTCGCAAGCCTGCGACCAAGCGCAAGACCGGCGGATCACGCAAATCCACCGCGTCGAGAAGCACGTCCGGCGTCTCGCGGAGCAGCGCGGCCAAGCCGGCCACGCGCAAACCCGCAGCCAAGCGGCGCAGCAGCAGCAGCGCTCGCAAGCGCACGACCAAGCCGTCGGGCTCGAAGAGCTGAGCGGTCTAAAGGTTCGCTAGAAAAGGAAGCGCCGGCTCCGTGATCGGGGCCGGCGCTCCTTTGCCTACCAGATGAGGACGCGCTGTTCGGGCGGCAGGTACAGCTTGTCGCCCGGCTTGACGTTGAACGCCTCGTACCAGGGCGTGAAGTTGCGCAGCACCGCGTTGATCCGCGCGAAATCTGGCGAATGGGGATCGGTCTGCATGATCTGGCGCAGGAACGGTTCGCGATATTCTGTCCGCTGGTGAAGCGCGTACGAAATGAAGAATCGCTGGTCCCCGGTCAGACCGTCGATCACCGGGGCGGGCTTGCCCTTCAAGGAGATCTGGTAGGCGCGATAGGCCATCGACAGGCCGCCGAGGTCACCGATATTCTCGCCCATCGTCAGCTTGCCATTGATGCAGGTTTTGCCCGCATCGAACGGGCAGATCGCGTCATATTGCGCCTGCAGTTTCGCGGTCAGCTTCTCGAACGTGGCCTTGTCCTCGGGCGTCCACCAATTCTTGAGCGCGCCGTCGCCGTCATAGCGCGAGCCATTGTCGTCGAAGCCGTGGCCGATCTCGTGACCGATGGTCGCTCCGATCGCGCCATAATTGACGGCGGGATCGGCGGTCGGGCTGAAATTGGGCGCCTGCAAATAGGCCGCCGGATAGGCCATGTCGTTGGCAGTCGGCATGTAATAAGCGTTGACCGTCTGCGGGGTCAGTAGCCACTTTTCCTTGTCGACCGGTTTGCGCAGGTCCTCGAGGTCCTTCTTCCACTGCCAGTCGGCCGCCGCCAGGCGGTTCGCAATCGGGTCGGTGGCCGAAATCTGGAGGCCGTCGTAGGTCTCGAACTTGTTGGGATAGCCAATCTTGACCTTGAGCTTGTCGAGCTTGGCCTTGGCCGCGGCGCGGGTCGCCGGGGTCATCCACTCGAGGTTCTTGAGATTTTCGGCCATGGCCAGGCGAAGGTTGCCGACCAGCTCCTCCATCGCCGCCTTGCTGGCGGGCGGGAAGTGACGATCAACATAGGCCTTGCCGAGCGCTTCGCCGATATTGCCCTCGACCTCGGCGATGGCGCGCTGCCAACGGTCGCGCTGCTTCTCGCGCCCCTGAAGGAACCTGCCGTAAAATGCGAAATTGGCGTCGTCGACATCGCTCGGGAGCAGGTCGGCGCCGCCCGACAGCAGGCGAACCGTCATCCACGTCTTCCAAGTGTCGAGCGGGGTCGCCATCGCCAGCTTGAGCATCGCCGGATAGCCGCCGCCCAATTTAGCGAGGTCGGCCTGGCTGAGCTTGTTGGCGGCGATCTCATCCGCGCTCGGGGGGACATGGAGAACATTGAAGCTGTCGCTGGGCAGGATCCCGCGCGCGTCGAGGTAGCGCTTGAGTGGGAAGCCGCCGCCGAGCGCGAGCAGCTCGTCATACGTGACGCGGTTGGTGGTCAGCTGCGGGTTGCGGGCGACCGCGCGGTCCCACAGCACCGCCGCCATCTGCTTCTCGAGCGCATAGACCTTCTCCGCATTGGCGCGCGGGCTGGGGTCGCCGGCCTTGGTCAGGAGGAAGGTGACGAGGTCGAGATATTTGGCGCGCATCTCGCGGTTGCGCTCGTTGTCGACCAAATAATTGTCGCGGTCGGGGAGGCCGAGGCCGCCGAGACCGACGAACAAGGTGTTACGGTTGGGATCGCCGCGATCGATGCTGACGAACTCGCCCATCGGCGCCGGATAGCCGGTCGTCGCCCACAGCATGGCGAGATCGTCGTAGCTGTCGACCGCGCGGATCTTGTCGAGATAGGGCTTGGCCGGGGCCATTCCGGCGGCGTTGATCTGATCGACGCTTTGATAGGCGCGGTACATGTCGGCGACGCGCTGCTCGCTGCTCCCGGCCGGGCTCTGGCGCGCGGCGAGATCGTCGATGATCGCCCGGACCGAGCGCTCGGCGCCGATGCGCAGGTTCGTGACCACGCCATAGTAAGGATATTTGGCGGGGATCTCGTTCGCTGCCTTCCACTTGCCGTTAACGAAAGCGTCGAAATCGTCGCCCGGCTTCACCGAGGTGTCGAGATCGGCGAGGTCGACGCCCCAGCCCGGAAATTGCATCGGCGGCGGCTCCGAATCGGCGGGCGCCGGAGCCTGGGCGAGCGTGGCGGTCGAGAGCGCAGCCAAGGCAGCCGCGCCGAGCAGGCGGTGAATCAGTTTCATGGAAAGTTGTCCCCAAGTGCGTTTGAAAACTTCGTCTTCATCGGGACGACAAGAGCTTGCGCGCCAATGATATTTCGACGGACGCGAGGCCATTGTCGGCCAACCGGGGTTCAGGCGGCGCGGTCCTCGAACTGGAGCTTGGCGAGCCGCGCGTAGAGGCCTTTCCGTTGCGTCAGAGCGGCATGCGTGCCTTCCTCTACGATCCGGCCCTTATCCATGACCACGATCCGGTCGGCGGCGCGAACCGTCGCAAGCCGGTGGGCGATGACGATCGTGGTCCGATCCTCCATCAGCCGGTCCAGCGCGTCCTGAACCAGCCGCTCGCTCTCGGCGTCGAGGGCGCTGGTCGCTTCGTCGAGCAGCAGGATCGGGGCATCTCGCAGCAGGGCGCGGGCGATCGCGATCCGCTGCCGCTGCCCGCCCGACAGGCGCGCCCCGCCTTCGCCCATGAAGGTGTCGAGCCCCTCGGGCAAAGCGCGGAGGAATTCTTCGGCATGGGCGTCGCGCGCGGCCGCCCACAATTGCTCCTCGCTTGCGTCCCAATTGCCGTAGCGCAGGTTGTCGCGCGCGCTCGCGGCGAAAATCTTGGTTTCCTGCGGGACCATCGCGATTCGCTGGCGGAGGTCGGCGGGATCGGCGTCCTTGAGGTCGACGCCGTCGATCAGGATTCGCCCCGATTGGGGGTCGTAGAAGCGTTCGGCGAGCTGGAAGATCGTCGTCTTGCCCGCGCCCGACGGGCCGACCACGGCGAGCCGCTCGCGCGGGCGCACGGCCAGGCTGAAGCCCGCGAGCGCCGAGGTGTCGCGGCGGGTCGGGTAATGGAAGGTGACATTCTCGAAGCGCAGATCGCCGATCGGCGGATCGGGAAGCGTGACCGGATCCGCCGGCGCGCGGATGTCCGGCTCGGCCTCTAGCAGCTCGCCGAGGCGCTCCGACGCGCCGGCGGCGCGGAGCAGGTCGCCATAGACTTCGGACAGGGCCCCGAACGCTCCGGCGAGCAAGCCGCCGTAGAGCACGAAAGCGGCGATCGTCCCGCCGCTCATCCGGCCGGCGCTGACGTCGATCGCGCCCTGCCAGATGATCATGATGATCGCCCCGAACAGCAGGAAGATGACGATCGCGGTCATTACGGCGCGGAGCATCATGCGCTTCTTGGCCGTAGCGAAAACGCGCTCGACGGCCTCGGTGAAGCGCGAGCGTTCGCGGCCCTGCTGGTTGAACGCCTGGACGATCTTCATCGCGCCCAGCACCTCGCTGGTGACGGTGCCGACGTCGGCGATCCGGTCCTGGCTCTGGGTCGAGACGGCGCGGACCTTGCGGCCGACGATGGTCAGCGGGATCACCACCAGCGGGACTCCGAGCAGGAGCAGTCCGGCGAGCTTGGGGGCGAGCGCGAACAGGATGATGGCACAGGCGGTACCCATGACGAGGTTGCGCAAAGCGACCGAGACTGTGGTGCCGACAACCTGCTCGATGATCGTCGTGTCGACCGTGATCCGGCTGGTGATCTCGGCCGGGCGATTTTCCTCGAAGAATCCTGGCGAAAGGCGAAGCAGGTTGCGGTGCACGGCGAGGCGGATGTCGGCGACGGTGCGCTCTCCGAGCCAGGAGACGAAGTAGAAGCGGACGGCGGTGGCAAGCGCCATCACCGCAACCAGCATCAGCAGATATTTGAACCAGCGCGCGATTTCCTCGCCGGCGCCAGCGGTTCCGAAGCCTTTGTCGATAATCAGCTTAAAGGCGTAGGGGATACCCGAGGTTGCCGCCGCGGCCAGCAGCAAGGCGACGCCCGCGACCGCAATATGCCCCGGATAGCGGGTCGCGAAGCCCCAGATCATCCGCAGGCTCTTGAGCGATCGTCCTTTGGGGCGGGTGGACGTGGTGGCCATTTGGGTCCCCTAACAGTGTGGCTTCACCGCCTCAATTGCCGCAGCGCAGCTTTTGCAGTGCAACATTAACTTGCAAGGGGCGTTGGGAGCCTCCACGATGGTTTTACATGCTCTATGATGCCTATGAAGTGCAGCGCTCGCTGCTGACCAGCGCGGGTAAGCTTGCCGGTCTTGGCGCGGGCTGGCTCAGCAATCCCTCCAATCCGTTCGCCTACAGCTCGATGGGGCCGGTCGCGGCGGCGGGCCTTGAGGTGTTCGCGCACGTCGCCAAGCCGCGTGGAAAGCCGGAATTCGGGATCGCCTCGGTCAAGATCGGGCGCAAGAGCGTTCCGGTTCGCGAGGAGATCGCGCTTCATCTGCCGTTCGGCGACCTCAAGCATTTCGTGAAGACCGGGGCGGAAGGAGCGGACGCGGGCCCGCCGCTGCTGATCGTCGCTCCGATGAGCGGCCACTATGCGACCTTGCTTCGCGGCACGGTCGAGCGATTGCTTCCGGGCCATGACGCCTACATCACCGATTGGGCCGACGCGAAGATCGTCCCGCTCACCAAGGGCAGCTTCGACCTCGACGATTATGTCGATTATCTGATCCGCTTCTTGGGCCTGATCGGCGAGGCCCGCGGCGAACGGCCGCACCTGCTGGCGGTGTGCCAGCCCTCGGTTCCGGCGTTTGCCGCGACCGCCCTGATGGGCGCGGACAAGGCCAAGTGGCGCCCGCGCACTTTGACCATGATGGGCGGCCCGGTCGACACCCGCGAGGCTCCGACCGCGGTCAACTCGCTCGCCACGCAAAGGCCGCACGCCTGGTTCCAGAACAATGTCATCGCCACCGTGCCGATGATCTATCCGGGCGCCGCGCGGAAGGTCTATCCTGGCTTCCTCCAGCTCGCCGGCTTCATGACCATGAACCTCGGCAGCCACCTCATCAGCCACTGGGAGATGTTCAAGCATCTGGTGGTCGGGGACGACGAGAGCGCCGACGCCACACGCGAATTCTACGACGAATATCGCGCGGTCTGCGACATGACCGCCGAATTCTATCTGCAGACCGTCGACGTGGTGTTCCAGCGGCACTTGCTGCCAAAGGGCAAGCTCAAGCATCGCGGGCGGCTGGTCGATCCGGCTGCAATCCGCGACACCGCGCTTCTCGCGATCGAGGGCGAGCGGGACGATATTTCCGGCCTCGGCCAGACGCGGGCCGCGCTCGACCTGGCGACGAAGGTGCCCAAAGCCCGCAAGCACTATCTGATGGCCGAGGACGTCGGCCATTATGGCATCTTCAATGGCCGCAAGTGGCGCGAGAAGATCGCCCCGGTGGTCGAGGACTTCATCGCCGCCAATAACTAGGCCGTTCGCCGAAAATCGCTGCCTTCGTCGACTCCCGCCGCTATGACCTTGGCGAAAAGGAGAGGCGGATGACGTTCGAGTTTCGCAGGCGGGAGTTTCTCGGCGGGGTCGCCGCGATCGGGCTGCTCGGCGGGTGCCGGGTCAGTGAGACCGGGGCCGATCCCAAAGTCGCTGGCGACATCGCCAAAAGGCTCGAAACCAACGCCAACGGGATCCTCGGCGATTTTCCCGAAGTCGCGACCAGCCTTGGAATCGACAAGGGCAATCGCGCGCCGCTCGCGCACCGGCTCTACGACCGGACGCCCGAAGGCGTGGCGACACGTAACGCCAACGCCAAGGCGCGCCTGGCCGAGCTCGAGGGTATGGACCTCACCGACCTCACCGATAGCGCCAAGCTCGACGGCGCGGTCGCGCTTGCCGCGCACAAGACCGCGGTTGCCGGCGGCAACTTCCCCTTCGGCGACCAGATCACGCTAAACGCTGACCTCGGCTATCGCAGCACGCCTTATGTCGTGAACCAGATGGGCGGCGCGTTCATCGAGATTCCCGATTATCTCGACAGCAAGCATATGGTCGACAGCGAGGCGCGCGCGCTGGCCTATGCCGACCGCGTCGATGCTTATGCGCGGATGCTCGATGGCGAGACCGAGCGCATGGCCCACGATCGCGGAATCGGGGTCGTGGCGCCCGATTTCGTGCTCGACAAGACGATCGGGATCATCGGCGCGGGAGCCGCCGAGAATCCAGCCCAGTCAGTCATCGTGACCTCGTTCAGGGAAAAGCTCGCCGAGGCCAAGCTCGACCCCAAGATCGCCGGCCGCGTCGAAGCGACGATGCGCGATCGGGTACAGCCGGCGCTCCAGCGCCAGCTCGAGGAGTTGAAGAAGCATCGCGCGGTCGCGACCTCGGACGCGGGCGTGTGGCATGCCAAGGGCGGGCCCGAATATTATGCCTGGGCGCTCAAGGCCTCGACCACCACCGACCGTTCGCCAGACGAAATCCACCAGCTCGGGGTCGACCAAGTCAAGGCGATCCAGGCGCGCATGGAACAGATCATGCAAAAGCAGGGGATCACCGGCGGCACGGTCGGCGAGCGCATGGCCGCGCTCGGCAAGCGCCCCGACCAATTGTTCCCCAATACCGCGGCTGGCCGCGAGCAATTGCTGGCCTACCTCAACCAGAACATCGCGAAGATCCGGCCCAAACTGCCCGAGGCTTTCGCCACCCTGGTCCCCGGCAATCTCGAAATCGTCCGGGTGCCGCCGGCGATCGAGGCCGGCGCTCCCGGGGGATATGCCGGGGCTGGCACCGCTGACGGTTCGGTGCCCGGACGCTATTATATCAACCTTCGGGACACGGCCGAATGGCCGAAGTTCACACTTCCCACTCTGAGCTATCACGAGGGCATCCCGGGCCACATCTGGCAAGGCGAATATTCGAACCGCGCGCCGTTGATCCGCTCGCTGCTCAGCTTCAATGCTTATTCCGAAGGCTGGGCGCTCTATGCCGAGCAGCTTGCCGACGAGCTTGGCATGTACGCCGACGACCCGCTCGGGCAGCTCGGCTACCTCCAGTCATCCAGCTACCGCGCCTGCCGCCTGGTGGTCGACACCGGAATGCACGCCAAGCGCTGGACCCGCGAGCAGGCGATCGACTGGTTCGTGAAGACCAACGGCGACCCGCGCTCGTCGATCGAAGGCGAGATCGACCGCTATTGCGCCTGGCCCGGCCAGGCCTGCGGCTACAAGGTTGGACACCTCGAGATCGTTCGGCTTCGCGACAAGGCGAAACAGGCGTTGGGCGACAAGTTCGACCTTCGAACCTTCGACGACGCACTGGTCAAGGGCGGGGGCGTGCCGATGACCCTGCTCGGCACCGTTATCGATCAATATATCGAGCGGACGAAGGCCTAGCGCCGCGCTTTCGCTAGTCCGACAAAGGCCGCCAGCCCACTCAAGGCGGCGGTGATCGCGGCGACGACGAGAGCGGCGGCGAACGCCGACAGAAGCCGATCGCCATCAACGGCCAGCACCGCTCCGAGCAGTGCGGTCGCGATCAGTCCGCCGGTCCGGGACAAAGCGCTGTTAAATCCGCTGACCATCCCCGTGTGGGCGGAATCGACCGACGCAAGCACCGCGCTGGTCAGCGGCGCGACCGCGATCGTCATGCCCAGCGCGACCACCGTCAACGCCGGGAAGACGTTCAGCCAATAGCTCTGATCGGCGGCGATGCGGGTGGCGAGCAGGAAGCCGGCGGCAACAACGCACGGCCCGATCGTCAACGGCCAGCGCGGTCCGATTCTGGTCGAAATCTTGCCCATCAGCGGTGAGCCCAATGTGAGCAGGACGGCCAGCGGAAGCATCGCCAGCCCGGCATCGATCGGCGAATATCCGCCCGCGCTGATCAGCACGTAGGGAAACAGCAAAAGCGCGCCGCCGAACGCCCCGTACAGCATGAAGGTCATGAGATTGAGCGCGGAAAAGTCCGGACAGGAGAAATAGCGCAATGGGATGGTCGCATCCCGTCCCCGGCGCTGCTCCACCCGAAGGAAAGCGGCGGTGAGGATGATACCCATGACGATCGTCGAGGCACTGACAGTGTCGAGGACGCCATGCGCGGACCATAACGTCAAACCATAGGTAATTCCGAGCAAGGCGAGCGTGGCCAAGGCCGACCCCAAAAAGTCGAGCGGCGCGGCGGACTCGGCTTTCGATTCTTCCACCTTCAGGAGCGCAATCGCGATCGCCGCCCCGGCCACCGGAAGATTGATGTAGAAGATCGCCGGCCATCCGACATGCTCGACCAGCCAGCCGCCGATCAACGGCGCGACTGCCGCCGCCATCGCGCCCGCCGCCGCCCAGATGCCGACCGCTTTGCCACGCGCTTCGCCCTTGAAGGCTCCATTGAGCAGGGCCAGGCTGTTCGGGAGCAACAACGCGGCGCCGACCCCCTGGATCGTCCGCCCGATGAGCAGCGCCATGAACGAAGGCGCGACCGCGCACAGCAGCGAGGCGGCGGCAAACAGGCCGGTCCCGATCACCAGCCAGCGGCGCCGGCCTTGATGATCGCCAAGCGCGCCGCCAAGCAGGATCAAAGCGGCGAGCGGCAAGGTGTAGGCATTGACCAGCCACTGAATCTCGGCGGCACTGGCTTCGAGGCTGGCGCGGATCGCCGGCAATGCGACGTTGAGCACCGAGCCCTCGATAAACGACAGCGACGATGCCGCGACGGACATGATCAAGGTCCAACGCGCGACCGCGCCGCCGCGCGAGGCTGCAGCGGTCACGCGGGGCGTCGCGGCGGGTTGATCCGGTCGATCAGGCGCTTGAGCGCGCGCCGCGCCGCGATCACCAGCCACAGCGAAAGCGTGACAAGGATCGCGGCGATGACCGCGGCGGTCACCGGATAAGCGATCGCCAGCGCGAGCAGCCCGCCGGTGGCGACGTCCTCCGCGGTCGAAACGGCGATATTGCTGAACGGTTCGGGGCTGGCGTTGACCAGCGTTCGGGCTCCGGCCTTTCCGGCATGCGCGAGCAAGGCCGCGCCACCGCCGAGCAGAAAGCTCGCGATCTGCCACGCCGGGTCGCCGCTATCGACGATCGCTAAACTCAGAAGCGCTCCGCCCAGCGGCCGGATGATCGAATGGATCGAGTCCCACAGGCTGTCGACCCAGGCGATCTTGTCGGCGAAGAATTCGGCCAACGTGCCCAGGGCGGCGGCGGCGAGCACCCAATTGTTGGCGAGCACCTCGAGCGCCTCGAGATGTTCGGGCAAGGGGACCCAGCCCAATTTCATCCCAAGCCCGGTGATCAGGGTCACAAGATAGAGCCGCCAGCCGGCAAGCAAGCTTGTCGAGGCGGCAAGCGCGATCAGTTCGAGCGCGGTCATTTAGTCGGCAATAGCGTCAATCCCGCGAACTCGGAACAGCGCCGCGCGGCGATTCGTTCTTGCCGCCGAGGAGAATGACGATGGACGACCGCAACCGCCCCGACGACAATGAGATCATCGACCGGGAAACCGACCTGCCGACCCCGTCTCAAGGCGGATCGAGCGGTGGCGACCTGGCCCGCGAAATCGGTCAGCGCGACGAGGATAAGACCGCCACGGGCGAGTCCGACCAGCTGACCCAAGTCAATAAAGGCGACAAACCGAACGACGGCAATGCATCCGGCCCCGGCAAGCGGGACGGCGGGCGGTAGGCGCTACAGGACCTCGAACAGACCCGCCGCGCCCATGCCGCCGCCGACGCACATGGTGACGACGACATATTTCGCGCCTCGGCGCTTGCCCTCGATCAGGGCGTGCCCGGTCATGCGCGCGCCGCTCATGCCGTAAGGGTGGCCGATCGAGATCGATCCGCCGCTGACGTTTAGACGATCCTCCGGGATGCCGAGCTGCTCGGCGCTATAAAGCACCTGCACCGCGAACGCCTCGTTCAGCTCCCACAAGCCGATGTCGTCGGCCTTGAGGTCGAAGCGGCTGAGCAGCTTGTTGACCGCGTCGATCGGGCCGATGCCCATTTCGTCGGGCTCGGTGCCGGCGACCGCCATGCCGACATAGCGGCCCATCGGCGCGATGCCGCGGCGCTCGGCCTCCTTCGCTTCCATCAGGATCGAGGCCGAGCTTCCGTCGCTGAGCTGGCTGGCATTGCCCGCGGTGATCGAGGTGTCAGGGCCGAGCACCGGGTTGAGTCCCGACAGCCCTTCGAGCGTGGTGTCCGCGCGATTGCCCTCGTCCTTGGAAATCGTGATTTCCCGCTGCGAAACCTCGCCGGTCTCCTTGTCCTTGACCATCATCGTCGTGGTGACCGGCACGATCTCGTCATCGAAGCGGCCTTCGGACTGCGCGGCAGCGGTGCGCTGCTGGCTCCTGAGCGCATATTCATCCTGCCGGTCGCGGGGGATGCCGTAGCGCTGGGCGACCGTCTCCGCGGTCTGGAGCATCGGCATATAAACGTGCTTGTGCATCGCCATCAGCGACGGATCCGGGGCGATCCTCATCTCGGGCGTTTGCACCATCGAAATGCTGTCTTGCCCGCCCGCGGCGACGATATCCATGCGGTCGATGACGATCTGCTTCGCCGCGGTGGCGATGGCCATCAGGCCCGAAGAGCATTGGCGGTCGATGGTCATGCCCGATACCGTTACCGGGCAGCCGGCACGAAGCGCGACCTGGCGACCGATATTGCCAAACTGCGTACCCTGGGTCAGCACCGCGCCCCACACGACGTCGTCGATTTCGCCGGGGTCGATCCCGGCTCGCTCGATCGCGGGGTTGAGCGAGAAGCTGCCCAGTGTCGGGCCTGGCGTCGCGTTGAATGCGCCCTTGTAGGCACGACCAATCGGGGTGCGGGCGGTGGAAACGATGACGGCGTCGCGCATGAACTCACTCCTCAAATCATCATCAGGCCGAGCCAGACGGCGGTCAGAGCGGGCTTGTCCTCGCCCTCGATCTCGACCGAAACCCGGTGGCGCATCAAAACTCGTCCCGGCCCCTTCTCGTCGATCGAGTCAAGCGTGAAGCGACCGCGAACGCGCTTGCCGGCGCGCACCGGGGCCAGAAAGCGGACGCTGTCGAAGCCGTAATTGACCGCCATCTTGAGCGTGTCGGGGATGAGCATCGCCTCGGCCGCCATGCGCGACAGCAGCGACAGGGTCAGGAAGCCGTGCGCGATCGTCCCGCCGAACGGGGTCGATGCCGCCGCGCCCGGGTCGACATGAATGAACTGCCGGTCCTCGGTCGCCTCGGCGAAGGCATCGATGCGCGCCTGATCGACCAGGAGCCACGACGAGCAGCCGATCTCCTCGCCGATCCGGTCGCGGATTTGGTCGAGCGGGAGCAGCGGCACCTAGCCCTTGGCCTTCTTCGCGGCTTGGGCGGCGTCCTTCTCCGAGACCGGGACGACCGGCTGTACGGTCGCATAGGGCATGATCATCGTCCCGTCCGGCGCCGCCGTGAAGGTCGTCTGGGTCGGATAGGCGAACTCGATCCCCTGTTCCTTGAAAGTCTTGAGGATTCCGATGCAGATCGCCGACCGATTGGCAGCGCGGCTGTCGAAATCGCGGGCGCGGTCGTCATAAACCAGGTTGAAGTCGATTGAGCTCGATCCAAAGCCGTTCATCACACAGCGTACCAGGCGGATACCCGTCATCGGCTCGAGGATCGGTGCGACGATATCGGCCATGGTCTCGAGCGTCGCCGGGTCGGTCTGGTAGACAACCCCGAACGGCAGCCAGATGCGGTAGACCCGCGCCTCGTCGATATTGGTCACCTCCTGCTCGAGCAGCTTGGTGTTCGCCATCACCACCAGCTCGCCGGTGCGCGAACGGATTCGCGTGGTCTTGAGGCCGATCCGCTCGACCGTGCCGGTGGTCCCGCCCTGGTCCGGCCGGCCGCCGTAATTGATCGTGTCGCCGCGCCGGAAGGGGCGGTCGAAGACGATTGCAAGCGCCGCGAACAGGTCGGAGAAGATGCCCTGCGCGGCGAGGCCGATTGCGATCCCGCCGATCCCCAGGCCGGCGATGAGGGTGGTGACGTTGACCCCGAGATTGTCGAGGATGACGATCAGCGCGACGGCGAAGGCGGCGACGCTGACGAGGACGCGGATGATCGACATCGCATTGCCGAGCGTCGATTCTCCCGGGTCCTCGCCGACCCGGCTCTTGACCGCACCGATGATCAGCTCGCGCGCCCAGATCGCCATTTGCAGCGCGGCGGCGATGATGAAGAAGATATGCGCGACGCGGTCGAGGCGCGGCGGGATTGGCGCGTAGTTGAACACGATCTCGATCGCCGCCGCGATCATGAAGAACAATTTGGTCTTCGACAGGACCGAGCCGACGATCCCGCGCCAGTTAGTGCAGTCGGGATGCCGCGCCATGATCCGGTGGCCGATCGCGCGCATGATCAGCATGACGCCAACGATTGCCGCGGCGACCACCGCCCCGACCAGCAGCCCCTCGCGGTTAGCGAACAGCCAGTCGATCACGCTTTGCGAATGACGGATAGGGTCGATGTCGGATTGCACCGCGGCCTTGTGCAAGGCCGCGGCGCGGGGATCAAGCTTTGGCCCGACGCCTTCGCCGCCGCGATAGATAGCGGACCAGCGCCACCTCGGCCGACGACAGCCACTTGCGCGTCCGGGGCCGCTCCATTCCCTTGAGTGGGTCGCGGGGCTCGGTTTTGACCGCGTCGATCAGATCGGGGTGGACGTAGGACTTGCGGCTCATCGCCTCGGTGTTGCCGAGCGCTTCGGCCACCGGCTCGATCATCGTCTTGACCGTCAGCCGCGCGCCCTCAGCCTTGCTCAGCATTTCTTCCATCGCGATCGCGCTCGCTCCCCAGGTGCGGAAATGCTTGGCGGTGAACTCGCCGCCCGTGATCTCGCGGATATACTGGTTGACGTCGCTCGAGGTGACCGGCTGGGGCTCGCCATCGCCGTTCACATATTGAAACAGCATCTGCCCCGGGAGCTCGTGGCACTTTCGAACCACGCGCTTCAAATGGCTGTCGGTGAGCGTGACCTCGTGGACGATGCCGTGCTTGCCGGCAAAACGCATGAACAGCTTGCCGCCCTTCCGGCGGAGGTGGCGTCCGCGCAGCGTGGTCGCCCCAAAGCTGTTGTTCTCTCTCGCATATTGCTCGTTCCCGACGCGGATATATTGGGTGTCGAGCAGGTGGACGACCGCGGCCAGCACGGTTTCGCGGCCGATCTTGCGCCGCCGCAGGTCCTTCGCGATCCGCCGCCGCAGCTTCGGAAGCGCCTTTCCGAACTCCTTCAGCCCGTCGAACTTGGAGGTCGATCTCTTGGCGGTGAAATCGGGATGGTAGCGATATTGCTTGCGCCCGCGGGCATCGATTCCGGTCGCCTGGAGGTGCCCCTCGGGATCGCTGCAGAACCAGGCGTCGGTATAAGCCGGTGGGAGGCCGATCGCGTTCAGCCGCTCGATTTCGTCGCGGTCGGTGATGCGCTTGCCATCGGGGGCGAAATAGGCCCAGCCGCGGCCGCTGCGCTGGCGGCTTATTCCCGGTTCGCTATCGCTGCTATGCCGCATCAACTACTCGCTACGCCGGGAAACACCGCCGCTCAAAGCCCTTGGGGGCGCCAAGTTCCAGATCGATCGAGAAAGTCGCCATGCCCGCCATTTCCAGCTCCCGGATCCTGATCGTCGCCACCGACCGGTTCGAGGAATCGGAGTTGTTTGGTCCCAAACGGATTCTCGAGGCGAACGGCGCCAAGGTTCTGGTCGCCTCGCTCAACACGACCCCGATCCAGGCCACGGTGCATGACGACCCCGGCCGCACCATCCGGCCCGATCTGACCATCGCCGAGGCGAAGATGGAGGACTTTGATGCACTGGTCCTTCCAGGCGGGCTCGGAAGTCCCGACCGGCTGAGGACCGAGGTGACGGTGATCGCGTTGATCCGCGCCTTCAATTCGGCAGCAAAGCCGATCGCTTCGATATGCCACGGGCCGTGGCTGCTGGTTGAGGCCGACGTGTTGCGCGAGCGCCGGGCGACGAGCTGGCCGTCGATCCGGACCGATCTCGTCAATGCCGGCGCGACCTGGCTCGACGAGCCCGCGGTGACTGACGGCCATATCCTCACCAGCCGCAAGCCCGCCGACGTCCCCGAATTCACCGGC
This sequence comes from uncultured Alphaproteobacteria bacterium, assembly GCA_963722545.1. Classification (GTDB taxonomy): domain Bacteria; phylum Pseudomonadota; class Alphaproteobacteria; order Sphingomonadales; family Sphingomonadaceae; genus Sphingomicrobium. The sequence goes on from CAVRMK010000004.1 coordinate 1,071,748, forward strand.
GCCCTGATCGCCTTGGTCGAGCAGGCGCCCGCCGGCCGCTGAACGGACCATCAGGCACCGTCGATCGTCAGCGCCTCGATCGCGACTCGGACCGAATTGTCGGCGGCATCGCGGCTCCGTCCGGCGACCGCGATGTCGACCACGGTGACTCCCGGAATCGCGAACTCATGCTCCTCGATCCCGCTTAGCATCCGCTCCGCCTGAGCGGTCGAATCCGCACCGGTGAAGCGCATCGCGATCTCGTGGCGCTCGCCGTCGAAAGTCAGCGAATGCCATTCGACAGAGCGTACGTCGGTGAGCAGGATTTCGCTCCGCAGGGCGCCCGAACGGGCGGCCAAGGCGCGGAGCAGCCCGGCGGCTGCACGCGACAAGACCGAGCCGCTCATTGGGCTGCCGTTTCGAGGAAGGCGCGGACACGGGCCACTGTTCGAGGCCGTGGGTCGCGCCCGTTGCGAAGGTCGAATACGAACCTTGGATCGCCCAGCACGTCACGGCCGAATCGGGTCGGTGCCGTGTCATTTTGGCGAAGATATTTTTCAACTTCTTTGAGCAAGTACACTAGGGATTCCTCAACGCTTAGGCAACTCGGCGAATCCATGACTTCCAACGCAATTCCTACTTGTCTAGGCATTTTCCTATCCTTAAGGCATTGTTAATGATGGATCCTCGGGAAACGCTCCAAAAACTATGCCTAGAGCGTGGGGAAGATTTCGCCGGTTTGTCGCGGCTCCTCGGGCGCAACGACGCCTATATCCAGCAGTTCGTCCGCCGCGGCGTCCCGAAAAGGCTGCGCGAGGATGACCGGCGTACGCTCGCGCGCTATTTTTCGGTGTCCGAATCGCTGCTTGGCGGCCCCCCGGAGCGCGACGAGTCCGAGGGTCTGGTCAGCGTCAATCGCCATCCGGTGTCGGTTTCCGCCGGTCCTGGCGCACTCCCCGATCGGGAGGTGGGCCAGCCCTATTTCGCTTTCGACGAGCGCTGGCTCAAGCGGCTGACTTCGACCCCCGCGTCGCAACTGGCAATTGTCCGGGTCCAGGGCGACTCGATGGCGCCGACCCTGACAGAGGGCGACGAGGTGCTGATCGACACGGCCGATTGCGGCGAGCGCCTGCGCGACGGGATCTATGTGCTTCGGATCGACGATTCGCTGGTGGTGAAAAGGCTCGCGCTCAATCCCAAGGGGCGGCGGGTCACGGTCCAGTCAGACAATGCCGCTTACCCCGACTGGCCCGATTGCAGCCTCGCCGACATCCATTGCATCGGCCGAGTCATCTGGTCGGGGAGAAAGGTCGCCTAGCCGCGCCTTTTCCGCCGGTCGAGCAGCCACACGAGGAGAGCAACGCCAATTCCGGCCGCGGTCCCGACGACAGCTCCGACGATCGGGCTTCCGATCGCGATCCCGACGACCAGGCCGACGAGGATCAGGAGGCTGAGGAGGAACCCGCCGGCGACGGGGTTGGGCTGGATCATGGGCTTGCCTTGGCAGAGGCGGGCGGTGCGCGCCAGCGCAAGGCACGTGGTGAATCGCGTCTTCACCCTGTCGATGCGCGATCCGACAACTGATTCGCGTGTAAGCGCGCGCTCATGGACTTTCCCTATATCCACGGCCGCCATTCGTTGGCTGACGCATCGGAACTCATCGAGCAATATGGCGAGCTTGCGCCGCTCGAAGCGGCGGCGCGGGCGCGACACAGCCGCGATGCCGGCAACGTCCGGCGCTTTTGTCACTGGCGGCAGATCGAGCGGATGATTGCCGCGCTCGATCTGCCGGAGCCGACTGGCCTGCTTCACTAAGCGTTTGGAATCAGCGGTTTAAACAAGGATTGAAAGCGTCCGGTGGCGGCGCTTTGAGACTGGCGCGGTTCAGGTAGCACCGCTACTCTCGTCCTTCATGATTGGGCGGGGAGGACATCGAAGAGCCGCGCGGCTGCTTGGCGCGGCGGCAATTGCCGCCTGCGTTGCGAGCCCGGCGGTCGCCCAGACGGACAGTACTCCGGAGCTCGATCCGTCCGCCCCGATGGCGCCGCTGCCCGATCTCGGGGTCGACTGGCCCGACCTCGACACCCCCGACGACATCGAGCCGGCGAGCGAGGGCGCGCCCGCGGCGCCGCTGACCGCTACCCCGGCCGAGCCTTCTCAGCCCGACACCGCCGACGGGCGCGACATCCGCTACCATTTCACCATCGAGGGGTTGCAGGACATCGGCGATCCGGAGGCCATCCTCGAGACATTCCGCAAGCAATCCGCGCTCGAGCAGGGTCGCCAGAAAGGCGCCAATGCGGCGCAGATCAGCCGCCGTTCCCGCGCTGATTCGGAGCTTCTCGTCGAAATCCTTCGAAGCCAGGGCTATTATGACGCTCTGGTGGAGCCGCGCATCGAAGGGTCGACCAGCGCGGTCGAGGTGAGGCTTGAGGCCGAGCCAGGCGCCCAATATCGCTTCGCCTCGGTCGAGCTGCCGGGGCTCGAAGCGGCCGGCGAGGATTATGAGAAGCTTCGGGCCAGCTTCGCGATCAAGAAGGGCGACCCGGTCATCGCCGAGGAGGTGATCGCCGCCGGCGTCGCGCTCGACCGCGAGCTCGGCCAGGAGGGGTTCGCTTCTGCCGAAATTGGTCAACAGGACATCATCGTCAATCACCAGACGCACCTCGCGACGCTGTCGCTTCCGGTCGCTCCGGGGCCGGTAGCGCAGTTCGGCTCACTCAAGGTCAGCGGCCAGCCGCCGTTCAGCGCCCACCATGTCGGAGTCATCGCCCGTTTCCGGCCCGGCGACCGCTTTCGCCGCTCGCGGGTCGACGATCTTCGCCGGGCACTGATCGCGACGACCCTGGTCGCCAATGCCGACATCAGCCTGTCGCCGCGCGAAGGCGGTCGGGTCGTCGACGTCGACGTCAGGCTCGAGCCCGCGCCGACCCGGACCATCGCCGGGGAGCTCGGCTATGGCACCGGCCAGGGCGCTCGGCTGGAAGCGAGCTGGACCAACCGCAATTTCTTCAATCCCGAAGGCGCCCTGACTCTTCGTGGGGTCGCGGGTACCAAGGAGCAATTGCTCGGAGTGCAGGTCCGGCGCAGCAATTTCCTCCAGCGCGACCAGGTGCTCAACCTCGCCGCATCGGTCTCCAACCTCAAATATGACGCCTATCGCGCCAAGACCGCGCGGATTGCCGCCAACATCGAGCGGCAGAGCAATTTCATCTGGCAGAAGAAATGGACGTGGGTTGCCGGAACCGAGTTCCTCGCCACCGACGAGCGCGGAGTTCTACTCGACCTCGGGGTTGAAGGACACGCGGACCTTCCTCATCGCCGCCGCGCCGCTGAGCCTCGGCTATGACGGAAGCGACAGCCTGCTCGACCCGACGACCGGCTTCCGCCTGCTCGGCTGGGCCAGCCCGGAAATCGACGCGCGCGGAAGGTCGAGCGGCTATGCGCGGCTGCAGTTCGACGCCAGCGCCTATCGCCCGGTGTCGGAGCGGGTGGTCGTGGCCGGGCGAGTTCGGTTCGGGACGATCCTCGGCGCCTCGACCTTCGATATCGCGCCTTCGCGCCGCTTCTATTCGGGCGGCGGCGGGTCCGTCCGCGGCTATGGCTATCAGCGGCTTGGGCCCAAGGACGTGGACGGCGATCCCGTAGGCGGTCGCGGCCTTGCCGAGTTCGGCCTCGAGGCGCGAATCCGGGTCAGCAAGTTCGGCGGCAATTTCGGGATCGTGCCGTTCCTCGACGGCGGCTCGCTCGACAATGATGCCATCCCCCGCCTCAAGGACTTCCGTTATGCGGCGGGGCTTGGAGTCCGATACTATTCGAGCTTCGGACCGATCCGGCTCGACGTCGGGGTGCCGCTCAACCGCCAGAAAGGCGACGGAATCGTCGCCGTGACGGTGTCGCTTGGCCAGGCGTTCTAGCCGATGACCGAAGCGGCTACCAAAGCGCCCGGCGAAAAAAGCGGCGGGCGGATCGTCGTCGTCCGCGACTGGAAAAAGCGGCTGCTCAACGAGCTGTTTGCTCTGTTCATCGCGCTGTTGCTGCTGTTCGCGGCTGCCCTGGTGCTGCTCGACACCGCTCCCGGCCACCGTTTCATCGCCGACCGGATCGGCCAGATCGAGACCGCCTCGGGCCTGCGCATCCGGATTGGGCGGATCGACGGCTCGATCTTCGGGGAGGCCAAGCTCCGCCACGTCCGGGTGTCCGACCAGCAGGGCGTGTTCCTGACCTCGCCCGAAATCGACGTCGACTGGGCCCCGGGCGCCTGGCTTCGCAATACCTTGGCGATCGACAGCCTGACCGCCGAGCGGGTCGATCTGATCCGGGTTCCGCGGCTCAAGCCGACCGGGCGCAAGGGCCCGATCCTCCCGAGCTTCGACATCCGCATCGGCTTGCTTCGGATCGACCGTCTTAACATCGGCCGCGGAGTCGCCGGGCGGCCGCGAAGCGGGCGGCTTGTCGCAAGCGCGGACATCCGCTCGGGCCGCGCGCTCATCGACCTGAAGGCACTTGTCTCCAACGGCGGCGACAAGGTGAACATTCGCCTCGATGCCGAGCCCGACCGCGACAAGTTCGACATCGAGGCGCGGATCGTCGCGCCTGGCGACGGCGTGCTTCCGGCGATCGTCGGCACGCGTCGGGCGATTGGCCTGCTGGTGACGGGGCAGGGCAGCTGGACCCGCTGGCGCGGGATGGCTGCGCTCAACCTCTCAAACCGCCCGGCGCTGCGGCTCGCGCTGGGCGCGGACAAGGGGCTGTACCGGCTTCGCGGAACGGCCGCGCCGTCGCGATTCCTGACCGGCCGGCTGCAACGTTTGACCGCGCCGATGGTGACGCTTTCGGGCGACGGCACATTCGTCGACCGGACCCTCGAAGGAAGCTTCTCCGCCGCCTCGCCGCAACTTCGCGCTGTTGTGCGCGGCGCGGTCGATCTCGGTGAAAGCCGCTACCGCGATGTCCGGCTCGGGGTCGATCTGTTGAAGCCGCCGGCCTTGTTCACCGACATGCGCGGGAAGAATGTCCGGCTGGTGTGGACGCTCGACGGCGCCTTCGACAGCGCCGATTATTCCTATCGGCTGACCTCGCCGCAGGTTCAGTTCGACAATACCGGCTTCATCGATTTGCGGGCCGAAGGGGCGGGGCGGTTCAGTCCGTGGCCGATGCGAGTGCCGCTGCGCCTCAGCGCGCGCGCGATCACCGGGATTGGCGACGTTGCCGGCGCAATTCTGGCTCGGCCGAAGATCGAGGGCTGGCTGTCGCTGACCCCCAATCTCGTCCGCGGCGATAATTTGAGACTCACCTCGGCGCGGGTCAACGGCAAGATGTCGATCCTCTTCGACCTCGTCACCGGGCGGTTCGAGGTGGCGCTGTCGGGCAGCATGAAGCGCTACTTCATTCCGGGGATCGGCATCGTCGACGTCCTCACCGACCTCAAGGTCGTGCCGGGACCGGGCGGCAAGGGCACCCTGGTCGTCGGCAAGGCCAAGGTCTGGGTGCGAAGGCTCGACAATAGTTTCTTCGCGTCGCTGACCGATGGCCTGCCGCGGCTCGAAAGCGACTTGAGGCGGGGCAATGACGGGATTCTCCACCTCACCAACCTCCAGCTTTATTCGCCGGGGCTGAGGCTGTCCGGATCGGGCTATCGCCGGCGTGACGGGACCTTCCACATCACCGCGAGCGGTCGCCAGGCCGAATATGGCGCGCTTCGGCTGACCCTCGACGGGCCGATCGAGCGGCCTCGGATCGATCTCCTGCTCGCCAGGCCCAACGACACGCTCGGGCTGACCAATGTCCGCCTGTTGCTCAACCCGTCGCGCTTCGGCTTCGACTATCGCGCGGCCGGCGGATCGCGCCTCGGTCCGTTCACTAGCAACGGCCAGATCCTGCTGCCCAAGGGCGCTCCGGTTGTGATCGCCATCGCCGCGCTCGACGCCGGCGATTTGTCCGCCAGCGGACGCCTACGCTCCGATCCCGGGGGCTTCAGCGGACGGCTGACGCTTGCGGGCGCCGCGCTTTCGGGCACGCTCGATTTCGCGCCGGTTGCCGGAGCGCAGAAGATCGAGGCCCACATCGACGCGACCAACGCCGATTTGCCGGCGTTGTCGGTACGAAGCGGCCAGGTCGATGGCACGATCATCCTCGCCAAGGGCCGAACGACGATCAGCGGCACGGTCGACGCGCGCGGGATCAGCGCGTCGGGGATCACGCTGGCGCGGCTCACCGCCAACGCCAATTTGGTCAACGGAAGCGGGCAGGTCCGCGCCGCCTTCGCCGGACGCCGCGGCGCGGCCTTCTCCTTCGCGACCACCGCCGACGTCAGCCCCGACCGAATCAGCATCAGCGGCAGGGGCCAGGTCGAACGGCGCGAGCTCGCGCTCAGGCAGCCGGCGGTGCTCACCCGGTCGGGCGACGGCTGGGAGCTCAGCCCGACCAGCCTGACCTTCGCCGGGGGAAGCGCAATCGTCTCCGGCCGGAGCGGTTCGCGGCCCGAGGTGCACGCGCAGCTTTCCGCCATGCCGCTCGAAGTGCTCGACATCATCGATCCCAACCTCGATTTGTCGGGCACGGCGACCGGCCGGCTCGATTATGCGTGGAAGGGCAATCGTAGCGGCCGTCTCGACCTCAAGGTCCGCGGCCTCAGCCGCGCCGGCCTGGTGCTCGCCTCGCGCCCGATCGACGTCGGGGTCGCCGCCGTGATCAACGACGGCAGCGCGGCCTTGCGCGCGGTCGCTGTGAGCGAGGGCAAGACAGTCGGCCGTGCCCAGGCGCGCTTCTCGCCCCTCGGCAACGGGCCGCTGGTCGCCGAGCTGATGAACGCGCCGTTGTTCGCGCAGGTCCGCTACACCGGCTCGGCGGACACCTTGTGGCGGCTGACCGGCAGCGAAATTTTCGACCTCAGCGGGCCGATCGCGATCGGCGCCGACGTCAGCGGGCGGGCGACCGACCCGCAGATCCGCGGTTCTCTGAGGACCCAGAACGCCCGGCTCGAAAGTCCGGTCACCGGAATGGTCCTGAGCAACCTCAACGCCGAGGCGCGCTTTTCCGGGCCGCAGCTGATCTTCACCCGGCTGAGCGGAAGCGCGGGCGAGCGCGGCTCGATCAACGGGCGCGGCACGGTCACATTCTCGGGTGGCAAGACGCTGCTCGACCTGTCGTTCAACGCGGTCCGGGCGCAGCTTCTCGCCCGCGACGATATTTCCGCGACCGTAACCGGCCCGGTGACCATCCGCTCGGACGGCAGCGGTGGGACCATTGCCGGAGACCTTAAGTTGGATTCGGGGCGCTTCCAGCTCGGCCGAGCGAGCTCCGCGTCGATCCCGCAGCTCCGCGTGCGCGACACCGGCCTTCCGCCCGAGGAGGTGATCGAAACCGCCGACTTGCAGCCGTGGCGGCTCGACCTCAAGGTCGCGGGCGGGGGCCTCAGGGTCGAAGGCCTGGGGCTCAGCAGCCGCTGGACCACCCGGCTCGACATCGGCGGTCAAGTCGACTCGCCGCGCTTCACCGGCCGCGCCGACCTCGTTCAGGGCAATTATGATTTCGCCGGGCGCAACTTCCGCCTCGACCGCGGGATCATCCGCTTCAACGGCGAATCGCCGCCCAACCCGCAGCTCGACATCCACGCCGAGGCCCAGGTTCAGGGGCTCGACGCGGCGGTGATCGTCAAAGGGACGGGGCTGAGGCCGGAAATCAGCTTCGCCAGCAACCCGCCGCTGCCGCAGGATGAATTGCTGTCGCGGATCCTGTTCGGGACCTCGATCACCAATTTGAGCGCGCCGGAAGCGCTCCAGCTCGCCTCGGCGGTCGCCGCGCTCCAGTCGGGGTCGGGAAGCCTCGACCCGATCAACGCGCTGCGCAAGGCGATCGGCCTCGACCGGCTCCGGATCGTCACCGCCGACGTCGCGACCGGGCAAAAGACCGCGATTGGCGCGGGCAAATATATCACCCGCAAATTGTTCGTGGAGGTGGTCACCGACGGCCAGGGCTATTCTGCGACACGGGTCGAATATCAAATGACCCGCTGGCTTTCGATCCTCTCAACCGTCTCGACAGTCGGGCGGAGCAGTGCGTCGGTCCGGGTGAGCAAGGATTATTGACGAAAGCAGCCGTCATTGCGAGCGTAGCGAAGCAATCCAGTTTCTTTATCGTCCACTGGATTGCTTCGTCGCTGCGCTCCTTGCAATGACGACCATGATGCAGGGGGCCCCATGAAGAACTGGAACGTCAAGAAGACGATCGTGGCGCGGGAGGACATGCCCGAGGAGCATCGGCTCGCACAGACTCTCCACTGGGGCCATTTGATTGCGCTTGGAGTCGGGGCCATCGTCGGGACCGGGATCCTCACGCTGATCGGGGTTGGGGCGGCCAAAGCCGGCCCGGCGGTGATGCTAAGCTTCGCCATCGCTGGGGCGATCTGCGCCTGCGCCGCGCTTGCCTATGCCGAGGTCGGGACCATGATCCCGGCGTCGGGCAGCGCTTATACCTATTCCTATGTGGTGTTCGGCGAGCTTCTCGCCTGGATCGTCGGCTGGTCGCTGATCCTCGAATACAGCCTGGTGGTCAGCGCGGTCGCGGTTGGCTGGTCGGGCTATGCCTCACCCTTGCTCGGAATACCCTTGGCGTTCGCGAGCGGGCCCGAATTGGGCGGCATCGCCAACATCCCGGCAGTCCTTATTATCGCGGCCGTCGCGGCGATGCTGATCTTCGGAACCAAGGAGAGCGCGACGGTCAATGCCATCTTGGTGGTGATAAAGTTGCTCGCTTTGCTGATGTTCATCATCATCGCATTCGGCGTCTTCAACCCTGCCAATTTCGACCCCTTCATGCCCATGGGCTTTTCCAAGCAGGCCGTCCCGGGTCCCGACGGGACGACGGTCGAGGTGGGGGTGATGGCCGCCGCTGCGATCATCTTCTTCGCTTTCTATGGCTTCGATGCGATCGCCACTGCGTCGGAGGAGGCCAAGAACCCGGACCGCGACCTCGCCATCGGGATCGTCGGCTCGATGCTGTTATGCGTCATCATCTATATCGCTGTCGCCGCGGCAGCGATCGGCGCGCTGGCGACCACCGTCTTCGCCGACAGTCCCGAGCCGCTGGCCCTGATTCTCCGCGGGATCGGCCATCCGACCGCCGCGAACCTGCTCGCCTTGTCGGCGGCGATCACGCTTCCGACCGTCATCCTCGCATTCTTTTTCGGGCAGAGCCGGATCTTCCTGGCGATGGCGCGCGACGGCCTTCTCCCGGAAAGGCTGGCCCATGTCTCGAAGCGGGGATCGCCGGCGCGGATCACCATCTTCACCGCGCTCGTCGTGTCGGTCATCGCGGCGCTGTTCCCGCTGTCGGAAATCGCGGCGCTCGCCAATGCCGGGACCCTCACCGCGTTCATCGCGGTGTGCGCGGCGATGATGTGGATGCGGCGCACGAAGCCCGACGCGCCGCGCAAGTTCCGCGCCCCGGCGGCAATGCTGATCGGAGCGCTCGGAATCCTCGGCTGCATCTACCTACTGTTCAGCCTTCCGACTAGGACGCAGGAATATTTCGTCCTGTGGAACCTGATCGGGGTCGTGGTTTACTGGTTCTACGGCTCGCCTCGGGCGGCGAAGGCCCGGGCCGCCCGGTGAGCACCGCCGCGGTGGCCGCCGGCCCGGCCTCGCGCCGGGTCCGCAACATCATCGGCGGCTCGATCGGCAACCTCGTCGAATGGTTCGACTGGTACGTCTATTCAGCCTTCGCGCTCTATTTCGCCTCGTCCTTCTTCCCCAAGGGCGACCAGACCGCGCAACTGCTCCAGACCGCGGCGATCTTCGCGGTCGGATTCCTGATGCGGCCCGTGGGGGCGTGGATGATGGGCGTCTATGCCGATCATCGCGGGCGCAAGGCCGGCCTCACGCTCTCGGTCATGCTGATGTGCGCCGGCTCGCTCCTCATCGCGGTCGCCCCGACCTACGACCAGATCGGGCTGTGGTCGCCGGCGATCCTGCTCCTCGCCCGCATCATCCAGGGACTGAGCCTCGGCGGCGAATATGGCTCGAGCGCGACCTATCTCTCGGAAATGGCCGGCCGCCAGCATCGCGGCTTCTGGTCGAGCTTCCAATATGTGACGATCATCGGCGGTCAGCTGACCGCGCTGGCCCTTCTGGTCGTGCTCCAGGCCGTGCTCGGCGACGAGGCACTTCGGGCGTGGGGCTGGCGGATCGGTTTTTTCGCGGGCGCGGTCCTGGCGATCGTGGCGATGATCCTTCGCCGCCAGCTCGACGAGACGTTGAGCTACACCAACGCCCAGGCGAAGGCCGACCGGCGCCGTTCGACTGTGGGCAATTTGCTTCGCGATCACCCGCGCGAGTTCTTCCTGGTGATGGCCCTGACCGCGGGCGGGACCGCCAGCTTCTACGCCTACACCATCTACCTTCAGAAATTCCTCGCCAACACCAGCGGCTTCCCGGCGGCGACGGCGTCGCAGATCATGACCGTGGCGCTCGCCATCATGCTGGTGCTTCAGCCCTTCGCGGGGCGCTTGTCGGACAAGATTGGGCGGCGGCCGATGATGATCTTTTTCGGCACCGGCGCGATGCTGTTCACCTATCCCTTGTTCACCGCGCTCGAGGGCACGCGCGACGCTTTGACCGCCTTTGCCCTGTGCATGGCGGCGCTGGTGATCGTCACCGGCTACACTTCGATCAACGCGGTCATCAAGGCGGAGATGTTCCCCGCCGACATCCGCGCTTTGGGGGTCGCCTTGCCCTTCGCGCTCGCCAATGCGGTGTTCGGCGGCAGCGCCGAATATGTCGCGCTCTACCTCAAGAATATCGGGCACGAGCGCTGGTTCTACATCTACATCAGCGCGCTCGCGGCGATGAGCCTCATCGCCTACGTCCGGATGCGCGAAACCCGCGACCACAGCCTGATCGAGGAGGACTGAAACCGGCGCGGAAAGGAAGCCAGCCGGCGGAGGGACTTATGGGAGGTGGGGATGCCCTCCGCCGGCCAACTCGCGGCGGCGCCGAGGCCGCCTGGATCGCAGCATATCACGAGTCGCGACGGTTGCTAGTGCCTGTGGATAAATGGCCCGTCAGCTCGAATAATACATGTCGAACTCGACCGGCGATGGCGTGGTTTCCCAGCGCATCACTTCCTCCCACTTGAGCTCGATATAGGCGTCGATCTGGTCTCGGGTGAACACGTCGCCCTTGAGCAGGAAGTCCATGTCGCCAGCCAGGCTGACCAGCGCCTCGCGCAGGCTCCCGCAGACGGTCGGGACGTTGACCAGCTCGGCTGGTGGCAAGTCGTAGAGGTTCTTGTCCATCGGGTCGCCGGGGTGGATCCGGTTCTGGATTCCGTCGAGGCCGGCCATCAGCAGCGCCGAATAAGCGAGATAGGGGTTGGCGAGCGCGTCGGGGAAGCGGAACTCGACGCGCTTGGCCTTCTCCCCAGCGCCGTAGGGGATGCGGCAGGAGGCCGACCGGTTGCGGCTCGAGTAGGCCAGCAGCACCGGCGCCTCGAAGCCCGGGACAAGCCGTTTGTAGCTGTTGGTCGTCGGGTTAGTGAAGGCGTTGAGCGCGCGGGCGTGCTTGATGACCCCGCCGATGAAATAGAGCGCGGTGTCGGACAGCCCCGCATAGCCGTTGCCCGCGAACAGGGGCTTGCCCTTCGCCCAGATCGACATGTGGGTGTGCATGCCGCTGCCATTATCCTTGGCGATCGGCTTGGGCATGAAGGTCGCGGTCTTGCCGTAGGCGTGCGCCACCATGTGCACGACATATTTGTAGACCTGCATCCGGTCGGCGGTCTCGACCAGGCCGCCGTAGGTCAGGCCGAGCTCGTGCTGCGCCGGCGCGACCTCGTGGTGATGCTTGTCGCAGGGCAGGCCCATCTCGAGCATCGTCGCGACCATCTCGCCGCGGATGTCCTGCGCGCTGTCGACCGGCGCGACCGGGAAATAGCCGCCCTTGGCGCGCGGCCGGTGGGCGAGGTTGCCGCCGTCATACTGGCGGTTGGTGTTGGTCGGCAGCTCGATGTCATCGATCGCGTAGCCTGACGTGGAATAGCCGTCCTCGAAGCGGACGTCGTCGAACATGAAGAATTCGGCTTCGGGCCCGACATAGAGGGTGTCGCCGATCCCGCTCGCCTTCAGATAGGCCTCGGCGCGGGTCGCCGTGGAGCGCGGGTCGCGGCCGTAGAGTTCGCCGGTCGCCGGTTCGACGACGTTGCAGAACAGGACCATCATCGGGGTCGCCGAGAAGGGGTCGACGTAGACCGCCTCGAGGTCGGGCTTGAGGATCATGTCCGATTCGTTGATCGCCTTCCATCCGGCGATCGAGCTACCATCGAACATGAAGCCGTCGGTCAGCATGTCCTCGTCGATCACGCCCGAGGCCATGGTGAGATGCTGCCATTTGCCCTTGGGGTCGGTGAAGCGCAGGTCGACCCACTCGATTTCCTCGTCCGTGATTCGCGAAAGAAGCTTGCTTGCCTGGTTGGCCATTGGACCGGTCCTCGATCTGCTGTTGCACCTCGCCCGCAACAGCGATCCGGACGCGCCAGGGAGGGGCGCGGCAGAAGCGCGTGATTCGAGCCTATGGCCGAGTGATTCCCGAACTTGGGGGCGGAGTCAGCGCCGCGGTGAACATTTCAACGGAGTCGCCGGGGTCGATCGGGATGCGTGCGGGCGGCTCTGCAACAACACCTGCGGCGAGCCATTTCTAGCCCCTTCACAGACCCGAAACCCCCGGCTATCAGGCGCGCCGAACGCACCGCCTTCCGCGAAGGCGGAGCAGGTCGTGAGGGCGCGTCCGGCGCCCGGCAAGCGTCAAAAGGGACAGGATGGCCACCAAGGCACAGACCGTACAGCCCGACACTCCCCATACGCCGAGTGGCGAGGGGGTTCGGCGCCGGGATTTCCTCAATGTCGCGGCGGTCAGTTTCGCGGGCGTCGGGACCGTCGTCGCGCTAGCGCCGCTGATCGTCCAGATGTCGCCGTCGGCGGACGTGCTCGCCATGGCTACGACCGAGGTCGACATCTCCAAGGTCCAGCAGGGGCAGGGGATCAAGGTCAGCTGGCGCAAGCAGCCGGTGTTCATCCGCAATTTGACGCCCAAGGAAATCGCCGAGGCCAACGCGACGCCCTTGTCCCAGCTGCGCGACCCGCAGACTCTCGCTCAGCGGACCAAGCCGGGCAAGCAGAACTGGCTGATCACGCTCGGCGTGTGCACGCATCTGGGCTGCGTCCCGCTCGGCATCGGCGAGGGCGAGAACCGCGGACCCTTTGGCGGCTATTTCTGCCCGTGCCACGGAAGCGCCTATGACACGGCGGCGCGAATCCGCACCGGGCCGGCGCCGACCAACCTCACGGTGCCTGACTATGAATTCACGTCGCCGACCAGCGTCCTGATCGGCTGAGGGGGTTGAACGAATGAGCTTCTCCTGGGCCCGCGCCTACGAACCCAAGCATCCGTTTATGCGCTGGCTGGACGAGCGGCTGCCGCTCCCCCGGCTCGTCTATGGAGCGATCGGCGGCGGCTATCCGGTCCCGCGCAACCTCAACTATTTCTGGAATTTCGGAGTCCTCGCCGGGGTCTTCCTGGTCATCCAGATCATCACCGGAATCGTCCTTGCCATGCATTATGTGGCCGGGGCCGAGGGCGGCGCGTTCAATTCGGTCAACCAGCTGATGATGCGCGACGTCAACGCCGGCTGGCTGCTCCGCTACACGCACATGAACGGCGCCAGCTTCTTCTTCATCGTCACCTACATCCACATCTTCCGCGGCCTCTATTACGGCTCGTACAAGGCGCCGCGCGAGCTGGTGTGGATGTTAGGGCTCGTCATTTACCTGCTGATGATGGCGACGGCCTTCATGGGCTACGTCCTGCCCTGGGGGCAGATGAGCTATTGGGGCGCGCAGGTCATCACCGGTTTCTTCAGCGCCTTCCCGCTGGTCGGCGAGCCGATCCGGATCTGGCTATTGGGCGGCTATGCGCCAGACCAGGCGGCGCTGACCCGCTTCTTCTCGCTCCATTATCTGCTTCCGTTCGTGATCGCCGCGGTGGTCATCCTGCACATCTGGGCGCTGCACATTCCGGGCTCTGGCAACCCGACCGGGGTCGACGTCAAGACCGAGAAGGACACCTTGCCCTTCCACCCCTTCTACACCGCCAAGGACGGCTGGTTCGCGGGCGCGTTCCTGACGCTCTTCATCGTGGTCACGTTCTTCGCTCCCGACATGCTCGGGCACCCCGACAATTATATCCCGGCCGACCCGCTCGCGACGCCGGCGCACATTGTCCCCGAATGGTATTTCTGGCCGTTTTACGCGATCCTCCGAGCCTTCACGATCGACTTCATCCTCGCTGCCAAATTGTGGGGCGTGCTGGCGATGTTCGCCTCGATCCTGCTGCTCTTCTTCCTCCCCTGGCTCGACAAGTCGCCGGTGCGCTCGGGCAGCTATCGCCCACTGTTCAAGCGCTTCTTCTGGCTTCTCGTCGCCGACGTCCTCGTGCTCGGCTGGGCCGGCGGGTCGGCGGCGACCCCGCTGGTGGTCGCGGTCAGCCAGGTCGCGACGATCTATTATTTCCTGCATTTCCTGGTGATCCTGCCAATCGTCTCGCGCATCGAGACGCCGCTCCCGCTGCCCCGGTCGATTACCGACTCGGTGCTCCACGGCGAGGCGGCCGAAGCCGCGCCGGCGGGCATGCCATCGCGCCGCGGTAGCGCCGCGACGGTTGTCCAGTAAGGGGGCCGGCAGACTATGATCCGTGTTTTCGCATTTCTGGTCGGGCTCGCCTTTTCGGGGGTTCTGGCGATCTCGCTGTTCAGCGGCGTCTCCGACTATTTCTCGAACAAGCCCGAAGTGCTCGCCTCGGAGGAATTCCACCTCCATGCCAAGCATGTGAGCTTCCCCAGCGAAGGCCCGTTCGGGAAGTTCGACAACCAGCAGCTTCAGCGCGGCTTCCAGGTTTATCAGGAGGTGTGCGCGGCGTGCCACGGGCTCAGCCTCGCGTCGTTCCGCGAGCTCGAGCATATCGGCTACACCGAGCCCGAGGTTAAGAAAATCGCGTCCGACTGGAAGATCCAGGTCCCGACGATCAACCCCGACACCGGCGAAGCGACGACGCGCAAGGCGCTCCCCTCGGATACCTTCCCCGAACCGTTCGCGAACCCGGTTGCGGCGCGCGCCTCGAACAACAATGCCTTCCCGCCCGATCTGACCTTGATCACCAAGGCGCGCGAGGGCGGCGCGGCTTATATCTATTCGCTTCTGACTGGCTATCGCGACGCCAACCGCTATCGCAACGAAGAGGGCAAGGCGCTTCCGGCCGACGTCAGGCCGCCCCAGAATCTTCACTTCAATCCCTATTTCGCCAACCTCAACATCGCCATGCCGCCGCCGCTCACCGCGGAGGGGCAGGTCACTTACGCCGACGGCACCAAGGCGACCGTCGACCAGATGGCGAAGGACGTCAGCGCGTTCCTGGTGTGGACCGCGGAGCCTGAGCTCGAGCGCCGCCACGCGGCTGGCCTCGCGATCACCATCTTCCTGCTGATCGCGACGGCGCTTGGCTATTTCGCTTATCGCCAGCTGTGGGGCGAGGCGAAACGCGTGGTCCGGCCGACCGGCGCGCTCGACCCGAAGAACCAGGCCAAGAGCCGCAACGCCAAGACCAAGGCGGGGGTAAGGGGCTAGGCGGCGGGTGGTTTGGACCGCCCGCACAACGTTTCACCCGAAATGATTCGCGCGGGGGCTTGAAAAAACCTTCGGAATGAGCAGCTTGAAGAGACGGGGGCTCTCTTGGGCTAGGAAGGCCTGTGTGATGCGTAACATTTTCAAACTTTTGACCGTGTCGGCCGCGGCCGTGTCGGTCGCCGGCTGCGCCTACGGCGGCCTCGGCGGGCTGGGCTATAATTCGGGCTACGGCTATTCGCCCTACGGCTACGGCTCGCCTTACGGCTCGGGCGTCAGCGTCAGCGTCGGCTACGGATCGGGCTATGGATCGGGCTACGGCTCGCCGTACGGCTACGGTTATGGCTCGCCCTACGGCTATGGCTACGGCTCGCCTTATTATGGCGGCTATTACGGCTCGCCCTATTTCGGCTGGTACAACAATTATTATTACCCGGGCACCGGCATCTACGTCTACGATTCCTACCGCCGGCCGAGCGTCTGGACCGACGCTCAGCGAGTTTATTGGACCAAGCAGAAGCGCGCTTATGAGCAAAGCGCTGCCAAGGCGGGCCAAAGGGCGCCGCGGGTCGAGACCAATTGGGGCGGTTTCCGTCGCGATCGGGCGCCAGCTGCGCGTGCGCGCGTCGAGGGTGCGCGGAGCCGCGTCGACGGTGCTCGGACCCGCGTCGATTCGGCGCGGACCCGAGTCGAAAGCGCGCGCACGGCCGCCGCTCCGACCCGCAGCACGCAGCGGCAGGTCCTCAGCGAGCGGGTCAAGAAGCGGACCGAGCGCGTGCGCGACCGCCGCGACCGCGATTCGGACTAACCGCTGCTCCCGGCGGCGGTCTCGGACCGCCGCCGAATGAGCACGATCGAAGTGAACCGCATGACCGGGACATCGTCCTGGTTGGTGACAATCGTCTCGGTGCGGAAGGCACCGATCTCGGGCTTCGAGCGGGACGGCGTTTTTTCGATGATCTTGCCGCGGACCGTCAGCGTGTCGCCCGGATAGACCGGCTTAAGCCAGCGCAATTCGTCCACTCCGGGAGAACCGAGCCCGGCCTGCTCGTCGTCGACAACGGAGCGTGCAATCACCGCCATGGTCATTGCGCAGGTATGCCAGCCGCTCGCCGCGATCCGCCCGAAATGGGTCTTGGCCGCCGCCTCGTCGCTGAGGTGGAACGGCTGGGGGTCGTATTTCTCGGCGAATTCGATGACCTCCTCGCGGGTCACCTCATAGCTGCCGAACTCGGTCTCGGCGCCGACTTCCAGGTCCTCGAAGAATATCATTCGCGTGGCCTTAGCGAGCGCGAACGCTTGGCGCGAGTGGGAGCGAGCGGCTAGTCAACGCGCATGGCATCGGCAACCGCGACCAACCGGCATTGGAACCCCCGCCTGATCGAGGCGGCGATGGCATTGAACGAGAACCGGCTCGACGTCGCCGAGCGCATCCTCAAGCCCTATCTCGCCAGCGATCCGTTCGACGTATTCGCGATTCGCATGCTGGCCGAGCTGGCGTCGCGGATCGGCCGGTGGCGCGATGCCGAAAACCTGCTTCGCCGGGCAGTCGAGCTGGCGCCGAGCTGGACGGTCGCCAAAGCCAATCTCGCGCTCGTCCTCGGCCGCAACGGGAAGCCGGCCGAGGCGCTCGCCCTCCTCGACGATATCTTCAGTGTCGAGCCGGAGAATGTGGGGCATTGGAATCTCAAAGCCGCAACGCTGGCCCGGCTCGGCGAATTCGAGGGGGCGATCCAGCTTTACGAAGACGTGCTGAAGCACGCGCCGCATCAGCCCAAGATGTGGACGAGCTACGGGCACATGCTGAAAACGATCGGGCGCCAGGCGGAGGGAATTGCCGCCTATCGCAAGGCGATCGAGATCCGGCCGACGCTGGGCGAGGCGTGGTGGAGCCTTGCCAATCTCAAGACCGTCACCTTCGACGAGGCGGACATCGCGGCAATGAAGCGGGCGCTCGAGGCTCGCGCGATCGACGATGAGGACCAGCTCCACCTCGAATTCGCGCTCGGCAAGGCGATGCACGACGCGCATCGGACGGAAGAGGCCTTCGGACATTATGCGCGGGCAAACGCCGCGAGGCTTCGGAAGCGTCCCTACGACTCGAACGAGATTTCCAGAAAGGTGGATCGGAGCATTGCCGCCTTCACCCCGGCGGTGTTTGCCGGGCCGAGCGGAGGGTGCGAGGCCAACGATCCGATCTTCATCGTGGGAATGCCTCGCGCCGGATCGACTCTGGTCGAGCAAATCCTTTCGTCGCACAGCCAGATCGAAGGCACTTCGGAGCTTCAGGACATTCCTGCTCTGGCGCGCAGGGGCCGCGGATATCCGCGAACGGCGCTCGCACTTTCGCCAGAGGAACGGCGCGAGCTCGGCGAGGAATATCTCAAGCGCACGTCGGTACAGCGCCGGACGAATCGCCCGTTCTTTATCGACAAGCTGCCCAACAATTGGTTTTTCGTGCCCTTCATTCACATGATCCTGCCGAACGCCAAGATCATCGACGCGCGCCGGCATCCGATTGGCTGCTGCTTCTCGAATTTCCGCCAGCATTATGCGCGGGGGCAGGACTTCGCCTACGACCTCACCGACGTTGGCCGATACTATGCCGACTATGTGCGGCTGATGGCCCATGTCGATGCCGTCCTGCCCGGGCGAGTCCATCGCGTGATCTATGAACGGATGGTCGAGGATACCGAGCGGGAAGTCCGCGCGCTCCTCGATTATTGTGGCCTGGAGTTCGAGCCCGCTTGCCTGGAATTCTACAAGACCGACCGCGCTGTCCGTACCGCAAGTTCCGAGCAGGTGCGGCGTCCGATCTACCGCGACTCGACCCACGAATGGCGTGACTACGAGCCGTTCCTCGGTGAACTCCACGCGGTGCTCGATTCGATCGTGAAGCCGTATCCCGACGTGCCCGGCGACATTCTCGCAACGCCTGCGAAATAATTTGCAGCTTCGGACGAGCGGCGATTGACAATCGCGCCGGTCGGTGACGCTAATGTTACAAATTCGATCGGAGGGGGATCTTCGATGATTGATCGCGCTTTTGGGAAATTTGGTTTCGCGTTGCTGGCGTCCACGGCGCTAACCGCCGTTCCGGCCTGGGCCCAGGACCCACCGCCTCCGGTCGAGGACACCACTGGGCAGTCCCCGGCTCCAGGCACCAACGCCACCGACGTAACCGCTCCCCCGCCGACGGTTCAGGTGGCCCAGGACGGGCAGGTGCCCGACGAGACCGAGATCGTCATCACCGCGTCCAAGCGCGAGGAAAATCTCCAGGACGTCCCGATCGCGGTGACTGTGCTCGGCACGCGCAAGCTCGACCAATTGAACATCTCGAACTTCGAGGAATATACCAAGCAGCTTCCCTCGGTCAGCTTCCAGACCGCGCAGCCTGGCTTCACCACCGTCTACATGCGCGGTGTCGCGACCGGCGGCGACGGCAATCACTCGGGCTCGCTGCCCTCGGTCGGCACCTATCTCGACGAGCAGCCGGTCACCACGATCGGCGGCACGCTCGACGTCCACATCTACGATATCGCCCGGATCGAGAGTTTGGCCGGCCCGCAGGGCACGCTCTACGGCGCCTCGAGCCAGGCGGGCACCATTCGTATCATCACCAACAAGCCCGACACGGGCGTGACGACCGGCCGCGTCGACGGCGAGATCAACAAGGTCGCTCATGGTGGCTGGGGCGGCAAGCTCGAGGGCATGATCAACGTGCCGCTGGGGGACAGCATCGCGTTCCGCGGCATTGCTTTTTATGAGCGTGACGCGGGTTACATCGACAATATCTTTGGCAGCCGGACCTACCTCGCGCCGGATCCGGCCGACGACGTGAACGTCAACAACAGCTGCTGCCTCGAAAAGAACTACAACGACTTCGAAACCTATGGCGGTCGGGCCGCGCTCAAAATCGACCTCAACGAAGACTGGACCATTCTTCCGACATTCCTTTACCAAAAGGCGGTTGCGGATGGCTCGTTCTTCATGGACGAAAACCAGGACGATCTTAAGACGGTTCGGTTCAGGCCAGAGGTCGCGAAAGACAAGTTCTGGCAAGCAGCGCTTACCATTCAAGGCAAGCTTGCCAATTTCGACATCACCTATGCAGGTGCGTTCATGGACCGCAAGCGGTTCGCGGACACCGATTACACGGACTATACGGACGCCTACAACCAATACTACATCGACTATTATAACTATTATCTCGATTACTACGGATTTCCGCCGTCATTCTGCGCCAGTCCGGGGCTTCTCGGCTGCAACAATTACACCGACAACAATGGCAACATCATCGATCCGCGCCAGCACATCACGGGCACCGATCACTTCACCAAGATGAGCCACGAACTGCGGATTGCGTCGCCGGCGGACAAGCCGATCCGCGGCCTGGTCGGCGTCTTTTTCCAGAAGCAGACCAATCACATTTTCCAGAACTATCTGGTCGACAACCTTGCGACCGACCTGTCAGTCGGCGGCTATCCGGGTTCGATTTGGGTGACGAACCAGAAGCGGGTCGACAAGGATTGGGCGATTTTCGGAGAGGCCAATTTCGATATCACACCGCATATCACGCTCACGGGGGGTGGGCGGCTCTACAAATTCGACAATACCTTGTTCGGCTTCGCCGGGTTCGGATTCCCCAATCCGCTCGGGTCCACCACCGGTGAGGGCCGATGCCTGACGGTCAATGGCCTGGAACGGCGCAACGACCCCAACAGCCCGCTCGCCACCGGCGATCTCGATTACGACATTCCCTGTTTCAACGTCGCCAACGTCGATTCCAACGGGCGTGCGGTTCCACGTCGAAGCAAAAACGACGGCGCTCTTTACCGCTTCAGCGCACAGTGGAAGCCGCAAGAAAGCCTGATGTTCTACGCGACCTGGTCCAAGGGTTTCCGGCCAGGCGGAATCAACCGGCAGCCGCTCGCCGGGCCTTACCAGCCCGACTTCCTCGTCAATTATGAACTCGGCTGGAAAACCACCTTCATGGGGAATCGCGTGCGCTGGAACGGCGCGATTTATCGCCAGGACTGGAGCGACATTCAGTACAGCTTCCTCGGCCTCAACAGCTTGACCGTGATCCAGAACGGCCGCGATGCGCGTATCAAGGGCATTGAGACGGACATCAATTATACGGCGGGCGGGCTGACGCTGAGTGCCGCTGCTGCATACACCGACGCCAAGACAAGGGGGAACATTTGCAACGCCGCCATTGAGCAGGATCCATCGCCAGATTGTTCCGGCCTGGATTCGCGCGGCAATCCCAACTTCATCGTCACCCCATCGGGCTCGCGATTGCCGATCACGCCGAAGTTCAAGGGCAGCGCGACGGCGCGCTATGCCTGGCCGGTGTGGACGGGCAGGGCGCACGTGCAAGGGGTCATCTCGCACCAGAGTTCGGCAAAATCTGACATCGACCCGGTGCAGAACGAGCTGATCGGCCGGTTGAAGGCATCGACCCTGGTGGATCTGTTTGCCGGCTATAGTTGGCGCAATTACAACATCGAGCTGTTCGGTTCGAACATCTTCGATGAACGCAATGAGCTGTCGCGGTTCGTGGTCTGCAGCATCTGCACCCAGGTCAAGATCGTGCCCGGGCGCCCGCGGACGATCGGCCTTCGCGCCGGGGTGAAGTTCTGAGGGACCAGAAGCGGGCTGTTCAGGGAAGCGCGCCGCTAGGCCGGCTCAGACGTTGAACTTGAAGTGGAGGACGTCGCCGTCCTTCACCACATAATCCTTGCCTTCCTGGCGTAGCTTGCCGGCGTCGCGGGCGCCGGCTTCGCCGTTCAACGCGATATAATCGTCGTAAGCGATGGTCTCGGCGCGGATGAAGCCGCGTTCGAAGTCGGTGTGGATTTCGCCCGCCGCGCGCGGCGCCTTGCTGCCTTTCTCGACCGTCCAGGCGCGCGCTTCCTTGGGCCCGACGGTGAAGAAGGTGATGAGGTGGAGGAGATCGTAGCCGGCGCGGATCACCCGCGCGAGGCCGGCTTCGTGGAGGCCCATTTCCTCCAAGAACATCAGCCGCTCATCCTCGGGCATCGCGACCAGCTCGCTCTCGATCGCCGCCGAGACGATGACAGCCTCCGCGCCCTCCGCCTTCGACTTTGCGAACACCCGCGCCGAATGGGCGTTGCCGTTCGCCGCGTCCTCCTCGTTGACGTTGCACACGTAGAGCACCGGCTTGGCGGTCAGCAGCTGCGCCTGCTCGAACAGCCGCGCTTCCTCGTCGTCCTTGGGACGGGTCAGCCGCGCGGGCTTGCCTTCGCGAAGG
The DNA here is from genome assembly GCA_963722545.1 of uncultured Alphaproteobacteria bacterium. GTDB lineage: Bacteria > Pseudomonadota > Alphaproteobacteria > Sphingomonadales > Sphingomonadaceae > Sphingomicrobium. Next base: position 1,093,674 of record CAVRMK010000004.1, read on the forward strand.
AGCTCGAGCGCCTGGGACAGGACCGAGGCTGCGATCTTCAATTCCTTGTCGCCGGTCTGGCCGCGCTTGACCAAATTGGGGACCCGCTTCTCGAGGCTTTCAAGGTCGGCGAGGAGGAGCTCGGTCTCGACCGTTTCGGCATCGGCGATTGGGTCCACCCGGTTCTCGACATGCTGGATGTCGTCGTTCTCGAAGCAGCGCAGGACGTGGACGATCGCGTCGACCTCGCGGATGTTGCCGAGGAACTGGTTGCCAAGACCTTCGCCTTTCGAGGCGCCCTTCACCAGTCCAGCGATGTCGACGAAGGCGAGCTGGGTCGGGATGATCTTGGCCGAGCCGGCGATCGCCGCCAGTTTGTCGAGCCGCGGGTCGGGCACCGCGACCTGGCCGACATTGGGCTCGATCGTGCAGAACGGATAATTGGCCGCCTGCGCCGCCTGGGTCTCGGTGAGGGCGTTGAAGAGAGTCGACTTGCCGACGTTCGGCAGGCCGACGATGCCGCATTTGAAGCCCATGGTCTGTCCTGAGAGATTTGGTTTGCGCGGCCCTAGCCGCCTTCGGCAAGCGATGCCAAGAACCGCCGCGCCGAGCCGCTGCTGCGCAGCCGTACCACGGTTCCGGGGAAGTCTTGGAGCAGCCTTTCCGCACGCTTGCCTGGCCCGAGCGGAAACGTCGCGGTGTACCATAGGAAGCGCAGATATTCGGCGTCGAGCCGTTCGACGCAGCCTTCGGCCATGTCGGGGCGGCGGCGACCGCGATTGCGGAGGCTGCGCCGGATCAATCGCGCGACGCACGTCCACCACGGCAAGTCGAGCAACACCACCGTATCGGCCCGGCTCAGCCGCGCCGCCAGCGAGCCTCCGTAATTGCCGTCAATGATCCAGCGCCGGCCGGCGACCAACTGTTCGACGCGCGCCCGCCATTCGTCCCGGGGGGATTCGACCCAGCCCGGCCTCCAATATTCGCGATCGAGATGGATCAGGGGAAGGCCGGTCCGCGCCTCAAGCTGCCGCGCAAACGTCGACTTGCCCGCGCCCGGCGATCCAATGACCAGCACCCGTTGCATTGGCTCAAGCGAAGTTGAAGCTGACGCTGAGCCGGTCGCCGCGATTACGACCGGGGCGAACCTCGTGCCTCAGCCAGCTTTCCCATAGCAGCAGCATTCCGGGCTTCGGCTCGATCGACACGAACGGCTGCAGCGCCTCGGGCGCCTCGGGCCGCCGGACCGGAGCCGCCATCATCATCGGCAGGCGTGGGTCCTCGAAGCGGATCGCGCCCGACCCCTTCGGCGCCTCGACGTAGAAAGTCCCCGACAGCACCGCGTGCGGGTGGATGTGTCCACTGTGATGTCCACCGGCTTTCAACAGATTGACCCACAGGCTGTCGAGCTTCGGCCGGTGGTCCCAGCCAAGCTCGCCGGCGAAGGCGCGCGCGTGGCGGGCGAGCTTGCGGCCCAGCTCGGCGAACGCCGGGTCGCGCCGCTGCAGATCGTCGAGCGAGGCGTAGCTGGTGTAGCCCGGATAGGCATGGTCGCGGCACCAGCTTCGGCCGGCGCGGTCGTCCCGGGCGAACGACCGGATCGAGTGGGCCAGTTCCGCGAGCAGGGCGTCATCGCCGAGGTCGGCCTCGTAGAGCGAGGTGGCAAAGAGCATTCGCGCGGACATGGCGCTGCTGTGCGTTGGTCGAAAGACGCGCGCAAGTGGCGTGGACAGTGTCCCGACGCCATCCTAGCGTCCGCGCGGAGCGTGACGGGAGTGAAATCTATGCGATCGAGACGGGCGGCGATGTGGTCAATTGCGCTGGCGGGGACGGCGGCGTTTGCGGTGCCGGCATCCGCGGCCGAGCGACCGCTGATCCCGATCGCGGCCGACACTGCGACCGGACGGATCGTCGCAACTTTCCCGGCGCCGGGCAAGGACGGGGTCGCCGGCCGCTACCTCTATGTCTCGCAGCTCGAATCGGGGCTCGGCTCGGCTCCGCTGGCGATGGATTTCGGGCAGACCTCGGGCGCGCGAATCATTGCCTTCAGGCGGGTCGGGAAAAAGGTCGTCGCCGAGGTCGAAAACCCCAAGTTTGTCGCCTCGAGCGGGGATCTGACCGCCCGCTCCGGCCTCGCGCGCGACTTCGCTACCTCGACCATCTGGACTGGCGACGTCGTTTCGAGCCTCCCAGGCGGTGGCTTCACCGTTGACCTGGCGCCCTTCATCGCCCGCGACGACCTCGGCCTCGCTTTGGCGCTCAAGTCTGGAAACGCCGGCGACTACAGCCTGGTGGGCGATCTCAGCTTCGCCGAGCCCGCGGGGGCCAAGGCCTTTCCGCGCAACGTCGAGTTGAGCGGGACCCTGACCTTCCGCGCCGCGCAGCCGTCGGCCGAGGTCCAGAACATCGTTCCCGACCAGACGCTTAGCCTGAAGATCCGCCATTCGCTGATCGCCTTGCCGGAGCCTGGCTTTGAGCCGCGCACCGACCCGTACGGCTACACGCTCGGGGTCCAGCAGGTCGACGCTTCGGCGCCGCTCGGCCAACCGATGGTCCGCAACCTCATCGCCCGCTTCCGGCTCGACAAAGCACAGCCGGAGCTCAGCGGCGCGCGCGTCGTCGTCAATCCGATCGTCTTCTACATCGACCCGGCCGCGCCCGAGCCGGTCCGCCGCGCGCTTCGCGAGGGCGCGGACTGGTGGCGCGAAGGCTTCGAGGCGGCGGGCCTGACCGGCGCCTATCGGGTCGAGGAGCTGCCCGCCGGTGCCGACCCGCTCGACGTTCGCTACAATGTCGTCAACTGGGTCAACCGAGCGACCCGCGGCTGGTCCTACGGCCAGGCCATCGCCGACCCCCGCACCGGCGAGACGGTCAAGGGCGCGGTGGTCCTGGGCTCGCTTCGAGTCCGCCAGGACATCTTGATCTTCCAGGCGCTGGTCGGGGCGGGGCTCACCGGCACCGGCGATCCCAACGACCCGATCACCGCCGCGCTCGCGCGGATCCGCCAGCTCGCGGCGCACGAGGTCGGCCACGCGCTGGGCTTCAACCATAATTTCGCCGCCAGCACGCAGGAGCGCGCGTCGGTGATGGACTATCCGCCGCCGCGGATCGGCTTCGACGGCGCCCGGATCGACCTCACCAACGCCTATGACGTCGGCCTTGGCCCGTGGGACAAATTCCTCGTCGACTATGTCTATGGCGCCCGGACCGACTCCGAGGCTCGCGCCAAGATCGCCGCCGCGCGCGCGGCCGGGCTCCGCTTCGTCGCCGACGCCGATGCGCCGGCCCCTCGGAAGCGGCCACCCCGAAGGCGCGATGTGGGACGATGGCGGAAGCCCGGTCGCCGAGCTCGGCCGGGTCATGGCGATCCGTCGCGTGGCGCTCGATCGCTTCGGCCATGGTTCAGTTCCGAGCGGCGCGCCGATGGCCGAATTGCGCCGGGCCTTCGTGCCGATCTGGCTTCTGCATCGTTACCAGGTCGAAGCTGCGGCCAAGTCGCTCGGCGGGATCGAGTTTCCGTTCGCGCTCGCGGGCGAGGCGGCGGTCGCGAGGCAGGTCCCCGCAGCGCAGCAGCGCGCGGCGCTGTCGGCGCTTCTCGCCACGCTCACCGAAAGCTCGCTCGTTGTTCCGGCGCACCTCCTCCCGCTGCTCAGCGCCGGCTCGGCCGAGCTCGAGGACCGCCAGAGCGTGATCGAGCAGATTCCGGGGGCAGGGAGGGACATGTTCGACCCGATGAAGGCGACCGAGATCGCGGCGGTCCAGTCGCTGAATTCGATGCTCGACCCGGCGCGGCTCAACCGGCTCGAGGCGCAGCGTGCGGCGGACCCGGCAGTTCCGGGGCCGCACGAGGTCGCTGCTTCGCTCATTGCGCAGAGTTTCACCCGAAATCCGAGCGCGCTAGGGCAGCGGATCGCGACCACCGTCGCCTTGGCGCTCGCGCGCGCCGCCCGCCAACCGACGCTGTCGCCGGCGGTGGCGGCCCAGCTCCAGGGTCAGCTCGACCGGCTTGCGGGTGGTCTGGTGCGCGAGCGCGATCGAAGTGCGGCGGGCGATTGGGCGCGCGGCCTCGGCGCCCTGCTCCAGGACCGCGAGGCGCTCGACAAGGCCATCGCCGACCCCGCGCGGCTCCCGCAAATTCCGCCCGGCATGCCGATCTATAGATGCGATCTAGCCGCGGGCCTCCTGCTGGCGAAGCGCGACTTCGCTCATGAAGCGGGCGTCGTCGCCTTCAGCGAGCCAATCTGCCTCTGAGGCGATTGCGGCGAGCATGTCGGACACCGCTTCGAATTCGCTCTTGGCGTAATTGCCGAGGACGTGCGGGGTGACGAGGTGCTTGAGGCCCGGTCCCGGATGGCCGATGCCGATCCGCACCCGCTTGAACTCGGGCCCGAGCGCGGCGTCGATCGAGCGCAGGCCGTTGTGGCCAGCAGTCCCGCCGCCAACCTTTACCTTGACCTTCATCGGGGCAAGGTCGAGCTCGTCGTGGAGCACCACCAGGGCCTCCTCGTCGAGCTTGTAGAATTTCAGCGCCTGCTGAACCGCGTCGCCGCTGTCGTTCATGAAGGTCTGGGGCTTGACCAGCAGGATCCGCTCGCCGGCGATCTTTCCTTCGCTCACCAGGCTTCGGAATTTTTTCTGCCATGGGCCGAAATCGCGTGTTGCGGCGATGACGTCGGCGGCCATGAAGCCGACATTGTGGCGGTGCAGCTTATATTTGTCGCCCGGATTGCCGAGCCCGACCCAGATTTGCATCGGCGTTCGCTAGCAGGTGGCCGCGCAAACAAAAACCGCCCGCCCAGAGACAGGGCGAGCGGTCATTGTTCGAGCATTTCGAGGATTATTCGTCCGAGCCGCCCTCGGCTCCGGCCTCGCCCTCGGCTTCCTCGCCTTCCTCGCCTTCGGGGACTTCGCCCTCGGCGGCTTCGGCTTCTTCGGTCTCCTCGGACTTCATCGCCGACGGTGCGACGATCGTCGCAACGGTGAAGTCACGGTCCTCGATCGCCGGCTTGACGCCCTCGGGGAGCGGGACTTGGCTGATGTGGATCGAATCGCCGATCTCGAGGCCGGTGAGGTCGATGTGCAGCTCGTCCGGGATGCTCGCGGCATCGCAGACGATCTCGATCTCGTGCTGGACGACGTTGAGCACGCCGCCGCGCTTGAGGCCCGGCGAGGCTTCATCATTGTCGAAGCGGACCGGGATCGCCACCGTGACCTTGGTGTGCTCGCCGATGCGCAGGAAATCGACGTGGATCGGGCGGCTGCTCACCGGGTGGAAATCCACTGCCTTGGGCAGGGTCCGGTTCGGCTTTCCGCCGACCTCGATCATCACGACCGAGTTCATGAAGTGACCGGTGCGCAGCATCTTGTGGAGGAGCTTTTCCTCGACATGGATGGAAAGCGGCTCTTTCTTTTCGCCGTAGATCACGGCAGGCACCCGTCCGTCGCGGCGCAATGCCCGGGAGGCTCCCTTGCCAGCCCGGTCGCGCGTTTCGGCGGGCAGCATCAGCTGGTCGCTCATTTCGCTCAAACTCCGATAAGTTGGTTAGATCCCGCCACGCCTCCAGGGATGACCATGGCCGGGTGCCAGCGCCCCTAGTCGAGAGGGGCGGCAAAAGCAAGTTGAGGGGTGGGGTGAGGGGCCTAGCGCAGGCGGCGCGAGATCAATCCGCGTTCGGCGAGGCGCACCAGCAGGCTGTCCGAGCCGGCCAGATGCGCGGCCCCGATCGCCACGAACGCGGTCCCCGGCTGGCGCATCCGCGCCGCGACCCAGTTCGACCAGCGCGCGTTGCGCTCGACGAACAGGATCCGGTAAGCGTTGGGGGCGGCGATCTGCATGTCGCCGAGCATCGCGCTGAACATTTCGTGGTCGCCGCTGGCCCAGGCGGCCTGGAGCTGCCCCATCGCGCTGCTGAGGTCGGCCGAAGCGCGTGTGCATTGGCTTCCGGCGCATGGCACCGGCGAGACGGTTTCGGCGGGGATGCTGGACATCATCGCGAATTGGGACTCGAGCGTCTCGAGCGGCTCGACCATCTTGCCGGTCTCGGCAGCAGCCCGGAGCAGCACCATGTCGGCCCCGTTGGACAGAGCCATGCCGCGTGACTGGCCGGCGCGCACCGCATCCTCTGTGCTCGCCAGGAATGAGGCCGCGGGGGTGATTCTTGCCGCCGATCGCGGAAGTGCTTCGGCGGAGGAGCCCGGTTTCTTGGCCGGCATCGTCTCGACGATCAGCTCGTCGCTCTGGACAAAAGCTTCCTCGACCGGCCCGTCGAACCATTTGAGATTGGGGCTGAGGACATGGAACGTCCCGAACAGGTAGACGGTCGTGTCCTGGTCCCGGATGACGAAGATCGTGGGGTCGGCCTCGACCACCGCCGGAGCGGTGACCGCCGGCTGCGGCAGCATCCAGATGAGCGCGGCGAGCCCTAGCCCGGCAAGCATCCTTCGTCCTCCCTCGACGAGCCGATGCTTGTCCTCGCTCCACGTCCCTCGAAGCCTGGCGTATCGCTTCAGGCCCCGTAATTTCGGCCGCGGGAAATACAGCCCGCAAACCAGACGCTTAGCGAATCAAGCCCCCCGGCTCGATACCCCCGTATGATGGTCACCGAACACTTAAGAAATGTCTAGCGCGTTCGTCGTTTCGGTGAACATTTGTGGATTGCCCTACTGAAGGCGCTGGACTCGGTAGCCTTGCGCTTCGAGGTAGCGCTGGACCGAATCCGAGCCGGCGAGGTGCCCGGCGCCAACCGCCAGCATTACCGATCCGGGCTCGTTCATGCGCTCGGCGATCCATTTCGCCCAATTGCGGTTGCGCTGGACCATCAAAGCGTCGCGAAGCGCCGGCAATTCGGCGAGGTCCTTGTCGAAGGTCTTGGCGATCTTGGCGACATCGCCGCTCTTCCACGCGTCGAGCATCGAGCCGAACTCGGATTCCATGTCCTTGTCGGTCCCGATCGCGCCCTCGAGCAGCGCCCGCTGCGCGTCCTCGGGAAGGCGGTCGAAGAAACCCAGTTGCTCGACATTGGTCTCGAGCGCCTCGATCGGCTTGTTCTTCTCGAGGAAGGACCGGCGAAGGACGATCTCGACTCCGTCCTCGGCGCCAAGGCCAATTCCGCGAAACTTGGCACCCAGGAGGAGGAACGCGGCGGCCCACGTCTCCATCTTGTCATAGACGAGGGGCGGAAGCCCGCTGGCCTTGACCGCGGCGTCGAGCGCCGCGCGCTTCTCAGCCGGCACCCGCTCGCGCAGCGGCGGAAGGTTGGGACTGTGGGCGAGTGACTGCAGCGCCTGCATGAACACCATCGGGTTCTTCTCGTCGATGATCGTCTCGATCACCAGCTCGTCCGATTTGGCGAGCGCGTCGCTGAGCTTGCCGCTCTGCCAATCCACGCCCTTGGGGAGGAGGTGGATGGTACCGAAGAGGTAGACGGTGGTGTCGGGGTCGGAGACAACCCACAAAGCCGGCCGCCCGCGCTCGGGCTCCCGAGCTTCGGCTGGGGCGGCTCCAAGGACGATCGCGAGGCCGAGGCTGATCGCGGTCGCGACCCGGCGCAGGCTGCGAGCAAGCGAGGGGAGTTTCATGTGGTCGGCCTTTCGGGAAATGCGTCTGAACAGAGCGTGACGCTGGCTCAGCGAAATTTGAGCCAGGCCCAGACGGCGCCCTGGACCAGGAAGGAGATCAGGATCGCCCAAAAGGCGACCGCGGTGGTGATCGGCCCGACTATCGCGCCGCGCTCAAGCAGCCACCAGGCCGGAAAGGCGAGTATGAGAAAGTAATATGCGATCTGCGAGCCCCACAAATATGCGCGCTCCTCATGGTCGTCGATCGTCCGGTGATAGAGCCAGACTGCGACCGCGAAAAAGCCGGTCACCAGCACCGCGAGCAGAACCGCGACCGACGGCGACATGGGATCCGACGTGAACGGATTGAACGCGTGCGGGTCATTCCTGTGTGAGCTCATCGCGAATACCATTCCGACCGGAACCCCGAGCGCGGTCACCACCAGCCAGGTTCTCCAATAGCGTTTCGCGTAGCCGCTCGCGGTCTTTGGCGGAGCGGCTAGACGCCAGGCGGCATAGATCGAGAAAGCGCCGAGGGGCGTGGCGACGAGTGGCAGCGCGGCGACCCACAGCCGGCTGGGCAGCTGGCCCTTCGAGATCATCCCCGCGATCACGCCGACGGCGAGCCCGATCAGGAACATCCCGACAATGCCGAGCAGGATGGCAATCACGACCCGCTGCGCCGCCGGGCGCTGGGCAAGGGCGTCAAGCATTCGAATCATCGAAAATCTCCTCGATCGGCATCTCGAACAGGCGCGCGATCTTGAATGCGAGTGGAAGGGAGGGGTCGTATTTGCCGGTTTCGACGGCGTTGACGGCCTGGCGGCTGACGTCGAGCCGGGCGCCAAGCTCGGCCTGGCTCCAGCCGCGTTCGGCGCGCAGGACGCGGAGGCGGTTGTTCACTGCATCCTCCTCAAAACGCTGCGATCGAGGGGCTTGCAAGGGACCCGCTCAACCCCAGCGCGGGGCCACGGCGGCTATCGGATTGCGCTTGAGCCAAAGCGGTGTCGATCCAATCGCGGCCCGCGACGGCGACGGCGACGCCAGCTGCTAATTCGAGCACGACAAGGGCAGCGCGATGGCGCCAAGCTTTCGCCGTCGGGCGAGAAAGCCGCGAACTCGTCCGAAAACCTGGTTCACGCCCGGCTCCGGAGCAGCGCGAAGTGGAAGCCGATGAAGAAGGCGGCGAGGGCCGAGACTCCGACGCTGGTCGCGTCGAGCAGCGAAGGCGCGGCGAAGACGTCGATGCTTTCGTCGACGAAGCCGCGCACCAGCTCGAGCCCGAGCGTCACCAGCAGGGTCACGAGCAGCGCCGCGGCGGTCCCGCTATTCCACAATTTCTCGATATATTCGTCGCGCAGCTTGCTGCGAAACAGGATCGCGACGATCGCCAGGAGCATGCCCGCGAACAGGCCCTGGACGAAGTCGGGCGCGCCGAGCGCCGCTGAGGCGACGGCAGCCAACAGCACGACCGCCCCGGCATGGGCCGCGAGCAAATATTTCTGCGCCTTCTGGGCGTTGGACATCGGGGAAATTCCTTGTCGAAGTGCGAATCGGTTTGTCATGTTCACCTTACATAATGTCATGATTCGATGACTGTCAAGCGACCCTTACAAAATATCAGCGCACCCTGACAGCTTGCCCCTTGCTCACGGATGCGCGAAAGGCCGTGTACGATGCTGAGTTTCCAAGACCTCATCCTGACCTTGCACCGCTATTGGGGCGATCAGGGCTGCGTCATCCTCCAGCCGTACGATCTCGAAATGGGGGCGGGGACCTTCCATCCGGCGACGGTGCTCCGCTCGCTCGGGCCCGACCCGTGGCGCGCCGCTTATGTCCAGCCGTCGCGCCGGCCGACCGACGGCCGCTATGGCGAGAACCCCAACCGGCTCGGTCATTATTATCAGTATCAGGTGGTGCTGAAGCCGAGCCCGCCCGACCTTCAGGACCTCTATCTCGGAAGCCTCGCCGCGATCGGGATCGACCCACTGAAGCACGACATCCGCTTCGTCGAGGACGATTGGGAATCGCCCACGCTCGGCGCCTGGGGGCTGGGTTGGGAAGTGTGGTGCGACGGGATGGAAGTCACCCAGTTCACCTACTTCCAGCAGGTCGGCGGATTCGAATGCCGGCCGGTGACCGGCGAATTGACCTACGGGCTCGAGCGCCTCGCCATGTACATCCAAGGCAAGGACAATGTTTTCGACCTCGCGTTCAACGACGCGGGCGTGACCTATGGCGACATCTTCCTCGAAAACGAGCGCGAGATGTCGGAATATCATTTCGAGGTCGCGAACACGGAGGCGCTGTTCGACCTGTTCAAGAAGGCCGCTGGTGAATGCCAGCGCTGCCTCGACGCGAAGCTCCCGATCCCGGCCTATGAGCAGGCGATCAAGGCCAGCCACATCTTCAACACGCTTCAGGCCCGCGGAGTGATCTCGGTCGCCGAACGCCAGGCCTATATCGGACGCGTCCGCGACCTCGCCAAGGCCGCGTGCGGCGCGTGGATCGAGCGGACGACATGAGCGACTTCCTGCTCGAATTGCTGTCGGAGGAGATCCCGGCGCGGATGCAGGCCAAGGCGCGCAACGACCTTGCTCGCCTGTTCGCCGAGGCGCTCGACGGCGCGGGTCTTGGCCACGGCGCGATCGAGACTTTTTCGACCCCGCGGCGGCTGGCGCTGATCGCGCGCGACGTTGCCGATACGACTGAGGCGGCGAGCGAGGAGCTGAAGGGTCCGCGGACGTCAGCCCCTCCCCAGGCGCTCGAGGGCTTCCTGCGCAAAACCGGGCTCAGCCGGGACCAGCTCGAGGACCGCGACGGCACCTGGTTCGCGCGCATCGACCGGCCCGGCCGGCGTGCTTCGGAGGCGATCGCCGAGGCGGTCGCGCAGATCATCGCCGATTTCCCCTGGCCCAAGTCGATGCGCTGGGGATCGGGCGAGCTCCGCTGGGTGCGGCCGCTCCACTCGATCGTCGCAATGCTCGGCGAGGACATCGTCCCGATCGCGATCGACGGGATCGAGACCAGCGCCACCACGCTCGGCCACCGCTTCCATCACCCCGGCCCGATCACGCTCGGCGGGGCGTCCGACTATGTCGAGAAATTGCGCGCCTGCCGGGTGATCGTCGACCAGGACGAGCGCGAGGCGATCATCCGCGAGGGCGCGGCGGCTGCGGCGCGCGAGGCCGGTCTGTCGCTGATCGAAGACGAAGGGCTGGTGGTCGAGAATGCCGGCCTGACCGAATGGCCGGTGCCCTTGTTCGGCCGCTTCGACCCCGACTTCCTCGACGTGCCGCGCGAAGTGATCGTGCTCACCATGCGCACCAACCAGAAATATTTCGCCTGCGCGGGCGACGACGGAGGCGCTGGCTCCGGCGTTCGTCTGTGTCGCCAACATCGAGTCCGCGGATGGCGGCGCGGCAATCGTCGAGGGCAACCGTCAAGTCCTCGCCGCGCGCCTCGCCGACGCCCGCTTCTTCTGGGAGCAGGACCTCAAGGTCCCGCTCGAAGAGCAGGCGAAAAAGCTCGACGGAATCGTCTTCCACGAAAAGCTCGGAACAGTTGCCGACAAGGTCGAGCGGGTGGCGAAGCTGGCCGAATGGCTCGCGACCGAAAAGATCGTTCCGAACTGCGACCCGAAGCTGGCGCGCCGGGCCGCCGAGCTCGCCAAGGCCGACCTCGTCACCGGAATGGTCGGCGAATTCCCCGAACTGCAGGGCGTGATCGGCGGCTATCTCGCCGAAGCGCAGGGCGAGCCCAAGGCCGTCGCCGACGCCATTCGCGATCATTACAAGCCGGTTGGGCAGGGCGATGAGGTGCCGACCGCTCCTGTGACGGTGGCGGTCAGCCTGGCGGACAAACTGGACAGTTTGCGCGAGTTTTTTCGTATCGATGAAAAGCCAACAGGTTCGAAGGATCCGTTCGCCCTTCGCCGCTCGGCCCTTGGAGCGATCCGTTTGGTCACCGAGAACAATCTAAGGCTGCCGATCGCGGAAGGAGAATTACTCGTCTTTTTCGCAGACCGCCTGAAGGTCCAGCAACGCGAGGCGGGGGTTCGTCATGACCTGATTGACGCGGTGTTTGCGCTTGGCAGGGAGGATGATCTCGTGCGCTTGCTTGCGCGGGTGCAGGCGCTCCAAGGCTTCGTCGAGACAGAGGAGGGGACGAACCTCCTCGCCGCCTACAAGCGTGCGGCGAATATCCTGAAGAAAGAAGTGGGAAGCTGGACGCCCGATCAAGCCGGGAGTGACGATGTTCCTTCGGAGGAAAAGGCGCTGATCAAGGCGCTCGATGGCGCCGAGCCCAAGGCGTCCAAAGCGATCGAGAAAGAGGATTTCACCGCCGCAATGGCCGCGCTGGCCTCGCTGCGCGCGCCGATCGATGCGTTCTTCGACAAGGTCACGGTCAATGACCGACGAACAAGGGTACGCGCGCCCGGCGGTTGGCACTTCTCGCGCGTTTTCGCGACGCGGTGAACCGGGTCGCCGACTTCTCGAAGATCGAGGGTTAGTCCGGCCTACTCGCGTCGGTCGTCGATTCCGTCGCCGTCGCGGTCGACCTTGGCCGGGCTCTTGACCGCCGCTCCGCGAAGACTGTCGCGCTCGCGCCACTCGCGCTCGGCCTCGACATGGTCGCGTTCCAGCGCTTCGCGCCGCTCGACCTCGTCATAATAGCGGGTTTTCCACTTCTTGCGTCCGCCGGCGGTCATGAACAGCCCGACCAGAAGGCCGAGGAGGAAGACGAGGCCGTGGATGATCCAGACGTTGGGATCGGTGCTGATATACATGCTCTTCACCTGCGCAATGAAACGGGTACGCGGCCCCTACGCACGGGCGCGGGGCCGCGTTCCATTCCTTACCCGAAACGTCGGGATCAGCCGTTGATGAAGCTGTCGTTGATCGAGCACGCCGCCGGCCCGAGGATCACCACGAACAGGGTCGGCAGGATGAACAAGATCAGCGGGACGGTCATGATCGCCGGGAGGCGCGCGGCCTTTTCCTCGGCGCGCATCATCCGCTGGTGGCGGAACTCGGCCGACAGCACGCGCAGCGAGCTGGCCAGCGGGGTGCCGTATTTCTCGGTCTGGATCATGGTCGTGACCACGCCGCGCACCGCCTCCAGGTCGACGCGTGCAGCGAGATTCTCGAACGCTTGGCGGCGCTCGGCGAGGAAGCCCAGCTCGATCGCGGTCAGGCCGAATTCGTCGCCGAGCTCGGGATAGGCCTTGCCGAGCTCGCGCGCGACGCGGCCGAAGGCGGCGTCTACGGTGAGACCGGCCTCGGCGCAGATCACCAACAGGTCGAGCGCGTCCGGGATGCCCTTTTGGATCGCCTTGCTGCGCTTGGTGACCTTGTTCTTGAGCCAGATGTCAGGCGCCTTGTACGATCCGATCAAAATGCCGGCGACGGTGAGATAGCGGCGCAGCGCGCCCCATTCGGGGTAGAAATCGAGCACGTAGAAGGCGACGACCGCGAGCCCGCCGAACACCAGCGGCAGGATGAAGCGCGCGAAGATGATGAAGAAGGCCAATTCCTTGGCGCGGATTCCGGCCTGGACCAGCTTCGCCTGGGTCTTCTTGAGCTGGTCGTCCTGGAGCATCTTGAACTGGGTCAGGATGCCGCGGACCTTGTCGGCCGCCTCGTTCTTGTTGGTCAGGCTTTTGCGCCGGTTGGTTGAGGCGACGATTCCCGCCTTCAATTGCTCGCGGCGCTCGTTCAGCGCCTTGACGCGCTTGATCATCGGATCCCTGACCGTGGTCGCCGTATACATGGCGTACATCACCGCCAGCATCGCGACTCCACTGAGGAGCGTGGCGACCCAGATGACGTCGATCCCGAGGAGGGTGGGGCTTTGCTGCATGTTACTCTACCGCCCCCTTAGATTTCGAAGCTGACCATCTTGGCCATGATCAAGGCGCCGATCGCCATCCAGATCATGCCCCCGATCCCGGCCACGATCAGCCGCGGGTCGATGAAGAAGTTTTTCATGTAGTCGGGCGAGATCATGTACACGAGCGTGAACACGATGAAGGGCAGCGAGCCGACGATATAGGCCGATGCCTTGGATTCGGAGCTCATCGCGCGGATCTTGAGCTTCATCTGCGCGCGCTTGCGGAGCACGTCGGAGAGGTTCGAGAGTGTCTCGGCGAGGTTGCCGCCGGTCTCGCGCTGGATCGCCAGCGTGATGACGAAGAACTGGAACTCGGGCGTTCCGAGCCGGTCGGCGGTTTCCTGGAGCGCGCTCTCCATCGTGACACCGATCTTCATCTTGTCGGCGACGGCACGGAATTCGATCCCGACCGGGCCGGGGATTTCGCTCGACACGATTCCCAAAGTCTCGGTGATCGGAAGGCCCGAGCGAAGGCCGCGGACCATCAGGTCGATGGCGTCGGGGAAGTTGGACGTGAACTTGGCGACGCGCCGCTTGATCATCCGGCCGATGACGAAGTGCGGGATTCCGATTCCGACGAACATTCCGAACAAGACCGACAATGCGATCGGCGCGCCGCGCAGAGTCATCAACAGGGCGACGACGAGCATGATCCCGATGCAGAACAAGGCGTAGCGGCCCAGCGTGATGTTGCGGCCGGTCATCTCCAGCCGCTTGCGCAGGAGCGCGGGCTTGGGAATCAGGCTCGAGGCATAGCCTTCGAGCCGGCTGTCATTCTGGCCGAACATCTTGCGGACCTGGGCCTGCGCGATGAAGCCCGACATTTCGCCGTGGCGTTCCTTGACGCTTTCGATGCGCCGCTTGAGCGCCTTGCGCGCGTTCGGCCCGCTGAATGCGAGGAAGACGAGGCCGAGCGTGAAGACGCCGCCGATCAGGAGTAGCCACAGAAGCATCTGATACCTTCGCCTCTCACTCTCTCGCCGGCTTCAGCCGCCGGCCTCTTCTCATTCGGTCACGCCGAAGCTCAGGCGGCCTTGTCCTTCTTGGCGAACATGCCCTTGAGCTGGTTGGCGATCGACTTGCCGCCGTTGCCCTCGACGACGCTGTCCTCGCTCGAATTATCGAGGATCAGCCCGGACAGGGTATTGAACGGCGCGGCCATCTTCGATCCCGCGACCTCGGCCATCGGTTTTCCGAGCTTGGCCGCCTGGGCGGCGACCTTGGGGTCGTAGGGGAAGACGATGTCCACCGGCCGCTCGATCGATTGCTCGAAGTCCTTGCGGCTGATTTCCAGCGCTCCGCCCGAGGGCACGCCGTTGGCGACGACGATGACCTTGGTCTGCGGCGCGTTGGACTTGAGCCAGGCGAGGACCCGGATCGTGTCGCGGGTCGCGGCCAGCGTCAGGTTGGCGCACACCACTGCGGCATGCGCGTCGTGGACCAGGTGCGGATACTGGATCAGCATGTGCCGCGGCAGGTCGAGCACGGTCGATTCAAACGCGTTGCGCATCTCTTCCTCGAGCTGGAAGAAGGCGGCGCCGTCGGTGACCAGCGGATGGTTGATCGGCGCTTCGGCCGAAAGCACCGAAAGCCGCTCGTTGGCTCGGACCATCGCGCGTTCGATGAACAGACCGTCGATGCGGCTCGGGTTCTCGATCGCGTCGGTGAGGCCGCGGCCGGGCTCGAGGTCGAGCGCCAAAGCGCCGGTTCCGAAGTGGATGTCGAGGTCGAGCAGGGCGGTCGAACGAAGCGCCTTGTCGCCCATCAGCCAAGCGAGCGAGGTCGCGATGGTCGAGGCTCCGACTCCGCCCCGGACGCCGATCACCGCCGCCATGATGTGCGGCTTGTCGGCGGCCGATTCGCCACGCGGACCCGACAGGATCGTCTGCGCGTGAACGAACGCATCGCGAAGCTGGTCGGCGCTGAACGGCTTGAGCAGATAATCGTGGATCCCGCTGGCGAGCAGGTCGCGATAGAGGCGGACGTCGTTGACCGCTCCGGCGGCGATGACGATCGTGCCCGGTTCGCACACCTCGGCGAGCGCGTTGATGTCGTTCAACGGATCGGCCGATTTCGGACAAGTCGACGAACAGGATGTTGGGGCTCGCCGAGACCGACAGCGACTGGACCGCGTTGCGCAGCCCACCCTTGTTGACCTTTTCCGGCGACCAGCCGTGCTCGACCGCGATTGGCCGCACCAAATCGGCGGTCGCTTCGTCGCAGACGAAGGCCGTGAATGGATCGCGGAGGCCCGCGCGCGCCTGGAAGGGGGCGTTCATTACTTACTTCTCCTCCGACGTGGTGTTCTCGACTGCCTTCAGCGGCCGCTTGGCCTGGCCGTCGATGATTCCGGTGAGCGGCCAACCGCGATACATGTTGATCGCCCTGGCCGCAGTCGCTCCGTCACCAGCCGCCGGGCCGGACCGGCCGCGGACGAGATCTTCGGCATTGGCGACCTGAGCTGCGAGGGCGCCATTCACGCCGCAGCCGTAATTGCTCATGACCTTGTTGTTGAAGTCGGGCTGCGAAGGCCGGCTCCAATCCGGGCAACCCGGAACATGCGCCTCGGCGCGGCTGACCACCACCCGGACCGTCCCGGGAGCGACAACTCCCGGAGTGACCGGAGCGCCGTTGCTGACGAGCAGGCCATATTGGCCGGCAACCGCGGCGACCTGGCCGCGGGCCGGGCCGTCCGAGCCGTCGACATAGATACTGTCGCCATAGCCCATGCTGAGGCTGCTGAACCAATGGTCGAGGCGCTCGGCCTCACCCCCGGCGAGGACTCCGCCCGGCGCGACGGCGTCGAACACGTAGGAGGTCTGCGAGACGACCGGAACATGGGTCGTGCTCATCCCGGCGTGAACATCGTCCGGGGCGTTGCAGGCCGCGAGCAGCGAGCCGAGGGCAACAATCGTCAGCTTGGCTTTCATGGTGTTGTCCTTTTTCATCACTCGCGTCTTCACAGCCGGAACCCGGGAGCGGCCGCGGGCGCCGGGGGCGTCGACGACGCCGGGGCCGGAGCGGTGACCGGAGCGCCCGGAACCGCGGTCGGAACCACCGATCCGCTCTTGCCCATGTAGGTCTGGCCGCCGAAGTCGCGCATCAGATCGCTGGGCGCGCGATAGCCGTCGGTCGGGACCGGGATCTGGCCGTTGACCGGACGCGACAGGTACGGCGTCACCACGATCACCAGCTCGGTTTCCTCGTGCTGAAACTTGGTCGAGCGGAACAGCGCGCCGATGATCGGCAGGTCGCCAAGGAACGGCGCCTTGTTGATGGCGTTGGTCGACGTATTGCGAAGCAGGCCGGCGATCATGAACGACTGGCCCGAGCCGAGCTCGACCGTCGTTTCCGCGCGCCGCGTGCTGAGTGCGGGGACGGTGAAGCCGTTGAGCTCGACCGCTCCGTCGTCGGACAATTCGCTGACCTCCGGGCGGACGCGCATCGAGATTCGGCCGTCGGCAAGGACGATCGGAGTGAAGGCGAGGCCGACCCCATATTCCTTATATTCGATCGTCACCGCGCCGAGCGCCTGGCTGACCGGGATCGGGAACTCGCCGCCGGCGAGGAAGCTCGCCGTTTCACCGGTGAGCGCCGTGAGGTTCGGCTCCGCGAGGATGTTGACCAGGCCGTCGGTCGCGGCGATGTCGAGCGAGCTCAGGATGTCGAGCCCGAACAATTTGCCGCTGCCCGAGAAGGTCGAGCCGACGAGGGCGCGAAGCACCTGCGGAGTAAGGCCCTTGGTGTCATCGGGCGGGGGCAGGAAGATGCCCTGGCCCTGGGCCACTCCAAAGCGGAAGCCGCTGGTCGGATCGCTGGCGAGGAGGTTGACGCCCATCGACTTGAGCACCGAACGGTTGACCTCCGCAATCCGCACCTTGAGCGTGACCTGGAGCGGAGTGGCGGTCTTGAGCCGGTTGATCGGGACCACGTTGAGCGGGTCGCCTTCCTTGATCCCCGGATTAAGGACCGCGCGGACGATGGCTTCGGCCTGGGTCGCGTCGTCAGGCGAGGCGACCGTGCCGTTGATTACCGCGATCTGGCCGAGCGTCGTGACCGAAATGTCCGATCCCGGCATCGCCTGGCGAAGCGCGGCGTCGAGCGAGGTGATGTTCTGGTTCACCCGGACATGGGCGCCATAGACGACCGAGCCGTCGGCGGCGGTGGCAATGACAGTGGCCTCGCCCATCTCCTTGCCGAAGACGTTCATCTGCCGCGGGCTCGACACGTAGACGTCGGCGACCTTGGGGTTGGACGTCCACACATTGGCGACGGTGCGCGAAAGGTTGATCATCTGCCCTTCGCCGACCGACAGATAGACCTGCGTGCTCGGCTTGTAGGTGCCCGAGGCATAGGCCCGGGGCTGGGCGTTGGCCGGCGCCGCCGGGGCGAGGGCCGCGACCGCCAGGGCCAGGGCCGCTCCCGCCGAGCGGAGGCTCGTCATGTTCGTGGTCTTGATATTCATCTCAACGAGCTCCCACCGGAACGACCGCCACTTCATTGCCGCGCGCCACCTTGACCGTCGGGCCGCTGGGCACCGAGGAGAGGGGCGACGCCGATGCGGCTCCGCCTTTTTCGGGCGGACGGCCCGGGACGGTGCGGCGCTGGAAGCGCGACACGTCGCCGCCGGTGGTGAAGGTCGGATTGGTATCGATTGGACGGTTTGCGACCGTCATAAGGATCTTCTTTTCTTGGCGCGGATCCGTACCGGGCGTGATCTTGACGTCGCCCGCGGCGACCGCGCGCTCGAGCTCGGCGCTATTGTCGGAGATCGAGCGAAGCGACAGCGACAGCGTACCGATGCTCTGGGCGACCGCGACCTTTTCCGCGATCCGCGGAGTAACCTCGAGCGTGACGTTGGCGAAGGTCTTGACCTCGACTTTTCCGTCCTCGCCCTTGTCGGTGACGCGCTGGTCGGTGGCGAGGACCCGGGCATTGCGGACGATCGTTTCCGAGGCCTTGAGCGGGGGACCATCGCCGCCGCCGTCGACCGTTTGCGTCAGGACGATGTCGACATGGTCGCCGGGGAAGACAAAGCCCGCGACTCCGGTCGACGCGTTCACCGGGACGGTGATTGCGCGCATTCCCGGGCCGAGTGCAGCGGCAAGGAAGCCGCGGTCCTCGGGACCGACGAGCGTGCCGCGGGTGATCGGCTGGCCGGCGGTTACCGGATAGCGAACGACCGTCCCGAACAGCGCCCTGGGTTCGGCTCCGGGCTCGCCTTCGAGATAGTAAGCGCTCTGGACCAACTCTTTCGGCCAGGGCTGGTAGACGAAGCTGTCGGCATCGACGATCGTGCCCAGCGGAAGCGCCCTTTTGGCGACGAGGATCTTCGGACCGAGGGGAACGGGGGCCGCGGCCGCCTGTTGCGCCCCGGCGCCGGCGAAGAGGTTCTTGGCCATGACCGCGGTGAGCACCGCGATGACCAGGGCTCCAATGAGCAGCGCAAGCTTCTTTACGTCCATGGCGTGATCGCCTCCCCTAAGCGGGCCTTCGAATGAGCCTCACAAATCAGGCAAATTGGTTAAGAAACCGTTGGGTGAGAATCGCGAGGCCGCCGAATGCGATCGCCACGCCGTACGGAATCTCGGGAGTTCCCTCGCGTTTGCGCAGGCGATGGACGGCCAGGACCAGCACGGTCAGCACTCCGCCGGCAATCGACATCAGGACCAGGAACTTGAGGGTCGTTATTGGCGGGAACCACAAGGCCAACGCGGCCGCGAGCTTGACGTCGCCCCCGCCCATCATCCCGGCAGCGAAGGCCAAAGCGAACAAGGCGAAGACGCCCGCTCCGAGCGCCAGCTGGATCGCCATCCCCGGCCACGGGTCGAGCCCCACCGAAAGCCAATAGACCGGTGCGAGCAGCGCAACCCCGGCGTTGAGCCAGTTCGAAATCGTGAACGTGCGGACATCGATCGCCGCTGCGACGACGAGCAATATTCCCAGTATCCAGAGCAGGATTTCGGTAAACAGGCCGTTGAACATGGCCTCAGCCTCTAGACGTCCGGGCTTTCCAATTCGTAACCGTCGCCGGCGATGAGCGCGGAATTTGATGTCCTGGTCGTTGGCGGCGGAATCGCCGGAGCGAGCCTCGCGGCGCAATTGGCGCCGGCGAATCGGGTGCTGATCCTCGAGGCGGAGGATCAGTGCGGCTATCATTCAACCGGGCGCTCGGCGGCCTTCTATCTCGAAAGCTATGGCGGACCGGCGGTCGCCCCGCTGACCCGGGCGTCGCACGATTTCCTCGACTCGCCGCCGCCCGACTTTGCCGAGCTCGGTTTTTTACGGCGTCGCGGGGCGCTCCATCTTGCCCGGGGGGAATGGCCCGAGGTTCCGGAAGGCGTTCCGGCCGAGCGGGTCGATCGGCCTGCGATCGAGCGCATGGTCCCCGGGGTCCGGGCCGAATGGGATCGCGCGATGTTCGAACCAGGCTGCTCGGACATCGATGTTGCCCGCCTTCATTCCGCATATTTGGCCGCTTTCGGTCGCGCCGGCGGCCGAATCGCGACGCGCAGCCGGGTGATTCGCGCCGACCGGGTCAGCGATGGCTGGTCGGTGCGCCTCGCCGATGGCCAGTCGCTGACCGGCAATACTCTGGTCAACGCCGCGGGAGCCTGGGCAGACCAGCTCGCCGAGCTCGCCGGAGTCGAGCCTTTGGGTCTCCAGCCCAAGCGGCGGACGATGGTGCAGCTGCGAATCGGGCGAAGCGGGCTCAAGGACCTGCCGCTCGTCGACGATTGGCGGGGGAGTTTTTATTTCAAGGGCGAAGGCGATTCGTCGGTGTGGCTGAGCCCGCACGACGAGATCGACTGCGCGCCGTGCGATTCGGCCCCGGAAGAAATCGACGTTGCTATCGCCATCGACCGATTCGAATCGGTCGTCGATTGGCCGGTCAAGCGGGTCGAGCGCAGCTGGGCGGGACTTCGCACCTTCGCGCCCGACCGCCGGCCGGTCTATGGCTTCGATCGGCACGAGCCGACCTTCTTCTGGTGCGCGGGCCAGGGCGGTTTCGGAATCCAGACCGCTCCAGCGGCGGCGAAATTCGCGGCCTTCCTGCTAACCGGCGGCCAGCCCGATCCGACGTTGGGGGAAATCGATCCGAAAAATTATTCGCCCGCCCGGTTCGGCTGAGCGTCAGATTCGATTGGAATCGGCTGCTGCGCAGGCGAGCGCATCGACCCGATCATTCTCGGGATGGCCGCTGTGGCCCTTAACCCAATGCCATTCGATTCGGTGCGGCTCGGCCGCCTCGACCAGCTCCTGCCACAATTCGGCGTTCTTGACCGGCTTGCGGTCCGAAGTGCGCCAGCCGTTCTGCCGCCATTTGTGGATCCAGCGCGTGATCCCGTCGCGGACATAGACGCTGTCGGTATGAAGCTCGACGCGACACGGCCGGTTGAGCGCCTCGAGCGCTCGAATCGCCGCCAGAAGCTCCATCCTGTTGTTGGTCGTGAGCGGCTCCCCTCCAGCAAGCTCGCGCTCCTTCTTTCCCATTCGGAGAAGCGCCGCCCAGCCGCCCGGCCCAGGGTTTCCGCGGCAAGCGCCGTCGGTGAAAATCTCGACCAGCGGAAGTTCGGTCATGCGCGGCCGGTCATGCCGCGGTGAGTTCCCTGGGCAGCTTGAACACCATCCCCTCGGGTCGATGGTCGGCAACTTCCTCGGTGACCTCGAAGCGCTCGGCGAGCGCCCCGATAACCTCGCGCACCAGCACCTCGGGCGCGGAGGCGCCCGCGGTCAGCCCGACCGTGTGCGGCTGGCCGAACCAGTTCCAGTCGATGTCGGCCGCGGACTCGATCAGCCGGGCTTCAACCCCCGCCCGGTTGGCGACCTCGGCGAGGCGCAACGAGTTGCTGCTGTTCGGCGCTCCGATCACCAACATGCGCTCGCACCGCGGAGCGATGGCCTTGACCGCCGACTGGCGGTTCGAGGTTGCGTAGCAAATGTCCTCGCTGCGCGGCACTCGGATCTCGGGAAAGCGGCGCCTTAGCGCGGCGACGATCTCGGCCGTGTCGTCCACGGACAGGGTCGTCTGGGTGAGGAAAGCGAGAGTTGAGGGGTTGGCAAAGTCGAACTGCTCGGCATCCTCGAGCGTTTCGATGAGAGTCATCGAGCCTTCCGGGACCTGGCCGAAGGTGCCGATGACCTCGGGATGGCCGCTATGGCCGATGAATAAAATGTGGCGCCCGTCCTCGATCAACCGCTCGGCCTGGCGATGGACCTTGGAGACCAGGGGACAGGTGGCGTCGACAAACGTCAATGAGCGTCGCGCCGCTTCGGACGGCACCGCCTTGGGCACTCCATGGGCCGAAAAGACCACGGGCCGGTCGTCGGGGACTTCGTCGAGCTCGTCGACGAACACCGCCCCCTTGGCCGCGAGCGCGTCGACCACATAGCGGTTGTGGACGATTTCATGGCGCACATAGACAGGGGCGCCGAAGCGCTCGAGCGCGAGCTCGACGATTTGGATGGCGCGGTCGACCCCGGCGCAGAATCCGCGCGGGGCCGCGATGAGGACATGGAGAGGGGGTTTGTTCATGCTGCTGGCAGGCGATGTAAGGCATCGCTTGCAGGGTTCAAAGCCCCTTCCTATGAGGATGCGCCGCCGCATCCCCGGGCGGGCCAGCCGAAGGACCATGTACAGGTGAAGCTCCGCATCCTCGCACTTTTGTCCCTGACCCTGATTGCGGGATGTCGTAACCGGGGCGATATCGTCGATACGAAATATGGCGTCTATGCGGTCCGCAGCGCCTGCCCGGTGGCGGGCATTCCGGCCGGAACCGGCGACATCACCCTGTTCGACCCGGCCGGAAGCACGGATTCGCGGGCAATCGACGTCACCGCCACGATCACCGACCTTCGCGCGACCTGTCAGGACGTCGGCGCGGACATCGTCTCGACCGCCGTCTTCACCGTTACCGCGCTTCGCCGCGATCCCGGCCCGGCTCGTCAGGTGGTTCTGCCGTTCTTCGACGTCGCCTTGCGCGGAGGCGCGACCGTCGCCGCCAAGCAAATCGGGCAGGCGGTGATCAATTTCCCGGCCGGCGACATCCACGGCTGGACCCGGATCCAGGCGAGCGTGCGGGTCAACCGCGCCGCCGCCACGCTTCCGGCAAATGCCCGCGAGGCACTGACCCGCCGGCGCAAGACGGGCGAGGTCGACGCCGCAATCGATCCGCTGACCGATCCGGCGATCGCCGCGGCGGTCGCCAGCGCGACCTTCGAGCATCTCGTCGGCTTCCAGCTCAGCCAGGACCAGCTCCGCT
Organism: uncultured Alphaproteobacteria bacterium; assembly: GCA_963722545.1. GTDB lineage: Bacteria > Pseudomonadota > Alphaproteobacteria > Sphingomonadales > Sphingomonadaceae > Sphingomicrobium. The sequence goes on from CAVRMK010000004.1 coordinate 1,116,365, forward strand.
ACAACGTCACGCGCTAGGTCCCGACGGAACTGCCGGAGCGCGTTGACTCGTGCCCTGCGCGGGGCCAGAGCAGCGCCGTCATCGTCGGCCCTCGGCCGTCGAAGGGACGCGCGGGAGAGGTCGCGGCTTGGTCGCGGCGCCGAAGGAGCAACCGCCCCCGGAATCTCTCAGGCAGAAGGACCGCGCGCGCCCGACAGTCTGGAAAGTGTTCGCCGAAGCCTCGGCTTAGGTGGACCGCCGAAGGGGTAAAGCCGGGTCTTCCCGGTGCAAAGCTCTCAGGCCTCAGCGACAGACGGGGGTGGTGGCCAGCGCTTCCGGCGCGGCCATCGCCGCGAGTCGCTAGTTGAGGGCCCAATGACCACAGACCAGGACCAAGCCCAGCCGCTGCCGCTCGATGCATGGCATCGCGCGCGCGGCGGACGGATGGTGCCCTTCGCCGGCTATGCGATGCCGGTCCAGTTCGAAGGGATCATGGCCGAGCATCTGTGGACCCGCGAGAACGCCGGCCTGTTCGATGTCAGCCACATGGGCCAGCTGCTCATCGGGGGCGCGGACGTCGCGGCTGCGCTCGAGACCCTGATGCCCGGCGATTTCCTCGTGCTTGCCGACATGAAGCCCAAATATTCTTTGCTCCTCGCCGCCGACGGCGGGATCATCGACGACCTGATGGCTACGCGCCGTGGCGACGATTTCTACGTTGTCGTCAACGGCGCGACCAAGTTCGGCGACATCGACGAGATGCGCGCCAAGCTTCCGCCCTCGATCGTCGTCGACCTGATGAAGGAGCAGGCTTTGCTCGCGCTCCAGGGCCCCAAGGCGGCCGAGGTGCTCGAACGGATCGTGCCGGGGGTTTCCGAGCTCGGCTTCATGCAGGCGTCGGCGTTCCGCTGGAACGGTCAGCCGCTATGGATCAGCCGCTCGGGCTATACCGGCGAGGACGGATTCGAGATTTCGGTCCCGGGATCAGCCGTCGAAGCGCTGGCCGACGCAATTCTCGAAGACCCGCTGGCCAAGCCGATCGGGCTCGGTGCTCGCGATTCGCTTCGGCTCGAAGCCGGCCTTCCGCTTTACGGCCATGACATCGACCGAGGGACGACGCCGGTGATGGCGGGACTCAATTTCGCGATCAACAAGCGCCGCCGCGCCGAGGGCGGGTTTCCCGGATTCGAGCGAATCATGGCCGAGCTGGCCGATGGGCCCGCCCAGAAGCGCGTCGGCTTGCTGGTCGAGGGCCGCCAGCCGGTACGCGAAGGCGCGCTGGTGCTCGACGGCGAAGGCAATGAGGTTGGGCGCGTGACCAGCGGCGGCTTCTCGCCCTCGCTCCAGCGGCCGATCGCCATGGCCTATGTCGCGGCGCCGCTCGCCGAGGACGGGACGGCGCTGAAGCTCGAGCAGCGCGGCAAATTGTTCGAGGCTGCGGTGACGCCGATGCCGTTCGTCCCGCACCGCTATCACCGCAAACCCAAAGGAGCCTGAGCGATGAGCCTTTATTTCACCAAGGACCATGAGTGGATCAGGGTCGAGGGCGAGCAGGCCACGGTCGGCATTTCCGATCACGCCCAGAACGCGCTCGGCGACATTGTCTTCGCCGAGGCGCCTGAGGCAGGCCGAACGCTGACCAAGGGCGGCGACGCGGCGGTGGTCGAGTCGGTCAAGGCAGCGTCCGATGTCTATGCCCCGGTGTCGGGCGAGGTGACCGAGGCCAACCCGGCGATCGCCGAGGATCCCGCGGTCATCAACCGCGATCCCGAAGGCGAGGGCTGGTTCTTCCGCATGACCCTGGCTGACCCGGGCGAGCTCGAAGGGCTGATGGACGAGGGCGCGTATCGCGAGTGGGTGAAGACGCTTTGAGCCTCATGCCGGCCTCGACCAGCAAGTGGGACGCGGCCGACTATGCGCGCGTCGGAGCGTTCGTGGCGGAGCTTGGCGGGGCCGCGCTCGACCTGCTCGATCCGCAGGCCGGCGAGTCGATCCTCGACATCGGCTGCGGCGAGGGCGCGCTGACCGAGCGGATCGCCGAGCGCGGCGCGCGGGTGGTCGGGATCGACAATTCACCGGAAATGATCGCCGCGGCGCAAGGCGCGCGGGCTCGATGCCCGGCTGATCGACGTCGCCGGCATGGGCTTCGACCGCGAGTTCGACGCCGCTTTTTCCAACGCCACCCTGCACTGGGTGCTGGCCAAGGACGAGGCGGCGCGGTCGATCTGGTTTGCGCTCAAGCCCGGCGGCCGATTCGCCGGGGAAATGGGCGGCGAGGGCAATCTCGCCCGCTTGCGCGAGGCGCTCGACGAGGAGCTGGTGATCCGCGGCTACGCGCCGCCGCTCGACTCGGCCAATTGGTATGCGAGCCCCGAGGAGTTCGCAGCGGTCTATGAGCGCGCCGGCTTCACCGGGATCGACGCTCGGCTGATCGAGCGGCCGACGCCCATCGCCCACGGCATTGCCGCCTGGGTGACGACCTTTCGCAAGGGTTGGCTCGACCGCGCGGGCGTTCCCGAGGCCGAGCGCGCCGAGATCGGCGAGGCGGTCGCGGCGCGCTTCCCCGACAATGTCGCGGACTATGTCCGCCTTCGCTTCATCATGAGGAAGCCCAACTGATGCGCTACCTGCCGCTGTCCGACGCCGACCGGAGCCAAATGCTCCAGGTCATCGGCGCCGGATCGATCGACGAATTGTTCCGCGACGTGCCCGAGGAGGCGCGTTTGTCGGGAACGATCGAGGGGTTGCCCGACCATCAGAGCGAGCTGGAGGTGGAGCGCCATCTAACCCGCCTCGCGCGCAAGAACATGGTCGCCGGCGAGGTGCCCTTCTTCCTCGGCTGCGGCGCCTACAGGCACCACATCCCGGCCAGCGTCGATCACCTGATCCAGCGCGGCGAGTTCCTGACCGCGTACACGCCCTACCAGCCCGAGATTGCCCAGGGCACGCTGCAGATGCTGTTCGAATTCCAGACCCAGGTCGCCCGGCTCTACGGCTGCGAGGTCGCCAACGCCTCGATGTACGACGGCTCGACCGCGATGTGGGAAGCGATCGGAATGGCCGGGCGGATCACGCGGCGGAAGAAGGCGATCCTGTCCTCCGGAGTCCACCCTCATTATGTCGCGGTGGCAAAGACGATGGCGCGGTTCACCGGCGACACGCTGGAGACTGCCGACCCGGTGCTCGAAGCGGCGACCGACGCCAACCGCCTGATCGCCGCAATCGACGGCGAAACCAGCTGCGTGGTCGTCCAATATCCCGATATTCTCGGCCGCATCGCGGATCTGGGGCCGATTGCGGAAGCGGCGCACGCCGCGGGCGCGTTGCTGGTCGCGGTGGTGACCGAGCCGGTCGCGCTGGGCCTGATCAAGGCGCCGGGCGAGATGGGAGCCGACATCGTCGTCGGCGAGGGCCAGTCGATCGGAGTCGGCCTGCAGTTCGGCGGCCCCTATGTCGGCCTGTTCGCGACGCGCGAGAAATTCGTCCGCCAGATGCCCGGGCGGCTCGCCGGCGAGACCGTCGATGCCGAGGGCAAGCGCGGCTTCGTGCTCACGCTGTCGACCCGGGAGCAGCATATCCGCCGCGAGAAGGCGACCAGCAACATCTGCACCAACAGCGGGCTATGTGCGCTGGCTTTCTCGATCCACATGAGCCTGCTCGGCGAGAAAGGCCTGCGCCAACTCGCATCCCTGAATCACGCACGCGCGCGTGAGGTCGCGGAACGCCTGTCGGCAATCACCGGGGTGGAGCTGGTCAACGACAGCTTCTTCAATGAATTCACGCTCAAGCTGCCGGTGGAAGCGAGGCCTGCGGTCCACGCGATGGTCGAAAAAGGGGTGCTCGGCGGCGTGTCGCTCGGTCGGCTCTATCCCAATGTCGATGCGCTGGAGACGGGACTCGTGGTCGCGGTGACGGAGACGGTGACCGACGTCGACGTGGATGCGCTCGAAGCCGCACTGAAGGAGTCCGTGCGATGACCGTCAACCCTTCGGGCTGGCGGCCAAGCGTGCCGGCCAATGCGCAAGGCGAGACCGGCACCGTCACCGGCAACCGGGCCCTGATGCTTGAGGAGCCCTTGCTGTTCGAGATCGGGGATAGTGAATCGACCGGCGTCGACCTTCCTGACACGAAGATTGGCGGCGAGCTGCTAGGCGGCCTCGAGCGCAAGGCCGCGATCGGCCTGGCCGGCCTGTCCGAGCCCGAGACGGTGCGCCACTATACTCGCCTCTCGCGCCAGAATTACGCGATCGACCTCGGCCTGTTCCCGCTCGGATCGTGCACGATGAAGCACAACCCGCGGCTCAACGAGAAGCTGGCGCGGCTTCCGGGATTCGCCGACATTCATCCGCTCCAGCCGAAGGAAACGGTGGAAGGGGCAATCGAGCTGATCAACGAGCTCGCCTTCTGGCTGCTCGACCTCACCGGGATGCATGGCGTCGCAATGTCGCCCAAGGCCGGCGCGCACGGCGAGCTGTGCGGCTTGCTGTGCATCCGTGCCGCGCTCGAGGCGCGGGGTGACGCGCGCGAAGTGGTGCTGGTTCCGGAGAGCGCGCACGGCACCAACCCCGCGACCGCGGCCTTTTGCGGCTATCGGGTCGAGAATATCCCGGCCACGAAGGAAGGGCGGGTCGATCTCGACGCCTTGAAGTCGCGGCTCGGGCCGGACGTCGCGGCGGTGATGATCACCAACCCCAACACCTGCGGCCTGTTCGAGCCCGAGATGAAGGCGATCAGCGACGCGGTCCATGCCGCGGGGGCTTTGGTCTATTGCGACGGCGCCAACTTCAATGCGATCGTCGGCAAGGTCCGCCCGGGCGACCTCGGCATCGACGCGATGCACATCAACCTCCACAAGACCTTCTCGACGCCGCACGGCGGCGGCGGGCCGGGCTCGGGGCCGGTGGTGCTGTCCGAGGCCTTGGCGCCGTTCGGGCCGCTGCCCTACACCGCTCGCTTCGCCGATGGCTCGGTCGCGCTGATCGAGGAGGAGGACGGCGAGGCGGCGATGCCGCAGAGCTTCGGCCGGATGACCGCCTTCCATGGCCAGATGGGCATGTTTACGCGGGCGCTCAGCTACATCCTCAGCCACGGCGCCGACGGGCTCGCGCAGGTCGCGGAGGACGCGGTGCTCAATGCCAATTACGTGCTTCGAAGCCTCGAGGACGTGCTCGACGCGCCCTTCGCTTTCTCGGGCCCGTGCATGCACGAGGCGATTTTCTCGGACAAAGGCTTCGCCGACGGCCTCTCGACCCTCGATCTCGCCAAGGCGCTGATCGACGAGGGCTTCCACCCGATGACGATGTATTTTCCGCTGGTCGTCCACGGCGCGATGCTGGTCGAGCCGACCGAAACCGAGAGCAAGGCGGGCCTCGACCAGTTCATCACCGCGCTGCGCTCGATCGCCGAGCGGGCGAGGGCCGGCGACCAAAGCCTCAAGGCGGCGCCGGTCCACGCCCCGCGACGGCGGCTCGACGAGACGCTCGCCGCGCGCAAGCCGGTGCTCGCGTTCAAGACTGCCGTGCCCGACGGCGCCGAGGCCGATGGCGAAGCGACGGCGTTGGTCGGTGGCGGGTAAGGACCGCTTCTACGAAGGCTCGGTCGACGGGGCGAAGCGCTCGGCTCCGGCGGCCACGCGCAATCGCGAGCCGATAACGGCCGTGCTTCGTGACTGGCTTCCGGAGCGCGGGCTTGTGCTCGAAATCGCCAGCGGGACGGGCGAGCATGCAGTCCATTTCGCGGGAGCCTTTCCGGATCTCGATTGGCAGACCAGCGATATCGAGCCCGTCGCGCTGGCTTCAACCGCCGCCTGGAGCCGCGAATCCGGACTGCCCAATCTTCACCCGCCGATCGTTCTCGACGCCGCATCGCGCGACTGGCCGTGCCGGCACGCCGACGCGGTCCTCAGCATCAACATGGTCCACATCAGCCCGTGGGAGTCCGCGCTCGGCCTGATCGCCGGCGCAGCGCGAATCTTGCCTCCAGCAGGAGCGCTGATCCTTTACGGACCGTGGTTCAAAGAGGATATCGAGACCGCGCCGAGCAATCTCGACTTCGACGCCGATCTGAAGCGCCGCAATCCAGAATGGGGCCTGCGCCGGGTCGAGGATTTCGCCGCAGCGGCTTCGGAGCGGGGGCTGGCGCTTCAGGAAACGCGCGCGATGCCCGCCAACAACTTCATGCTCTTGTTCCGCAAAGGCGCTTGAGCTTCACGGCCGATTGCGATCCTTGAGCCAGGCGGCGAGGCTGGTCACCGAAAGCAGGCGGATAAAGCCAAGCCCGTAGCAGTCGCCGTTCTTCCAACGGACCACGGCGCGTTCCGGCGGAAGGCCGTCGAGCACGACCACGACATCGGCTCCGAGCTCGAGCTCGGCTCTGCTTTCGACGCAGACGCCGCCCTGCGAGATGTCGAGCGCGCGAACGTCGTGGCTGTCGGCACCGTCCCTCACCGACATCGCGCATTCGATATCGATCCGGGGCAGGCGCGGGCGCAGCCCCTGTGGCGACTGGCCGAGGACTGCGTCGACGTCGACGGCTTCGTTGAATCGCATTCCGACCGAATTGCCGTTGGTCCACACGACCTCGCCGAAGACCGACTCGCCCTGCTTGAACTCGACCGCGATCCGCGAGCCGCGCTCGATCGGCGAATAGGATGTCAGCATCAACCCGCCCGCGGAGACGTTGCGCACGACGCACAATTCGCGGCGCCCGTCCACCGTCAGCGCGCCGACTCGATAGAGGCTGACATGTCGCTTGTCGCGGTCGGGCGGGCCGAGGGTGGAGGGGTCATAGAAGTCCGCCATCGGGGACGACTGCAGTGGGCGATTTAAGACATCCTCCAACTCGGCCAGGCTCAGGCGCGAGCCCCTTCGCTGGACTGGCGCCGTGCAATCGGTCATCTAGTTTAAAAGGCTTACCGCTTTCTTTCCCCTTCGAGCGGCGGTTGGGAAAAAAACTGCGGGGGCGAGGAGCACGGGCGTGGCTGCGCGCCGGTGGAGGATCGAATGGCCTGGAATCCCTTGCTTTTTATCGCCGCTTTGGGGCTTGGCGCCGCCGCTTCGGCGCAATCGCCGCTGGTCCTCAAATCGGAAGCTGGTCCCGTCGACGGCACCAGCCAGACCGAGGACCTGCGTTTCAAGGACGATGGCCACCAGCGCATGACGGTTGCGGTCCGGCTGTCGGGCGAGGGGCCGTTCCGGTTCATGGTCGACACCGGGGCCGATCGGACCGCGATTTCGAGGCAACTGGCCGAGCGTCTCAAGCTGACTGGCGGAACCAACGCCTCGCTCCATAGCGTAACCGGGGTTTCGACCGTCGCGACGGCCCTGGTTCCCGACCTCCAGCTGACTCGCAGATCGGTGCGGGTGATCGATGCGCCGCTCCTCGACAGCGCAGACATCGGTGCCGATGGGATCCTCGGCGTCGATTCGCTGCGCTCGCAGCGGATCCATTTCGATTTCGAGCGGAATTTGATGTCGATCGTGCCGTCGGCCAAGCTTGAGGAGCCCTATGATCCCGAGGCGATCGTCATCTCCGCGAGCCGTCGCAACGGGCGGCTGATTTTCACCGATGCCAAGGTCGACGGCCGGCCGGTTACGGTGGTCCTCGACACCGGCTCGGAGGTCAGCATCGGCAATCGCGCGCTCCGCGAGCTGCTCGTCGGCCGGCGGAGCGATCCTTCGACGGAGAAGGTCGAGCTTCACTCGGTCACCGGTGACACGCTGACCGGAGACTATCTGTTCGTGCGCGAGCTCGACATGGGCGGGGTCAGCCTCAAGGGGCTCGCGGTGGTGTTCGCCGACGCCCATACCTTCAACAAGCTCAAGCTGAACGACCGCCCCGCGCTGCTTCTGGGAATGAATGCGATGCGCGCGTTCAAGCGCGTGTCGATCGACTTCGCCAATCGCAAGTTCCGGGTGGTCGTGCCGGAAAGTTCGGCGCTGGAGTCGCGGATTGCGGGCAAATCCGCACGGCCCGGCGCTCGAACCGGGCTTTGAGCTTCGCGATCTTGGACAGTCTTTTCGATGCATTCCGCAGATCGGCCGCTTCGTGGCACGAATCCAAGCTCTTCATCGAGCATCTGATCGCGATCTGTCACGACACCCTGCATCTCGCGCTGGGGGTCGCGATCTGGCTCATGCTGGCGAGCGTACTGCGCCGGTCAATCGACGACTGGCTGCCGCTTTTGGGGGTCGGCGCGATCGCGCTCCTGAACGAAGCAATCGACTTGTGGGTCGACCTTTGGCCAAGCGTCGGAAAGCAGCTGGGCGAGGGCGCCCGCGATATCCTCGCGACGATCGCGGTTCCGGCTCTCCTGTTCGCCGCGGTCCGGCTCAAGCCGTCGCTTGCCGGTCCTCGCCGCCGCTGACCGCGCCATCGCCGATCCGTTCGCGGACGACGTACAGCGGGCGTTGCTTGGTCTCGACCAGGATTCGCCCGACATATTCGCCCAGAATCCCGAGTGACAGCAGCTGCAGGCCTCCAAGGAGGAGGACTGCCACCATCAGCGAAGCGTAGCCGGGCACGTCGATCCCAAGGACGACGGTGCGAACGACGATGAAGAAGGCGAAGGCGATCGCGCCGAGCGCGACCACTCCTCCGATGTAGCTCCATACGCGGAGCGGGATTGTGGACGCGGACGTGATCCCGTCGAGCGCAAAGGTCCACAGCTTCCAGTAGCGAAACTTGCTCGAGCCGACCTGGCGCGCGTCCCGCCGGTATGAGACGCTCGTGCTCTTGAATCCGGCCCAGGCGAACAGGCCCTTCATGAATCGGTTCCGCTCCGGCATCGAGCGAATGACGTCGACGACCTTGCGGTCGATCAGCCGGAAATCGCCGGCATGCTCCGGGATCTTGTCGGCGGTCAGCCAGTTGTGCGCACGGTAGAATAGATCGGCGCTCAGTCGCTTCGAAAATGTGTCGGATTGCCGGTCGTCGCGGACTCCGTAGACGACGTCGAACCCGTCGCGCCACCTGGCGAGCATCTCGCCAAGGACTTCCGGAGGATCCTGCAAATCCACGTCCATCGGAACAATCGCCGAGCCGCAGGCATGATCGAGGCCCGCCGAAAGCGCCGCTTCCTTGCCGAAATTGCGCGACAGGGACAAAGCGTGGACGCGCCGGTCATTCGAATTTTCCGCTTTTATGGCATCGAGCGTCCCGTCGCTGCTGCCGTCGTCGATGAACAGGATTTCGAAGCTCTGTCCGGCCGGATCGTTCAATTCGCCAAGGACGCGCGCGACCCGTTCGACGAACGGCGCGATCGAACTCGGCTTCGTCCTTGACCGGAACGACGATCGACAGGACGGGACTGCTCACCCGTGAACTCCGGGGTCGAACGCTCGGCTGTTGGCTCCTGGCATCATCGACTTGCCCTGCCATGACTTTCGCCTACTTGCGAGCCCAACTAAAGCGCCTAGCCCACCCGCTGCAACCGAGGTCGCGTATGTCAGGAAGACCGGCTCACGTCGCGGTAGGGCCGCAGGGAATCGAGGGCCGGGCCCGCTGGGGCCAAGCGGCGCGGATGGGCCTCGCGCTGGTCCCATTGATCCTGGCGATGGCGGTCTGGGCAATGACGCCGTCGATCGGGATCGACGCGGATTCGCCGCGCTATCTCGCCGGCTCCGCGATGCGGACCGCGACCTATCCCATTTTTCTCGATCTCGTGAATGGTCCGGCGCTGCTGCCCATACAATTGTTTCTGTTTGCCGGGTCGCTCAGCTGGTTCGCGATCTATGTCGGCCGTTACCTGGCGTTCTGGCTGAAGGCGCTGCTGACCGTGGCGATCGCAATCAACCCCTACGTCTGGCAGCTGCAGGGGACCATCTTGAGCGAGTCGCTGACAACCCCGCTGCTGACGATTATCGCGGGCTGCCTGATTGCCTTTTCGATTGCCGGCCGATCGGGACCGATGGTCGCGGCCGCGCTCCTCAGCGGGCTCGCGGTGACGATTCGGCCCGCGCTCTTCGCCATTATTCTCGCGCTGCTCATTGCGGTGTGGATCGTGCCGGGGATCAAGCGTTTCCGCCTGACGGCGCTGACGCTTCTGGCATTTTCCGCTCCGATCGTGGCCGAGCGAGCCTATTCGCGAGCCGTCCACGGCTCCGACCTGACCTCGCCGATGGGCCGGCACGCCTTCATGAAGGCGGCCGTTCTTGAAGCTCCGCCGACCGTGCTTGCTACCTCGGACCCGCTCCGGACACGGCTCCTGCAAGCGCTCAATCGTGATTTCGAGCCGGTCCGGAACCTGATCGCCAAGGCTGAAGACCGCAACCTCCGCTATATCCTGCTCACCAATTACGAGGCGTGCTCCGCCTGGCCATGCGGCAACAGCATCATCCGGCCATTTGCCGTCACGGAAGCCGAGCTTCACAAAGCCATGTTCGACGTCGGAATCGCGCGCTTGAAGGATTCCCCGGCCGGCTATGCGTGGCTGACGCTCGGCGAGTATCACCGCATGTGGCTACTCCACCCGCGCAAGCATCCCCTACTCGCGAGAGAGTATAATGATTTCCTGAAGCGCGAGGCGCCAATTCCATTCCAGCCGCTGCTGGGTGAGGAAGGGCAACCGACACCGTCAGATCAGCAGAGCGAAATCTATCGGGTCAACCGGTGGGGTTTTGCCGCGATCGGCATTGCGGCAGGGCTGCTGACGATCATCGCCGCCTTATGGCATCGCAGTCCCGCCGTGCGGGCGGGCTTCGTGCTCCTTGCCGGGACCCAGGCCGTGCTGCTGTTCAGCGCGGCAGTCGCGGTCGGCTTACCGCGCTATCCGATGGGCCTATGGCCGATTCTGGTGTCGGGGTTGCTGATGGCCGTGGTTGGGCTTGCCGCTGCGCTGTTTCGGATTCCCATTGCGGCGGAGCTTCTGGGGCAGGGCCAGCGGATTCAGGACGGCGGGGCTGTTAAATGACGCCTTATTGGATTCTGTTCGGCTATTTCGCGCTCGGCAGCTTCATCGCTCGCGGCCGACCGGGTCCCGATGTCCCCTATTTCAGCGCGGGCCTGCTGATCGGCATGCTTGCAATCGTCCTGATGATCGGGTTGCGCGACACGGTCGGGGTGGACTGGGTCACCTATGAGCGGATCTTTCAGTGGGTCGGCGTTCGCGACCTAGAGTATGTGGTCCAATTCAATGACCCGGGCTATCGAGCGCTGAATTGGCTGGTGTATCAGCTCGGCGCCGGGATTTGGCTCGTCAACCTGGTCTGCGCGGCGGTCTTCACCTGGGGTTTCTGGCGGTTCGCTAGAATTCAGCCCTTCCCGTGGATCGCCGTGATGATCGCGGTTCCCTATCTCATCATCGTCGTGGCGATGAACTACACCCGCCAGGCCGTTGCGATCGGCTTCGTCCTCGCCGGCCTCGCCTCGCTGTCGCGCGGCGGGGGATTCTGGAAATATTTCGTCTATCTCGCCACCGCCGCTTTGTTTCACTCGTCGGCGCTCGTCGCCCTTCCCCTGGGAATGTTCGGGCTCCGCCGCAATCGGTTGGCGCAGCTGGCGCTGATCCCTGCCGCTTTATACGCGCTCAACAGCGGTTTCATCAGAGACCCGGTCGATCACCTGGTTCGAATCTACATCGATACGGGCCTTCAATCCGAAGGCACCCAGGTCCGGGTTGCCCTATGCGTCGTTCCCGCGCTGCTGTTCTTTCTATTGCGGTCGAAACTGCGGTTCGATCGCGACGAGGAAATATTGTGGCGCAATTTCTCGCTGGCCGCTTTCGGGCTCGTGGCGCTGCTGTTCATTTTTCCATCAAGTACCGTCGTCGATCGCATTGCCCTCTATTTGCTGCCGCTCCAGGTCGTCGTGTTCGCCCGATTGCCGTTCGTCCTCAATAGCGAGATGCAGGCGAAAGCGATCCTGGTCCCGCTGTTCGCGGCGGTGCTGTTCGTGTGGCTGAACTTCGCCATCAACGCCCATGCGTGGATCCCGTATCGGATGTTCGGTTGGTAATTCTCCATGGATAAATCCGCCCCAGAGGTGACGATCGTCGATGCTGGGATCGGCAACGTCCGCTCGGTTTTGCGGATGTTCGAGGAAGCCGGAGTCGAGGCGGTGCTCGCCGTCAGCCCCGGAGAGGTCGAGGATGCGCGCCGGCTGGTCCTGCCCGGCGTGGGGGCGTTCGACGCCGGGATGGCGGCGATCGAGCGAGGGAGATGGCGGCCGGCGCTCGACCGGCTCGCGCTCGAGAGACGCATACCGGTGCTTGGCATTTGCCTCGGAATGCAGCTCTTTTGCCGCGGAAGCGTCGAAGGCGCCGCTCCCGGGCTCGGCTGGATCGCGGCCGACGTCGAGCGGCTCGATACCGGCGGCGACCCCCGCCTCAAGCTTCCACACATGGGCTGGTCGGATGTCATCGCCTGCCGGGAAACCCCGCTGATCGAGGCGGACGATCCTCCGCCGCGCTTCTACCACGTGCACAAATATCATGTGGTCTGCGATGACCCGGCGGACGTGCTGGCGACCGCCGAATATGGCCGCCCGTTCGTCAGCGCGGTCCAGCGCGGCCGGATTTACGGAGTCCAGTTCCATCCCGAGAAGAGCCATCGCTTCGGCATGGCGCTGCTCGCCCGCTTCGCCGCGCTGCCGTGCTGAGGCCGCGCCTGATCCCCTGCCTCTTGCTCAGCGGCGAGAGGCTGGTGAAGACCCGCCGCTTTGCCGCTCCGGCCTATGTGGGCGATCCCATCAACGCGATCCGCATCTTCAACGAAAAGGAAGTGGACGAGCTGATGGTGCTCGATATCGGCGCGAGCCGATCGCGCTCGGGGCCGAACTTCGATCTCATCGAGCAGTTGGCGAGCGAATGCTTCATCCCGCTGACCTATGGCGGCGGCATTCGAAGCGGCGAAGACGCGCGCCGCTTGTTCGCCGCCGGAGTCGAGAAACTCTGTCTCCAGTCTGCCTTTTTCGAGCGGCCCGAGACGGTTCGCGAGATCGCGGATCATGCCGGAGAGCAGGCGGTGGTCGTTTCGATCGATGTCATCACCGACCGGAGGGGGCGCCGCAAATTGCGGTCGCCGGCGATCGGGCGGCCCGCCTTCGGATCGTGGCAGGAGGCGGTCAAGGCGGCCGAGCGCTTCGGCGCCGGCGAGGTGCTCCTCACCAATGCCGATCGCGACGGAACCCTCGAAGGCCTCGACCTCGAGCTCGTTGCCGAGGGCAGCGCACTGGTCGACGTTCCTGTGATCGCGGCCGGCGGAGCCAATTCGCTCGAGGACATCCGACGAGCCGTGGACGCCGGGGCGAGCGCCGTCGCTGCCGGAGCGTTCTTCGTTTTCTACGGCCCGCACCGGGCGGTCCTGATCACTTATCCGCGCTACGACGAGCTCATGGCCTTGTGGAAGGCCGCCTGACCGGCCGGGCGGCGAGGTCGAGCGCGGCCTCGCGGAAGGAATCGCGATAGAGGGCCGCCCCGGTCCAGGTGTCGCCCGCGCGCTCCCCCATGCTATCGATGGCCCCGGGCGTACGGAGGAGCTCGGCGATCCGTTTTGCCGCATCGTCGAGCTTTTCGGGGTCGACGATCAGCCCATTGTCCCCGTCGCGAACATAGTGCGGGATTTCACCAACTGCAGTGACGACCGGAACAAGGCCGAGTTGCATCGCCTCGATCACCGACATTGCCATCCCTTCCATCCGGCTCAATTGCAGGAACAGGCCGTGTCCGGAAGCGGCGGCGGCGAGACTGTCGCGCTCGAGCGGTCCGCGGAACGCAACGCGATCGGCAATGCCGAGCTCGCGGGCTAGCGCTTCGAGATTGGCGCGCTCGCCATCGTCGGGACCCCACAGGTCGAAGCGGGCATCGACGCCCAGAGCCACCAGCCGCGCAATCAGACCGAGCGCCCGGTCGTGGCCCTTTTGGCGATGAAGCCGGCTCCAGTTTACGAAATGGGGCGCTGTCGCTGGGTTCGGGGGCGCTGCGACCGGTTCGATCACGAAGGAGATGACCCGTCTCGGAATTGTGCGGCCTCGCATTCGCGTTTTCAGCGTCGCTTCGGAGTCGGCCCAGGCCTCGTCGGCAAACCCCAGCCCAACTGCGTGAAGCCACCGGTCGGCGAAATGGACCGGCCTTGGAAAATGGAAAAAGCATACCAGCCGCGTGCGCGGCCGAAGCAGCTTGACCGCGAGGCCGACGATCAGGCTTCGCCATAACGAGCAGACGAGCACGTCGGGTCGGAGCGCAAGCACCGTCCGGACCCCCGTGACATAGGCCCAAGGATTATGGAGCGACCGGCCCGGCGAGTTCGAAATCCGCTGTTTGTTCCGAGCGATCGTCGCTCCCGCCAGGAACACGAGCCGGAAATCGCCGCCCGCAAATTCATGCTCGGCGGCCGATCGCGCCGCGGTCTCGACTCCGCCGAGCCCGTCAATCGGAACCAGGTGGACGATCCGCGGGCCCTCGTTCCGCGACCGCCTCGAACCGCTCGTCACTTGGCCTTGCGGCCGCACGCGACCCAATAAGGCGAGGAGTTGCTGAATTTGATGTCGACCAGCCCGCAGTCGGTCATCATCGCCCGCACCTCGTCCTTCGTGAATTTCTTCTCCAGCCGGGTCCCGAAGCGGTCCAGTGCATCGGTGCGCATCGTGTAGAAGCTGTAGTTTCGATAGGCGCTGAGCGGGATATTCTCGATGTTGCGGCCGCGCCGTTCGAGCCAGCGTGCCGTGCGCGCGAGCGGAAGATAGACGGTCGCGGCGATCGCATTGGCGAAGCCCGCTCGGAGCGGGAAGGGGAGGCGCGAGATCGCCCGGCGGCCGATGTCCGAAACCCTCCATGCGAGTCGAAAGGCCGGCGGCCGGTTGTCGAGCGCATAATAGAGATAGACGAGAAAAGGCGCCCCAGGCTTGAGCTTGCGGACGCAGCTTTGCAACCCTTCGCGGGTGTCGGGAATATGGTGCAGGACGCCGAGGCAATAGCCGAAGTCCTGGCTTTGGTCGGCGACGGGCATGTCGCCCACCGAGGCGAGATGGAAATCGACGTTGCCAAGGCCGCCAAGGACTCGCTGAGCGACGTCGAGCGCCTTGGCCGAGGGGTCGATGCAGTGCAGCCGGCCGACTCGCGGAGCGACCATGCGCGCCCATCGTCCCGATCCGCAGCCCAGGTCGAACCCCTCCGCGCCATGCGGCAGGGACTCGAACGGAAAGATCGCAAAATAGCTCTCGAACCGCTCGGTCAGCTCGGTTTCGGGCAGGGCCGACTGGTCGAATCGCGCCCATTCGTCGCCGAAGCCTTCGACGGTCTTGGGGTCGATATTCGCGGATTGGCTGCCCTTGTTCATCGCCGACCAGTCATACTTGCCTTTGCCGTGAAGCCGAACCGCCCAGCACGATCGGCCCTTGTCGATTGGCGCGGTCCTTGTCACGACGCGCTTGGCTAAGTCCAGCCGGCCCCGGCAAGGAAGCATGAGAGTGAATCGCGCGCCAATCCGGCTCCCGGGCCATAAAACTTTCGTCCGACCCGCCTAGATGTGCGGGATCGCCGGACTGTTCGGTCCCGTCGGATCGAACCTCTCGCCGATCGCGGCGATGATCGGGACGCTGGCGCACCGCGGGCCTGACGGCGAGGGCATATGGTCCGATCCCGAAGCGGGAATCGCGCTCGCCACTCGGCGGCTGGCCATCATCGACCGGTCCGACGCCGGCCGCCAGCCGATGATCTCCGCCGACGGGCGGTTCGTCCTCAGCTTCAACGGAGAGATTTATAACCACCCCGAGCTCCGCGCCCGGCTCGAAAGCGAAGGGCTCGCACAGCCCGGCGGCTGGCGCGGGCACAGCGACACCGAGACCTTTCCTCCAGGCGATCGCCGCCTGGGGCCTCGGCCCTGCGCTCGATTCGGCGGCCGGGATGTTCGCCTTCGCGCTGTGGGACAGGAACGAGCGAACACTCCGGTTGGTCCGCGACCGATTCGGCGAAAAGCCTTTATATTATGGCTGGATCGGCCGGACCCTTGCGTTCGGTTCGGAACTCAAGGCGCTGCGGGCCTTTCCCGGCTTTGCCGCCGAAATCGACCGGCGCGCGGTCGGCCTGTTCATGGCCCGTGCCTACGTTCCCGCGCCGCTGTCGATCTTCCGCGGAATCTTCAGAGCTTCCCCCGGCAAGCATCCTCACCGTCGAGCAGGGTGCCGAGCCCCTGAGCGAGCCGCCGGAGCCCGGCGTCTTTGCCCGCGGCGTCGGGCTCAAATCCTATTGGTCCTACAGCGATGTGATCGAAGCCGGACTCGACGACCCCATCGAGGACGACGACGAGGCGATCGAGGAATTGGAAATTGCCTTGTCCCGGGCGATTGCGGCCCAGGCGCTCGCCGACGTTCCGGTCGGCGCCTTCCTGTCGGGCGGGATCGACAGCTCGACGATCGTTGCGCTCTACCAGAAATATTCGAGCGTCCCGGTGAAGACCTTCACCATCGGCTTTTCCGAGCAGGGCTATAATGAGGCCGACTATGCGCGCGCGGTTGCTCGGCATTTCGGGACCGACCACCACGAGCGGATCGTGACCCCGTCCGACGCGCTCGACGTCATTCCGCTGCTCCCACGGATTTATGACGAGCCGTTCGCGGACCCGTCGCAAATCCCGACCTATCTGGTCAGCGCCTTCGCGCGGGAGAAAGTCACCGTGGCCTTGTCCGGCGACGGCGGCGACGAGCTGTTCGGCGGTTATACCCGCTATTCCTCGCTCGCCCGCGCCTGGTCGGTGATGAAGGCGGGAAGGGGACTCGCTCGGCCCGTCGCCCGGTTGCTCGGTCACGTCCCGGCCCCGGCGCTAAGCTTTGCCGCGAGCCTTGCTCGGCGCCGGCGGCAAATGCCGGAGTTCGGAGCCAAGGCGCGCCGCACTTTGGGGTTGCTCGGCCGGTCGAAGACGCTCGACGAGCTGATGACTGCCTTCCTTGATCCATGGTCGGCGGGCTCCCCAGTCCTCGGCGGGGAGTCGCGGGGGTTGGGCAAGCTCGACCTCGAGCCGGGCGGGCGCGGTGGAAGCGCGCTTCGAATGATGCACGCCGACGCGCTCAGTTATTTACCCGACGACGTTCTCACCAAGGTTGATCGCGCGTCGATGGCGGTCGGGTCTCGAGGCGCACGCGCCCTTCCTCGATCATCGGGTCGCCGAGGTCGCCGCGCGGCTTCCGATGCGGCTCAAGGTCTGCCGCGCGCAGGGCAAGCCGATCCTTCGCCGGCTGCTCGGCCGCGAGGCCCCGGCTGAGCTATTCGAGCGCCCCAAGGCCGGTTTCTCGGTGCCGGTCGGGGCGTGGCTGCGGGGCCCGCTCAGGGATTGGGCCGAGGATTTGCTCGAGCCGAAGACGCTGGCCGAGGCCGGCCTGCTCGATCCGGCGCAGGTCGAGGACCGATGGCGGCGCCACCGCGATGGCCGCGACGATGAAATCCGCGGCCCTGTGGCCTGTGCTGATGTTCGAAGCTTGGCGCGCAAGCCTCTGATTCAGGATGGATCGGCCACGAGTGTCGCCCAATGGCAACATTTTTTGTTTAATGCGGTGGAAAGCAACTTCACATTGGACTAAGCGTTTGCGCCCTTAATCGGTGACCTTTGTTAAACGGGAGATGACGGATGAGTAAGCGTATGCTTGGCTATGTCGTGGCCGGGGCCTTGATGGCCTCCTCGACTGTCTCAGCCGCGGCGGCGGTTCCCTCCGCGCCCGTGAGCAATCCCTGGGCGTCTCTCAGCATGTTGAGCGGCGCGGCAGCGGCCACAACCTATTGCGGCGCCTCGGCGGCGCTCGCCGGAGCCGCCAGTGCCGTCGCTCCCGGAGGCTGCGTCCTTCCTCAGGTCGACCCGGCCGGCGCGGTGCCGGTTGCTCAAACGGCTCCGCCGCGCCCGATTCCGGTGCCGCCGGTCGAGCCCACCGGAGGTCTCTATTTTGACCCGCTGCTCCTCGGGATCGGCGCGGTCGCACTCGCGGCTCTGATCTATTTCGTCCTGATCAAGAAGGGCGGCGACAGCCCCGACAGTCCCGCTTAATCGTCCGTTCCATTCGCAGGTGAAGGGTAAAGCGTCATGACCAAGGGCTTGTTTCTTTCGAACTCGCCGCCGTTGCCGCAACGGTCGTTCCGACGGCGGCTTTGGCCCAGGCCACCGGCGCCGAGCTGGTCGGCCAACCGATCCAGGTGACCACCAACGGGGTCACCAACATCGTCTATCTCGATCCAGGCGGAAGCCTTCGGATCCTCACCCCGGCTTCGAACACCATCGCCGGCACCTGGCAGATTGCCGGTGGCCAGCTGTGCCTCAATGTCGCCGGATCGACCGAGTGCATTCCCTATTCCTCGCCGTTCCAGCCCGGCGCCCCGCAGACGTTCATGACCTCATGCAACGCCTCGACGACCTGGCTCGCCCAGAACGTCAACAGTCCGATGGGCGCGAGCGAACGCGGTCACTGATCGGGCCCAATGAAAGAATTGAATTAACGGCCGGGGCCGCGGGTCATTCCGCGGCCTCGAACGTTTCGCGCAGGCCTTGAAGCGACGCCTCGTGCGTTAAATCGAGGTGAAGTGGGCTAACCGCGACATAGCCGTCGTCGATTGCCTCGAGATCGGTCGAATGCCCCGGGGTCTGGACCATTGGCCCGAGCCCGAACCAGTAATAATCATAGCCGCGCGGGTCGGTCCGTTCGACGATCCGGAGCCGACCGTAGTCGCGAAGTCCCTGGCGGCAGATCCGGATCCCCTTGACCTCGTCGGGGGCAAGCGCGGGAAAATTGACGTTGATCAGGGTCCCTCGGCCGGAATCGAACTTGATCAGCCGGGCAAGGACCTGCTCGGTCCAGGCTTCGGCCGCGGCGAACGGCACGGTGTCGCCCATGCCCTCGCGCGAATAGGCCTGGCTGAGCGCGATCGACCGCACTCCGGCGAGCGCGCCTTCCATCGCCGCCGAGACGGTCCCCGAGTAAGTGACGTCTTCCGCGAGATTGGCGCCCCGGTTGATCCCCGACAGGACGATGTCGGGCGGATTGTCTTTCATCACATGGGCCAGCGCGAGCATCACCGCGTCGGTCGGAGTGCCGGTGACAGGAGAAGCGCCGCTCGTCGTGGCGGCGGAGCCTGACTGGCTTGGTGAGAGTTAGCGAGTGGCCCGCGCCGGACTGTTCCTCCGCCGGCGCGACGATCCAAATGTCGTCGCTGAGGCGCCGCGCGATCAATTCGAGAAGCTTGAGCCCGCGGGCGTTGACGCCGTCGTCGTTGGTCAGGAGAAACCGCATCCGGCGCGCTATGGGCGAGCCAGCGCTCTCCCGCAACTGGGGCCCAACCGGCCCGCGACCTGCGCTCTATCCGCAACAGCGTTGGTGATTTCGTCACCCGACATTCGTCAGTTCTTGTTGGTCTCGTTGCGGTCCTAACTATAGGCGACTGTTGGGGAAGGCAGGCA
>CAVRMK010000005.1:0-523441 GCA_963722545.1 uncultured Alphaproteobacteria bacterium
CGCGCAACCGCTTCTACCAGGTGCCGCATTGCACCGGCATCGGCTGGACCCAGCCCGAGACGATCGCGCGGCTGCGCGGGATCAAGGCCGAAGGCGGATGGGCCGTCGTCGCGACGGAGGAGACCGAAATCCATCCGAGCGCGGACTGCGAACCGTTCCACGAAGGGCGGCTGTGGGACGACCGCGACATTCCAGCGCTCGCGATGACCGCGGATGCCATCCACGAACATGGCGCGCTCGCCGCGATCGAGATCATGCATCACGGCGCCTCGGTGGCAAACTGGGGGACGCGCATGGCTCCAATGGGGCCCTCGCACCGGCCGATCATCTATGGCTATCCGGTCCAGGCGCGCGCGGTCGACAAGCAGGATATCCGCGACCTCCGGCGCTGGCACCGCGAAGCCGCGCTCCGGTCCAGGCGCGCCGGCTTCGACATCGTCTATGTCTATGCCACGCATGACCTGTCGATCGCCCAGCAATTCCTCGAGCGTCGCAAGAACGACCGCACCGATGAATATGGCGGCAGCCTCGAGAACCGGGTGCGCCTGCTGCGCGAGCTGATCGAGGACACCAAGGACGCGGTCGGCGACCGGTGCGCGGTCGCGGTCCGCTTCTGCGCGGACGAGCTGATCGGCGAGGCTGGCCTGACCCATGACGGCGAAGCGCGCGACGTGATCGAAATGCTCGCCGAGCTTCCCGACTTGTGGGACGTCAACATCTCCAACTGGCCCAACGACAGCCAGACCTCGCGGTTCGCGAAGGAAGGCTTCCAGGAGGAATATACGAGCTTCGTGAAAAAGCTCACGACCAAGCCGGTCGTCGGCGTCGGGCGCTTCACCTCCCCCGATACGATGGTTTCCCAGATCAAGCGCGGAATCCTCGACTTCATCGGTGCCGCGCGACCATCGATCGCGGATCCGTTCCTGCCGAGGAAAATCGAGGAAGGGCGGATCGACGACATCCGCGAATGCATCGGTTGTAACATCTGCGTGTCCAGCGACTACACCTCGACCAATTTGCGCTGCACCCAGAATCCGACGATGGGCGAGGAGTGGCGGCGCGGCTGGCACCCGGAAACCATTCAGCCGAAGAAATCGGAGGGATCGGTCCTGGTGGTTGGTGCTGGGCCAGCCGGGCTCGAGGCCGCACTTTCGGCTGCGCGGCGCGGGTTCGAGGTGCATCTGGCGGAGGCGACATCGGAGCTCGGGGGGCGGGTAACCCGCGAAAGCCGGCTCCCGGGCTTGGCGGAATGGGCGCGCGTGCGCGACTGGCGCGTCGGTCAACTGGAGCGGATGGAAAACGTTTCGATCTACCGCGAGAGCGCGCTTGACGCCGAGCATGTGCTGGAGTTCGGAGCCCGCCATGTCGCGATCGCGACCGGCTCAACCTGGCGCCGCGATGGCGTGGGCCGGGAGTCCGGGTTTCCCTTGCCCGGCTTCGACGGCCAGGCAGTCCATACGCCGGACGACATCATGTCGGGCCGCGACCCTGAGCGAGGCCCGGTGATCATCTGGGACGACGATCATTATTACATGGGCGGCGTCCTCGCCGAGCTGTGCCGCTACGCGGGGCATGACGTCTGCCTGGTCACGACCGCGGCGATGGTTTCGGCGTGGACGGTGAACACCCTCGAAGCGATGCCGATCGCCAAGCGAATGGCGCGCATGGGTGTTGAGGTGATCCCTTATACGAGCGTCACGGGATACGATGGCAAAGCAGTCGAACTGACGAGCGTCCTGACGGGCGAGAAGCGAGCGCGGCCCGCGGCCTCGCTGGTCACGATCACCGCCCGCTTTCCGGACGATGGCCTCTATCTGCAGCTTGATCAGCTGCGCGATCGGTGGGCGGACGCCGGGATCGCCACCATCACCCGGATCGGGGATTGTTGGGCGCCGAGCACGATCCAGCAGGCGGTCTATACCGGTCACAAATGGGCCCGCGAGCTGGACGAGGAGCCGGAGGTGCTGACACCGCGCGAACTGCCGTTCATCGAAAGCGGGAGAGTGAAGGCAGGGCTATGAAAATCGCGCTCGCATTTGTCGCTCTCGCGATCATCTCGACCCAGGCCGATGCCCGTGCGCGCGACCTTGGCGTTCCTTTCGAGGGCAATCCCGGACCGCTCAACGCGATTACCGACGTACCCGGCGTCGAGGTTGGCCACAGGACGCTGATCAGCGGCGACGGCCCACTCAAGGTCGGCGCCGGGCCAGTCCGAACTGGTGTCACGGTGATTTTCCCGCGGGGCCGAGCCGACGCCCGTTCCGTGTACGGCGGGTTCTTCGACCTCAACGGCAATGGCGAAATGACCGGGCGCGCCTATCTTGAAGAATTCGGGATCGTCAACGGGCCAATCGGCATCACCGACACCAATGCAATCGGGCAGGTCTATGCGGGAATCCAGCAGTGGACCTCGAAGAAATTCGGTGTGGCGACCTGGCCTGTCGTGGCCGAAACTTGGAGCGGCTACCTCAACGACATGGAAGGCTTTCATGTCACCGCCGGGACCACCGCTGAAGCGCTCGATTCGGCAAGGCCTGGACCGGTTGAGGAGGGCAATGTCGGCGGCGGGACGGGAATGGTGTGCTTCGGCTTCAAGGGCGGGATCGGGACGGCGTCGCGCGTCGTCGCCGTCGAAGGAAAAAGTTACACGATCGGCGTACTCGTCCAGTGCAATACCGGCGATCGCAAAGTCTTGAGGATCGCGGGAGCGCCGGTTGGCCAGGCTCTTCGGACGCGTTGGCTGCCTTGCTTCGATCCGGCAATTGGAAGGCGTGCTGGTCCATTGAAGCCATGCACTGCTGACGGGTCGTCGGGTGCAATCCTGCCCGACCAGGGGTCGATCATAATCGTGGTCGGGACGGATGCGCCATTGATGCCGATCCAGCTCGATCGGGTGGCGAGGCGCGCTGCCCTCGGACTTGCCCGGCTGGGTTCCTACGCGGGCAATGCGTCGGGAGACCTGATTGTCAGTTTCTCGACGGCGACTGTTGAAGTCAATCACGCCGAACAGCGCAAGCCGAGCGCGATCCTGCCCCTCGCGAGTGCAACAATCGATCCGATCTTCGAGGGCACCGCGCAGGCGAGCGAGGAAGCGATTGTCAACTCACTGGTTGCGGCCGAGACGATGACCGGCGTCGATGGGGCGCGCTTCTTCGGCATTCCCCACGACGAGTTGCGGGCGATCCTGAAGCGCTACAACCGGCTGGAGGGAGCAGCGCAATGACCAACCTCCCGCGGGTCACCTACTCGAACACCGGCGAGGATTTTTCGGGGGTACATGCGCACCTTGATTCCGTCATTCCGGAGGTTGAGGCACGCTTGCTGGGCAAGACTCGACCGGCCTTCGTTGGCGGGCGCGATCGAAGCGAAGGGCGAGTCTTCGATGCCCGAAGCCCGATCGATCGCGACATCGTCCTCGGCGCCTTTCCGCAGGCGGGAGCCGCGCTCGTCGACGAAGCGGTCGAGGCGGCGCGCGCGGCTTTCCCGGCCTGGCGAGACATGGGCTGGCCAAAACGGGTCGAAATTCTCCGGTCCGGCGCGGATGCCCTCGAAGATCGCAAATGGGAGATCTCGGTCGCCTGCCTGATCGAGGTCGGAAAGTCGCGGCTCGAGGCTGTGGGCGAGGTCGAGGAGGCGATCGACCTCATCCGTCATTATTGCGACGAAATGGAACGCACCGACGGATTCCGCGAAGACCGTCCGGGCGCCTCATCGGCGGAACGGTGCAGTGTGGTGCTTCGGCCTTTTGGCGTCTTCGGAGTCATCGCTCCGTTCAATTTCCCGGTCGCGCTGTCGGTCGGAATGATTTCGGCGGCGCTGGTCGCCGGCAATACGGTGGTGTTCAAGCCCAGCGATGCGGCGGGATTGACCGGACGCCTGATTGTCGAGGCCCTGGTCGAGGGGGGCGTGCCGGACGGAGCGCTCAATCTCGTCTACGGAGCCCGCGAAGTGGGCGAGGCGCTGGCGCACCAGCCCGGCGTCGACGGCATTGCCTTTACCGGATCGAACGCGGTCGGGATGACCATCTTCCGTCATTTCGCATCGGCCACGGCGATGCGGCCCGTGCTCGCCGAGATGGGCGGGAAGAACCCGGCGTTCGTTCCTGCAAGCGCCGACCTGACACTGGCGGCGGCGGGGGTCGCGCGATCGGCGTTCGGCCTTTCGGGACAGAAATGCAGCGCCTTGTCCAAGGTCTATGTCGCCCGCCCGATCATGGAGGATTTCCTCGGCGCGCTGGTCGAGACGACCAACAAGCTCAAGGTCGGCGATCCGCGGCACAAGGACGTGTTTATGGGACCGGTGATCGACGAGGCGGCGAGGGATCGCTTCGTCGAGGCGAGCAGCGACGCGGCGGCTGCCGGTTCGATCGTCCTTGGCGGTTCGGCTCTGTCCGGCGACCCCTTCGATCGCGGGCCGTACGTCGCACCAACCATCGTCGGTGGACTGAAGCCCGATCACCGGATCAATCGCGACGAGCTGTTCGTGCCGTTCCTCAGCGTCCTGCCGCTCGACACTCTGGACGAGGCGATCGCGGACGCGAACCGCAGCGCGTTCGGACTTACCGCGGGCATTTACACGCAGGACAAGGCCGAGCTCGAGCACTTTCTCGCCACGATCGAGGCCGGCGTTCTCTATGCCAACCGGGCGAGCGGCGCGACCACCGGCGCTTGGCCTGGCTTCCAGACGTTCTGCGGCTGGAAGGGATCCGGGACGACTGGCAAGGGCGGTCTTGGCAGCTGGTACGTCCCGCAGTTCATGCGCGAGCAGAGCCGCACGATTTTCGAGACCACGTGAACAAGATTTATGATTCTCCGCGCGCCGCGCTCGACGGCCTGCTTCGCGACGGGATGACCATCATGTCGGGCGGCTTCGGCCTTGCCGGGAACCCCGAAAGCCTGATCCCGGAGATCCGGGTCGCGGGCGTCAAGGACCTGACGATCATCTCGAACAATGCCGGCGCCGACGGCTTCGGCTTGTGGCACCTCCTGCAAAGCCGCCAGGTAAGGAAGATGATCTCCTCCTATGTCGGCGAGAACAAGCTGTTCGAGCAGCAATATCTGTCGGGCGCGCTCGAACTGGAATTCAATCCTCAAGGAACCCTGGCCGAGCGGATCAGGGCAGGCGGCGCCGGCATTCCCGCATTTTTTACGAAGACCGGCGTTGGAACCGTCGTGGCCGAGGGCAAGCCGCAAGAGGAGTTCGACGGCCAGCTCTATGTGCGCGAGACCTGGCTTCGGGCGGACCTCGCCATCATCAAGGCCTGGCGCGCGGACACCGAGGGCAACCTCCAGTTTCGCAAGACCGCCCGCAACTTTAATCCGGTCATGGCCACGGCGGCGGAAACGACGGTCGTCGAAGTCGAGGAGCTGGTCGAGGTTGGGGACATCGATCCCGACTGCGTCCACACGCCCGGAATTTACGTGCGGCGGATCGTAAAGAGCACGATCAACGAGAAACGGATCGAGCAGCTGACAGTCAGGAAGCGCGAGCAATGAATTGGGTCACGCGCGCCGCGCTTATGCCGCTCATGTTGCTCGCCGCGGTCGCCGCCGTCGCCGCCGGGCGGGAGCCGGTGCTGAAGCAAGTTGACCTGCCGCACAGCTATTATTGGCGCGAGCTCTACATCCCGCAGCTCACCACCGGCCCGTCGGGTGCGGCGTTCGCCCCTGACGGCAAGACCCTGGTTTACAGCATGGGTGGCTCGTTGTGGCGACAGCGCATTGGCTCGGACGAGGCGTTCGAGCTGACCCACCCGCGAGCGGCTTATGATTACCAGCCCGACGTCGCTCCCGACGGCAAGAGCGTGGTTTTCACCCGCTACGACGGCGGCGCGCTGGAGTTGTGGCGCCTCGATCTCGCCACCGGCCGGGAGCATCAGCTGACGTCCGGCAATGCGGTCAACCTCGAGCCTCGGATCTCGCCGGACGGCACGCGCATCGCATGGGTGTCCAGCGAGGGAACCGGTCACCTCAACCTGTTCATGGCCGACATCGGGCCAGACGGGTTGCGCAATGCGAGGCCGTTGCTCGGCGAGCGGCAAAGCAGGATCGCCCGCTATTATTATTCGCCCTTCGATCATGCGCTGAATCCCTCGTGGACGCCTGATGGGAAGCGCATCCTCTACGTGACCAACAATGAGGTTGCATGGGGCACCGGCGATATCTGGTCGGTCGCAGTCGACGATCCACGCGAACGCCGAAAGGTCCTGAGCGAGGAGACGAGCTGGAGCGCCCGTCCGGAGATGGCGTCCGACGGCAAGCGAATCCTCTTCGCGAGCTATCACGGGCGGCAGTGGCGGCAATATTGGCTGACGACGCCAAGCGGCGCTGCGCCGCTTCCGCTGACGTTTGGCGAGTTCGACCTGTCGAACGCGCGCTGGTCGCCCGATGGCGAGCGCATCGCTTTGATCAGCAACGAGGGCGGCAACACAAGCCTCGCGGTCCGCGAGTTCGTCGGCGGTGCGACAACCCCAATCGAGGCCAAGAGGCGGCATTACAAAC
The DNA here is from genome assembly GCA_963722545.1 of uncultured Alphaproteobacteria bacterium. Lineage (GTDB taxonomy): Bacteria > Pseudomonadota > Alphaproteobacteria > Sphingomonadales > Sphingomonadaceae > Sphingomicrobium. The sequence continues at coordinate 6,501 of CAVRMK010000005.1, forward strand.
AGCCGCAAGCGCGCCTGACGCTCGACATTCGCGACGAGCAGGGCCGCAGCGTGCCCGCGCGCGTTGCCGTCATCGGCGGCGATGGTCGTGCGGTCGCGCCAAGCGAGGCCTGGATGCATGCGGATGATGGTTTCGACCGTGCGCTCCAGCCAGCCGAAACGCATTATTTCCACTGTCCGTCGCGGTGCACGCTGGGCGCGCCCGCGGGCGAGACCAGAATTTGGGTTCAACGCGGTTTTCGCTACGCGCCGTGGAAGCGAACGGCGAACCTGACGGCGGGCATTGCGACGACCCTGCCGGTGACGCTCCAGCTCCACGATCTTCCGCAATCGTTCGGCACGTGGCGAAGCGCCGATTTGCACGTCCACATGAATTACGGCGGCCACTACCGGAATACGCCGCTGAACCTCGTCAACCAGGCGCGGGCCGAGGATCTCGACGTGGTCTACAATCTCATCGTCAACAAGGAGGAGCGGATCCCTGACATCGGCTTTGCCGTCGGTCGGGACCCCGCCAGCAGCAGCGACGTCCTCCTCATGCATTCGCAGGAATATCACACCAGCTACTGGGGCCACCTCGGCCTGCTGCATCTGTCGGACCACGTGCTGACGCCCGACTTCTCGGCCTATCAGCATACCGCGCTCGCCAGCCCGTATCCGCATAACGGCGTGATCGCCGACCTCGCGCGCGCCCAGGGCGGCCTTGTCGGCTACGTCCACCCGTTCGACTGGGTGATCGATCCGGCGAGGGAAAAGTCCTTGACCAACCAGCTTCCCGCCGACGTCGCGAACGGGAAGATCGACTATGTCGAAGTCGTCGGTTTCGCCGATCACAAGTCCACCGCGGCAATCTGGTACCGGCTGCTCAATCTCGGCTTCCGGCTGCCCGCCGGAGCCGGAACCGACGCGATGGCGAACTACGCCTCTCTACGCGGCCCCGTCGGCATGAACCGGGTCTTCCTGGATATCGCTGGTGATCTGACTCCCGGAGCGGTCCGAACCGCTCTCAAGGAAGGCCGCACCTTCGCCACCAACGGCCCGCTGCTCGGGTTGGAAGTCGAGGGCCAGCGTCCCGGCGGCACAATCAGGCGCAACGCGCCCGGCAAGGTGCGCTACCGCATCGCGCTGCGATCGCCGGTCGCGATCGATCATCTCGAGCTGGTGCAAAACGGCAAGGTCGTGAAGCGCTTCGATCTGACCGGAGACCGGCGCAGCCTTGAATTCGAGGGCGCGCTTCCAATCGATTCCGGCGGCTGGCTGCTGCTGCGGGCGTCGAACGACGGCGCAGACCCGCAGGTGCTTGACCTTTACCCCTATGCGACCACCAGCCCAATCTATCTGGAGCTTCCCGGCGGCGTACCCACGGCCCGCGAAGACGCCGCATATTTCGCCGCCTGGACGGAGCGCGTGTTGAGTGCTGCTGAGGCGCGTGACGACTACAACACGGCGCGAGAGCGCGAGGCCACGCTCGCATATCTGCGACGGGCGCTCGAACGCTTTCGTGCTCTGGAACAAGCTGAGGGGCAGGCTCGATGAATTTGGACAAGACCGACGGCGACCAGCCGTGCACCGAACGGCTTCTCGGCTTCTGGACGTGCACCGCCCTTATCGTCGGCAATACGATCGGCATCGGCATCTTCATGCTGCCGTCGGTCCTGGCGCCATATGGTCTCAACGCTTTGCTCGGTTGGGGAGTGACCGTCCTCGGATGCATTGCTTTGGCCAGAGTGTTCGCGCGCCTGGCCCGGGCTTTTCCCGATGCAGACGGCCCCTACGCTTATATCCGCAGGACATTGGGGAACGGCGCCGCCTTCGTTGCAATCTGGTGTTATTGGGTTTCGCTGTGGATCACCAACGCGACCCTGTCCGTTAGCGTTGTAGGCTACCTGCAGGCGGCCGTGCCCGCGGTTGAAGGACTTGCGCCGGCTCCCCTGGTCGCGCTGGCCCTGCTGTGGCTGTTCGTGGCGATTAATCTGTTCGGCGTCCGCGCCGGCGGCCGAGTGCAGATCGCGACGACGTCGCTCAAGCTGCTGCCGATGGCCGCGGTGATCCTGATCGGCGGGTGGCTGCTGCTGAGCGAGCCCGCCGCTTATGCCCGCAACGTTCCAGCCACCCCGATTTCGTTCCCGCAGATCATGGCGGCGTCGACCATTGCGCTGTTCGCCATGCTGGGGTTCGAATCGGCCTGCGTGCCCGCCGGCAGAGTGCGCGACCCGGCCCGCACCATTCCCCGCGCTACCCTCGTCGGAACCGTGTTGACCGGCTCCATCTACATCGCGGTGTCGGTCGTTCCGATGCTAATCATTCCGCAGTCCGAACTGGCCAATTCCCAGGCGCCCTTCGTTGACTTGCTGAACCGGCTGGTCGGCGGCAACAGTGGCCGCTGGCTGGCCTTGTTCGTCGTTATCAGCGGGTTGGGCGCCCTCAACGGCTGGACCCTTCTGGTCGGCGAGTTAACCCGCACCATGGCCGCCAACGGCACGTTGCCGACAGCATTTGCCAGATGCAACAAGCGCGGTGCACCGGTGCTGGCGCTTGTGGCCACAGGCCTCCTGGCCAGCGCAATGATTGTGATGAATTACAGCAAGTCGCTGGTCGAGGGCTTCGCCTTCCTGAGCCGGATGGTCACGGCCGCAAACCTCCCCCTGTACCTGTGCGCCGCGGTGGCGCTGGTGCTTCTGGGGTGCGTCCGTTCCGGTTCGAAAGGGCTTGTTGTCACCGGCGCGCTCGGCACCGCTTATGCCCTATTCGCGTTCATTGGTGTCGGCGGCGAGCCGCTGCTGTGGGGGCTCCTTCTCGCCGCGGCCGGCTTGCCCATTTACTTTTTGAACCGCCGGTCCACCGTTCGAGCGCCGTCGCCCTGACCCGCACCGGAACAGGCCTTTCGATGCGACCGACAGATGGAACTTTTTCGAGCCATTCGGAGTCGTAGCAGGAGGGGAGGGCGCGTGTTGGTCTCCCTTCCACGGCGCCTGTCCGTGGCCTGGCGGGGAGATCGAATGTGGCGGCAAGAAGCTCCGATCCTTGCAAGATACTTAGGGATGACCTGATCGCGGCGCTCACGCGCCTGCGCGAGGGCGATTTCTCTGTGCGCATGGCGAGCCGCTCGCGCGACCCAAGCGACCGCGAGATCGCGCGGCTGTTCAACGACGTCGTTGGGCTCAACGATTCGATTTCCCAGGAGTTCGCGCGCCTCGCCAAGGTCGTCGGCAAGGAAGGCGAAATCACCCAGCGCGCTCGAGTCCGGGGCGCGAAAGGCGGGTGGCAGACCAAGCTCGAGGCGGTCAACGAACTGGTCGACGACATGGTTCAGCCGATCACCGAGGTCGCGCGCGTGATCGGCGCGGTCGCCCAGGGCGACCTGTCGCAGCACATGGCGGTGGCGATCGACGGACGAAGCCTGAAGGGCGAATTCCTGCTCATCGGCAAGGTCGTCAACACGATGGTCGACCAGCTCGGATCGTTTGCCTCCGAAGTGACGCGCGTTGCCCGCGAGGTCGGAACCGAGGGCAAATTGGGCGGCCAGGCGCGGGTCAAGGGCGTCGCCGGAACGTGGAAGGACCTGACCGACAACGTCAATTTGATGGCCGCCAACTTGACCGGCCAGGTGCGCAACATCGCCGAGGTGACCACCGCCGTGGCCCGCGGCGATCTGTCCAAGAAGATCACGGTCGACGTGAAGGGCGAGATTCTCGAGCTCAAGAACACGATCAACGTCATGGTCGACCAGCTCAACGGCTTCGCCAGCGAGGTGACCCGCGTGGCGCGCGAGGTGGGAACCGAGGGCAAGCTTGGCGGCCAGGCGGCGGTGCCGGGCGTGGCCGGGACCTGGGCCGACTTGACCGACAACGTCAATCTGATGGCCGCGAACCTGACGGGCCAGGTGCGCAACATCGCCGAAGTGACCACCGCGGTCGCCCGCGGCGACTTGTCGAAGAAGATCACCGTCGAGGTGCGCGGAGAAATCCTCGAGCTCAAGAACACCATCAATACGATGGTCGATCAGCTCAACAGCTTCGCCTCCGAGGTGACCCGCGTCGCGCGGGAGGTCGGAACCGAGGGGCGCCTCGGCGGCCAGGCCAAGGTTGAGGGCGTCGGCGGCACCTGGAAGGATTTGACCGACAACGTCAACGAGCTTGCCGCCAACCTGACGGGACAGGTGCGCAATATCGCCGAGGTCACCACCGCGGTGGCCCGTGGCGACTTGTCGAAAAAGATCACGGTCGACGTGAAGGGTGAGATCGCCGAGCTGAAGAACACGATCAACACGATGGTCGACCAGCTCAACAGCTTTGCCAGCGAGGTGACCCGCGTCGCGCGCGAGGTCGGCTCGGAAGGCAAGCTGGGCGGCCAGGCCAAGGTCGAGGGCGTCGGCGGCACCTGGGCCGACCTCACCAACAATGTGAACGAGCTTGCCGCGAACCTGACCGGCCAGGTCCGGAACATCGCCGAAGTGACGACCGCGGTGGCCTCGGGCGACCTCTCCAAGAAGATCACCGTCGACGTGAAGGGCGAGATCCTCGAGCTCAAGAACACCGTCAACACGATGGTCGATCAGCTTAACTCGTTCGCTTCCGAGGTGACCCGCGTCGCGCGCGAGGTCGGGACCGAGGGCAAGCTTGGCGGCCAGGCCAACGTCCGCGGGGTCGCCGGCACGTGGAAGGATTTGACCGACAACGTCAATTTGATGGCGGAAAACCTGACCGGCCAGGTCCGTAACATCGCCGAAGTCACCACCGCTGTCGCCCGCGGCGACCTGTCGAAGAAGATCACCGTCGACGTGAAGGGCGAAATCCTCGAGCTCAAGAAGACCGTCAACACCATGGTCGATCAGCTCAACGGCTTCGCCAGCGAAGTGACCCGCGTCGCCCGCGAAGTCGGAACCGAGGGCAAGCTCGGCGGCCAGGCGCAGGTGCCCGGGGTCGGCGGGACGTGGAAGGATTTGACCGACAACGTCAATTTGATGGCGACCAACCTCACCAACCAGGTGCGCGGGATCGCCGACGTCGTCACCGCGGTTGCCCAGGGCAATCTGAAGCGCAAGCTGACCTTCGACGCCAAAGGCGAGATCGCGGCGCTGGCCGAGACCATCAACGGGATGATCGAAACCTTGTCGACCTTCGGCGACCAGGTCACCAACATGGCCCGCGAGGTCGGTGTCGAAGGCCGTCTCGGCGGCCAGGCGCGCGTGCCCGGTGCCGCGGGGCTGTGGCGCGACCTCACCGACAACGTCAACCAGCTCGCCGCCAACCTCACCAACCAGGTGCGCTCGATCGCCGACGTCGCCACCGCCGTGACCAAGGGCGACCTCACCCGGTCGATCGCGGTCGAGGCGTCGGGCGAAATGGCCGCGCTCAAGGACACGATCAACGAGATGATCCGCAATTTGAAGGATCAGACTCTGAAAAATGCCGAGCAGGACTGGCTCAAGACCAACCTCGCCCGTTTCAGCCGCATGCTTCAGGGCGAGCGCGACCTTGCCACCATCTCGAACCTCGTCATGTCCGAGCTCGCTCAGCTGGTGAACGCGCAATATGGCGTGTTCTACGTTGCCAACAACAACGAGCAGGGCGAGCCCCGGCTCGACCTCGTCGCGAGCTATGGCGCCGGAAGGCTCGACGAGATGAAGCCGACCTTCGAGCTTCGCGAGGGTTTGATCGGCCAGGCGGCCGCCGACAAGCGCACGATGCGGCTGGAAAAGGTCCCGGGCGACTATATCCAGATTGGGTCGGGCCTCGGCGCGGGCAAGCCGGCACACATCAATATCCTCCCGGCCTTGTTCGAGGACGAGGTCAAGGCCGTCATCGAGCTCGCCAGCTTCGAGGAGTTCAACGAAACCCACCACAGTTTCCTCGAGCAGCTGATGGAGACCGTCGGGATCGTCTTGAACACGATCGCCGCGACCATGCGGACCGAGGAATTGCTCAAGGAATCGCAGCTCCTGACCCAGGAGCTCCAGGCGCGGCAGACCGAGCTCACCACCAAGCAGGAAGAGCTCCACGCGACCAACGAGGAGCTTCAGGAGAAGGCGCAGCTGCTCGAGAATGAGAAGCGCCAGGTCGAAGCGAAGAATTTCGAGATCGACATGGCTCGGCGTGCGATCGAGGACAAGGCCGAACAGCTCGCTCTGACGTCCAAATACAAGAGCGAGTTCCTGGCCAATATGAGCCACGAGCTTCGCACGCCGCTCAACTCGCTGCTGATCCTCTCGAAGCTGCTTGCCGACAACCAGCAGGGCAACCTCAACGAGAAGCAGACCGAGTTCGCGCGGACGATCCATTCGGCCGGAACCGACCTCTTGAACCTCATCAACGACATCCTCGATCTGTCCAAGATCGAATCCGGGACGGTGTCGATCGAGCTTGGCGACATGACGCTCGCATCGCTCAAGCAGCATATGGAGCGGACGTTTCGCCAGCTCGCCTCGGAAAAGGGCCTCGATTTTGAGGTCAAATTCTCCGACGACCTGCCGGAATCGGTGCGCACCGACGAGAAGCGCCTCCAGCAGATCGTGCTCAACCTTCTGTCCAACGCGTTCAAGTTCACCGCCGAGGGCAAGGTCGAGCTCGATGTCGGGATCGCGCACGAGGGCTGGGACCCGACCCACCCGGTGCTCCGCGACGTCAGGAACGCGCTTCGAATTTCGGTCAGCGATACTGGAATCGGAATCCCCAAGGGCAAGCAGAAACTGATCTTCGAGGCCTTCCAGCAGGCCGACGGGACGACCAGCCGCAAATATGGCGGCACGGGGCTCGGCCTGTCGATCAGCCGCGAGATCGCCGGCCTCCTCGGCGGCGAGCTGCAGGTTACCTCGACCCCCGGTACCGGCTCGACCTTCACGCTCTACGTGCCGATGCTGGCCGCCGACGCGCCGGTGCTTACGCACCCGCTCGCGGGCGAAACCGCCGAGCGCGCGCCCATCGTGGTGCCCGAGCCGAGCGACGACCGCGGTCAGATCGGCAAGTCGCCGTTCGTACTCATCGTCGAGGACGATCCGGGCTTCGCAGGAATCCTGCTCGACCTTGCCCACGCGGCGGGATTGAAGGGCATCATCTCCCCAACAGGATCGGGCACCGCGGCGTTGGCCAAGAAGATGCAGCCGCTGGCGATCACGCTCGACCTGGGGCTCAGCGACATTGACGGCTTCGTGCTTCTCGAACTGCTTCGAACCGACCCCGAAACAGCGGCGATCCCGGTCCATGTGATTTCGGGTGGCGACCGCGCCGAGGATGCGCTCGCGCTCGGAGCCGCCGGAGTGACCGAAAAGCCGGCCGACCAGGAATCGCTCGCCCGGCTGTTTTCAACCATCGCCAGCACCAAGCGGCCGGCCAAGGCGGGCCAGGCGCCCAAGCGCAAACCGCGCCGGGCGAAGGGCGAGCGGAGCCTCGAGGGCCACCGGATCCTCATCGTCGACGACGACATCCGCAACATCTACTCGCTGACCAGCGTGCTCGAATCGAAGGGTGCGGAGATCCTCCACGCCGAGCGCGGGGCTGACGCCATCGCGATCCTCGAGAGCAATCCGGACATCGATGTCGCGCTGGTCGATATCATGATGCCCGACATGGACGGCTATGAGACGATTAAACGGATTCGAACCATCCCGGCGATCGCCGATATCCCGCTCGTCGCGGTCACCGCCAAGGCGATGAAGGGCGACCGCCAGAAGTGTCTCGACGCCGGCGCCAACGATTATATCGCCAAACCCGTCGACATCGACCTTCTGCTGGCTCTGGTGCGGGTGTGGATCGACCGCACCCGCCTCGGCCGCGACGGCCAGGAAACTGCAACTTCGGCGATGGCGGCTGCGTGACCGAGCAACTGGTTGGAAGGTCGGCCGTGGCTTCGACTGCGAGAATTCTCGTAGTGGACGACGACGAGCGCAACCTCCTGGCCTTGTCCGAAGTGTTGAAGCCGATCGGCCGGGTCGTCACCGCGTCCTCGGGCCGCGACGCGCTTCGCCGGCTGCTCAAGGAAGATTATGCGGTCATCCTCCTCGACGTGTTCATGCCCGGGCTCGACGGTTACGAGACCGCGGCGCTGGTTCGGCAGCGCGAGCAAACCGCGCAGATCCCGATCATCTTCCTGTCCGCGGTCAACAAAGAGACCGAGCATTTGGTCAAGGGCTATGAGATGGGCGCGGTCGATTATGTGTTCAAACCCGTCGACCCGATGATCCTCAGATCCAAGGTCAGCGTTTTCGTCGACCTGTATGACAAGCGCAGGCAGATCGAAGACCAGGCGCAGGCGGAGCAGGAGCTTCGCGAGGCCCATTATCGCGAACAACTAGAACGCTTGAAGGTCGAAGCCGAACTTGCCGAAAGCCAGCAAAGGCAGGCGGCGGTCCTGAAGGCCCTTCCGATCGTCCTCTATGTCGAGGAGCCCGAAGTCGCGCTTCGGGTGCCGCAATATGTCGCCGGCAATTTCGAGGCGCTGACCGGCTATTCGCTCGAAGCGACCGCTGCCGAGCCCAATTTCTTCGAGGCGCGGCTCCACCCCGACGATCGCAATTTGGTGAAAGAAGCGCTTCGCCGACGGCTCGAGACCGGGACGATGGCAATCGAATACCGCTGGAAGTGCGCAGACGGCGACTATCGCCACTTCTTCGACCAAACCGTCGAGCTGCCCACGGCCAAGGGCCAGGTCCGACGGCTCGCGGGCACGTTCATGGACGTGTCGGACCGCAAGCTGCTCGAGACACAGCTGGTGCAGGCGCAGAAGATGGACGCGCTGGGCAAGCTCACCGGCGGCGTGGCGCACGACTTTAACAATCTGCTCGCCGCGGTCCTCGGCGGAATCCACGTGCTCCAGCGCCGGTTGGAGCTGGGCGACCGCGAGCAGCGCATCGTGCGCGAAATGCAGCACGCCGCGGAGCAGGGCGCGGGGCTGGTGCGGCGGATGATGGCCTTTGCCCGGCAGCAGGACCTGTCGCCGACCAGCGTCGAGCCGTCGAGCCTGTGCGAGTCGGTCGCCGGCCTCGTCAGCCACGCGCTCGGCGGGACCGTCGAGGTCGAGTGGCATTGCGCCGGAAAAGGCCTCAACCTGAACGTCGATCGCGGCCAGCTCGAACTCGCGCTGGTCAATCTGATCATCAACGCGCGCGACGCCATGCCCGATGGCGGCGTCGTCAAGGTGTCGATCCAGCCGTCGGGGCGGGACGCCCGCGGCGCGGCCGAGATTCAGGTTCGGGTTCAAGACGAGGGAGTCGGGATCGCCGGCGACATCCTTGCCAAGGTCACCGAGCCCTTCTTTACCACCAAGGACAGCGGCAAGGGGACCGGGCTCGGCCTGTCGATGGTCGCGGGCTTCGCCCACCAATCGGGCGGAACGCTCGAGATCCACAGCGAGGTCGGCAAGGGCACGACCATCGATTTGTTCCTCCCGGCGACCGAGGCGCCCGCCGCCCGGAACCAGCTCGCGGAGGAGGATGCAGACCGCGGCTCCTGGCTTACCGGCAAGCGGCTGATTCTTATCGACGACGACGATTCGGTGCGCGTGGTCCTGGCCGAGCAGCTTCGCGACCTCGGGGCCCGGGTCGACGATTTCGCCAGCGGCCGAAGCGCGATCGCCTCCCTCAAGGCCGGCAACGGGCGCCCCGACCTGGTGCTCAGCGACTTCGCAATGCCCAAGCTCAACGGGCTCGAAACCCTGCGCGAGATCGAGAAAATCTCGCCGGGCGCCAAGTGCATCCTGATGACCGGCTATGCCGACGACGAGCGGCTGACTCAAACGCCTGGATTCGCGATCATCCGGAAGCCGATCGACATGCGCAAATTGAGCAGCGCGTTCGAGATCACGCCGAGCGCTGCCGCCGCGGCCCAATAAACCTAGAAGCTTGTGTGAACCCCGAGCCGCAGCGTGCGCGGGCGAAGCGGCGTGATCTGGTCCTCGAACACCAGGCTGAAGACCGAGCCGAGCGCGAAGCGGTTGCCGATCGAATCGAACAGGTTGGTCGCGCGCAGGAACAGGAAGCGGTTGGGTCGTCCGATCCGTGCCTCGAGCCCGGCGTCGAGGAACTCGCCCTGCTTCCGGCCGAGGATCGGACCGATTCCGAGCGTCGACTTGCCCACATAATTGGCCCAGCCCGAAAGCTGGAGGTCGCCGGCGCGCCCGATCGGCCGGCGCAGGTCGAAGCCGGCCCGGAGCTTGACCTCTGGAACGTTGGGCAATGGCGCTTTGTGAACGATGATGATCCCCGGATCGGGGTTGGTGACGCGGCTCCGGTTCCAGGTGCCGGCGAGGCTGAATTCGAGGCCGGGCAATGCGCGCCACGCGACCTGACCGTCGAGCGAGACGATGTCGCCGTCGCCGATGTTGAGGGTCGAGGGCAGGCCGACGGTGTCGATCGTATCGGCCTGGACGTCGGTCCAGCGCGAATAGCTGAGCGAGAGCGCGCCGCTGACCGCCGCGCCCGGCCGCTGCCCGAAGCGCAGTCCCGCCTCCCACGCGGCGATGTGATCGGGCTCGAGCGCCTGGGTCACCTCTTCGCGGACGATCAGCCCACCCGGTCGGAATCCCTCCTGGTAGCGAAGGTAGGCGGTGAGGCCGGCAAGCGGTTCGAAGCGCGCTGCGAGCGAGGGGAGGAGCCGCCACTCGCTCCCGCCGTCGCTCGGGGGGCTCGGAACCTCGTCGCTGTCGGCGCGGCCGCGAAAGCGAACGTGGCTTAGGCGTAGGCCGCCGGTGACGCTGAGCGATGACCACAGCCGCCGCGTATATTCGCCGAACAGGGTCTGCTCATCGACCCGGTTGCGCGTGCCCAGAAGTGGGCTCAGCTCGCCCGGTGGTCCTTCCGCCCGATCGAGCTTCGAGCGGCTGCGCAGGATCTGCATGCCTGCGACCCAGCTCGACTCCGTGCCGTTGCGCGACAGGCGGGTTTCCGAGATCGCTAGGGTCGGCCGGTTGCGCTGCCGGAACGAACCGATGTCCCCGCGCTGGAGGCTGACGTCGAAATCCTCGACCAGGTCGTGGCGCGCGATCCCAACGGTGGAGACAAAGTCGGCACTTCCGAGCTTTCCGCGGACGGTGAGCGACCCAAGCGCATAATCGTTGGAGAAGGGCTGAGCGAGCAGGGTCCGGCGCTCGAGGTCGGCGAGGTCGCGATCGGCATATTGGCCGTCGCGGCCGTCAATCGCCTGGATCAGCGCCAGAGCCTCGGCGCTCCAGTCATCGCCGAGGCGGACAAGCGCGCTTGCTCGGCCGCCGGCGATGCGCGTGCGGTTCACATCCTTCCGGTTGCGGCCGATATCGTCGATGTAGCCGCCCTCGCTGACCCGGTAGCCGACCAGGCGAATGGCCGCTTGGTCTGACACGAGGGGGAGGTTGGCGACCCCGGCCAGCTCGGTGCTCAAATCGCCATGCGCGGTCGCCGCGACCGAGGCGGTGACCGCCCCGACTGCCGAGGCGAGATTGGGCGCGTTAGGGACGATTCGAAGTACCCCGCCCATCGCTCCCGCCCCGTAGAGCGTGGCCTGCGGCCCGGGGAGGATCTCGACCGCCCCGACGTCGTAGAGCCGGAGCGCCGGGTCGGGGGCGTTGTAGTTGACCCGGGTCTCGCCGAAATATTGGCCGACGGTCGACTGGGTTTGGCCGGTGAAGCTCGAATCGGCGATCGCCCGGATGAACAATTTGTCGCGCCCCGGTCCGAGGTGGGTCGAGCCGAGGCTCGGGACTCGCTCGGCGATCGCATCGGTGCCGCTGCTCGCGGCTCCGGCGGTGAACGCCGATCCGCCGATCAGCGTCGCTGGACCGGGATAGTCGCGCAGCGGGGTCCGCCGTTTGCTCGCGGTGACGATGATCGGCGTGTCGTCGATGGGGGTAGGTGGCGGGGGGGAGGCAGCCGGTCTCGGCGGCGGCGTCCGCCGCGGCACCGGCGGCGGCGCGCGAACGATGCGGTAGGATGACGCGCCGACCGCAACCGGGCGCGCGGGAGTTCCAGAGAGCAAGCGGCGGAGCGCCTGGTCCGCGCTCATCCGCCCTCGCACCGCCGGAACGCGGAGCCGAAGCAGCGACGGATCGGTCACGGCGATGCTGATCTTCGCCTGACGTCCGAGGGCGATCACGGACTGCTGCAAGCTGCCCGCTGGAAGGTCGATCGAACGCTGTTGCTGGGCCCCGGCAGTCGAGGGCACCGCGCACAGCACGCCCGCTGCCGCGACCCCCCAGAAGCTACGCATTATCCGCTTGTCAGGATCCAGTCGCCGTTGGCCTGCCTTACTTTGATGTCGAGAAGCTTTTCAAGCTCGCCGGGGAGCCTCGAGCGTTCCGCTGGGAGCTGGATCACCGCGGTCACCGGGCGGGCCGCGACCGAGGGATCCGCTCGAACCGCGATGCCGAGCGTCCGCGACAGGTCGGCCGCCACGCTTGCCAGCGGGACATTATCATAGACCAGCCGTCCGCTGGTCCAGCCGCCGACCGCTTCCGGCGCGATCTCTGCAAGCTGGATGGTCGGATCGCCGTCGGTTGCGCGAAGGCGCTTGCCGGCGGGCAGGCGGATCGCCTCGCTGTCCGGGTTGTACATGACCAGCCCTTCCGCCACCGCGACTTCGGTCACTGGCCCTTCGCGGAGCACGGTGAAGCGGGTGCCGAGGTCGACCAGCTCTGCCCCGTCGACATTGACCCGGAACGGGCGCTTCTCGTCGTGGATCACCGCGAACACCGCCTCGCCCTGGTGGAGCTCGGCAAAGCGTGGGTCGTCGCGGTCGAGGGTCAGTCGGGTATCGCCGTTGAGCTCGATCGTCGTGCCGCCCGCGAGAGTCACCGTCTGCTGGACCCCGGGCCGAGTCGAAACCTCGTACATCGACCGGTCCTGGCCGATGCCGACGAAGAGGAAGAGCGCGGCGGCTGAAGCCGCGATCCCGGTCAGGCCAGCAGCCCAAGGCTGGCGATAGAGCGGCCGAATTGGCGGCGCATTGTCTTGGACGAAGCGGTCGGGCGGAGCGGTTTCTGGCAAGTTGCTCGGCGACCGCTTCCTCGCGCGCCGCAAGCTCGGAATAAGCCGCATTGTTCGCGGGGTCGGCCTCGAGCCAGTCGGTGAACGGCTCCCAGTCGGCGAACGCGGGATCGCGCTGGCGGATCAGCCAGTCGATCGCTTGTTCGCGGGCCTTCGGGCTCGTCATTCCCATACCCCCAAGACGCCGCCGAAGCCCTTATCCCGCATCGGAATTTTCCTTGAGGCCGGCGATGGCGCGATAGGCGCGCTGCAAATCCTTTTCGACCGCACTGAGGCTGACCCTGAGGCGCTGGGCGATTTCGCGCTGGGGGACGCCTTCGACTCGGAACAAGACGAACGCCTCGAGGACCCGGTCGCCAAGCGCGCGCAGCCGTTGCTCGGCGCGCTCGATCTCCTGCCGCACGGCGATCGCCTCTTCCCCCGAGCGGTCCTCGCTCGGGCCGGCCGAAGCCCATTCGTCGTCGCGCCGCTCGGCCCGCTCGGTCGAGCGGTGGCGGCTGATCATCAGGTTATTCGCGGCGCGGTAGAGGTAGCCGACCGGATCGGCGACGGGCGTTGCGGGAGCCCCTGATAGCTTGAGCCACAATTCCTGGACCAAGTCCTCGGCCTGCTCGCCGGCGCCGCGGGCGCGGAGGAAGCGGACGAGCGCATCGCGGCGATCGAGATAAACCGCCTCGAGCCCACCGGGCTGGGGATTGGACTGGGTCGAGTTGCTCATCGGCAGGCCGTTGCTCGACCGCTCAATGGCGCGCGCCCCGCTCATCGTCCAGCTACTCGGCCTCCGTGGCGAACGGTTTGATCGCCGGATCGAAGCTGATCGTCTGCTGGATTTCGGCCCCCGCCGGGCCCAGCGCCATCGGGCAGCGCACCCCGGGCATGGCGACGATGTCGAACAATTCGTTGATGAAGCTGTTGAAGCGCAGCCACTCGACGATGTCGCCGGTGGCAAGGTCGATCACCAGCACCGCGCACCAGGCGTCGGCATCGCGACCCTTGAGCTCGGCCTCGAGGGCAAGGCCGTTGAAGCTGCCCTCGCGCGCCTTGGACACGGTGACCAGGGCGTGGCCGTTGTGGATCGCAAATCCCCGGAGGAAACCTGGGCAGAAGGCGATGTCGCGGCGCTTGCCCGAAGCAAGGTCGACCTCGGCGAGGAAGCCGCGCCCGCTGTCGAGGACGTAGAGCTTGTCGTCAACGAGCCGCGGCGAATGCGGCATCGACAGCCCCTCGCTGACGATCCGGTCGTCGGCGACATCGATGATGATCCCGCCGTCGGCGCGGCGCTCGCGCCAGCCGTTGACGATGTCCGAGCGGCTGACCGCGGTGACATATTTCGGTTCGCCTGAGTGTCCGAGCGCGAGGCCGTTCAAATGGCAGCGGTCCTCGTTGGCGAGGCGGGTAATGAACGCGGGTTTCCACACGGGCCGAAAGCTGTGGCGGACGTCGGGGGTGGCGAGGCAGGAGAAGCTGGTGTTGACGAAGATCGGCCGGCCGGCCTTGTCGACGACCATCTCGTGGACGTCGATGTCGCCCAGGGTCTGGGCGTTGCGGGGGACCAGGAGCGCGTCGAACGAGCGGTTCGCGGTCTCTCCGGGTCGTAGGATGTTCTCGAGCCGCCACAGCTGGAACTGGCTGGCGAGGTAGAGCCGGCCCGGAGTCCAGGCGAGGCCCATCGCGCGCTGGAAATATTGCTGGTTGACCGAAACCGTGCCGTCGGCCTGCGTCCCGACGAGGAATAATTGCCCGGTCTGGTAGGAGGTGAAGGCGAAGCTCAGGCCATTGCTCGACAGCCAGCGGGCGAGGCCGCGCGAGGCGGCGAGGTCGAGCGGACTGGTTGGAGCGGTCGTTGCCAATTGTGCCTTCTGTGCCTTGTCAAAGCCGAGCGGCACCGGGGCCGCGCCAGTCATGCGCAGCGCCCGGTGCCGTAAATCGACCGGTAGGGGGAGGACCGGTCGCGGGGAACCTTAAAAATTCAGTCGCAGCCCGGCGCTTCCTCCGATCGATTCATGGTCCTTGCCGATCTCGCCCTGGGTCTCGACGAAGGCCTCGATTCCGCTCGCGGTGAGATACCCGAGGCGGAGAATTCCCTCGCCGAACGCGCTTGCTCGCTTGGCCTTGATCTCCTCGCTGAGCGTGCCGCTGACCAGGGTCAGCCGGTTCTTGCCGCCGAAGTCGCTGACCAGCTTGCCCGAGGCGAAGAAGGTGAACGCATCGCCGCCGCCAAGGTCGCTCCGCCCGCCCAAGTTGGCGCCGATCTTGCCGCGGACGCCGTTGGCGGTTTCGAAGTCCAGCCGCTGGCCGAGCGCCTCGACGTCATCGAGGTTGGTGCGGGTCCAGGCGAGGCTGGCGACCGGCTCGATGAAATAGACGTCGTCGCCCAGCTGCGCGCCGACCTCCGCCTCGATGCCCCAGGTCGAGCCGTCGGACTTCTCGTCGAAGCCCGTTGTGAGCGCATCGAACTCGACCTCATGATGGTCGTACTTCGCAAGCAGGCTTCCGAACATCAGCCCACCGGTGAAGCCGGCATAAGCGCCGATGTTATAGCCCTTGAGACGGATGTCGTCGGCGCTTGCGCGCGAGTTGAGCTTGGTGCTCGAATAGCCGCCGGTGAGTCCGAAGCGGTAGCCGTTCTCCTCGCCCGAATAGCTGGCGAAGTCGAAGCCGAGCTGGCCGCCCAGCCGCTTGCGCTTGAAATCATGGTCGATGTCGCTGGCGCCGCCGCCGACCGTCACGGTCGTGTCGGTCTCGCGCTCACCGACCGAGCCATAGATTTCGCCCCACAGGCGATTGCGCTGCGCCTTGCCGTTGTTGTCGCGCGCCCAGAAGGCCTCGCGGGCGCCGGCTTCGTTGGTGCGCCAGGCGTTGGCTGAGGCGTGCCACGAGTCCGCGGCGCCCTCGAGCGCATTGAGCTGGCGATAGGCGCCGGCTCCGGCGACGCCCTGGAGCAGGTAGCGCCGCGCCGTCGCGTCATAGGCCAGGCCGTAGCGGATGAAGCCGATGTCCTGCGACTGAGCGCCGAGAATGAAGGCATTGGCCGCCGAGCCGGTGCCGACTTCGGCGACGGTGATCCCGGCCGGCGAGGTCAGCCGAGCCTGCTCGGGCGTCAGACCAAGGACGACGCTGGTGGTGCCTGTGGCCGCACCCTGGACGACGAGCTTGTCTGCGGTTCCGGACGTGAAGTTGACGTCGACGTCCGAGCGACGCGCTCGCGCTCGCCGCATAAGCGCCGCTCAAGGGTGAAGACGTCTCCCGCGACCCCGTTGCGGAGGTCGATTGCGCCCGCATTCTCGAACTTCTCGAGGTCCAGGAACTTGAAGCTCTTGGGAGCCGTGGCGGCCGCGAAGCGGACCGTCCCGCTGTTCTTGAACAAGTCGGTTCCGGCGCCGAAGTCGCTGTCCTTGTCGACGATGAAGGTGCCGGTGTTGTTGATCACGTCATTGCCGTCGCTGAGCAGGAGGCCGCCCTGGATGGTGCCGCTGTTGTTGAGGGTCAGCGTGCCCGAGGCGACGCGGACCGCATAGCCGCTCCCGCCCTTGATCGTGCCGGCATTGGTGATCGTCGCGGTGCCGGGCGGCGGAAGGACGATGTCGGGCGCGGGGATGTCCCATTCGCCGCCCGGGTTGGGGCAGGGGTTGGGGCTTCCGTCAATCGGGTTGCGCTGGGTGCAGCGGTCGCCCATCGCGCTGACGATGATGCCGTCGACGCCGCCCTGGACGGTGGCGCCGCTGATGACGTTGACGGTGACGTCCTCGCCGCCCGCGAAGATCGCGCTGCCGTTGGTCGACGTCGCGGCCTTGCGGACGGTGATCGTCGAATCCTCGATCATGTCGGTTTCGATGGCATAATTGTCGAGCGCGGTGACGGTGCCGGCGTCGATGGTCGCCTTGCCCAGGCCCTTGGCGGTGATCCCGATCGATCCGGTGCCGGTGACCTTGACCGTCTCCGCCTTGATCGAAATGTCGCCGGTGAAGTCGACCGGCTCGGGAACGCTGGGCTGCCCAAGGAAAATTTCGACGTAGCGGGTGCGCGCGTTGATCCCGTCGCTTGCAGCCCCGCTGGTCTCGACCTCGTTGGCGACGATCTTGACCTGGCCGTCCTCGCCGAAGGCGTGGATCGCGACCGAGTCCTCGCCGGCGGTCGAAACCTTGCCGCTGGTCTGGATGTCAGCGGTGCCGTAGCGAGCGGTGATCAGAAGCGCGTCGGCATAGACGCCGTTGGTCGAGACCGGACCCTGGGTTCGCACGATCGCGTCGCCGTGGGTCGTCGAGTTGAGGATCCCGAACGCCGTGTCGCCGGTCGTGCTGAGCGGACCGGTGACGAGGATCGAGCTCGTCCGGCCGAACGCGCGGATCCCCATGGCGAGGTCACCGACCGTCGTGATCTTGCCGGCTTCGATGACAAGGTCGCCCTTCATCGCATCGCCGTTGACCGCGATCGCGAAGAAGCCGTTGGTGCTGACTTCGCCGACCTTGACCGTCGCGTCGCCGTAGGAGCTGACTCCCTGGATGCCATTGGCAAAGTCGCCGTTGACGACGATCTTGTCGGCCTCGGCGCTGGCTCCGAGCAGGCCGAAGGCGACCACGCCGCCGCCATGCTCGGCGGTCAGGGTCCCGACCTTCACGCTCGCTTCGCCGTAGCTGAAGGCGACGATCCCGCCGGTATATTGGCCGGTGAACACCGCGTCCCCGACCTCGACGCTGACGTCGCCGCCGCCGAGCGCGATCACGCCATTGCCATAATCGCCGTCAATGCTGAGCTCGTCGACCACCACATTGACCGCGCCGTAGCTTACCGCATTGACGCCGATCGCATGGTCACCGGTGATGGCGATCGTCCCGACGTCGATGTCGATATCGCCATAGATGATCTGGCCGTCGACATAATTGCCGCTGACCGCGTTGACGCCCCACACATAATCGCCCTCGCCGGTGATGCTGCCGGCGTCGATCTCGATGTCGCCGCCGGTCTTGGCGGTGATCCCGTCGGCGGCGAAGCCGGCGGTGTCGACCGAATTGGCGCTGATCTTGATGTTGCCGGTTCCGCTCTCGGCGACGATTCCGAGCGCATAGTCGCCGTCGGTGGTGACCGTGTCGACCTCGATCACGGTATCGCCGTCGAACGTGAAGGTGGTGATGCCCCAGGCGCCGAGCCCGCTGGTCGCAACATCATCGACCGCGACTGTCACATCGCCGCGAGCAAACGCGCCGATCGCGCCCGCATCCTCGCTAATGACGTCAGCGCCGGCGGCGTTGATGACCACCGAACCGTTGGCGGACGACACGACGATCCCGGCGGTGCCCGGGTCCGGGGCGACGGTGAGCCCGTCCTCGACGTTGAGGGTCAGGCCGCCATCGACGAAATATTCGATCCCGCCGTCGAACGGCGCATCGCTCTCGTCGCACTGGACCACGCCGCCCGACGGCGCGCCGCACTGGTCCGCGGCCATGGCGGGCGAGGCGGCGGCGATGAGTGCGATCGCCAGCGCGCCCGCGCTGACCGAAGCATGAAAGGACGCAGAACGACGCGATTTTGACATGAGCGGACGATCCTCTTGAGCAAGCGGCCGGGAATTGGCCTGTCGACGCCAATGACGCCGCCGCTCGGGCAAACCCGCACGAGGAAATTGCGGACAGGGAATTCTCCGTTTCGGACCAGACATTTAGCTCGTTGAAAGGAGAAGCGGGCCACGGCTCGGCCATGGCCCTGTACGATCCGGCGCAGTTCAAGACCGATCGCGAATGGCGCCGCCGGGTGCGCGTGCACGCGCGGATCAATTCGCCCGCCGGCTGGCGCGACGCATCGATCCTCAACCTCTCCTCGCGCGGGTTGATGATCGCCGCCACATCCTGCTCCGATCCCGGGACGATGGTGGAGTTGCGCGGCGGCGACCAGGTGATCGTCGCGCGGGTCGTATGGCGCAAGGGCCAGCGCGCGGGCCTCCGGTCCGACGGAATCCTGCCGTTGATGGACATCATCAGCCTGGCCGAGCTGCCGGGCGCGAAGGGCGAGGGGCAGTGCGGATCGGCGCTGAGCCGCCACCGGACGCGCGCGAAAGAGGAGCATTGTCCGTACTGGCCGAGGCTTCTCGAGCTTGCCTCGGTGGTGGGAATGGGCGCTCTGGTGGTCGTCGGGATGGTGTCGATGGGCGCAGTCACCATCATCGAGCGACTTGGGACGATCGAGGCGGCGCTCGGCCGCTGACTTGGACCGCCTCTCGCCGAGGCGGGCGGCGCGCGCTATGCGCCTCGGCCGATGAACCCGATCTACCAGGCCATGCCGGTCAGCGTGTTCGCGCGCATGTCCGAACTCGCGGCGCGCCACGGAGCGGTCAACCTCGGGCAGGGCTTTCCCGATTTCGGCTGGCCCGAGGCGATCCTCGACCACGCCGCCGCGGCGCTGACCAGCGGATCGAACCAATATGCACCCGTCGCGCGGCCTGCCCGAACTTCGCGAGGCGATTACCGGCCATTATGCCCGCCATTTCGGCGAGCATTTGTCCCCGGCCAACATCTGTGTGACCAGCGGCGCGACCGAAGCGCTCGGGGCGGCGATTCTCGCGTCCATCAGCCCGGGCGACGAAGTCATCATCTTCACGCCGGCTTACGACAGCTACGCGCCGATGATCCGCCGCGGCGGCGGGGTGGCGGTCGAGGTCGCGCTGAAGCCGTCCGAGTGGCGGATCGAGAAGGCCGCGATCGAGACTGCGCTCAGCCCGCGCACCCGGGCGATCATCCTCAACAACCCGCTCAATCCCGCCGGGCGGGTGTTCGAGCCGGACGAGCTCGAGGCGGTGGCCGCGATCGCCCGCGACCATGACCTCATCGTCGTCGCCGACGAGGTGTGGGAGCATGTGGTGCTCGGCGGCAGCTTCCGGCCGTTTGCGAGCCTCGATGGAATGGCCGAGCGGACGATCAAGGTCGGCTCGGCGGGCAAGATCTTCTCGCTGACCGGGTGGAAGGTCGGTTGGCTGGTCGCGCCCGAGTCCATGGCCGAGGTCGCCGCCAAGGCGCACCAATATCTGACCTTCTGCACCGCACCCAACCTTCAGGCCGCGGTCGCGTTCGGCCTGGCCGAGGGCGACGAATGGATCGCGCCGATGCAGGAGCGGTTCGAGCGGGCCCGCGACCGGATGACCGAAGGGCTTCGTGCCGCGGGCTTCGCGGTGCTTCCCGCCAACGCCACCTATTTTCTTTGCGTCGATCTCGACGCGTCGGGGATCGCTCTCGACGACGAGGCTTTTGCGATGGCGGCGGTCGAAAGCGCCGGCGTCGCGGTGGTGCCGTTATCGGCCTTCGCCGAGCAGGACCCGCCACGGCACCTGGTCCGCTTGTGCTTCGGGAAGAAGGACGAGACGATCGATGCCGGAGTCGCGGCAATGGCTCGGGCGAGGGAGATATTGGGATGAGGCCAACCGTCGACGAGGCCGCCGAGCTGCTCGCCGACTTCGGGGTTCGAAGCTCCGGAGACCTGCCGAGCTTTTCGCCGATCGACGGCCAGGAGATCGGCCGGGTCGCGACGGGCGACGCCGATCAAGCGGCTGAGCGCGCGAGCCGTGCCTTCGAGGCCTGGCGCACCGTCCCGGCGCCGCGCCGCGGCGAGCTGGTCCGCCTGCTCGGCGAGGAATTGCGCGCCAACAAGGGCGCGCTCGCGCGCATGGTCACGCTCGAGGCCGGGAAGATCGTCCAGGAGGGCCTCGGCGAGGTCCAGGAGATGATCGACATCTGCGACTTCGCCGTCGGCCTGTCGCGCCAGCTCTATGGGCTGACCATCGCCAGCGAGCGACCCGACCACCGGATGATGGAGCAGTGGCATCCGCTCGGGCCGGTGCTGGTGATCAGCGCGTTCAACTTCCCGGTCGCGGTGTGGGCATGGAACGCCGTCCTCGCATTGGTCTGCGGCGACCCGGTGATTTGGAAGCCGAGCGAAAAGACTCCGCTGTGCGCGGCGATGACCATGGCGCTGGTCGGACGCGCGCTTGAAAAGTTCGGGGACGCGCCCGACGGCCTGGTCCAATGCGTCCAGGGCGGCCGCGAGATCGGCGAGGCCCTGGTCGACGACCCGCGCATCTCGCTCGTCTCTGCCACCGGTTCGACGGCGATGGGCCGGTCCGTTGGCCCTCGCGTCGCGCAGCGCTTCGGCCGCTCGCTGCTCGAGCTTGGCGGAAACAACGCCATGATCGTCGCCCCCAGCGCCGACCTCGAACTTGCCGCTCGGGCGATCCTGTTCGCAGCGGCCGGAACGGCGGGCCAACGTTGCACCAGCCTCCGCCGGCTCATCGTCCACCGCTCGGTCGCGGATACGCTGGTCGAACGGGTCCGGACCTTGTTCGCGGCCGCGAAAGTCGGCGATCCGCGCGATCCGGCAACCCTCATCGGGCCGTTGATCGATGAAGCGGCCTTCACGGCGATGGAGCGGGTGGCCGGCAGCTCGCTGGATCGCGTCGAAGCGGTGCCGGGCGGCTATTACGTCCGCCCGTCGCTGATCGAGCGCGAGGCGCAGGCCGGCGCGATGCTCGAAGAGACGTTCGCGCCGATCCTCAGCGTCGTGCGCTACGACGAGCTCGACGAAGCGATCGCGTTGAACAACGCGGTCGTCCAGGGTCTGTCCTCGTCGATCTTCACCAACGATTTGCGCGAGGCCGAGCGCTTTCTCTCGGCTGCCGGCTCGGACTGCGGGATCGCCAACGTCAATATCGGCCCGTCGGGGGCGGAGATCGGCGGCGCGTTCGGTGGGGAGAAGGAGACTGGTGGCGGGCGCGAGAGCGGTTCGGACAGCTGGCGCGCTTATATGCGGCGCCAGACCAATACCGTGAATTATGGCTCAGACCTGCCGCTCGCCCAGGGAATCCGATTCGACATCGCCCCCTGACGCGGATGCGAGAAGCCGCGGCCAGGTCCTGCGGAAGCGCTTGCGCCACGGGCCGAGCTCATCGGGCGGCATCGGCGGGGAGATGAGATAGCCTTGGACCAGGTCGCAGCCGAGCTCGGCGACGATCCGCAGCTGCTCCTCGGTTTCGACCCCTTCGGCGGTGGCGGTGAGGGCGAGGCCATGGGCGAGCTCGACGATCCCCTTCACGATCAGCCGGCAATCGCGCGAGTGGGCGATATCGGCGACGAACGCCTGGTCGATCTTGACCTCGGTAAACGGCAACTGGCGAAGCTGCATCAGCGACGAATAGCCGGTCCCGAAATCGTCGATCGCCAGGCCGATTCCCTTGATCCGAAAGCGGGTCAGCGTGTCCATCAGCTTGATCAGCGGCTGGGTCGCACCCTCGGTCAGCTCGAGCACCAGCCGGTCGCACGGCACTCCAAGGCCCACGCACATCCGTTCGACCAGGTCGGGGAAATCGAGGTGCTGGAGGCTGAGCGCGCTGATATTGAACGCAATGCAGCTATCGATCCCTTCCGCCTTCCACTCGACCCACTGGCGAAGGATCGTGCGTAGGCCCCATTGGGTGAGGTCGTCGATCAGCCCGTGGCGCTCGGCCAGCGCGACGAACTCGGACGGGTCGACCAGCCCGTGCTTTTCGTCCTCCCAGCGGACCAGCGCCTCGACTCGGGTCAGCGAGCCGTCGTGGACCGAGACCTTGGGCTGATAGACCATGTGCAGCCGCTGATCGGCGAGCGCGCGCTCGAAATCGTCAAGCATGTCGGGATATTGCGCCGTCATGCCCCGAGCGTGGCGCGAAGCCGGCCGAGCACGATCTCGAGCTCGTCTAGGCGCACCGGCTTTTGCAGCGGCCCGGCCATGTGGAGCCCGAGCGCCTCGCCAAGGCGGAAAGCGGACTCGAGCACCCGCCGGTCATGGCCGCTGACGATGAGGACCGGGTTTGAATATTGCTCGTTCGCGAGGAAGCGCAGCAGCTCGACCCCGTCCATTCCCGGCATTCCAAGGTCGAGCGCAACCATTTCCGGGCGCGTCAGGACGAAGGAATCGCGAAACTCGCGGTCGTTCGCGGCAATCTCGGGGTCGAAGCCGCATTCGCTTGCCGCGCGGGCGAGGAAGTCGGCGAGCGAGGGCTCGTCGTCCACCAGCAGCAGGCGCGGCCGCTCCATCCTCATCTCCCCTGCAAAAACCGCGTGCAAGCACAAGCGACGAGCGCATTCAACCAACGAAACGCTCTATTAACCGCGATGGCCGTAGAGTTCTCATTTTGGCGCATAAATAGCGAGTGGATTCGCATGGGAATGCTTTCGTCCCTGATCCGGCGCAAAGGCTTTGGATCCGACGAGGAATCGACCGAGACGGCGTTCGAGTCGACGACCGTGTCGCTGTCGACCATGGTTCCGCGCCCGATCGAGCGGCGGGGCGCCGAGCGGATCGACGGCACCCTTCGCGTCGCCAAGCTGACCGGTCCCGACGGCTATCAGCAGCTGATCAAGGTCAAGAATTTGTCGGCGGGCGGTCTGATGGCGATCGTTGTCCGCCCGCCCGAGATTGGGGCGGCGGTCGATGTCGAGCTTTCGTCGCAGAAGATCCCGGCGTCGATCGTGTGGATCCGGGGCGACATGGTCGGCCTCAAGTTCGACCAGAACCTCGATCTCGGCGAGCTCCTTGCCGGTCGCAAGCCGCGCGTCGGCTTCCGCCAGCGTCCGCCGCGGCTCGACATGCGCTGCAAGGCGTCGGTGCGGGTCGGCAAGGTCTATTACCAGGTCGAGGTCCACGACATTTCGCTTGGCGGAATCAAGGTCGAGCCGATCGAGGAATATTGCGTCGGCAAGAAAGTCATCGTGGTGATCGAGAGCTTTGGTCCGGCCAAGGGCGAGGTGCGGTGGTACCGCGATCGCCGCGCCGGGATCGTGTTCGACAAGCCGCTCGACTTCGATGAGCTGAGCAGCTGGGTCGCCAAGCGGCTCGAGGTCGCGAGCCTGAACGCGTCGCGTTCGCACTGATCGACGCCGGCACTGGCATCGATACACCGCCGATCCTATCTATCGCTCCAACGAAGGAGCGAAATCATGAGCGAACAGACCGCGATCCTGGCCGGCGGGTGCTTCTGGTGCACCGAGGCCGTTTTCCTCCAGCTCGCGGGAGTCCGATCGGTCGAAAGCGGCTATATCGGCGGCTCGACCGACAATCCGACTTACAAGGAGGTGTGCAGCGGGACGACCGGCCATGCCGAGGCGATCCGCATCACCTTCGACCCTGACGTGATCTCGCTCGACGATCTGCTCGATGTCTTTTTCGCGACCCACGATCCAACCCAGCTCAACCGCCAGGGTAATGATATCGGGACCCAGTATCGCTCGGCGATCTTCCCGCTCGACGAGGGTCAGGAAGCCGCGGCGCGCGCGGCGATCGAGCGCGCCAACGCCGAGCATGAGGGCCGGGTGGTGACCACCATCGAGCTCGCGGGCGAGTGGTGGCCGGCCGAGGATTATCACCAGGATTATTGGGCCGGCGAGGGCCAGGGCAACGCTTATTGCCTCGCGGTAATCCCGCCGAAGCTCCAGAAATTGCGCAAGAAGTTCGGCGAGCGGACGAAGGACGCAACCGCATCCGCATAGCGCTCGGTTGACTCATTCGCCGCGCGGGCGTTCCTTCCGGCAAAAGCGGAAGGGAGCGGCCCGATGGCAAAGATCTTGTGTGTGCTCTACGACGATCCGGTCGACGGCTATCCCACGACTTATCCGCGCGACGATTTGCCGAAGATCGAGCGCTATCCCGACGGCCAGACCCTTCCGACCCCTAGCGCGATCGATTTCCAGCCAGGCGCCTTGCTGGGCAGCGTTTCGGGCGAGCTCGGGCTGCGCAAGTTCCTCGAGGACGCCGGACATCAACTCGTCGTCACCGCGGACAAGGACGGCGCGGATTCGGTGTTCGAGCGCGAGCTGTCCGATGCCGACATCGTGATCTCGCAGCCGTTCTGGCCGGCGTACATGACCGCCGAACGGTTCGCGAAGGCGAAGAACCTCAAAATGGTCGTGACCGCCGGAATCGGCTCGGATCACACGGATCTCCAGGCGGCGATCGACCGCGGGATCACGGTCGCCGAAGTCACCTGTTGCAACTCGATCAGCGTCTCCGAACACGTGGTGATGATGATCCTCGGGCTCGTCCGCAATTACTTGCAGTCGTGGGATTTGGTGAAGGCCGGCGGGTGGAACATCGCCGATTGCGCGGCGCGCTCCTACGACATCGAGGGGATGCATGTCGGTACCGTGGCTGCGGGGCGGATCGGGCTTGCGGTGTTGCGGCGCCTGAAGCCGTTCGACGTCCATCTCCATTACACCGACCGCCATCGCTTGCCGGAGGCGGTCGAGCGCGAGCTTGGGTTGACGTGGCATGAGAGCGCAGCCGACATGGTGCCGCACTGCGACGTGGTGACGATCAATTGCCCGCTACACCCCGAAACCGAAAATCTGTTCGACGAGGCGATGATCGCGCGGATGAAGCGCGGCGCCTATCTGGTGAACACCGCGCGCGGCAAGATCGCCGACCGTGACGCCGTTGCCCGGGCGCTGCAGAGCGGGCAGCTGGCGGGCTATGCCGGCGACGTGTGGTTCCCGCAGCCCGCCCCGCGCGACCATCCGTGGCGGTCGATGCCGAACCACGGCATGACCCCGCATATTTCCGGGACGTCGCTCTCGGCGCAGGCGCGCTATGCGGCGGGGGTGCGTGAGATCCTCGAATGCTATTTCGAGGGCCGCCCGATCCGCGACGAATATCTGATCGTCCAGGGCGGCCAGCTCGCGGGTGCGGGGGCGCACAGCTACAGCGAGGGCGACACGACCAAGGGCTCCGACGAAGCCGCGCGGTTCGCGAAGACCTAGGGACGCGACGCGGCGGAGGCGCGACGAAGGCGGTCGTTGATCGCCACTCCAAGCCCTTCGTTCGGCACCGGCGCAACCGCGATCCGCGCCTTGTCCGAGGAATCGGCGCGGTGGAGCAGGTCGAAAAGGCGCGCGGCCGCCTCGGTGAGGTCGCCGGTCTCGCTGAGGCTGGAATCGCCGGCGAACGGACCGAAACCAATCCAATATTCGTCGGGCTCGGCGCTCGGGGCATCGATTCGAAGCGGCTTTGCCGGCGCATAATGGCTGGCCAGCTGTCCGGGCGCCTCGATCGGACCCTCGGGCGAGGCCGGCGCATCGACCGCGATCGGGCCGGGCCGGAGCAGCCGTAGGCCGCCGTCCGTCGCCGCGACGATCGTCGATTTCGAGCCCGCGCTCGCACGGACCGCCGTCGAGGATTAATGCGATCCGGCCGCCAAGGCTGGCGAGGACGTGGTCGGCACGCGTTGGGCTGATCGATCCGCTGACGTTGGCCGAGGGTGCGGCGAGGGGGCGACCAACCGCCTCGAGCAGCGCCCGCATCACGGGGTGAGCGGGCACGCGCAGGCCGATGGTCGGCAGGCCAGCTGTCACCAGCGACGCGATTGGCGCCTGAGATTTCAGCGGTACAACGAGGGTCAGCGGGCCCGGCCAATGGCGCTCGGCGAGCTTGAGCGCTTGTTCGTTGAACTCGCCAAGCTCGTGTGCATGGTCAAGATCAAAAACGTGCACAATCAATGGATTGAAGCTGGGTCTTCCCTTGGCTTCATAGATACGCGCGATCGCTTCAGGGTTGGTTGCGTCGGCGGCGAGCCCGTAGACCGTCTCGGTCGGGACCGCGACCGGTTGCCCGTCGAGGATCAGCCGCGCCGCTTCGGCGATTGCCGTTGCATCGGCCTTGAGGATTGGAATGTCGAGCGGGCGCGCCATTGCGCCGTCCGCTACTACATCCGATCGTCGATTGTCAGTGCCGCTCGCGCTCGATCAGCGCCGCCGGGTCGATCCCCAGCCGGTCCATGCGGGCGCGAATTTCCGGCCATTCGCGCTCGAGGAACCGGGTGCGCTCGGTCTCGCTCAGCCGCGTCCTGGCCCCGGGCGCGACGAACATGCCGACTCCGCGCTTGACCATGATCAGTCCTTCGTCCTGGAAGCCCTGATAGGCTTTGGCGACGGTCAGCGGATTGGCTTGCTGCTCGGCCGCGAAGGCTCGGACCGAGGGCAGTGGATCGCCGTCGCGATACTGGCCCGCAAGGATCGAGTCGGCGATGATTTCCTGCAGGCGAACGTAGACCGGCTTTTCGGACTTGGACCTAAGCGTCATGCTGTAATAATACAGCGTGGCGCGACTTTGTCCATACCCGCGGGTTAGTCCGCGTTGCCGGGCCAGCGGCGAACGAGCCTTTCCACCGGCTCGCGCGGGCGATCCTCGAGCGGCCGGCCGGGATGGCCGATATGAACGAACCCGGCGATGCGCTCGCCCGGCTTGCACAGGGCCTTGGTGACGGCAGGCGAATAGGCCTGCCAACCGGTGACCCAGCCGCCGACGAAGCCGAGCGCGTGCGCGGCCCACAGGATATTCATCGCCGCGGCGCCGCACGACAGCTGCTGCTCCCATACGGGAATTTTGTGCCCCTCGACGGGGGCCGAGACGACGACCACCAGCGCACCGCCCGCTTTGGCGGCTTCGTCCGCCTTGTCGAACTTGGCCTGAGGCGCGTCGGGCTCCTCGGCCGCCAGCGCCGTTCGGAACAGCTCGGCGAGCGCCTCTCGCCCGTCTTGCTTGACGATCAGGAACCGCCACGGCGACAGCTGGCCGTGGTCGGGCGTGCGTGCGGCGATGGCCAGAATTTCCGCGAGCTGCGCGTCGGTTGGGCCCGGCCCGATCATTTCGCGCGGGCGGCCCGAGCGCCTGCTTTCCAGGAGCGACAAAATCGAGGAACGATCGTTAAGAAGCATGCCGTTCGACTAACAGCGTCATCCGCCTGCAACAATCGGCTTCACAACCGCGTTTCCGCCGCTAGGGTGCGCGAAAATTTTGGGCGAACTTCGCCTCACAGGACGGGACAATTCAGATGAAACCGATGGGTTTGTGGCAGGAGGGCGATTGGATCGCCGCCATCGCAGTATTCGTTCTCGCCGTCTTCCTGACGGTCGGCGCCAAGATCGCCATCCAGAAGGAACCGGAGTTCGCGGGCCACCCCAAGGGCCTTTACATGCTGTTCTTCGCCGAAATGTGGGAGCGCTTCTCCTACTACGGCATGCGCGCGCTGCTGATCTTTTATCTGACGCAGCATTGGCTGTTCAACGATTCCAAGTCGACCCTGATCTACGGCGCCTACACCAGCCTGGTGTACATCACGCCGGTGCTCGGCGGCTATCTCGCCGACCGCTATCTCGGCCAGCGCAAGGCCGTCCTGTTCGGCGGCATTTTGCTTGCTATCGGCCACAGCCTAATGGCCGTCGAAGGGACTGGCGGGCAGAACGATCCGACCATCAACGTCTTCTGGGGCGCACTGGCCTTCATCATTGTCGGCTCGGGCTTCCTCAAGGCCAACATCTCGGTCATGGTCGGGCAGCTTTACAAGCTCACCGACGTCCGCCGCGACGGCGCCTACACCATCTTTTACATGGGCATTAACCTCGGCGCCGCGGTCGGCACGATCATGGTTGGCTATCTTGGTCAGACCATCGGCTGGGGTTACGGTTTCGGCCTTGCTGGAATCGGGATGTTGGCCGGTCTTGCGGTCTTCGTTCTCGGCAAGAGCGCGCTGAGGGGCGCCGGCGAGGCTCCGAAGGTGCTCGCCCGCTCGAAGGAATGGTCGCTCTATGCAGTCGGCCTTGCGGCGGTTGCGGTGATCTGGGCTCTCGTTCAGTACCAGGACGTCATCCAGGGCTTGCTGGTGGTCTCCGGCCTCGCGCTGCTGGGCTATGTCTTGTGGCAGAGTTTCAAGCTGCCCAAGGAGCCGCGCGAGCGGATGTTCGCGATCCTGTTCCTGATCGCCCTCAATCCCCTGTTCTGGGGCCTGTTCGAGCAGGCCGGCGGATCGATGAACCTGTTTACCGATCGCTTCGTCGATCGCTCCGGCGTCCCGGCGTCGATCTTCCAGTCGATCAACCCGATCTACATCATCCTGCTCGCACCGCTTTTCGCTGCATTGTGGCAGTGGCTCGGTCGCCGCGGGAAGGAGCCGTCGGCGCCAGCCAAGTTCGGCCTCGCGCTGGCGCAGATGGGCCTTGCCAACCTCATCCTCGTGTGGGGCGCAGAGGCTTTCGGGCTGGCGGCAATGACCCCGGTAATCTTCGTGTTTCTCTATTACCTCTTGGCGACGACCGGCGAATTGTGCCTGTCGCCGGTCGGGCTTTCGGCGATGAACCGGCTGGCGCCGTCGTACCTCGCCTCGCTGATCATGGGCGCCTGGTTCTACATGACCGCGGTCGGCAATTTCGTCGCCGGCAAGATCGGCGAAGCCACCGGCGGTCATGGCGGCGAGATGAGCAAGCAAAAGCTGCTCGAGATCTACGAGCTGTTCGGCTGGGTCTCGATCGGCGCCGCAGTCGCTGTCCTGGCGCTGTCGCCAATCGTCAAGCGCTGGATGCACCTCGACACGCTTGAGGACGATGTCGACTCGCGCATTCGCGAGGTTGACGAAGCCGGCGAGCCGCAAGCGGCCGGCACCCAGCCGAGCAAGGCCTGAGGACGACGATGCATAAGGGGGTCCGTCTCGCCTGGCTCCTGGCCGGCGCTCTGGCGCTGCCCGGCTGCGCCGCGCTCCAGTCCAAGCCCAAGGCGGCGGCGCCGGTCAGGATCAACGCCGATCCCTATCCTTCGACCTATGAGCGCTATCCGGGCGCGGTGACGGTGATCCGCGGCGCGACGGTGTTCGACGGTGACGGCAATCGCATCGACAATGGCACGGTGGTGTTCGGCGACGGCGTGATCCAGGCGGTGGGCGGGCCCGAGCTGGCCTCGCCCGCCGGGGCGATCGAGATCGACGGCACCGGCAAGTGGGTGACTCCGGGCGTGATCGACGTCCACAGCCACCTTGGCGATTATCCGTCCCCCGGCACCTCGTCCCACGCCGACGGCAATGAGGCGACCGGGCCGGCGCGGCCCGAAGTCTGGGCCGAGCATAGCGTGTGGCCGCATGATCCGGGCTTTTCGCGCGCCCTGATCAACGGCGGCGTGACAACCTTCCAGGTGCTTCCGGGGTCGGCCAACCTTTTCGGTGGCCGCTCGGTGGTGCTGAAGAATGTCCCGGCGCGGACCGCCCAAGGAATGAAGTTCCCGGGTGCGCCCTACGGGCTCAAGATGGCGTGCGGCGAGAACCCGAAACGCGTCTATGGCTCCAAGGGCTCGATGCCGCAAACTCGCATGGGCAATATCGCTTTGACCCGAGCGACCTGGATCAAGGCCCAGGCGTACAAGCGCAAATGGGACAAATATAGTCGCACCGGCGGGGAGATGCCCGAGCGCGACCTCGCCATGGACACGCTGATGGGCGTGCTCGCGGGCGAGATCATCATCCACAACCATTGCTACCGCGCCGACGAGATGGCGCAGATGATCGATATGTCGAAGGAGTTCGGCTACAAGATCGGGACGTTCCACCACGCGGTGGAATCCTACAAGATCGCCGACATCCTCGCCGCCAACAACATCTGCTCGGCGATGTGGGCCGACTGGTTCGGCTTCAAGATGGAGAGCTATGACGGGGTGAAGGAGAACATCCCGCTGGTTCACAATTCGGGGGCCTGCGCGATCGTCCACTCCGACGACGCCAACGGCATCCAGCGGCTCTACCAGGAAGCCGCCAAGGCGCTCGCCGACGGACGCCGCGCGGGCATGAACATCAGCGACGAAGTCGCCTGGACCTGGCTCGCGCGCAACCCTGCGAGGGCGCTCGGGATCCTCGACAAGACCGGGACCCTGGCGCCGGGCAAGATGGCCGACATCGTGCTGTGGAACGGCCATCCGTTCAGCACTTATACCCGCCCCGAACGCGTGTGGGTCGACGGCGCCCAGCTCTATGACGCGAACAACCCCGCCAAGCGTCCAGTGAGCGACTTTGAGCTCGGCCAGCCGGGCGAGGGAGACGTCAAATGATCGCCCGTCTCCTCGCCGCTGCGCTGCTCGCGACCGCCGCGCCGGCGGCCGCTGAAACCTTTGCCATCAGCGGCGGAACCGTCGCGATCGGCGACGGCTCGGAGCCCATTCCGGGCGGGATGGTGGTCATCCGTGACGGGCGCATCGTTGCCGCCGGGGATGTCCGAATGAAGCTTCCCGCCGGCACGCGGGTGATCGATGCGACCGGCAAATGGGTCACGCCCGGCATCGTCGCCGGCTTTTCGCGCCTTGGCCTTGCTGAGATCGACCTCGGCGACGACGGTGCCGACGACACCAGCGCCAAGGGGCCGTTCAGCGCGGCGATCGACGTCGCGCCCTCGGTCAACCCATTGGCGAGCACGATCGCGGTCAACCGCGCCGACGGAGTCACCCGGGCTTTGGTCGCGCCCAATGCGGGCTCGAGCATCTTCGCCGGGCAGGGCGCGGTCATCGATACCGGTGCGGACATGGACGCGATCACCGCGCCGCGGCTGTTCCAGTTCGTCGAATTGGGCGAGGACGGGGCCGATCTGGCTGGGGGCTCGCGCTCCGCGGCCCATGCCTTGTTCCGCAACGCGCTTCGCGAAGCCGCCGAGCTGTCGCGCTACGCACCGTCTCTCAGGTCGGGCGCGCAGCGGATCGACGAGCGCCAGCGGCCGGTCATCGCCAATCCCAACGAATCGCGCCTCTACCGCTCCGACGTCGAGCGCAGCGACGACGTCCTTCTGACCCGCTTCGACGCGGCCGCGCTGGTCCCGGTCCTCGCCGGACGTCAATATCTGCTGGTCCATGTCGAGCGCGCCAGCGACATCCTCGCCGTGCTCGACCTCAAGCGCGAATTCCCGTCCTTGAGGCTGGTGCTGGTCGGAGTGACCGAGGGGTGGACAGTCGCCGACGCCATCGCCCGCGCCGGCGTTCCTGTGATCGCCTCGCCGCTCAACGACCTTCCCGGCTCGTTCGAGCGGCTTGCCGCGACCCAATCGAACATCGGCCGGATGAAGCAGGCGGGCGTGCGAGTCTCGATCGGGATGATCAACGACGACGATACCCGCTACCAGTTTCTCGAGCGGCAATATGCCGGCAACCTCGTCGGCCTGTCGCGCCTTCCCGGGCACAGCGGTCTGCGCTGGGGCGAGGCGCTGGCGATGATCACCGCCGGGCCGGCCCAGGCGGTCGGGATGGGCGGCGAAATCGGCAGCCTTGCGCCCGGCCGCCGGGCCGACGTGGTCATCTGGTCGGGCGATCCGCTCGAAGGATCGAGCGCCGCCGAGCAGGTGTTCATCGACGGCATCCAACAGCCGCTCGACAGCCGCCAGACCAAGCTCCTCCAGCGCTACCGCCACTTGCCGCGGCGCGAGCTTCCCGAGGCGTACCGGCATTGACCGGCCTGGCGATCGCTTTGGCGGCGTTTGTCGGGACCCACTTCCTGCTGTCGCATCCGCTTCGCGGACCGCTTTCGGCGCGGCTTGGTCCCAACGGCTTTCGCGCATTCTATTCGGTTATCGCGCTCGCGACGTTCGGCTGGTCGATCTGGGCGTATGGCGCAATCGGCGACCAGGCGCCCTTGTGGTCCGCGTCCGAGCCGCTGTGGATCGCCGGCGCGGTGCTGATGTGGATCGCCAGCGTCCTCCTCTTCGGAAGCTTCTTCGGCAATCCCGCGCTCCCCGGCGCCCGGCGCGCAGAGCGGCCGCTTGGAGTCCTCGCGATCACCCGACACGCGATGCTGTGGAGCTTCGCGCTCTGGGCTTTGGTCCACATGGCGCTGATCGCGACCCCCAAGGCCATCCTGCTCGACCTTGCGATCATCGTGCTCGCGCTCGGGGGCGCGGCCGGGCAGGACATCAAGAAGCGGCGGCTGCACGGCGCCAAGTGGGACAGCTGGGTCGCCCAGACCAGCTTCGTGCCCTTCGGCCGGGGCTGGGCACCGCCGGGCCTGGTGGCGCTCGGCGGGGGGACATTATTCTATTTGCTGGCGAGCTGGCTCCACCCGATCGGCGTCGGAGTTTGGCGCTAGTCGGCCCGACCGCGCTATCCGTGGCTCATGGCACGCAAGTTCTTCGGCACCGACGGGATCCGCGGCACCACCAATAGCGAACCGATGACCGCCGAAACCGCGCTTCGGGTCGGCCAGGCGGCGGGCGCGCATTTCCTTCGCGGCGATCATCGACACCGGGTCGTCATCGGCAAAGACACCCGCCTCAGCGGCTACATGATGGAATCGGCGATGGTCGCGGGTTTCACCAGCGTCGGCATGGACGTCGTCATGCTCGGCCCGATGCCGACCCCGGCGGTCGCCATGCTGACCCATTCGATGCGCGCCGACCTTGGCGTGATGATCAGCGCGAGCCACAATCCCTTCGACGACAACGGGATCAAATTGTTCGGCCCCGACGGGTTCAAGCTCAGCGACGAGGACGAGGCGGCGATCGAGCGGCGGCTGCGGCGGGCGCCGAAGCTTGCCAAGCCGGCAGCGATCGGCCGGGCCAAAAGGATCGACGACGCGCGCGGCCGCTACATCCATTATCTCAAGTCGACTTTCCCGCACGATCTGAGGCTCGACGGGCTGAAGGTCGCGGTCGATTGCGCCAATGGCGCGGCCTATCATGTCGCGCCCGAGGCGCTGTGGGAGCTCGGCGCCGATGTCATCCCGATCGGGGTTTCGCCCAACGGCACCAACATCAACGAGCGTTGCGGCTCGACCCATCCGGACGTGCTCGCCGAACAAGTGGTTGCGAGCGGCGCGGATATCGGGCTCGCGCTCGATGGCGATGCCGACCGGTTGATCGTCTCCGACGAAAAGGGCCGGATCGTCGACGGCGACCAGATGATGGCGCTGATCGGTCTTAACCTCCACGCCCGCGGCGAGCTTCGCGGCGGCGCGGTCATCGCCACGGTGATGTCCAATCTCGGGCTCGAGCGCAGGCTCGGCGCGGAAGGGCTCAAGCTCATCCGCACCCCGGTCGGCGACCGCCACGTGCTCGAGAAGATGCGCAAGACCGGCTGCAACCTCGGCGGCGAGCAATCGGGGCACATCATCTTGGCCGATCATTCGACCACCGGCGACGGGCTGGTCGCGGGCCTCCAGGTGCTTGCCGCCCTCGTCGTCGCGGACAAGCCAGCGAGCGAATTGCTCGCTCTGTTCGAGCCGCTCCCGCAATTGCTCAGGAACGTCCGCTTCAACGGCGGGGCGCCGCTCGAGGCCGAACCGGTCCGGAAGGCGATCGCCGCGGCCGAGAAGCGGCTGAAAAAGGGGCACGGACGGCTGCTGATCCGCGAATCCGGAACCGAGCCGCTAATCCGGGTGATGGCCGAAGGCGAGGACCCGGCGATGGTCGCCCAGGCGGTCGACGATATCTGCGCCGCAGTCGAAGCCGCCGCGTGAACCATTTGTTTCCGAATTGGCGGTTAATATCGGCTCCGTGCACATGGCTAATTTCGCCTCGACGGGCGGGCTCACGGCATCGGTGATGACCGGAACGGCCCGAATCCTGATCATCGCCGGGTCGGACTCGGGCGGTGGCGCCGGGATTCAGGCCGACGTGAAGACCGTCTCCATGCTCGGCGGGCACGCGATGACCGCGGTCACTGCGATCACCGCCCAGAACACGCTGGGCGTGAGCGCCATCCACGCCGTCCCGGCGGAGATCATCCTCGCGCAGATCGACGCCGTGGTCGAGGACATCGGGGTCGACGCAATCAAGATCGGGATGATCGGCTCGGCCTTCGCCGCGAACATGGTCGCGGACCGGATCGAGCGCATGAAGCTGGAGCAGCCGCGGCTCCCGGTCGTGTTCGACCCGGTCATGGTCGCGACCAGCGGCGCGGAGCTTGCCGATGACGCCACCGTCGCCGCCTTTGCCCGACTGATGGACCTGGCGACCATCGCCACGCCCAACATGCCCGAGCTCCATCGCCTGACCGACGAGGAGGATCCGGTCGCGGCCGCGCTCAGCCTGGTCGGCAAGCACGGCTGCGCGGTGCTGATCAAGGGTGGGCATGAGGAAGGCGACGCGCTCGCCGACGCGCTCATCGAGACCGATAATATGACCAGCTGGCAGGGCCAGCGGATCGACACCACCAGCACCCACGGCACCGGCTGCACGCTGGCCAGCGCGATCGCCACCTTCCTCGCCGAGGGCTGCCCGCTCAGCGAGGCGGTGGCGCGGGCGCGCGAGTTCGTCCGGATCGCGCTGCTCGAGGCGCCCGAGCTTGGCCAGGGCGCCGGCCCGATCGGACAGCAGCGCGTGCGGCTCGACGTCGGCGCCGGGCTTCGTCTCAACCAGGTGACGGTCACCGGCACCGATTATGAGCGTTCGGTCAAATTCTACCGCAAGATCGGCCTCAAGCAGATCGTCGACAGCGCGCCCGATTACGCCCGCTTCGAAACCGAGGGCGGGGCGACCTTCTCGGTCCAGTTCGACCCCGAGGAGTCGATCGTCCCGACCACGGCGGTCTATTTCGAATGCCACGACCTCGACGAGCGGGTCGAGCAGCTGGCGCGCGACGGCATCGCCTTCGAGCACGGCCCGCGCAACCAGCCGTGGATGTGGCGCGAGGCGCGGCTGCGCGACCCCGACGGCAATATCATCTTCTTTTACAAAGCCGGCGAGGCTCGCCGCTTCCCGCCGTGGCGGGTGGAAGAATAGTTTTCCACAATTTCAACGGGTTTCGCGGCTAGACCCGCGCGGGCCACTGAGCGCACAAGGCGACTCATGGCCAGCCGCTGCTCGTTCAAGCTCGAAATCGGCTTTCCCGAACCGCTTGCCGGGGTCGACGAGGCGGGCTGCGCGCCGCTGGCCGGGCCGGTCGTCGCGGCCGCGGTGATCCTCGACCGCAGCCGCTTTCCGCGCGGGATCGACGATTCGAAGAAATTGCCGATCGAGAAACGCGAGGCCCTCTATGCGCGGATCGTCAAGAGCGCGGCCTGGGCGGTCGGATCGGCGAGCGTCGAGGAAATCGACACGATCAACATCTATTGGGCGCGGATGCTGGCGATGAGCCGGGCGGTCGAAGCGCTTGGGCTCGAGCCGGCCTGGGTGCTGGTCGACGGCAATGCCTGCCCGCGCTGGCAGCGGCCGTCGAAGGCGATCATCGACGGCGATGCCAAGTGCCGGTCGATCGCCGCCGCCTCGATCATCGCCAAGGTCACGCGGGACCGGCTGATGGCCGAGCTTGCCGCCGAGCATCCCGGATACGGCTGGGAGCACAATCGCGGCTATCCCACGCCCGATCATCGGCGCGCGCTCAACGAGCTGGGGCTGACCCCGCACCATCGCCGAAGCTTCGGCCTGGTCCGCCAAATCCTCAGCCGCGAGGCCCAAAGCGAGCTGGCTCTGGACGAAACTTCGCCTGCCGAGTCCTCCGAGCCACACCACCACCCGTTGAGTCCGCTCCGCGCCGCCTGACTCAACATCTTGTGGTCGGGCCACATCCGGACTCGTTCCGTTCCCGCCTGTGAAAGACCGCCGTTAACCCTTTGAATGTTGACCGCGAGTTGGCCCTGACTCAGGCTCCGGAGCCAAGAGCCAAAAGGGGGCTTTGAAGCGATGAACCTATTGACCCGCGTCGGTGAGGCGGCGGTGAGCGGGCGTGCCCGCGTCGCGCGACCCAAGGCGATCGAGCTCGACACCATCCTGCTCGGCGACTGCGTCACCGAAATGGCGCGCTTGCCCGACAAGTCGGTCGACATGATCTTCGCCGACCCGCCCTACAACCTTCAGCTCGGCGGCGACCTGTTCCGCCCCGAGGGCGGCAAGGTCGACGCCTGCGACGACGATTGGGACAAGTTCGACAGCCTCACCGCCTACGACAATTTCACCCGCGACTGGCTGATGCAGGCGCGACGCCTGCTCAAGGACGACGGCACTTTGTGGGTGATTGGAAGCTACCACAACATCTACCGGGTCGGCGCGCTGCTCCAGGACGAGGGCTTCTGGATCCTCAACGACATCATCTGGCGCAAGACCAACCCGATGCCCAACTTTCGCGGCACCCGCTTCACCAACGCGCACGAAACCCTGTTGTGGTGCTCGAAGGGGGAGAAGGCGCGCTATACCTTCAATTACCAGGCGATGAAGGCGCTGAACGAAGACGTGCAGATGCGCTCCGACTGGCTGTTTCCGATCTGCAGCGGGGCCGAGCGGGTCAAGGACGATGCCGGCGACAAGGCGCACCCGACGCAGAAGCCGGAGGCGCTTCTCTATCGCGTGGTGCTCGCCTGCACGCGCCCGGGCGATGTCATCCTCGACCCCTTCTTCGGGACCGGGACGACCGGGGCGGTCGCGCGGCGTCTCGGACGGCGCTGGATCGGGATCGAGCGCGAACGGCCTTACGTCGAAGTGGCGCGTGAGCGGATCGCCTCGACGCTCCCGCTCGACGAGAGCGCCATCCGAACGATCACCGAGCGGCGCGAGCAGCCGCGAGTCGCCTTCGGGACCCTGGTCGAAAGCGGGATGATCCCCGCAGGCTCGACGATCATGGACTCGAAGCGCCGCTGGTCGGCCAAGGTCCGCGCCGACGGGACGATCGCGAGCGGCGCGCATTCGGGCTCGATCCACAAGGTTGGCGCCGCGCTCCAGGGCGCGCCTTCGTGCAACGGCTGGACGTTCTGGCATGTGGAAGAGGTCGGACGGCTCGAGCCGCTCGACCTATTGCGGCAACGGCACCTCGCCGCGCTATAGCGCGGGTCCATGCGCACGCTTATCCGCCCGACCGGCTTCGTCGATTCGCCCTTTGGCCATGACGGCAAGGTCGCGCGCCTCGCGGGCGGGCTGAGCTGGTTTGCCTCGGTCGAGCTGATCGCGGTGGAAGGCAAGCGCGGGGTTTCCGCCGAGCTTCTCCCGGTCGCGGGATTGGAGGAACGGCTAGACGAAACGACGTTGGCGGAATGGCGCGCGCTGACCGCTCCCCGCGCGCCGCTCCAGCTTGGCGAGCGGACCATCCGCCTCGACCAGCCGCAGGTCATGGGCATCCTCAACGTCACGCCCGACAGCTTTTCCGACGGCGGTCGCTTCGACGGCTCCGATTCAGCCGCGGAAGCTGGGCAGGACATGGCCGCCGCGGGCGCCGCGATCATCGACGTCGGTGGCGAATCGACCCGGCCGGGATCGACGCTCGTGTGGGAAGGCGACGAGATCGAACGGGCGGTTCCGGTTATCGCCAAGCTCGCCACCGGCGGAGTCGCGGTCTCGGCAGACACCCGCAAGGCCGAGGTGATGCGCGCCGCGATCGAGGCGGGGGCGGGGATGATCAACGATGTCTCGGCGCTGACCTTCGATCCGCGCTCGACCGAGGTGCTCGCGGCGTCGAGCGTCCCAGTCGTCTTGATGCATCACCAGGGCGACCCGGCGACCATGCAGGACGACCCGCGCTATGACGACGTGCTGGTCGAGGTCTATCTGTGGCTGGAAGAGCGGATCGCCTTTGCCGAGACGGCCGGAATTGCGCGCGAGCGGATCCTCGTCGATCCCGGGTTCGGATTCGGCAAGACCGTCGCGCACAATCTCGCACTGATGAACGGCCTCGCGCTGTTGCACGGCCTCGGCTGTCCGGTCGTGGTCGGCGCGAGCCGCAAGCGCACGATCGGCGCGCTCGACCGCGAAGCGCCGGCCGATCGCCGCCTCGGCGGAAGCCTCGCCTTCGCGCTCAAAACCGCCGAGCAGGGTGCGCAGATCATCCGCGTCCATGACGTTCCGGACACCGTCCAGGCGCTTCGGGTGTGGCGCGGGCTTCGCGACGAAGCGCTGACCGCGCGGGGGACCGGGTGATGGGCGCGCTCTTGCTCTTCGCAGCCCTCGCAAGCTCCGCCGCATCCGCGCCCGCGACAAGCCCGCAGGCGGCGCGTGCGGTCATCGAAAATTATTATGGCGCGATCAATCGTGGCGATTATCGAAGCGCCTATCTCGCCTGGGACCAGAATGGCTCGGCCAGCGGACAGAGCTACGTCAAGTTCCGCGCCGGGTTCGCGCAAACCCGAAGCGTACGAGTGGTGACCCAGCCGCCGATCAATCCCGACGCCGGGATGAGCCAGCGGCGGATCGACGTTCCTGTCGACGTTTATGCAACCCTCAAGAACGGCCGGCGCCAGCACTTCCGCGGCCGCTACACCTTGCACCGGGTAGTCGAAGGGGTCGGCGCGCCTGCAAAGCAGCTCAGCTGGCACATCGCATCGGCCGACCTGGTCGCCGTGTCGCGCTAGATCATTTCAGGGCGACGATGATCGGCCCAAGCTCGGTCACGACGTCCATCCGCCCATTCGCCGGATCCCACAGCGAGCTCACCGAACCGTCGAAATAGAGCGCGTTGCGGGTTTTCAGTCGGTCGCGGAAGAAGCGGGCCATCCGTCCGAACGATACCGGGTCGGTCGAAATGACGAAGAGGGGCCTGCCTCCGGGCGCGATCCCGACGGCGTTGCGGATGTTGATGCTGTCGCCGTCGGGCTTGAAGCGCGGATGGAGCTTTCCGTCGATCACCAGCATCGGCCCCGACTGGGTGGCGAAGCGGATGCTCTTGTCCGGTTTGAATCTTTCGCTGGTGACGATCTCCGCGCGGCCATCGCGGCGGACCAGGAACACGCCGTTGGGCTTCATCCCGAAATTGCCGCCGCCGGGGCGGAGGCTGATCCTGTGGACCTGCCGGCCCTCGACGATGGCGAGCCCGATCGGCCGCCCGGACTCGTCATACATGCCCGCGTTCATCGCAAAGGCGACTTTAGCCGGGTCCAGCCCTAGGTCGCGGAAGGCGCGTTTGGCGATTTCGTTCGGGGCCGCGGCGACCAATTTGAGCTTGGCGGCGCTCGCGGGCGTGCAGACGATGAATCCTGCCCCCTCGAACCGTTGTTCGGCGCAGGGCGATGGCGGAAGCGCAGAGCGCGCGGAGCCGTCCGAGCAGGCAGCCGCGAGAAGCGCCAGGACGAGCGTCAGGATAGCCTTCACGTGCTGGGTTGAAGCCCAAGCGCGCGACGGCCGCAATAGCGTGGGGGTTCAGGCTCCGTGTCGGGCGAGGAAGTCGGCGACGTCGGCGCGTTCCTCTGCCGGGACGTCGCTAAGAGTCACGAGCGGACCAGGGGAGGCGGTCGGAAGGTTGGCCGGAGTCCAATCGATTTTGCCGTCAAGATAGAGCGCCTCGAGCCGTTCCTTGAGTCCGCTGCAATCCCAGCTGTCGTCGAAGCCGAAGCGCTGGCTTGCAAAATCCTCGGCCGCGAAGCGGCGTCCGAGGAGCTGCACGATCTCCGCGGCGCGCTGGAATTGCGGGTCCTCCGGGCTCTCGTCACTGCCCCAGGGAAAGAAATCGTCGGTCGCCCCGGTGAGCCAGAACACTCCGGCGGCGACTCCCAAGTCCATGTCGGGCTGGGTGACGAGGAATTGCAGGACTCGAAGGTCGTGTTCCCAGTTCCAGCTCTGCGCGACGAGGCTGCGGGCCTCGGGCGAGCGGGTCGAAAGCCAGCCGACCGCTTCCTCCCAGTCCATCGGCGGCACAGCCGGTTCGCTGCTCTCGGGCTCCTCTTCGCCGGCCTCTTCAACTCGCGCTTCGCGCGCGGCTTCCGCAGCGGCCTGGGCTTCCGCATCGGCCTCCGCCTGAGCGGCGCGGGCCTCGGCGGCGCGGGCCAGCTCCTCCTCGCGATACTGTGCGGCCGAGAACGTGCGGCGGCGCGGCGGCAGCTCCTCCTCGAGCCCGTCCGAAGCGTCCGACTTGAATCGTGCGAGGAAATTCATGCGTTGCTCCCGTTCGTCTTCAGGCGGCGGTGTCGATTCCGAGGTCGCCGAGCTTGCGGTAAAGGGTCGAGCGGCCAATCCCGAGGCGCCGCGCGACTTCGGTCATGCGGCCGCGATAGTGGCCGATGGCGAGGCGGATGATGTCGGCTTCGATCTCTTCGAGCGCCCGGATATGCCCGTCGGCGGTATAGAGCGTGATCCGCGATGCTCCGGCGATCGCCTCGTCGCTGCGCGCCTTGCCCAGCGTCGGGGTGATGTCGGTGTGGCGGCCGCGGTAGCGCGACTGGATCGCGATATGCGGAAAATGCTCGGCGCTCAGCGCATTGCCCTCGGCGAGCAAGGCTGCGCGGAACAGGACCGTCGAGAGCTGGCGGACGTTGCCGGGCCAGCCGTAGCGCATCAGCACTGACAGCGCCTCGTCGCCGATCGTCACCGGCTTCATCCCGGTTTGGACGGCAAGCCGCCCGAGCAGGTGACGCGCGAGGGCGGGGATGTCGGCGCTTCGATCGCGAAGCGGAGGAAGGCTCACCGTCGTCGCCCCAAGGCGCTCGGCGAGGCCAGGGTCGAATCCGGCGTCCAGCGGGCGGCTTGCGGTGGCGATGATTCGAACGTCGACCGAGCGGCTTCCGTTGAGGCCGACCGGACGAACCTCGCCGGTGGCGAGCGTTCGGTCGAGGAGCAGCTGGGTCGCCTCGGGTAGCGATCCGACCTCGTCGAGGATCAAAGTTCCGCCATCGGCCTCGAGCACTTTGCCGTCGCTCGCGGCGAACGCGCCCGGGAAGGCGCCCTTGGCATGGCCGAACAATTGGCTGTCGATAGCATTGGCCGGGACCGACTTGCAGTCGATCTCGACCAGCGGGCCCTTGGCCCGAAGGCTTGCCGCGTGGATCGCGCGGGCCAGCGTTTCCTTGCCGGTCCCGGGCTCGCCGATGATCAGGATGGGAAGGCGATGGCGGGCGGCCTTGGCGGCGACCGCAAGCGCGCTCCGCAATTCGGGATCGGCACCGACCATTTCCTCGAGCGCGAGAGCAGGCGCCAACTTCTCCGACATTGGAGCAAGCTCGCCGGCGCCGCGGCGGCGGTCGGCGTGGGCCGAAAGCGCATCGAGGATCCGTTCCGGGGCAACCGGGCGGACGAGGAAGTCGGAAGCGCCCGCGCGGACCGCGGCCGCGGCCGTTGCCACGCTGTCCTTGTCCGACAGGACGATGACGGGAAGCGACGGGCTGACCTCGCGAAGCGCGGTGATCAGCCGCGGCCCGTCGCTTTCGCGCCAGCCGCCGACGATGGCGGTCTTGACCTCGCGCCCATGCGGGCCCTGGAGAAGGCCGACGGCGGTTGCATGGTCGGCGGCCGAGACCACCATCCAGCCCGCGCGCGAGGCGGTCGCGGCAATCAGCCGGCGCTCGTCCGCGCTGCTGTCAATCAGCATCAGGGAAGGGGGTGTCCGCTCGCTCATCGTCCTCGTCCTTGCGCGCCGAAGCATAGCCGCGAGGAGTAAAGGGGGGCTTAAGAGCGAAACGATCTCCGCCAAGGGGGCTTTAGAAGCTCCGGCCGGCTTGTTATGGACTTGGCCAGCAAACCTGACCCAGGGGATTTCGATGGCCGAGCAGGAACCCATCCTCACCGATCCGCCGACCCACGAGGCGGCGGTTCACGTGCGCGATTATTCGCGCTTCATCCAATTGATGAAATGGGGCGCGATCGTATCGCTGGTCGTCGCTTTTATCGTCGTCGTCTTCGTCCTCTAAACGACCGGGCATGAAGATCGCCGTCCTCAAGGAAGCGACGGGCGAGTCGCGTTGCGCGGCGATCCCCGAAACCGCGAAGAAGTTCATTGGTCTCGGCGCCTCGGTCGCGGTCGAGCGAGGCGCGGGCGAGCATGCCGGCATCCGCGACGAGGATTTCGAAGCCGTAGGCGCGGCCATCGGCTCCCGCGGCGACGTGCTGAAGGACGCGGACATCATCCTTGGCGTCGAGGGTCCCGACCCGGCTTCGCTGGCGGGAGCGAAAAAAGGCGCGATGCTCGTCGGGTCGCTCGATCCGCTTCGCCGGCGCGAGGCGGTCGAAGGCTATGCCAAGGCCGGGCTCGATGCGTTCGCCATGGAATGGATGCCGCGGATCACCCGCGCCCAGTCGATGGACATCCTGTCCTCGCAATCGAACCTTGCCGGCTACAAGGCGGTGATCGACGCCGCCGCGACGTTCGGGCGGGCCTTTCCGATGATGATGACCGCGGCCGGGACGGTAAGCCCGGCGAAGGTGTTCGTGATGGGCGTCGGCGTCGCGGGCCTCCAGGCGATTGCCACGGCGAAACGGCTCGGCGCGCAGGTCAGCGCGACCGACGTCCGCTCCGCCACCCGCGAGCAGATCCTCTCGCTCGGCGCCAAGCCGATCTTCGTCGAAAGCGTCGCCGGGATCGAGGGCGAGGGCTCGGGCGGCTACGCCGGCGAGATGTCGCCCGAATATCAAAAAGCGCAGGCCGAGCTGGTCAGCGGCCATATCGCCAAGCAGGACATCGTCATCACCACGGCCTTGATCCCGGGCAAGCCCGCGCCGCGGCTGATCAGCGACGCCCAAGTCGCCTCGATGCGCCCGGGGAGCGTGGTCGTCGACCTCGCCGCTTCGGCCGGCGGCAATGTCGAAGGCACCGAGGTTGGAAAAACTGCCGAGCGGCACGGGGTGACGATCCTCGGACCCGTAAATCTTGCGCGGACGCTCGCCGCCAACTCCTCGGCGCTGTTCGCGCGCAACCTCTACAATTTCCTCGCCGCCTTCTGGGACAAGGAGCGCGGCGGGCCGGTCCTTCCGGATGACGACGAGATCGTTGCCGCCACCCGGCTGACCCAAAGCGGAAAGATCGTCAGCGATCGGCTTGGCGCCGCCTGAGCGGTGGCGAGCGCCAGCGACATTTTGGTGATCGGCGGTGGGATCGCGGGCCTGTCGGGCGCGGCGGCGATGGCCGCCAATGCGCGGGTCATCCTCCTGGAAGGCGAAGCCCAGACTGGATTTCACACCTCGGGTCGAAGCGCGACCATGTTCC
The DNA here is from genome assembly GCA_963722545.1 of uncultured Alphaproteobacteria bacterium. Lineage (GTDB taxonomy): Bacteria > Pseudomonadota > Alphaproteobacteria > Sphingomonadales > Sphingomonadaceae > Sphingomicrobium. Next base: position 50,073 of record CAVRMK010000005.1, read on the forward strand.
ATTATGCGCTCGGCAACCCGCTGATCCGAGGACTGACCCGGGCAAGCCGCGCAACCTTCGACAGCCCTCCGGAGGATTTCGGCCAGGATTCGCTTGGGCGGCGGACGACTGTTCTCATTCATGCGCGAAGCAATGAGCTCGCCGACCTCGAGCGAGTGGCCGAACGGATAAGGCCGTTTACGACAGTCGAGCGACTCGACGAAGTAGGGCTGAGCGAGTTGTGTCCGCTGCTGAGGGTAGGCGGTGCGGGGTCAATCGCGGGGCTCGCCGACAGGAATTGCCTCAAGATTGACCAGCACGCGCTGATGCAGGGCTTCTCTCGGCGCCTTCGCTCCCGCGGTGGCTCGATCATGACCGATTCGCGAATTTCCGCGATTGAGCACCGGGGAGGCGCCTGGTCGGTGACCACCGACAGCGGAGCAAAGTTCGAGGCGCCGATCCTGGTCAACGCGGCTGGAGCCTGGGCTGACGCCGTGGCGGTGATGGCGAGGGTCGAGCCTCTCGGCATCGCGCCTTTGAGGCGCACGATCATCACCTTCGATGCGCCCGCGGGCTGTGACCTCGAGCGATTGCCTTTCACCATGACCGTCAACAACGAACTCTATTTCGGGGCGGAGAGCGGGCGGCTGTTCGCCTCGCCGATGGACGAGGAGCCGAGCGATCCGTGCGATTCGCAGCCCGACGAGGTCGGGATCGCGACTGCGGCGTGGCGGATGGAGGAGCGCACTTATGCCGAAGTCGGGGCGGTGCGCGCAAAATGGTCGGGGCTCCGGACCTTTACGGCGGACCGTAATCCCGCGGTCGGTTATGCCGCGGATGCGGAGGGGTTTTTCTGGCTTGCGGGGCAGGGCGGAGCGGGGCTCCAGACCGCCCCGGCGCTTTCGGAGGTGGCGGTCGCGTTGCTCGAGCGCCGGCCTTCACCGATCGACGGGATCGACCCTGCCGCCCTCGATCCAGGCCGTTTCATTGGGCAGCCGGCATAGGTCGACCCAGCGCTGACCGACCAGCTCGAACAGGCGACTTGGAGCGACCTCGACCGAGGAGTTGAGCGTTCCACCGGCAGGATAGACAAGGTCGAAGTCGAGCAGCGAGCGGTCGAGATAGACCGGGAGTTCGGTGGCGAGGCCGAAGGGGCAAACCCCTCCGACCGGGTGACCGGTGAGCGCCAGGGTCTCCTCCGGGCCAAGCATCCGCGGGCGGGCGCCGAGCTCGCGCTTGCACTTGCCGTTGTCGAGGCGGGCATCGCCGCGGGCGACGAGCAGGAACGTCACAGCGCCGGCTCGAACCGTCAGGCTCTTGGCGATCCGCGCCGGCTCGACCCCGAGCGCCGCCGCGGCCTCCTCGACGGTCGCGGTGCTCTCGGCGACCTCGATCATGCGCAAATCGGGCGCATGCGACGCGAGCCAGTCGATGACGCGCTTCGAGCCCATCAGTCCCCAATGATGTGGAGCGCGATTTCGCGCTGCGGCGGGGATCGGCGGTGCTCGAACAAATAGATCCCCTGCCAGGTGCCGAGCGCCGGCTGGCCGCCGATCACCGGCACCGACAAATGGCTCTGGGTCAGGGCCGAGCGCAAATGGGCGGGCATGTCGTCCGGTCCCTCGTCGTCATGCTCATAGATGTCGCTCTCGGGCGCCAGGCGCTCGAAAAAGCGCCCGAGGTCGCGGCGCGCGGCCGGGGCGGCGTTTTCCTGGACCAGGAGGGAGGCCGACGTGTGCCGGCAGAAAATCGTCAATAGGCCGGTTTCGACCCCGCTTTGGGCGACGAATTCGCGGACTTCATGGGTGAAATCGTGCAGTCCCGGGCCATCGGCGCGAATCAGGAGGAGGAGGCTCGACTGGCGCATGATTCGACCGCGATCTAGCCGAGCGGGCGGGCCGGAACCAGCGGCCGCGGCACGAACAGCGACCCGCCGACAACAAAAGGCGCCCGCTTCCGCAGACGCCTCTAACGCATTGAAATTCCGGGCCGAATAGTCGGCCGGGGCTGGCTGTTAGCCGTTTCCGCCGCCGCTCCAGCCCGAGCCCATGAGCCAGCTCCAGAAACCGCGGCCGTTACTGACCTTCTTCATTTCGTCACCCCTGTCATCGTCATTCTGATTCGGCAGATGGGGCGACTCTTATCCTTAATCGTTATGGTTAGCAAATGATTCACCATTATTAACATGGGCATCGGCGAGGGCGCGACGAAGCGCCCGCCGAGCGGCGGCCAGTGTCGATGATGGTGGGATTAGCGGCCAGCCGGGCCGGAAAAGTGGAACGTCGGACTTAGGCGGCGGTGCGCTTGCGCTCGCTCGCCAGGCGTCGCGACAGGCTCTCGAGACTCATCGGGCGGCCGATGGCGAAGCCCTGGGCGATGTCGCAATTGAGCTCAACCAGGATGTCGATGATCTCGCGGTGCTCGACGCCCTCGGCGACGACGACCCGGCCGAGCGAATGCGCAAGGCCAATGGTCGATTGGACCATCAGCCGGTCGCTTCGGTTCTCGACGATTCCCTTGACGAAGCTCTGGTCGATCTTGATCTCGTTAGCCGGGATGCGCTTGAGATAGTCGAGCGTCGAAAGTCCGGTTCCATAATCGTCGATTGCGATCCTCACGCCGATTTCGCGGAGGCGCGAAAGCATCTCAATCCCTTCGCCCGAGCCGGCGAGGGTCGCAGTTTCGGTCAGCTCCAGGGTCAGCCGGCTGGGGTCGAGCTTGTGGCGCGCGAGCAATGCCGACAGGCGCAAGGTGAAGCCCTTGTCGGTAAGCAGCCGCGCGGAGAGGTTGACCGCGATGTCGAACGCCGGACCGCGGCGGTTGAGGTCCGCTGCCGCGACGACCGATTTTTCGAGCACGAAGTCGGTGAGCTTGGCGATGCGGTTGCTCTGTTCGGCGGCGGCGACGAACTCGGTCGCGGCGATCGGACCCTTTTCGGGGTGGGTCCAACGCGCCAGTGCCTCGGCCCCGACGATGCGCCGCGTGGCGAGGTCGAGCTTGGGCTGGTAGGCGACCCACACTTCCCCCTTGTCGATCGCTTCGTCGAGCTGGCTCAGCATCGACAGCCGCCACGAGGCATCGGCGAAGCTCTCCGGGTCGTAATATTTCCATTTCAGCCCGTCGTGCGCGGCTTCGTCGGCGGCGACCAGGGCGCTGGCGAGGCGGCTTGCGAGCGAGCGGTTGCTCCCGACCTCGACCCCGAAGCTGATCGACAGGTCGAGCGACAGGCCGGCGACTCGGGCGGGCGTGCGGAACAAGGCCGAGAGAGCTTCGAGATGATTGCCAAACGACTGCTTGGACTCGTCGAACCAAGCGAAAATCCCGCCGTCGCCCTGATAGATCGTTCTTCCCGACGCGCCGACATTGATCCGCCCGACGATCTGCTCGACCAGCGGGCGCTCGCTGTTGGGGGGTAGCGTGGCGAGGATTTCCTCATAATTGAGGATCCGCGCAGCAATCACCGCCGATTCGCGGCCAATTCGGTCGGCTCGAAACGCATTCAGGTTCGGAAGGCTAGAGACTGGGTTGATGAGTCCCCGGGTGTGATAACGGCGCCACGCAAGCACCGCGCTCACCGTCAACAGGACGAATAGGCCGGGGGTGACATCGAAATAGATCAGCTTGGCCTCGAGCGGCGCCGGACCCAGGATCAGGGCTGCAATGCCGCCAGCCAGCAGCAAGGCTTGGTGGTTGGGGTTCCGGCGAGTGACGATGATCCATGAAAGAATCAGGCTGGCGAAGAACACCGGGAGCCATCCGAAGCTGAGTGGAGTCCCGGATTTTAGGGTTTCGGCGCCGATGATATGCACATGTGCACCGCTCAGCCGCCCCGTACCGGGAACGAAATAAATATCCATCCCAGCTTGCGACGTGACGCCGACGATGACGTCCTTGCCCGCGATCTTCTGCGGATCAAAGTTGCCGTCAAAGATGCTGGCGACGGGAACTCGCGGAATTGAAGACGGATCGACTGAATAGTCGACCATGTAGTAGCCCGCCGGGGCTGGACGATCCGCGAGCAGCGCCGAGTAAGACGGCACGCGGCGATTCTGAATCGTTTCGCTGTAAGGCAGCGACCAGACGGCATTCTGATAATTGTATCGGAAAGTTACGGAGCCGATTTGCGCGTGCTCGGTGAATTGAGGGAGCGGAGCTCGGTTGACCAACCGCGATCCGGTGCTTGGTCCGTAACGCGAGACCACAGGAAGTACGACCCTTCCAGAGCGCTCCAGTGCTTGCGCGAGCGACGTATCGTTTCGAGCGTCGGACTCGCCATCCATCATGATGTCGAGAAAGATTCGCTTGGCCCCCGCGTTCGTCAGCTTGTCGACGAGCTCGGCGTAACGCGCGCGCGGCCAAGGTAGCCGGCCAACTTGCCGAAGTGAGGGGTCGTCCACGTCGATGAGGACGATGTCGCCGCTTGCCTTGTGCCAATGAGTCCCATTGCGGGCAACGCGAAGCCAGTCCTCGGCGATCTCGCCGAAGCCGACGAGCCCGAACAGGAAGCCGAGCACCGCCGTCCAGCACAGCAGCTTCCAGGGCGACGAGTTCGCGGTGACCGGGCCCTTGTCCGGCATCAGTTTGAAGCCTGGTTCGACATGTCGGCATCCGCATTGGCTCAAAAAGGTTATCAAAACGGAAACCTTTTGCCGGTTTCGCGATAAGGTTAACGACCCCCTCGACAGCCTCTCCGTCTCCCGCCACAACCCGATGCGGCGCATCTTTGGGGAGGGTTCGTGGATTTCATTTCCATCCTGTCGGTCTTCGTTCTGGCCTGTTTCGTCGGCTATTATGTCGTCTGGTCGGTGACCCCGGCGCTCCACACCCCGCTGATGAGCGTCACCAACGCCATTTCCTCGGTGATCGTGGTCGGCGCGCTGATCGCGGCCGCGGCCGGCGACAGTCCCTATTCCAAATGGCTTGGGCTGATCGCGGTGGCTTTGGCGTCCGTGAACATCTTCGGCGGCTTCGCGGTCACCGCCCGGATGCTGGCGATGTACAAGAAGCGGGAACGCCGCGATGCATGAGGCCGCGGCGATCCCGGCTTGGGTGCTGATCGCCTATCTCGTCGCCGGAGTTTGCTTCATCCTTGCGCTCCGCGGCCTGTCGAGCCCGGAAAGCAGCCGCCGGGGCAATCGCGCCGGAATGCTCGGCATGGCCATCGCGGTGGTCACCACGCTGGCCATCCACGAGATCGCCTCGGTCATCGAAATCGCCGCCGCGATCGTCATCGGCGGCGGGGTTGGCCTGGTCATTGCCCGGAAGATCCAGATGACCGCGATGCCGCAGCTCGTCGCGGCCTTCCACAGCCTGGTCGGAATGGCGGCGGTGCTGGTCGGAGTCGCGGCTTTCCTTAATCCGGGCGCATTCGGGATTCTCGGCCCGGAGGGAATTCACCAGCTCAGCCGGGTCGAGCTCGGCCTCGGGGTGGCGATCGGGGCGATCACCTTCTCCGGCTCGGTCATCGCGTTCCTAAAATTGAACGGCAACATGAGCGGCAAGCCCATCCTGCTGCCGATGCGGCACGTCATCAACCTCGGCACGTTGGTCGCGATCCTCGGGCTGATTGCCTACTTCACCCAGGACCAGGACCCGTGGGTGTTCTTCACCGTGATGGCGCTGAGCTTCGCCATCGGCTTCCTGTTGATCATCCCGATCGGCGGAGCCGACATGCCGGTCGTGATCTCGATGCTCAACAGCTATTCGGGCTGGGCCGCGGCGGCGATGGGGTTCACGCTGCACAACAGCGCGATGATCATCACCGGCGCTTTGGTCGGAAGCTCGGGCGCGATCCTCAGCTACATCATGTGCCGGGCGATGAACCGGAGCTTCATCAGCGTCATCGCGGGGGGCTTCGGCGGCGACGCGATTGCGGCCGGCGGCGGCGAGGCGATCGACCGCCCGTGGAAGCGCGGATCGGCGGAGGACGCGGCGTTCCTGATGGGCCAGGCCGACAAGGTCATCATCGTCCCCGGCTACGGCATGGCGGTCAGCCAGGCCCAGCACGCGCTGCGCGAGATGGGCGACCTGCTCAAGTCCAAGGGCGTCGAGGTCAAATATGCGATCCACCCGGTCGCGGGGCGGATGCCCGGGCACATGAACGTGCTCCTGGCCGAGGCCAATGTTCCCTATGACGAGGTGTTCGAGCTCGAGGACATCAACAGCGAGTTCGCCCAGGCCGACGTTGCTTTCGTCATCGGCGCCAACGACGTCACCAACCCCGCGGCCAAGACCGACAAGACCTCGCCGATATACGGAATGCCGGTGCTCGACGTCGAGAAAGCGCGGACGACCCTGTTCGTGAAGCGATCGATGGGCGGCGTCGGCTATGCCGGCGTCGACAACGAATTGTTCTACCGCGATTCGACGATGATGCTGCTGGCCGACGCCAAGAAGATGGTCGAGGAGATCGTCAAGGCGCTCGGTTGAGACCTGGTTGCCGATTGATCGGCCTGTGACGCGTCCAATCGATAAAGGGGAACACGCATGCGCTGGCCGATTGCACCGAAAATCACATTGACCTTGATCGCCGCGGGGTTGCTCGCGGCGTGCGGCGGGGCCGCGGGGAGCGGTAATGAGGCAGCGGCCGCCGAGAACGTCGCCGATGCCGCCGCCGCGCCCGAGGCTCCCGAGCCCGACAATGCGGCAGTGGCGACCCCCGCCGCGGCGGCGGTCGGCGGCGCACCCACGGTCGACTATATGGTCGGCAAGTGGAGCGCGATGGACGAGGATTGCTCCGACACGCTCGAGTTCCGCAAGGATGGGACTCTCACCACTCCGATCGGCGAAGCGAAATGGACTCTCGTCGGGGACAAGCTGACCATGGACTATGGCGACGGCTCGAAGCAGCCGGCCTCGACCATCAAAGTCTTGAGCCAGGACCGGATCGAGATCACGCGCGCCTCGGGCGGCAAGGAAACCGAGAAGCGCTGCTAGGCCTCAGCCGAGCCGGGGCAGGTGGACCTCCGCAATCATGCAGCGGACGCTTCCGCCGCCAACCCGCTCGATGGTCGGGATCGGGACCGCCACCAATTTCGCATGCCGCTCGAGCGCCGAGCGCTGCGCGGCGTCGAAGCTCGCCAGCGCGGTCTCGGACATGGCGATGATCGGGCCGTCGCGGCCGCGAAGCTCGAGCAGGTTGCAGGCGAAGCGCTCCATCTGGCCGAACTCGACGCTGACGAGTTCGCGCCCGGTCTCGATCGCCTCGAGCACGCGCGGCCGATCGCCCTCAGCGATAGCGTCGGCGCACAGCACTGCAAACCGCTCGCCGAGGCTGAGCAAGACGTTGGTATGGTAGATCGGCCGGCCGTGCCGGTCGGCGCAGTCGAACGCCAGCACCTCGAACGCGGTTGCCTCCGCGAACGAGTCGAGCATTGAGCGCATGGTCCGGGGCCCAAGCGCGGCGAAGGCGCGGCGCCGGGGCCGGTCGAGGATCAGGCTGCCGGTGCCCTCGAGAAACTGGCCCTCGCACTCCGACCGGCTAAGGTCCAACGTCCGCCGAACGTCGAAGCCGCGATCCTTGAGGAGCTGCTTCAATGCCTCGGCGCGGCGCTCGGGCCGGCGCGCCGCGGTCGCCATCGGGTAGAGGATCATCGTCCCGTCGGCGTGGAAGCTGACCCAATTGTTCGGGAAAACCGCGTCGGGCTTTGGCGGGTTCGGGGTGTCGTCGAGGATGGCCAGCTCAACTCCGGCCTCGTCGAGCGCTTTGGCGAGCGCGTCGAATTCGCGCTCGGCGGCGGCCGCCACTCCTGTGTCTGAGCTGGCGGTGGCGAAGGCATTCGACGCGGCCGCTTCGGCATGGAAGCCGAACGCTGCCGGGCGCACCAGCAAGACGGTTCCGCTGGTTTGTGCTTCACTGTTCAAGCCAAGATCAGTTTGCAGCGCTCGTGCCTTTCAACGTCTCGCCGCATCGGCGCTAATTTCCCGCTAAATCCGAACGTTACCACTTGCGGCGGCAAAATGTGCGGGCCTAGTTAATTCCTCGCTAGGGCGGGCCGCGCGGGTCCGCAACTCGGGGGACGGACGTTGCGCAAACTGGGAATCATCGGCGGGGTCAGCTGGAACTCGACCGCGCTCTACTACGATCACATCAACCGCGGGGTCGCCCGCGCGCTTGGCGGCATCCACAGCGCGCGGCTGATCATCGAAAGCTTCGACTTCGCCGATTATGCCGCGTTCCACGCAAGCGAGGACCTGGCCGGCGGCAACGCGATGATCGTCGATGCCGCGGCGAGGCTCGCCTCGGCGGGCGCGCAGGGCATCCTGCTGGCGTCCAACACCATGCATCGCGCGGTGGACGAGGTGGAATCGGCCACCGGGCTTCCGGTGATCGACATTCGCGAGGCCACCGCCGAGCGCCTGGTTCACGACCGGCGCCGGCGGATCGCGCTTCTCGGCACCCGCTTCACGATGGTCGAGCCGTTCGCGCGCAAGCCCTATGAAGAGGCGGGGATCATCGTCCACGACATCGCGCCCGAGTGGCGCTCGGAGGTCGACCGGATCATTTACGAGGAGCTGGTCGCCGGTCGCGTGGTCCGCGACAGCCAGCGCAAGCTCAGGACGCTGATCACTGAGCTTCAGAGGCAGAAGGTCGACGCGGTCGTGCTCGGCTGCACCGAGCTGGTGCTGGCGGTGGACGTCCGCGCCAATGTCCTGCCGGTCTATGATACGACCGCGATCCATTCGGCCGCCGCCGTCGAATGGATGCTGAGCGACCGGGAGCCGGCACGCGCCGCGGCCTGACCCTCTCGCAAGGCGGGGAGGAAGCCCCTAAGTCGGGCTCGTGAGCAAGGCCGACCGCCCCGACACTCCCGGCTCGAGCGACCGCTTTCTCGAGGACAAGGCGACCTATACCGTCAAAGGCGCCGGCACCCCCGACCTCGAGGCGGGGATCGCCGCGATCCGCAACGTGCTCAAGACTTTGCCCTCACGGCCCGGCGTCTACCGCATGCACGATTCTCGCGGCGACGTCCTCTATGTCGGCAAGGCGCGCGTGCTGAAGAACCGGGTGACCAACTACACCCAGGTCGCCAAGCTTCCGAAGCGGCTACAGCGGATGGTCGCGCAGACCCGCAACATGACCATCGTCACGACCCGCACCGAGGCCGAGGCGCTGCTGCTCGAGGCGCAGCTGATCAAGCGTTTCCGCCCGCCCTACAACGTGCTGTTGCGCGACGACAAAAGCTTCCCGTTCATCCTTCTGCGCGAGGACCATGATTATCCGCAGGTCCGCAAGCATCGCGGGGCACGACGGACCAAGGGCCAGTATTACGGTCCATTCGCGAGCGCGGGATCCGTCACCTCAACACTTAACGCGCTTCAGAAACTGTTCCTTCTAAGAAGTTGTTCCGACGGCTTTTTCCAGTCCCGGTCGAGGCCTTGCTTGCTCTACCAAATCCGCCGCTGCTCGGCACCGTGCGTCGGCCGCATCAGCAAGGAGGATTATGCCGAGCTGGTCGCCGACGCGAAGCTGTTCCTCGCCGGCAAATCGACGGGGGTCCAGGCGCGGCTCGGCAAGCAGATGGCCGAGGCCGCCGAGCGCAAGGATTTCGAGCTCGCGGCCGTCTACCGCGACCGGCTCCGCGCCCTGACCTATGTTCAGGGATCGCAGACCGTCCATTCCGAGGGGCTTGGCGATGCCGACATTTTCGCGCTCGCCTGCAAGGCCGGGACCATGTGCATCCAGGCCTTCTTCATCCGCGGCGGGCAGAATTGGGGGCATCGCAGCTTCTTCCCCGCCCACACCAACGACGTCCCTGAAGCCGATGTGCTCGCGGCGTTCCTGGTGCAATTTTACGAGGAGGTGCCGCCGCCGCGCCAAATCCTCCTCGACCGCGATCTCACCGAGGGTGCGCTTATCGCCGAAGCGCTGTCGGAGCAGGCCGAGCGCAAGGTCGAGATCGAGCGCCCCCAGCGCGGAAGCCGCAAGCGACTGATCGAGCAGGCCCGGCGCAATGCCGAAGAAGCGCTCGACCGGCACATGGCCGAGACCACGACCCAGGCGAAGATCCTGCGCGAGCTGGCCGAAGTGTTCGAGCTGCCCGAGCCGCCGCAGCGCATCGAGGTCTATGATAACAGCCATATCATGGGCACCAACGCGACCGGGGCGATGATCGTCGCCGGCCCTGAGGGGTTCCGGAAGAACAATTACCGTAAGTTCAACATCAAGAGCGCGATCACCCCCGGCGACGATTTCGGGATGATGCGCGAGGTGCTGCAGCGGCGCTTCGCCCGGCTCGAGAAGGAGGACCCCAACCGTGAGCGCGGCGATTGGCCCGACCTGATCTTCATCGACGGCGGCAAGGGACAATTGAATGCGGTCGCCGAGGTCCTCGAATGCCAGGGGGTGCACGACATTCCGGTCGTCGGCGTCGCCAAAGGGCCGCATCATGGCCGCGAGGGCAGGGAGGTGTTCCACCTGCCGCATGGGCGAGAAGTGACCTTTCCACCCAATTCGCCAGTGCTCTTCTACGTCCAGCGGCTTCGCGACGAGGCGCATCGCTTCGCCATCGGCACCCACCGCGCCAAGCGCGCCAAGAGCCTGACCACGTCCACCCTCGACGAAGTTCCGGGGATTGGACCAAGCCGCAAGCGCGCATTGCTGATGCACTTCGGGACCGCCCGGGCGGTCAAGGGCGCCGCGCTCGAGGACCTCGAAAAGGCGCCCGGGATCAGCCGCGCCATGGCCCGCCAGCTCTACGATTACTTCCATCCGCGCGGCTGACCGCGATGCATTTTTCCACCCCGGCGATCGTGTGCGCTCTCCGCCCGCACGGCGAGCATGGGGCGGTCGTCCGGATGATGACCGCTGAGCACGGCTTGCTCGCGGCCTATGTTCGCGGCGCGCGCGGGCGGAGGATGCGGCCGGTGCTGGTGCCGGGAAATGTCGTCGAGGCTCGGCTGTCGGCGCGGACCGACACGCAGCTTCCGCAAGCGACGATCGAGCTGGTTCATAGCCGTGGACCGCTGCTTCGCGAGCCCTTGCCTGCGGCCGCGATCGACTGGGCGACGGTGCTGGTCGCGACCGCCTTGCCCGAAGGCCAGGCCTATCCTTCGGTCTTCACCGCCTTCGAGGCGCTGCTCGAGGCGGTCGAAGCGGCCCCCGCGGCTTCGGGTTGGGGAGCTGCGCTAATTCGGTTCGAGCTGCTGATGCTGGCTGAGCTGGGCTTCGGTCTGGACCTCTCCGCATGCGCGGTGACAGGCCAAAATGACTCGCTCGTCGCGGTCAGCCCGCGCTCGGGCCGGGCGGTCAGCGCGGCCGAGGCGGAGCCTTTTTCCGGCCGGCTTCTGCCGCTCCCGGCCTTCATCCGGGGCGGCGGGACCGCATCGCTCGGCGACGTGCTGGAGGGTCTGGAGCTCAGCGGCCATTTCCTGCGCCGCGACCTCCTCACCGGGCGGAGCGCGATGATCCTCGATTCGCGCGGCCGGCTGGAGGATCGCCTTCGCCGCGCCGCCGGGGTTTGACGATTGTTTGCCGGGCCCGCCTCGCCTAGGTGAGTCTCATGTCGGTCGACGCGCTTGCCATGCTATTTCCCAATGTCGCGGTGACCCGCGAGGTCGCGGTCCGGGTTGCGGTTTCGTATCTCAGCGAGCAGTCGGATCCGTCGGCAGGACGGTGGTTTTGGTCCTATCACGTGCGGATCGAGAACGGCTCCCAGAAGGCCGTCCAATTGCTGTCGCGCGCCTGGACCATCCTCGACGGGCGCGGGACGGTTCACGAGGTGGTCGGCGAGGGGGTGGTCGGCGAGATGCCGTTGATCGCGCCGGGCTCGAGCTTCGACTATGTCTCCGGCTGCCCGCTCGACACGCCGTCTGGCTCGATGCGGGGCAGCTACCGGATGGTCGACGAGGACGGCAATGCGTTCGACGTCGAAATCCCGCATTTCGAGCTTCTCAGCAGCTGAAATCCCGTGGCCAGTGAACGCTCCAAGACCGTCCCGAGCCCGGGCGGGCCGCTGATCGCATTGTCCGCGAACGACGGCTGGGCGATCCTCAATTATCGCCGCGGGCTGATCGCGTCGCTCCAGGCGGATGGCTATCGAATCGCGGTGCTTGCTCCGGACGGTCCGCATAACGCGGCGATAAAGGCGCTCGGCGTGAAGCTGGTGACCGTTCCGATCGAGGCGCGGGGGCGATCGCCCAGCGCGGACCTTAGGACCCTGGCCGCTTTTCACCGGCGATTGCGCGCCCTTCGGCCGGCGGCATTCCTCGGCTTCACCATCAAGCCCAACATTTACGGGTCGATGGCTGCGCATTTGCTTGGCATTCCGGTCATCAACAATGTCACCGGCCTCGGCGCGATGTTCGAGGGGCGGGGACCGCTCAATCGCCTTGTAGGGACGCTCTACCGGCTCGCGCTCGGGCGATCGGCCAGGGTGTTCTTCCAGAACCGGGACGACCGGGCACTGTTCGTTGAGCGTGGGCTGGTCCGGCCAGAGCAAGCGGGGCAGCTCCCCGGATCGGGGGTCGATCTCGACCATTTCCGACCGCGCCGGGCCGGAGCCCGCGAGGGAACGACCTTCCTGTTCGCGGCCCGCCTGCTTTGGGCCAAGGGCGTCGGCGAGTTCGTCGAGGCGGCACTGATCGTCCGCTCCACGCGCCCCGACGCGCGCTTTCGCATTCTCGGGCCGATCGAGCCAACCGGTCCCGGCGCGGTCTCGCGGTCCGATCTCGACCGATGGGTCGAGGAGGGGATCGCCGACTATCGCGGCTCGGTCGCCGATGTCCGCGGCGAGCTTGCCGAAGCCGATTGCGTCGTTCTTCCCTCTTATTATCGCGAGGGCGTTCCAAGGATCCTGCTCGAGGCGGCGGCAATGGCGATCCCAGTCGTCGCCGCAGACAGCGTCGGTTGCCGCGACGCCGTCAGGAGCGGCGAGACTGGGTTGCTGTGCGCTCCGCGGTCCGCGACCGCGCTCGCCGATGCGATGCTGGCGCTTGCCGCCATGACGCAGGCCGAGCGCAGCGCAATGGGCCGTGCCGGGCGCGAATGGATGGAACGCGACTTCGGCGAGGCGGTTGTGCACCGCGCATATCGCGAGGCGCTCCACGACGCGCTTTCCAAGGTTTAATGATGGGTTTTTTCCGCTCTTCGACCAAGCACGCACCAACGGGACCCCGCGGGCACCGCGCCTATGTCGTCGGCGATGTCCACGGCCGCCTCGACCTACTCGAGCGGCTGCTCGAGTTGGTCGAAGAGGATTTGGCCGAGCGACCGTCGCGGCGAGCGAGCCTGGTCTTCGTCGGCGACCTCATCGACCGCGGCCCGGATTCGGCCGGCGTGGTCGAGCGTCTTCGAACCTTTCGCCACCCGCATCTCAATCTCGTCTTCCTTCTCGGCAATCATGAGGAAGTCCTGCTGCGGATTCTCGGCGGCGAATCGAGTCTGATTGCCAAGTGGCGCCGGTTCGGGGGCCGCGAGTGCATGGAGAGCTATGGCGCGGACGGGCAGGAGTTTGGCCGGATGGACGAGCTCGAGGCGCTCGCCACGGCACGCGAACTAGTGCCCAAGGCCCACGTGGATTTTCTCAATGGCTTCGCTGACACTTGCCGCTTTGGGGACTATCTGATCGTTCACGCGGGAATCCGCCCTGGGGTCGAGTTCGACCAGCAGCGCCAGGAGGACCTGCGGTGGATCCGCGCGCCGTTCCTCGATCATCAGGGCGACCACGGCTTCGTTGTTGTCCACGGCCACACCATCGTCCCGGACGTGGTGGAGGCCGGAAACCGGATTGCGATCGACACCGGCGCCTATGCGACCGGGCGACTGACGGCCTTGGTGATCGACGGTTCGGAACGGCGCTACCTGGTCGCTACCGAGGGCGAATCGTCCATTTCGGAGCAGGTTGCCTCCATTGATTCCACAAGGACGGGCGACTAGGCGTCTGCCCCCTGAACCGTTCCGGTTGGAACTTCGTGCGTAGTGGATCGTCAGCCATGATCGTGTCGAGTGAGTGCTCAAAGCCGCGCAGGCCCCTAACCGCGGGGGCAATCGCCGCCGGCCTGCTTCTATTGGCGGGCTGCGCGGACACGCGCGGAGGATCCATCCCTTACGACCGTCCGCTTGCAGCGCCCGACGAACCGCGCATCGTGGCGCTCGAATCCAACTACAAGATCGCCCCGATGGACCAGCTTGGGATCAAGGTGTTCAAGTCCGAGGACCTGACCGGCGACTATGAGGTCGATCTCGCCGGGCGAATCTCCCTGCCGTTCATCGGCGAGGTCGAAGCGGCCAACCTCAGCACCGCCCAGCTCGACGAGCGGCTGACCCAGAAACTCGGCGAGAAATATCTCGAGAATCCCGACGTGGCGGTCTCGATCAAGCGCTCGACCGCCCGCGTGGTCACGGTCGACGGCGCGGTTCGGGAGTCTGGTTCCTTCCCGGTCTCCGGCCCGATGACCCTGATCCAGGCGGTGGCCCTCGCCAAGGGCACGTCGGAGGACGCCAATGCCCGCCGGGTCGCGGTGTTCCGGACTATCTCGGGCCAGCGCCAGGCGGCCGCTTTCGACCTCACCGCAATCCGCCGAGGTCAGGCCCCCGACCCGCAAATCTATCCCGGCGACATCATTGTCGTCGATGGTTCGTCGATCAAGGCAGTGCAGAGGCAGATCCTGCAGTCGCTGCCGGTCTTCTCCATCTTCCGGCCATTTTAGGCGGGACGCGGGCCGGTGAACAACAATCTCGTCATCACCAGGGACGAACCTTGGGCGCTCCGCCCGTTCGATGCGGACCGGACCAACGCGCGCGGCCAGCGGGTCTATTCGGCGATCAACGTCCTCGACCTTCCGACCCTGCTGAGAGTGCTGTTCCACTGGCGCTGGTTGGTCCTCGGGGCGACCGCGCTTGGCCTCCTTCTCGCGATCCTTTCGACCTTGCTCGCCGATCCCCTTTACCGGGCGTGGGTCTCGCTCGAAGCCAACCCGCCGTCGGTTACCGTATCGGCCGAACAGTCGCGCGAGCGGCAGGAAATGGGGTTCAACACCTATGACCTGGTCGCGACTCAGGTCGGCCTGCTGGAAAGCCGGAATGTCGCCGAGCGAACCGCCCAGGACCTCAATCTGGCCAATAATTCCGAGATCGTTTCGCAGGACCTTCCAGCATCCGAACGGCTCCGGGCCGCAACCGACTTCGTCGACAGCGGCCTGAAGGTGATCGCGCCTGACGAGGGACGGCTGATCCGCTTCAGCTTCGATTCCACCTCGCCCCAGCTGGCGGCGGCGGTCGCCAACGGAATCGCCGACAATTTCATCAACTCCGCGCTGCAGCGGAAATACGAATCCTCGGCCTACGCGCGCAATTTCCTCGAACGGCAGATCAGCAAGACGCGCACCGACCTCGAGCGCTCCGAGCGCGAGCTGGTCGCTTATGCGCAAAAACAGGGCATCGTCAGTTCCGGTGGAAGCTCGGACGGCAAGACCCCGGGCGGGGATTCGGGCTCGCTGCAAGGCGAATCCCTGTTCGCTCTCAACCAGGCGCTGGCCGACGCGACCGCCCGCCGGGTTGCGGCGGAAGGCGCCTATCGCGGCGCTCTGTCCACCGGACCGACCGCGGATGTCACGAGCGGGACTGCGGCGCTGCGCCAGGACCGGGCGCGGCTCCAGGCGGAATATCAGCAGAAGCGCGAGTTCATGAAGCCCGAGCATCCAGAAATGGAGAGCCTCCAGGCGCAGATCAACGAGCTCGACCGGCAGATCGCCCGCGAAATCCTCGGCCATGAGCAGCGGGCGCACCAACAGCCTGCTTGCCGACTATCGCGCCGCGCTCGCGGCCGAACGCGCGCTGCAGGGCCGGGTTTCGGCGCTGAAGGGTGACGTCCTCGACCTCCGTGGCCGCTCGATCCAATACAATATCTTGCAGCGCGAGGTGGATACCAACCGCAGCCTCTACGATGCGCTGCTCCAGCGCTACAAGGAGATCGGGGTCGCCGGCGGTGTCGGGGTCGCGCCGGTGTCGATCGTCGATCGCGCCGATCCGCCGCTGTTTCCGTTCAAGCCGCGCCTGTTCCTCAATCTGCTGCTCGGGTTGACGTTTGGATTGCTCGCCGGCGCGGCTGCCGCGGTAGGCCTCGAAGTCATCAACGACACGATCAAGAACCGAGAGGACGTTCGCAAAAAGCTCGATCTCGCCTGCGTCGGGATCGTTCCGAAAAGCGGGGCCAGGGAAAGCTTCCTCGAGGAATTGAAGAGCCCGACGTCGCTGGTCTCAGAGGCCTATTCGGCAATGATTGCCGCGCTCCGCTACAGCACTGAGGACGGAATGCCCAAGGCGCTGCTCCTCACCAGCACCCGCTCTGGCGAGGGAAAGTCCTCGTCCGCCTTCGCGATCGCGCAAAATTACGCGCGGCTCGGGCGCAACGTCCTGCTGATCGACAGCGATCTTCGCAAACCTGCGTTCAAGACGGAAGCGGAGGACGTTGGCCTCAGCCAGCTGCTGACGACCGACGATTCGCTCGGCGATCACCTCGTGCCGACCCAGCACGACAATTTGACCTTGCTCCCGAGCGGGCCGGTTCCGCCCAACCCGGCCGACCTCTTGTCGACCGGCCGGCTGCGCAAGATCGTCGCGGAGGCGAGCGAGCGCTTCGACCTTGTGCTCATCGACGGGCCGCCGACCCTGGGCCTGGCCGATGCGCCGTTGCTTGCCGCCGCGGCCGGCAACGTCGTGTTCGCGATCGAGGCGGGCAAGACTCGCACCCGGGCCGTGATCGACGCGCTGAACCGACTGGAAGCGGTCGGGGCCCACGTCCTCGGGGTTGTCCTGACCAAGGCCAATGCGCGCGGCGGCGCTTATGGTGGGTATGGCTACGGCTACGGTCACAATTACGGGAAGGGCGCGCGGATCAACCGGACCGAAATCCTGATGATCCCCAAATCGTCGACGGACGACCGCGAAGGCCGTGACGGCTGAGCGGAGGACTCCCGGCCCGGGCGCCCGGGCCGTCCGCCTGGTGCCTGTCGTGCTCGCGGCCTGCGCGCTCGGCGCGCTGGCGTTCGAAAATGCCGCCGTGCTGTCCTTGTCCGACAGCGACCCCGGGACGGCGGCGGCGCTGTGGCCCGGCCATCCCGCTGCCGCGATCGGCCTGGCCACGCGCGAAATTGCTTCGGCGTCGGGCGCCGGGCGACCGATCGACGCGTCGACCTTCGACAGGCTGCAACTCGCCGCCATTGCTGCTCCGATCGAGCCGCAGCCGTTCGTGGTCGCCGGGATCCGCGCCCAGCTCTCCGGCCAAGACGAGGCTTCGAGACAGGCGTTCGAGGCCGCTCGGCATCGCGACCCGCGTTCGCTTGCAGCGCGCTATTTCCTTGCCACCCATCATCTGCAGAGAGGCGATGCAAGCGGGCTCCGCGACGTTGCCGCGCTGGCTCGGCTTGCGCCCGGCGGGACCGAGGCGATTGCCCCCTATCTCGCCGCCTTCGCGCGGCAGGAGCAGGCTTGGCCCGCGATCCGTGCCGTATTCGCGGACGATCCGCACATCCGGAACGTGGTGCTTTCGTTGCTGGCGGCAGACCCGGCCAACCTCCGTCCGGTGATCGCGCTCGGCGGGACCTTCGATCCGGCCAAGGGGCCGTGGCTTCGACCGATGATCGCGACCCTCGTCGAGAAGCAGCACTATGCGCAGGCTCGCCGGCTGTGGGAGCAGACGTCGGGGATCGCCGGCGAAAGCGCCCCGGCGCTGTTTGATCCGGACTTTCGAAACGACCGCGCGATCCCGCCTTTCAACTGGGAGCTGACATCCTCGTCGGTCGGCCTCGCCGAACGGCGCTCGGGACGGCTGCAGGTGATCTTCTACGGCCAGAGCGGCGGGACCCTGGCGCGGCAGTTGCTGCTCCTTCCTCCCGGACGCTATCGGATCACTGCTCCGGCGACCGGCGGCGACCCCGCGGGTCTGCTGTTGTGGCAAGTTCGCTGCGCATCGGGCCGACAGCCGGCGGAAATCGCTCGCGCTCCGGCACGAAGCGGCGGCCTTGCGTTCACCGTTCCAGCCGATTGCCCGGCGCAGTGGCTCGAGCTCAACGGCCGCGCGTCTGACTTCGGCTCGGAGACGGAATTGGCCATCGGTCCTATGTCGCTGAGCCAGGCGAGAGCCCGATGACGGGTACTATGCGCCAGCTGGTCGTCCCCGCTTATCTGTTTCTGTGCCCGCTGATTGGCGGAAGCGCGCAGGGCGTGTGGGGCAATATGCTTCTCCAGCTGCTCGGTGTCGCGATCATCGCCTGGGCGATTGTCGCGCCCGCCGAGAAGAGGATGCTGAAGCCGGCCCGTCAGCTCCTGATCCTTGCGGTGGCGGCGATAGTGATTGTGCTCGTGCAGCTCATCCCGCTGCCGCCGTCGCTGTGGACCAGGCTCGGCCCACGCGAGGCGATCGCCGATGGCTATCGAATCCTCGGCCTCGCGCTGCCCGCCTTGCCGGTTTCGCTGACTCCATACCGGACGATCGATTCGCTTCTCTCGGCCATCCCCCCGCTGGCTGTCTTCCTCGGTGTCGTCAGGTTGAAGGCGTTCCGGGCCGTGTTCGCCGCCGGCGCGATTATCGCCGGGGCGGTCGCCGGGATTGCGCTCAGCGCGCTTCAGGTGTCGAGCGCCCAATCGGCTGGGTCGCCCTGGTATCTCTACCCGATCACCAACGTCGGCTTCGGGGTCGGATTCTTCGCCAACGCCAATCACATGGCGAGCCTGTTGCTGATCAGCCTTCCGTTCATCGCGGCGCTCGCCGCTGCCGCGCGCGGGGCGAACGTTCAGCGCTACTCGGCCTTCCTCGCGGTCGCCGCGGGGCTGGCGATCCTCGTCCTCCTCGGAATCGGCCTCAACGGTTCCTTCGCTGGCTATGGGTTGGTCCTTCCCGTGGCAGTTGCGAGCCTGATGGTGGTGATTCGTGTCGGGCGGCGCGGCCTGAGTGGGCTGATCGGGCTGTCGCTGGTTCTGATGATGGCGGCGGTGGCGGTCATCGCGACGACCGACATCGGCCGCGACCGCATCGGCACGGGCGCCGCCCAATCGACCGGCTCCCGGATGGAGATTTGGAAGCCGACGCTAGAGATCACGCGTGATTATCTTCCGCTCGGAACGGGGCTCGGATCGTTCCGGCAGGTCTATGCGATGCATCAGGACCCGGACCAGGTCACCTCGACCTATTCGATCCACGCGCACAACGATTATGCTCAGTGGGCGATGGAGACCGGTCTTCCCGGAATTCTCGTCCTGATTTTGTTTCTTGCCTGGTGGACGCGTGCGGTCGTGGGGGTGTGGCGCAACGCCGATTCGAGTGCCTTCGCCAAGGCTGCGTCGATCGCGTCGGCCGCGGTGCTGGCGCACAGCCTGGTCGACTTCCCGCTTCGAACAAGCGGCATCGCCGCATCTTTCGCCTTCTGCCTCGCGCTGCTCGCCGACCGCCGGTCCCCGCAGCCCGCCAACCCCGGCGACCTACGCCCAACTCGCCACGTGGTCATTCGCTAGGCGGAGGATCATTCGGCCGGCACGGTTTCCGGCTTGGCCACTTTCTGAAGTGTTGGAGAAGACCACAGGACCGGCTCGCTGCTTCGGCTCGAAATGCCCGCGCGCAGGTTGCGCCCCAACACCAGCATCCGGATGAACCCCCGCAGCGAATGCGGCTCGAGCCCGGCCCACGCAGCCCAGACCAGCGAGCTCAACGTGTGGAGGTCGCGGCGCAGATCGCCTCGCTCGATCAGGCGCCGAAGCAAGCGTGGCCTTTCTCCGGCCCAAAGAATGATCGAGCCGAGGGAAATGAACACTCGCGGATCGAGCTTGCCCCGCGGCTTCGCCGGAGATTCGAGCAGGTCCTCATAGGATTGGCCGCGATCGACACGGGCCCGGGCGCGGTACATGGTGTCCAGCGCATGCTCGACGCGTTCTTGCTCTGAGGCGAAGCGGATGCCGCTGCGCGATTGGCGAACCTGATAAATTGCGCGGGGTACGACCATCACCTTGGCAATGGACGCCATCCTGAAGATCAAGTCGTGATCCTCCCAGAATTCGCATTGCTTGCGATAGCCTCCGGCGAGCTCGAACACGGGGCGACGGTACATCATCGGACCGTTGCCGAACGGCGGAACGGAAGCGGGCTGTCCAAGCCGCCAACGCTCGGCACCGCGGATCTTCCGGCCGTCGGCGTCGATGATGTCGTACAATCCGCCGACCACCCCGACGTCGGGAAAGCGCTGAAGAACTTCGAATTGCACGGCGAGCCGGTCAGGGTAGGAAATGTCGTCAGCGTCCATGCGCGCCACGATCGGCGCCAAGGCGGCGCGCGCGACCCTTTCCGAGCTCAGCGCCGGGCCGAGGTTCTTCTTGACCTCGATCAGCCGGATTCGAGCGTCCCTCGCGGCCCAGTCCCGCAGCCGCTCGGTCGAGCCGTCGGTGGACGCGTCATCGAGGATCACGAATTCGAAGTCCCGGAAGGTCTGAGCGAGGACGCTTTCCACGGCCGCGTCGAGGTGCGGCATCGCGTTGTAGACCGGCATGACGACGCTGATCTTGGGAGTGTCGGCGGGTACCATCGCGATCCGGGCTTCGCTTACAAGGGAGCGTGCGATTTAACGAAGGCGCTTCAAGAAGTCGAACGGACTTCCAAAAATCGGGCGGAGTGCTTTCCCAGGCCGGCTGGTCGGAGTTCAACGGTTCCGAGACCCGACCCGGCGCAGGATTTTGCGCAAGACCCCGAAGGCGAGGCCGGCGGTGCGGCGCGGAACCGAGGCGGCTTTCCGCAGGGAGTGGCGAGCCAGATCGAAAGGCCGCGGCCTCGGGAGCTGCCCTCGAGTGAGCACATAGACGTTGCGATCGATTCGATGCGTCGAGAAGCCTTCGACGGCGGCGACCTCGCACAGATCGTCGAAGCCGAAGCTCCAGGAGCGGCTCGCTCCGTCCGGAATCCACTGCAGGCCTTCGCGGTCAGTCACGATCTGGCCGCCCTCGGCCAGTTTGGAATCGTAGAAGCGGAACAGCTGCGCGAGGTGGCCAATGCAGCAACAGGGGCTGGTTGGATTATTGTCGACGATGACATCGAAGCGGCCCGACACCGTGTCCTCACCGGAATATTTGTTGTGACGGACAAAGGCGTAATTCGCGAGGCGCAGCGATTTGGCGACGTGGATCTCTGGCTCGTCAATGGTGGTTCCAACGATTTTCCCGGCTCGCCGATGAAATCGTCTTGCTAGTCCGGAATTCCCGATTCCGATGTGGAGGATGCGTTTGTCGCGAAGATCGAAGCGGTCGATGTATCGCTCGATGCGATGCTGGTCCGGCGTGGTTGCCTTGTCCGACCAGTCGCGAAGGTCCTCGCTGTATATGATCCCCGGGTCGGCGCGGTTGCCGCAATCCAGCGGGAGCTCGGGAAAGCGGCGAGCATGGACTTCTTTCCACCGCTCAGGAATGTCCATGTCGAACCACTTTTCCGAGGAGTGATTTGAGCGTCGCGACCGGATGCTCGGCGAGGGCGGACAGCCGCGGCGCCTTAGTCTTCAAGCGAAACCGGGTTCCGCGATCCTGGGCCAGGATGATCACCCGCGGCAGGTCAAAAGGATCGGACTTCGCGCTCACGCGCGCCCTCGTCAGTCCGAAGGCCGCGACAAAGCCCGCCTCCCGCACCGCCTGCTTCGTCGCGCTGTCGCGCGCTCCGTACGGATAGGCAAAGAAGCGCGGTCGCGGCAGGCCTTTCAATTCCAGATCGTCGGCCGAGCGCGCCGCCTCGTCCGCTCGATCGCTTTCGAGCAACACGCGCATGTCGCGGTGCGTGCGTGAGTGTGACCCGATCTCAACTCCTAGCCGCGTGAGCTCTTGCAATTGCGCGGCCCCCAGGAGTTCGAGCCTCCGAGCCCCTTCGGGCTGGTCCCACTCGTTGGTGTTGGTGTCCATGCTCGTCACTGCGAAGGCGAGCGCCTCGATCCCCCGCGGCTGGAGCACTTCGCGAGCGATCGTCAGCAGGTCCGAATAGCAATCGTCGAAGGTCAGCAGGACGGCGCGCGTGGGCAGCGGAGCGCCCGTCGACAGTAACGAGGCAAGCGCGTCCGGCCCGACAAAATTGAAACCTCGCGCGGTGAGCGAGTTCAAATGTTCGGTGAACCGCTCGGGCGGAACCCCATAAGGCGCGAGTACGGGATCCGCGGCCTGATCCTGGATCGCGTGGTAGCAAAGGACGAGCAGGCGCTCCGAGCCTGGAAACCAGCCCTTCGACCTCAGTTCCGACCAGTAAGACAGCGAGCGCGCTCCCGAGAAGAAGCGGGCAAGCAGGCGGTTTGAACGCAATGGCGTGCTCATCGCCGTATTCGCGGCGATAGTGGCGGCCTTGGCCAGCATTCGCGGGACGGGCCGAAGCCGGGTCAAGGGCCGGTAGATGTACCGGGTGACCGGCCGCGACCGGCCCTTCGCTTCGAGCAGCTCCCGGGATAGGTGCGGGTGCTTGCGGATGAGGTTGAGGTCGGCGGCCACCGCGCCGCGAGCGCGATCCATATATTCCGTGGGGCTAACGACATAATGCTGCCGGCAGATTGCCGCCGGATTGTGGCGCACGTCGTAATCGGCGAGCAGCCTGACCCCGAGGTCGGCATCCTCATTGCCGAACGCTCCCGCCGAGGTGAACGTCGTGTCGAACCCACCCAGCGTCTCGAACACCGAACGGCGGATGGAAAGTTGGCCGGTAAAGACGTCGAACGGCGAAAGCGGGCTGCTCACGCGAGTCGACGCAATCCATCGCGCGACGCTTTCGGGCAGGAAGCCCGGCGGCGAATTGGGGTCGATCGGGGTATCGCCGATCACCGCGTCGGCGCCGTCGCGGTGAAGCCGCGCATGTTCCCGAACCAGGTCCGGTTGACACAGCATGTCATCGTCTAGGAACAGGATGACCTCGTTGGCCGCTTCGGCGGCCCCGCGATTGCGCGCCTCCGACGCACCCTGGTTCGGCTGCTCAATGATCCGGACCGGAAACGGACCTTCGATCTCGCGCAGCGCCTCGGCCGTCCCGTCGGTCGACCCGTCGATGACAATGATCAGCTCCACGGCGCCAGGGTAGTCGAGCCGAGCGAGCGACCGGACGACGTCGGTGACGAGCTGGCGCCGCTGATAGGTCGGGACGACGATCGAGAATGTCGGCCACTCGGGCGCCGCCTTCCCTTGGTCTGGCTTGGCCGCCATCCCTCAGCCGGGGACCGAGGCGCGGTCGGGCTTGCCCGCCATGGTGGCGAAGTAAGCGAGGCTGGCCAGGTCCCCCGCTTCCCGAACCGAGCCATTGTCGAGAACGATCCCGCGCTGGCATGCCGCGAGCGTGGTCTTGCGATGGCTGATGATCAATATCGTCCGGAAATAGCGATGCTCGGCGATCAGGGACATGATTTCCGCCTCGGTCAGTGCGTCGACCGCATTGGTGGCCTCATCAAGGATCAGCAGATCGGGGCGGCGCAAGATTGCCCGGGCCAGGCCGACGCGCTGCCGCTGGCCGCCCGACAGGTTGAGGCCCTCGGGGCCGACCGGAGTGTCATACCCATTCGGCAAAGCGGCGATGAAGCGATCCGCACCCGCGGCCCGCGCGGCCTCCGCGACCTCCGCGGCGGTGGCATCGGGTCGTGCGTAGGCGATATTCTCCGCGATCGTGCCGGTAACGAGCCCGCTGTCCTGGCCCGCCAGTGCGATTCGCTCCCGCCAGCTCGCGATATCGAGCTCATCGACCTTGTCAGATCCAAGCAGGATCTGGCCCGATTGCGGTTCGATCAACCGGCAAAGCAGGTTGACGAGAGTCGTCTTGCCCGACCCTGATTTGCCGATGAGGGCCGTCGCCAGCCCCGGCTCGATCGTGAGATTGACGTCGGCCAGCGCGCGATTGCCGTTCGGATAAGTATAGGAAACGTCCTCGAACGCGATCGGGCGGTCCAGGCGAACCTTCGATCCGCGCGGCCTGCTTGTTCGGGACGGTTCTTGCGACAGCAGCCATTCGACTTCGCGGACGGAGCCGTGGAACGAGGCGATGCCGAGGCGCGCCCGGCTGATTGTCTTCGCGTGCGGCTGAGCGCGGGTCAAAAGCAGGAGGAATGCGGCGATCGCGGGAACCGACATGCCGGTCGAGTAGCCAGCAATCAGCACGACCACGAACAGCAGCGCGACCGACGCATCCACGAGCGGGTGGACCAGGGCCGTATGATAGTCGGTTGCGCGAATGGAACGGCGAAGGTCCTCGATCGCAACGGCGGCCCGCTGCCGCTCGCGCTCTCGCTGGCCGAAGAGACGGATCACGCGCGGCGCTTCGACGAGGGTGAGGAAGCGCTCCCACAACCTGTGGTTGCTCGCGGTGAATGCGTCGCTCAACCGCTGCTGGCGCCGCTCGGCGAGGTAGAGCGCGCCCTGGACCGCCACTGCCCCGAGGATCACGACGATGAACAGGCCGATATTCAGCCAGGCGAGCAAGGCGCTGAACACGAGCAGGCCTGCCGCGGCCGGGATCAATATGAGCGCCGAATGGACCGCTTCGAGGACGAACCAGCTGTCGGTCGACAGGATTCTGCTCAGCCGAGCCGGGCTTTCCCTGAGGAAGAAGGAATAATCGAGCGACACAAGCCGGTCCGTCAGGCCGTTGCGGACGTCTCGGCCGATCCGGCCTTCGACTGAGGCGACGAGGCAATCGTTCGCAGCCTGAACCGCGCCCTTGAGCAGGATCAGCGCGAAAATCGCCGATCCGAGCAAGAGGATTCGGGAATTCGGGTCGCCGCCTCCGAAAAGCGACGCGAGCCAGGCGATCGGCGCTGGAATGCCCTCGGGAAGCGATTCCGACATCAGCAGGGCGAGCAAGGGGATGAACAGGCCGATCCCCGCGCCCTCGAGGAGGCTGGCGAGCAGGCCGAGGCCAGTGATCAGCGGCAAGAACGGGGCCGCCCGGCGGATGATCGGCGCGAGCGGCCGCTTCCGATCACCACCCGAGCGCCAGACCATCTCGACAAGACTCCTGACCAGATTTCCCAGCCAACGGTCGCAATGCTGGTGAGCCCTGCTGGATTCGAACCAGCGACCTACTGATTAAAAGTCAGTTGCTCTACCAACTGAGCTAAGGGCCCATCAGCCGCCACCGCGCCTAGCCGCGCGGGCGCGGCCTCGCAAGCCGCGCGGCCAGATGGCGGGCGGTGAGCCGGCCCTCGATCGGCCAGCGGGGAGCGATTGCGGCCAACGGGTGGATGACGAAGCTTCGCGCCTTGAGCTGGGGATGGGGGACAGTGAGCGTGCGCGAGCGCCAGCGGCCGCCGCTCCACGCCGCGATGTCGAGATCGAGCACCCGCGGGCCCCAGCGCCGGCCGCGCCGCCGCCCGAACTCGCGCTCGATCCGCTTGAGCTCTGCGAGCATCGCCGGCGGCTCGAGCGGGCTTTCGACGAGCGCCACCGTATTGGCGAAGTCGCGGCCGGCCGAGCCAAAAGCGCGGTTGATCAGGATCGGCGAGGCGTCGAACAGGCCGAAGCGCTCATCGAGCGCCGCGACCGCCGCTTCGACCACGCCGGATGGCCGGCCGTGGCGGCCGTGCGCGCGGTTGGAGCCGATAGCGATGGCGTAGAGGTGCGTTGCGCCCGGCATGAAGGCTGGCCTAGGCGAGGCCAATGTCGTTCGCCAGCCCCGCCGACATCTCGCCATTGCCGGCCGCCGAGGCACCGCGCGACTGTCCGTTGTGCCCGCGGCTGGTCGCGTTTCGGCATGAATGCCGCGCCGAGCATCCCGACTGGTGGAACGCGCCGGTGCCGGCGTTCGGCGATCCCCAGGCATGGCTGGCGGTCATCGGTCTGGCGCCCGGCAAGCACGGGGCGAACCGAACCGGGCGGCCCTTCACCGGCGACTATGCCGGCGACCTGCTTTACTCGACGTTGCTGAAATTCGGGCTGGCCGAAGGCGAGTATCGCGCCGACCCAGCGGACGGGCTCCAGCTCAAGGGCGCGATCATCCTCAACGCGGTCAAGTGCCTGCCGCCGCAGAACAAGACGCTGCCGATCGAGGAGGCCAATTGCCGGCCCTATCTGATGGAATCGATCGCGCAATTGCCGCGGCTGACGACGTTCATCGCGCTTGGCAAGGTCGCGCACGACAGCCTGTGCCGAAGCTTCGAAATGCCGCTGGCCCGCGGCAAGTTCGCTCACGGCGCCGAGCACCGGCTCCCCGGCGGCCAGCGGCTGATCGATAGTTATCATTGCTCTCGCTACAACCAGAACACCCGACGGCTCGATGCGGCGATGTTCGAGGCGGTGTTCGCGGCGGCTTGCCGTGGATGACGAGATAATTACCGCGCGGTTGCGGCTGCGCCGGGCCCAAATGGGCGACCTCGTCGCGATCCACGGCTTGCTCAGCGACCCGCGCAACATGCGTTTCTGGTCGACTCCGCCGCACGAGACGCTCGCGCAATCGGAGGCATGGCTGATTTCGATGGTCGAGGCCGATCCGGCGGAGAGCGACGATTATGTGATCGAGCGCGGCGGTCTGGTGATCGGCAAGCTCGGCTGCTGGCAACTGCCCGAAATCGGCTTCATGATCAGTGCCGACGAGACCGGCAGGGGCTTTGCGAGCGAGGCGATGGCCGCGTTCCTCGACCGCCGCCGACAGATCGGCGACCCGCGCCGGCTGACCGCCGACGTCGACCCGCGCAATGTCGCGTCGTTGCGGCTGCTGAAAGGGCAGGGGTTCGTGGAAACCGGCAGCGCCCAGGGCACCTGGACCGTCGGCGGTGAGGTCTGCGACAGCGTCTACCTGGCGCTGGACCTTCAGACGTCCTCGACCAGCCGTCCGTAAAGCTCCGGCCTCCGGTCGCGGAAAAAGCCGAAGGCGGCGCGATGCTTCTTCGCCGCGGCGAGGTCGAGCGTCGCTACAAGCACCCCGGTCTCTAGCGCTCCGAACTCGGCGAGAATGTCTCCGCGCTCGTCACAGATGAAGCTGTGGCCGTAGAAGCGCTGGCCGTGCTCGGTGCCGATGCGGTTGGCGGCGACCACGGGGACGACGTTACTGACCGCATGGCCGATCATCGCCCGTCGCCACAATCGCGAGGTGTCGAGGTCGGGGTCGTGCGGCTCTGTGCCGATCGCGGTCGGGTAGAACAGGATGTCCGCGCCCATCAGCATCATCGCCCGCGCGGTCTCGGGATACCATTGGTCCCAGCATACCCCGACGCCGAGCGTCGAGCGGTGCGGCCCGCTCCACACCTTGAAGCCGGTGTTGCCGGGCCGGAAGTAGAATTTCTCCTCGTATCCGGGGCCGTCGGGGATGTGGCTCTTGCGATAGACTCCGGCGACCTTGCCGTCGGGGCCGACCATCGCGAGGCTGTTGTAATGGTGCGGCCCGTCAGCCTCGAAGAAGCTGGTCGGGATCCAGATCTTCAGCTCCGCGGCGAGCGCTTGCATTGCCACCACCGAGGGATGCTCGGCGGTCGGATGTGCCGAGGCAAATAGGCTTTCGTCCTCGACCCGGCAGAAATAGGGGCCTTCGAACAGTTCGGGGGGAAGCACGACTTCGGCGCCCTTGCCCGCGGCCTCCCGCACCAAATCCGAGACCGCGCGAATGTTCGCGTCTGTATCCTCGGTGAAGGCGAGCTGGAGCGCGGCGACGGTGAGGGTCATTCAGGCGCCCCTACACGAGGCTCGCCGTCCCGCGCCACCCGGAGCAGCCACAGGCCTAAGAGGATGCGCGCGAGGGGCTGGGTGAGGGGATAAGCCCAATAGGCGATGGACTCGGGCAACACCGGGCCGCCGAGCTCACCTGACTGGATCAGGATCGACTGGATGGCGGCGAGCGCGAAAAGGCCGCCGGCGGCCCTCGATAGCCAGTCGGGAAGGCGAAGCAGGATCGCGGCGAAAAGCGTGCTGCCGACGATGATTCCGAACAGCAGCAGCGAATAGGCTGCTTCCCACAAGCCGTCGTAGATGGCGGCGCGCACCTCGATCGTCGCCCGGACCGCCGGATCGCCGGCAAGCCAGGCGCGCCGCCAATCGTCGAAAGCGAACAGGGTCAGAGCCTGCTGCGCCGCTTCTGTCAGCGCCCACAGGCCCATGGCAAGGAGCCCGAAGAGCGCCAGAGCCGGGGCAAGTCGGCGGCAGGCAAAGGCGAGCCCGATACAAGCTGTGAAAACCAGGAAAGGATGGACGAAATAGGTCCAAGACCGCAGCTGATAAACCGGGTCGGCGACCCGCTGCATCCGCCCTTCGAGGCCGGCCGGAAGGGTCACGTAAAACTCGGGGCCGAAAATCAGGATCAGCGTGGTGGCGGAGCTCAGGATCGAGGCGATTCCGGCAGTCTGGTAGTAAGACTTCGGAAGGGTCACGACGGCACCTGCTGCGAAATGCAATGGAAGCTTCCCCCGCCGGTGAGGATGTGGTCGGCGCGAAGCCCGACCGCCCGGCGGCCGGGGAACAGCGCCTGCACCACCGCGACTGCGGCGCGGTCGTTCTCGGCGCCATATTGCGGGACCACGACCACGGCGTTGCCGATGTAGAAGTTCATGTAGCTCGCCGGGATGATCTCGCCGTCGCGCTCGACCGGTCCGGGCGAGGGGAGGGTGACGATGTCGAGTCCCGCCGCCTTGAGCCGCCTGGCCGCGTCGCGATAGACGGCGTCGTTGGGGTCGTCCCTGGTCGCGGTCGGAATCGCCACCCTTCCGGGCGCGACGAACCGCGCGAGATTATCGACATGGCCGTCGGTATGGTCGTTGGCGAGCCCTTCGCCGAGCCAAACCACGCGCTCGAAGCCGAGATCGGCGAGCAGACGTTCCTCGACCGCGGCACGGTCCATCCCCGGGTTGCGATTGGGGTTGAGCAGGCATTGCTCGGTGGTGAGGACTGTGCCCGAGCCGTCCCCGTCGATCGCTCCGCCCTCAAGGATCCAGCCGCACCGCTCTACCGCAAGCCCCGCGGCGCGCGCGAGCCGCACACCGATGTCGCCGTCGCCGGGCAGGTCGTATTTCCCGCCCCACCCGTTGAAGCCGAAATCCTTCGCCAGCCGGCTCTTGCCGCTGCCGAGCACGATTCCCGCGGTGTCGCGCAGCCAGATGTCGCCGAACGGCTCGACGACCACTTTTGCGAACGGCGCGAGCCGGCGCGCCGCGGCCGCGGCATCCTCGTGCGCCGCGACCAGCCACACCTCCTCGCCCTTGCCCCCCGCATAAACCGCCTCGGCGAACGCCGCGACCTCGCGCTCGGCCGGCTTGAGGTCGCCGAGCCACAGTTCGGGATCGCTTGGAAAGCCGATCCACACCGCCTGGTGCGGCGCCCATTCGGGAAGCGGAGGCTGGGCCATGTGGCGGCGCCTAGACGAGGCAGGTGTGGCTGCCAAGCAACTTGAATCGCTGTCCTAACCGTGCATCATCGGGGCGCCGAAGAAGGGGGATCAATGCGTTCCAAGATATTGCTGGCTGCAAGTGCGGCCGGCCTGTGCGTCTCCGCGCCGCTTACCGCCGCGGACCCGTCGCTCATCGCCGATGCCAAGGCCTTCGGGACCAGGCAAAGCATCGAATCGGTCGATATTTCACCCAGCGGAAAACGGCTTCTGGTCGTCGATCCGGGACCGGGGAAGAGTTCGATCCTCAGCGTTATCGACGTCGCCAGCGGCGAAAGCCGGCCGATATTGAAAAGCGCGGCCGACCCCGAAGGTCTCTACTGGTGCAAGTTCGAGACCGACGACCAGCTCATCTGCAAATATGGCGGAAATACCTACTACGAGAATTTCGTCATCAGCTTCTCCCGGCTGATCGCCATTGGGGCGGATGGCAAGAACGTCCGCCAGCTCGGCCAGCCGAGCCATTTCCGCGAGGCCGGCCTGCGCCAATATGACGGCGCCATCCTCGACTGGCTGCCCAACGAATCGGGCGCGCTGATGATGGTCCGCTCCTACATGCGCGAGGTCGGGACGACCGGGTCGCGCTTCAACGATAGCCGCCAGGGTCTCGGAGTCGACCGGATCGACCTTGGGACGATGAAGACGACCCCGGTCGAACGCCCGCAAATGTATGGCTCGGGCTATCTCACCGATGGGCGCGGTATGGTCCGGATGATGGCTTATGCCGGGGTCAAATCGGATTCGCTGACCGGGACCACCAACTGGCGATACCGCACGCGGGCCTCGAACGAATGGCGGGATTTCGGCGTTTATGACAGCATCAACGACAGCGGCTTTTACCCGCTTGCGGTCGATGACAGCTGCGATTGCGTCTACGCCCTCAAGACCACCGACGGCCGCGATGCCCTCTATCGAGTCAAGCTCGATGGATCGATGACCGCGGACCTTGTCGCCTCGCATCCGGAGGTCGACATTCGGGGTGTCGAGCGCGTCGGCCGGGGCCAAAAAATGATCGGCTATACGTTCATCGAGGACCGCTCGAAGATCGACTATTTCGATCCCGAATTCGATAAGCTCGCGAGCGCGCTCGCCAAGGCCATCCCCCATCAGCCGCTGATCGATTTCGAGGAATCGAGCACCGACGGGACTAAATTGCTGATCCGCGCGCGGGGCGATTCCGATCCCGGGACCTATTATTATTACGACAAGACGAGTCGCCGGCTCGACGAGGTCGGCCGGGTCCATCCGCTGCTCGAAGGGCGCAAGCTCTCGAGTGTCCAAACGGTCAGTGTTCCATCCTCGGACGGGGTCAAGATCCCGGCCTATCTCACCCTTCCGCCCGGCGGCCAGCGCTCGAACCTGCCGGCGGTGGTCCTGCCGCACGGCGGGCCAAGCTCGCGCGACACCTGGGGGTTTGACTGGCTGGCGCAGTTTTTCGCGGCGCGCGGCTATGCCGTCATCCAGCCCAATTATCGCGGATCGTCGGGCTATGGCGACGAATGGGAGGGCGAAAACGGTTTCCGCGCGTGGAAGACCGCAATCGACGACGTCACTGCCTCGGCGCGCTATCTCACCGCCCAGGGGATCGCCGATCCCAAGCGGCTGGCCATCGTCGGCTGGTCCTATGGCGGCTATGCCGCGCTCCAGTCCGCGGTTGTCGAGCCAGATCTCTACAAGGCCGCGGTTGCGATCGCCCCGGTGACCGACCTCGCGCTGCTCAAGCAGGAGGCGCAGAACTTCACCAATTACAATTTGGTCCGCAACTTCATCGGCGACGGTCCGCATGTCGCCCAGGGTTCGCCGTTGCGCCACGCCGCCATGATCAAGGTCCCGGTGATGCTGGTCCACGGCGACATGGACCTCAACGTCGGTATCGCCCACAGCGACAAGATGGCCGGAGCGTTGCGGGATGCCGGGGTGAAGGTCGACTATCTCCGCTACAAGGGCCTCGAACATTCGCTCGAGGACAGCAATGCGCGGATCGACATGCTGACCCGGATCGGTTCGTTCCTCGACCAGGCGATTGGGCGCTAGGGCAAAGAAAAGGGCGGCTCGGAACCGGTCCGGCCGCCCTTTTGGCAGGTCTGATACAACGGGTCAGCGCGAGTAGAACTCGATGACCAAATTGGGCTCCATCCGCACCGGATAGGGCACTTCGTCGAGCTTCGGCACGCGGCTGAAAGTGATTTTCGCGGTGCCGTCGGGAATCACGTAATCGGGGATGTCGCGCTCGGCCAGGCTCTGCGCCTCGACCACCAGCGCCATCTCCTGCGCCTTGGGGCCGAGCTCGATCACGTCATTGACGTCGACCCGGCGGCTGGCGACGTTGCACTTGACTCCGTTGACCCGGACGTGGCCGTGGCTGACCAGCTGGCGCGCGGCCCAGATCGTCGGCGCGAACTTGGCGCGATAGACGACCATGTCGAGGCGGCGCTCGAGCAGGCCGATGAGGTTCTGGCTGGCGTCGCCCTTCATCCGCGACGCTTCCTGATAGGTGCGCTTGAACTGCTTCTCGGTGACGTCGCCGTAATAGCCCTTGAGCTTCTGCTTGGCGCGCAGCTGAAGCCCGAAGTCGGACATCTTGCCCTTGCGGCGCTGGCCGTGCTGGCCGGGACCATATTCGCGGCGATTGACCGGGCTCTTGGGCCGTCCGAAGACGTTCTCGCCCATGCGGCGGTCGAGCTTGTACTTGGCGCTTGAGCGCTTCGACATCTTATCTTCTCCAACTCGCGTTTCGTGTCGGTCCGGACCCGCACCACGGCACCTTGCATGCCATGCGACCACCGCTTCACCGGACGTGCGGGGTCAATTGCGAAGGGGCGCGCCTAGCGGACGCGCGCCTTGGGGTCAATGAATGCTCAGTTGGGGGTCGAGCCGCTGGTCGAGGTTCCGCCTTCCGCTCCGACGGCGTCGCCGGTCGCATCCTTGATACCGGGGCCGAGGTCGAGCCGGCCGGTGGAGTCGCGGCACACCCGCTTCTTCGAGCGGCTGCCGGTCACTTCGCGCATCTCGCAAATCTTCGCGGGCTTGGCGGCGGGGGCTGAAGGCGTAGCGGTGACCGTGGCCGCCTGGGCGGCGAGAACAAGCAACAACATCGGGAACTCCGAATCGACGGGAAATGGTTTTGAAGTTCGCTGTGATACTAAAAAAAATCATAAAATCCAGTGGTTTCCGCATACCCCTCGGTATCGGAGCGAGTTTCGGAAAGCGCCGCCGAATCAATCCCTTCGCCGTGGTGGGCCGACCAGGGCACGGAGGATTCCACGCACCGCCTTGACTTCGCGCGACGACCATCCGGTCTTGGTGAAGATGGTCCGGATCGTGTTGCGCGTCGCTTGGGTTCGCGAGGGCGGGTGGAAATAGCCTTTCGCGACCAGCACCTCGTCGAGCTGGCCGATGAGGCCCTCGACCTCGCCTTGTGTTGCCGGCTCCTCCACGGGTTTTGCGGACGGGACCGCCAGGCTCGAGCGTCTCGACCATTCGTAGGCGAGCAGGATCACCGCCTGGGCCAGGTTGAGGCTCGCGAATTCGGGATTGATCGGGACCGTGACGATGGCCTGGGCCAGCGCGACCTCCTCGGTCTCGAGCCCAGAGCGCTCGGGCCCGAACAGGATTGCGGCGCGGCCGTGGGAGGCAGCGATCTGGTCGGCCATAGCCTCGGGCTCGACCACCGGCATGACGAGGTCGCGGCGGCGCACGGTCGAGGCGAAGACCAGGGTGCAGTCCGCGATCGCCTCCTCGACCGTCGCGAACACTTGCGCTTGTTCGAGCACCACGTCGGCCCCGCTCGCCGCGGGTCCCGCGTCCGGATTTGGCCAGCCGTCGCGCGGGGCAACCAGGCGCATCTCGGTCAGCCCGAAGTTGAGCATCGCCCGCGCCGCCTTGCCGATATTCTGGCCAAGCTGCGGGCGGACAAGGATGATGATTGGCGGTTTAGCTCCCATCCCCGACCGCGCCGGCAATTTCGGCGAAGTCGCCGGGCTCGCTGAAGTCCTTGTAGACCGAGGCGAAGCGGATGTAGGCGACATGGTCGGTGGCCTTTAGCGCGTCCATCACCGCCTCGCCGATGGCGCTCGCCGCGACCTCGTCGCCGCGGGTCTCGAGCTGGCGCTGGATCGCACTCACCAGCCGGTCGATGCGATCCTGGTCGATCCCGCGCTTGCGGCAGGCGATGCTGATCGAGCGGGTGAGTTTGTCGCGCTCGAACGGCTCTCGCTCGCCGGTCTTCTTGACCACGACGAGGTCGCGAAGCTGGACTCGCTCGAAGGTCGTGAAACGCGCCCCGCAGGCCTCGCACTGGCGCCGGCGGCGGATCGCGGCGCCATCCTCGCTCGGGCGCGAATCCTTGACCTGGCTGTTCTCGTGCGAACAGAACGGACAGCGCATTCTTCAGCCCTGGTAGATCGGGAAGCGGGCGCAGAGCGCGCGGACGCGGGCGTTAACCGCTTGCTCAACCTCGGCATTGCCCTCGTGTCCGTTGGCTGCAAGCCCGTCGAGGACGTCGGCGACCATGTCGGCGATGTCGCGGAACTCGGCCTCGCCAAAGCCGCGGGTGGTGCCGGCCGGCGAGCCGATGCGGATCCCGCTGGTCTTGACCGGCGGCAGCGGATCGAACGGGACCCCGTTCTTGTTGCAGGTGATGCCGGCGCGCTCGAGGCTTTCGTCGGCGTCCTTGCCGGTGAGGCCGAGCGGCCTCAGGTCGACCAGGGCGACGTGGGTGTCGGTCCCGCCGGCCACGAGGTCCGCGCCGCGCTCCTTCAAGCGACCGGCCATGACCTGCGCGTTGCGGATGACCGCTTTGGCATAGGCCTTGAACTCGGGCTGGAGCGCCTCGCCGAACGCCACCGCCTTGGCGGCGATGACGTGCATCAATGGCCCGCCCTGGAGCCCAGGGAACACCGCCGAATTGATCTTCTTGGCGATTGCCTCGTCGTCGGTCAGGACCATGCCTCCGCGGGGCCCGCGCAAGGTCTTGTGGGTGGTCGTGGTGACGACATCGGCGTGGCCGAACGGGGAGGGGTGCTCGCCCGCCGCGACCAGGCCGGCGAAATGCGCCATGTCGACGAGAAACAAGGCATCGACTTCGTCGCAGATCGCGCGGAAACGGGCGAAATCGAAATGGCGCGGATAGGCCGAGCCCCCGGCGATGATCAGCTTCGGCCGATGCTCGCGCGCAAGCCGCTCGACCTCGTCGAAGTCGACCAGATGGTCGTCCTCGCGAACCCCATATTGGACCGCGTTGAACCATTTGCCGGACTGCGCCGGCGGCGCGCCGTGGGTGAGGTGACCCCCGGCGGCCAGGCT
Organism: uncultured Alphaproteobacteria bacterium; assembly: GCA_963722545.1. Taxonomy (GTDB): domain Bacteria; phylum Pseudomonadota; class Alphaproteobacteria; order Sphingomonadales; family Sphingomonadaceae; genus Sphingomicrobium. The sequence goes on from CAVRMK010000005.1 coordinate 84,644, forward strand.
CAGCCCCATGATCGTGTCGCCGGGCTTCAAGAGCGCCATCATGACGGCGCCATTGGCTTGGGCGCCCGAATGCGGCTGGACGTTGGCATAGCCACATCCGAACAATTGCTTGGCGCGCTCGATCGCCAGGGTCTCGACCTGGTCGGACGGTCCGCAGCCCTGGTAATAGCGGCGGCCCGGGTACCCTTCCGCATATTTGTTGGTGAGCACCGAGCCCTGCGCCTCGAGCACCGCGCGGCTGACGATATTTTCGGATGCGATCAGCTCAATCTGGGTCTGCTCGCGCTCGAGCTCGGCCGCGATCGCAGCCTCGACCGACTGGTCCTTCTCCGCCAGCCCGCTGGTAAAGAAGCCGGCGGGGACCCGGTAATTTGCCTCACGGTCCAATTCAGCGGCGCTGGCCATCAATCGGAATCCTGCAATTGTTTGGACAAAAGTTCGATCCGGCGCTGGTGGCGGCCGCCGGCAAAGCCGGTATCGAGGAAGGCGAGGACGCAGGCCTTGGCCATGTCCGATCCGATCAGCCGTCCGCCCATGGCTAGCACGTTCGCGTCATTGTGCTCGCGCGCCAACTGCGCCGAGAGCGGATCATCGACGCGGGCGCAGCGGCACGCCGGCTCGCGGTTGACGGCGATCGAGATTCCGATCCCCGACCCGCAAATGGCGATCCCGCGTTCGGCCTCGCCGTTGCGGATCGCGCCAGCCAGCCGGGCCCCGAAATCCGGGTAATCGACGCTGTCGTGCCCGTGGGTGCCGAGGTCCTCGACCTCGTGCCCGAGCTCCTTGAGCCAGCCGACAAGCGAGTCCTTGAGGTCGACTCCGGCATGGTCGGCGGCGAGGGCGATGCGCATGGCGCAGTCCTAGGCGATCAGGCCGGGATTCGCCAGCGCCCGTCGTCTGTCGACGCCGCGACGAGCCTTGCCGAAAGCTCGCGCCGCCGGTCGATCCGCGCTTGATCCGCGAGCCGGCCGAGTTTGGATGGCAAGCGGGGCAAAGGGGGAATGGTGAGAAGATTGATATTGTTGATGGCGGCGACCGCGCTGGTTGCGCCAGTGACCGCGGTTGCGCAGACACCCGCGACAGCGCCGCCCGCGATCAAGGACGCCGACCGCTACGGCCCGTGGGTCGCATCGACGATCAAGCCCGGGGTCCACCTGCTCGCGGCGGCGCCCGACTGGTTCGGCCCCGTCGTCGGCAATGTGACCTTGATCGAACAGTCCGACGGCTGGGTGGTGATCGACAGCGGTCTCACCGCCTCGCACGGACGCGAGGTCGTCCGCTTCGCCCGCTCGCTCTCGCCCAAGCCGATCAAGGCGGTCGCGATCACCCACTGGCACAACGACCATCCGCAAGGCGTGTCCGCGATTCGCGACGCCTTCCCCAACCTACGAATCATCGCGACGGTCAAAACCGAGGCCGGGATGCTCGGACCCGAGAGTTTTGGGGTCGACTACAAGCCCAATCCCGAGGCCGATGCCGCGATCGAAAAGCAGGGCGCCGATTATCTCGAGCAGCTCAAGAAGCTTTTGGACGATCCGGACACCGCGCCCGACCGGCGCGAACGGGTGAAGAAGGCGATCACCCAATATCAGGCGTTTCCAAAGGCCTTCGCCGGCACCTACATCGTCCCTCCGACCGAGACGTTCGAGCGGCGCCTGGTGCTTGGCGATCCGCTTCGCCCGGTTGAGCTCCTTCACCTCGGGCGCGCCAATACCGACGGCGACCTCGTTGCCTGGCTGCCGAATGAAAAGGTCGTGGCGAGCGGCGATATCGTGGTCGCGCCGACCCCGTTCGGCTTCTTCAGCTTCCCCGGCGACTGGATCGAGACGCTCGGCAAATTGAAGGCGATGCCGTTCGAGGTCCTGATCCCGGGCCACGGCGATCCGCAGCGCGACCGGGCCTATCTCGACAAGCTGGTGACCGCGATTGCGGACATCCGCGCCAAGGTCGGGCCACTGGCCAAGGCCGGGGTCAAGCAGGACGAGGTGAAAGCCAAGGTGGATTGGTCAGCGGTCATCGCGCCGTTCGGCGACACGCCGCGCAACAAGGTCAATTTCGAGGGGCTGTTCATCGATCCGATGATCCCCAACGCCTATAAGGAAGCGCTCGGCCAGACGATCGTGCAGGGCGATGGCAATCCCGAGCCGCCGTTCAAGGTCACTCCGCCCAAATCGACGGCCCGGCGGCACGACAGTTAAGCGGCGAGTTGGATCTCGTCGCGGCCGAGAATTTCGACCAGCGCCTTGGTCAGCTCTTCCATCATCACCTCGTCGTGCATCGGGCCCGGCGTGAAGCGAAGCCGCTCGGTGCCGCGCGGGACGGTCGGGAAATTGATCGGCTGAACGTAGAGGCCGTATTCGGCGAGCAGGATGTCGCTGATCCGCTTGGTCTTGACCGGGCAACCGACCAGCAGCGGGACTATATGGGTGACGCTCGGCATCACCGGCAGTCCGGCCTCGGCGAACTTCGCCTTGAGCATCGCCGCGGAGTCCTGCTGCGCCTCGCGCTCCTCGTTGCTCTCCTTGAGGTGGCGGACCGAGGCGAGCGCGCCGGCGACCAGCACCGGCGACAGCGAGGTGGTGAAGATGAACCCGGGCGCATAGCTCCGGATGCAGTCGATGATCGTCTGCTCGGCCGCGACATAACCGCCCATCACGCCGAACGCCTTGCCGAGCGTGCCTTCGATAATGGTGATCCGATCGGCAACGCCGTCGCGCTCGGAAATGCCGCCGCCGTGGGGCCCGTACATGCCGACCGCGTGGACCTCGTCGAGATAGGTCAAGGCCTCATATTTGTCGGCGAGGTCGCAGATATCGGCGATCGGGGCGATGTCGCCGTCCATCGAATAGACGCTCTCGAACGCGATCAGCTTGGGCGCGTCGGCCGGGACTTCGCTGAGCAATTGCTCGAGATGCTCAAGGTCGTTGTGGCGGAAGACCCGCTTTTCGCAGCCGGAATTCTTGATCCCGGCGATCATCGAGGCGTGATTGAGCTCGTCCGAGAAAATGATGCAGTCGGGCAGAAGCTTGCCCAAAGTCGAGAGCGCAGCCTCGTTCGAAACGAAGCCCGAGGTGAACAGCAGCGCTCCATCCTTGCCGTGGAGCGCGGCGAGCTCGGCCTCAAGCTCGGTATGATAATGGGTGTTGCCGCTGATGTTGCGGGTTCCGCCCGAACCCGCGCCGACGCTGTGCAACGCTTCTTCCATCGCCGCGACGACCTTCGGGTTCTGGCCCATGCACAGATAGTCGTTCGAGCACCACACGGTGATCGGTTTCGGGCCATTATGTCCGTGAAAGCAGTTCGCGTTGGGAAACGATCCCTTGGTGCGCAGGATGTCGATGAACACGCGGTAGCGGCCCTCGTCGTGGAGACGGTCAATCGCTTTGCGGAAAATCGCGTCGTAATTCACTCGGGCCCTCGCTCGCGGCCCCCTTAGCCATCCGCTCTCTCAAATTCCATTGCGAACGACTCGCAACTAGAGCGTCCGGACCTCATTGAGACCGAATCTCCCGAGCGCTTCGGCGAGCGAGTCGGGCGCCGCCGCGGTGAAGATCGCGATACCGGGCGGCGGGACGTCCGGCCATTCCTGGTCCCTGGTAAGAAAAGCAATCCTCCTGCCGATGCCGGCCGCTCCATCGACCTGGGCGATCGCCGGATAGGCCGCCGCGATTTCCTCGGCGAGCAGCGGGAAATGGGTGCAGGCGAGGACCATGACATCCATCTCGGGTGCCTGCTCGACCATCGGCGCCACTACGGCACGGACATGGTCGAGGTTCACCTGGGCTCCCGCGAGCTTGGCCTCTGCGAGATCAACCAGCTCGGGCGAGCCGTGGCGAATGATCGTGCAGTCGGCGGCAAAGCGGGCGGCGAGATCGTCGACATAGGGTTGGCGCACCGTCGCTTGCGTGCCGAGCACGCCAATGATTCGGCTCCGCGACAGTTCCGCCGCCGGCTTGATCGCCGGCACGGTGCCGACCACGGGCAAGTCGAGCGCGGCGCGGGCGTGGTCGAGCGCGATCGTGCTTGCGGTGTTGCAGGCGATGACGATCAGCCGCGGCTCGAACCGCTCGGCTAGTCGCGTCAGAAGCGCCGGGACACGCTGCGCCAGATCCTCCTCGCTGCGCTTGCCGTAAGGGAATCCCGCGCTGTCCGCGGCGTAGACGATTGGCGCCTTGGGCAGCAGCGCGCGAGCCTTCGCCAGCACGCTAAGGCCCCCGACCCCGGAATCGAAGAACAGGATTGGGGCCGCTCGATCCATCCTTGTTCCTTGGCGCGCCGAACACCCACTCGCAAGTTGCGTGAGCGCGGCCATTTGCTACCAAGTGCAGCGATGACCCAGGAGATGCTCTTCGCGCTTGCGCTCGGCTATCTCTTCGGATCGATTCCGTTCGGCCTGCTGCTCGCGCGGCTGGGCGGCAAGGGCGACATCCGCGACATCGGTTCGGGCAATATCGGCGCGACCAACGTCCTTCGGACCGGGAGCAAGGGCCTCGCCGCGCTGACCTTGGTGCTCGATTGCCTCAAGGCCACGGCGGCGATTCTCCTCGCTCGGGCGCTGTGGGGCCCCTATGTCGATTTCGCCGCCGCGGCCGGCGCGATGATCGGCCATCTTTACCCCCTGTGGCTGGGCTTCAAGGGCGGCAAGGGGGTCGCGACACTGCTTGGAGTCCTGATCGCAATCTTCCCGCTGGGCGCGGCGGTCTACGCGGCGGTGTGGCTGCTCCTGTTTCTGACGATCCGAATCTCGTCGGTTGCAGGAATGGGCGCGGCGCTTAGCGCCCCGGTCAGCGAGTTCCTGCTCGGGACCCGCGATTATTTCCCACTTCTGCTCGGTTTCGCGGCGCTGGTGCTGTGGAAGCACCGCGTCAATTTCGCCCGGCTGAGGGCCGGGACCGAGCCGAAGTTCGGGAAGGGGACTGGTTGAGCGAGGACCTCGTCGATCGAATCCGGCTGGCGCGAAGCCCCGGGATCGGTCCGATCACTTTCCGCCAATTGCTCCAGCGTTTTGGCAGCGCCAAGGCGGCACTGGCAGCGCTGCCGGACCTGGCGCGCAGGGGTGGTGGATCTGCGCCGCGCATATTCGGCCGCGACGAGGCCGAACGCGAGGTCGGACGCATTCAGCAGATCGGCGCGCACTATTTGGTCCTCGGCCAAGGCCTTTATCCGCAACTCTTGTCGGCGCTGGAGGACGCGCCGCCCTTGCTCATCGCCAAGGGCGATCTGAAGCTGCTTGACCGGCCTGCGGTGGCGATGGTCGGCGCCCGCAATGCCTCCGCGGCGGCGTGCCGTTTCGCACGAGGGCTGGCGCATGATCTCGGCCGTGAAGGGATGGTCGTCGTCTCGGGCCTGGCGCGCGGGATCGACGCGGCGGCGCATGACGGCGCCATGGAGAGCGGAACGATCGGCTGCGCGGCCGGGGGAATCGATATCTTCTACCCGCCCGACAACGAAGCGCGGCAGCGGCGGATGTTCGAAGTTGGGCTGGTGGTCAGCGAGCGCCCCCCGGGCCTGGAGCCGCGCGCCCGCGATTTCCCGCGCCGCAACCGGATCATCGCCGCCCTTTCGGCGGGTACGGTGGTGGTCGAGGCAGCACCGCGCTCGGGCTCGCTGATCACGGCTCGGCTGGCGGCCGAAGCGGGGCGCGAGGTGATGGCGATCCCCGGCTCGCCGCTCGATCCAAGAGCGCAGGGCTGCAACCAATTGATTCGCGACGGCGCGACGTTGGTCCAAAGCGCGGCCGACGTGCTCGAAGCGCTCAGCCCGTCATCGGTGCGGAGCCTCGCCGAGCCCCCCGCGCCATTCGAATTCGCCGACCGCGGAACCAAGCGAGGATCGGCGCCAGTCGTTGATCGATTTGCTGGGCCCCTCGGCGGTTGGGGTCGACGAACTGGTCCGGCAGTCGGGGGGAACGCCCGCGGAGGTCCAACTGGTACTTTTGGAACTGGATCTCGCCGGAAAGCTGGAACGCCATGCAGGGGGCAAAGTGAGTCTGTGTCTGAGTCAGTTTCGGTTGGCTCGGTGATTGTTCAAGCCATTCGGTTGGCCACCTGTGCACGCGCGACGACCTTGTAGTCCTGGTTGACGCTGACCATTCCGTACCTCTTGGCAGACCTAATGTTTGGGTCAGAATTGATCATTCTGGCATATCTCGTGCTGGGCCTCATATCATTGTATTTGGCAGCTTTTACTTATTTCTGCCGCGCTTTCCTGTGCATTGCCCGACTACAAGTTTGATCCGCACGAACCGACGCGCGGAAGATTTCCATCCGCCTTTATACTTTCGTTGATCTGGATACTGGCGGTTGCTGCGGGCCTCTTGCTCTTGATAGTTCCAGGACTTGTTCTGATCACCCGTTGGAGTGTCAGTGTGCCCATCCTTCTGGCGGAGAACATGTCAGTGATGGATAGTTTGCGCCGGAGTTGGGAACTTACTCGCCCGCATTGGAAACAAGCGCTGATCATTTCATTGCTCAGTTTCGCATTGTTTGTCCCTGCGTTATTCGCCAGCCTTCAGTACCCGGCTTTCGAAGCGCCAAGCCTCGGATTGGCACTTGCCACCAATAGTCTATTCGCAACGACATCGGTTTTCGGGGCGCTGTTGGCGACTTCGCTTTATGGATTGATCACCCAAGCCGCATCACCAGGAGGCCAGTCCGCCTTCGCGCAGACTTGACGGGCTTGAATCCCCGCCGCCACCATCGCGCGTACGTACGTAAAGGGTGCCAAACACATTGAAACTGGTCGTCGTCGAATTGCCCGCAAAGGCGAAAACCATCGAGAAGTATCTGGGTCCGGGACATCGCGTGTTGGCGAGCCTCGGCCATGTCCGCGATCTTCCGCCCAAGGACGGGTCGGTCGATCCTGATCAGGATTTCGCCATGCTGTGGCAGGTCTCGCCCGATCGAGCCAAGCAGATGAAGGCGATCGCCGAGGAGGCCAAGAACGCCGAATCTTTGGTGCTCGCCACCGACCCCGACCGCGAGGGTGAGGCGATCAGCTGGCACGTCCAGGAGGTGCTGCGAAGCCGCAAGGCGCTCCCGGCCAAGGTCGAGCGGGTGACCTTCAACGCCATCACCCACGCCGCGGTGACCGAGGCGATGAAGCGCCCGCGCGAGCTCGATGCGGACCTGATCGACGCGTACAAGGCGCGGCGCGCGCTCGATTATCTGGTCGGCTTCACGCTGTCGCCGATCCTGTGGCGCAAGCTGCCCGGTGCGAAGTCGGCGGGCCGGGTTCAGTCGGTCGCGCTTCGCCTGATCGTCGATCGCGAGCGCGAGATCGAACTGTTCCGGGCGCAGGAATATTGGCAGGTGTCGGCGACGTTCGAAGCGGAGGGCCAGGCCTTCACCGCTCGGCTGGTCGAGTTCGACGGGCGCAAGATCGACCGGCTGACGCTGGGCAGCAAGAGCGAGGCTGATGCGGCCAAGGCGGCAGTCGAGGCCGGCCGATTTCACCGTCGCCTCGGTCGAGACCAAGCCCTTCACCAAGAATCCGCCGCCGCCGTTCACCACCTCGACCCTGCAGCAGGAGGCGGCGCGCAAGCTCGGCTTTTCGGCCAGCCACACCATGCGCGTCGCCCAGGGCCTCTACGAGAGCGGCGCGATCACCTACATGCGGACCGACGGGGTCGACATGGCGCCCGAGGCGGTGAGCGCAGCCCGGCGCGCGATCGCCGAGCGCTATGACTCGGGCTATGTCCCCGATCGCCCGCGCCAATATCAGAGCAAGATCAAGAACGCGCAGGAAGCGCACGAGGCGATCCGCCCGACCGATTTCGGTCGGCGTCCCGGCGGCTCGGACGATCCGGCGCGGCTCTACGAGCTCATCTACAACCGCGCGCTCGCCAGCCAGATGGCCTCGGCCCGGCTCGAGCGGACGACCGTCGAACTGTCGGATGGCGCGGGTCGGGCGGTGCTCCGTGCGACCGGCCAGGTTGTCCTCTTCCCCGGCTTCATGGCGCTCTATGACGAAGGCCGCGACGAAAAGACCGACGACGAAGACGGCGGCCGCATGCCCATTCTGCGGAGCGGCGACGCCCCGGCCAGGACGGGGGTCGAGGCGACCCAGCATTTCACCCAGCCGCCGCCGCGTTTTTCCGAGGCCTCGCTGGTCAAAAGGCTCGAGGAATTGGGGATTGGCCGGCCCTCGACCTATGCCGCGATCCTCCAGACGCTCAAGGACCGCGGTTACGTCCGGGTCGAGAAGAACCGCTTCATTCCCGAAGAGAGCGGAAGGCTCGTCACCGCCTTCCTTGAGCGCTTCTTCGAGCGCTACGTCAGTTTCGATTATACCGCAGAGCTCGAGGAGGAGCTCGATGATGTCTCGGGCGGGCGGCTCGATTGGCTAAAGCTGCTCGACGGCTTCTGGCGCGACTTCAAGCCCAAGGCCGGCGAGGTCATCGAGCAGAAGCCGTCCGACATCACCGCCGCGCTCGACGATTTTCTCGCGCCCTGGCTGTTCCCCAACAAGGGTGACGGGACCGACCCGCGCCTGTGCCCGCAATGCGGAGAAGGCCGGCTGAGCCTGCGCGGCGGCAAATTCGGGGCATTCATCGCCTGCTCCAACTATCCCGAGTGCAAATATACTCGGCCGTTCGGGACCACGGGGTCCGAAGCGGCCGATGAACCTGCCGAGCTCGGCAACGAGATCAAACTCAAGGTCGGGCGCTTCGGCCCCTATCTCGAGCGCGACGGCGTTCGCGCCTCGCTGCCCAAGGACGTTCCGCAGGACAGCCTCACGACGGAGATCGCTGAGCAGCTTCTTAGCCTTCCGCGAACGATCGGCGTGCATCCCGAAACCGGCCTCCCGATCACCGCCTCGATCGGGCGCTACGGGCCCTATCTGGCGCATGACGGGAAATATGCACGCCTCTCCTCGACCGTTGAGGTGTTCGAGACAGGCATGAACGCGGCAGTCTCGAAGCTAGCGGAAGCGGCGGCGGCCAAGGCCAACGGCGGACGCGGAAGCCGCGAGCCGCTCGCGGTGCTCGGTACGCACCCGGTCAGCGGCGGAGAGATCAAGCTGATGGCTGGGCGCTATGGCCCTTATGTCACCGACGGGACGACCAACGCCACTTTGCCGCGAGGGATCGAGCCGGAGGCGGTGACGCCCGAGGTCGCGGTGCGGCTGATCGATGAACGCGCCGCCAAGGGCCCGGCCAAGAAAGGCGGGCGCAGGGCCAGCGGGAACAAGAAAGCGAAGGCGTGACCATCGCCATTCAGCTCAAGCGCCTGCCTCATGGCGCGGGTCTTCCGGCCCCGTCCTATGCGACGGAAGGCGCGGCAGGACTCGACGTGGTTGCGGCGGAGGACGTCATGCTGGAACCCGGAGCGCGGCACGCCGTGGCGACCGGCTTCGCGATCGCCATCCCGGCGGGATATGAGGTTCAGGTCCGGCCGCGCTCGGGCCTGGCGCTCAAGCACGGCGTGACCTGCCTCAATACGCCCGGCACGATCGACGAGGATTATCGCGGAGAAGTGAAGGTCATCCTCGCCAACCTCGGAAGCGAACCGTTTGCGGTGCGGCGCGGCGAACGGATTGCGCAGTTAGTCCCGGCGCCGGTTCAGAAGGCGAGCTTCGAAGAGGTCGCCGAGCTCAATGAAACGGGCCGCGGCGGCGGGGGTTTCGGAAGCACCGGGCGGTGAGCCTGAGCGACGAAGAACTCGAGCGTTATGCGCGGCACATCGTCCTGTCGCAGGTCGGCGGGGTCGGGCAGAAAAAGCTCACATCGGCAAAGGTCGCGATAATCGGGGCCGGCGGGATCGGAAGCGCGGTGATTCCGGCGCTGGCCGGCGCCGGGGTCGGGCGGCTGACGATTATCGACGGCGACACGGTGGACCTCGCTAACCTCCACCGCCAGCCGATTTACCGCGAGTCCGACGAAGGCTCCGGCAAGGCGGAGCTCGCGGCCGCCTTCGCCCGGTCCCTCAATCACTTCGTCGAGGCGGTGCCGGTGGCCGACCGTCTGACCCGAGACGACGCCTCCGCGCTCCTCGCGGACCATGACTTGGTCGTCGACGGGAGCGATAATTTTGCGACCCGGCTCGCCGTCGGCGATGCCTGCGTCGTCCTCGGCGTCCCGCTCGTGTCGGCGGCCGCGATCCAGTTCCAGGCGCAGGTCGGCTTGTTCGAGGGCCGGCCCTGCTACCGTTGCTTTGTCGGCAGCGCGTTCGACAGCGACGAGTGCGACAATTGCGCCGAGCTCGGTGTTCTGGGGGCGCTGGCGGCGAGCGCGGGCAGCTATGCCGCGCTAGTCGCGATTAACCGGATCGTCGGGATCGGGCCGGTCGAGCGCGGCCTCGTGCATCTGCTCGACGGGGAGCGGCTTGCCTGGCGCGCGATCCGGATTCCCCCGGATCCGGCCTGCCCGACGTGCGGCTAAGTTTCGGCGCCTAGGCCGGCGCTTCGAAGCCGAAGAACAGATCGCCTTGGTACCAGCCTTGGGGGCTTTCGCCTTTGCGTCGGAAATCGCCGCCGCGGACCATCGCGATGACCGCGCCAGCGATGATGCCCTCGGCCTCTGGGCAATCGAGCGGCGGCAGGATCACTCGGGCGAGCTTTCCGGACGGGTCGTACTGAACGGCGAAGTTGAGCCTGAGGTCGAGCTTGCCGGTGACATAGCCCGGGATCTTGCATTTGCGTTCGTGCGCGATCTCCCAGATCCGCTGCATGGCATTGGAATCGAGGTGGGTGTAGCCGCGCAATTCGAGCCGCGGGAGGTCGCTCCAATTGCCGGTCGCGGTTTCGACCTTGGGAAGGGGTTCGGTGGCAGCCGCGGCGCTCGCGGCGAGGATCAGGGGAATCAAGAGCAGGCGCTTCATCACAGTTCTCCGCAAACGGTTACGATGCGAGGTGTCGTTGCTGACTGCCGCAAGTCGCCTGCGGTTATGCCACCGGGCCGAGCGCTCTTGCAACCCGCTCGATGAGGCGGCGCGCGACCTCGGCCTTGGCGGCCCGCGGCCAGCGCTCGACACCGTCGGCGGTGATGAAGTGAACGCGATTGTCGTCGCCCCCCATGACGTCGCCCGAAACGTCATTGGCGACGATCCAGTCGCAACCCTTGGCGGCGCGCTTGGCCGTCGCCAAAGCGACAACGTCGCCGGTTTCGGCAGCGAAGCCGACCAGCAGGCGCGGGCGCCTTTGGCTGGCGGCAAGCTCAGCGAGGATGTCGGGATTGGCCTCGAAGCTCAGCTTCGGGGGGCCGTCGGACTTTTTCAGCTTGGTGGGCGAAGGGACAATGCGCCAGTCGGCGACCGCCGCGACGAGGATCGCGCAGTCGCATGGAAGCGCGGCCTCGACGGCTCCCTCCATCTCGAGCGCGGTTTCGACGTCGACCCGCGTAACTCCGACGGGCGTCTCCAGGCACACCGGACCGGCGACCAGGGTCACTCGCGCGCCGGCTTCCGCCGCTGCCGCGGCGATCGCAAAGCCTTGCTTGCCGCTCGACCGGTTGGCGAGCACCCGGACCGGATCGATCGGCTCGTGGGTCGGTCCGGCGGTGACGAGGATGTGCGCGCCGGCCAGGATCACTGCGCGAGCAGCTGGTTCGCGACCAGCCAATCGACGATCGCCTGCGGCTCGGGAAGGCGGCCGGGCCCGTGCTCGCCGCACGCCATCTCGCCTTCCGCGGGCTCGATCACTTTGACCCCGTCGTCGACCAACTGCTGGACGTTGCGCGCAGTCGCCGGGTGAAGCCACATGCGCACGTTCATCGCCGGCGCGACCACGACCGGCTTGTCGGTGGCGAGCAGGAGGGTCGTGGCGAGATCGTCGGCGAGTCCCGCCGCCATCTTTGCCAGCAAGTCGGCGGTGGCCGGGCAGACCAACACGCAATCGGCGCTTCGCGAGAGCTGGATATGACCGATCTCGACTTCGTCCTTGAGCTCCCACAGCGACGAATAGACCGGGCTTTCGGCCAGCGTTCCGAGGCTCATCGGAGTGACGAAATGCTCGCCGCCGCGAGTTAGTACTGGGGTCACCTCATGACCGCCCTTCTTCAGCAGCCGGACGAGCTCGAGGCTCTTGTAGGCGGCGATTCCGCCTCCGACGATGAGGAGGATCTTTGCCATTTCTCAGCGCTGCCCTTCCATTTCATCCTCGACGATCGCCCACGGCACGATGCCAGAGGCATAGATTGCCGCGAACGTGTCGCGATTCGAGAATGCCTGTTTGGCCCGGTCGGCACGGTTCGACGCTCGGGCCAGCAGGCGGTCGAGGTGGGCCTTGCCGACGATATAGCTCGGACCATAGCCGGGCTGGCGAAGGTAGAGCAGCTGCTCGAAGCCGACAAGGTGGCTGGTCGGGTCGGAAAAACCGCGCGGCGTCCAGGCGGCGTGGAACTTGCCGGCTTCGTCGAGCCCGATTTCATTGGCTTGGACGCGCAAGCTGGCGAGCCCGCGCGCGGCGCGGTTGGCAAGCATGATCCACACCAGTTCGCGGCCGCGCGGAATGTCGTCGTAGAGCCCGGCCTCCATCAAGATTTCTTCCATCGCCGTCGCAAAACCCTCGGAGCGGTCGGCATAGATGTTGAAAAGCGGTGAGACCTGCCGGATCGGGCTCGGATGCGGCTCGTGCTTGAGCCGCGCCAGCTCGATCCAGTGGACGAAATGAGTCATCAGCGGGGTCGGGTCGAGCGCGTTGATATGCGTGAAGAAATTGCGCTTGTCCGGCGGCGTGTAACTGACGGTTTGCGCGAGGAGACCGGCGCGCCCATGCGGCGTGTCGGCAAAAAAGCCGGCGTCGACCAGGAAGCGCCACAATTGATCGGCGCGTTGCTCGGCGAACCGGCGGTAAGCGGCCGGGTCGGTCACCTCCGCGGTAGGAGGTAGGTTGCGGTTGCGAACCTCCTCCAGCCGCAGCGACGCGAGGCTGCGGTCCAATTCGCGCTGCAGGATCACGACCTGCTCGTCGAAGCTGTAGGGGTTGAGGAGGACGTGTTTCAGCCACCAATCATAATTGGCCTTGCCGACCCCCGATGGGCCCTGGCGCTTGGGCGCCTCGGCCTTGACCCAGGCGGCGAAGTCGCTCGTCGCTGCCCGGGCGGATGTGACCGCCGCCTTGAGGCGCGGTGACGCGCCGGTGGTGGACACCGTGCGGAAGCCGTCGAGATCGCGCAGCACGAGCGAGCCTTTTTCGAGCTCGGCCAGCGCTTGCGCCTGGTCGAGGAAGCCCTGCGCGCCGTAGGCCCACAGGTCGTGCGCTTGGCTCTCGGCGAGATTGACTCGCGCCTGCTTCAACAGTGGCGCAACGGTCTCCAATTGCGCGGCGAGCCTGACATCGTCCGCTGACGAGAGCGGCCATTTGTACGGGAATAGGTCGATGACCGGCTCGGCATAGGTCCCCTCATGCGCCGGGACGTCGCTCATGTCGGGAAAGACGGTGAGATAGAAACCGGGATCGCGCGCCCAAGGCTTGAGCACTCGGAAATAGAAATCGAGCCCGTTCATTTCGGCCTCGACCAGGCGATAGTCGCCCTTTTGCGCGACGCTCCAATCCTTGGTGTCGATCGCCTTCAGCCGCGCCCGATAGGCCGCGAAGTCACGCTCCTTTTTCCCCATTGCCGCGGCGCTGTAATCGGGAACGCCGTTGACCATCGCCGGCTGCTGGAACGCGCGCCATTCGGCAAACAGCGATTGCAGTTGCTGGTAGGAAACAAGCGCCTCCTGTTGCGCCGAAGCCATGGTCGAAAGTGCCGCAATAGGCGCTGCTAACGCAAGGCTGATGGCGATTCGAAGCATTAGTTCACCTCTTTATGTTGGGATTGATCGGGTCCGGCGATGTCGATCCGGATTACGGTCCCGTGTCCGAAGGCCCGGGCCGCCTGGACGACCTCGCCGACCGAGATTGCTGCAAGGGACCGCTCAAGGTCGGCATGGCTGCGAAGCCCGCCTGTTTCGAGAAATTCGCGGGCAAGCTTCGACGCGAGCTCGGAGTTGTTTTGTGCGGCGCTGACATCGCGGCCAAGCAAATGCCTCTTCGCTGCCTCGACCTCGGCCGCGGTCGGCGGGCGGGCAATGAGATCGGCGAGCTGGGCGCGCAATTCGGCCTCGAGCGCGTCCGCTTTGGACGGATCGACTCCGGTCCACACCGTTGCCCAGGCGTTCGTCCCGTCGGTCCGAAGCGCCGAATAGATATGATAAGCGAGGCCCTTGTCGGTGATCGCCGAGCGGCCGAGCCGGCCCGAATAATCGTGGGTCAGGATGTAAAGCAGGAGCCTCGCGGCCAATCCCTGCCGGGTCGCGGGCGGCGGGACTGCCACGACATAGCCGATCGCGCCCTGCGCCAAGGGCAGATCGATGCGCTCGCGGACAGTCGGCGAGGCGAACCAGACAGCGCGTCTTGGCAAAGCTCCTGGGCGAACCGTCGCGAACCGCTCGGAGGCGAGCGCCAGTGCCTGGGCGGGTTCGACCGCCCCGCTGATGACAGCGACCAACGGTCTGGCTTGATCCGCGCGCGGGGCCCTCATCGTCGCCACGATTAGCTGTTGAAGGCGCTCGCCGGGGTCGCGGCTTGGTGGGGCGCTCCCGGCGGCCGGTCGATTGAGTGCCGCCTTCGCCGAATCCATCAAGGCCGAAAGCTCGGCCGCTGGCCCTGACCGGGTGATCGTCCCAAGTCCTGCGAGCTCGTCCGGCGAGTCCTCGTCGCGCATCGCCGCATCCACCAGCAGCTGCACCGCGACGGTCGGGCTGAGCGGGCTGTGCTGGATGATGATCGGAAGCCCGCCGGCGAGGCGATGGAGCATTGGCTCGGGAGCGGGCTCCGCGCTTCCCGGCGATCCGGCGCGCGGCGGGGCAGGGGTCGGTGCGCCGGCACCGAGCCGGTCGATCGCATTGATTTCGCCGGGGACCATCCACGCCACCGTTCGCCGCCCGGGCGCAAGATAATCGGAGGCGAGCCGCCGGATGTCGTTTGCCGTTACGGCGGCGACTTGGCGAGGGAGGGTGAGAAGTGCGTCGAGCGCCCCAATTCCTTCGAAGAAGGCGAGCTGGTGCGCCGCGTCCTCGGTCGATTCCACGTCCTCGCTGAGTTGGCGGAGAACCGCCGCCTTGGCCGTTTCGAGGCGTCGCGAGTTGACGGCACTGACCGTCCCGAGGCGGCGTTCGATTTCCCTCTCGGCCCTGGCCATGTCGGCGCGAGCGGCGACCGAGCCTTTGATGACCAACAGATAGGGGTCGGTGGTCGGGATCAGCCAGGTCGCGAGGCCCGTGGCTGCCCCATGCAGGATCGACCCCTCGACGATCGGCGTCCCCCAGTCGTTTTGACGGAAATTCACCCCGGAGCCTCCGCCGAGAAGCTCCTGCAGCACGAGAAAGCCGGGAAGGTCGGCGCTCGACGCCGCGGGCGCGGGAAAGGCGATGGCGAAGCGCGGCGCGGATACCGGCCCGGCGAGGGTGGACCGGCGCTCGCCGCGCTGGGCCGGCTCGATCGCTTGGCTCCGCTGGGGCACGGCCCGCGCGGGGAGCGAGCCGAACAGTTTCTCGACCAGCGCCCGCGTCTCGGCGGGCCGAAAGTCTCCGGCGATCGCGAGCACCGCATTTCCGGGCGCATAATTGCGGTCGTAGAAGTCCTTCGAATCCTCAAGCGTGAGCGCAGCGACATCGCTTTCGAGTCCGATCGTGTTGTTGCGATACGGATGCGCCTGGATCGCCGTCGCGATCAGCGAGTCGAGAAGCACCGAGTCCGGGTCGTTCTCATAGCCGTGCATCTCGGTGATGACGGCGCCCTTTTCGGCCTCGATCGCGGCCGGGTCGATCGTCACCGAGGCCATCCGGTCAGCCTCGATCCGCAGCAACAGCTCGAGCCCGCCGCTCGGCATGGTCGAATAATAAGTGGTCTGGTCGAGCCAGGTGTAGCCGTGCCACTCGCCGCCCGAATCGTAGATCGCCTCGGTCGCGGCGCCGTTCCGAAAGCGCTCGCTGGCGCGGAAGGCGAGATGCTCGAGGAAATGGGCGAGCCCGGTCTTGCCGGCGCTCTCGTCCCTCGATCCGCTCTTGTAGAGCATCTGCGCGCTGACCAGCGGGAAGCTGCGGTCCTCGAGCATGATCAGGGTGAGACCGTTGCCGAGCCGCTCGACCGACGCCCGGCTCAAGTCGAGCTCGGCCCGCGCCGGCGTCGAGATCAGCGCCGCCGAAGCGAGCGCCACCCACAGCTTCATCCCCCCAGGCATCGCCGCATCATCATCCGGCGGAAGCGCCGGCGCAACTAGAACAGCAAGGCACCGAGAATCGCCCCGCCGATCGCGGCGGCAAGCGCGATCAATGCCGTGTCCAATCCGGCGCGGCTGCCGATGATATCGATCTCGGCCACCGGCGGCGGGGGCGGCGCTGCGCCCGGCTCCGGATAGGAAGCGTCAATCTTGTCGATCAGGTGCGGGATTTTCTTCACCGCCCGGACGATGTCGACGATGCGGTCGGCATAATAAGCCTCGGGGCCGAGCTCGCCGCGGATCCATTCGCGAAGGAACGGTTCGGCGGTCTCCCACATGTTGATGTCGGGATCGAGCGCGGTCGCCACGCCCTCGTTCATCACCATCGTCTTCTGCAGCAGCAGCAGGTGGGTCTGGGTCGGCATGTCGAAGTCGCGGGTGATCGCGAACAGGCTTTCGAGCATCCGCCCGACCGATATCTCCTTGACCGGCAGCCCGCGGATCGGCTCGCCCGCGGCGCGCAGCGCGGTCGCGAACTCCTCGACGCTGTGGTGCGGCGGCACATATTGCGCCTCGAAGTGGATTTCGGCGACGCGCCGGTAATTGCCGGTGATCAGCCCGTAGAGGATTTCCGCCAGCCAGACTCGCGCGCGGCGGTCGATCCGCCCCATGATTCCGAAGTCGATCGCGGCGATCCGGCCGTCGGGGAGCGCGAACAGGTTTCCGTGGTGCAAGTCGGCGTGGAAGAAGCCGTCGACCACCGCCTGGCGAAGGAAGCCGCGAACCAGGATCGCGGCCAAAGCCGTGCAGTCGTGCCCGGCTTCGACCAGCGCGTCGCGGTCGTTGAGCTTGATCCCGTCGAGCCACTCAAGGGTCAGGACGCGGCGCGCGGTGCGCCGCCAGTCGATGTCCGGCACGTGATAGCCGGGCTCGGCGACCATATTCTCCTTGAGCTCGCTGGCCGAGGCGCCTTCGCGCTGGAGGTCGAGCTCGCGCGCGGTCCACTGGCGGAACTGGGCCACGACCAAGCGCGGGCGGAGGCGCTCGGCCTCACCGCCATAGGCCTCGACCTGAGCCGCGGCCCACTCATAAGTCTCTATGGCCCTGGCAAACTCATCCTCGATTCCGGGGCGGAGCACCTTGACCGCGACCTCGCGGCCCTCGGTCGTGACGGCGCGGTGGACCTGGGCGATCGAGGCGGCTCCGACCGGCTCTTCGTCGAACTCGGCGAACAGGCTTTCGAGCGGGGTTTCGAATGCGGCCTCGATCGTTTTGCGGACGTCGGCGAATGGGGCAGGGGGAAGTTTGTCCTGCAGCTGGGAGAGGTTGGCCGCGGCCGCTGGCCCGACCAGGTCTGGACGGGTCGACAAGGCCTGGCCGAGCTTGATCGCAGCGGGTCCGATCGCCAGCAACGCGGCGGCATAATCGGGAGTGGCCGGGACCCGGGCGCCGAATCGGGCGATCCGGACCAGCCGGCGAACCGGCCGGGGCGTGGCGGGGTCGCGCTCGATCCCGGTCAGCGCGCCGTGCCGGGCCAGCGTCCGGCCCCATTTCAACAGCCGCCAGAGGTGAGTCGCGCTGGCGGTCAAATTTTCCAGCCGTGGTGGATGGTGACGAGCCCGCCGAGCATCGGCTCGGCGCCGGCCCGGTCGAAGCCGGCGGCTTCGATCATCTCGATGAACGCCCTGGCCCGGGGGAAGCGCCGAATGCTCTCGACCAGATAACGGTAGCTCGCCTCGTCGCCGGTGACGGCCTTGCCGATTTTCGGGATCGCTCGGTCGGCCCAGGCCTCATAGGCTCTGGAGAAGCCGGGCCAATCGCTGGCCGAGAACTCCATGCAGTAGAAGCGACCGCCGCGCTTCAGAACGCGGTGCGCCTCGGCGAGCGCGGCCGGGATGTCGGTGACGTTTCGAATCCCGAACACGATCGTATAGGCGTCGAAGCTCCGGTCCGCGAAGCTCAGCTTCTCGGCGTTCTCCACCCGCCATTCGAGCCCGCGAATGCCGCGCTTTTCGGCCCGCTCGGTGCCGACGGCCAGCATGTCGGGATTGATGTCGGCGACGGTGACCCGAGCGCCCCTCTCGGCCAGCTGGAAGGCGATGTCGCCGGTGCCGCCCGCCATGTCGAGGATATGCTCTCCAGGGCGTGGTTTGACCCGGGCGACGAAGCGGGTCTTCCACAGCCGGTGCATCCCGCCGCTCATCAGGTCGTTCATCACATCGTAGCGGCGCGCGACCGAGCTGAAAACTTCGCCCACGCGGCGGGTCTTCTCCTCGGGCGTGACCAGCTCGTCGCCGAAATTGACCTGCTTTGCCATGTGTCGCGCGCCTCTAGCGGGCTTGAACGCTCTTCGCCATAGACCGCTCCGTGCCCGAGCTCCCCGAAGTCGAAACCACCGTCCGCGGGCTCGAGCGCGTGCTCAAGGGCCGCCGCATCGCCCGGATCGAGGCGCGCCGTCCCGACCTTCGCCGAGCGCTTCCGCTTGATCTGGGCCAACGGCTGACTGGGGCCCGGGTGACGGACCTCGGGCGCCGCGCCAAATATGGCCTGATCGCGACCGACCGCGGCGACACCTTGGTATTCCACCTCGGCATGTCGGGACGATGGCGGATCGCTCCGAGCGAGATCGAGAAGCACGACCACTTCATCCTCGAAACCGACGACGGCGTGGTGCTGGCGCTGAACGACGCGCGCCGCTTCGGATCGCTCGACTTGGTTGCCAGCGATGCGCTGGAGCAATGGCCGCCGTTCGCCGCTCTCGGGCCCGAGCCGTTCGACCTCGACGCCCGCTCGCTCAAGGCCGCGCTCGCTGGCCGCAAGGCCGCGATCAAATTGCTTCTGCTCGATCAGCGGATCGTCGCCGGGCTCGGCAACATCTATGTGTGCGAGGCACTGTTCCGGGCGGGGATCAACCCGAAGCGCGCGGGCGGGTCGGTCAGCCTGGCTCGGCTCGAGCGACTCGTTCCGGCGATTGCCGCGGTGCTAGATGAGGCAATCGCGGCGGGCGGCTCGACCCTTCGCGACTTCGCCTCGCCGGACGGCGAGCTCGGTTATTTCTCCAAGCGCTTCGATGTCTACGGGCGCGAGGGCGAGGCGTGTCGCGGCGGCGGCGGCGGAACCGTCCGACGGATCGTCCAGGGCGGCCGCTCGACCTTCTATTGCCCGGCCTGCCAGCGCTAGTCGGAGTTGACCTTTTCCCTTCTGATGCGTAGGGGAGCGCCACGCCGGCGCGGCCTTTTGGCATTCGCGCCGCTTTTTCATTGAGCCGGACGGAACGAGGACAAGAATGGCGAATACGCCGCAAGCCAAAAAGCGCATCCGCCGCAACGCGAAGCGCGCCGTGATCAACCATTCGCGAGTCAGCCGGATCCGTACCTTCATCAAGGCGGTCGAGTCGGCGATCGCGACTGGCAAGAAGGCCGATGCGGCCGAAGCCTTGCGGCAGGTCCAGCCGGAGATGGCGCGCGGAGTCGCCCGCGGAGTCGTCCATAAGAATACGGCCGCGCGCAAGGTCTCGCGCCTGTCGAAGCGGATCGCCCAGCTGGGCTGAACATCCCGCTTTGGGAATGTGCGACGAGCCACCGGGAAACCGGCGGCTCGTGGTGTTTTGGAAACGTAAAAAAAATGCAGCAATTCCCGCGATTCGCGGCGCTGTTAATTTTTCGCTAACCACAAAAATCCCGGAAAATCCCCAAAAACCCAACTTTTGGCGGCTTTCCGATGTCAAGGCCATATTTTTCAATTTTATGAAAAAAGGGCACTTGAAAACTCAGCCGGACAATCTCACAAGGGAAATTCCGGGCGCGGACTCGCGCTGGGGGTAAAGAGAGAAAAAGAGGTTCGACGCGCGCGACTCGGAGCGGGCGCACGGGGATCCTTTTGTCTCTTGCCGGGGGTCGCAAGGGAGGCGCGAGCACGTGGTAGGCGCAGGTTCCGATTCGGTCGTCGAGGCGCGCTCGGGCACCGCGCCGATCGAGGCGGCCTGGGAATCGATCCGCGCTGGGCTTCGCCGGGATCTTGGCGCCCGAACGTTCGACGGCTGGCTCCGTCCGGCCGAGACCGGCGCCTTCGAGCCCGAGCATGGGGTGCTCGACCTGGTCATGCCGAGCCAATTCATGGCCGACTGGGTGCGCTCGCATTTCGGGGAGCGGCTGACCCTGGCGTGGCGGACCGTGCTGCCAATCGTTCGCGAAATCCGATTCGTCGCCGCCGCGGACGCCCCGCGGCCATCCCCCCTGCTGATCCTCGATGAGACCCCGCCGCCGGCCGAACGCGACCCCAACGCGCCCAATTTCGATCCGCGCTATCGCTTCGAGACCTTCGTCATCGGCAAGGCCAATGAAGTCGCGGCGACCGCCGCGCACACCCTCGCCACCGCGGCCAGCGTCAACTTCAACCCGTTGTTCATTCACGGCAGCACGGGCCGCGGCAAGACCCACCTGCTCCACGCGATCGGCCACGCCTTCCTCGCCACCAACCGCGGCGCCCGAGTCGTCTCGATGTCGGCCGAAAAGTTCATGGTCGAGTTCATCCGCGCGCTGAAGGACAATGACACGATCGGCTTCAAGCAGCGCCTGCGTAGCGCGGATTTGTTGCTGATCGACGACGTCCAGTTCATCGCCGGCAAGGATTCGACCCAGGAGGAATTCTTCCACACGATGAACGAGATCATCACAGCCGGGCGGCGGTTGGTGATCACCTCGGACCGCGCTCCGCAGGACCTCGACGGGATCGCGCCGCGAATCCTCTCGCGCCTGTCGTGGGGCCTGGTCGCCGACATCAACCCGGCGGATTACGAGCTCCGCTTCAACATCATCATCGCCAAGCTCGAGGCGCTCCCGGGCGTCCAGATGCCGACCAACGTCATCGACTTCCTCGCCCGCCGGGTGACCAGCTCGGTGCGCGAGCTCGAAGGCGCGCTCAACCGCATCGGCGCCTATGCGATGATGACCGGGCGGACCATCGACGTCCCGTTCGTCGAGGAAGTGCTCGCGAACGTCCTTCGCGCCAACCAGCGGCGGATTTCGATCGACGAGATCCAGACCCAGGTCGCCGAGCATTATCGCATCCGCAAGGCCGAGATGACCAGCGCCCGCCGCGCGCGCGAGGTCGCTCGCCCGCGCCAGGTCGCGATGTATCTGTCGAAGCAGCTCACCCCCAAGTCGCTGCCCGACATCGGCCGCCGCTTCGGCGGGCGCGACCACACGACCGTCATCCACGCAGTCAAGCAGATTGAGAAATTGCGCGCCAGCGACGCCGAGCTCGACGCCGACATCCGCCTCCTGACCCGCCAGCTCGAGGGCTGATCTTCTTCGGATCCACGAGCGCAGCACAAGCGCATTCGCGGAGGATCGGGCGCAAGTTCCCCGGTTTACTCTATAAGCTTGCCAGCCTTCACCCGAAGCGCAGGCGACTTGAGTCCCGAGCCAAGCGTCAACGGATTGGAGTCGTACGCGAGGAAGCTCGCCTCATATCCTTCCTTGAGTTCGCCGATCCTGCGTGCCGGGAAAATGCCCCGTGCAGTTTGGCGGGTAGCTATATCCAGCAGTTTCGCTCGATCGACGACGCTGAGGCTATCGATGAACAAATATTCGTCGATGACCGACGCGGCGAATGAATCGCTGCCCAACATCAGCTCGGCTCCGGCGTCGAAAAGTAGCTTGATGTTGTGCGCGTGGGCAGCGCGGTGATCGGCCAGTCGTGGATCGTTTGGATCGCGATAGGTCGTCGTGATTACTTTGACGCCGCGCGCCTTTGCCTGCTCCGCATCGGCCACGGTCAGCAGCCAGGGGCGGAGGCCTTCGCCGTCGATTCCGGTGGCAGGACCAATCTGCCATGCACCCGGAAGATGGGCAATTATGTCAACTCCGGCGGCGACAGCAGCGCGAAAGTCGGCTGCCGTCTCGATGTGTGCCGATACGCGGAGGCCGGAGGCGTGAGCCTTGGTTATTAGAGCGGGCAGAAGCGCGGGGTCGAACCCCGGCCGTTTCGAATAGTCTGGAGGGCGCGCGTCGAACCGGGGATTGTCGCGACGGCGCTCCATCTCGTCCGAAAAGGCAAGAATCACCTTCACGAAGTCGCGGTTGGAAGCGGCGATTTGCGGCCACTTCCGCTCAAGGTCAGCTGCAGTATCAACGGTGAAGAACAAGCGGTCGCTGGCTGACTCGAATGTCACGCCGGAGCCAAGCATGCCCCGATCGGCCATTAGGCGATAGAATTGGGGGATCACGCCCCATGATGGTGTGACGACGCCATGCGTGTAAGTGACTTCGAGTCCGCTTCGGTCGCCCGCGAGCACTCGCAATTCCGGTGTGACGATGTGCGTTGCGTCTTGAACCATGGCGTAGAAAATGCCGCTTCGAACCAGCGCCGGACCGTCGCGGCTGTGGCTTTCGACCGTGCCGAACTTGTGGGTGTGCGCTTCAGCGAAAGGAGGAATGATGTAGCGGTCCCCGAGATCAACGGCGCAGTCCACCAGTTTCGGTCGCTTGCGAGTCAGAACGCCGCCCTCCGACCAAAACCCCGCATCCTCCACGAATGCCTGGCCATTGAACCAGCGACCATTGACGTACTCGCAATTGGTTCCAGCACCACTGTGCGTGAGCCCTTTGAAGAAGCTTTCGATTACCAGCTCCGCCGGCAGGCCGTTCTTGAGCCAGGTCTGCAGGCTGGCCGGAAGCCCTTGCTCTTGGACCGCCGCGAGTGAGGCGCCACGCTGTATTCGCTCTCCGACCAGCGTGGCTACTTGCCGAACGGCCTGCCGGTATTCGAGAAGGTCGGCGTAGCTGCTTGTCGGACCGTGTCCGGGGACGAGGATCGCATCCTTTGGGACTATTGCCACCAGCCGGTCGATCGCAGCGAGCAAGCCAGCGACGGTTCCGCCAGAGGCATGGTCGATCCACGGTAGGTGCGGGACAAACAAGTCACCGGTGAAGACGACATTTGACGTGCGAAAGATAACGACCGCGTCGCTGTCGGTGTGGCTCGGCGTCAGGCTGACGATGTCTATCTGCTCTCCATTGAACGTCAGCGAATGCGTCGAATCGAAGGTTTCATCCGGAAGCCCTTCGCGCGGTGCGGCCGGAACTAGCCGGTTGAACATCAGATTCGGCTTTTTCATCCGCTTGGCGACGTTGGCGTGAGCGATGATCCGCGTATCGCTGAAGGCGGCGTTGCCGAAGCTGTGATGCCAGTGCGTGTTGATCAGAGTGGTTGCATTGCCGCGGCCGAGCGAACCAATGGCCGCTTTCACCTCCTTGGCATTTTCCATGTAACCGGAGTCAACCATCAGGATGCCATCAGCTCCGGCGGACACACCGATGCGGTCCGTCGCCCCGTCGATGACCGAAAGATTGCCCCGCACGGCGGAAATCGTGACTTTGCCCTCGCCTTGCGCGGCGTAAGGCATGAGCAAGAGGAGCAATGCGAATCGCCGAGCCATGGAGACCTCTGCGTTGAACTGCGCTTAACGGCAGAAAGAACGATAGGGCCATGGCGGTTGCAGTCCACGCCGCCGGGCTAACGGGCAGGTAGGCCTGTCGAAATTGATGACGGCTCGCTCTTCAAACAGGCCGGCGCAGTGGCTGTTCGAGTTGTGCCTGTTCAAAACATGCGAAAGGCCGGCCAGCGAAATGGCGACGGCAGGGCCTTAATTTGCTCATGGCCGGTTGCGAAGGTCAGCGCGTCCGCGTGCTTGGGATGGTGATCTTGACCGTCTCGCCGTTGCGGCCGGGGAAACCGGTGAACATCGCGGTGATCAGGTTCGGCACCAACGCGTCGAGTTCGTCGCTTTGCGAGCGCGCCTGGGCGTGCCCTTCGAACAGCGGGGCGTTGGTCGCGCGCTGCATGATCTCCATGTCGAGGTGCGACTTGTAGACGGTGTAGCTGTCGATCCCGCCGTAGCCGCCGCCGCGATAACCGCCATAACCGCCATAACCGCCGTAAGAGAAGGGGTCGCCCCATCCGTAATAGAAGGGGTACCGGCTCCAGCGCGAATAATAGGGCCGGCCGACATGGACGCCCCAATAAGGGTCAAAAAACGGATCGCGATAGCCATAGCCGCCATAGCGCCCGAAACCCCAGCCGTAGCTCGGGCCGTAGAAGGGATCGCGGCGGATCACCGTCTGACCCTGGTCCACGCCATAATCGATCTGGACGATCATGTCGGCCAGCTGCGGCGTGCCGGCGGGCTTGTAGCCGAGCCCCTCGAGATGCTGCGAAAGCATCGCGGCATAGCGGTAGAATTGCGGTCCCGCGGTGCCTTCCTTGGGCACGACGTAGAACGAATAGCCGGCCGGGATCGAGGCCGGCTGATAACGGGTGACCTTGGTGTCGAGGCCGGTCGCGCAAGCATTGAGCGACAGTGCGGCGAGACCAAAGGCGGCCGCCGAAAGCAATTGGCGAATACGCATGACAAACCCCATCGACTCGAGAAAAGTCTGAAAATTCAGACGCCTCCTTAACCGAATTGCCGTGAACAGTCGATGAAGTGGGCGACTAGCGCGACAGACCGACCGCGCGATAGGCTTCGGCCAGCGTCGGGGCGGCCATCGCAGCCGCCTTTTCCGCTCCGGCCACGAGGATCCGGTCGAGCTCGGCGGGGTCGTTGCGGAACTCCTCGAGCCTTGCGCGAAGTGGCGCGATCAGCGCCACCAGCGAGTCGGCAAGGACCGGCTTGAACGCGCCGAAGCCCTGGCCGGCGAAGCGGCCAAGCACCTGCTCGACACTCTCGCCGGTGACCGCGCCATAGATGCCGACGAGGTTCTTCGCTTCGGGTCGCGAATCGAGTTCGGCGGGGTCGTCCGGAAGCGGCGCGGGGTCGGTCTTGGCCTTGCGGATCTTCTGGGCGATCGCCTCGTCGCTGTCGGTCAGGTTGATCCGGCTCATTTCCGAGGGATCGGACTTGCTCATCTTCGCGCGCCCGTCGCGAAGGCTCATGATCCGCGCCGCGGCGCCGCCGCCGATATAGGGCTCGGGCGGGACGAACAGCTCGACGTCGAAGTCATTGTTAAACTTGATCGCGATGTCGCGGGTCAGTTCGATATGCTGCTTCTGGTCGTCGCCGACCGGCACGTGCGTTGCCTTATAGAGAAGGATGTCGGCAGCCTGGAGCACCGGATAGTCGAACAGCGCGACCGACGCGCTTTCGCGGTTCTTGCCGGCCTTGTCCTTCCACTGGGTCATCCGGCCGAGCCAGCCCATGCGCGCGGTGCCATTGAGGATCCAGCACAGCTCGGTGTGAGCCGGCACGTCGGACTGGGCGAAGACGATCGACTTTTCCGGGTCGATCCCGCTGGCGATCAACGCCGCGGCCATTTCGTTGCGGTTGGCGAGGCGCTGCGACGGCTCGATATGGTCGGACAGCGAGTGAAGGTCGGCGAGGAAATACAGGCACTCCGCCTCGTCCTGCATCCTCACCCAGCGCAGGATCGCGCCGAGCAGGTTGCCGAGGTGAAGGTCGCCCGTCGGCTGGATTCCGGAAACCACTCTCATTTGGGGGCCCTCTTGCGGCGAAGCGCCATGATCGCTTCCCGGTCGACTGCGCCGATCAGGAAGGCGACTCCGAAATAGACCAGGCCGCCGACGCCGACGAGGACCATCAGCGCGACCGCGCGTTCGAGGAAGCCGCCGAAGAACCAGCTTTCGAGGCTCTCGCGGATCGCCAGCAACGCGCCCGCCATGAGCAGCGCGGCGATCATTTGCCGAACGACCCGGCCGACGAGCCAGCCAGGCATGCGGAAGTGGCCGCGGGCATAGAGGATTCCGAACAGCAGGAGGAAGTTCACCCATGCGCCGGTCGAGGTGACGACGGCGAGGCTGTAAATCCCGATTTCCGGGATGAGCAAGAAGTTGGCCGGGATGCTGAGCGCGAGCACGCTCATCGCGATGACCACCGGCGTCTTGACGTCCTTGCGCGCGTAAAAGGCGGGGGTCAGCACCTTTACCAGCACGTAAGCGGGAAGGCCGGTGACGAGGATGGCGAGGATGTTGCCGGTCGTCCGCGCCGCCTCGACGGTATATTCGCCGCCTTGGAACAACGCGCCGATGATCGGCACCGCTCCGACCGCCAGCGCCAGCGTCGCCGGAAGGGTGAGGAGCATCGACAGATCAAAGGCGCGCGCCTGAACATCTGCGGCCTCGGCCTGGTCGTTGGCGGCGATCGCGCGGCTGATCGCCGGAAGGATCGCGACCCCGAGCGCGGTGCCGATGATCGACAGTGGGAGCTGGTTGAGCCGGTCGGCGTAGCTCAGCATCGTCAGCGCGCCCTCGCCGAGCAGGGTCGAGAAATAGCCGTAGAACAGCTGGCTGATCTGATAGACTCCGGCCGCGGCGGTCGCGGGGAGGATCAGAATCACCAGCTCGCGCACCGCCGGGGTCATCCGCGGGCGGCCGAAATGGAGTCTCACCCCGGCGCGCCGCACCGCGACCCAGCATAAGGCGAACTGCGCAATTCCGCCGATCAGAACCGCGATCGCCATATAGCGGACGGTCTCGATATCATTGGGCGGAGCCGCGACCAGCGCGACAATCAGTGCGATGTTGAGCAGCGCTGGCGCGAAGGCCGCGATGGCGAAGCGGGTCAGCGAGTTGAGCACGCCCGAGAGCAAGGCGACGAGGCTGATGAACAGCAGATAGGGGAAGGTCCACCGGGTCAGCTCGACCGCCAGCTCCATCTTGCCCGGAACGTCCTCATAACCCGCCGCGACCACCGCGAGGACGGCGGGCATGAAGATCTCGAACAGGACGGTGACGACCAGCAGCGCCGGCATGAACACCGCGAGGATCTCGTTCGAAAAGGCCTCGGCATCCTCATGTCCGCCCGACGCCAGCCGGTGCGAGAACAAGGGCACGAAGCCCGACGAGAACGCCCCTTCCGCGAACAGCCGCCGAAAGATGTTGGGCAGGAGGAAGGCGAGGTTGAACGCGTCGTTGGCGTTGCTCGCGCCTAGCACCCGGCTGCCGATCATGTCGCGGGCGAAGCCGAGCACCCGGCTGACCATCGTCAGTCCGCCGATCGTCCCGGTTGCCTTGAGGAGGTTCATCCCCGCTGGTCGAGCGCGCTTGCGATCAGCTGTCCTTGGGCGCGGGCTCACCCTCGGCGCCGCCGGCTGCTTCGCCCTGCTGCGAGTCCTGGTCCTGAAGCGCCTGGACCTGCGCCATGTAGATCGATGCGAAATCGATCGGTTCGAGCAGGAACGGCGGGAAGCCGGTGTTGGTCACCGCCTCGGCGACGATCTGGCGCGCGAACGGGAACAGCAGGCGCGGGGCCTCGATCAGGAGGAAGGGAGGAATCGCCTCGTCGGGCACGCCGCGGATCGCGAACAATCCGGCGTAGGTCAGGTCGATGACGAAATGGACTCCGTTGTCAGAGCGCGCCGAAACCTCGATCTTGAGCGACACTTCATGGACCTCGTCCGCGATCTTGTCGGCATTGAGGCTGAACTGGACGTCGAGCGAGGGCTGTGCCTGCCATTGAAAGACTTGCGGGGCGCTTGGATTTTCGACCGACAAGTCCTTGACATATTGGGCGACGACCGAGACTTGAGGCTCGTCCGAAGCGGATGCCGCTCCATTGCCATTGCCCTTCGCGGCCGGTTCCTGTTCCGCCATTGCTTGCTAGTCCTTGCGTATGGATGATTGGGGCCGCCGGTGGGGCGGCGGATGCGGGCCGAGCGACTAGCAGCCGGGGAAATCGGGCGCAATGGCGCGACCCTTCGCGCTCGGCCATTGGAATCTTTGGGCCGCTCGCACTATGTTGAGCGTTGCAGCTGATTAAGGAACCCGCCCAGCCGTGACCGTTATTGTCATTCTTGCGCTTGTTGCCCTGTTTATCGGGTTACGGCTCTACAGCGTGCTCGGCGAACGCACGGGGCACGAGCAGCAGCCGATCCTTCGCCCGGCCGAAAGCGAGGCGCGCGCCGAGCCGCGGGTCGACCGGCCGGCGGCAACGCAGCCTTCCGCGAACGATTCCGCCGAGCTCGCCTTCATCCCCACCGCCGGCCCCGGAGTCCGCGCGATCCTCGCCGCCGATCCGACATTTGACGTCGCCCGCTTCCTCGAGGGCGCCAAGTCGGCCTACCGGCTGATTCTCGAATCCTTCTGGAAGGGCGAGCTCGACGGGCTTCGCCCGCATGTCGATGACCATGTCTTCGAGACCTTCTCGGCCGCAGTCGAGCAGCGCAACGCCGACGGCCTGAAGATCGACAACCGCCTCGTCGCCATCGACCAGGCGGTGGTTTCCGAGGCTGCGCTGGAGCGCCAGTCGGCCACGGTGACGGTCCGCTTCGAGGCCGATATCGCCGCGGTCACGCGCAATTCGGAAGACGAGGTCGTGGCGGGCTCGCTCAGCGACGCGGTCCAGATCCGAGATCTGTGGACCTTCCGGCGCGACCTGTCCTCGCGCGACCCGAATTGGCTCCTGATCGAGACCGACGAGGACGAGTGAGCATTCATTTGCGCGGTTTCGCGCTGGCCTCGTTTTTGCTGCTCGCCGCCTGCGCCTCGCGCCCGCTTCCTCCGCCCGAGCAGCCTGCTCCGCCCGCCCCGGCGCCCCAGCCGCCGCGGCCCGCTCCGCCGCCCCCGCCGCCCCCGCCGTCTCCAGCCGGAGCGAACGCGCTCCTCACCGGGGTCACGGTCCAGCCGGCCAAGGTGATCGGGCCAGAAGAGGCCGTGCGGGCGCTCGCCGCCTTCCGCGCCAGCTGCCCGGTGCTGATGCGGCGCCAGGATTCGTCGGGTCTGACCCAGACAGGCGATTGGGCGCCGTTGTGCACCGAGGCGGCAACGCTCGATCCTTCGTTCGCACCCGGCTTCTTCTTCCACCGCTTCGCCTGGGTTCGGATCGGAGACGGGCGCGCCTTCGCAACCGGCTATTACGAGCCCGAGATCGAGGGCTCGCGCGTGCCGCTGCCCGGCCATGTCCCGATTCATGCCGTTCCGCCGGACCTCGTGCGCTGCACGCGCGCCGACGGGACCAGCGGGCGCGGACGGATCGGGCCCGGCGGCCAGTGCCTGCCCTATCATTCGCGCGCCGAGATTGAGGACGGCGCGCTCCGCGGCCGTGGCCTCGAGATCGCCTGGGCCAAGGACCCGGTCGAACTGTTCTTCCTCGAAATCCAGGGCAGCGGCCGGGTCCGGCTCCCCGACGGGAGCGTGATTCGGATCGGCTACGCCTCGCAGAACGGGCGCGAATATGTCGCGATCGGGCGGCTGCTCCGCGATCGCGGCATTTTCCAGCCCGGCCAGGCGACGATGCAGGCGATCAAAGACTGGATCCGCGCCAATCCCGAAGCCGGGCGGGCGCTGATGCGCGAGAACCACTCCTATATCTTCTTTCGCGAGCTGACCGGCCCGGGGCCGCTCGGAGCGCTCGAAGTCGCCGTCACTCCAAGGGGATCGGTCGCCGCCGACCCCAAATATGTTCCGCTGGGCGCGCCCGTCCACCTGATCCTCGACCGCGCCGATGCGAACGGCCTGTGGGTCGCGCAGGACACCGGCGGGGCGATCAAGGGGCCCAACCGCTTCGATACCTTTTGGGGCGCGGGCGAGGCCGCGGTGGCGGCGGCCGGTGGCATGGCGGCGTCGGGGAGCGCCCTGCTCCTGATCCCCAAGATCAGCGCCGCGCGTGCGCTCGCTCAACCCTGACGAGGCCGCGCTGTGGGCGCGGGTCGCGTCCACGATCCGGCCGCTGTCGCGCGATGAAAATGAGTCGCACGTCGTCGTGACAGCGCCGGCGCGAGCCGAGCCGCTTCGCTTCCCCCAATCCCTGCAATCGCCGCCGAGGGACAGTCGAGCGATCGGGACCACGCTCGATTCGGGCTGGGACCGGCGCTTGGCGCGCGGCGCGGTCGAGCCCGACCGGGTCATCGACCTCCACGGCCACGATCTCGATTCCGCGTGGCGCACGATCGACCGCGAGCTCGAGCGTGCAATCGCCGCTGGCGACCGCATCGTGCTCCTGATCACCGGCCATCGCCGCCAAGGCGACCCGCCGCTGGCGCGGGGCCGGATCCGGGCCGCGGTCGACGGCTGGCTGTCGGCTTCTCGCCATTCCGGATCGATCGCCGCGATCCGCGGCGCTCATCGCCGGCATGGCGGCGGGGGAAGCCTCTATTTGATCCTTCGCCGGCGCTGACCTTTTCTTAACCCATAATCTTTAATCGCCGTGTGGGCGCGAATGCGACCGCGGGAGGCGTTTGCCAGACATGAAGCCAGGAACGGCACAGAAGATCAGCAACGCAATCCTCAGTTGCGCTGCCGGCGCTGCCTCATTTCTCTTCTCGCTGACCGCGCTCGTCTATCTCACCGAGCTCGACGAGAAGATCCTGGCCGCGCTCGCCGCCGGCCTGTTCTGCCTGCTGATCAGCTATATCGCCGCCGAGCGCCCCAACAGCGAGAATGCCCGCGCCATGGCCGCGCTGCGCGACCGGCTGCTCGCGGTCGAGGATGGGGACCTGGTCTCGCCGAGCCCGGCGATCGTCGCGCGGGTCCTCCCCAAACTGGCGAGCGCGGTGGACACATTGTTCGCCGAGGTCCGCTCCTCGATCGAGAACGCCCATGCGCTCGGCATGTACGACCCGGTGACTTCGCTGCCCAACCGCCTCCATTTCCGCTCCGAGGTCGACAAATTGCTCGGGTCGGTGCCGGACGACCAATTTTGCGCGATGCTGTTCGTCGACCTCGACCGCTTCAAGCTGGTCAACGACACGCTTGGCCATGCTCGCGGCGACCAGCTGCTGATCATGGTCGCCAATCGCCTGCGGATGATGGTCAATGCCGAATTTTCGGGCTCGAGCCGGTTCCGTCCGCTGCTCGCCCGACTTGCCGGCGACGAGTTCACCTTGTTCTTCCCCGCACTCGCATCCGTTCCGGAGATCGAGCGGGTCGCCCGCAGGGTGGTGCTCGCGATCTCCGAGCCGTTCGAGCTGAACGGCCACAGCGTCGACATCGGCGCCTCGGTCGGAGTTGCCATCTCTCCCGAGCATGGGACCAGCGTCGAATGCCTGATGCGCGCAGCGGATATCGCCATGTACCGCGCCAAGTCGCTCGGCGGCGGCCGGCATTTCCTGTTCAACGAATATGTTTCGAAGGAGCATCAGGAGGGGGTCGAGACCGAAAAAGCGCTCGCCGAAGCGGTCCAGCGCGGCGACCTCGAGCTGCTCTACCAGCCGCAGATGAGCCTGGTCACCGGCGAGCTCGCCGGCGCCGAGGCGCTGCTTCGCTGGAACCACCCGCGCGACGGGGTGCGGCTTCCGGGAAGCTTCATCGCCACCGCGGAAAAGTCCGGCGTGATCGCGGAGATCGGCGAATGGGTCATAAGCGAGGCCGCCGCGGCGCTCGCCTCGTGGCAGCGGATGGGCTTCAGCCAGAGGCTCGCGATCAACGTCAGCGCGCGCCAGTTCGACCGCCCCGATTTCTTCACCCGCCTCCGCGCCACCTTCGCCGACGCCGACGTCCCCTTGTCGTCGATCGAGCTCGAGCTCAGCGAGACCGCCGCGTCGCGGGCCGGCGACACGGTTTTGACGGAGATCGCCGCGTTGCGCGAGGCGGGAACTCAGATCACCATCGACGATTTCGGGACTGGCTACTCGAACCTCGCCCGGCTTCGCTCGATGCCTCTCGACCGGGTCAAGCTGGACCAGTCGCTGATCGCCGACATCGAGCATTGCGAGAAGGCGCGGGTGATCGTCCAGGCAGTGGTCCAGTTGATCAAGGGCGTGGATTGCGAGATCGTCGCCGAAGCGGTCGAGACCGTCGGCCAGGCCGACATCCTTCGCACCATGGGCTGCGACGTCGTCCAGGGTCATGTCTTCGCAATGCCGATGAGCGAACGCGATTTCTTCGCCTGGGCGAACGCCGGGCGAGCCCAGCCCTCGGTCGCTTAGGCGACGATCTTCTTTACGATGCGCTCGTAGATTCGGCTGAGGGCTTCGATATCCGCCACCGCGGCATGTTCGCCGACCTTGTGCATCGAGGCATTGGGGAGTCCGAAATCGACCACCGGGCATAAGGCAATCAGGAACCGGCCGTCCGACGTGCCGCCGCTGGTCGACAGCTTGGGCTCTTGTCCTGTCTCGTCGCGGATCGCCTCGACCACCAAATCGTAAAGCTGGCCAGGCGGCGTGAGGAATGCCTCGCCCGAAATCCGTGACCGAACGATCGCGCCGGGCGCCTCGCGCTCCGCGATCTCCTCGACGAGCGCGACGAGATCGGCGCCTTTGTGGAGGTTGTTGAAGCGGATGTTGGCCTGGGCGGTCGCCGAGCCCGGGATGACGTTGCTCGCGTCCGTCGGGGTCGAGATCGCGGTGAACTCGAGGTTCGAGGGCGGAAAGGTGTCGGTGCCCTCGTCGAGCACCAGCGAATCGAGCGCGGCGATGACCCGCGCGAGCGGAGGGATCGGGTTGGTCGCGCGGTGCGGATAAGCGACATGGCCCTGGTGGCCGGCGGCCTCGATCCAGAAATTGACCGAGCCGCGGCGCCCGATCTTCACCGTATCGCCGAGCCGGTCGACCGAGGTCGGCTCGCCGATCAGGATCATGTCGGGACGGATCGCCCGTTGATTGAGCCAGTCGATGATCCGCGGCGTGCCGAAGGCCGCGAAGCCTTCCTCGTCGCCGGTGATGAGGAAGGAGAGGGTGCCGCGGGTCTGCTCGATCCTCGACACCGCGGCGACGAAGGCGGCGATCGCGCTCTTCATGTCGTTGGCGCCGCGCCCGGTCAGGATTCCGTTCTCGATCGTAGCCTCGAACGCGTTACCGTCCCAGCCCTCCCCGGGCGGAACGACGTCGAGATGGCCGGCAAAGCCGAAATGCGGGCCCTCGCCGAGCGTTCGGGTCGCCACCAGATTCTCGGTCGGGCCGTCGGGCGGCTCGCCCATCACCCAGCGATGGACCTGGAACCCGAGCGGCGAAAGCGCCTGCTCGAGCACGTCGAACACTTCGCCCCGCGCCGGAGTGACGCTCGGGCAGTTGATCAGATCGATTGCAAGCGCGATGGGGTCGACCGTCATTAGCGGCGACTAGCAAAGGAACCGGCAATGCCCAAGATTGACTTCGACGCGATCCCGCAGATGAGCGGCAGCTCCTATCCCAAGCCGTTCGATGAGCCGGTCCGCGGGCGCCGCTTCCGAAGGCTTGGCCCGGCCACCGGCCTGGTCGACTTCGGGGTCAGCGAGGTGGTCCTCGAGGCCGGCGCCTGGTCGTCGCAGCGCCACTGGCACGACGGCGAGGACGAGTTCCTGGTGATGCTCGAGGGCGAGGCGGTCATGGTCGAGGACGAGGGGCGGACGATTGTCAGGGCCGGCGACATGGTTTCCTGGCCCAAGGGCGTGCCCAACGGCCACCATCTGATCAACGAGAGCGAAGAGCCGTGCCGCTTCCTCTGCGTCGGCGGCGGGACCCGCACCTGGGGCGAATATTCGGACATCGACATGCGCTTCGAGTCCGACGGAAGCTATCGCCACAAGGACGGGACGCCTTACTGAGGCGCAGCGCCGTCCTGTTCGTAATGCTCGACCACCCACGGCTCGTCCTGCGCCTTGTCGATCCATTCGCTGACATGGGGGTGGGAGAGGACGGCCTTCATGTAGGAGGCTGCGAAGGCCGGGACGGGCACTCCATAGGTAATGAAGCGGGTGACGACCGGAGCGTACATGATGTCGGCCGCGCCCCATTCGGAAAACAGGAACTCGCCGGTCCCGCCAAAGCGCGCGCGCGCCTGCGCCCACAGCTGGAGGATCCGGTCGATGTCTACCACCACCTTCTCGCTCAAGTCCTTGGGTGGGTAGGTGCGGCGGACGTTCATCGGAAGCTCGCTTCTCAGCGCCGAGAAGCTCGAGTGCATTTCCGCGGCCATTGATCGGGCCATCCCGCGGGCATCGTCGGCGCGCGGCCAGAATTTGTCACGGCCGACGCGGTCGGCGAGGAAGTCGATGATCGCGAGGCTGTCCCAGACGACGCATTCGCCGTCCCACAGCACCGGCACCTTGCCGCCGCCGGGAGCGAACTCGTCGCCCTTGCGGGTCTTTTCCCAATCCTCGTCGAATATCGGGACGACCAGCTCCTCATACTCCTCGCCCGACTGCCGGACCGCGAGCCAGCCGCGCATCGACCAGCTCGAATAAGCGCGGTTGCCGATGACGATCTTGAGCAAGGGCCTGGATCCTTATGCGAGGGCCGCGGCGAGGACGGCGGTTCGGAGCGCGGCAATCCCCTCACCGGTTTCGCTCGAGGTTGCAAGAACCTCGGGGTGCGCCGCGGGGTGGCGGCGGGCCTCGGCCTCGACCGTTCCCCTGGTCGCCGCGAACTCGGTCGGCTTTACCTTGTCCGACTTGGTCAGAACCAATTGATAGTTCACCGCCGACTGGTCGAGCATCTCCATGACCTCGCGGTCGACATCCTTGAGGCCGTGGCGCCCGTCGACGAGCACCAGGGTGCGCTTCAGCACCGCGCGGCCGCGCAGATAGTCGTTGATCAAACGCTTCCACCGCTTGACCAGGTCCTTCGGCGCCTCGGCGAATCCGTAGCCGGGCATGTCGACCAGACGGAGCTGGAGCGGCTCGCCGACCTCGAAGAAATTGAGCTCCTGGGTCCGGCCCGGCGTGTTCGAGGTCCGAGCCAGGCTCTTGCGGTTGGTGAGCGCGTTGAGGAGCGAGCTCTTCCCGACGTTCGACCGCCCGGCGAAGGCGATTTCCGGAACCGTCGGGTCGGGCAGGAACTGGAGCCCGGGCGCGGACTTCAGGAAGGTCACCGGCCCGGCGAACAATTTGCGGGCCTGTTCCTCGATCGGGTCGTCGCGCCCGCTGATCATGTCTCGACCGGGTGGGTGTCGCTGAGGTGCAGGCCGTAGCGACGGTAAAGCCACCATTGTTGGGCGATCGAGAGGACGTTGTTGGTCATCCAGTAGAGCTGCAGTCCGGCCGCGAACGGCGCCATGACGATGACCAGCACCCACGGCATCCACGCGAAAATCTGCGCCTGCACCGGGTCCATCGGCTGCGGGTTGAGCTTCATCGTCAGCCACTGGGTGAAGCCGACCATGATCGGAAGCACGCCGATGGCGAGGATCGCGGGGGGAGTGAAGTCGAGTAGCCCGAACAAATTGACCGGGGTCAGCGGGTCGGGCGCGGACAAATCCTTGATCCACAGGACGAACGGCTGGTGGCGCATTTCGACGCTGACCGTCAGCACCTTGTAAAGCGCGTAGAAGACCGGGATCTGGAGGAGGAGCGGAAGGCAGCCCGCGGCCGGATTGATTTTTTCCTGCTGGTAGAGCTTCAGAATTTCCTGCTGCTGGCGCTGGCGATCGTCCTTGAACCGCTCCTGCACCGCCTTGAGCTTGGGCTGGATCTTT
Organism: uncultured Alphaproteobacteria bacterium; assembly: GCA_963722545.1. Classification (GTDB taxonomy): domain Bacteria; phylum Pseudomonadota; class Alphaproteobacteria; order Sphingomonadales; family Sphingomonadaceae; genus Sphingomicrobium. The sequence goes on from CAVRMK010000005.1 coordinate 120,135, forward strand.
CGCATCGCCGCCATCGACGCGAACTGCTTGTTGGCGATCGGATACATGATGATTCGGACGATCAGGGTCAGGCCGATGATCGCGAGCCCGAAATTGCCGGTCAGCTTGAACAGGAACAACAGCAGCGCAAAAATCGGTCGCATGAACCATTCGAACCAGCCCCAGTCGATCGACTTCGAGAGCTTGGTGATCCCCGCCTGCTCGTAGCGGTCGAGCCACAGTTTCTCCTTGGCGCCGGCGAACAGCCGGGTATCGGTCGCGGCGCTCTCGCCGGGCGCGAGGTCGACCGGGCCAAGCACATAATCGGCCTGGTACCCGCCGCTTCGGCCGCGGCGGAATCCGGCGTTCATCGGCCCTTCGGGGGCTAGCGCGGCGAGCCAGAATTTGTCGGTGAAGCCGAGCCAGCCGGGCACGTTGGCGTAAGTCTTCTGCGCGCCGTCGTCGAGAGTCTCCCAATCGACATCATAGTCCGCCGAGCCGTCGAACACGCCGATCGGTCCAACGTGGTGGGTCCAGATCGACACATCGGCGGACTTGCCCGAGCGGCTGATCAGACCGACCGGCCGGACCGAGACCGGCGCGGCGGTGCCGTTGGTGACGCTCTGGCGAACGGTGAACAGATAGCCGTCGTCGACGCCGATCCGGATCGCATAGCGCATGCCGGTCGGAAGCTGGGTCGTGAGGGTTACCGGGCGCCCGGGCGCGAGCAGGTTGGAATCGGCTGTCCAGCGTGTCTCGAGCGTCGGGATATAGCCGGTGGGGCCAACCCAGCCGAACGAAGCAACCCGCGAATCGCGCGCTCCGAGCGGCGAGAACAAGCGCACGGGTGGCGAATCCTCGGCCAGCCGCGCGCGGTGCGAATTGAGCAGGAGGTCGTCGATCTGGGCGCCAACGAGGTTGATCGAACCCTGCAGGCTGGGGGTGTCGATCTTCACCCGCGGGGTCGAGGCGAGGACCTGGGCCCGGCTCCGCAAGCGCGTGGGAGCCGAGGCGGCCGGAGTTGGGACGTCTCCCGGGGTCACTGACGGCGCGGCCTGCTGCGCGGGCGGGGCCTCGGCAGTGGCGCTGCCGGCAGGCTCGGGTGTCGGGAAAAACTTCTCGCTCGCCCAGCTCCACCCGAACAGCACGAGCATTGACAGGATCACGGCCAGGAACAGGTTGCGATTGTCGCTCAACGTCTAACCTCACTCATTGGGCCGGATCAGGGGACCGGGTCGGGGCCTTGGCCGCCCCACGGGTGGCAACGCAGGATTCGTTTCAGTGCCAGCCATCCCCCGCGAAGCGCGCCATAGCGCTGGATTGCGGTGATCGCATAGGCTGAACAGCTCGGCTGGTAGCGGCAGCTTGGCGGAAGCACTCGGCTCGGGCCTTTCTGCCAGCCGCGCGCGATCGCAATCATCGCCTTGTCGATCATTTCCCGCGGACCTTCCCAAGCGCACCCGACAAGTCGCTTCGAAGCTGCTGGAAGTCGCGTTCGATTCCGCCCGAGCGGCCGATCATTACATGGTCGGCGCCGGCGATTCCCTCGGTCGGCAGGAGTTCGCGGGCGAGCGCCCGGAAGCGTCGCTTCATCCGGTTGCGGACGACCGCTCCGCCGATCTTTTTTGTAACGGTGAAGCCGACGCGAATCGCTGGGTCGCGATCCTCGCGATTGCGGACGAGCAAGACGAAACCGGGAGTGGGGGCGCGCTTCCCGGCGTTGGCCGCCAGGAAATCGGCGCGCTTGCGCAGCGTGACTAGGCGCTGAGCTTCTTGCGGCCGCGAGCCCTGCGGGCGTTCAGGATCTTGCGGCCGCCCGGAGTTGCGCTGCGGTGACGGAACCCGTGGCGCCGCGCGCGGACGAGATTGCTCGGCTGGAAGGTGCGCTTCATCGCTCATGCCTCAAAATCTAAAAGAAAAAGGGCCGCCGTTCGGGGCAGCCTTTGTTGGCCGCGCCGATAGTGGAGGGGTCGCTGAAAGTCAATCGCCGCACCCATCCGGGCGGACGTTGATCGAACGGTCAACCGGAGGAGCTGGGAGCGCCGCGTCGATCGCTCCGGGATCGCGTTCGTCCGGCGGGACCGGGCAGCCCATCGCCTTGCGCTCCTTTCGGATCGCCTCGCGGCGCTTGGCGCTCTTGCGCATCAGTCCCCAGTCGGTCCAGCGTGCGATCTTTGGTTGCCACTTCTTGAACCGCACATAGTGCCGCTTTGCCCACATGCTGGTCTTGAGCATCAGGCCGAGCCCTAAGCCGAACACGATGACCCCGCCCGGTCCGGGAAGCGCTCCGAGCAGGGGCGAGACCAGCACCAGCACCAGCCCGATCCCGAACATCGTCCACTGGACCGCGGGCAGGTCGGTGAACTCGTTCCATTGTTTGCGCGTGATCATGATCGCTTGGCTAAATGGTCCCGGCACAGGCGACGCGCAAGCGCCTTGCGGCGCGGCCCGCGCTCGGGCTAGCTTGGTTGCGCCGAGCTAGGGGGACGTCTGATCATTGTTGGTCGCTTGGGGGGCGGGGCCTGATGGCCGCGACCGTCGCCACTGTCGCTTATCTCGGGCTCGAGGCTCGGGCCGTCGAGGTCCAGGTTCAGCTGTCCGCTGGCTTGCCGGCCTTCATCATCGTGGGCTTGCCTGACAAAGCGGTGGCCGAGAGCCGCGAGCGGGTGCGCGCGGCGCTCTCGGCGATCGGGTTGGCGCTCCCGCCCAAGCGGATCACCGTCAACCTTTCGCCCGCGGATCTGCCCAAGGAGGGGTCGCATTTCGACCTTCCGATCGCGCTCGGCCTGCTCGCGGCCCTGGGCGCGGCGGACCGCGAGACGTTGGCGGACTATATCGTGGTCGGAGAGCTCAGCCTCGACGGCCGGATCGCGCCGTCGCCGGGCGTGCTCCTCGCCGCGCTTCACGCCTCGGGGCTCGACAAGGGGCTGATTTGCCCGGCGGTGCAAGGGGCCGAGGCCGCCTGGGCGGGAGAGCTCGACGTCGTCGCGGCGCCCGACCTACTTGCCTTGCTTGCGCATCTCAAAGGTAGCGCCCTGGTGCCGCGCCCGGCCGCGGTCGAGGCTGAAAGCCGAGAGGGAGGTCCCGATCTGGCGCAGGTCAAAGGACAGGAGGTGGCCAAGCGCGCGCTCGAAATCGCCGCGGCCGGGGGCCACAATTTGCTGATGAGCGGGCCGCCGGGTGCCGGCAAATCGCTGCTCGCCGCCTGTCTCCCCGGAATCCTTCCGCCGCTGACTCCGTCCGAGGCGCTCGAAGTGTCGATGGTTGCCTCGGTCGCGGGCGAGCTCGGCGACGGAAAGATCCGCCGCCGCCGACCGTTCCGCTCACCGCACCACAGCGCCTCGATGCCCGCGCTGGTCGGCGGCGGTCTCAAGGTGCGGCCGGGAGAGATCAGCCTCGCGCATCTCGGCGTCCTGTTCCTCGACGAGCTTCCCGAATTCCAGCGCCAGGTGCTCGATTCGCTCCGCCAGCCGCTCGAGACGGGGCAAGTGAGCGTCGCTCGGGCCAACACCCACGTAACCTTTCCGGCGCGAGTCCAGCTGGTCGCGGCGATGAACCCGTGCCGCTGCGGCCACCTCGGCGACCCGGCGCTCGCGTGCAGCCGCGCGCCGCGCTGCGCCGCCGACTATCAGGCGCGCGTTTCCGGGCCATTGCTCGACCGCATCGACCTTCACGTCGAGGTGCCGGGGGTGGCCGCGGCCGACCTCAGCCTTCCACCGCCCGCGGAGGGCAGCGCCGAGGTCGGCAGGCGCGTCGCTCAAGCCCGCGACGTCCAGTCGCGACAATTCAACGGTTCGGGCGCCCGCACCAACGCGGAGGCCGACGGCGAGCTGCTCGACCGCATCGCCACCCCCGATGAGCCGGGCCGCAAGCTGCTTGCCGACGCCGCGACGGCGATGCGGCTCAGTGCGCGCGGCTTCCATCGCGTGCTTCGCGTCTCCCGGACGATCGCCGATCTGGCAGGGGCCGAAACGGTCGGACGGATCCATGTCGCCGAGGCCTTGAGCTATCGCCGCCCGCCGCCGCGCAATTAATGTCAGCTTTCGACCCATTGCAGACATTAAGCTGAACGCTAATCTGTAACGGTGGGGCACGTTTTCATCAGCTACGCGCGCGAAGATCGCTCGACTGTATCGGCACTCAGAAATGCATTGGAACAGGCCGGTCTGGACGTCTGGGTCGACGATAGGCTCGTAGCGGGTTCCCACTATGACGACGCAATCGAGGAGGCGTTGTCAAACGCGGACAAGGTCATCGTAGTCTGGTCACCAGCGGCGTCCGCTTCCCAGTGGGTGAGAGCAGAAGCTGGCGAAGGGCTGGAGCGCCGAGTGCTAGTGCCGGTGCTAATCGAGCCGACGAGGATACCTCTTGAGTTTCGACGCATTCAAACGCTGGACCTCACCGACTGGGACGGGGTTTCGGCCTCCACGGCGATATCGGGGCTGGTGGGCATACTGAAAGATGAAAAGACAACACCATCGGGTCACAGAGCACAAGTCGCTCCCGCTCGCGTCCCTGCCACGACGCCATCCACTTCGGCGGAGGTCCTAAGTGCGAGCAAGTACACCTTCAATGTCAGAATAAGGCTTCAACTCTGCAGCAGCGCCTTCACTGTGCGACACGTAAATCGACTGATCTTCCAAGTGGTGAAGGTGAACGGCCGCACGGTGTCTCGTAGCCCTGCTGGCCTGATGCACGAACACCATAGGTTCCGGCTGCCCGCTTCCGAGGGTGAGCATGAGGCAGACCTGTTCATGAGCGGAGAGGCCACGTCGGGACTTAAGGGAGTTGTGCTGAACATAGATGGGCGAGAGGTGCTTCGGGAGAGAGTGAGATGGACGGACGGGTTGGTCGGCGCCGTCGGGTACGTATTCATACTAGGAAGTTTTACCCTTGCCTGGGGGGCTGCCGTAGACCCTCTTATTGCGTCCACTGCAGTAGCTCTCTTCGCCTACTTTCTGGTTGCGCTCGTGGTTACCGTCCTTTGGTTCGCCGTGGGTTAGGTCTCCTCAGCCTGGTCCGCGGCCGTGAGCACGTCAGCAAAGCGTCCTCTTCCCACCCAAAGCTGACATAAGCGCCGACCGCTTGCCTACCGCGCTACCTGCCCCTAGCTAGGCGCCGCGTGCCCCTGTGGCGGAATGGTAGACGCGCTCGACTCAAAATCGAGTTCTTTAACCGGAGTGTCCGTTCGAGTCGGACCAGGGGCACCACTTTCCTTCTGATCGTGCTCGAACGCCGCTAGCGGGCTAGCGGGACCGGCGATATGGTCGCGGCCATGAACGGCAAGACCAAGCGCCCGCGCACCCCGGCGGAACCGAGCGAGGAGGTCCTCGCGGCCGCCGAGGGGATCACGATCAAGCGCGACCGCCTGCTGGCCTCGCTGACGCTGATTGCAGGGATTGCCACGGCAATCGGTTTCCCTTTCGCACTCCGCTCGGGCGCCGAGTTCTTCATGCCGGTCACCGCCGCACTGGTGATCGCCATCGCCCTTGTCCCGATGCTGCAATGGTTTGAGCGCCACGGCCTTCCTTCGAAATTGTCGGCCGGCTTGTGCGTGATCGTGTTCCTGGCCGCAATGACCTTCGTCATAGGTTCCATCGTCATCCCCGCGATCGACTGGATCGCGCAGGTGCCGCAGCGGATCGACAAGGTCCGCGCCGCGCTCGAGCCACTCCTCGACCTCTACAAGAACCTCGACACCTATGTCTCGCGGATCGCCGCGCAGATCGAGTTCAGCCAAGGCGGGACTCGCGCGGTTAGGATCGAGAACCCAAACAGCATGATGGGGCTGATCACGACCTCTGCGCCGCACTTGATGATCCAGCTGTTCTTCGCGCTGCTGGTGATCTTCTTCTTCCTTGCCGGCTGGACCCGAATGCGCAAGCAAACGATCGTCAGCCGCGGCAGCTTCGAGGGGGCGCTGACTACCGCGCGGGTGATCGAGGAGGTGGTCGACGCGACCTCAACCTACATCGCGACGATCACCATGATCAATCTCGGGCTGGGCGCGCTGACCGCGCTCATTTTGTGGTTCATGGGCATGGATTCGCCGATCATGTGGGGCGGTATCGTCGCGGTCGCCAATTACATCCCATACCTTGGACCGATCGTTTCCGCCGGCCTTCTCTTCATCGGTGGATTGATGACCTACCCCGACGCCTGGACCGCGCTCGGTCCGCCGGCAGTGTTCATCGTCCTCCACATGGTCGAGGCCAATTTCTTCACCCCCATGGTGGTGGGTGAGCAACTCGAAGTCAGCCCGCTGGCGATCCTCATTGCCTTGTCCTTCTGGGCCTGGGTGTGGGGGACGGTCGGAGCGCTTCTGGCGATCCCGCTGCTGATCATCATGAAAACGGTGTTCTCGGCGGCGGGCACGCCCGACATCGCCGGTTTCCTGTTCGAGCACGGGACGTTGACCCATGTCGGCAATCCCGATGAGGAGGAAATCGAGGAAAGGCGGCAATTGGGGCCGGCGATGGTTGACACGAAAAAGCCCGCCACCTAGGTGCCCGCCACGCCCAAATGATTGGTGCAAAAACGCGGGTGTAGCTCAGTTGGTTAGAGCGCCGGCCTGTCACGCCGGAGGTCGCGGGTTCAAGTCCCGTCACTCGCGCCACTTTCCACCCCGCACGGTCCTCGACTAGAGCCTATGCGATGGGGGGAATAAGAAGCGCGCTGGAGGTCCTCGGGCTCGAGCCCGGAGCGGACCGCCGCGCGATCGACGAGGCCTTCCGCCGCCTGATGAAGCAGCATCACCCGGACCGCCCGGGCGGCGATTCAGCGCGGGCGGCCGAGGTCATCCATGCCTATCGCGCTCTCCGGCCCGGCGCGCTCGTCCCCGTCGCGGTCGAGCTGCGTCATTCGCCGGCCAGGATCGCCGCGCGGCGGCGGTGGTGGATCATCGCGATGGTCCTTTTGGGCTGCGCGATCCTTGCCCTTTGGCTTGCCGGACTGGCGGCACCGGTCGGCCCGGCCACGGCGCCGGCGCGGCTCGGGTCCGAGGTCGCCCGCGAGTTGGGGTTCGGGCGAGACCGCGAGCCGAGCTTGATCGAGCGTCCGCTCGACCAGAGGGTCATCGAGCAAGCGGCTGACGAGGCCAAGGCGATGTTCCGCGACCGCGACGAAATGGCGCTGGCGGAGAAAAGCCGGGAGTGCCGCGCCGAGTTTCGCCGGACCAGAAGCGTCGCGGACTTCGACCGCTGCGTTGCCTTCGACGCGGCGGTGATCCTTCTCCAGGACCGCGACCCTCTGCGCGACCAGGGGCCGTTCCGCGAGGTCGCGGTGATCCGGAGGCACTGGAGCGACGCCGCTCTCCTGTCGAGCGACAGCCTGGCGATCGACAGTCGGCTCGATCGAATCCGGCTCCGGGTGGAGATGCGGCTTGCGCCAAGGGTTGCGGAGGCTGAAACCGGCCCCGATTAATTGGCGGGGGGCTTTCCGAGCGGCGCTTCGGTGGTCGAGGTCGCTTCACCCGACAAAGCGAAGCGGAGATTGTCGGTCGCCTCGACCTTCTTCACATATTCCTCGTGGACGACCTTGTCGGTCGCTTCGCGCGCGACCTGGTTGAACCGCACCGCCACCCGCTTGTCGCCGCGCATCGACGGCGTGATTTTCAGGATCTCGGCGCCGGGGAGCGCGTCGATCTGGGCAATGGCATCGGTGCCCGGCTCTCCGGCGGTGGCGGCTTCGACGGCGAGCGCGGCGCTTCGCAAGCTATCGGCGCTGGCTTCCTGCCCGCGATAGCGCTGGTCGAAGGCATTTGGACGGCCCCAGCCGCCGGCCCAGTGATAGAAAAGATGCGCCCCGACCACCGCGTTCTTGGCGAGCGTGGCGGCCCACACCGGGACGACATAATCGGCGTGATAATGGGTCGCCCAGCCGACCGGGGCATAGACCGCGCCCTTGAGCGCGGCGTCGGCAATCGCCTTCGCTCTGCTCCAGCCCCCGGCATCGGGGCGGCGGGCCAGCGAGCCGTCGCAGGTGAACGTGAATTGGCAGCCGGTGACCCGGGTCGAGCCTTGATAGACCACGCCGCAGACGCTGGCCGGGAAAGCCGGGTGCCGGACCCGGTTGAGGACCACCTGGGCGACCGCACGGGCCCCGTCGACGTTCTGGTTGCCGGCCTCGTAATAGACCGCGCTGGCAAGGCACTGGAGTGCCTGCGCGCGGGCGGTGGCGGAGCCCGAAAAACGGAAAGGCCTGGCTGCGGGGTTCGCCTGGTCGTCGATTGGCAGTGCGGCGTTGATGATCCGCGCCTGCTCCGGCGCGACCTGCTTGACCAGCATTGGGGGAGGGGCCGGTGGTGGTGAGTCAGTCCAATAATCGGCCGGCACCAGCAGGACTGCGCCGGCTCCGAGGCCGACCACGGACGCGACCGCGATCGCTCCGGCCTCGGCCGGCTTGGAGCGCGCGAAGCGCCGCGTCGAACTCGATCAGGGTCGCGGCGCGCCTGCGCATCCCGTCGAGCGGGCGGTTCGGTGCCAGCACTTGTGCCATCGGGGTGATATAGTTCCCTAAGACAGTCGGTTCAATCCTTGCCGCTGGGCTCGTTCTTCAGCCGGCCGGTCTGGATCCAGCGGATCAGCGGTTTTAACGGCGCGATCCAGGCCAGGCCGGCGACAAGGTAGAACACAGCCTGAACGAGGATCGGCCATCGGCCGACGAAATTCGACAGGCTTGCGACCAACGCCGCCCAGACCACGATGAGCAGAAGAATCAGCACGGCGCCGGCGAGCTTGCGGGCGGAGGGCGATGGTGGGGTCATGCGCGGTCGAACCAGGTGAGGCCCTTGGGCGAGGCGAAGCCGTCGAGCGCCACGTCCCATTCGTCGGCGGGTATGATTTCGGCGATCAGCTGGCCCGGCCAGCCGACCCCGACGAGCTTGGCTCCGCCCTTGCGAAGTCGGGCGAGGGCGGCATCATAATGGCCCTTGCCGCGTCCCAGCCGGGTGCCGCGGGCATCGATCGCAACCAACGGCACGAGAATCAGGTCCGGTTCGACCGCCGGCGCCTTTCGATCCGGTTGCATGATCCCGAACGGCCCGGGCTCGAGCGGATCGCCGGCGCGAAAGCGGAACGGCTTGGCGGGATGGTCGAACGCCGGGAAGGCGACGATCGAGCCGACCGCGCGCGCTTCCTCCATCGCAATCAAAGGGGAGATTTCGCTGCCCATTGGGGCATAGCCTCCGACCACGTGGGCTCCGGCGAGGACCGCGGTGAGATGGCGCGCGAGCTTTTGCTCCAGCCTCGCCCGGTCGCCGTCGCCGAGGGTCTGGACGAAGCCCTTGCGCGCGATCATCGCGGCTTTGCGCAGGCGGTCCTTGATCGCCGGCCCGAAGATCGAGCTAGGACCGGGTAAAGAGGGAGGTGACGGGACCACCATGGCCGTTTGCCCTAAAATCCTCCGACGCCAAAACGTCAGGTGGGCGCCGTGTGCTTCCGACCCCGATGTTGCCACCTTGGCCGGGGCAGTGACAGCTCCCTTCAGGATCCATTATCGCCTCAGGGATTTTCACAAAGGCGCGCACCAGGCAGTGCCCGTCGCAAGCAACTTAGGTGCTGGCCAACTCTTTCTCAAGCCGATCGGCGATCGCTTCGAGCCGTTCGGCCATCGCATTGGCGCGATTCGCGAGTGCCGGGTCGGGGGGCGGGGGCGCCGCCGCCTCCGGGCGCTGGTCGAGCAAGGTGTCGGCGAGCATCAGCGCCGCAAACAGGAATTGCCTCGCTTCGGACAGGGTGCCGAGCCCGGCAACCGCCTCCCGGCTCCTGGCATCGACCAGCCCCGCCGCGGCGCGCAGGGTCTCCTCCTCGCCCTCCTTGCACGCGACCTGGTAGCTTCGGCCGGCGATCATCAGGTCGACCATCGCCATCAGTCGGCCGCCTCGCGAATCAACTGATCGAGCTCGGCCACCGCCTCGCGCACCTTGGCCCGAAGCTCCTCGTCCATGGGCTTCGCCGAACCGCGGTCGGCGAGCGCATATTCGATCCGCTTGAGCGCTCGCTCGGCGCGGTCCAGTGCTTGGGAAAGTCCACTGTCGTCCATGGCTTATCGCTAGAAGCTTTGATGGAGTCGGGCAAGCGGCGAGGGGCGCCGATTTGACGCGGGCGACAGGGCGGCTAATGGGCGTGGCGCCGGCCCCGGTTCAGTCACTGGCCGGCTCGACCCAAACTGCCGGAGCCCGCATGCCGCCATCGAACCGCGACCTTGCCAATGCCATCCGGGCGCTCGCGATGGACGCGGTCGAAGCCGCCAACAGCGGGCATCCGGGGATGCCGATGGGCATGGCCGACGCCGCCACTGCGCTGTTCTCACGCCATCTCAAGTTCGACTCAGCCGACCCCCATTGGCCCGACCGCGACCGCTTCGTCCTATCGGCAGGGCACGGGTCGATGCTGATTTACGCGCTGCTCTACCTCACTGGCTACGAGCACCCGACGATCGATGAAATCCGGAACTTCCGCCAGCTCGGAAGCCCGTGCGCTGGCCACCCCGAGAATTTCGAGCTCGACGGGGTCGAGGTCACCACCGGCCCGCTCGGCCAGGGCCTGGCGATGGCCGTCGGCATGGCGATTGCCGAGCGCCACCTCAACGCCGTCTATGGCGACGATCTGGTCGACCACCGCACCTGGGTGGTCGCCGGCGACGGCTGCCTGATGGAGGGCGTGAACCATGAGGCGATCGGGCTCGCCGGCCATTTGAAGCTCGGCCGGCTGATCGTGCTGTGGGATGACAATCGGATCACCATCGACGGCTCGACCGATTTGTCGCGCGACGAGGACATTGTGGCGCGCTACCAGGCGATGGGCTGGCATACGGTCGAATGCGACGGGCTCGATTTCGCCGATGTCGACCGGGTGCTGACCGAGGCAGCCGCCGACCCGCGACCGAGCCTGGTGCGCTGCCGGACGATCATCGGCTTCGGAGCTCCGGAAAAGCAGGGGACCGCCGCGACCCACGGCTCCGCGCTCGGAGCGGAGGAGGTCGCCCGCGCCCGAGAGACGCTCGGCTGGACTTCGCCGCCATTCGAGATACCGGACGATATCCGGCAAGCCTGGTTGGCCATTGGCAAGCGCGGCGAGACAGCCCACGGTGAGTGGAACCAGCGCCTCGATGCAAGCACGAAAAAAGCCGATTTCCTCGCCCGCATCGAGGGCAGGGCCGACGAGAGCTGGCTTGCGCCTTATGTCGACGAGCTGGTCGCGTCCAAGCCCACGGTCGCGACCCGCAAGGCGTCGGAAATGGCGCTAGAAAAGATCAACCCGGTGGTCACCGCCACCATCGGCGGCTCGGCCGACCTTACCGGTTCCAACAACACCAAGACCAAGGGCCTCGAGCCGCTGACCGCCGAATATTATGCCGGGCGATACATCTATTACGGCATCCGCGAGTTCGGCATGGCCGCGGCGATGAACGGCATGGCGCTGCACGGCGGAGTCATCCCCTACGGCGGCACCTTCCTGGTCTTCACCGATTATGCGCGGCCCGCGATCCGCCTCTCGGCGCTGCAGCGCGCCCGCGTCATCTACGTGATGACTCACGATTCGATCGGGCTTGGCGAGGACGGGCCGACCCACCAGCCGATCGAGCATCTCCAGAGCCTTCGGGCGATTCCGGGCCTTTTGACCTACCGCCCGGCCGACGCGGTCGAGACCGCCGAATGCTGGGCGCTGGCGCTGGCCTCGGAGCGTCCGAGCATCCTCGCGCTCACTCGGCAGAACCTCTCGGCCGTGCGGACTGAGAAGGCGGACGGCAATCTTTGCGCCAAGGGCGCCTACCGCCTCAGGGCAGCTTCCGCGCCGCGCAAGGCCATCCTGGTCGCGACTGGCTCGGAAGTGGAGATCGCGCTTGCCGCCGCGGACCTGCTTGAAGCGCAGGGGATCGGCGCCGATGTCGTCTCCATGCCATGCACGCAACTATTCGACGCGCAGCCGCAGGCCTATCGCGAGGACATTCTTCCCGACGTCTCCAACCGCGAGATCCTGCGCGTGTCGATCGAGGCGGGCGCCACCTTCGGGTGGGAGCGCTATGTTGGGCTTCACGGCCTCCGGATCGGCATCGATCGCTATGGTGTCTCGGCGCCGGCCAAGGACGCTTATGAATTCTTCGGGCTGACCCCGCCCAAGATCGCCGAAGCGATCACCGATTTCATGAAAACAAGGACCATTGCATGACCAAAGTCGCAATCAACGGTTTCGGCCGGATCGGCCGCCTCGTCGCCCGGGCGCTTTTGAGCCGCGACGATCACGGGCTCGAGCTGGTTGCGATCAACGACCTTGCCGACGCGAAGGCCAATGCGATGCTGTTCAAGCGCGACAGCATTCACGGCGCCTGGCCGGGCGAGGTAAGCGCCGAGGGCGATGAGATGATCGTCGACGGAAAGCGGATTCGGGTCACCGCCGAGCGCGATCCGGCCAAGCTTCCGCACCGGGAGATGGGGGTTGAGCTCGCACTTGAATGCACCGGCTTCTTCACCGACCGCGCGGGCGGCCAGAAGCATCTCGAGGCCGGCGCCAAAAGGGTGCTCATTTCGGCCCCGGCCAAGGGCGCTGACCTCACCGTCGTCTACGGCGTCAACCACGACAAGCTCACGGCCGAGCACACCATCGTCAGCAACGCGAGCTGCACCACCAACTGCCTCGCTCCGGTCGCCAAAGTGCTGAACGACCTCGTCGGGATCGAACGCGGGCTGATGACCACCATCCACGCCTACACCAACGACCAGAAAATCCTCGACCAGGTGCACAGCGACATGCGCCGGGCCCGGGCCGCGGGGATGAGCATGATCCCGACCACCACCGGCGCCGCCCGCGCGGTCGGCGAGGTGCTGCCCGAACTGAAGGGCAAGCTCGATGGCTCCGCGATCCGCGTGCCCACGCCCAACGTCAGCCTGATCGACCTGACCTTCACCCCCGGGCGCGACACCAGCCGCGACGAGATCAACGGCGCGCTGAAGGCGGCGGCGGAGACCGGCCCGCTGAAGGGCGTGCTCGATTATACCGACGAACCCCTGGTCTCGGTCGACCTCAACGGCTCGCCGGCGAGCTCGACCGTCGACAGCCTCGAGACCGCGGTGATCGAGGGCAAGCTGGTCCGCGTGGTTAGCTGGTACGACAATGAGTGGGGCTTTTCGAACCGCATGGTCGACACAGCCTCCGTAATCGCGCGGCTGGGGTAGACGCGCCGAGTGACCGGCTTTCGTACCCTCGACGACCTTCCCGATGACCTTACCGGGAAGCGCGTGCTCGTCCGGGTCGACTTGAACGTGCCGATGGACGGCGCATCGGTCGCCGACGATACGCGCCTGAGGGCGTTGCTGCCGACAGTGCTCGAACTGTCGGACAAGGGCGCGAAAGTCCTTCTCTTGTCGCATTTCGGCAGGCCCAAGGGAGAGAACCGCCCGGACATGTCAACCGCTCAGCTGGTGCGGCCGCTCGCCCAATTGAGCGGCCGATCGGTGCGGTTCGTCGAGGATTGCGTCGGCCCCGAGGCCGAGCGCGCAGTCACGATCATGCTCCCCGGCAATATCGGAGTGCTCGAGAACACGCGCTTTCATGTGGGTGAGGAAACCGACGACCCGGAGCTTGCGCGCGGCATGGCGGCGCTCGGCGATTTCTACGTCAACGACGCTTTCTCGACCGCGCACCGAGCCCATGCCTCGACCGAGGGCATCGCGCATCTCCTGCCGAGCTTCGCCGGCCGGGCGATGGAGGCGGAATTGACAGCGCTCGAGCGCGCCCTCGGCAATCCCGAGCGGCCGGTCGCGGCGGTGGTCGGCGGAGCCAAGGTCTCGACCAAGCTAGGAGTCCTCGGGCACCTCATCGGCAAGGTCGATCATCTGATCATCGGCGGTGGAATGGCGAATACGTTCCTCGCGGCACGCGGCATCGAGGTGGGAAAATCGCTCTACGAGAAGGACTTGCTGGGCGAAGCCGAGAGCATCTTCGAACGCGCCGAAAAGGCTGGATGCACCATTCACCTTCCTTATGACGTGGTCGTGGCCAAGGAATTCGGGCCCAATCCGCCGAGCGTCCGGACCTGCAACGTGCACGAGGTCGCGCAGGACGAGATGATCCTCGATATCGGCCCTGCGGCGGTCGAGGCCCTTGGCGATGTGCTGAAGACCTGCCGCACGCTCGTCTGGAACGGGCCGCTGGGCGCGTTCGAGACGCCTCCGTTCGACGCTGCGACCGTTGCGCTCGCGCGGACCGCTGCGGCGCTCACCAAGGAGGGCGGCCTGGTGTCGGTCGCCGGCGGCGGTGACACGGTGGCTGCCCTCAACCATGCCGGGGTGGCGCAGGATTTCAGCTTCGTCTCGACCGCGGGCGGGGCGTTTCTCGAGTGGATGGAAGGACGGACGCTGCCCGGAGTGGCGGCGCTCCAGCAGCATTAGGACAGGCAAGATGACCAAGGACGACATGCGTGAGAGGATTGCGAGCGGGGACGGCTTCATCGCCGCGCTCGACCAGAGCGGCGGATCGACCCCGAAGGCGCTCAAGGGCTACGGCTATCGGGGCGATGAATGGTCGAGCGACGAGGAAATGTTCGACCTCATCCACAAGATGCGCTCGCGGATCATCTCCGCGCCGTGCTTTGGAAGCGGCAAGATTTTGGGCGCGATCCTGTTCGAGCGGACGATGGACGGCGAAGTCGGCGGAACGCCGGTCCCTCAGGCCCTGATCGACAAGGGCGTGGTTCCGTTCATCAAGATCGACAAGGGGCTCGAGGACGAGGCCAATGGCGTGCAGCTGATGAAGCCGATGCCCGAGCTCGATGCCCTGCTCGAACGCTCGAAGGCGCTGGGCGTGTTCGGGACCAAGGAGCGCTCCGTGATCAATCTCGCCAATCCCAGGGGCATCGAAGACGCGGTCGTCCAGCAGTTTGCCGTTGCCCGGCGCGTGCTCGATCACGAAATGGTCCCGATCATCGAGCCCGAGGTGAACATCAAGAGCCCTGAGCGGGCCGAGGCCGACCGCATCCTCCTCGACGAGCTGCTCAATGCGCTACAGGCGATCCGCGAAGGCGAGCAGGTGATGCTCAAGCTGTCGATCCCGGCCGAGCCGGGCCTGTTCGAGCCCTTGGTCCACCACCCGAAGGTGCTTCGGCTGGTCGCGCTGTCGGGCGGGTTTAGCCGCGAGGAGGCGTGCCGCGAGCTCGCCCGCAACCCCGGCATGATCGCGAGCTTCAGCCGCGCACTTCTCGCCGACCTTCGCCACGACCAGGACGACTCCGAGTTCGACCGGACGCTCGGCACAGCCATCGACGAGATTCACAAAGCATCGATGGCACCGGTCCCGGCCTAGGGCCGCTCGAAACGCAGCTGGAAGCGATAGGCCTGCGGCGGAATTTTGCGGCCAGCGACCGGCTGCGGGCTTGAGCCGACCAGGGTCAGCCTTCCGCCGGAAATCGCCAGCGGCTTGCCCTGCTCGAGCCGGATTCGCGCGCGTCCGGCATTCTCGAAATCGACGATGAGCTGACCGGCCCACACGCAATTGGCGTTGGCCGGGCAGCGGCTGTCCTGGACGATCGTCACCGGGCGAAGGATCATGTGGTTGATCCGGACTGCCCGGCCGAACGCCGCGGTGACCGTGACCGAGCTTCGGCTTTGGGCTCCGCCGCTGGTCGTGGCGACCGCGACCGATTGCGCGGCAAGCGGCGCGGAGCCGGCGAGCAGCAAAGCGGAGACGAGCATTCGCATTGCCCAAAGCTGCGCCATCGCTAATGAGCGGCCAATGAATGACGAAGCGGCGATTTTCCGGCCCAAACGCGCGCAAAGCTGCTCGCTTTACCTGATCAGCCCGCAGGAGGTGGGCGGTCATTTTCCCGATCGGCTAAAGGCCGCGGTCGAGCCCGGAGTCGCGACCGCCTTCCAGCTTCGGGTGAAGGACGTCGACGAGCATGAGCTCGCCCGCCTCGCCGAGCCCCTGCAGCGGATTTGCGCCGATGCCGAAGTCGCGTTCATCGTCAACGACAGCATCGCGCTGGCCAAGCGCCTCGGCGCCGACGGGGTCCACCTCGGCCAGTCGGACGGCGAGATCGCCGAGGCCCGAGCGATCCTCGGCCCCGAGGCGCAGATCGGCCGGACGTGCCACGACAGCCGTCATTTCGCGATGGAGGCGGGCGAGCAGGGGGCCGATTATGTCGCGTTCGGGGCCTTCTACGAGACCACCACCAAGCCGAGCCACTATCGGCCGGACCCGTCGATCCTGGCCTGGTGGTCGACGCTGTTCGAAATTCCGTGCGTCGCGATCGGCGGGATCACGCCCAAAAATGCGAACTCCTCTGATCGATGCGGGCGCCGATTTCGTCGCCGTTTGCCAGGCGGTGTGGGGCAAGGAAGATACGGGCGCCGCAGTCCGGGCGTTTGGCGACGTGCTCGGTAACGACTAGGCTAGCGGCAAAGGAGAGAGCAGCTTTGGCCGATTTCGACCCGACCAAACCGGGTAAGCGCGCCAAAACCGCCGCGCGCGAGGCGCCGATGGTGGTCAAGCTGCACGCCTTGACGGAGCACCCGCCGTTGGTCCGGCCGGCCCGGTCGAAGCGCCAGTGGATGGACGATTTTCCGGACCGCCACGCCTATCGCTGCCTGCCCTTGTCGATCGCCAACGCCTACGGCTGGGAAGTCCTGTGCCCGATCCCGCTCGAAATCCGCTGGAATGGCGGAATGACGGTCGAGGATATCGAGGTGATCGGTCTCAAGGACCTTCCCGGAGGAGCCCCGGTCGACCATTTCTGCCGCTCCAATTTCTCGCGCGGGATCATCACTTTCCACCTCGATTATGTGATCGAGACCGAGCCCGATTGGCAAATCCTCGCGACCGGTCCGTTCAACGACCCCAAGCCGACCGCCTCGCCGCTCACCGGGGTCATTGAAAGCGACTGGCTGCCCTATCCGTTCACGATGAACTGGCAGCTGCTCCAGCCCGGAGTCACCCGCTTCGAGGAAGGCGAGCCGTTCTGCTTCTTCTTTCCGGTGGCCAAAAGCGCGCTGTCCGATACCGAGCTCCAGATCCACCGGCTCGCCGACGATTCCTCGCTCGAGCAGCGCCACAACCAGTTCCGCGATACCCGCACCGCGTTCATGGAGCGGATCAAGGCCGGCGACCCGGATGCGATCAAGGAAGCGTGGCAGCGCCACTATTTCGTCGGGCGCCACCCCGACGGGGTCCTCGCGCCCGAACATTTGAACAAGCTTCGGCTGAACGAGCCGATCGACAAGCGCCCGCCGCGCCCGGCCCCGGCGGCGCAGCCTGTGTCGGAGCAGCCCGCCCCCGAACAGCGCGCTCCGGAACAACCGGTAGGCGCCGGAACTCTAGTCACCGGCGCAAGCGACCCGCGCTGGGCCGACGACAGCCCGCTCACCACCATCCCGACTTTTTCGGGTCGGGTCGACATCGCCAACCGCTCGCGGATGGATTCGGAGGGTCGATTCACACCGGGGCCCAACACCCGGACGGTGTCGACCCAGGCGGAGGCAGAGGCCATGGGGCTCGACTTCCTGATTGCCGACAATCTCGTCGGGCAGGCCGAGTCCGAGCTCCTCGTCCGCACCTTCGAGGAATTGCAGGAGCTGGTGTTCGGCGCGTCCGACGTCGCGTCCTTCTGGGACAAGCGCGGGATTTGGTACGCCGACGTCCTCAAACACCGGCCCGAGGCGGCCGCGGTGATGATTGCGGCAATGGGCCGCTGCCTCAAGGAGATGCACGCCTTTTGGAAGCTCAAGGTGTCAGTCTATCCCGACGGCCTGCACATGATGAGCTGGAAGGCCGGGTTGTTCATGCCGCCGCACGCCGACAACGCTTATCCCGACGGCCATCCGCACGAGCTCGCCTATCGCGACCTTTCGGGCGTGCTGTACCTCAACGACGCGTTCGAAGGCGGCTCGCTCTACCTCACCGCCCAGGACGTGCTGTTGAAGCCCAGCACGGGAACGCTCATCTCGATGACCGGCGGCTTCCACCATGAGCATGGCGTCGTCCGCGTCGAAAGCGGGCTCCGGATCACCATTCCCTTTTTCACCACGTTCGACCGGTCTCGCGCCGACCCGCTGACGATCGCCATAGCCGAGGCCGCTGCCGGCTAGCGAAAACCCAGGCGCCGGGGATACTCTTCTTCGCTTCGTCGTTCCGTCACTAGAACCATATTTCAGTTTGGAGAGTGACCTTGCGTACCCTGTCTATTGCCTGCCTTGCCGCAGCGTCCGTAACCGCCGCCGCCGCGATCGCCCAGAACCAGGCCTCGCCCGCTAATGACCAGTCGGCGGCCTCGAGTTGGGTTCCGCCTGGAACCGAGGGCTCGCCGATCGACGGGACACTGTTCCACGCCCAGGTGCTGATGAGCGCTCACGGCTTCTCGCCCGGCGTGATCGACGGGAAGAAGGGCGAGAGCTTCCGCCTTGCGCTGCGCAGCTTCCAGGAATCGCGCGGGCTCAAGGTCAGCGGGGAGCTCGACCAGCCGACCCGCCGGGCCCTGCTCGAAGCCAATCGGCCATCGACGGTCATGGTCAAGCTCGGTCCCGACGACGTCCGGGGCCAATATGTCCTGCCGTTCCCGTCCGATCCGGAGAAACAGGCGAAGCTCGACTTCCTCGGCTATCGCAACATGCTCGAGAAGCTTGCCGAGCGCTATCATACGACCCCGGCGACGATCGTTGCCTTGAACGGCCCCGACAAGCTGATCGGTCTCGGTCAGACGCTTCGACTCCCCAATGTCCTTGCCCAAACGGGCGACTATTCGAGTGCGGACGGCGACGGGAAGCACGTGATGCGAGTCCTCAACGTCGATTCGAACCAGCCTCAGGGCGACTATGTCATCGTCGACAAGAGCGACGGCGTGCTCAAGGTCTATGCTGGAGACGCTGAAACCAAGACCGGCAAGCTCGTCGCCGCGTTCCCGGTGACAATGGGCTCGAAGGAATATCCGCTTCCGCTCGGCACCTGGAAGGCAACGACCTACGACTTCCTGCCGCCGTTCAAATACCAACCGGATATTCTCAACAATCCCAAGACCGATAAGGAGCTCGACCTCCCGCCCGGGCCCAACGGGCCGGTCGGGGTCGCCTGGCTTGACCTGACCAAAGAGCATTATGGGATCCACGGGACCAACGAGCCGCAGACCATCGGCCGAGCCGAATCCTCGGGCTGCATCCGGTTGACCAATTGGGACGTGCTGAGGCTGTCGCAGATGATGAAGCCCGGCTTCACCGCGATCTTCCAGGCATGACGGAGCGCCGATGATCCGGATCCTCTTGTCGGCGGCGATCGGCGCGGTCCTCGCCAGCCTGTTCTGGATCTGGTTCTACGGCGCCGTCGATTCCGGTCCCGACGATGGCGTTGCGGCCGCCGGCGACAAGATCGTGGTCGATCCCTCGGGCTCGGGCCCGATCGTCATCGCCGAAGGGGTCGAGGTCGGGCCGGCCGGCCTCGCCATTCCGGTCGCGGGATTGAAGGCGTCGCAACTCAGCGACACCTTCACCCAGGCCCGCGCCGGCGGAGCCCGCGCCCATGACGCGATCGACATCATGGCGCCGCGCGGCACCCCGGTCGTTGCGGCGGCGCCGGGCCGAGTCGAGAAGTTGTTCAACTCGCAAGGCGGCGGCGGGCTCACGGTCTACATCCGCTCGCCCGACAACCGCTGGATCTATTATTACGCGCACCTCGACCGCTACGCGCCCGGCCTCTCCGAAGGCCAGGTCGTCAAGCGCGGGACTCCGATCGGCACCGTCGGCTCGACCGGCAATGCCAATCCCGCCGGCCCGCATCTCCATTTCGCCATCCACCGCATGGCGCGGGGCGAGAAATGGCACCAGGGCAGCGCGATCAATCCCTACCCGTTGCTTGCCGGAAACAGGGTCAGCGGCTAGAGGCCGCGCCAGCTCTTTCCATCGGTCAATCAGGCAGGCGATCCCATGAAGATCAGCGGCGTGGACATTCGTCCCGGCAACATCATCGAATATGAAGGCGGCATCTGGCGCGCGGTGAAGATCCAGCACACCCAGCCCGGAAAGGGCGGAGCCTACATGCAGGTCGAGCTCAAGAATCTCGTCGACGGGCGCAAGAACAACGTCCGCTTCCGTTCGGCCGAGACGGTCGAGCGGGTCCGCCTCGACACCAAGGACTTCCAGTTCCTCTATCACGACGGCGACATGCTCGTGTTCATGGACAAGGAGAATTACGAGCAGGTGTCGCTGCCCGAGGACTTGCTCGGCGAACCCGCGGCCTTCCTCCAGGACGGAATGGACGTGGTCATGGAGCTCTACAACGAGAAGCCGATCAGCGTTCAGCTGCCCGATACGATCGAGGCGACGATCGTCGAGGCCGACGCGGTGGTGAAGGGGCAGACGGCAAGCTCTTCCTACAAGCCCGCGGTGCTCGACAATGGCGTCCGGGTGATGGTCCCGCCGCACGTCGCCAGCGGCACGCGCATCGTCGTCGACACCAACAGCCGGGAATATGTCCGCCGCGCGGACTAGATCATGGTTTCCCACTCCGGCCTGATCACCGTCATGCAGCGCGCCGCTCGCAAGGCCGCGCCGCGCCTTCGCCGCGATTTCGGCGAGGTCGAGCAATTGCAGGTCAGCCGCAAGGGTCCCGCCGACTTCGTCTCGATGGCCGACAAAAGAGCCGAGCAGACGATCGTCGACGAGCTACGCAACGCTCGGCCCGACTGGGGCCTGCTGGTCGAGGAAGCGGGCGAGATCGCCGGCAATCCGGACAAGCCGAGGTGGATCGTCGACCCGCTCGACGGCACCACCAACTTCCTCCACGGCGTGCCCCATTTCGCCATTTCGATCGCGGTCGAGGACAAGAAGCCCAACGGCGAGCCCGAGATCACGCACGGCCTGGTCCACCAACCGCTGACCGACGACAGCTATTGGGCCGAGAAGGGTCGCGGGGCCTGGCTGCAGGACGCGCGGCTCCGGGTGTCGGCCCGCCGCGAACTCAGCGATAGCTTGATCGGGACCGGGATTCCCCATCTCGGGCGCGGCGACTCCGGCCGCTGGACCCGCATCTACGGTGCGGTGGCGCAGGAAGTGTGCGGAATCCGCCGTTTCGGCGCTGCCTCGCTCGACCTTGCCTGGGTCGCGGCCGGGCGGATGGACGGCTTTTGGGAAGACGACCTCGATATCTGGGACACCGCCGCCGGCGTGCTCCTGATCAAGGAAGCGGGCGGTTTTGTCACCGATTATCGCGGCTCCGACCGCGCGTTCGAGCGCCGCGAATATGTCGCCGGCTCGGGCTACATCCATAACAAGCTTCAGAAAATCGTCGCCGGAGCGCTGAGATGATCGGCCTCGCCTCACTCGCCGCCGCGGCCGCGCTCCAGCTTCAGCCGGTCCTGACCATCGATCCCAAGCATCGGATCGTCGAAGGCGTGGCGAGCGACGGCCAGACCATCTGGGTTTCGAGCCTGGTCGATCGCAAGGTCCTCGCCTGCACGCCCGCGAACTGCCGGACACTGGTCACGCTTCCCGCGGGTCTTCACCCGTTCGCGATCACCTGGGACCCCAAGCGCGAGCGTTTGTGGGTGACGGCCGATTGCCCGCCGGGCGTCTCCTTCATCAAGCCTTGCGAGCGCGGGGCGCTGTTCGCTTACGACACCAAGGGCAGGCTCAAGACCCGCATCGCCTCGGCGTCGGGCTCGTTTCACCCGGGCGACGTGTCCGCCAACGCAACCGGCGTCTTCGTCAGCGACAGCCACAGCGGCGCCGTCTACCAATTGTCGAAGACCGGCCAGTCGCTCGAGGCGATCGTCCAGCCCGGAGTCGGCAAGAGCGCGCAGGGTTCGGCGCTCGACCTCGACGGCCGCACCCTGATCGTCGCCGACTACAGCAAGGGCATCGCGGCAATCGACCTGGTCGACGGAACCCGGAGCCTGCTTCCGCGAGCCGGCGAGAAACCGCTCCGCGGGATCGACGGGCTCGTCCGCTGCGGCAACACCTTTTACGGGCTTTACAATGGGGCGGCTCCCGGAACCCTTGTCGCGATCCAGCGCGAGGGGACTGAAATCACGGTCACCCAGCCGCTCGGGGCCGTCACGCTGCCCGACCCGACCCAGCTCGCGCTCGCCGGCCAACGACTGTTGCTGATCGCCGATTCCGGCTGGGCGACGATCGACAAGAAGGATTTCACCCGCACCCAGGGCACCCCGATCTACGCCATCGACTTGCCCGGGGACTGCGCGGTCGGCTGATCACCTACCAATCGATCGCCTGGTGGAACCGGCCCAGCACGCCGTCCCACGCCTTGACCCCCTCGATGAACGCGGCCTCGTCCATCTGCTTGCCGACGAAGATGAGATCGGACTCGATCACGGGATCGTCTTCCTTGTCGAGGTAAGCCCGCGCCCAGCGGTTGTCGCGGTTGAAGTCGTTGATCGTCTTCAAGGTCACCGCATCCTTGGCCATGTCGTAGGCGGACTGGATCATCACGTCCTCGCAGCCCTCCTTGGATTCGCAATTCTGGAAATAGAGATAGAAGGTCGCCCCGGCGGCGCTGCTCTCGATCTCGGGCTTGCCTTCGTCATAGGTGAGCTTGGCCTTGTAACCCGCCTTTTGGAGCGCCGCGACGAGCGAGGCCGGGTCGCCGACCGAAACCTTGCCCGGCGCCGCCTTCTGGACCGGCGCGGGAGCGGCCTGGGCGACTGGCGCGGCTTGCGCGCTCATCAGTGTCACTGCAACCAGCGATGCGAAAGCCTGCAGCATGATTTTCCCCCTTTGATGCGTGCCAAGCGGACAGAAGAGTGCGCCTGCCGAGCTGTCCCCGTCAATGGGCCGGGAAAGGCACGCCGCCGGCGCGATTTTGACGACGCTGCTGCCTTGCCCGAAGCGGGTTCCCGGCCTAGACAGCCGCCACTTCTTGGGTGCCCAATCGGGAGTTTCTCTTGTCCAGCGTCGCCGCAGGTTACCTGCCGATCCTGCTGTTCCTGCTGATCGCCATCGGCTTGTCGGCGGGCTTCGTGGTGCTTCCGATGCTGGTTTCCCGGCTGACCGGAACGCACCGGCCCGATGCCGCCAAGCTGAGCGAATATGAATGCGGCTTCCCGGCGTTCGAGGACGCCCGCGCCGAGTTCGACGTGCGCTTCTACCTCGTCGCCATCCTGTTCATCGTCTTCGACCTCGAAGCCGCCTTCCTGTTCCCCTGGGCGGTCACCCTCGACTTTACCCAATGGACCGGCTGGGCGGCGATGATGGTGTTCCTCGCCGAGCTCGGCCTTGGGCTGGCTTATGCCTGGAAGAAAGGCGCGCTCGAATGGGAGTGATGCTCGACCCCAGGCACGACCCGATGCCGAGCGAGGAGGAGCTCGCGCGCCTCGCCGGGCTGGTCCCGGGCGAAGTCGACCGCGCCAAGCTCGAGGAGCTTCGCCAGTCGCTCAACGAAAAAGGGTTCATGGTCACCACGACCGAGGATTTGTTCACCTGGGCGCGGACCGGGAGCCTGTGGTGGATGACCTTCGGCCTCGCCTGCTGCGCGGTCGAAATGATCCATGTGAACATGCCGCGCTATGACCTTGAAAGATTTGGGGTCGCGCCGCGCGCAAGCCCGCGCCAGTCGGACGTGATGATCGTCGCCGGCACCCTGTGCAACAAAATGGCTCCGGCGCTGCGCCTCGTCTACGACCAGATGAGCGATCCCAAATATGTGATCTCGATGGGCAGCTGCGCCAATGGCGGCGGCTATTATCATTACAGCTATTCGGTGGTCCGCGGCTGCGACCGGATCGTGCCGGTGGACATCTATGTCCCGGGATGCCCGCCGACGGCCGAGGCCTTGCTGTACGGAATTCTCCAGCTTCAGCGGAAGATCCGCCGCGAAGGGACGTTTGAGCGATAATGGCCGTGACCCTCGCCAGCCACGTCCCGGCCTATGCCGAGGCCCCGGCCGCGCTCGCCGGCCTGGCCGATGCGCGGCCGCGCGCCGGCATCGAGACCGCGTTCGACGTGGCGCGTGAAACTTTGGTCGAGGTTCTTCGCATTCTCCGCGATCAATTTGGATACCAGCAGCTGATGGAGATCGCCGGGGTCGATTATCCCGACCGAGCCGAGCGATTCGAAGTGGTCTATTGCCTGCTCTCGCTCACGCACAACCACCGGGTCCGAATCCACGTGACGACCGACGAGGCGACCGCGCTGCCCAGCGTCACCTCGCTGTGGCCGGTCGCCGGCTGGCTCGAGCGCGAAGTGTTCGATATGTACGGGGTGGCCTTTGCCGGGAACCCCGACCTCCGGCGGATCCTCACCGACTATGGCTTCGAAGGCCACCCGCAGCGCAAGGACTTTCCGCTCACCGGCCATGTCGAGATGCGCTATTCGGAGGCCGAGAAGCGCGTCGTTTATGAGCCGGTCAAGCTGCCCCAGGACTTCCGCAGCTTCGAGTTCCTGATGCCCTGGGAAGGTCCCGAATATCGCCTTCCGGGGGATGAGAAGGCGACGGCCGAGGCGGCAGGAGCGCCGAGCCCGGCGCCCGCGCCCAATGCGCCGAACTCCAAGAATCCGAAGCCTCGAGTCGTCACTCCGAAGACCACCGAAGGCCCTTCCGACACGGGTGCCGGTAAGCCCGCCAACAAGGCTGCGAAGAAAGAAGCCCGCAAGCCCGCCAAGGCGAAGGCCAGGGAAATCGCGACTAAGAAGCACGTCCCGGCCAAGAAGAGCGATTCCGAATGAGCGCGGCCCGTACCGTCGAGATCGGAGTTGGGATGCCCGGTGAGCGCGAGCTCCCGCAACCGCGCACTCCCGGCGACGAGACGATCAGCAATTACACGATCAATTTCGGCCCGCAGCACCCGGCGGCGCACGGGGTGCTGCGCCTGATCATGGAATTGGACGGCGAAGTGGTCGAACGGGTCGACCCGCATATCGGGCTGCTCCACCGCGGCACCGAGAAATTGATCGAATACAAGACCTACGCCCAGGCTTTGCCCTATTTCGACCGCCTCGATTACTGCTCGCCGATGTGCATGGAGCACAGCTTCGTGCTCGCCATCGAGAAATTGATGGGCCTCGAGATCCCCATTCGCGCCCAATATATCCGCGTGCTGATGGCGGAGCTGACCCGCATCTCCAACCACATGCTCAACCTCGGCGCGCACATCATGGACGTCGGCGCGATGACCCCGAACCTGTGGCTGTTCGAGGTGCGCGAGGACACGCTGCAATTTTACGAGCGGGCGTCGGGCGCGCGGATGCACGCCAATTACTTCCGCGTCGGCGGGGTCCGCGAGGATCTGCCCGAAAAGCTGCTCGCCGACCTTGGCGATTGGCTCGATACCCGGCTGCACCTGTTCGAGGACGCGATCAGCCTGGTCGCCGACAACCGTATCTTCAAGCAGCGCAATGTCGATATCGGCACCGTCGCCAAGGACGACGCGATCGCCTGGGGCTTTTCCGGCCCGATGATCCGCGCCGCCGGCGTGCCCTGGGACATCCGCCGCTCCCAGCCCTACGAGGTCTATGACCGGATGGAGTTCGACATCCCGGTCGGCACCCGCGGCGATTGCTACGACCGCTTCATGGTCCGCGTGGAAGAAGTCCGGCAGTCGGCCAGGATCATGCGTCAGTGCCTCAAGGAAATGCCCGCCGGCCCGATTGGCACGAGCGATCGCAAGGTGTTCCCGCCGCCCAGGGCCGAGATGAAGACCTCGATGGAGGCCTTGATCCACCACTTCAAGCTCTACACCGAAGGCTATCACGTCCCCGCGGGCGAGGTTTACCTCGCCACCGAAAGCCCCAAGGGCGAGTTCGGAGTGTATCTCGTCGCCGACGGCACCAACCGGCCCTACCGCTGCAAGATTCGCCCGACCGGCTTTTCGCACCTCCAGGCGATGGACTTCATGATGAAGGGCCACATGCTCGCCGACACCACCGCGGTGCTCAGCGCGATCGATGTCGTCTTCGGGGAGGTGGATCGGTGACCGACGCCATGCCGCGATCGAAGCGCAACCTGCTGATCGGCGGAGCGATCCTGCTCGCATTGCCGCTGGTCGCCGGGATCATGCGCAAAAGCTTCGTCCAGTTCCCGCGCGAGGTTTGGGTCGGCCTGACCATCCTGGCGATGATCGGCGCTGCCATCGGAATTGCGATCATGGTCCGCTCCGGTGAAGGCGAACGCTGATGGCCGGCCAGGCGGGAATCCTCGACAATGCCGAAGAGCGCGCTCGCTGGGAGGGATTTCAGTGGACCGACGCCAACGCCAAGCAAGCGGCGAAGTTGATCGCGCGCTATCCCGAGGGCCGGCAGCAATCGGCGGTGATCCCGCTGCTCGACCTCGCCCAGCGGCAGGTCGGGGCCGAGACCCAGACCCAGGGCTGGCTCCCGATCCCGGTGATGGAGTTCGTCGCGCGCGAGATCGGAATCAGCTACATCGGCGTGCTCGAAGTCGCGACTTTCTACACGATGTTCAACCTCGCCCCGGTCGGGCGCTTCCACGTCCAGGTGTGCGGGACGACGCCGTGCATGCTGCGCGGGTCGGACGAGGTCTTCGCCGCCTGCGAAAGGCGCGGCCTGAAGAAGGGCCGCACGACGGAGGACGGGCTGTTCACCTTGACCGAGGTCGAGTGCCTCGGCGCCTGCGCCAACGCGCCGATGGTCCAGATCAACGACGACAATTACGAGGACCTGACCGAGGCGAGCATGGGCGCGATCCTCGACGCTTTGGCCGCGGGCAAGACGCCCAGGCCCGGCCCCCAGGTCGACCGCCAGACCAGTTGCCCCGAGGGCGGACCGACCACGCTCAAGAAGATGGCCGAGCGCAATTACGACTATCGCTCGCTGTGGACGGCCGGGGAGGGGGCGCAATGATGCACATCGCCAAGATCGTCGTCGCGATCCTGCTGATCATCGTCGCGTGGAAGATCCTGAAGGGCATCCTCAGCATCGCGATTACCCTTGCCGCAATCGGCTTGCTGGTGTGGGGCGGGATGAAGCTGCTCGAGGACAAACGCTGATGGAAATCCTCGCCGTCATCCTCGCGATCATCGCCGCCTTCGTGGTGCTCAAGCTCATTTCGGGAGTGATCAAGTTCGCGGTGCTCGCGGCGATTCTCGTCGCGCTTTACCTGTTCATGACCTCGGGGTGGGGTGCGTAAATGGGCACGACCACGCCGCTCGCGGACAAGGACCGCATCTTCACCAACCTCTACGGCTTCCAGTCGCCTTATCTGAAGGCGGCCGAGGCGCGCGGCGACTGGGACAATACCAAGGGCCTGATGGCCGCGGGCCAGGATTCGATCATCGAGGCGGTCAAGGCTTCGGGCCTCCGCGGGCGTGGGGGGGCCGGCTTCCCGACCGGCATGAAGTGGAGCTTCATGCCCAAGGAGCCCAAGCCCGGAAAGCCCAATTTCCTGGTCGTCAACGCCGATGAATCCGAGCCCGGGAGCTGCAAGGACCGCGAGATTATCCGCCACGATCCGCACAAGCTGATCGAGGGATCGCTGATCGCCGGCTACGCGATGCGGGCGCGGGCCGGCTACATCTATATCCGCGGCGAGTTCATCCGCGAGGCCGAGGTACTCGAGCGGGCGGCCGCCGAGGCCTATGCCGCCGGCCTGCTCGGCAAGAACGCCGCCGGATCGGGATATGACTTCGATCTGTTCGTCCACCGCGGCGCCGGCGCCTATATCTGCGGCGAAGAAACCGCGATGCTCGAAAGCCTCGAGGGCAAGAAGGGCTATCCGCGCTTGAAGCCGCCGTTCCCGGCGGGCGCCGGGCTCTACGGCTGCCCGACCACGGTCAACAATGTCGAGAGCATCGCGGTCGTGCCGACCATCCTGCGCCGCGGCCCGGCCTGGTTCGCGAGCTTCGGGCGCGAGAAGAACGAGGGCACCAAGCTTTACCAGATCAGCGGCCACGTCGAGCGGCCGTGCGTGGTCGAGGAGACGATGTCGATCAGCTTCAGGGAGCTGATCGAGCTCCACGCCGGCGGGATCAAGGGCGGCTGGGACAACCTCCTAGCGGTGATCCCCGGCGGATCGTCGGTGCCGCTGGTGCCCGCCGCCGAGATCATGGACGCGCCGATGGACTTCGACGGCTTAAAGGCGCTCGGCAGCGGCCTCGGCACCGCGGCGGTGATCGTGATGGACAAATCGACCGACATCGTCCGCGCGATCAGCCGCATTTCCTATTTCTACAAGCATGAGAGCTGCGGCCAGTGCACGCCGTGCCGCGAGGGCACCGGGTGGATGTGGCGGATGATGGAGAAATTGCGCGTCGGCGAGGCCGACGTCGGCGAAATCGACAAGCTCTACGATGTCACGAAGCAGGTCGAGGGACACACCATTTGCGCCCTGGGCGATGCCGCCGCCTGGCCGATCCAGGGCCTGATCAAGCACTTCCGCCCCGAACTCGAGCGCCGAATCGCCGAGCACAAGGGCCGCGAATTGCTGGAGGCGGCGGAATGAGCAGCTTGGCCATTCCTATCTTATTTGCGGTTGCGACAAGTACAGCTGCGCCGTCGTCGTCTGCTCCGCACCAACACTATCCAAACATCCTGGAATCCGAAATGGGGCCAATTGGCTCACCGCGCGCGTTCGCCAATCTTGCGGCGTACGCCGATTGCGCCGTCAAACACGAAAAGAAGGCGGCTTTGGCATTTCTGGCCATGGACTATCCCAGTCCCAAATGGCGAGAACGCGGGCAGCAACTCGCATCCGAGACGAGCTTCTGTCTTAGGAGTTCCCCGCTGCTATCGATGGAACCGGCCTACATGCGAGGCGCGCTGATTGAAGCCATGTTCCACCAAGAGGCGAAGGACGGGAAATTCGGAGCTCCGGCGAAATTTGGCTCGGCCCATGTCGAACCGCTACTTCCGCCCGCACTCGCGGAATGCATCGCACAACGGAGGCCCGGTCCGGCTGCCGAACTTCTAAGCACTAAGATTGCCTCTGACGCCCAGAGACAAGCGTATTCAAGACTGGAACCGGACCTGAGTTCCTGTGCCGCCCAAGTTGGCGTTAAGCGCTATTCACCGGGCTTTCTCAGGTACCAGATCGCCGAATACCTCTACCGACAGCGTCATCCATCGATAGCAGGCGCGGCACGATGAGCATCGCGTTGATCATCGGCCTCGGTGTCGTGCTTTTGATCGTCGCGATCGCGCTGATGCAGCGCTCGGGACCACGCGTCACCACCATCGAGACTCGCCGCGAGGACGAGGATCGCGAGAAGGATGGCTAAGTGACCACAACCGAACTCATCATCGTCGTCGTCGCAATGGTTTCGGTGCTGACAATAGTCGGCGTGCGCGCAGGCCGTGAGCGCGGAACCAAGGTTGAGCCGCCGCTGTCGCCCAACGATCGCAAGGGCATCGACTGATGCCGAAGGTCACCGTCGACGGCGTCGAGATCGAGGTTCCGGCTGGCGCGACCGTGCTCCAGGCGTGCGAGCTTGCGGGCAAGGAGATCCCTCGCTTCTGCTACCACGAGCGGCTCAGCATCGCCGGCAATTGCCGGATGTGCCTGGTCGAGGTCGCTCCGGGGCCGCCCAAGCCGCAGGCGAGCTGCGCGCTTCCGGCAGCCGACGGCCAGGCGATCCGAACCGACACCGCGTTGGTCAAGAAGGCGCGCGAGGGGGTGATGGAGTTCCTGCTCATCAACCACCCGCTCGACTGCCCGATCTGCGACCAGGGCGGGGAATGCGACCTCCAGGACCAGGCGATGGCCTATGGCCGCAGCTTCACCCGCTACGAGGAGAACAAGCGCTCGATCGACGACAAATATATGGGCCCGGTGATCAAGACGTCGATGACCCGCTGCATCCAGTGCACGCGCTGCATCCGCTTCTCGACCGAGGTCGCCGGGGTCGACGAGATCGGCATGCTGTACCGCGGCGAGGACAGCCAGATCACCTCCTACCTCGAGCGCGCGGTGAGCGGCGAATTGTCGGGCAACCTCGCCGACGTCTGCCCGGTTGGGGCGCTGCTTCAGAAGCCGCAGAGCTTCGAGATCCGGCCGTGGGAATTACGCCGCGTACCCTCGATCGACGTGATGGACGCGGTCGGATCGAACATCCGTCTCGACGTCCGCCAGCGGCAAGTGATGCGGGTCCTCCCGCGCATCAACGACGACGTCAACGAAGAGTGGATCAGCGACAAGACGCGGCACCATGTCGACGCGCTGGTGCGCGGCCGGCTCGACCGGCCGTGGGTGCGCGAGAAGGGGAAATTGAGAGCCGCCGACTGGAACGAAGCGCTCGCGCTTTTCGCCAAGAAGCTCAAGGCGGCCGGAGCCAAGGTCGCGGCGGTGGCCGGCGACCTGCTCGACGCCGAGACCATGTATGCGGCGAAAAAACTGCTCGAAGCGCAGGGGTCGACCCTGCTCGAGGGGCGGCAGACCGGGCTCGACTACGACACGAGCAGCCTGTCCGCGGTCGCCTTCAATTCGACCATCGCCGGGATTGAGACTGCGGACGTGGTGCTCCTGGTCGGCTCGAACATCCGCTCGGAAGCGCCGCTCATCGCGACCCGCGTGCGCAAGGTCGCCAAGAAGGGCGGACGCGTGTTCGCCATCGGCCCCGAGGCCGACCTCGGGATGCGCGTGACCTGGCTCGGCGAGGAGCTGTCGGCTTTGTCGAAGCTTCCGAAAGACGCGGCCGAGGCGTTCGCGAGCGCCGAGCGGCCTGCAATGATCGTCGGACCCGGTGCGCTCGCCGCCGGAGCGCTTGGCGCCGCACTCAAGGCCGCGGGCGACCTCAAGCTGGTTCGTGACGGCTGGAACGGCTTCAACGTCGTCCATACCTCCGCTTCGCGCATGGCGGGGCTGATCCTCGGGTTCGCGCAAAAGCGCGGGCTTGCCGATCTCGAGGCCGCCAGCCCCGAATTGGTGCTGCTGCTCGGCGCCGACGAGCTGGCCGAGGATCGGTTTAAGGGCGCGTTCAAAATCTACATCGGCCACCATGGCGATGCGGGCGCGCGAATGGCCGATCTGGTGCTCCCGGGCGCGGCCTATAGCGAGAAGCACGGGACCTTCGTGAACACCGAGGGGCGGGTCCAGCGGGGCGAGCGCGCGACCTTCCCGCCGGGCGACGCGCGTGAGGATTGGGCGATCTTCCGCGCCGTCTCAGAACTCATCGGCAAGCCGTTGAAATTCGATACTTTTTCTCAGCTTCGAGCGGCGATGATCGCGGACCATCCAATGCTCGGCCGTGATGGGCTGGTCGATCTTCCCTGGGCTCCCCCAAAGCTCAATTCCAAAGCCGGCGGAGTGGTCGGTTATGCGGTCCGCGATTTCTGGCTGACCAACGCCATCACCCGCCACAGCCCGACCATGCATCGCTGCAGCGAGGAGCTTGGCCACGGCGTGGTCTTCAGGGAGGCGGCCGAGTGACCGCCTTCTTCCAGCAGTGGCTGAGCTTCGAATGGGCGTGGTTCCTTGCCACGGTCACGGGGATCCTGCTCATCGCGCTGCCGCTGATGCTCGCAGTGGCGATGATCATTTATGCCGAGCGCAAGATCTGGGCCGCGATCGCGCTCCGGCGTGGGCCCAATGTCGTCGGACCCTGGGGGCTGCTCCAGAGCTTTGCCGACGGCTTGAAGGTGTTCCTCAAGGAAACCATCATCCCGACCAGCGCCAACAAGGCGCTGTTCCTGATCGCCCCGATCGTCACCTTCACGGTCGCGCTGATCGTCTGGGCGGTGATCCCGTTCCAGCCCGGGGTGGTCGTCGCCGACATCAACGTCGGGCTGCTCTACGTGCTCGCGGCAAGCTCGCTCGGCGTCTATGGCGTGATCCTCGCCGGCTGGGCGTCCAACTCCAAATATCCGTTCTTCTCGGCGATCCGCGCGGCGGCGCAGATGGTCAGCTACGAAGTGTCGATCGGCTTCGTCCTGGTCTGCGTCGTGCTCTACGCCGGCACCTTCAATATCAGCGGCATCGTCGCGGCCCAGACCGGGAACGTGCTCGGCCTGTTCAACGGCTTCGCCTTCAACCCGATCCTGTTCCCGATGTGGGTGGTGTTCCTGATCAGTTCGATGGCCGAGACCTTCCGAACCCCGTTCGACCTGGTCGAGGCCGAAAGCGAGCTCGTCGCCGGCCACCAGACCGAATATTCGTCGATGAGCTTCGCGCTCTTCTGGCTCGGCGAATATGCCAACGTCATCCTGATGTGCGCGCTCAACGCCTTGCTGTTCTGGGGCGGCTGGCTGCCGCCGCTCAACGTCGACCTGATCCCGTGGTTCGACGTCCCCGGCTGGATCTGGCTGATCGGCAAGATGTGCTTGTTCTTCTTCATCTTCGGCTGGGTGAAGGCGACCGTGCCGCGCTACCGCTACGACCAGCTGATGCGGCTTGGGTGGAAGATCTTCCTGCCGCTCAGCCTCATCTTCGTCGTGCTCATCTCGACCTGGCTGATGATCAGCCGCTTTGGAGGCCTGTCATGATCGGCCGCACGCTCAAGGCCTTCACCTTGTGGGAATTTCTGGGCGCGCACCTGCTGACGCTCAAATATTTCTTCAAGCCCAAGGCGACGATCAACTATCCTTATGAGAAGACGCCGCAGAGCCCGCGCTTCCGGGGCGAGCATGCGCTTCGCCGCTATCCCAATGGAGAGGAGCGCTGCATCGCGTGCAAATTGTGCGAGGCGATCTGCCCGGCGTTGGCGATCACCATCGAGAGCGAGCCGCGCGAGGACGGCAGCCGCCGGACCACGCGCTACGACATCGACATGGTGAAGTGCATCTATTGCGGGCTGTGCCAGGAAGCGTGCCCGGTCGATGCCATCGTCGAAGGGCCCAACCTCGAGTTCGCGACGGAAAACCGCGAGGAGCTGCTCTACGACAAGGCCAAATTGCTCGCCAATGGCGACAAATGGGAACAGGCGCTTGCCGCAAATCTCGCCGCGG
The DNA here is from genome assembly GCA_963722545.1 of uncultured Alphaproteobacteria bacterium. GTDB lineage: Bacteria > Pseudomonadota > Alphaproteobacteria > Sphingomonadales > Sphingomonadaceae > Sphingomicrobium. The sequence continues at coordinate 152,938 of CAVRMK010000005.1, forward strand.
ACGCGCCATACCGATGATCGGCATTCTCGCCTTCTACCTCTTCGCGACCCTGACCATCGCTTCGGCGGTGGCGGTGATTTTCGCGCGCAACCCGGTGCACAGCGTGCTGTTCCTGATCCTCGCTTTCTTCAACGCCGCGGGGCTGATGCTGCTGGTCGGGGCCGAGTTCATCGCGATGCTGTTGGTCATCGTCTATGTCGGCGCGGTCGCGGTGCTGTTCCTGTTCGTCGTGATGATGCTCGACATCGACTTCCGGAAATTGCGCTCGGGATTCAGCCGCAACCTGCCGTTCGGGATCATCATCGCCCTGGTCCTGGTCGCGGAAATCCTGGTTGCGCAAAGCGCGTGGCGGGCGGGGCCGGCGCTGTCGGGCCAGGCGATCCCGGAAAGCGGGCAGCCGAACATCGTCGCGCTCGGGCAATTGCTCTACAGCCGCTTCCTGCTTCCGTTCGAGCTTGCCGGCCTGATCCTGCTGGTGGCGATGATCGGGGCGATCGTCCTCACTCATCGCCGCCGCCGCGACACTCGCAAGCAGAACGCCTCGCGGCAGATCCGCCGGCATCCCAAGCGCGCGGTCAAGAATATGCAGCCGGGCGTGAGCGAGGGGGTCGAGCTATGATCACTCTTGGCCATTACCTCGCCGTCGCCGCGATCCTGTTCGCGATTGGCGCGCTCGGCATCTTCCTCAACCGACGCAACATCATCCTGATGCTGATGGCGATCGAGCTGATCCTGCTCGCGGTGAACATCAACCTTGTCGCTTTCTCAGCCTATCTCGGTGATTTGACCGGCCAGGTGTTCGCGATGTTCGTGTTGACCGTCGCCGCCGCGGAGGCCGCGATCGGGCTCGCGATCCTGGTAATCTTCTTCCGCCGCAAGGGCAGCATCGCGGTCGATGACGCAGACAGGATGCACGGCTGATGCATCCACTGATCCTCATCGTCTTCGCCCCGCTAGTCGCGGCGATCATTGCCGGCCTGTTCTACCGCTGGATCGGAACGACCGCGGCCAAGGTGATCACCACCGGCTCCTTGTTCCTCGGCGCGCTGCTCAGCTGGCCGATCTTCCTCCAATATGTCGCCGGCGACGCGGGTGCGACGGTGATCCCGGTGATCGAATGGATTCGCTCAGGAGACCTCGTTGTCGACTGGGCGCTCCGGCTCGACGCGCTGACGGCTGTGATGTTGGTGGTAGTGACAACCGTCTCCAGCCTCGTCCACCTCTACAGCTGGGGCTATATGGAGGAGGATCCGGGCCAGCCGCGCTTCTTCGCCTATTTGTCGCTGTTCAGCTTCGCGATGCTGATGCTGGTGACCGCCGACAATTTGGTGCAGATGTTCTTCGGCTGGGAAGGCGTGGGTCTCGCCTCCTATCTGCTCATTGGATATTGGTACCACAAGCCGAGCGCCAATGCGGCGGCTTTGAAGGCGTTTGTGGTCAATCGCGTCGGCGACTTCGGCTTCTCGCTCGGAATCTTCGCTACCTTCCTGGTGTTCGGAACCGTCTCGATCCCGGCGATCCTCGCCGCCGCTCCGGCAATGGCGGGAATGACCATCGGCTTTGCCGGGATGCGGGTCGACGTGATGACCCTCATCTGCATCCTCCTGTTTATCGGAGCGATGGGCAAGTCGGCGCAATTGGGCCTCCACACCTGGCTTCCCGACGCGATGGAGGGCCCAACCCCGGTCAGCGCCCTGATCCACGCCGCGACGATGGTCACCGCGGGCGTGTTCATGGTCTGCCGCCTTTCGCCGATGTTCGAGACTTCGGACGTCGCGCTCCATGTTGTCACTTATGTCGGCGCCGCGACGGCGATTTTCGCCGCCACGGTGGGCACGGCGCAGAACGACATCAAGCGGGTAATCGCTTATTCGACCTGCTCGCAATTGGGCTACATGTTCTTCGCCGCTGGTGTCGGCGCGTACGGCGCGGCGATGTTCCACCTCTTCACGCACGCATTCTTCAAGGCCTTGCTGTTCCTCGGCGCGGGCTCGGTCATCCACGCCATGCACCATGAGCAGGACATGCGCTTCTACGGGGGCCTCCGAAAGGAAATCCCGATCACCTTCTGGGTCATGGTCATCGGCACGTTGGCGATCACCGGGGTCGGGATCGCTGGTGTCGGCTTCGCCGGTTATCATTCGAAAGACGCGATCCTCGAAAGCGCCTGGGCCTCGGGGTCGGTGCCAGGGACGATCGCCTTCTGGCTCGGCGCGTTCGCCGCCCTCCTGACCAGCTTCTACAGCTGGCGGCTGATCTTCCTGACCTTCTATGGCAAGCCGCGCTGGGCGGGCAGCGAGCACATCCAGCACGCCGTCCATGGCCATCACGAGAGCCCGGACGAAGAGCATGGCGACAGCGCGCATCATGCGGTCGATGCACCGACCGGAACCGCCGGCTATGACCCGCACGAAAGCCCGCTGACGATGCTCGTGCCATTGGGCTTGCTCGCGCTTGGAGCGGTCGTAGCCGGCTTCCTGTTCAGCCACCAATTCCTCGATTCCGCGAGCTTCTGGAATGGCAGCGTCGCCTTTGACGAGCATCTCGCCCACGCGATGCACGAGGTCCCGTGGTGGGTGAAATATAGCGCGACCTTCGTCATGCTGGTCGGCCTGGCGATCGCGTGGCGCAACTATATCCGACGGCCCGAAGCCGCGGGCGCGTTCGTCGCGACCTTCCCCGCGGTCCACCGCTTCGTCCTCAACAAATGGTATTTCGACGAGATCTATGACGTGATCTTCGTCCGCCCGGCGCTGTGGCTCGGACGGCTGTTCTGGCACCAGGGCGACGAGCAGACGATTGACCGCTTCGGCCCGCACGGGGCAGCTTATGCGGTGGGTGAGGGCAATCGCGTCACCGCCCGCTTCCAGTCGGGCTATGTCTATTCCTACGCCTTGGTCATGCTGCTCGGGCTGATCGGAGCGGCGAGCTGGGCGATCTGGTGGGCTGGTCGGTGATCGAGCTCCCGCTCCTCTCCATCCTGATCCTGCTGCCGCTGGTCGCTGCGGTCGCCTGTTTGTTCGTCAGCGCGAACACCGCGCGGTGGCTGGCGCTGGCCGCGACCCTGGCCTGCCTGGCGATCGGCATCGAGCTGTGGCTGCTCTTCGATCCGGCGGGCGCGCAGTGGCAGTTCGTCGAGAATGCGGCGCTCGGCGGAGGGATAAACTGGGCGCTCGGGATCGACGGCATCGCGCTGATGCTGATCATGCTCACCGTCTTCCTGATGCCGATCTGCATCGGCGTGAGCTGGCGCGCGATCCAGGCCCGGGTGCCCGAATATATGGCGTCCTTCCTGCTGATGGAGGCGCTGATGCTCGGTGTCTTCGCGGCGCAGGACCTGTTCCTGTTCTACATCTTCTTCGAAGGCGGGCTGATCCCGATGTTCCTGATCATCGGCATCTGGGGCGGCGCCGAGCGGATCAAGGCGAGCTACAAATTCTTCCTCTACACCCTGTTCGGCTCGGTCCTGATGCTGATCGCCATGCTCTACATGGTGAACGAGGCGGGGACGACCTCGATCCCGGTGCTGATGGCGCATGATTTCCCGGTTCATGCGCAGACATGGTTGTGGCTGGCCTTCTTCGCCAGCTTCGCCGTCAAGATGCCGATGTGGCCGGTCCACACCTGGCTTCCCGACGCCCACGTCCAGGCGCCGACCGCGGGCTCGGTGATCCTCGCCGGCGTGCTCCTGAAGATGGGCGGCTACGGTTTCATCCGCTTCAGCTTGCCAATGTTTCCGGAAGGATCGGCCCAATTCGTGCCGTTGATCTTCTGGCTCAGCGGGATCGCGGTCGTCTACACCAGCCTCGTCGCCTTGGTTCAGCGCGACATGAAGAAGCTGATCGCTTATTCGTCGGTCGCGCACATGGCGTTCGTCACCTTCGGCCTGTTCGCGATGAACCGGCAGGGGCTCGAGGGCGCGATGATGGTGATGCTCAGCCACGGGCTGGTGTCGGGGGCGCTGTTCATGGTCGTCGGGGTGATCTACGACCGGCTGCACACCCGCGAGATCGCGCGCTACGGCGGGCTTTCCGACAACATGCCCGGCTATGCTTTGCTGTTCATGCTGTTCACCATGGCCAGCGTTGGCCTGCCCGGCACCAGCGGGTTCGTCGGCGAATTTTTGAGCCTGGTCGGGACCTATGAGGCATCGAGCTGGGCGGCGATTGTCGCGACCACCGGGATCATCCTCGGCGCCGCTTACATGCTGTGGCTCTACTGGCGGATCTGCTTCGGCACACAGCGCAACGCCGATGCGGCGGCGATGCCCGACCTCAGCCCTCGCGAATGGGCGTTGCTCGGTCCGATCGCGGCGGTGGTTTTGTGGATGGGTGTCTATCCGGAAAGCTTCCTCAAGCCGATGCGCGCCGACATCGGCCGGCTGATCGAGCGGGTCGATCGGGTCGCGCCCAAGGGCGACTCGCACATTCAGAAGGGCGCGCCGGCTGCCGCCAAAGCGGAGGAGAGCCCGGGTGCGCATTGAATATGCCGCGGTCCTGCCCGAGGCGATGCTGGCGATCGGCGCGACAATCCTGATGCTGGTCGCGGCGGCGATGGGCCGCAAGTCGACGACCCTGGTCAGCTGGTCGGCGATTGGCCTGCTGATCGCGGCGACCATCGCGCTGATCGGCGCCCCGACCCACGCCGGCCCGATTTTCTACGGCCAATTGTCCGCCGACCTGTTCGCGAGCTTCGGCAAGGCGCTGATCTTCCCGTCGGCAGCGGTCGCGATCATCGCCGCGATGGGATGGTTCGGCCGCGACCATGAGCATGGCGGCGAATATGCGGTGCTGATCCTGCTTTCTGCGGTCGGAATGGGGATCATGGTCTCGGCGACCAGCACCATCTCGCTCTATGTCGGCCTCGAGCTGACCAGCCTGTCGAGCTACGTTCTCGCCTCCTACCGCCGGACCGACGAGCGCTCGGCCGAGGCGGGCCTCAAATATTTCGTCCTCGGAGGGCTCGCCAGCGGAATCCTGCTCTACGGCATCTCTTTGCTGTACGGCTTCACCGGGACGACCCAGTTCAACGGCATCGCCGCCGCGTTCGGACGCGACGCGCCGTCACTCGGGCTGCTGTTCGGCCTCGTCTTCATGCTCGCGGGCCTCGCCTTCAAGGCCAGCGTGGTCCCGTTCCACATGTGGACCCCGGACGTCTACGAGGGCGCGCCAACGCCGGTCACCGCCTTCTTTGCCTCGGCGCCCAAGGTCGCGGCGGTCCTGCTCGCGACGCGGGTCTGCCTCGATGCCCTCGGCCCGGCGACGGATGCGTGGCGGCAGATCGTCATCGTCGCGGCTTTGGCCTCGATCTTCCTCGGCGCCGTTGCGGCCTATGGCCAGACCAACATCAAGCGGCTGCTCGCATATTCCTCGATCAACAATGTCGGCTTTGCCTTGGTCGGGCTCGCAGCCGCGGGGCCGAAGGGCGCGGCCTCGGTGCTGTTCTACATGGCTGTCTATGTCGTGATGACCCTGGGCGCGTTCCTGTGCGTGATGTGGATGCGCGACGAGGACGGGCGGCCGGTCGAGCATATCGCGAGCCTGTCGGGCCTGTCGCAGACCCGGCCCGCCTTCGCGGCCGCAATCGCCATCTTCATGTTCAGCCTCGCCGGGATTCCGCCCTTGTTCGGCTTCTGGCCCAAGCTGCTGGTGTTCAACGCCGCGGTCGACGCCGGCTATGTCGCGCTCGCGGTGGCGGCGATCGTCGGGACCGTAGTCGGCGCCTATTATTATCTAAAGATCGTCAAGATCATGTATTTCGACGAGCCGGCGCAGCCCTACAAGCGCGTCCGCCAGCCGGTCGAGGCCGCGCTGATCATGTTCGCGGCCCTGTTCGTCTCGCCGCTCGGTTATCTCGCCATCGGCCCGCTCAGCCACTGGACCAATGCGGCCGCGGAGAGCTTGTTCTGAGCCGCATCCGGATCGTCGAGCGAACCGGTTCGACCAACGCCGACTTGCTGGCCGACGCCTCCGCCGTGGAGGGTGAGTGGCTGGTCGCATTGGCGCAGCATTCGGGCAAGGGACGGCAAGGGCGCGGCTGGACCATGCTGGAAGGAAATTTCGCCGGCTCGACGCTGGTTGCGCTTCGCCAGGATGACCCGGCGCCCCAAACCCTGTCGCTCGCGGCCGGCCTCGCCCTCATCGAAGCGGTCGAAGTTGCAATCCCGAGCCAGTCATTGGTCCTGAAATGGCCCAACGATCTTCTTCTCGACGGCGCCAAGCTTGCCGGCATCCTGCTCGAACGTTCGGGCGACAAAGTGGCCGTGGGGTTTGGAATCAACCTCGCCGCGGCACCCCCGATCGCAGGGCGAGCGACCGCCTCGCTCGACGCGGCTTTGTCGCCCAAGGCGTTCGCGCCGTTGCTCGCCGGGAGCTTCGCCCGCGCCCTTTCGGCGTGGCGCTCGGAGCCGTCCGAACGGCTCGCCGATCGCTGGCTCGAACGCGCCCATCCGGTCGGAAGCGAACTCAAGGTCCATGTCGATTCGGGCAATCAGCTCACCGGCCGCTTCGAAGGACTGGCCGCCGACGGCGCGCTGCTCCTTCGAACGAGCGGTGGCGCGATCGAGACGATCCGCGCCGGGGATGTCGAGTTGTGATGCGCTTCGGACGGGACTAGGCAGCCCGCCATGCTGCTCGCCATCGACGCCGGGAACACCAACATTGTCTTCGCCCTCGTCGAAGGCGGGGAAATCCGTACTCGCTGGCGGATCGCCAGCGACCCCCGGCGGACCGCCGACCAATATGCGGTCTGGCTCCACCAATTGCTCGAGCTCGAGGGGCTGGGCCGCGACACGGTGACCGACGTCATCATCGGCACCGTGGTCCCGCGCGCGCTCCACAACCTCGAGGTCCTGAGCAAGAAATATTTCGGGGTCGAGCCGGTCATCGCGGGGCAGGGGGCGGCGGCCTGGCCGATCCGCCTCGACGTCGACGAGCCCCACAATGTCGGCGCCGACCGCGCGCTCAACGCCATCGCCGCCCATGCCAAGCATCCGGGCGAGCTGATCGTCATCGATTTCGGGACGGCGACGACTTTCGACTGGGTCGGGTCCGACGGCGCCTACAAAGGCGGGATCATCGCTCCGGGGATCAACCTGTCGCTCGATGCCCTGGTCAGCGCTGCCGCCAAGCTTCCGCGGATTGCGATCGAGGCGCCGGAGGGCAATTCGGTCATCGGCCGGACGACGTCCGACCAAATGTTGGTCGGCATCTACTGGGGCTATGTAGCGATGATCGAGGGCCTGGTTGAGCGAATGAAGCGCGAAATCGGCGCCTCGGTAACGGTGATTGCGACCGGTGGACTCGCCAGCCTGTTCGACCGGAACACCAAGGCGTTCGACGCGATCGAGCCCGATCTCACCATCCAGGGACTCGGCCGGCTAGCCGCCGAGGTCGTCGGTCCCGAATGAAGGTTCCAGGCGAAGAGCTGCTGTTCCTCGCGCTCGGCGGTTCGGGCGAGATCGGGATGAACGTCAACCTTTACGGCTGCCGCGGTCAATGGCTGATGGTCGACCTCGGCCTGACCTTCGCTGGCGCCGACTTTCCCGGGATCGAGCTCATCCTCCCCGACCTCGAGTTCGTCGAGGCCCAGCCCGAGCGGCTCGCCGCGATCGTCCTCACGCACGGGCACGAGGACCACATCGGCGCGCTTCCCTATCTCGCCGAGAATCTGAAATCGCCGCTCTACGCGACCCCGTTCACTGCGGGCCTCATCGCCGGCAAGCTCGAGGAGGAGGGCCTCACCGGGATCGTGAAACTCAATATCGTCGAGCGCGGCGGCACGCTGGAGGTGGGCCCGTTCAAGGTCACCTTCGTCGCGCTGTCGCACTCGATCCCCGAAGGCAATGGCCTGCTGATAGAGACTCCGTTCGGCAACATCTTCCATACCGGCGACTGGAAGATCGACGAGACGCCGGTGATCGGCGAGGCGCCGAGCGATCAGACGATGCGCGCGATCGGCGACACCGGCGTGCTCGCCCTCGTCTGCGATTCGACCAACGTCTTCCAGGACAAGGCCTCGGGTTCCGAGGAAGGGGTTCACGCCGGGCTTCGGGCGCAGGTCGGGAAGGCCAAGGGCCGCGTGCTCGTCACCACCTTCGCGTCGAACGCCGCGCGGCTCCAGACCATCGGGCGGGTCGCGACCGAGACCGGGCGCCGGGTGTGCATCGCCGGCCGGAGTCTCGAACGGATCCTGCGCGTCGCCCAATCGACCGGCTATCTGCTCGATTTCCCGCCGCCCATTCCGTTCGACGAGGCGATGCGCCTGCCGCGTTCGGAAGTGCTGATCATCGGCACCGGCGGGCAGGGCGAGCCGCGCGCGGCGCTCGGCCGGATCGCGTCGGGTAACCACGAGCTCAAGCTCGGCAAGGGCGACACGGTGATCTTCTCCTCGCGCATCATCCCCGGCAACGAGGTCGCGATCGGGCGGATCATGAACCAGCTCAGCGAGCTTGGAGTCGAAATCGTCACCGAAAAGCAGAGCCATGTGCATGTCTCCGGACATCCCGGTCGTCCCGAGCTGGTCCAGATGTACGAATGGGTCCGCCCGGAAATCGTCATCCCCGTCCACGGCGAGGCTCGGCACATGGCCGAGCAGGCCAAGCTCGCGCTCGCCAGCGGAGTGCCCAAGGCGGTCTACCAGAAAAACGGCGAGATGATCCGGCTTGCTCCCAACGGGCCGGAGACAGTCGACCATGTCCGGACCGGGCGACTGGTGCTCGACGGCGACATCATCCTCGCCGCAGATGGAGCGACGGTCAACGAGCGCCGCAAGCTCGGCTTCGGGGGAATGATCGCGGTCGCGGTCCCGGTGAGGCCCGATCGTTCGCTCGCCGGGTCGCCGTCGGTTCGCCCGTTCGGAGTCCCGGTCGAGTCGGACCGTGACGATTTCATCGCCGATGCCACCGACGCCGCGGCGCGGGCCTATAACGGCAAGGACGCGGAGGAGAAGGCGCGCGAGGCGGTGCGCCTCGCGGTCCGCCGCTGCGCGACCCTGTGGACGGGGAAGAAGCCGATGGTCGACGTCGCCTTCCTGCCGGTGGAGCGGTGAAGCTCACCTCGATCATCGCCATCTATGCCTTGTTCTTCGCCGCGAGCAGCTTCATCCTGCTGCCGTTCGGGGTGAAGACGGCCGAGGAAGCAGGCACCGAGCACGTGCCGGGGCAGGCGGACAGCGCCCCGCACCGCTTCGACCTCAAGCGGCATTTGCTCAAAGGCGCGCTGCTCGGGGCGGTGCTGTTCGCGCTATATTACGCCAATTGGAGCTACGGCTGGGTGACCCCCTCGGACCTCGACTTCTATCACTGAGCCGGGCGGTGGCCCGGCCTAGCGCCGCTTGTCGATCGCCTGGGCGAGCGCGGCGTACAGCTTGCCGGTGTCCGAGGACATCAGGGTGACCGCCATCGTTCCGCCTTCGCGCTCGGCGAGGACCCGGCGGAGCATCGCCTCAAAATCGTGGACATAGCGGTCGGCCGAGCGGCGGAACTCGACATCGCTGTCGTAATGCTGGCGGATCGGCCGGGTTTCGCCGCCGCCGAGCAGGCGAACCGCGCGGCGGGTGAAGACTGCGCGATCGCCCTTCAAATAATCCGACCACGCTTTGTCGTCGATTTCGTCCGACAGGATCTTGCCAACATCGATCGCGGCCGAATGCATCGAGTCGATGAGCAGGGCCACTCGGCGGGCGAAGGCCTCGCTGTCCTTCTCGCGCTGTTCCTCGCGGTTGTGCTCGATATGCTGCTCGAGCGCGCTGGCAGTCTGGCCAAGCGCGAGCATCTGGCCGGTCAGACGCTCGGATGCCGCGCGCGCCGACTCGACCGCCCGGGCGGCAACCGCCTCGACCCCGAGCAGCCGCTCCTCGACCGATTCCCGGATGACTTTCTCCAGCGCCTCGGCGACCTGGGCCGAGAGCTTGCCCGCGCTTGAGGGGATCACCGCTTCGATCGCTTCGCGCGCGCGCTCGGCGGCGTGGGCGGCGGTTTCCTTGACCTGGACCAAAGCGCTGACCAGCGCCGGGCCGGTTTCGCCGCTGAGCCCCGAGGCTTCGCGCTCGACCTGGACGATGAGCGAGGCGAGCTCGGTCAGCCTCGACTGCGCTCCGGCAACGCCTTCATCGACATTGGCGAGGAGCGCGGCGAGCCGGTCTTCCTGCGCCGCAATCTCGGCGTTGCTCGAGGCCAGCCGATCGGCGGCCTCGACCGCGGCGTCGCGGATCCAGCCGACCTCGGGCCGAAGCGAGCCGGCCGAGCCGGCGACTCGCTCGGCGGTGCGCTCGGTTTCGCCAAGCGCCGGAGTCAGCTCGTCACGGACCGATCCCAACAGCCGGCCGATGCTCGATTGGAGCGCTTCGGTGCGCTCGGCGATGGCAAGGATCGCGACGTCCTGGGCGCCCGCGCTGGTCGCGATCTGGTCGAGCTCGCCGCGCGCCCGGCCGAGCGATTCGAGGAAATGGTTGGCGCGCTCATCGCCGGTGCTGGCAAGCTCGGTGAAGCGCTGGTCGATCAGCGCCAGCCCGCGCTCGATCTCCTCGAGCATCTTGCGGGAGGCCGAGTCGCGCTCGGCAATCTGCTCGCTCATCGCGGCCAAGGCCGTATTTGCCTGGGTAACGTTGGACGCGAGCGACTCGGCCGAATCCGCACCGGCCTTGCCGATTCCGGCCGAGGCCTGGTCGACCAGCGCGCGGACCGCCTCGGCCTGGACGTCGATGCCGTTGCGGATCTCGGCCAGGGTCACCGACGTGCGCTCTAGGAGCAGGTCCAGGGTCGCGGTCAGCGCCGCGTCCGATTCGTCGACCTGTGCCTTGGCGGTGGCCCCGGCAGCCTCGATGTCGCCGAGCCTCGAGGACAGGCTGGCGGTGGCCGCCGCGACCATTTTGTCGGCCACTCGGGATTGTTCGATGAGGCGCGCGACCTGCACCTCAAACTGGTCGGTTTGCCGCGCCGATTCGGTGCCGATCGCGCGCATTTGCTCGGCGAGCGCGCCCGCAATGCTCTCCGCGCGCGGCAAATCCTCGAGCAACACCCCGATATCCACTCGCGCGGCCTGCGCCGCCCGGTCGAGCGCTTCGCCATGGACGCGGAGCTGGCCGGTGCTTTCATCGAGGCTTTTCGTGATTCCGCCGAGCCGCTCGGTGGTCTGATCGCCAAGCTCCATCAGCGAGCGGCTGATTGCGACCAGCTCGCGCTGGCTTTCATCGATTCGCTGCGAGAGCACCTCGAGCAGGGCTTCGAGCGACTGCGCTTCGGACCGCATGTGGACGACCGAGCGGGTGAAGCGTTCGGCTTCCTTGCGCCGGGTCCGGCCGAACATCAGCCAGGCGAGGCCGAGGAGGGCGAGCGGGCCCGCCGCGACCGCGACCCATTGCGCGACGACCGGCGAGCTCAGCGGCGCTCCGGCGAGATACCGGCCGGCCGACCAGGCGCTGTAGGCAAGCCAGGCCGCGGCGAGGAGCGACAGGGCCCAGGCGAGCACCGCGCGGCCGCTTGCACCTTGGGCGTCCATCGCCTGCTCGGTCCAGGCAGGCCGATCGAAGGAGTCCGCCGCGACCATGTCCTCGCTCGAGAGTTCGAGCGGCTCCACGGCTTCGATCGCCGGATAGGCGGAGCGCTTCGGTCTGTTGGCCATGACCAGTGCAGTTTAGCATCTTTGCAGTCGCGCGAAAGCGATTAGAGGAAAGAAGGCCGCGAGTAGGGGAACGAGATGGCGCTCGGCGCTCTCATCGGTGCAAATGTCGAAGATGATTCGGGGGTGCTGCGCGCCTTGCTTCCGCTCGCGGGGCGGACCCTGATCGAATATCAGGTGCGGTGCGCGGCGGCCGCGGAAGCCGCTCCGATCCTCGTTCTCGTCGAGCGAGTCCCGCAGGCCCTTCAGGATGCGTTCGAGCGGCTCCGGCTCGAAGGAGTCGGAGTCTTTCCGGTCAGCGACGTCCACGAGGCGGTCAGCCGGTTCGAGGCCGGATCGACCATCCTCCTCATCGGCGACGGCATCGCGCCGCCCTCGTCGCTCGTCGCCCAGCTAGCCGAGGAAGAGGATTCCACGGTGGCGACCGTTCCGGACGACGAAGAGCATGCGCTGTTCGAGCGGATCGACAACGAATCGCGCTGGGCCGGGGTGTCGGTGATCGGCGGCGACCTGCTCGCTTCCACCGCGCGAATGCTCGGCGACTGGGACCTGCAATCAACCCTCCTTCGCCGGGCAATCCAGGAAGGCGCCCTGCGCACGCCGGTCAGCGCGGGGATGGAGCCGGTGCTCGCCGAAAGTCCGGCGCAATTGGCCGAGTTCCAGCGCGGACTGCTGGCCGGATCGCGGGTCGCCCGAAGCGACGCGGCCAGCCGCTATATCCTGCCCCCAATCGAGGATTGGGCGACCGAACAATTGCTCGAGAGCCAGGTCCGGCCCGAATGGCTGCTGTGGACGGTCGCCGTGCTGACGCTGGCGGCGGGCATTGCGTTCCTCAACGGCTGGCTCTTGACCGGACTCAGCCTGCTGGTTGTTTCGACGCCGCTAGACCTGATCGCCGAACGGCTCGCCGGGATTCGACTCCGTCCGCTTGCGTCGCGCTATTGGGCGAGCCGGGCCCTATGGCCTCTGTCGGGCCTGGCGCTGCTTGCGCTCGGTTGGTGGGAATGGCGGTACGGGAGCGGCTGGGGCGCGATGGTCACGGCGATCGCCGCGGCCGCCTTCGCCCAGGCCGCGGTGCTCGAGCGCTCGGCCCCGCCGGGCGACTGGGACCTGTGGCTGTTTTCGCGCCGCAACGCGATCCTGGTCGTAGTTCCGTTTGCAATCTTCGGCGCGTGGACTGCAGCGCTGCTGGTCCTCGCAGCCTATTCGGCGACCTCGTTCTTCCTGGTTCAGCGGCTACGCCGGGCAATCCCCGGTTGACGCCAAATTAACCGCGATCCGATAAGCCGCGCGTGATGAAGGCCAAAGGTCGATCGAGCGCTGCAGTCGCGGGCGCCGTGGAAGCGCCTGGGCGTCGCCCGGGCCGCTCCCGCCTGGCCACCGTCCGCGCCGATTTCTTCCTCGATCCGACCGAGCGGCTGAGCGAGCACGAGCGCGCGCTGATGACGGCGATGTTGCACGGGTTCGTCGCCGAGGTTGCCGAGCAGCTTCGCTCGGGCATCGGATCGGGCGAGGGCGGAGATACGCACGCGCTGGTCGACCGGCTCAACGGCGCCGGTTTGCTCGACGAGCCCGAGCTGATGGCGCTGCTGCTGCGCCGGGCCGAGGAGGAGCGGATCGCTTCGGCGGCGAGCGCTCGCGCGGGCCGGAGCGAAGCCCGGGTCCTGCAGGGCCTGGTCGGACATGAAAATACCGCGGTTTCGGCCGCCGCAATGGCCTTGATCCTCGCCCGCGGCCGCCGCCGCGACCGTTTCGGCCAGTGTCTGCTCGTGTTCGACGACCTCGCGCCCGAGACCGCCGCGAACCTCGTCCACCGAGTCGCAGCCGCGCTCAAGCTCCTCGAGGGCCATCCGGACCCTGCACTGCTCGAGGCAAGCCGGCGGCTGATCGGCGCGCATGAGCCAACGAAGTCGCTCGAAGCGCTGGCCGAGGCGCTTGCCGCCGCTTTAGCCGAGGCGGGGGCGCTCGATTCCGACCTGCTGCTCGCCGCGGCCAACGAAGGCGACGTTTCCCTCCTCTCGCACCTCCTGGCGCATCTCGCCGCAATGCCTGGCGCGGTCGCCGATGCGGAACTGCTGTCGGGCGACCCCTCGGCGGTCATCCATCTGCTCCGCATTGCCGCGCTCAAGCGCCCGGTGGCGGCAGGGATCCTCGCCGCAATCGGCGATCTCGTCGGCATTCACGACCCGGCCGAGGCGCTGAAATTGTTCGCGTCGCTAGACGGTTCCGACGCTGCGGCGGCGCATGTTCTGGTCACCAGCGACCCGGCGTACCGCTCGGCGGTCGCGTTGATGGAAGCGGACCGTGGCTAGCGCGGCGAAGACCCGGGGTCCGGTTCGCGGCCGACTCGACAAGGCCGGCCGGCTGATCGCGGCCGATCCCGAGCTCGAGGCGCTGCAGCGCGACGCCGGAAGCGCGATCGGCCAGCAGCTGGCAATCCCGCAGCTCGCGGCCATTGCGCGGCTGGCCCGCGACCTTGGAACGCCTGTGTCGCGCCCGGCGTTCGCAGCCTCGGCCGACGAGGACATCGAAATGTGGGTCAGCGCCCGGCCCGATGATAAAGAGGGGGTCGACCTCAGCCTCGAGCGGTGGCGGGCGAGCCCCGCGTCCGGGCCAAGGCTCGAGCAGCTCGTCTCGAGCACCGAGAGCGAGGGCAGCGACGTGCTCGCGCCGCTCGAATGGTCGGCGGATGAGGAGCTTCGGATCATCGCTTTGTCCGGAGACTTTGCCCGGCTGGTGGGGATTGACCCCGAAGCCGCCGCCGGAATGCCGCTCACGCGCCTTGTCCAGCTCGAGGAGAATGACGAGGGCGACATGCCGCTGATCGCCGCGCTCGCCGCGCGCCACGGCTTTTCGGGCCAGCGCGCGCGGCTTCGGACGGGCGAGGGCGCCGGCCTGATCCTGTCGGGCGACATCGTCACCGCGGCGGATGGAAGCTTCGCCGGATTCCGCGGCGGCGCGCGGGCCATTGGCGATGGCGACAATGCCGCGGTCGATTCCGGCCCGGCCGGACCGAATGGCGCCGAATCGCTCGACGAAGTCCTTCGCCAGCCGCTTCGCCAGATCCTCGAATCGGCGGGCCGGATCGTCGAGCGGGCCGACGGTCCGCTGCGCGGCGATTATGCCGGCTACGGCAACGACATCGCGGTAGCCGCGCGGCATTTGAGCTCGGTGATCGAGGGCATGGGCGGCGACCGCGGCACATCCGGCGGAGCGTTCGAGGCCGAGGCGGTCGATATTTCGGCGCTGGCGGCGGAGGCCGTGGTGATGGTCGAGCCCGCCGCCGAGGCGCGCGACGTCCAGTTCGAGCTCAACACGCATGACGCGCTTTATGCCGTCGCGGAGGAGCGCGCAGTCATCCAGATCCTCGTCAATTTGATGGGCAATGCGATCCGCTATTCGGACCCGGGGAGCTCGGTCCACGTGCTGTTTTCGAAGACCAAGGGGACGGTTGCGGTCTCGGTCCGCGATGAGGGACCCGGGATCGACCCGGCCGACCAGGAGCGGATTTTCGAGCGGTTCGAACGCGCCGATTCGGCGGGCGCGGGAACCGGGCTCGGGCTCGCCATCTCGCGGCGGCTGGCGCGGTCGATGGGCGGGGACATCGGAATCGACAGCCGGCCGGGATTCGGCTCGACCTTTACCCTGATCCTGCCCGCGGCCTGACGAACCTCAGCGCTGGTCGACAGGGACGTACATGCGCTCCGTCGCGCCGGTGTAGAGCTGCCTCGGCCGGCCGATCTTCTGGTCGGGATCGGCGATCATCTCATTCCACTGCGCGACCCAGCCGACCGTCCGAGCAAGCGCGAACAAAGCGGTAAACATGTCGGTTGGAAAGCCGATCGCGTTGAGGATGACGCCCGAATAGAAATCGACGTTGGGATAGAGTTTCTTGTCGATGAAGTAGTTGTCGCTGAGCGCGATCTGCTCGAGCTCTTTGGCAACGTCGAGCACCGGGTCCGACTTGCCGAGCTCCTTCAAAACCTCGTCGGCGGTGGCCTTCATGACCTTCGCCCGGGGGTCGAAATTCTTATACACGCGGTGGCCGAAGCCCATCAGCCGGAAGGGATCGTCCTTGTTCTTTGCGCGGGCGATATATTCGGGGATTTGCTTCACGTCCCCGATCTCGCGAAGCATGTTGAGCGCGGCCTCGTTGGCGCCGCCGTGCGCCGGTCCCCACAGGCAGGCGATTCCGGCGGCGATGCACGCGAACGGATTGGCGCCCGACGAGCCGGCGAGCCGCACGGTCGAGGTCGAGGCGTTCTGCTCATGGTCGGCGTGGAGGATGAAAATCCGCCGCATGGCATTTTCGATGACCGGGTTGACCTCATAGGGCTCGGCCGGCACCCCGAACGTCATGCGCAGGAAATTCCCGGTGTAGCTCAATGAGTTGTCGGGGAACATGAAGGGCTGGCCGATCGAGTATTTGAACGCCATCGCGGCGATCGTCGGCATTTTCGCGATCAGCCGGTGGGAGGCGATCATCCTTTGCTCGGGATCGGTGATGTCGGTGCTGTCGTGATAGAAAGCCGACAGCGCCCCGACCACGCCGCACATGATCGCCATCGGGTGAGCGTCGCGCCGAAAGCCGCGGTAGAAGTTGGCGAGCTGCTCGTGCAGCATGGTGTGGCGGCTGATCGTATACGTGAATTGCTCGAGCTCGGCGCTCGTCGGCAATTCGCCGTGGAGAAGCAGGTAGGCGACCTCCATGAAGGTCGAGTGGAGGGCGAGCTGGTCGATCGGATAGCCGCGGTGGAGCAGGATTCCCTTTTCGCCGTCGATGAAGGTGATCCGGCTCGCGCACGAAGCGGTCGAGGTGAAGCCGGGGTCATAGGTGAACATCCCGGTCTCGCCGTAGAATTGGCGGATGTCGACGACTTCGGGACCGACCGAGCCTTCGATCAGGGGCAATTTGTGGTTGGTGCCGTCGATTCCGAGGGTCACGCTGTTGTCGGTCATTCAGTCGGCTCCAATCCGGTCGGCGATTCGCCCGAGGCTTTCATCGCGGCCAAGCAAGACTAGGACGTCGAAGATCCCCGGCGAGGTTGTCCGCCCGGTCAGGGCGGCGCGCAACGGCTGGGCGAGCTTGCCCAGCTTCAGGCCCGCGGACTCCGCGACGTCGCGGATAGAGGCCTCTACCGATCCCGGGTCCCATTTCGCAAGTGCAGCAAGAGCTTCGTGCGCCTTCGCTAGAGCCTGCTCGGCTTCGGGCGTGAGGAGCGCGCTTGCCGCCGCGTCGGGCTCGAGCGGGCGGCGGGCAAAGAGGAATTCGGCGTTCTGGGCGAGCTCGACGAGCGTGTGGGCGCGCGCCTTGAGCTCGGGCATGGCGCGAATGAGGAGGTCGCGATCGGCTCCCGGAAGGAGGCGCGGCAGGACGAGGTCGGCGAGCCGCTCGTCGTCGGCCTCGCGCATGTAATGACCATTGAGGTTCTCGAGCTTCTTGAAATCGAATCGCGAGGGCGAGCGGCCGACATGGGCAAGGTCGAACCATTCGATAGCCTGCTCGCGGCTGATGATCTCGTCGTCGCCATGTCCCCAGCCGAGCCGGAGCAGGTAATTGCCGACGGCCTCGGGAAGATAGCCGAGCTCGTCGCGGTACGAATCTACCCCGAGCGCGCCGTGGCGCTTGCTCAGCTTGGAGCCGTCCGGGCCGTGGATCAGGGGAACGTGAGCATAGGTCGGGACAGGCCAGCCCATCGCCTTGATGATCGCGAGCTGACGGAAAGCGTTGTTGAGATGATCATCGCCGCGAATGACGTGGGTCACGCCCATGTCATGGTCGTCGACCACCACCGCGAGCATGTAGGTCGGCGAGCCGTCCGAGCGGAGCAGGATGAAATCGTCAATCTCGGCGTTCTGGACGGTGACCCGGCCCTGGACCTGGTCTTCGATCACCGTCTCGCCATCGCGTGGAGCCTTGAGGCGGATGACCGGCGCGCCTTCGCCTTCGCCTTTGGCGTCGCGCCAGGGGCTGTCGATCCGGAACGGGCGGCGCTCGGCCTGGGCCTTCTTGCGCTGCTCCGCGAGTTCTTCCTGGGTCATCCAGCAGCGATAGGCCTCGCCGCGCTCGAGCAATCGGTGTGCGACCTCGGCGTGCCGGGCCCAGAATTGCGACTGATAATATTCGTGGCCGTCCCAATCGAGCCCGAGCCAGCGCATTCCGTCGAGGATCGCGTCGATCGCCTCGCCGGTCGAGCGCGCCTTGTCGGTGTCCTCGACGCGGAGGAGGAACTTGCCGCCGTGGTGGCGGGCAAACAGCCAGTTGAACAAGGCCGTCCTGGCACCTCCGATATGGAGGAAACCCGTGGGAGAGGGCGCGAAGCGCGTAACGACGCCCGGAATCTTGCCGCTTGCGCTCAAGCCCTGTTTCCTCTTGGTTCGGTGGTGCGATGCAATGGACGAGCGCCCCTAACATAGGGCAGGCGCCTCTTCCACAGCGGGCTCGGGGCTATTGGAAGGCCTGGCCGAAGACGGCTTTCGAGGAGGTCGAGCGCTTCCTCGAGGCGGAGCGCGCGCAATTGCCGCCGTGGGCGGTGGTCGGGCTGCTTGCCGGAATCGCCGCCTGGTTCGCCTTGCCTTCGCGGCTTGAGTGGCAAGCGACCCTGCTTCTCACCTCGGCCCTCGCGATCCTCGGTTTTGCGGTGATTCCGGGCCGGACCGGGCGCGCCCTCGGCTGGTTCGCGCTTGCGGCCTGCGCCGGCTCGGCGCTGGTCTGGGGACGCTCGGCCTGGGTCGAGCAGCCACGGCTCGACCGGCCGCGGTTGGTCGAGTTCGAGGCCAAGGTCGAGCGGGTCGAGATCCTGGCCGCAAAAGATGCGCTCCGGCTTACGCTGGCGCCGGCCGACCCGGCGCTGCCGCCGCGGGTACGCGTCAGCGTACCGGGCCGGGAGGCGATTGCCGGGCTTGGCTCGGGCGCCCGGATCGCGCTTCGCGCACGGCTCCAGCCGCCCCCGCCTATGGCGCTGCCCGGAACTTATGATTTTTCGCGCCAGGCCTGGTTCCAGGGGATCGGCGCGGTCGGCCGGGCGCTCGGCCCGGTGAAAATGCTCGCCCCGGCCCGACCGGCGGGCGCGGAATGGGCGCGCGAGGGGCTTCGAGCCCATATTGCCGAGCGGCTGCCCGGAAGTTCGGGCGGAATCGCGATCGCGCTCGTCACCGGCGACCAGAACGGGGTCGGCGAGGAGGACGCCGAGGCGATGCGGCGGAGCGGGTTGACCCATTTGCTCTCGGTCAGCGGGCTGCACATCGCCGCGGTCGTCGGCTTCGCAATGGTCCTCACGCTTCGGCTGCTCGCGCTGTTCCCGGCGATCGCGCTTCGTTTCAACCTCGTCCTCGTCGCCGCCGCGGTCGCCGCCGCCGCCGGCGTCGGCTATACCGTCCTCACTGGAATGCAGGTCCCGACGGTTCGAAGCTGCGTCGCGGCATTGCTGATCCTCGCCGGGATCGCGCTCGGGCGCGACGCGCTCAGCATGCGGCTGGTCGCGGTGGGGGCGCTGGTCGTGCTCCTCTTCCGGCCCGAATCGGCGGCGGGCGCGAGCTTCCAGATGAGCTTCGCGGCCGCGACGGCAATCGTCGCGCTCCACTCGTCGGGCTGGTCGCGCAAATGGCTCGGCCGGCGCGAGGAGGGATTGGCCCGCCGCTTTGCACGAGGGATCGCAGCTTTGGCGCTGACCGGCCTCGTTGTCGAAGCTGCTTTGGTCCCGATCGCGCTGTTCCATTTCCACCGGGCCGGCCTTTACGGCGTCGCGGCGAACATCGTCGCCATCCCGCTCACCACTTTCGTCATCATGCCGATCGAGGCGCTCGCGCTAATCCTCAATTCGATGGGGATGGGCGCACCCTTGTGGTGGGTGGTCGACCGGGCCATCGGCCTGCTCCTCGGGATCGCCCACGCGGTCGCGGCGGCGAAGGGCGCGGTCGCGGCGCTGTCCTCCATGCCGGTCTGGGCGTTTTCCGCGATGGTCGCGGGCGGCTTGTGGATCTGCATCTGGGAACATCCGATCCGAAGGCTCGGCCTGCTCGCGGTCGCAGCGGGTGCCTTGGGCGCGCTCGCCAGCCCAAGACCCGACCTGCTCGTCACCGGGGACGGGCGGCACCTCGCGCTCGTCGCCAGCGACGGACGGCCGGCGCTGCTTCGCGAGCGGACCGGAGACTATGTCCGCGACACCTTGACGGAATCCGCGGGCTTTGACGGCGAGGCCGGGCTGATCGAGGCGCAGCCATTCGCAAATTGCTCCAACGACGCCTGCGTTGCCGTCATCGAGCGCGGCGGTCGCCGTTGGCAGCTGCTCGCCACCCGAAGCCGCCATTTCCTCGATTGGGACTCGTTCGTCCGCGCCTGCGCGCAATCCGACATCGTGGTGTCCGACCGCCGACTGCCGGAAGGCTGCGCGCCGCGCTGGCTCAAGCTCGACCGGCCGGCGCTAGAGGCGAGCGGGGGCCTCGCCATCCATTTCGACCCGCCGCGGGTGGCAAGCGTTGCGGAAAGGGTCGGCGACCATCCATGGCGATGGCCGCCAGCGTCTGGGCGGCCTCGCCTCAGTAGCGGCGGATCAGCCCCGCGAGCCGGCCCTGGATCTTGACCCGGTCGGGCGCGTAGCGCTGCGGCTCGTAGCGGCGGTTGGCCGGGTCGAGGCGGATCATATTGCCCTCGTGGCGGAAGGTCTTGAGGGTCGCTTCCTCGTCGTCGATCAGGGCGACGACGATCTCCCCGTCGCGCGCGACCTCGGCCTTGCGGATCAGCGCGAAGTCGCCGTCGAGGATTCCCTCCTCGACCATCGAATCGCCCGACACTTCGAGCGCATAATGCTCGCCCGGGCCGAGCAGCGCCGCGGGGACCGAGAGGCTCTCGGTGCCCTGGAGCGCCTCAATCGGAGTGCCTGCCGCGATTCGCCCGTGCAGCGGCAGCTCGATCGAATCATTGGCCGGGACGAGCGCCTGCGCAGCAGCCGGCGCCTGCCGAAGCGAGGCGAGGTCCGGCGACCGCACCTCGGGCATCTTCACCACCTCGAGAGCGCGGGCGCGGTTGGGGAGGCGCCGGATGAAGCCGCGTTCCTCGAGCGCGGAAATGAGGCGGTGGACCCCCGATTTCGACTTGAGCTCGAGCGCCTCGCGCATTTCGTCGAAGCTCGGCGAAATCCCGCTCGATCTCAGCTTCTCGTCGATGAACAACAGAAGCTCGCGTTGCTTGGCCGTCAGCATCGCCCGGACTCCTAATGGAACGAACGGAGAACGTGTAGGCAACAAACCACCGCCGGTCAAGCCTCCCGGCAGACTTGGGTTAATTGGCCGGGGTGATGATCCGCCGCTTCGCCGCCGCGATCGCCTCGGGATGACGCTCAAGGCCGAGGAACCTGCCCGCGGCGGCGATGAACTGCTGGGCATAAGCGTCCGAGGTCGCGGCCTGGAGGTCGGTTTGCATCCGCGCGATCAAGCTCGGCTGGAGAAGCGCGTTGCCGGGGACGATCTTGTCGACCTTGACGACTACGAATCCGCGATCGTTCGGCGCCGGCACCGCCCGCGCCTTCCCCTGGCCCAGCAGGAATAAGGCTTGGACTGCGGGGGGCACCGGGGTCTCGGCGGTGACGATTTCCATCCGGCGCGCCGCGACCGGAGCGGCGGGCGGAAGGCTGACTCCGCTTTCGCGGATCGCCTGGGCGAGGGGGACTCCGCGCCCTGCCTTGGCGGCGATCGAGTCAGCGGCGGCCTTTGCGCGTTTCATGCCCTCGGCCTTGACCCAGTCGGCGGCAACCCGAGCCCGGATCGACGCCAGCGGCGGCGGGGCCGCGGCAACGATCTCGGCCGGCGACACCACGACATAGCCGGCATCATTGGGAAGCGTCACAACCTCGGGCGGGTCGTTCGCGGCCATTTCGAAACCGGCCCGGACCGCCGTCGTGAAGGTCTGCGGAACCCGGAAGCTGCGGTTGGTCAGCGATGCGCCATCGGCAGTGATCAAAGGAGTCTGGCTAGCCGTGAGCCCCGCGGCCTGGATCGCCTCGGCGAAGGTCGCTCCGTCGTCGATCGCTTCCTGGAGCTGGTTGACCTTCTCCTCGAGCGCCGCCTTGCGCTTGTCGGCGGTCAGCCTGGCGGCGATCTCACTCCGCGCCGCCTCGAGGCTCTTGCCGCCGCTTCGAGCGACCGAGTCGACCTTCACCACGGTCCAGCCAAAGTCCGACTGGACCGGTCCGACGACCGCGCCATTGGCGGCAGCGAAGACGGCGTCGGCGACCGCCTTCCCAGCGACTCCGGCATAAGCGTCGCGCGATTGGCCCTTGAGATTGCTGACGGCGGCGTTGGCGCCCGCGACCGAATTCGCCGCGGCTGCCAGAGCGGTTCCACTCTTGGCCCGAGCGGCGATGGCGTCGGCGGCGCGCCGGTCTGACACCACCACCTGGCTGAGGTCGCGGCTGTCCTTGGCGGCGTAGGTCGCGGCATTGGCCTTGTAGAAATCGGCGATCTCGCGGTCGCTGGCCTGGATCGCCCCGACCGAATCGAGCCCCGCCCGGGCGAAGCGAAGGACCCGCTGCTCGGGAGTCACATAGCGCTGCCGGTTGGCCAAATAATATGCCTGGACCTGCGCGTCGCTGGGCTGGAGGCCCGCGGTGAACAGCTCGACCGGGATCGCGACGACCTGTCCCTCGCGCGCCTCGAGCAGCATCGACGCATAAGGCGTCGCCATTCCGACCGAAGCGCGGGCATTGCTCGCGACCGGGGTCAGCATCAGCCGTTGGAGAAGACCGGCGCGGATGATCTGGCGGACCTCGAGATCGCTCATCCGCTGTTGGGCGAGGAAGGCCTGATAGGCCTGCTCACTGAACTTGCCGTTGAGCCCCTGCGCCTGCGGAATGGTGGCGATTTCGCCGTCGACCAGCCGCTTCGACAGCACGAAACCAGTCTTCTGCGCGAAGGCGAGCAAGGTGCGCTGGTCGATCAGCGCGTTAAGGAGGCCCTCGAAATCATCGGCGATGGTCGCGTAGGTGGCATCCGGGTTCTCGGCGCGAGCCCGCTCGAGCTGCCGCTGCATCGCCTGGTCGATGTCATTGTTGGTGACCTTGAGCTTCCCAACTTGGGCAAGCGACGATTCATCGGAGCCGAAGCCGATGTCGCCGGTCCCGAAATTCTGCAGGTCGGCAAGGATGAAGCCGCCGATGATCATCATGAATGGGAATGCGATCAACAGCATTCCGAACTTGGTCTTCGACAATCGGCGCAGGACTGAGAGCATTGCGGGTTTTTCTCGTGCGAGGGAAATCGGCCCCGGCTTTAGGGGCGAGGGTGGCGCGCATCAAGCGCGGTCGCTAGGGGCGGGCGCTAGCCCCGGGAGGATCGATGGAACGACGGAAGCTGGTCGCCGGCAATTGGAAGATGAACGGGACGTCGGCCGACCTCCCCGAAATCCGGGCGATCGCGGGGGGTGCGGCCGACAGCGGCGAAGTCGATGTCGCTTTGTGCCTCCCGGCGACCCTGATCGAGCGCGCAGTCCGTGAAACGTCGGGCTTCCCGATTGGTGGGCAGGACGTGCATCAGGCGGCGAGCGGGGCGCATACCGGCTGCATCTCGACTGCAATGCTGCGCGACGCCGGAGCCACCCTGACGATTGTCGGCCATAGCGAGCGCCGGGAGGCTCAGCACGAGAGCGACTCGGACGTCCGGGCCAAGGCCGAGGCGGCGCTCGCCGCGGGCCTAACGGTGATCCTGTGCGTAGGCGAAAGCCTTGAGGTCCGAGAGAGTGGAAAGGCGGTCGCGACGGTATCCCGCCAGCTCGACGCTTCGCTTCCAGGCGCGATCGCCGACCCCGAGAGTTTCGCCGTCGCCTACGAGCCGATCTGGGCCATCGGAACCGGCAAGGTCCCGACCACCGCCGATATCGGCGACATGCACTCGGCCCTTCGCCGGCGCCTCCGCGACGCCTATGGCGAGGCGGGGGAGCAGGTTCGGATCCTCTACGGAGGTTCGGTCAAGGCAGCGAACGCGGCGGAAATTTTCAGCGTTCCCGACGTCGACGGGGCCCTGGTCGGCGGGGCAAGCCTTAAAGCCGTGGACTTCCTTCCGATCGTCGTCGCAGCGGCCGGTTGAACGCGCGCCGCTTATTCCCTAGATCGCGGCACACTTCCCGGCACCCACCGAAAGTCTTCTCGCATGTTCGCCTTCCTGCTCATCGTCCAGTCGCTCATCGGGCTCGCGCTCATCACCGTCATCCTGATGCAGCGCTCCGAAGGCGGCGGGCTCGGGGTCGGCGGAAGCTCGTCGGGATTCATGACCGCGCGCGGAGCAGCCGATTTCCTCACCCGTTCGACTTCGATCCTCGGGACGCTCTTCGTCGGCCTGTCGATCGTCATGGCGGCGATCGCCGGAGCCAGCCGCGAGCCGGCCGAGATCGATACTTCGCTCAGCAATCTCGCGGCGCCGGTGACCCCGTCGAATTCGGTCGTCCCCACTCCGCCGGCGACCAACCAGGCCGAGCCCGCTCCCACGCAAAACGAGGCGTCGAACCAGTCGATGCCCCTGGTGCCGCTCGCCCAATAAGGTCCTCGCGGCCCGGCCGCGGATGAAATTTTTTTAGCCGCCCGCTTGCCTCGGGCGCGCTTAAGCCCCTAAGCCTTAACTCCCATGGCGCGGTTCATTTTCGTCACCGGCGGCGTGGTCTCATCGCTTGGCAAGGGTTTGCTCTCGGCGTCGCTCGGCGCCCTCCTCCAGGCGCGCGGGTACAAGGTCCGGATCCGCAAGTTCGATCCCTATCTGAACGTCGATCCGGGGACCATGAGCCCGTACCAGCACGGCGAGGTCTACGTCACCGACGATGGCGCCGAAACCGACCTCGACCTTGGCCATTACGAGCGCTTCACCGGCGTTTCCGCGCGCCAGTCGGACAATGTCACCTCGGGCCGGATCTACCGCGACATCATCGCCAAGGAGCGGCGCGGCGATTATCTCGGCGCGACCGTCCAGGTCATCCCGCACGTCACCAACGCGATCAAGGAATTTGCGCTCACCGATATCGACGACGTGGACTTCGTGATCTGCGAGATCGGCGGGACGGTCGGCGATATCGAGAGCCTGCCGTTCGTCGAATCGATCCGCCAGCTCAGGAACGACCTCGGCCGCGACAATAGCGTCAGCGTCCACACCACCCTGGTTCCGTGGATCGCGGCCGCGGGCGAATTGAAGACCAAGCCGACCCAGCACAGCGTCCGCGAGCTCGCCAGCCTCGGGGTCCAGCCCGACGTCCTGCTGTGCCGAACCGAGAAAGAGATTCCCGAGGCCGATCGCGAGAAGATCGCGCTCTTTTGCAACGTGCCAAGGTCGGCGGTCATCCAGGCGCTCGACGCGCGCAACATTTACGACGTGCCCCTCCAATATCATCGCGAGGGCCTCGACGGCGAAGTGCTTCGCGCGTTCGGGATCAGCGACGCGCCCGAACCCGATCTCGCGCAATGGATCGGGATCATGGATGCGATCGACCATTATGAGAGCGAGGTCACGATCGGCGTGGTCGGCAAATATGTCGTCCTTCCCGACGCTTACAAAAGCCTGCGCGAGGCGCTGATCCACGGCGGCATCGCCAATCGCGCCAAGGTCACGATCAAATGGCTCGACGCCGAAGTGTTCGAGCATGAGGAGGCCGACGTCGTCGCCGAATTCGAGCCGATGCACGCGATCCTCGTTCCCGGCGGCTTCGGCGAGCGCGGCAGCGAGGGCAAGATCGCGGCGGTGAAGTTCGCCCGCGAACGCAACATCCCGTTCTTCGGCATTTGCCTGGGCATGCAGATGGCCTGCATCGAGGCCGCGCGGAACCAGGCCGGGATCGCCGGCGCCTCGACTACCGAGTTCGGAGCGACGGAGGAGCCGGTCGTCGGGCTGATCACCGAATGGATGAGCCCCGAAGGACTTCAGAAACGGAGCGCCGACGCCGACCTTGGCGGAACCATGCGGCTCGGCTCCTATGACGCCGTCCTGTCTCACAATTCAAAGGTTGCTCAGCAATATGGAACGACCGATATCAGCGAGCGGCATCGCCATCGCTATGAGGTCAACGTCCATTATCGCGACAAGCTCGAGAAGGAGGGCCTGATTTTCTCGGGCATGTCGCCCGACGGCGAATTGCCCGAGATCGTTGAGCGGCCCGACCATCCGTGGTTCATTGGAGTCCAGTTTCACCCCGAGCTGAAAAGCCGCCCCTTCGAACCGCACCCCCTGTTCGCCGGCTTCATCGAGGCCGCGGTCAACAAATCGCGGCTGGTATGAGCGCTAACCAATCCCTAAATCGCGGGCCGCAATGACCAACATCATGTCCAGTCGCCTGATCGTTCTCGGCTCCGGGCCAGCCGGTTACACCGCCGCAATCTATGCCGCGCGCGCCGGGCTGAACCCGATCGTCATCCAGGGCATCGTCCCAGGCGGCCAGCTCACCACCACCACCGACGTCGAAAATTATCCCGGCTTTCGCGAGGTCATCCAGGGCCCGTGGCTGATGGAGGAGATGCAGGCCCAGGCCGAGCATGTCGGGACCAAGGTCGTGTGGGATCATGTCCACACCGTCGACTTGTCGCGGCGGCCGTTCGTGCTCAAGGGCGACAGCGGCGAATATCATGCCGACGCCTTGGTCATTGCAACCGGCGCCCAGGCCAAATGGCTCAACCTGCCGAGTGAAGAGCGGATGAAGGGGCGCGGGGCGAGCGCCTGCGCGACCTGCGATGGCTTCTTCTACCGCGGCAAGAAGGTCGCGGTGATCGGCGGCGGCAACACCGCGGTCGAGGAAGCGCTCTACCTCACCAACCACAGCCATGACGTCACCCTGATCCACCGCCGCGATTCGCTCCGCGCCGAGAAGATCCTCCAGGACCGGCTGTTCGCCAACGAGAAGATCAAGGTGATCTGGGACAGCGAGGTCGCCGAGTTCGTCGCCGGCGGCGATCCCGAGGCCCTGGTCGGGCTCGACATCCGCAACCGCAAGACCGGCGAGGTCAGCCGCCTCGACGTCGAAGGCGCGTTCGTCGCCATCGGCCACGCCCCGGCGACGGAATTGTTCAAGGGCCAGCTCGAGCTCGACTCGGACGGCTATATCAAGGTCGAGACCGGCACGACCAAGACCAATATCCCCGGCGTATTCGCGAGCGGCGACGTGATGGACAAAATCTACCGCCAGGCAGTGACCGCGGCCGGCACCGGCTGCATGGCTGCGCTCGACGCCGAGAAATATCTCGCGGCTCTGGAATATGAGGCGATCGCGGCGGAGTAGTTTCGTTCAGTCGTAGACGGCTTCGACGAAATAGAGCCCGTGAGGCGGGGCGTTGAGGCCGAGCGCCGAGCGGTCTTTCGCCTCCAGTGCAGCCTTCATGTCGTCCGGCGACCATTGGCCGCGGCCGACCAAGGCGAGGCAGCCGACCATCGAGCGCACCTGGTGGTGGAGGAAGCTGCGCGCCTCGGCACGAACCCGGATTTCCTCGCCCGCTGGCCTCGACCTCCAGCCGGTCGAGCGTCTTGACCGGGCTGTCCGACTGGCAGTGCGCCGAGCGAAAGGTCGTGAAGTCATGACGTCCGACGAGGTGCGCGGCGGCCTCCACCATCGCCGCGACATCGAGCTGCTGGGCGATGTGCCAGATGCGATTGACGTCGAGCGCCGGCGGGGCGCGGCGGTTGAGGATCCGGTAGAGATAGCGACGGCCGATGCACGAGAAACGCGCATGCCAGTCGTCCGG
This sequence comes from uncultured Alphaproteobacteria bacterium, assembly GCA_963722545.1. GTDB lineage: Bacteria > Pseudomonadota > Alphaproteobacteria > Sphingomonadales > Sphingomonadaceae > Sphingomicrobium. Next base: position 180,257 of record CAVRMK010000005.1, read on the forward strand.
CACCGGCTCGAGCTCCAGCACCGCGACCGGGTTCGGGCGTAAAAGGGCGTTCAAGCCATCACGCAGGCGATGCGGCGTCAGCGACTTGGCGATATCGCAATGGGCGGTCATCGCCAGCGCGTGGACTCCGGAGTCGGTGCGGCCGGCGGCGATGAAGGTCACCGGTTCGCCCGTCATCCTCCGCGCTGCCTCCTCGAGCGCCTGCTGGACCGAGGGGCCGTGGTCCTGCCGCTGCCATCCCATGAACGGGGTGCCGTCATATTCGATCGTCAGCCGCCAGCGGGTCACGGGAGGATCGTGCCTTCGGGAATGGGGAAGCCGCGAAGGAAATCCTCGACCGGCATGGCCGACTTTCCGGCGCGCTGGAGCGTCCGGCAATGGATCGCATCCTCGCCGCAGGCGATGACCAGTGGGAAGCCGACGACCTCGCCGGGCTCGCCCGAGCCGTCGACGCATTCGACGTCGAGCAACTTCACCCGTTCACCGTTCGCTTCGAACCAGGAGCCGGGGGCAGGGGCGAAGGCGCGGACCTGGCGCTCAATCTCGTTCGGCGCTTCGGCTCCAGTCGATCCGCGCTTCGGCCTTGTCGATCTTTGCAGCGTAGGTCGCGCCATCGTCCGGTTGGGGCGCTCCGGGGCTCGGGTTATCGAGCCACTCGATCAACGCCCTGGCACCGAGTTTCGCAAGCTCTTCCAAGACTTGCCCGGCGTTCTTGCCCCTTATGTCGAGCTCGCGCTTGAGCAGCATCGGGCCGGTGTCGAGGCCCTCGTCCATGCGCATGATGGTGACCCCGCTGACCTCGTCGCCGGCGAGGATCGCGCGCTGGATCGGCGCCGCCCCGCGCCAGCGAGGAAGGAGCGAAGCGTGGACGTTGATGCAGCCGCCCCGTGGTGCCTCGAGAATCGGCCTGGGAAGGATCAGCCCGTAGGCCGCGACCACCGCGAGGTCGGCGTCATGGCCCGCGAATTCGGCCTGCGCCGCCTCGTTGCGGAGGCTCTTCGGAGTGAAGACCGGGAGTCCGAGCGCTTCGGCGCGCTCGTGGACCGCGGTCTTGCGCTCGCCTTTGCCGCGTCCGGCGGGGCGTGGGGGCTGGCAATAAGCCGCCACGACGTCATGGCCCGCGGCCACCAGCGCCTCCAGGCTCGGCACCGCGAAGTCCGGCGATCCCATGAAGATGATCCGCATTGCGCCCGCCTATGGCGAAGTCGCGAGAGATTGCCTACCTCGCGGCCATGGCCAGTCAGGAGATCGAGGCATTGTCGCAGGCGTTGGCGCGCCTCCCCGGGCTTGGGCCGCGCTCGGCCCGGCGCGCGGTGCTGCACCTGATGAAGCGCCGCGAGAGCGCGCTCGAGCCTCTGCTCGCTGCGCTTGAAGACGGTGTCGGACAAGCTTTCGACCTGCTCGACCTGCGGCAATGTCGACACCGCCGATCCGTGCGCGATTTGCCGCGACCCGCGCCGCGACGAGACCATGTTGTGCGTGGTCGAGGAGGTGGCGGACCTGTGGGCGCTCGACCGCTCGCGGTTGTTCCCGGGCCGTTATCATGTCCTCGGCGGGCGGCTCAGCGCGCTCGACGGGGTTCGCCCCGAAGACCTCACCGTCGACACGCTCGTCAAGCGCGTGTCCGCGGGCGGGATCGACGAGGTCGTGCTGGCGATGAACGCGACCCTGGAAGGCCAGACGACTGCCCATTATCTCGCCGAGCGCCTTGAGAAATTCCCAATCCGCATCAGCCAGTTGGCGCATGGTCTTCCGGTCGGAGGCGAACTCGACTATCTCGACGAAGGGACGCTCGCCCAGGCCCTTCGGGCACGCCGTCCGCTGGGTTGAACCCCTTCATCCGAAAGACTAAATTGTCGCCATGGCCATTCGCCGCATCTATCGAGACCCCGGACCCCGTGCTCCGGCAGATTTCCAAGCCCGTCGAGACCTTCGACGACGGCTTGAAGACGCTCGTCGCCGACATGTTCGAGACGATGTACCAGGCCCCCGGGATCGGGCTTGCGGCGGTCCAGGTGGGCGAGCCGATCCGCCTCCTCGTCATCGACCTCCAGGAGCCCGCCGAAGAGGGCGGCGAGCCGGTCCGCGACCCCAAGATCTTCATCAATCCCGAGATCCTGTGGACCTCGGACGACGAAATTCCCTACACCGAGGGCTGCCTGTCGGTGCCCGAGCAATATGCCGAGGTGCTGCGCCCCGACCGGATCCGGGCCAAGTGGCAGGATGTCGAGGGCAAGGCCTATGAGGAGGAGATCGACGGCCTGCTCGCGGTCTGCCTCCAGCATGAGATGGACCATCTCAACGGCGTGCTGTTCATCGACCATCTCTCGCGGCTGAAGCGCGACATGGTGCTCAAGAAGCTCGCCAAGTGGCGCAAAGAGCGCGCGCTCCAGGCCGCGTGAGGCCCGCCGCCGCCGAGGATTCGGCGGCGATTGCGGCGATCTACGACCATCATGTGCGCCACGGCACCGCGAGCTTCGACAGCGAGGGGCCGAGCGCCGAGCAATGGTCGGCGAAAATCGCCGACGTCCGGTCGCGCGGCTGGCCGTTCCTCATCGCCGAAGTGGACGGAACGGTCGCGGGCTATGCTTTTGCGACCCAGTTCCGCGACCGCCCGGCCTATGCCCGGACCTGCGAGAACAGCATCTATATCGACCCGGCCGCGATCGGCCGCGGCCTCGGCACCCAGCTCCTCGCCGAGCTGATCGAGCAGGCCGCGGGCATGCGGATTCCACCAAATGATCGCGGTGATCGGCGGCGGCGAGGCGGCATCGGTCGCGCTTCACGCCAAGCTCGGCTTTGTCGAGCGCGGGCGGATGAAGGACGTCGGCTTCAAGTTCGGGCGGACGCTCGACACCGTCTACATGCAATATCGCTTGTCTAGTTGATGCTTTCGGCTGCCCGACGGCAGTCGGCGGCGCATTCGCGGCAGATTTGCGCGCACAGCCGGCAATGGTCGTGGTCGTGCTTCTCGCACTCCGCCGCGCATTCCTCGCAGGCCCGGGCGCACAGCTCGAGCATTTCGATGAGCAGCCGGGCGTTCTGGCCAGTGCGCCGGATGCCCAGACGGGTAGTCGCCTCGCAAATGTCGGCGCAGTCGCTGCACAGGCGGATGCACTGCGCCATGTCCATGTCTTCCGCGGCGCAGGCGTCGGCGCAGCTCAGGCACATCTTCGCGCAGTACATGGCGTGGTGGACGGCATCGCCAAGCGGCTGGTTGACGTGGCCCGATTGCACCACGTCGGGGTGAAGCGAAATCATCTTGCGAATGGACATGGAGTCTCCCTCTTTCCCAGTCTCTAACACATCGCTTGCCGATCGTGTCCACGAGGGATAAAGTTCACGCAATGTTCCAACGGGAGTACGAGTGTTGAGCGCCACTGCCGCAATCCTCCTCGCTCTTGCCGCGCTCGCCATCGGCGGGTTGGTTGGCTGGCTGCTTGGGGCACGCGGGGGAGAGCAGGGCAAGGCGACCGCCGCCGCGCTCCGGCTCCAGCTCGACGAGGTGGTGAAGGAACGCGATCTCGCTCGCTCCGCCTGTGACGAAGCGGCGCGCGATCTTGCCACGTTGAAGGCGGATGCGCGGGCGTTCGACCAGCGCATGAAGGATTTGACCGACAGCCGCGACGCCTTGGTCGCGCAGTTCCGCGAGGTCGGGGACAAGCTTCTCGAGAAGGCGCACAAGGATTTCCTCGCCAAGGCCGGCGAGAAGTTCAGCGAGGCCGACAAGGCCAGCGAGACCAAGCTCAAGGAGCTTCTCGCACCGGTCGAGACAACCCTGAAGCGCTACGAGGAAGGGCTCCAGCGGGTCGAGAAGGAGCGGGTCGACCAATATGCCGGGCTTCGCGAGGCGGTCGAGTTGGTCCGCGCGGGGCAGGGCCAGGTTCGCGACGAGACCCGCAACCTCGTCAATGCGCTCCGCTCCTCGCCCAAGGCGCGCGGGCGGTGGGGCGAGCAGAGCCTTCGCAACGTGCTCGAGCAGGCGGGGCTAAGCCCCTATGCCGACTTCCAGACCGAGGTTTCGGTCGACGGGGAGGACGGCAAGCTCCGCCCCGACGTCGTCGTCCGCCTTCCGGGCGGGCGCCAGCTGGTGATCGACGCCAAATGCTCGCTCAACGCATACCTCGACGCCTGCGACGAAATCGACGACGACAAGCGCGCGGCCTGTTTCCGCGCTCACGTCGCCTCGATCCGCAACCACGCGCAGCAATTGGGCTCGAAATCCTATTGGTCGCAGTTCGACGATTCGGTCGAATTGGTGGTGATGTACGTGCCCGGCGAGCATTTTTTGAATGCCGCGCTCGAGGTCGATCCCGAACTGTGGGAATGGGCGTTCGAGCGCAAGGTATTGCTCGCCACCCCGACCAACCTGGTCGTCGTCGCCCGGACCGCCGCCCATTATTGGGAGCAGTCGGAGCGCAACGAAGCCGCCGAGGAAATCGCGCGACTCGCCAAGGAGCTGCATGCGCGGCTGTCGACCATGGCCCAGCATATGGAGCGGGTCGGCAAGAACCTCACCACCGCCAATGCCGCTTACAACCAGATGGTCGGAAGCTTCGAAAGCCAGGTCATCACCCAGGCGCGTCGCTTTGAATCGCTTGGCGCGGGGAGCGCGAAGGAGTTGCCGTCACCGCCGATGGTCGAGATCGCCCCGCGCCCGCTGACCAAGGCCATCCCGCCCAAGCCCTCGAACGAGGACGACGCTGCTGCTTGAAACTGGGGCGGCCTAGCGCTGGAGCTCGATCGTGCCGCGGCTGTTTGACAGTCGCAGCGCGGACGGGCCGTTCCATGTCGCAACCATTGGGGGCTCCATCACCGCATGGGCCGCGATTTCGAAGCTCATGTCGGGACAGGCCATCTTGGTGCCGATCACGGGACCGGCATCGATGATGTTGCCGCGCTGGACATAATCCGCGCCCATGCCGTTGCACCCGAACTTGGAGCCGAACGAGGTGGCGGCGAAGTTCATGAAGAAGAGGTCGGGACGCGCCGGGGCCGGGCGGCCGTTGACCGCGACCACACGCCAGCTGGTGCCGGCGACGGTGGCCGGGTAGGGCGCAGGCCCCGGAGGCGGGACCATGGAGCATGCGGCAAGCGCCGCGACTGGAGTCAGTGCAAGAAGTTTTTTCATAGGCGAATCAACACTTTTCCCCGCGACCCTGTTCCATGAACGCAAGGTTGTCTGAGGTTCAGCTGGGTGCCTGGTTCAGAGCCCGCCGCAGCCGTTGAACTGGCGCCCGTCGACCGTCACCTGGACCCGGTCGGGATAGACCCGATCGCTCATCCCGTCGCTGCATTGCTGGTTCTTGACGATGTTCACGCCGATCCGCGGGGTCTGGTAAATCGGCCCGGCGAAGCCGTTGATCACTGCGGGCGTGCGCTGGACGATTGGCGCGGCATCCGGCTCGATGAAGGTGATGTTCACCGGGTCGATCAGCACGTTCCAGAACGGCTCGGTCCCGGTCGCGCGATAGGGCGCGGCCGCGGGCGGCGGATGGCTGAGGCACGCCGTCAGCACGAGCATGGGCGCGAAGGCGATGAGCTTTCTCATGGCGAAACAACGGCGCTCGCGCGCGGCGGGTTCCAGTTCCACAAACCGAACGGCGTTCAGATCGCGAGATCGAGATCGATCGAGCCGGCTTCGCTGACCAGCCGCATGCGCCTGCCGTCGGGTCGCTCGACCCGCATGTTGCTCCTGAGGACGGCGCCACCCTCGCTCTCGAACCGCGCCGCCGGGTCCGGGCAGCCGATCAGGGTTTGCATCAGGGACTCAACTGACAAATGGTCGCCGTTGAGGCGATAGTCGCCGCCCATCGAGTTGCAGCCGAACTTAGCCGACAGGCTTCTGTCCTCGAAGCGGAGAAAGTAGCTGGGGTTGCGCGGAGTTGCCCGGGCGTTGACCGCGACCACGCTCCAGCTGGTTCCAGCGAGCGTCGCCGACTGGATGGTCCCGCCGCCGCAGCCGTTGACGGTTTTGCCGTCCGCTTCGACCCGCACCGTTAGCCGATAGACGAGGTCGCTCATCCCATCGCTGCACGGTCCCGGCGCAACGGTGAGCTTGAGCCGGCCGCTGCGCCACGCTCCGGCCTTGGGCTCGAAGTCGGGCGGGGTCGGCTCGCTGATCCGGGTTTCGCCGTAGTCGCCGACATAATCCATTCGCCCGCGCCCGACGGTCAGCGCCCAACCCGGCTCGTTGCCGCCAGCGCGGAACAGGATTTCGCCCGGACCCTGCGCGGGATTTGTGGTCGGCGCGGAAATCGACGCGATTGCGGAGTTTGCCGCTTGGTCGCCATTGACCGATGGCGCTGGCGGAGCGGGCGAGCGGTCGGCGCAGGCCGCCACGAGGAGCAGAATTGCGCACAGTGCGGTCCGGAGTGCCCGGGTCATGAGCGCCAGCTCGCGCGGACCTGGAAGGCCATGACCGCGGCCGCGATCGCGGCATTGAGACTGTCGGCTCGGCCCATCATCGGTATTTTGACAAGCAGGTCGCATTCGGATTCGTAATCGGCCGGTAGCCCCTGGCTTTCGTTGCCGACGAGCAGGAAGCAGGGCTTTTCGTAGCGCGCGCCGAGATAATCGGTGTCGGTCTTGAGGCTGGTCCCGACCAGTTGCGCGGGGCTGGTGCGAAGCCAGGCGATGAACTCGTCCCAGCTGGCCGCCGCCACCGCTTGGGTGAAGATCGCGCCCATCGAGGCGCGCACCGCCTCGACCGAATAGGGATCGGCGCAGTCGTCGATCAGGATCAGGCCGCCGACCCCGACTGCGTCGCCGGTGCGAAGCATGGTGCCGAGATTGCCGGGGTCGCGAAGCGCCTGGGCGACCAGCCACAGGTCGCTGGCCGAGCGGTCCAGCCGCTCGAGCGACAGGTCGGGCTGGCGAAACGCGCCGAGCAGCAAGGGCGCATTGTCCTTGCCGCTGATCTTGGTGAGGATGGCGTCGCTGGTGCGGATCGCCTCGGCCCCCACGGCCTCCGCCGCCGCGGCGATCTCCATCGCCAGCGGATGCCTGGCGCCTTCATCGGAAAAAGCGACGATCTCGGGCAGGACTCCACTGTCGCGCGCTTCGGCCAGGATTCGCAGCCCCTCGGCCAGGAACAAACCTTCCGCGCGCCGCGCCTTCTTGTCGCGGAGCGCGCGGAGCCGCTTGACGGTCGTATTGGAAAAGGCGGTGACTTCGCGGGGCACCGGCGCTCATTCTTCCCCGAACTTGGTCTCGAACAGTTCAATCAGCCGAGCGAGATTAGCCTCGGCCTCATCGCCATCGACGTGGATGACGACGCAATCGCCCTTGGCCGCGCCGAGCATCATCAGGCCCATGATCGAGGTCCCGGTCACCTTGTTGCCGTCCTTTTCGACCGCGATCGGACAGCCGAGCTCGCTGGCCAGCTTGACGAACTTGGCGCTGGCGCGGGCGTGGAGTCCGCGCTGGTTGCTGATCCGGACCTCGCGCGAGGCGGTGGTCAAGCAGCCGCTTCCCCGAGGATCTCGGAGGCGACCGAAATATATTTGCGCCCGGCTTCGCGGGCGGCTGCGACTGCTGCGTGGACCGGCATTACCTTGCGCGCGCCTTCCAGCCGGATCAGCATCGGCAAATTGACCCCGGCGATGACCTCGACGTCCTCGCTCTTCATCAGGCTGATCGCCAGGTTGGACGGAGTTCCCCCGAACAAATCGGTGAGGATGATCACGCCCTGGCCGCGATCGACCTTGGCAATCGCCTTGGCGATGTCCTTGCGGCGCTTTTCCATGTCGTCGTCGGCGCCGATGCAGATCGCCTCGATCGCTTCCTGCGGACCGACGACATGCTCCATCGCGGTAATGAACTCGGCGGCCAGGCGGCCATGGGTCACAAGCACCAATCCGATCATCGATCCAACTCGCTCTCGCCCTCGTCGCTTGCCGACCGGTCGTCCGCCCACTCGATCGCGTTCCTCGGCGGGAAGGCGAGGTCGCGATGTCGGACATTGGGTGCGAACCCGGAAGCCCTCAGCCGTTCCGCCACCTCGATGGCCGCGGCCACCGAGCGGTGCCGGCCGCCGGTGCATCCGAATGCGACGGTGACATAATTTTTGCCGGCGGCCCAGTAACGCGGAATCCAGTCATTGAGAAGCGAAACCATCCGCTCGACCATGCCGGACCAGGCCGGGTCGTCTTCGAGATAGGCCCGAACTTCGGGATCCTCGCCGGTCTTGTCGCGCAGGCCCTCGACCCAGTGGGGATTGGGCAGGAAGCGCACGTCGAACACCAGGTCAGCGGTCCGGGAAATGCCGCGCGCGTAGGAGAAGGAGGCAATCGTCAGGACGGGGCGGTCGCCGTCTCCCCCGAAGCGCCGGCGAAGCTCGTCGGCGAGCTCGGCAGGGCTTAGGTCGGTCGTGTCGATTACGCTGTCGGCGTCGTTGCGGAGCGGCGCGGTGAAGTCGCGTTCGCGCGCAATGCCGTCCTCGGGGGGCCGGTCGAGCGCCATCGGATGGAGCCGCCGCGTCGCGTTGAAACGCCGGATGAGCTCGCCCTCGGCGCAATCGAGGTAGAGCAATTCGGACTCGACTCCCTCGATCGAGCGGAGGAGGGCGGGCAGGGCCTTGGGGTCGAAGCCGCGGGTCCTGGGATCCATCGCGACCGCGGCGGGAGCGACCCGGCACTCGCCCTCGGAATGGACAAACCGGCCGAGCAACTCGACCGGCAGGTTGTCGACGATTTCCCAGCCCATGTCCTCGAGCGTGTCGAGCACGGTCGACTTGCCCGCGCCGGACATGCCGGTGACGAGCAACAGGCGCGGCAGGCGCCGCTCGCTCATCGTGGCCGGAGGCCCAGCCGGTCGAGCGCGATCGCCACCTTAGACGCCGCGGACGCGGTCATCGCGTCGACAGAAATGAGCGGGAGAGCGATCCCCAGCACCGGGCGCTGCCGTGAATCGTCCGGCAGCCGCTGGATGTCGCTGGTCAGCTCGACCAGCAAGGCGACCGGGGCTTCGGCGAGATGCTCCATCTCGATGATCCCGATGCCGCGGACTTCGATCTTCCCGGCGATTGTCGCGGGCGGGGAGGCGATAAGCCGGTCGCCGTCGCGCCGGACCACGGTCTGGTCATCGCTGACCAAGGTGAAGCCGCGGTCGAGAAGGCGCAAAGCAAGGTCCGACTTGCCCGAGCCGGACGGCCCGCTGATGAGCACCGCTCGCCCGTCCATTGCAACCGTGCTGGCGTGGAGCGTTTCCGCGGAAAGCCGCGCTTCGGCGCCGCGATTGCCATTGCCTCGGTTGCTCATTCGCGTCCCGCCGCTGGAAGCCGGATGATGAAGCGCGCCCCGGACGGGGCGTCGTCGCGATCCTGCACGTCAATCTCGCCGTCATGGCCTTTGACGATTGCCTGGGCGATGGCAAGGCCGAGGCCGGAGTGGCGCCCGAAATTCTCATTGTCGGGGCGGACCGAGTGGAAGCGGTCGAAAATCGCCCGGCGCGCTTCGGAGGGAACGCCGGGGCCTTCGTCGTCGACGCGGATGCGGATTTCATCGCCGACGCGGGCGGCCGCGATCTCGACCAGGCCGCCGGGCGGCGAGAAGCTGATGGCATTGTCGATGATCGCATTGATCGCGCGGACGATCCGGTCGGGCTTGCCCATGACGACCGCCGAATTCTTGCGCGGGCGGGCGAAGGCGATCCGCGCGTCGCCTGTCTCGCGGCGGGTCTCCCAGCTTGCGACCAATTGCTCGATCAGGGGCCCGAGGTCGATCGGCTCGAACAGGGCCCGGGCAAGCTCGGCGTCGGTGCGCGCGGCCTCGCCGATGTCGTTGATCAAGCGGTCGAGCCGGCGAACGTCGTCGCGCGCGATTTCCATCAGTCGCTGGCGGAGTTTCTCGTCCTCGACCTTGTCGAGCCCGTCGACGGCCGAGCGCAGCGACGCCAACGGGTTCTTGAGCTCGTGGGTGACGTCGGCGGCGAACGCCTCGATATTGTCGATCCGCTGGCGCAGCGACTGGCTCATGTCGCTGACGGCTCGGGCGAGCAGCCCGATCTCGTCGCTTCGCGAGGGCAGGCGCGGAACCCGGACCTCGCGCGACCGTCCGAGCCGGACCCGGTGCGCGGCGAGGGCGAGCCGGCGTAGCGGCCGCACGATCGTGCGCGCAAGGAAAGAGGAGAGAAGCAACGAGACGAGCACCAGCGCGACCATCGCCCCGACGATCCACGCGCGTTGTGATCGCACCGTGCGCGTGAAGGCGCGGTCGTTGTCGGTCACCAGGAGCACGTTGGATCCGACGGGGACAGCGGCCGAGATGACCGGCGTCAGGTCCGGCGCGTTGCGCACCGCGGTCACCGGCGCGGACGTCGAGCGGGCCTTGAGAGCTTCCGGCCACGCCTGGAGCCGGTCGTTCGCCGGCTCGGCATAATCGGTCAGCTTGGGCGCGCCGACGATGGCGTTGAATCCCTTGTCGAGCGCGCGGGCGAAGTCCTTGGTCCATTTCTGGGTCGACGGATCGCGCAGCGTATAGGTCGGGCCGCCGAGAGCCCAGGTGTCGATCCTCAGCGCCCCGTCGGCGGAGTAGAGACGAATCCGGTACCGCCGGGTCTGGCCGATCGAAGTCAGGAACTCGCCCCATTCGCGCTCCGGGATGTGGCTGAGCGCGGTCGCGGCGGTCGTGGTCTCGAGCCGGGTCTGGCGCACCCGCTCCTTGCTCAGCCGGTTGCGGAAGACGTCGAGATACAAGGTGCTCAGCACGACCAGCAGCAGGGTCAGGATGTTGACCGCGAGGATCCGGTGGGCGAGCGACCAGCGGCCCGACCAGCTCAAGGCGAGGTCGGCCTCTTCGCTATTCGTCGAATCGGTATCCGACCCCGTAGAGGGTTTCGATGGCGTCGAATTCGGGGTCGACGGCGCGGAACTTGCGCCGGATGCGCTTGATGTGGCTGTCGATGGTTCGGTCGTCGACATAAACGTCCTCATTATAGGCCACATCGAGCAATTGGTTGCGGTTTTTCACCACTCCGGGACGCTGGGCAAGCGCGCCCAGGATGAGGAATTCGGTCACCGTCAGGCTGACGTCCTTGCCGTCCCAGCGGACCTTGTGGCGGTCGGGGTCCATGGTGAGCTTGCCGCGCTCGACCAGCGGGGCTTCATCGCCGCTTGCCGGGCCCTCTCCCGAATCGCTCCGGCTGAGCTCCGCGCGGCGAAGCAGGGCGCGGATGCGCGCGATCAGGAGCCGCTGGGAGAAGGGTTTGGCGATATAATCGTCGGCGCCCATCGCCAGGCCCAGCGCCTCGTCGAGCTCGTCGTCCTTGGAGGTGAGGAAAATGACCGGAAGCGCGCTCGTCTCGCGCAGCCGGCGGAGAAGCTCGATCCCGTCCATGCCGGGCATTTTGATGTCGAACACGCCGAGGTCGGGCGGGTTGTCGACGATTGATTTCAGCGCCGCTGCCGGGTCGGAATAGACGCGGGTGACGAAGCCTTCCTGCTGCAGCGCGATCGACACCGAAGTCAGGATGTTGCGGTCGTCGTCGACCAGCGCGATCACCTGGCTCATGGCGCGCTCACCACCGTCTCCCACCGCGGTTTGCGGCGAAGCGGGCTTAGCCAGCGCCCCGGCGCTCGACAAGTTCGCGGCCGCCGCTTTGACCGGGCAGGCGCTCGCGGTTATAGGCTCGGCCAAATCATCGGCGGCAGCCCGACCGGCCGCCGCCGATTCTTTTTCGGCGAAAGGAACAGGGTAAGTGACCGATCGGCTCCCCAAGGCTGGACTTGACGCGCAGGGCATCAAGACGGGCGCCAAGGTTCACTGGAACCTCACCACCGCGCCGCTGGTCGAGCATGCGGTGAAGCGCGGCGAGGGGCTTCTCGCCAAGGACGGGCCGATCGTCGTCAAGACCGGCAAGCACACCGGGCGTAGCGCCAACGACAAGTTCACCGTCAAGGATGCGACCACCGCCGACACGGTCTGGTGGGGCAAGTCGAACAAGCCGATGGATCCGGCGAAGTGGGCCAACCTCAAGGAAGATTTCCTCAAGGCCCTTGGCGGAAAGCCCGAGCTGTTCGTCCAGGACTTGTACGGCGGGTCGCAGCCCGAGCACCGCGTCCGGGTGCGCGTGATCAACGAATATGCCTGGCACAACCTCTTCATCCGGACGATGCTGGTTCGGCCCGAAGCGGGTGAGCTCGCCGGCTTCACGCCAGAGTACACAATCATCGATTTGCCGAGCTTCCGCGCCGACCCCGAGCGCCACGGCTGCCGCAGCGAGACGGTCATCGCGGTCAACTTGACCGAGAAGATGATCCTCATCGGCGGCACCGAATATGGCGGCGAGATGAAGAAGGGCGTGTTCGGCCTCTTGAACTTCATCCTGCCCGAAGACGGGATCATGCCGATGCACTGCTCGGCCAATATCGGTGAAAAGGGCGACACCGCGGTTTTCTTCGGCCTCTCCGGCACCGGCAAGACGACCCTGTCGGCCGACCCATCGCGCACCTTGATCGGCGACGACGAGCATGGCTGGTCGGATACGGCAGTCTTCAATTTCGAAGGCGGCTGTTATGCCAAGATGATCCGCCTGTCGGCCGAGGCCGAGCCCGACATTTATGCGACCACCAAACGGTTCGGGACGGTGCTCGAGAATGTCGTGATGGACGAGGAAACGCGCGAGCTCGACCTCGACGACAACAGCCTCGCGGAGAACAGCCGCGGCGCCTATCCGATCGACTTCATCCCCAATTGCTCGGCCGAGAACATGGGGCCGGTGCCCAAGAACATCGTCATGTTGACCGCCGATGCGTTCGGGGTGCTGCCGCCGATCGCCAGGCTGACTCCCGACCAGGCGATGTACCACTTCCTCTCGGGCTATACCGCCAAGGTCGCGGGAACCGAGATCGGCGTGACCGAGCCTGAAGCGACCTTTTCGACCTGCTTCGGAGCGCCGTTCATGCCGCGCCACCCGTCGGTCTATGGCAATCTGCTGAAGGAGCGGATCGCCAAGGGCGGAGTCGATTGCTGGCTGGTCAACACCGGCTGGACCGGCGGCAAATATGGCGTCGGCAAGCGCATGCCGATCAAGGAAACGCGGGCGCTGTTGAACGCCGCGCTCGACGGAAGCCTGAAGAATGTCGAGTTCCGCAAGGACCCGAATTTCGGCTTCGAAGTCCCGGTGAGCGTTCCCGGAGTCGACCAGTCGATCCTCGACCCGCGCTCGACCTGGGCCGACAAGGACGAATACGACCGCACGGCGGCGAAGCTGGTCGACCTGTTCGTCGTCAATTTCGCCGAGTTCGCGCCGCACGTCGATGAGGGGGTCCGGCAATCGGGTCCGAAGGTCTTGCAACACCAATCGCAAGGCCAACCGACTCCCGCTTGACCGCCCGGTCATCGAACCGGGCCCAAATTCCAAAGGACCCGATCGATGACCGACCACAAACCGCGCCTGTTCAAGTCCGACGCCGAGATCGCGCATCTCGGCGAAGGACTCATTGCCCGCTCGCTCGCCAAGGAGGAATGGACCCACGAGGCCCATCTCGGCGGCACCACCTATCTGTTGCTGAAACGTCCCGACATCGACGTCGACTGCCGAGCTTCCAGGCCTCATCCGCCGCTTCAACGAGAGCGTCGGCGGGGTGAACAGCGACACCGAGGGTTATCACGAGACGATCACCCGCGCGTATCTGCGCGGGATCCGCCTGTTCCTCGAGGAAGCGGACCCGAAGGAGCCGCTGCACGAGCTCGTCAACCAGCTGCTGCTGTCGCCGATGGGCCGCCGCGACTGGCCGCTGCGCTTCTGGTCGAAGGATCGGCTGATGAGCTCGGAGGCGCGGCGCCACTATGTCGAGCCCGACCTCGCGGCGATGCCGTGATTGCCGCATGGGTCGACCGCCGATAGGACTTGACCATGATCGATCGACTGCTGTTCGCTTTGCTAATTTCGGCCGTGCCGGCGACGGCGCTTTTCGCTCAATCGGCGCCAGCCGAGGCGACGAGCGCCGACGCGCGGCTGAAGGCGCTCTACAACGCTTATGCACGGTGGGACGCGAAGGAGGGCGGCTTTGGCGAAAATGCCGAGGGCGAGCAGCAGGCGCTCGATTATCTGCCGCGCGTCGACTCCGCGGCGCATGAACGGCGCGCGGCCTTTCGCCGCGACATGCTGGGCAAGCTCAACGCCATTCCGTTCGACCAGCTGTCGCCGGCCGAGCAGGTCAATGCCGCGGTGTTCCGGACGATCCTCGAGAATGAGATCGCCCGGACCCGCTACCGCGCGTTCGAGATGCCGTTCAACAGCGACAGCAATTTCTGGACCTATCTCGATTCGCCGACCGCTTACGCCGATGCGGCGGGCTACCGCCGCTACATCGCCCGGATGCGCGACATCCCGCGCTTCTTCGACGAGCAGATGGCGAACATGCGGGCCGGGGTCGAGCGGGGCTTTTCGGTCCCCCAGGTCACGCTCGCCGGGCGCGACAAATCGATCGCCAATTTCGTCACCGACGATCCGGCAAAGAGCGCGTTCTACGCTGCGTTCGCGAATATGCCCTCGACCATCCCGGCGACGGAGCAGGCGGCGCTTCGGGCGGAAGCGAGCAAGGTCATCGCCCAGGCGGTCACGCCGGCCTACCGCAAGCTGCTCGATTTCTATCGCGGCGAATATCTGCCCAAGGCGCGCACGACGCTCGGCGCGCGCGAGATGCCCGAGGGGGACGCCTTCTACCGGGCGCAGGTGCGCGAATATACGACCACCGATCTGACCCCCGAGGACATCCATCAGCTCGGCCTCAAGGAGGTCGCGCGGATCGAAGCGGCGATGGCCAAGGAAATGCGGGCGAGCGGGTGGAAAGGGTCGTTCGAGGACTTTTTGAAGTTCCTGAAAAGCGATCCGCAATTCTTCGCCAAGACTCCGGACGAGCTGATGGGCGTGGCGTCCTACGTCGCCAAGCGCGCGGACGGGGAGCTGGGCAAGCAATTCGGCCTCCTGCCGCGCTACCGCTTCGGCATCCGCCCGGTCGCCGAGGCCTTGGCGCCCTTCTACACCGCTGGGCGCGGCGGCCTCGAATATTGCCAGATGAACACCTATAATCTGCCGGTCCGCCCGCTCTACAACATCCCCGCGCTGACGCTCCACGAATGCGCTCCGGGGCACAGCTTCCAGGCCGCGTTGTCGCTCGAGCAGAAGGCGCTGCCGGCGTTCCGCCGCAACCTCTATTTCTCGGGCTATGGCGAAGGCTGGGGGCTCTATTCCGAATGGCTCGGCAACGAGATGGGGATTTACCGCACGCCCTATGAGCGGTTCGGGCAGCTGAGCTACGAGATGTGGCGCGCGGCGCGGCTGGTGATCGACACCGGAATCCACCGCTACGGCTGGTCGCGACAAAGAGCGATCGACTATCTCGCCAGCCACACCGCTTTGTCGCAGCACGAAGTCGAGACCGAGGTCGACCGCTACATCAGCTGGCCGGGGCAGGCGCTGGCCTATAAATTGGGCGAGCTCAGCCTGCGCAAGCTCCGCGCCGAGGCCGAAGCGACGCTCGGGCCGCGAGTTCGACAAGAAGCGCTTCCACGACACCATATTGGCAATGGGCGCGGTTCCGCTGAGCGTGCTCGAGAGCGAGATGCGCAAGTGGATCGCCGCCGAGGCCGCGAAGCCGCCGAAGGGCTAGGATTTGTCGGGAAGCTTTTTCGGCTCCGGCTCGACGATCAGGCAATTGCCGTCGACCGCGACGATCCGCACTCGCTCACCAGCCTGCGCCGGTCCGCCGCGAGCGGTCCATTCGCTGTCGCCGAGGCGGACTCGCCCGCCTTGCTCGTCGATCACGCCGATCGCGGTCGCGAGCTTGCCTTCGAGGCGGCGGCCGGGGTTGTTGAGCCGGTTGTCAAAGTCGACGTTGGGCGGTTCTTCGTACCGACGCCGGCCGAGCAGTACGGCAACGCCCGCGGCGGCGACGAACACCAGCAGCTGCGCCGGGAGCGCAAGGCCGAAGGCAAGCGTCGCGAAACCGGTGAGGAGCGCGGCGCCGCCGATGAAGATCAGGAAGAAGCCCGGCGCGATCATCTCCGCGATGAGCAGGACGAGCCCGCCGATCGCCCACAGCCAGCCGTCGGACAGGCCGAGCATCAGCTCTTGCCCTCGCTATCGGGCCCTTTGTCGAGTCCCAGTGCTTCCTTGGCGAGCTCGGAAATCCCGCCGAGCGTGCCCATAAGCTGGGTCGCCTCGACCGGGAACAGGATGGTCTTGGCGTTGGGCGAGGTCGCGAACAGGCCGATCGCTTCGACATATTTCTGCGCCACGAAATAGTTGATCGCCTGCGCATTGCCCTTGGCGATGGCGCTGCTGACGAGCGTGGTCGCCTTGGCCTCCGCCTCGGCGGCGCGCTCGCGCGCCTCGGCCTCGCGGAACGCCGCTTCCTTAAGGCCTTCCGCCTGGAGGATGTTGGCCTGCTTCTCGCCCTCGGCGCGGAGGATTTCGGATTGCCGCATGCCTTCGGACTCGAGGATCGCGGCGCGCTTCTCGCGCTCCGCCTTCATCTGCCGGGTCATGGCGTTGACGATGTCGGCGGGCGGACGGATGTCCTTTAATTCGACGCGGGTGATCTTGACCCCCCAGGCCTCGGTCGCGTGATCGACCACCGCGAGCAG
Source organism: uncultured Alphaproteobacteria bacterium (assembly GCA_963722545.1). Lineage (GTDB taxonomy): Bacteria > Pseudomonadota > Alphaproteobacteria > Sphingomonadales > Sphingomonadaceae > Sphingomicrobium. The sequence continues at coordinate 196,849 of CAVRMK010000005.1, forward strand.
CCGCGCGTTGATCTCGTCGCGCTTCGACAAGGTCTCGTCGAGGTCCATCGAGCCCATGACGGTTCTGAGGTTGGTGGTCGAAAGCGCGAGGATCGCGGTGTAGAGGTCGCTGACTTCATAGGCCGCCTTGGCCGGGTCGAGAACCTGGAAGAACACCACGCCGTCGACCGCGACCATGGCGTTGTCCTTGGTGATGATTTCCTGGCCCGGAATGTCGAGCACCTGCTCCATCATGTTGATCTTGTGCCCGACGCGGTAGACGAAGGGCGTGACGAGGTTGAAGCCGGGCTCGCCGACTCGGACGAACTTGCCGAAGCGCTCGATCGTGTAGCGGTAGCCCTGGTGGACGATCTTGACGCTCATCATCACGATGATCAGCACCAGGACGGCCAGGGCGATCAGGAAGGTATTCATTCTATCCTCTCGATTGCTGATCCACATCCTTGCAATGCTTTGCCCGGCGGGGAAGGAAAATCGGAATGACGGCTGACATTTTCGACGTCCGATCCTTGCTGTTCCTGCCGGCCTCGAACCCGCGCGCCATCGCCAGGGCGCGGGACGCGGGGGCCGACATGGTCGTGCTCGACCTCGAGGATGCGGTGAAGCCGGCGGACAAGGAAGGCGCGCGCGAGGCCGCGGCGCAGGCCTGCGACGAGGCGTGGCCTATGCCGGTCGCGATCCGGGTCAACGGCGTCGGCAGCGAATGGCACAGCCTCGATCTCGATTCCGTGGCCAGGTCGAAGGCCGATTATGCTGTGGTCCCGCGCGCCGCATCTGCCCATATCGTCCGCGGCATCCGCGAAACCGTCGGCAAGCCGGTGCTGGCGATGATCGAGACCGCCGCAGGAGTGATCGCCGCCCCCGAAATTGCTCCGGAAACCGCCGGCCTGATCGCCGGCACCAACGACCTCCGCGCCGATCTCCGCCTTCCGCTCGGCACTGGCCGCGAGGCGATCTCCGCTGCGCTGCAATGGATCGTCCTCGCCGCCCGAGCCGCCGGGGTTCTGGCAATCGACGGCGTGTTCAACGGGCTCGAGGACGAAGCCGGCTTCCTCGTCGAGGCCGAGGAGGGCAGGGCGCTCGGCTTCGACGGCAAGAGCCTGATCCACCCGAAACAGATCGCACCGTGCCATTTGGCCTTCGCCCCCAGCGAAGCCGAAATCGCCCGCGCCCGATCGCTGGTCGAAGCCTTCTCGGGCGGCGCCGAGCGCATGGGCGACGAGATGATCGAGCGCATGCACGTCGAGGCGGCGAGGAGGGTGCTGGCCCGCGCCCGGCAGTGACGGCCATGGCCGTTCTTCGACCCATTGCAGAGACGGAGGGTGGATTGTCTACAGGTTAGACGCCGCCGCTGGACCGCTCCGCTTTTGGCATGGTGAAGGTGAAACGCGTTTCCTCTTCCGTTGAGCGAACTTCGAGCCTTCCTTCATGTGCCTTTGCGATTTCGGACGCGATGTACAGACCAAGCCCGAGACCATTGCGGCTGGGCCGAGTGGATCCGCGGAAAAAGGGCTGAAACAGCTGTTCCGCAACCTTTTCGGGTATCGGAACCCCGGCGTTGGCGACCGACAGTAAAAAGCTTTGGTCTGCAGTGGTCGCTTCAAACCTGATCGGTCGATCGGCGGAGCCGTGGCTTAGAGCATTCGAGAGGAGGTTGGACGCGAGCTGACCAATTCGGCCCCGATCGCAGTACACCGGCTCCTCTATCTGGATCGTCGCATCGATTTGACGGTCTGGCGCAATCCGCCGAACTTCCGCCAGCACTTGATCGAGCACCGGGGTCAGCGGTTCATCCGTGTTGCGGTCCACCATGAACCCGCCGCCCAAGCTGCCTCGCGCAAGGTCCAGCAGGTCGTTGACGAGTGCAGATGCCCGGTCAACGCTCCCGTTCATTTCGTGGAGAATGGCAAGTACGCGTTCGCTCAGCTTTTCACGTTGTTCAAGCAATCTGACGCCAGCGGCAATCGCGGCAAGCGGATTACGGAGGTCGTGGCCCAACACAGCCATAAACTGTTCGCGAAGGACCGCGGCTTCGCGCTCCATTTTTGATTCGGCTTCAGCTTTGACTCGGGCTTCGACGAGGCTGCGCTCGTACGTACGGCGATCTACCGCTTTAAATAGGGTCAAGCGGGTGAACTGGTGGCGTCCCTCCGCGTCACGCTTCTCCGCGGCGTTTGCGATCGTCGGGATTTTTTCGCCTTTGGCCGTTAGCAGATCGAGCGCAATCTCATGCACGTGGCCCTGCATTCTCAGCAGCGGCGCAAGGTGAGTCTCGAAAGCGATTCTGCCGCCGAAGCCGAGCATGTCGTGAACCGACTTCCCAGCGAGTTCGGCCTGATCCTGGCCAAGCCAGTCTGCAAGTGTGCGATTCGCTCTTACGATCTTGCCGCCGGGTGAGATCGAGACATAGCCGCAAGGTGCGGTTTCGTAGAGATCCTCGAGGTCTTCTGCAGGGAGCGGCCTAGACAAATTCGCGAATCGCGGCCGTCACCTCGTCGGGCGCGCTGAGGTTCGGGCAATGGCCAGTCGCTTGCAGCATGCGAAACTGACTATGCGGCAATGCGGCGTTTACGAATTCTCCGACAGAGACCGGCGCGATGATGTCGTCGCTGCACTGGAGTACAAGCGTGCGGGCCTGGACCGAGGCAAGGTCGCTGCGATTGTCCGACAAGAACGTGACGCGCGCAAAGTCTCGCGCGATCTCCGGATCGGTGCTGCAAAAACTGTTCTCGAGCCTGCTGCTAAGCTCGGGCCGATCGGAATTGCCCATGATCGCCGGCGCCATTGCGGCCGACCAACCGAGATGATTGTCGACTAGAAACTCCAGCAGCTCTTCGATCTGGCCCCGGGAAAAACCGCCGCGATACCCTTCATCGTCAATGTAGCGAGGCGACGGGCCGACCATCACAAGATCAGAGAACATATCCGGGGCCTCAAGGCTGGCAAGCGCGCCAATCATAGCGCTGACCGAATGGCCAACGAATATGGCGCCTCGCATGTCGAGCGCGCGTCCGATCTGGACGACGTCGTCGGCATAGCCCTGAAGGCTGGAGTAACGATCCGCCGAATAGGCCGCGAGGTCCGATCGTCCGTGGCCAACGTAATCGAACAGCACCACCCGGAAGCCGTTCTCGAAATTGCGTGCAACCGGTTCCCACATCGTCTGGTCGCAGCCAAATCCGTGGCCGAACATCATAGTCCGACTGCCGCTGCCCGATACGGTCGTGTTGTGCCTCTGCAATACTGATTGTGGGTCGGGTTGCATCCGTAGTCGTTAACAGAGGGTGGTTGGTCACGAAACCCTGACCGGGGCGATCGATCGAGCTTATGTTGCGCATTATACCGAAACGGACAGCCGCCCCTTTGCCCCGTCAAGCTTGCAGAATAGGATTTCGCCTGCTTGCTGAGGTTGCGGTTCGTCGCTCGTTCTTTCTCAGCCGACCATATTCGCGCAAAACCACGCCGTTAGTATGAACTTTGGGAACATTGGCGCTCAGCGCCCGGGGGAGCGCCGCAGCCGCCGCCCTCTTGGCGAATCGCGCTTCCTCTGCCATGGGCCGATATGGCCCGACCCAATCCCATCGACGACATCCCGCTGGGGCTGACCTTCGACGACGTCCTGCTTCAGCCGCTCGAATCGCGGGTGCTTCCAAGCCAGGCGGACACGTCGACCTTCCTCACGCCGAAGATCCCGCTGCGCATCCCGATCCTGTCCTCGGCGATGGACACGGTGACCGAAACCGACATGGCGATCGCGCTCGCCCAGCTTGGCGGGATCGGGGTCCTCCACCGCAACCTCGCCATCGACGAGCAGGCCGCCGCGGTCCGCCAGGTCAAGCGCTTCGAGAGCGGGATGGTGGTCAACCCGATCACCATGACGCCCGACCAGACCCTGGCCGAGGCCCTCGAGCTGATGAGGATCCACCGGATCAGCGGAATCCCGATCGTCGAGACATCAGGCAAGCTCGCCGGGATTCTCACCAACCGCGACGTCCGCTTCGCCGAAAACCCGAAGCAGAAGGTCAGCGAGCTGATGACCCGCGACAATCTGGCAACGGTTCAGATCGGCACCTCGGAGGCGGAGGCCAAGAAGATCCTCCACCAGCGGCGGATCGAGAAACTGCTGGTCGTCGACCGCGACGACGTCTGCGTCGGGCTGATTACCGTCAAGGACATCGAGAAATCGGTCGCCGCGCCGCTTGCGACCAAGGATGCCGAGGGGCGGCTTCGGGTCGCGGCGGCGACGACCACGGGCGATTCCGGCGCCGAGCGGTCCGAAGCTTTGATCGAGGCCGGCTGCGACTGCATCGTCATCGACACTGCCCACGGCCACAATATCGACGTCGCGCGGGCGGTCGAGCGGGTCAAGAGGCTGTCCAACGAGGTCCAGGTCATCGCCGGCAACGTCGCCACCGCCGACGCCGCCAAGGCCTTGGTCGATGCAGGCGCCGACGCGATCAAGGTCGGGATCGGGCCGGGCTCGATCTGCACCACCCGGATCGTCGCCGGGGTCGGGGTGCCGCAGCTGACCGCGATCCTCGAGGCCGCGGGCGCCGCCGGCAAGATCCCGGTGATCGCCGACGGCGGTATCCGGACTTCGGGCGACATGGCCAAGGCACTGGCCGCCGGGGCCTCGTCGGTGATGGTCGGGTCGTTGCTCGCCGGGACCGAGGAAGCGCCGGGCGAAATCTTTTTGTATCAGGGCCGTAGCTACAAGAGCTATCGCGGCATGGGAAGTGTTGGCGCGATGTCCCGGGGCTCGGCCGACCGCTATTTCCAGCAGGACATCAGGGATCATCTGAAGCTCGTCCCCGAAGGGATCGAGGGGCAGGTCCCGTACAAAGGACCGGTCCGCGATATCATCCACCAGCTGGTCGGCGGGGTGAAGGCGGCGATGGGCTATACCGGTTCGGCCACCATCGCCGAGCTTCAGAAGCGCGCGAAATTTGTCCGGATCACAAACGCGGGCCTCAGCGAAAGCCATGTCCACGACGTCGCGATCACCCGCGAGGCGCCGAATTATCCCACTCGCTAGCTTATGACCCCCGCGGCACGGCTACAGGCGACGGCCGAACTGCTCGATGCGGTCATCGTTTCGGCCCGCGACGACGGCCCGCCCGCCGATTCGATTGTCACCCGTTATTTCAAGACCCGTCGCTACGCCGGCTCCAAGGATCGCCGCGCGGTGCGCGAGCTGGTGTTTCGCGCGATCCGGCTGATCGCCGAGCGCCCGCCGAGCGGCCGATCGGCAATCCTTAGGATGGTGGCCGAGGACCCCTCGCTCGAAGCGCTGCTTGGGCAGCCACGCGGGCCCGACCCAATCGAGCCGGGCGAGACGGTCGCGCCCGGCGGAATCGTCCCGGCTTGGCTCGAGGACCAGATCGATCCACTCGTGGCGAAGGAGGAATGGCCGGCGCTGCTCGAGCGCGCGCCGCTCGACCTTCGAGTCAACGTTGCGCGAACCAGCCGCGACGCGATGCTCGCCGCCTTCCCGGGCTCCGAGGTGACTCAGTTGAGCCCGTGGGGGCTTCGCTTGCCGGCCGACAGCCGGGTCGACGACCGCGCGGAGTTCCTCGAAGGCCTGGTCGAGGTCCAGGACGAAGGCAGCCAGCTCATCGCCTTGGCGTGCGCATTGGCCGATGGCGAGCTGGCGATCGACCTGTGCGCCGGTGCCGGCGGCAAGGCGCTGGCGCTGGCAGCGGCCGCGCCGGGCGCGAGAATCCTCGCCACCGACAGCAACCGCCAGCGGCTCTCGCGACTGCCCGCCCGGGCCGAGCGCGCTGGGGCGCGGATCGAAACGCGTGCTGCTCAATCCCCCGAACGAGCTCGCTGAACTCGCCGATTGGGCCGGCAAGGCCGATCTCGTCCTCGTCGACGCGCCCTGCTCGGGAAGCGGCACGTGGCGCCGGAATCCCGAGGGCCGCTGGCGGCTCGAGCCCGCCCGGCTCGACAAGCTGGCCGAGGTCCAGCAGCGCTTGCTCGACATCGGCTCGGAACTCGTCCGGCCCGGCGGGCGTCTGGTCTATGCGGTCTGTTCGATCCTGTCCCGCGAAGGGGCAGGCGCGATTGACGCCTTCCTTGTCCGCCGTTCATCGTGGATGAAGGATGAGCCCGCCATTGTCGCGGGCAGGCCGTCGGGCGCCGGGCGACTCTTGACTCCCGGACACGATGGGACCGACGGCTTTTTCGTCGCGCGGCTCAGGCGAGCGTGATAATGGCCCGGCAAGGAGGGTTGATAAGAATGCGCGGACTTCCCCGGATGCTCCTAGCGGGCCTGGTTGCAGCTTCGGTCGCGATTCCCGCGGCCGCGCAACGCCGCTCCGACGATCAGATCCTGCCCAAGTCGACCGAGCTGATGCAGCAGGCGCGCTCGCTCGCGGCGGCGGGCCGTTTCGACGAAGCCCAGACGGCGCTCGAGGCCTCGCTGGCGGTCGATCCTCGCAACCGCTTCGCTTATGTCGAGGCGGCGCGCGTTGCCGAGAAACAGCAATTGTTCGGCAAGGCCATCCGCCTCGCCAACAAGGCGCTGGCGATGGAGCCCAACGATATCGACGCGCTGGCCGTCCAGGGCAGCGCCATGGTCGAGCTTGGCGCCGTTGCCCGGGCGAAAGAGAATCTCGCCAAGATCAAGACGATCTGCACCAAGGGTTGCCCGCAGGCGAACCAGCTCGCGGGCGTGATCGGGCGCGGTCCGACCGTCGCCGCGGCCACCGTTCCCAAGCAGCCGGAACCCAAGAACAACTAGGAATCGAGCCGGCGCGCGAGCGCGATCCAGTCGGCGACGCTCAAGGTTTCCGCCCGCCGTTGCGGGTCGATCCCGAGGCTGCCCAGCGCGTCGAGCGCGCCCGGCACCTCGCGCAGGCTCGAGCGCAGCATTTTGCGTCTCTGGCCGAATCCCGCCTCGGTCAGCTTCGCGATTGTCGCTGGCCGAACTCCCTCCGGCGCCTCGGCGGGGAGGATATGGACCACCGCCGACGTCACTTTGGGTGGTGGGACGAAGGCCGATCGGTTGACCCGCATCGCGATCGTGGGGCGCGCCCGCCATTGCGCTGCGACCGACAGCCGGCCGTAAGCGGAATTGCCGGGCACGGCGACGATGCGCTCCGCCACCTCTTTCTGGAACATCAGGGTCAGCGAGCGCCACCACGGCGGCCACTCGCTGGTCTCGAGCCAGCGCAGCAGGAGCGCGGTGCCGACATTGTAGGGCAGGTTGGCGACGACCGCCGCGCCTTGGCCGACGAGCTCCGCATCGTCCACGGCCATCGCATCGCCCTCGATCCAGGCGAGGCGTTCCGGATAGGCCTCGGCCAGCTCGGCGAGGACGGGGACGCAGCGCCGGTCGCGCTCGATCGCGACGACTCGGGCACCAGCTTCGAGCAGCGCCCGGGTGAGCCCGCCGGGGCCGGGCCCGACTTCATAGACGGTGCGTCCGGCCAGCTCCCCTGGGATCGCGGCGATCCGCGCCAGCAGGTTCCGGTCGAGGATGAAATTCTGGCCCAGCGCCTTGCTCGCGCTGAGCCCGTGGCGCGCGATCACCGCGCGGAGCGGCTCGGCCTCGGTGCTCAAACGGTCTCGGAGCGGAGCGCGGCGGTCTCCGCGGCCATGCGCAAGGCCGCCGCCATCGGCCGCGGGTCGGCCTTGTCCTGGCCGGCGATGTCGAATGCGGTGCCGTGGTCGGGCGCGGTTCGGACGATGGGAAGGCCGATGGTGACGTTGACCGCGTCCTCGAAATGGATCGCTTTGATCGGGATCAATGCCTGGTCGTGATACATGCACAAAGCGGCATCGAAGCGGGCTCGCGATTGCGGGCTGAACAATGTGTCGGCGGGGTAGGGCCCGGTGACCCGCCAGCCCTCGGCGGCGAGCAAGGCGATCGCCGGCGCGATAATCTCATTCTCCTCGGTCCCAAGCTTTCCGCCTTCGCCGGCGTGGGGATTGAGCCCGGTGACCGCGAGCCTCGGCTCGGCGATCCCGAAATTGCGCTGGAGTCCGCGGAGCGCGGCGCGGCCGCGCGATTCGATCAGCCCGATCGACAGCGCGCCCGCCACTTCGCTGAGCGGCAAATGCGTGGTGACCGGAACGGTGCGGAGGCTCGGGCCCGCGAGCATCATGACGACGTTGGACGGCGACACCCCGCAGCGCTCGGCGACGAACTCGGTCTGGCCGGGATGCTGGAAGCCGATCCCGTAGAGCTGGTCCTTGGATACCGGCCCGGTGACCACCGCGCTCGCCGATCCCGATCGCGCCAGCCCGACCGCGATCTCGAGCGAATCGAGCGAGCAATGGGCCCCGGCGACGCTGGGGTGGCCGGGATGATCGGTCTCGGCGCTCAGCAGCTGGATCAGCGGCAGGGCGTGATCGAACACCGAATCCGCTTGGCGCGGGTCGTCGATCAGCTCGATCGGCCCGTCCCACACCGACGCGATCGAGCGGGGATCGCCGATCCCGACGAATACCGGGAGATCGAAGCTAGACCGGTGGTCCCAGCATTTGGCGATGACCTCGGGCCCAATCCCCGCCGGGTCGCCGAGCGAGACGGCCAGGGGCGTATTCGCATTCACTGCCACGGCCGAAGGCCCTAGCCGATCGCGCGACCTAGCGGAACTCGATGATCGCGTCGCGCCGAAGGTCGCGCAGGTAACGGCGGGCGCGGATGTTGGTCCGCTCCTCGCTAATCTGGTTGTAGACATCGTCGAACGAGGGCTGGTTGGCGCTGACCTCGTCGCGTCCGCAGATCACGAACACGCGCACGCTGTCCTCGATCGATCCGACCGGCTGGGTCGCCTGGCCGATCTGCATCGGCAGCATCATTTGCTGGAGGACCTGGGGCAAGTCACGCATCTTGACCTGGTCGTTGCTGACGACCTCGCCCTGGAACTCGGCGCCGATCCGTTCGGCTCCGCCGCACCCGCCGATATTGCGCGCCGCTTCGGCGAAGCGGTTGACGGTCGGCTCGGCCTGCTCTGCGGGTCGTGCCCTTGGGGAAGCTGATCGAGATCTGCTTGAGCGAGAGAACCGCGTCACGCGGATCCGGGGTGAGGATCCGACGCGTGTCCTGGAGCGCGATGATCGACACTCCTCCGGGAAGCGGGATCGGGCTGCTGACCATGCCCGGCTCGAGTTGCTGAACCGCGGCGGCGAGCGCCGGCGGAAGCTGCTCGGGCCGCACCCAGCCAAGATCGCCTCCGACCGCCGCGGTCGAGGCTTCGGAAAACTGGCGGGCATAGCCGGCGAAGGAGGCCCCGTTGCGAAGCTGCTCGAGGATCCGGTTGGCATTCTCGATCGTCTGGGCCTCGGTCGCCGGGTTGGACGAAAGGAAGATTTCGCCGACGCGATACTCCGCGGAACCCTTCGACGATGTCATCTTCTCGAGCACCGCATTGACCTCGTCGTCGCCGACGCTGACTCCGCTTTCGACCTTGGCGCGGAGCAGCCGCTGCCACGCGATCTCGCCCTGGATCTGACGCCGCATGGTGCGGATCGATGACCCGTTGGCGGCAAGATATTCGGTGAGCTGTTGCGGCGTCTGCTTGAGGTTGCCCGCGACTCGCTCGATCGTGCGGTCGACGTCCGCTGGCTTGATCTCGATTTCCTCGGCTCGCGCGGCCTGGATCTGCAAGGTCTCGTCGATGAGGTTGCGCAGCACCTGCTGGCGGACCCGGTCGAGCTCGCTGGGATCGATTTCCCCGCCTTGCGAGATGACGAGTAGGGCGACGCGGTGGTCGATGTCGGTCTGCGTGATGACGTCGCCGTTGACGATTGCCGTCGCCTTGATGACCGAAGGGATGGCAGAGCCGAACACCTGCAGCTCGTTGGGAATGCCGAGCGCGCTCGCGCTATTGGGTTCGGCCAGAGGCTGCGTTTCTTGAGCCGGAGCCTGGGCGCCAGCCCCTCCGACCACCGCGGCAACCGCGATCGCGGCCAGCGACGCGCGGGCCAGGGTCCCTCGATAACTCAATGCCACGATTCGAATTCCCTCAGATTTTCATGCGATTTCGGTTGGTTGTCCTGACCCCAGTCCGCTGAACCCAGCCTTAGCGGCCGAGGCCTTTTAGGGCCAGGTGAACCGCAAAGGTGCTCCCCTTGCGGAAGGCGCCGATGCGCTCATAGTCGCGGCGCCACGTCAATCCAAGCTCCAGGCATTCGTCTTCATATTCGATGCCCAGGCGATGGCGGACCGGTTCCCAGCCGTCGGCCAGCGACAAGGGGTCCTCGCGGGTGTCGGTGAGGTCGATCACCGTCGCCCCGAAGATCGACCAATAGCGGCGGAAGGCGAGGCGGGCGGCGACGCGCAATTCCTCTTTATCGCGCAAATCCTCAATGGTCGGGTCGATGTTCCGGTTGAACTTCAGATAGCCGATCTGGGCATAGGTGCGCTCGGTGCCGACGGTCAGGTCGATCTCGTTACGGCGGACGGCGAAATCATTCTTGTCGAGCCGGAACCGGTGGGTGACGTCGATTAGCCGGCCGTAGCGCAGCCGGGTCCGGCCGACGATGTCGGAAATCTGGCCGGTCAGCCCGGTTCCATCGGGAAAAATTCCGATCCGCTCGCCGAAGCGATAGCTCTGGCCGACGGTCGAAGTCAGCGACAGGCCCGGACGCTCGAACGTCCAGTCCACGCCATACGTGACCCGCGACGCGTCCTCCCACCGGTCGTAGCCGGGGAAACGGTTGAGTGCGAACAGGTTGCTGTCCTCGAGGTCGACCGAGCGCGCGTCCTCGTTGGGGATGTCGAAATTGGGGGTCTTCGGCGTGAGCACCAGCTGGACCCGCGGCTGGAGCCGCTGGAAGCCGTCGAACAAGGTTCCGACGAACGGCCATTTGATGTCCGCCGCGAGCGCTCCGATCCCGCGCGTGTGCCAGCCGTCGGTGCCGCGATACGCCGGGATGATCGTGCTCGCCGAGTCGCTGGTGTGATAGACGTCGCCGCGCCCGTAAGCCGTCAGCACGACCTCCTGGCCCCACGGGGTTAGCCGGCGCAGGTCCCAGCGGGCGCTGGCGAAAGCGCGCTGCGTGTCCTGGCCCTCGATGCGCATGATCGACAGGCTGTTGGCCTGGAGCTCGACCGTACCCCCAACCACCTCCTCACGCCGGAAGCGCGCGTCGATCGCCGGGAGCGCTATCGGGAACTGCTTCTGGACGTCGTCGACGCGAAGCCCCTGGAAGGCCCAGCCGGCGATCGTCACATAGGCGTTCGAGCTGATCCGCTCGGCGTTGACGAAGTTGCGAAGCCGGTCGTCGCTGGTGATGTCGTAGCGGCGGGTGACGGTCTTGTCGCTTGCCACCCGGAGCGCGCTGGTGACGCTCCACACCGGGTCGAGCTGGGCCTTGCCGTTGGCCTCGAAATAGGCGCGGAAGCCCTTGCGGGTCGAACTCCGCCAGCGGGTTGACGTTCTCGATTGTCCCGTAGGTCAGGAACCCGCCGACCTGGAATGCGCCGAGCGAATTGAGCTCGCGATATTGCGCCTCGATCGCCGGGAGCACGCCGGTGTAGACATGCGGGGTGAGGGTAAGGTCGCGGTTGGGGCCGATCTGCCAATGATAGGGCAGGGCGATCTCGAAGCCCTTCCTGGTCGAGATGCTGAGGTCGGGGACCAGCCAGCCGGTCGTCCCGCCCGACCCGCGCGAGATGTTGAAGATTGGGAGCAATGGCAGGTTCAGCCCGAAAAGCTGAAGGCGACCGCCTTCGAAATGGACCCGTCCCCTGGCCGGATCGTCGATCACCTTGGCCGCGGTGATCGCCCAGCTTGGCCGCTTCGGACAGCCGGTCGCGCCGACCACCGGGCAGGGCGAATAAATCGCATTTTCGAACACCGTGACCGAATTCCGCCGGGTTCCGCGCGTTGCCGCAATGCGGGCGCCACCCTCGAGCACGATCAGGAGATTCTCGATCGTTCCGTCGCGGAGGGTGTCGGTGAGGACGACGTCCTCGCCGAGCAGCCGGTCGCCTTCGGGAGTCAGCAGCACGACCTGTCCGCGGGCCCGGACCTCGCCCGTCCGCCGGTCCCAGACGACGCTCTCGGCGGCGAGATAATGGCCCTCGCGGTTCATCCGCACCGAGCCGCGGGCGGTGAGGACATCGCCTTCGCTGTCGTAGATCACTTCGTCCGAGCTGAACTCGACCACGGATTCGCCCGGCGCGGGCGCCGGGACCTCGAGCGGATCGGACTCCTGCGCCCAGGCCTGCGACGGCAAGGGCAATGCCAGCGGAAGCGCCGTCCACCAGGCAATTCTTGCGCGCACCGCGGTTCGTCCGTTCCGAAAGAGCTTCACCCGTGAGGCCTATTGCATCCCTGACGCGCCCCGACAATCGCGGCGCCCAGCGCCTTTGCATCCTCGGCCCGGCCTCCTAAAGGCGTGATGAACAACACCCCATCACCCAAGGAATTCACCGAATGAAGATCAAATTCGCCGACAGCCGGCCGAGCGGCGATTCCGCGCTGGTCGTTCCGATTGCCGCCGGCGACACGAACGGCGGGCTCAAGCTCGGCGAGGAGCATAAGGCGCTCGCGCCGGCCCTGGCGCGCCAGCGGTTCGAAGGCGAGGCGGGTACTGCCGCCGAGCAATTCGTCGACGGCGGGCGAGTCCTGTTCGTCGGCGTCGGCAAGGAGCCGGGCAAGCCGGAGGTGGCCGAAAAGCTCGGCGGGACCGCCGTCGCCCGGTTGCTGACCTCGGGCGAAACCACCGCCGCGATCGACCTCGGTGGGCTTGGCGCCAGCGCCGACTTCGCGGCACGCGTCGCGCTCGCCGCGACGCTGCGCGCCTGGCGGCACGACCGCTACCGCACGCGTATAAAGGACAAGGACAAGGCCAGCCTCGGGGAAATCGTGATCGTCGGCGCGCCCGCGGACAGCGCGCAGCTGTTCGAAGCACCGTTGGAAGCCCGTCGCCGAGGGTGTCGCGCTGACCCGCGAGCTGGTCGCCGAGCCCGCCAACATCATCTACCCCGAAAGCTTCGTCGAGCGGGTCAAGAAGGCGCTCGATGGTTCGGGAATTGCAATCAAGGTGCTCGACCGGGCCGAGATGGAGAAGCTCGGCATGGGCGCGCTGCTCGGAGTCGCGCAGGGCTCGGTCCGCGAGGCGCGGATGCTGGTCCTCGAATATAAGGGTGGCGGAGAGGGCAAGCCGGTCGCCTTCGTCGGCAAGGGCGTGACCTTCGACACCGGCGGAATCTCGATCAAGCCCGCCCAGGGCATGGAAGCGATGAAGTGGGACATGGGCGGAGCCGGGGCCGTGGTCGGGGCCTTGCAGGCGCTCGCCGGGCGCAAGGCCAAGGCCAATGTGGTCGGCATTTGCGGGCTGGTCGAGAACATGCCGGGCGGCAACGCCCAGCGGCCCGGCGACGTGGTCACGACCATGTCCGGGCAAACCGTTGAGGTGATCAATACCGACGCGGAAGGCCGGCTCGTCCTTGCCGACGCGCTGACCTATGTGCAGCGCAACTACCAGCCGACCGCGATCATCGATCTCGCGACGCTGACGGGCGCGATCCTGATCAGCCTGGGCAAGGAATTCGCCGGACTGTTCGCCAACGACGAGGCGTTGGCCGGCCAATTGGTCACCGCCGGCAACGAGTCCGGCGACCGGTTGTGGCGCATGCCGATGGGCGAGACGTTCGACCGGATGATCGATTCGCCGATCGCCGACATGAAGAACGTTGGGCCGCGCGAGGGCGGCTCGATCACCGCGGCGCAGTTCATCCAGCGCTTCGTCGAGAACGGCACGCACTGGGCGCATATCGACATGGCCGGCAAGGCCTGGGCGGACAAGGCGACCAACACCTACGACAAGGGCGCGACCGGCTTTGGAGTGCGGCTGCTCGACCAATATGTCGCGGACGTGCTGGAGGGCTGAGGGCGGCGCCTCGGCATGCTGGTCGATTTCTACCAGCTTGGCGGCCTGTCCGCCGACAAGGTGATCGCAGCGATTGCGGGAAAGGTCCTGGGCGACGGCGGCCGGATGCTGGTCGTCGCAGAGGATGAGTCGGCGCTGGCGCGGCTCGACCGTTTGCTGTGGAGCGAGGACAGCGCAAGCTTCCTGCCCCACGGAATTGCCGGCGGGGTCGATGACGCGCGCCAGCCAATCCTGCTCTCGACCAGCGAGGATTCACCCAACCAGGCGCGCAACATGCTCATCGCCGACGGCCAGTGGCGCGATTCGGCACTGACCTACGACCGCGCCTTCTTCCTGTTCGCCGAAGACCAGGTCGAGGCGGCTCGGCTCGCCTGGAAGTTGCTGTCCGGCCGCGAGGGCGTCGAACGGCGCTATTGGGCGAACGAGGATGGCAGATGGGTGCATAAGGCCTGAGCACTTGATGCGTTGGGGAAGGGCGGCTAGGCGCTGCGGCCAATTCCAACCCCCACGCAATCAGGAGATCGCCCGGTCATGGCCGCGACGCGCACCTTTTCGATCATCAAGCCCGACGCCACCCGCCGCAACCTCACCGGAGCGGTCACCAAGATGCTCGAGGACGCCGGCCTCCGGGTCATCGCGTCCAGGCGCATCCGGATGACCCGCGACCAGGCCGAGGGCTTTTACGCGGTGCATAAGGAACGGCCGTTCTTCAACGATTTGTGCACCTTCATGACCTCAGGCCCGGTGGTGGTGCAGGTCCTCGAGGGCGAGGACGCGGTGAAGCGCAACCGCGAGGTCATGGGCGCGACCAACCCGGCCGATGCCGACGAGGGCACGATCCGCAAGGCCTTTGCCGAATCGATCGAGGCCAATTCGGTCCACGGTTCGGACAGCGATGAGAATGCCGCGATCGAGATCGCGTATTTCTTCAACGACGACGAGATCGTCGGCTAGGGCTCAGGGTTTCTTGGGTCCGGCCATCGGCTGAAAGTCGTAGCGGATTGGATTGCTTCCGTCGGCCTTGGCGATCTCGGCCGCAATCCCGTTCGTTGTTTTCCAGTAGCGAACCCGCTGCGGGTAATCGTGCGCGGGATTCTCGAATACGACCTCTTCCGCGCTGATTTTCACCGCCTTGAAGCCGGTTTGCGGAGCGCCTTTGGGCGAGGCGAAGAAGGACAAATGCCCGTCGGCGCCGCGCTCGATCCGCATCCACTCCCAATTTTCGATCGTCTCGCCGCTCCAGGCTCGGCCCGAGCCGATCATCAGCCCGGCGTTGCCGCGGGTCCAGCATTCCTCGGCGGTGCGATTGCCGGAGCGCATGATCCAGCAGCCGGTCATGAACGCCGGCATCGGCAAGGGTGCCGCGGCGGCCTGTGCGAGCATCAGCAATGAAGCCAGCATCGGCTCCTCCATTCGTTACGGCCACGGCCTATCACAGCAGCGGGCTCATCATCGCCATGAAATTGGACCACAGCCGGGCTCCCACGCCCATGGCCGCGATGTCCGCGGCCGTGACCCGCCGCGACTGGCCGAGGTAGAAATCCTGCCGCTCGCGCACCTCGCGCGCGAACGCCTCGTCGGCGAACAGCACGTTGTTCTCGAAATTGAGCTCGAAGCTGCGCCGGTCGAGGTTGGCCGAGCCGATCATGCCGATGCTTTCATCGACCACCATCGTCTTCGAATGGAGCAGGCCCGGTCGGAACAGGAAGAGCTCGACGCCCGCGTCGATCAAGTCGCTGAAATAGCTTCGGCAGGTTGCCGCGACGATTCGGCTGTCGACCCGCTCGGGAAGGATGAGGACGGTCCGGACTCCGCGGCGGGCGGCGTTGAGGATCGCGTAGAGCAGTACTTCGTCGGGTACGAAATAGGGCGTGGTGATGATGAGCTCGCGCCGCGCGGAATGGATCAGCTCGTCGAACAGGCTCGGCATCGCATCGAAACGCAGCCCCGGCCCGGTGCCGACGATCTGCGCGATGACGTTGCCCGCCTTGGCCGGTGCGGGCCCCTTGAGCAGGCTGCTCAAATCCTCGCCGCCCTCGCTCATCCAGTCCGACACGAACAGGAACTGCGCCTGCCGCGCCGCGGGGCCGGCCCAGCGCGTCATGATGTCGACCCACGGGGCGAAGCGCGGCTTGATCCGGAATTCGGGGTCGGCCGCATTCTGGCTTCCGATCCAGGCGACCCGGTTGTCGAGGATTAGTGACTTGCGGTGGTTCCTGAGGTCGACCCGGCCGCGAATCATCGTCCACAGAAGGTTGCCGACCGGAAGCGCGACTCGCGCATCGACCCCGGCAGCGCGCAGGTCCTCCCAATGGCTCGACCGGATGAACCGCTGCGACCCCAAGGCGTCGGCCAGCACGCGCACCTTCACCCCGCGCCTGGCTGCGCGGATGAAGGCATCCTTGACCTTGAGGCCGTTGGTGTCGGCCAGCCAGATGTAGAAGCAGGCGTGGACGGTTTGCCGCGCGGCGTCGGAGTCGGCGCACATCTGCGTGACGGCGTCGTTGCTGTCCTTCGCCAGGCTGACCGCATTGCCCGAGGTCGGGTCGAGCCGGTTAATCGACCGGGCGAGGGCGAAGGGCGCCTCGTGGCGCCCATTGGCGAGCCGGGTCAGCGCCTGCTTGTCGCCCGGCGGCCGGGGCAGGGCCTGATCGACGTCGCGGCTGATCTTGCGCCGCGCCTGGCTCAGCCGCGCTTCGCCAAGCAGCAGGTAGATGATCATCCCGGCGATCGGCGCGACGATGATGAACAGCACCCAGGCGAGGCGCGCGGCGGGCTCGCGGTTGGGGCGGAGGATGGCGCGGGCGAGCACCAGCAGCTCGGCCGCGATAAGCAGCAGCGTGAAGGCGAGGTGGATCGGGCGCATGGGCGCCTAGGCCCGGCGGAATCCGGTGATCCGAAGCGACTTGCCGCCGAACAGTCCGCCGCCATCCCAGCGGTAGCGGATCGCATAGCGCTTCTTAGCGTCGCGCTCCTGCCCCGCCTCGACATAGCGCGCGGTGACGGTTGCAAGCACCTGGCCCGGCTCGTCGCGTTTCACGCCTTGTGGCAGTGAATCCTCGACATCGTCCGCGGACACCGCGCCGTCGGCGCCGGTCTCGACCGACTTGCCCCCGGCAATGTCGAGCCGCAGCGAGTTCGAGCGCATGGGCGGGATCGACCGGGGCAATCACCAGCCTCTTGCCCTCGTCCTCGACCGCCCCGCGCAGAACCAAGGGGACCGCGACCTTCTTCTCGACGATCTCGGTCGGCCCGGTCTGCTCGGTCCGCCAATTGTTCCACAGGCCAAGGCCCGAGAGGATCAAGGCGGCGATTCCGATCCCCTCGCCGACGCCCACGCCGCGTTTTGCTGGCTTGACCGGATCACTCATCGGCTCACGAACTCCCTGAGGACTTGCGGGTAGAGGATATGTTCGGCGGCGAGGACGCGCTCGGCAAGGTCTTGCGCCGTATCGCCGGGTTCGATCGGAACTTCGCGCTGGCCGAGGATGACACCCGAATCCACTTCCTCGGTGACGAGATGCACGGTGCAGCCGCTCGCGGGGTCTCCGGCTTCGAGCGCCCGGCGGTGCGTGTCGAGGCCGCGATATTTGGGCAGGAGCGAGGGGTGGATGTTGACGACTCGCCCCTCGAATCGGCGGATAAAGGCGGGGGTCAGGATGCGCATGTAACCGGCGAGCGCGACGGTCCCGGCGCGATGATCTTCGAGCGCGGCGGCGAGGAGCGCGTCGAAGCGCGCCCGTTCGACGCCCTTGCTGTCGAAGGTCCAGGTCGGGAGGCCGCGCCCGCGGGCCCAGTCGAGCCCCTCGGCCTGGGGGCGGTTCGAGGCGACGAGGATCACCTCGTAGCCGCTCGCCTGCTCGACCAGCGCGCGCATGTTGCTGCCGCGCCCCGAGATCAGGATCGCGACCCGCTGCGGGTCAGGCATGATGCGCTCTGGGTCCAGTCGCGGTCGGAACCCCAGCGCCCGGCATTGCCACGGATCGTGCAGCCGCGCGGGCCGGCTTCGATCCGGCCGATCTCGACCACGGTTTCGCCCGCGCCTTCGAGGTGCCGGGTGACTTCGTCCTGGAGCTCGGTGCCGACGATCACCGCCATTCCGATCCCGCAATTGAAGGTCCGCGCCATTTCGCCGGGCTCGACCCCGCCGCCTTGCTGGAGGATCGCGAAAATGGCCGGTAACTCCCATGTCGCCGCTATCGATGACGGCGTGGCAAGTTTCTGGCAGAACCCTTGGAATATTCTCGATGATTCCGCCGCCGGTGATATGTGCGAGGCCCTTGATCCTTTGCTCCTGGGCGAGCGGGAGGAGCGAGCGAACGTAGATTCTGGTGGGCGTCAGGAGACGCTCGCCCAGCGTTGCGCCGTCGAGTCCCGGGTTCGGCTCGCCAAGGTCCCAGCCGTGGCGCTCGATGATCCGCCGGACCAGCGAGAAGCCGTTTGAATGAACGCCCGAGCTGGCGAGGCCAAGGATGACGTCGCCGGGCGCGATCGATTCGCCGGTCAGCACCTGGTCGCGGTTGACCGCGCCGACGCAAAAGCCGGCGAGGTCATAATCGCCGGCGGCATACATACCCGGCATTTCCGCGGTCTCGCCGCCGATCAACGCGCAGCCGGCCTCGCGGCAGCCCTCGGCAATCGACTGGACGACTTCGACCGCGACCTCGGGGTCGAGCTTCCCGGTCGCGTAATAATCGAGGAAAAACAGGGGCTCGGCGCCCTGGACGACAAGGTCGTTGGCGCACATCGCGACCAGATCGATGCCGATGCCACGATGATCGCCGGTCTCGATCGCGAGCTTGAGCTTTGTTCCGACCCCGTCATTGGCGGCGACGAGGAGCGGGTTGGAATAGCCCGCCGCGGCGAGATCGAAGAAGCCGCCGAACCCGCCCAGGGCGACCTCGGCGCCTGGCCTCGAGGTAGAGCGTGCGGCGGGACCGATGGCCTTGACCAACGCATTGCCGGCGTCGATCGACACGCCGGCTCCGGCATAGGTGAGGGGCTCGTCGCTCATCTCCTGAGCGCCCCTAGAGACAAGCCGCTTGGATTTCCACGCCGTTGTCGCCAAAAGGCCGGCCGATGCTCCGGCGGCCGTTCCTCCTTGCCCTTTTTTTCCTCCTCGGCCTCGCCGGCGCGGGGGCGGTAGTTCGCGCCCAGCTCGAAACCGGGGAACGCGGGATCCTCCCCATCGACAGCTCGGGGACGCTCGAAATCGGCGGGATCCACGTCGACGTCGGAGGCAAGGATTCGATGGCCGCGCGCTACGCCGGCTGGCGCATCGCCCAGCGCGAGGGGTTCAAGAAATTGTGGGCGGCGACCCACAAGCGCCCGCCCAGCGAGGCCCCGAACCTGCCCAATTCGACCCTCGACGAGATCGTCAGCGCGATCAATGTCGAGCGCGAGCAGATCGGACCCAACCGCTATATCGCCAACCTCGGCATCCAGTTCGACCGCGCCCGCGCCGCGCCTTACCTCGGCGTTGAAGGCGGCGAGATCCGGCGCTCGATCCCGATGCTGATCCTGCCGATCCTGGTCACCGGCGGGACTGCGACCGGAGTCGAGCTTCGCAACGGCTGGCAGCGCGCCTGGGCGCAGTTCCGGACCAACCAGAGCCCGATCGATTATGTCCGGGTCAGCGGGATGGGGGTCGACCCGTTGCTGGTCAACGCGGCCCAGGTTTCGCGCCCCGGCCGCGGCTGGTGGCGTAACCTGCTCGATCTTTACGGGGCCGCCGACATTCTTGTCGCCGAGGTCCAGCTTCAGCGCCTTTATCCTGGCGGGCCGGCGCGTGGCCGCTTTATCGCCCGCCACGGCCCGGACGGCGAGATCATTGGCGGCTTCACCTTGATCGCGCCGAGCGGCGAGACGGTCGATGACATGCTCGCGCTCGGCGTCAGGCGCATGGACCAGGTCTTCGCCGAGGCGCTGGCCGCTGGCCGGCTCCAGCGCGACCCGTCGCTCAACCTGCCGCCGCCCCCGGTCGAGGAGGTGGTTGTGGACGAGAGTACCGACGACCAGGGACCCGCCGGTAACGCCTTCCAGGTCCAGGTCACGGGCCGCGACGTGAACGTCTATAATTTCGCCATGGCCCACCTCAGGACCCTGTCCGGGATCACCGCGGCGAGCCCGCAGCAGATCAACCCTGGCGGCACCAGCTATATCCTGGTCAGCTACAGCGGCAGCATCAGCGATCTCGCGGCAGCGCTGGGTGCGCGCGGCTGGACAGTTGAGACGAGCGGGACCGTGGTCCGCATCCGTTCGAACAGCGATCGCCCGCCGGCACTTCCGCCACCCGCCGCCGCCTACCCCTGTTCCCGCTCCCGAACAGAACCAGTCAGCCAATTCGGCGGTCGAGCCGCAGCGGTGAAGCGCCCGCCGGACCAGATCGCGCTTCCGCTCGACTGGCCGCAAGACGAGGGCGAGTCGCGGTTCATCGTCGGCGAGGCAAACCGCGTTGCGTTCGACCATTTCCGCCAATGGAGCCTGTGGCCCGTCAAGGCGACCATCCTCATCGGTCCGCGCCGCTCGGGCCGGACCCTGCTCGCGCGCAGCTTCGTCGAGCGAGTCGGCGGGCGCTTGTTCGACGATTCCGAATCGCGCGACGAGGAGGAGCTGTTCCACGCCTGGAACCACGCCCAGGACAGCGGCCGGCCTTTGGTCATGGTCGCCGACCGCGCCCCGCCCGAATGGTCGCCGCGGCTGCCCGACCTCAAGACCCGGCTCGCGGTGACCCCGATGGTCCGGATCGAGCTTCCCGACGACGCCTTGTTCGCGGGGTTGATCGAGCTGCATTTCGCCGACCGCGGCCTCTATATTCCCGGCGACGCCTTGAGGTTCATGTCCGAGCGGCTTCACCGTGACTATTGGACTGCGGAGCGAGCGGTCGAGGCGGTCGACCGCTTCGCCATCGCCGAGCGCGCGCGGCTCAGCCTGCCGACGGTCCGGCGGGCTCTGATCGATGCCAAGATGATCGGCGATTCTGCGGCCTGATTAACCGCACACCACCTTCGTGATCCGCATGTCGGCCCCGTAATGGACGGTGACCCGCTCGGCGCTGAACTCCATCGTCATCATCGTGTTGGGAGCGGCCCATCGCAAAATTCGCGAGCCCGTCGCGGCACGGATCGCCTGGCCGGTTTCAGCGTTCGCGGTCTGGCCGACGAAGGCCTGTCCCGGTTCGGCGTTGCACGATCCGCCGGGTCCGGTGATCGGCGCCGGCGGCGGCGCAGCCGCGCACCCGGCCAGCGCCAGGGAAACGACCAACAGGCTCTTACGCATCGACTGTCTCCTCGGTGTTCGCGAGTCGGCTCATCTTGAGCTTCCCGGCCTCGATCGCAAAGCCGAGCCGGCCCTCGACCAGGTCGAGCGCGTCACGCCCGAATTGCTCGAACCGCCAGCCGCTCAGGATCTTCAGATTCTTGCGCGATCCGGCGGCCAGGGCCTCGAGCTCCTCGGAGCGGGCGATCAGCCGGGCCGCGACACCGGTTTCGCGCGAGCGGATCTTGAGCAGGAGCTTCAAGAGGTCGCTGACCAGCGCCCCGTCCTTGGTCAGGCCCGGCCGGCGCGGCTCGCGGTCGGGAAGCTCTTCGGGGTCGAGCGGCTGAGCGGTGCGGATCGCCTCGATCAGCCGGGCCCCGATGTCGTTGGAGCGCCAGCCGGCGCTGAGGCCCCGGATCCGGCCGAGATCGTCCTGGTTTTTGGGCGGGTGGACCACCAGCTCGCTCAGCGTATCGTCCTTGATGATGCGCCCGCGCGGGAGGTTCTTCGACCGCGCCTCGGTCTCGCGCCAAGCGGCGAGCGCCTTCAGCCGGCCGAGCACCGCCGGGTTCCTTCCGGGCAGCTTGAGCCGCTTCCACGCGTCCTCGGGCGGGAAGGCGAAGCTCGACGGGTCGGCGAGGCGCTCCATCTCCTCGTCGAGCCAGGCGCCGCGCCCGGTCTTTTTGAGCTTGGCGACCATGCGCGGGAAGACGGTGGCCAGGTGCGTGACGTCGGCGATCGCATAGTCGATCTGCCTCTTGTCGAGCGGCCGCCGGCCCCAGTCGGTGAATCGCGCGCCCTTGTCGAGGCTGTGTCCGAGCAGGCTCTCGATGAGGTTGGAGTAGCCGATCTGCTCGCCGTGTCCGAGCGCCATCGCCGCGATCTGTGTGTCGAACAAAGGGTAGGGGACCTTGCCGGTGAGGTTGTGGATGATCTCGAGGTCCTGGCCGCCCGCATGGAAGACCTTCAAGACATCGCCATTGGCGACGAACAGGTCGAGCAGCGGCTTCAAATCGATCTCCGCCTTGGGATCGATCGCGGCGGCTTCCTCGGTGCTTGCGACCTGGATCAGGCACAGGTCCGGCCAATAGGTGTTTTCGCGCATGAACTCGGTGTCCACGGCGATGAATGGCTGCTTGGAGAGCCGGCCGACCAGGTCTTCAAGGTCGCCGGTCTTGGTAATCAACGAATGGATGCGCATGGTCTGGGGCGGGCCATAGCGTCCCCCTTGCGCCTTGACAAAAGGCTTTACCAAAGGGAAGCGCCACGCGCGCTTTTTTCCGCATCGCTGCACCACTTTCCTGACGAGTCAGATCATGCACGCCTATCGTACCCACACTTGCGCCGAGCTTCGGTCGAGCGACGTCGGATCCACCGTCAGGCTGTCGGGCTGGATACACCGCAAGCGCGATCATGGCGGCGTGCTGTTCGTCGACCTTCGCGACCATCATGGACTGACCCAGCTCGTTGCGCGCGCCGGTTCGGACGCGCTCAAGCTGCTCGATTCGCTGCGGTTGGAGTCGGTCGTGACGATCGATGGCGAAGTCGTCGACCGCGAGGGCGGCGCGGTCAATCCCAAGCTCGCGACCGGGGACATCGAGGTGATCGTGCAGTCGGTCCTGGTTCAGTCGAGCGCCGCCGAGCTGCCGATGCCGGTCGCCGGCGAGGCGGAGTATCCGGAGGATATTCGCCTCCGCTACCGCTACCTCGACCTGAGGCGCGAGCAGGTGCACGCCAACATCATGCTGCGCTCGGCGGTCATCGCTTCGATCCGGCGGCGAATGATCGACCAGGACTTCACCGAGTTCCAGACCCCGATCCTGACCGCGAGCAGCCCCGAGGGCGCACGCGACTATCTGGTGCCGAGCCGGGTGCATCCGGGGAAGTTCTATGCGCTTCCCCAGGCGCCGCAGATGTTCAAGCAATTGATCATGGTCGCCGGCTTCGATCGTTATTTCCAGATTGCGCCTTGCTTCCGCGACGAGGACGCCCGCGCTGACCGCTCACCCGGCGAATTCTACCAGCTCGACTTCGAGATGAGCTTTGTGACGCAAGACGATGTGTTCAGCGCGATCGAGCCGGTGCTGTCCGGCGTGTTCGAGGAGTTCGCGAACGGCAAGGCGGTCACGCCAGCAGGCGAATATCCGCGAATCCCCTACAAGGAGGCGCTGCTCAAGTACGGCAGTGACAAGCCCGACCTCCGCAACCCCCTCCTGATCCACGACGTCGGCGAGCATTTCCGCGGCTCGGGCTTCGGGCTGTTCGCCGGGCTGGTGGACAAGGGCAAAGTCGTGCGCGCGCTCGCCGCGCCGGCAACCGCCGACAAGAGCCGCAAGTTCTTCGACGAGATGAACGAATGGGCGCGGAGCGAGGGTTTCGCCGGGCTCGGCTATGCCACGCGCAAAAGCGGGGAGTGGGGCGGCCCCATCGCCAAGAACCACGGCACCGAGGGCATGAACGCGATCGCCGAGGCAATGGGCCTCGGCCCCGACGACGGCATCTTCTTCGCCGCCGGCGACGAGGCTGAGGCGGCCAGGCTCGCCGGCCTCGCCCGCACCCGCGTCGCCGAACAGCTCGGCTTGATCGAGCAGGGCGCGTTCAAATTCTGCTGGATCGTCGATTTCCCGATGTTCGAATATAATGACGACCAGAAGAAGATCGACTTCTCCCACAATCCCTTCTCGATGCCGCAGGGAGAGATGGAAGCGCTCGAAACCAAGGATCCGCTCGACATCCTGGCGTGGCAGTATGACATCGTCTGCAACGGCGTGGAGCTGTCGAGCGGCGCGATCCGCAACCACCGCCCGGACATCATGTACAAGGCGTTCGAGATCGCCGGCTACACCCGCGAGGAGGTGGACACCAACTTCTCGGGCATGATCAACGCCTTCAAATATGGCGCTCCGCCGCACGGCGGATCAGCTCCGGGGATCGACCGGATCGTGATGCTGCTCGCCGACGAGCCCAACATCCGCGAGGTCATCCTCTTCCCGATGAACCAGAAGGCCGAGGATTTGATGATGAACGCCCCGGCCGAGGTCAGCCCGAAGCAGCTCGAGGAATTGTCGATCAAGCTGGTCCTGCCGGATAGCTGATCGTCAGCACCTCATAGCTTTTTTCGCCGGCGGGGAGGCGGACGGTCCGCTCGTCGCCGGCTTTGGCCCCGATCAGCGATCGGGCGAGCGGAGCGCTCCAGCCGATTCGCCCCGCCGTGGCATCCGCCTCGTCGTCGCCTACCAGGGTGATCGTCCGCCGCTGGTCGTCCTCGTCCGCGAGCTCGACGGTGGCACCGAAGCGGACCTGGTCGCGATCCTGCTGGTTCGACGGGTCAACGACCCTGGCGTCTTTCATCACCTTCGAGAGGTAGCCGAGCCGGCGGTCGAGCTCGCGCAGCCGCTTGCGGCCGTAGATATAGTCGCCGTTCTCCGAGCGGTCGCCGTTGGCGGCGGCCCAGGCGATGGTCTCGACCAGCTTTGGCCGCTCGGTCCCGAACAAGGCGTCATATTCGGCGCGGATGCGCGCCAATCCTTCGGGCGTGATGAAGCGGTCCTTCGACCCGGCCATTGGTCTTAGCCGGGCTGCGACTTGCCGAGATAGCGCGAGACATGGAACGCGCTCTGCTGGGTCTGTGACCGGCTGATCGAATCATAGACCACGCTGTTCTCGATCACGCGCTGCACGTAGCCGCGGGTCTCGGTGAACGGGATCGCCTCGATCCAGCGGACGATGTCGACTCCGCGGCGCGGATCGCCATAGCCGTTGACCCATTTGCGCACGTTGCCGGAGCCGGCGTTGTAGCTCGCCACCGCGAGCGGGACGCTGCCGTCCCAATTGGCGAGCATGCGGCGGAAATAGCCCGAACCAAGCATGACGTTATAGCTCTGGTCGAACAGGCGGTTGCCATCGTAGGCGAGGCCCATCTTGCCCGCCTGCTCGCGCGCGGTGCCGCGCATCAGCTGCATCGTCCCGAGCGCCCCGGCGTGGCTCACCGCATAGGGATCGAACGAGCTTTCCTGCCGCGCGATCCCGTGGACCAGGGTCCACCGGTCGCCCGCGACATTGGGCAGGTTGGGGTAGGATTGGCGGTAATAGAAATGGTGACCGTCGTTGCGCGCCATCCGCTCGACCCACACGGCGAGGTCGGGGCGGCGCAGCTGATTGCTAAGGTCCAGCGCGAGGAGCCGGCTGCCGTCGTCATCGAGCGACTTGGCGAGCGCCTGGACGAACAAAGCCTGCTCGCTCGACCGGTTCTGCTGGCCGAGAATGCGAAGCGCGTTGACGAGGCGCCGGCTGGTGAATTCGGTGCGCTGCGCCGGGGTCGTCACATAGGATGGCATCGCTTGGGGAGGCGGGGGCACGGAGCGGCCGACGCGTTCGAGCGCGAGCTGGCCGTAGAACAGGCTCGGGACGGTCGCCGCGCGGCCATAATAAGCAAGCGCAGCCGCCCGCTGGCCGGCGGCGTCGGCTGCGCGCCCGGCCCAATATTCGCCCTTGGTCCGCACCTGGAGCGATTTGCCGCCGCGCGAATACCGGTCGAACATCGCCTGCGCCCCGGAATAATTCCCTAGCCGGTCGAACGCCGTGCGCCCGGCGAGCCAGGCAAGGCTCGTATAATTGTCGCGCACGGCATAGCTCTGATCGACGAGGTTGGTTCCGGGCGGCAAGGCGTCGTCCACCTGACGGGCAATGTTGTAGGCATGGCTCCAGTCGCGCGCGCCCGCAGCTTCGCCGGCGACGATCAGCAGCATTTCATAGAAGCGCTCGACGTCGGCGGGCCGATGGACGAACTGGTGGGGGCGGGCGAGAAGCTGACGCGCCGCCACCCCATAATTGTTGGCGCGAAGGTAGCGGGCGCGGTCCATCATCAGGCCGGCGTCGCTCGTCACCTGGCCGATCACCCGCTGGTAGCGCGTGTCGGCATCAGCAGCATTCGATTGCATCGCGACCCGCGCGTGGAAGGCGGCCTGGCGCATCGGCGTGGCCATGGCGATGAATCGATAGGCGTCGCTCGGCTTCTTCGCGAAGAGCAGGGCATCGACGCGGCGGTCATGATCTTCGCGGGTAAGGCTCGCGCCATAACGGGCCCAGATCGCTTGCTCGTCGGTCGCCGACAGGCCGGGTTCGGCCCAGGCCGAGCGCGCGGCGGCGAGCGCCTCGGCGGCACGGCCATATTGCGTGCATTGGCGTCGGCCAGCCTGGCCCAGCCGTTGCCCGATTTCGGCGTCTGCCGCGCATAGAAATTGAGAACCGTCGCGGCATTTTCGCCCGGGCGCATCGCCGCTTCCGCCCAGCGGCGAAGCTTGTCCTCGTCGGGCCAGCCGGGGTTGGCGTTGAGGAAGTGCGGCGTAGGTCGCGAAGGGATAGCCGCTCGACTGGCGAAGCGCGCGCCAGTCGTTGAGCGACTGGCCGACGCTGGGAACGCCGACTGGCGGCCGCGCCTGAGCCATCGGCGCCTGCGCCGAGCCGGCGGTCGCGCCGGCGAGGACGAGCGGGAGCAGGAATGCGATACGCCACATGCTGGACATCCTGCCGTCCCCCTCCTTATCAGGCCCTGAACACAACGGCCCGGCGGCCGCATTTCTCCATGTCCGAGGACTTTAAATCATGTTTTTCGGGTCGATTCCCGCGCTGGTGACTCCTTTTGCGGCGGGACGAGTCGAAGAAGCGCTATTCCGAGACTTCGTCGCCTGGCAGATCGCCGAAGGGAGCGACGGGCTGGTCCCGTGCGGCACGACCGGCGAAGCGGCGACGCTTGACGGTCGACGAGCATCGCGCGGCTGATCGAGATCGCGGTCGAGGTCGCGGCGGGCAGGGTGCCGGTGATCGCCGGCTGCGGCTCCAACGACACCGCTCACGCGGTCGAGCTGACGCAGCCGGCAAAGGACGCCGGCGCCGAGCGCCGCGCTCCACGTCCCGCCTTATTACAACCGCCCCAACCAGGACGGGATCTACGCCCATCTCGCCGCGGTCGCCGAGGTCGGGATCCCGATCGTCCTCTACAATGTGCCGTCGCGGACGATCACCGACATTTCGGTCGAGACGATGGCGCGGCTGGCGAAGCTGCCCAACGTCGTCGCGGTCAAGGACGCGACCGGCAATCTGGCGCGCGTGTCGGCGCAGCGCGCGGCCTGCGGCGCGGATTTCATCCAGCTCTCGGGCAATGACGACATGGCCCTGGGCTTCAACGCGATGGGCGGGGTCGGCTGCATCTCGGTCACCGCCAATGTCGCGCCGCGGCTGTGCGCCGACTTCCAGCGTGCGACGCGCGAGGGTCGGTGGGACGAGGCGCTGGCAGCTCCAGGATCGGCTCTACCCGCTCCACGCGGCGCTGTTCAGCGATGCTTCCCCGGGTCCGGTCAAATATGCGCTGAACCGGGTCCGGCCCGATTTCCCGGCCGAGCTCCGGCTGCCGATGACCCCGCCTTCGGAAGCCTCGCGGAAGGCGGTCGATCGTGCGCTCGCGCACGCCGGCCTGGTCTAGGCCGCCATGGCCCGCTCGCCAGCCCAACCGTTCGACAAGAAGAAGGTCGTCGCCGAGAACCGGCGCGCGCGCTACGATTATTTCGTCGAGGAACGGTTCGAGGCCGGAGATCGAGCTCGCCGGGACCGAGGTCAAGGCGCTGCGCCAGCGGCGAGGGGTCGATCGCCGAAAGCTATGCCGCGATCGAGGGCGAGGAGGTGTTCCTGATCAACAGCCACATCCCGGAATACAGCCACGGCAACCGGTTGAACCACGAGCCGCGCCGCGCCTCGAAAGTTGCTTCTCAAGGCGCGCGAGATCGCCAAGCTCACCGGCGCAGTCCAGCGCCAGGGGCTGACGCTCGTCCCGCTGTCGATCTATTTCAACTCGTCCGGCAAGGCCAAGGTCGAGATTGCGCTGGCACGCGGCAAGAAGGCCCACGACAAGCGCGACACGATCAAGGAACGCGACTGGAAGCGCGAGCAGCAGCGCCTGCTTCGCGACCGCGGATAGTGCGCGACTTCGACTGCTGATAAGGTCCGCTCGCTGATGCTGTACCGCGAGCTGCCCGATTTCGTCTCAATGCCCGGCGGCCGCATCGGGCGCTGGACCGCGCCGCTCATCGCGTTCGCCGCCGGGCTGACCGCCGCGGCCGTGCTGTTGCTGGCGGGGCTTGGAGTCCTCGCTGCGCTGCCAGCCGTCGCCGGCCTCGTGCTCGGCGCTATCCTGGCGCGGAAGCAGCCGACGCTGGTCGCAGCGGACCCCGGCCTCGCCGCGGGACCGGACTTTGCGCTCGTCGGAGCGATCCTCGCCATGACCCGCGAGCCGATGGCGCTGACCAGCGGCGAGGGATCGTTGCTGGTCGCCAACCCCGCTTACCGCGAGCGATTCGGGCATGGGGCCGCGCCGATGGCGCTCGGCGATGATCCGTCGGCGCGCGAGGGACTCGAGCTGGTCCAGGCGATGGCGTGGCGCGACGGTGCCGGCTGCGTATCGGGAATCGTGACCGCGGCGGGGACGACTCCGGTCGAGGTCCAGCGCGTCGGCGCGCGCTCCGACCTGTTGCTGTGGCGTTTTCCCGAGCCCGGCCATCCCGATGCATCCGCCGCGGGCCAGGACCGCATCGACCAGGGCATGATCGAGAGCCTCGATTCGGCCGGAATCCTCGCCGCGCGAATCGACTCCGACGGGCGCTTGCTCGCCGCAAACCGCTCCTTCCTCGATCGGGTGGTCGATCAGGCCGAGTGGGACAGGCGGCCGGTCGGCCAATTCCTATCCGAAGATGCCGAAGGAACCGTTCGGCTGGTCAGCGAGGGCAAGCAGGGCCGGCCGCTTCGCGCTCGTCCGCCTTCCCGCCGGCTCGGGCTCGGCGCGGCACGAAATGCTGCTGCTCGCCGATCCCGACGGGGTTTCGCCGCTGGCGCGGGAAGCGAATCTCCAGGCCCTGCTCGACGTGCTTCCGGTCGGGCTGGCGATCGGCGGATCGCGATGGGCGCTTCCTGACCATGAACGAGGCCTTCCGCAAAGCCGCGGGCGTGAAGGGCAAGAGCTTCCCGACTTATCCCGGCGACCTCGTCGCCAAGGAGGATAAGGCGGCGGTGGCCGACGCTGTTCGGCGCAACGCACGCGGCCCGGCGATGTCCGGCGACATCGCCGTCCGGCTCGCGTCGCAGATCCGGCGAACCGGTCGCCTTGACCATCGCCGGGCTTCGCGGGCTCGGCGATGCCGCGGTGCTGCTCCTGCTCAAGGACAATAGCGAGGAGGCCAAGCTCAAGCGGCAGATCGCGCAGGCGACGAAGATGCAAGTGGTCGGGCAGCTGGCCGGCGGAGTCGCGCACGATTTCAACAACATCCTGACCGCGATCATCGGCTATTGCGACCTGATGCTGCTTCGCCATACGCCCGGCGACAGCGACTATGACGATATCCAGCAGATCAAGTCGAACTCGAACCGCGCCGCCGGGCTGACCCGCCAGCTGCTCGCTTTCTCGCGCCAGCAGACGCTTCGGCCGCAGGTCCTGCAGCTACCCGACGTCGTGTCCGAAGTCTCGCATTTGCTGAAGCGGCTGCTCGGCGAGACGGTCGAGCTGGTGGTCAAGCACGGCCGCGCGATCGGGCCTGTGCGGGCCGATCCCGGCCAGCTCGAACAGGTCATCGTCAATCTCGCGGTCAACGCCCGCGACGCAATGGCGGGGAAGGGCGGCGGGACGCTCACCATCCAGACCTATCCCATGCGCGCCGACCAGGTCGCCGAGCTCGGTTCGGACATCTTGCCGGTCGAGGATTATAGCGCGCTGTCGGTGACCGACACCGGCTGCGGCATCGCGGCCCCAGTGCTGTCGAAGATCTTCGAGCCCTTCTTCACCACCAAGGAGATCGGCAAGGGTACCGGGCTGGGGCTTTCGACCGTCTATGGCATCGTCAAGCAATCGGGCGGCTATATCTTCGCCGATTCCAAGGTCGGCGAAGGGTCGCGCTTCGTCATCTATTTGCCGGTCCACCGCGAGGCGGCGGGCGCGACCAAGCCGGTCGAGGCGCCGCCGGAGCAGAAGGATGCCTTGTGGGGCTCGGGCACCATCCTGCTGGTCGAGGACGAGCCGACCGTCCGCAACGTCGCCGAGCGCGCGCTGACCCGCCACGGCTATACCGTCGTCACCGCCGATAATGGCGAGGAAGCGCTCGAGGCGCTCGCACGCCTCGACGAAATCGATCTGCTGATCAGCGACGTGGTCATGCCCGGGATGGACGGCCCGACGGTGGTTCGCGAGGCGCGCAAGAGCCGGCCCCGACCTCAAGATCCTGTTCATGTCCGGCTACGCCGAGGAGCAGCTCCGCAACTCGATCGACATCGAAAACGTCAACTTCCTGCCCAAGCCTTTTTCGGTCACCGACCTTGCCGATGCGGCAAGGCGCGCAATTGGCGCGAAATAGGCTTTTCCTTTTAGCGGTGCTCGACTTATGCAGGACCGACCATGTCGAGTGCGCTTTCCATCCTGGTTGTCGAAGACGAGCCGCTGATCGCGATGATGCTCGAGGACTTCCTCGAATCGTTCGGGCACCGTGTCCACGCGACCTGCGACAGCGTTGGTCAAGCGGTCGAGGCGATCAACCAGGGCGGCTTCGATCTTGCGATCCTCGACATCAATCTGAAGGGCGAGAGCGTGTGGCCCGTGGCCAAGCGCCTGCGCGACAATACCATCCCGTTCGTCCTGGCGACCGGCGGGCATGTCGATCCACCGCCCGCCGAGTTCGGCGACGCCCCGGTGATCGAGAAGCCTTATACGATCGACCGGGTCAGCCCGGCGATCGACGCCGCCTTCGCGCTCTAGCGCCGGCCCAGCGCAGCCAACCGCCGACGGGCCGCACATGATCGACATCGCCGCGCACTGGATCTTCCCGGTCCACGCCGTGCCCCTTGCGGGGCCGATGCCTGCGGGCGGCAAAAGGATCGAGCTCGTCGGATCGTCGGGTCACCGGCTGGTCGGAATCCACGTCCCGCCAGTGCGGCCCGCACGCCAGCGGCTGCTGATATTCGGCCTTGGCGGCAATGCCTGGAATGCGCAGGACGTCGCCGAATATCTCCATCGGATTTTTCCCGAAGCCGACGTGGTGAGCTTTTATTATCGCGGCTATGCGCCCTCGGCCGGCGAGCCTTCGGCCGAGGCACTGACTACCGATGCGCTCGAGACGTTCGACTTCGCCGTCGACCTGACCCGCCCGGCCCGGAGCATCGCCGTCGGCTTCAGCATCGGCAGCGGGATCGCCGCTGCGCTGGCCGCGTCGCGCAAGCTCGACGGGGTCATCCTCGTCACCCCGTTCGCCTCGCTTCGCGAAGTCGCGCAGGCGGCGATCCCCTGGGTCCCCCTCGGCCCGTTCTTCGGGCACGAGATCGACGCCGCCGCGGCACTTGAAAAGGCCAACGCCAAGGTCGCGATCATCGCCGGCTCGCGTGACGACATCGTCCCCGCGCGCTGCACCGAGGCGCTTCGAGAGAAGGTCCCGAACCTCGTCTTCGACCGCACGATCGAGGGCGCGGGACACAATGACATTTACGGTCGTTCCGACTTCCAGCTCGCGCTTCGCGAAGCCCGGGATCGTCTCATTTCGTGACGCTTCCCGCTTGCGGGGCGCGCGGACGACCGCCATATGATTGAAAACAAAGCACTCTGTTTCGGGGGGAACGCGTTAACGCTCCGTCAGAGTTGATTGTGCGATAAAGCCAGCTAGCATGACGCTCGTGATCGGGCGGAGCTGGCCGGCCGGGAAATGGGATTTCGATGACCAAGCTATCAGGCGGCGAAAGCAAGAGCACGCTCTACTGCTCCTTCTGCGGAAAGTCGCAGCACGAAGTCAGGAAGCTGATCGCCGGGCCGACGGTGTTCATCTGCGACGAATGCGTCGAGCTGTGCAACGACATCATCCGCGAGGAATTGAAGTCTGCCCTCGTGAAGACGAGGGACGGAGTCCCGACGCCAGCCGAAATCTGCAAGGTGCTCGACGATTATGTGATCGGCCAGAACCGCGCCAAGCGCGTGCTCTCGGTCGCGGTCCACAACCATTACAAGCGGCTGGCACACGGCAACAAGACCTCGAACGAGGTCGAGCTCGCCAAGTCAAATATCCTGCTGATCGGCCCGACCGGCTGCGGCAAGACCCTGCTCGCCCAGACCCTCGCCCGGATCCTCGACGTGCCCTTCACCATGGCCGACGCGACCACGCTGACCGAGGCCGGCTATGTCGGCGAGGATGTCGAGAACATCATCCTGAAATTGCTCCAGGCGTCCGACTATAATGTCGAAAAGGCGCAGCGCGGGATCGTCTACATCGACGAGATCGACAAGATTTCGCGCAAATCCGATAATCCCTCGATCACCCGCGACGTGTCGGGCGAGGGCGTCCAGCAGGCGCTCCTGAAATTGATGGAAGGGACCACCGCGAGCGTCCCGCCACAGGGCGGCCGCAAGCATCCGCAGCAGGAGTTCCTGCAGGTCGACACGACCAACATCCTGTTCATCTGCGGCGGCGCCTTCGCCGGCCTCGAGAAGATCATCGCCGACCGGCTTCAGGGCAAGTCGATCGGCTTCGGCGCCCATGTCGCGGCGCCCGACGAGCGGCGCACCGGACAGGTGCTCAAATCGACCGAGCCCGAGGATCTGCTGAAGTTCGGGCTGATCCCTGAGTTCATCGGCCGCCTGCCGGTCATCGCCACGCTTGAGGACCTCGACGAGACCGCTCTGGTCAAGATCCTGATTGAGCCCAAGAACGCCTTGATCAAGCAATATGCCAAGCTGTTCGACATGGAGGAGGTCGAGCTCGAGTTCACCGACGACGCGCTCCATGCGATTGCCTTGAAGGCGATTGACCGCAAGACCGGCGCGCGCGGCCTGCGCTCGATCCTCGAGGGTATCCTCCTCGACACGATGTTCGACCTGCCCTCGATGGAGGGGGTGGACGAAGTCCATATCGACAAGGATGTGGTCGAAGGCCGCAAGGACCCGGTGCGGGTCTATGCCTCGGGCAAGGACCAGGCCGGCGACGCCGCCTAGCGGCTCCTAATTACCCCGGGCGCTCGCCAGCCGCTCGCCGAAGCGGTCGAGCAGCGCGGCGTCCCGTCCGTACGAATCCGCGAGGAAGCGGACTCCCGACGCAGTCGGCTGCACGGTAAGGTAGGTCATATAGACGGGCACCGGCTTAGGCAGCGGCACGTCCTGCTCGACCTTCGGGTTCAAGCCTTGCGGGATTCGGCCATTGAACAGCCACGCCGCGAAGCGCTGGTAATCCTCGACCCGGACGCAGCCGTTCGAAATCCACAGCTCGTTCTTGGTGAAATATTCTTTCTCCGGCGAATCATGGAGATAGATGCCGAAGTAGTTAGGGAGCATGAACTTCATCATGCCCATCGAATTGGCCGGACTGGGGAGCCGGCGGAGGCGCACTTCCTTCCGCCCTGCGGCGACCGCTTGCCAATCGATCGTCGCCGGGTCGATCTCGCGCGGATTCTCGCTGAAGTCGCTGAGCACCTGATATTCGCGCTCGGTGAGATAGGAGATTCCCTGAGCCACGACTCGCGGCGCGATGAGGCCAGTCACCAGCTCGGGCGGAACGTTCCAATAGGGATTCACGCTGACATGGCGGATATAGGCCGCCATCATCGGGGTCGCGGTTTCGGCCTTTCCGACGACCACCTTCATGCTGTCGACGCGGCGCCCGTTCTCCCACAGCGACAAGCGTGCGCCTGCCGAATCGACCACCGCATATTTGCCCTGCTCCTGGGGCGAGGGAAGGCGGCGGGCGCGCTCCATGTTGATGGCGATGAGTTGTTCGTAATGGCTCGAGCCGCGGTTCAGCGCCGCGATCGTCCCGGCGCCGGCAATGCCGTCGTCCTTGAGGCCGTGGACCGCCTGGAACGCCTTGACCTTGGCCGCGAGCATTGGGTCGTAAGCCTCGCCCGGCGTAAGGCCGAGCCGGGTGCGAAGCGTCGCGACCCGTTCCCCGGTCGAGCCAGCCTTGAGCGTCGGGCCCTCGGGCACCTTGATCTGCGGCAGCACGCTCCATTCCTGGCGGTAGCGGATGAGGCCTCGGCGGAGTTCGGTATAGATGGGGTTGACCGGGACGAAGAGGTCGACCGGCGCCCCGCTGAACTCGTCGAACGCCATGTTGTGGACGAGCCCGTCCTGCTGGACCGATCGCGGCACGAGCTCCTCGTCGATATAGATCATGTCGACGCCCTGCTCGATCGCCGGGGGGAGGTCGATCGGCTCGAGCGCGGGCGCCCGGTCGGCCTGTGCCGTCGGGGCCTGCCAGCGCGGCTGCGGCGCGGGCTGCGGAACCGCCATCCACGGTTCCGGAACCGGCGCCTGCGGCGGCGGGTACGACGGGTAGGGCGGATAAACCGGCGGCGGGGGACCCCACGGCCCCGGCTGGGCGAGCGTGACGGCGGGCATCGCAGCGGCGCCGAGCGCGATCAGGGAATAACGAAGTTTCACGCAGCCTGGATAGCGCATCAACCTGAACGGCAACAGAATCCTCGCGTTTTGATGGGCCGGGCATGAGCCGAACAGCCGGGCCGTGCGTTTGTTGCGTCGATCGCCCGCCACCCCCATATAACCGCCATGACCCGAACCCTCCCAATTCTTCCGCTTCGCGACATCGTCGTCTTCCCGAACCGGATCGTCCCCTTGTTCGTCGGCCGCGAGAAGTCGGTCGCCGCGCTCGAGGCGGCGATGGCCAATGACAAGGAGCTGTTCCTGGTCGCTCAGCTCGACCCGGGCGAGGACGATCCCGACCGCGACGCGCTCTATGACCTTGGAGTGATCGCCACCGCGATGCAGCTGTTGAAGCTGCCCGACGGGACGGTCCGGGTGCTGGTCGAGGGGCTGAAGCGCGCCCGGCTCGTGAACCTTTCGCTGCAGGGCGATTATGTCGAGGCCGAGGTCGAGGAGGTCGAGGAGGAGGCGTTCGCCGAGACCGAGGCCCAGGCGCTGATGCGCTCGGTCATCGACCAGTTCGAAAATTACGCCAAGCTCAACAAGAGGCTCCCGCCCGAGACCGGAATCCAGCTTGCCGAGATCGAAGAGCCGTCAATGCTCGCCGACGCGGTCGCCTCGAACCTGTCAATCAAGGTCGCCGACAAGCAAGCGCTGTTGGGAGAGCTCAA
Organism: uncultured Alphaproteobacteria bacterium; assembly: GCA_963722545.1. GTDB lineage: Bacteria > Pseudomonadota > Alphaproteobacteria > Sphingomonadales > Sphingomonadaceae > Sphingomicrobium. The sequence goes on from CAVRMK010000005.1 coordinate 232,078, forward strand.
CCCGGCCCGCCGGCTCGAGATGGTGTTTGCCTTCATGGAGGGTGAACTCGGCGTGCTGCAGGTCGAGAAGAAGATCCGCAGCCGGGTCAAGCGCCAGATGGAGAAGACCCAGCGCGAATATTATTTGAATGAGCAGTTGAAGGCGATCCAGCGCGAGCTCGGAAACGAGGGCGAGGAAGGCGGCGACGAGCTTGCCGAGTTGGCCGAGAAAATCCGCAAGACCCGGCTGAGCAAGGAAGCCAAGGCGCGGGCGACCGCGGAGCTCAAGAAATTGAAGGCGATGGCGCCGATGTCCGCGGAAGCGACCGTCGCGCGCAACTATCTCGACGTTCTCCTCGCGCTCCCGTGGGGCAAGAAGTCGAGGCTCAAGAAGGACATCGCCGAGGCCCAGGCGGTTCTCGACGAGGACCATTACGGGCTTGAGAAGGTCAAGGACCGGATCGTCGAATATCTCGCGGTGCAGGCGCGCACCAACAAGCTCAAGGGTCCGATCCTGTGCCTGGTCGGCCCGCCCGGAGTCGGCAAGACCTCGCTCGGGCGCTCGATCGCGCGCGCCACCGGGCGCGAGTTCGTTCGCCAGTCACTCGGCGGAGTGCGCGACGAGGCCGAGATCCGCGGCCACCGCCGGACCTACATCGGCTCGATGCCGGGCAAGATCATTGCCAATCTAAAGAAGGCCGGGACCACCAACCCCTTGTTCCTGCTCGACGAGATCGACAAGCTCGGCCACGATTTTCGCGGCGACCCGTCGTCGGCGCTGCTCGAGGTGCTCGACCCCGAGCAGAACAGCAAGTTCCAGGACCATTATCTCGAGCTCGACTACGACCTTTCGGACGTGATGTTCGTGACCACCGCGAACAGCCTCGACATGCCGCAGGCGTTGCTCGACCGGATGGAGATCATCCGCCTCGAGGGCTACACGGAGTATGAAAAGGTCGAGATCGCGCGGCGCCACCTCATCCCCAAGCAGATGGAGGCGCATGGTCTCAAGGACGGCGAGCTGATCTTCAGCGACGAGGCGCTTCGCAACATCCTTCGCTATCATACCCGCGAGGCCGGCGTCCGGACGCTCGAGCGCGAGCTCGCCAAGGTCGCGCGCAAGGCCCTTCGCCAGATCCTCGAGGGCAAGTTCGAGGCTCTGACCGTCACCGCCGACAACCTCTCCGACTTTCTTGGCGTTCGCAGATTCCGGTTCGGGGTCGGTGAGGAGGAGGACCAGATTGGCGCGGTCACCGGGCTCGCCTGGACCGAGGTCGGCGGCGAATTGCTGACGATCGAGGCGGTCACCGTCCCCGGCAAGGGGCTGATCAAGACTACCGGCAAGCTCGGCGAAGTAATGCAGGAGTCGATCCAGGCGGCGATGAGCTTCGTCAAGGCGCGCGCTCCGGCCTATGGGGTCAAGCCGTCGATCTTCGCGCGCAAGGACATCCACGTCCACTTGCCCGAAGGCGCGGTGCCCAAGGACGGGCCGTCGGCGGGTGTCGGCATGGTCACCGCGATGATCTCGACCCTGACCGGAATTCCGGTGCGTCGCGATGTCGCGATGACCGGCGAGGTCACGCTTCGGGGGCGGGTGCTGCCGATCGGCGGTCTCAAGGAGAAGCTCCTCGCGGCGCTTCGCGGCGGGATCACCACCGTGCTGATTCCGGCCGAGAACGAGAAGGACCTGGTCGAGCTTCCGGCGGCGGTGAAGGACACGCTCGAGATCGTGCCCGTCGCCCATGTCGACGACGTGCTTGCCCGGGCGCTGTCCGAACCGATCCGCCCGATCGAATGGACCGACGCCGACGAGCATGCCGCCGAGCCCCCCGTCCACCCCGCCGGCGAGGCGACCGACGCGCCGCTCCGTCATTAGGTCGAGTTGGACTGGACTCGCCGCCCGGAAATTGCCTTAAGGTCGCGCACCCGGGCGGTGCGAGTCTCGCGGTACATTTGGGAGAAGGGGGATGAACAAGCAGGAGCTCATTGGCCACGTCGCCGAGCGCGCGGGACTGTCGCGGGGCGATGCCAACCGAGCCGTCGAGACGATGCTGGAGATCATCACCGCGACCCTCAAGCGCGGCGACGAGGTCCGGCTGGTCGGGTTCGGGAGCTTCTCGGTGACGCGCCGCAAGGCCTCGGTCGGCCGCAATCCCCGGACCGGCGAGCCGATGCAGATCAAGGCGACCTCCCAGCCAAAGTTCCGGCCCGGCAAGATCCTCAAGGACGCGGTTCAATAGGCCGCTGGACAGGCGCGGCCGATCCACTATAGGCCCGCAATTCCCGCCTCCGGGCATGGGCGCGTAGCTCAGCGGTAGAGCACACCCTTCACACGGGTGGGGTCACAGGTTCAATCCCTGTCGCGCCCACCATTCACAGCGCCTCAGCCTTCCTAAAGGCTCAGATATTCGGGCTCGAAGCAGGCCACCCGGCGGATCTCGCGCCAGTCGGGAAAGGCGATGTCGCGGCCATGGCGGCGGATCAGCCCCTGGCGCTCCATGTCGGCCAGCACCCGGTTGACGTTGACCGAGGTCTGGCCGGTGATGTCGGCGATCTGCTGCTGGGTGAAGGGGATCTGCATTTCGTCGGCCTCGACATGCATCCGCACCGCCGTCTCGCACAGCAAATGGGCGACCCGCGCGGTCGAATCGCGCCGCCCGCAATTGACCAACCATTCATAGCCGATCGCCTCGTTGCGTTGGATCAGGCGCCAGAAGAACCGTTGCATTTCGGGATGCGAGTCGACGATTGGGTCGAAGTCCGCGGCGTCGCCGATCATCACCTCGCTGCGCAGGATTGCGACGATCCCATATTCGGCATTGCCCTCGCGGGGCAGGATTCCTTCTCCGGGGAAGCGCAGCGCGACGATTTGCCGCCGGCCCGATCCGTCGGCCATGAACTTTGCGAGAAGGCCGGAGCGGACGAAGATCACCTCGTCGCGCGGAGCTCCGACTTCGCGGAACTGGCGGCGGCTTTCGACGGTGACGGTGCGCGACTGCATCTGGTCGAGAATGTCGGCGAGGTGCGGCGCGAGCCCCGCCTCGATCAGCTTCTGGCGAAGCTCAACGGTTTGAGTCGGCGTCTTGGGACGTCGGGTAGCCATGGGTTGCGCGCGCTCCGAGCCGAAATTGCGCCTTCGCCCCATGCGCGCAATCCGTCATCCAATCGTTCAACACTCATTGATTAGCAAAAAATGTCGACAATAGCTTGCAGATTCGGTCGGCGAGATCGGCCGGCGGAGTGATCGCGCTCGAAAGGTCGGGAAGAGCCGGCCAGCCGTGGTCGGGAAAAGCGGTGCCCTCGAAACTGCGGGGCTCGGAATAGCGCGGGATGACGTGGAAATGGACCTCGCGATCGACCATCATGAGCATTAGATAATTGATCTTCTCATAGGCGCAGAACTGGCCGAGCGCGCGCTCGATATCCGCGACGACCTGACCTTGCTCGGCGAAGGCTTCGGCAGGCAGCTGGGAATACGCCAAAACGTGGTCTTTGGCGGCAAGGACGAGGGAGCCGAGGGTTACCTGCGCCGGGCGGAGAAGTACGACCCAATGCTCATATTCCCGGACCAGCGAGGCCGGATAGCCGAACTTTTCGATGGTCGGATTCATCGCCGTCCCTTGCTTGCCTTCGCCGGCAACCGTCCTTAAGTGGCGCCGGCGTCCTTGGGAACCGCTGCGCGGCGCGGCTCTTCCACTGGGCGTCATCTCGTGGCGATCGTAGCTCAGCTGGTTAGAGCACCGGTTTGTGGTACCGGGGGTCGCGGGTTCAAGTCCCGTCGGTCGCCCCATTTTCTTCACTTCACTTCGGACTGATGCAGACATGACCACCCCCTGGGGCCTCCCCGACTTCGATCAACACGAGGTCGTCCACTTCATCGACAATGAGGAATGCGGCCTCAAGGCGATCATCTGCATCCACTCGACCCACTTGGGGCCGGCTGCCGGTGGTGCGCGATTCTGGCATTATGAGGAGGACGGGCTGGCGCTGACCGACGCGCTCAGGCTGTCGCGCGGGATGAGCTACAAGAACGCCATGGCCGGACTTCCGCTCGGCGGCGGCAAGTCGGTCATCCTGGCCGACAAGGACCGGACCAAGACCCCGGAAATGCTCCATGAATTCGGCAAGGCGGTCGACCAGTTGTGCGGCCGCTACGTGACTGCGGAGGATGTCGGGATGAGCGTCCACGACATGATCGAGGTCGCGCGTTCGACCTCTTATGTCGCCGGGCTGCCCAACACCCAGGGCGATGTCGGCGGCGACCCCGGCCCGCATACGTCGCTCGGCGTGTTCCTCGGCATCAAGGCGGCTGTGAAACATGCGCTCGGCAAGGATAGTCTCGACGGCTTGCACATCGCCATGCAGGGCGCCGGCAGCGTCGCCACGGGCGTTTGCTACCATGCCGCGGCGGAGGGAGCTCGCCTGTCGATCGCGGACGTCGACGAGGAGAAGGCGCAAAAGCTTGCCGAGGATGTCGGCGGAACGGTTGTGGAGCCGGACCAGATTCTCGGGCTCGAGGCCGACGTACTGAGCCCCAACGCGCTCGGCGCGATCCTCAATTCGGACACCATCCCGGCGCTCAAGGTGCCGATTGTCGCTGGCGGCGCCAACAACCAATTGGCCAAGCCCGAGGACGGCGAAGCGCTGCAGAAGCGCGGCATCCTCTACGCCCCCGATTATGTCATCAACGCCGGCGGGATCATCAACGTCTGCACCGAATATCTGGGCGACGGCGATGCGCACCTGGTACGCGAGCGGATTCACGGCATTCCGCTGCGGCTCGAGCAGATCTGGGCCGAAAGCAAAGCCAGCGGGCGCGACCCGGCCGCGGTCGCCGACGCCATGGCGCAGACGCTGATCGGCAGGGGCTGAACCCCCCGCAATGCACGGCTTCGCCAATCCGGCGCGCTTCCTGAAGCTGGCACGGCCGGCGACCAGCTGGCTGCTGGCGATCGGGCTGGTCCTCGCCGCCGCCGGGATCGTCGCGGGACTGACGCTTACGCCGCCGGACTACCTTCAGGGTGAAACAGTACGGATCCTCTACATTCATGTGCCGTCGGCGTGGCTCGGGATGGGCGGCTGGGTCGGGATCGCCCTGGCCTCGCTCAGCCAATTGGTCTGGCGTCATCCGCTAGCGGCGATCGCCGGCCGGGCTGTCGCTCCCGCCGGCGCCACCTTCGCCGCGATCTGCCTCGCCACCGGCTCGATCTGGGGCCGTCCGACCTGGGGCACGTGGTGGGAATGGGACGGCCGGCTGACCTCGATGCTGCTGCTGTTCTTCCTTTACCTCGGTTACATCGCGCTTGCCGCGGCCGAGCGCGAGCGCGGCGGGGAGGGGCGGATCGCCGCGATCTTCGGCCTGGTCGGGACGATCAATCTGCCGGTCATCCATTATTCGGTTTTATGGTGGCGCACGCTCCACCAGGGGCAGAGCATCGGGGTGACGGGATCGAGCATCGCGCCCGAAATCCTGTGGCCGCTTCCGCTGACCGCCTTGGGCTTCGCCTGCCTGTTCGGCGCCGCGGTGCTGATGCGGATGCGCGCCGAACTGGCCGAGGCCAAGGTCGAGGCGCGGATGCGCCGGATGGGTGGCGAATGAGCCAGTGGCCGTTCGTTTTCGGCGCTTTTTCGGTCGCCATTCTCGCCGTCGCGGCGCTGGTCGCATGGTCGTTCGTGACGATGCGGCGGGCGGAAGCGGCGGCCGAAGCGCTGCCGCGGCGATGAAGCCCAAGAACCAGCGGCTTTTGCTCGTCCTGTTGGCGCTCGGGGCGCTGATCGGCGCGGTGCTGCTGGCGATGCTGGGCCTCAAGGAGCAGGCGTCCTATTTCCTGACGCCCGCCGATATCGCCGCCGGCAAGGCCGAGCCGGGCCGCGCCTTCCGGCTCGGCGGGATGGTTGAAACCGGATCGATCGAGCATCAACGAGGAGGGGTGACGATCACCTTCCGAGTCAGCGACGGCAAGGCGGTGACTCCCGTCCGTTACACCGGGATCGTCCCGGACCTGTTCCGCGAAGGCAGCGGGGTGGTGGCCGAGGGCCGGATGCAGGGCCGCGAGTTCGTCGCCGACACGATCCTCGCCAAACATGACGAGCGCTACATGCCGCCCGAGCTCGGCAACCTCGCCGCGGAGCATGAGGCGGGGAAGACGTTGAAGCAGTGATCGCCGAGGCCGGCCTTGCCGCTTTGTGGCTTGCGGCGGCGCTCGCGGGCCTCCAGTTCGTCTTGCTCGTCCCGGCTCTTCGCGGCGAGGCGGCCATTGGCTCGGCCATGCGCCGGATCGCGGTGGTTCAAGGCGCGCTGACGCTCGTCGCCTTCGCGGCGCTGATCCTATTGTTCGTCCGAACCGATTTGTCGGTGAAGCTGGTGTTCGACAACAGCCACGGCGCCAAGCCGATGCTCTACAAGCTCGCCGGGGCGTGGGGGAACCACGAGGGGTCGATGCTCCTGTGGGTGACGGTGCTGTCGGCGGCCGGGGCTTTCCTCGGTGCCTTTTCGCGCCGCGTGCGAGCGCGAACATTGACCGCGGCGCTCGGCGCCCAGGCCGCGCTCGCGCTCGGCTTCTTCGCCTTCCTCCTGTTCGCCTCGAACCCTTTCGAGCGCCTGTTTCCTGCGCCATTGGAAGGCCGCGGTCTCAACCCATTGCTCCAGGACCCGGGCCTGGCCTTCCACCCGCCGACGCTCTACCTCGGCTATGTCGGCCTGTCGGTCGCGTTCAGCTTGGCGGTCGGCGCGCTTGTGACCGGTGACGTCGACAGCCGGCTCGCCCGAGCGATGCGCCCGTGGGTGCTCGGGGCCTGGGTGTTCCTCACGCTCGGAATCACCGCGGGAAGCTATTGGGCTTATTATGAGCTCGGCTGGGGCGGCTGGTGGTTTTGGGACCCGGTCGAGAATGCCTCGCTGATGCCGTGGCTCGCGGCAACCGCGCTGCTCCATTCGATCAACGTTCTCGCGGCGCGCGGCGCGCTCAAGGCGTGGACGATGATGCTCGCCGTCATTGCTTTCTCGATGTCGATGGTCGGCACCTTCCTCGTCCGCTCGGGAATCCTGACCTCGGTCCATGCCTTCGCGGTCGACCCGCAGCGCGGAACCGTGCTCCTGGCGCTGCTCGCGATCTATGTCGGAGCAGCCTTCGCCCTGTTCGCGTGGCGTGGCGCACGGCTTCGCGAAGGCGCGCCGTTCGAACTGGTGAGCAGGGAAAGCGCCCTCGTCGCCAATAATTTGCTGCTCAGCGTGATCCTGGGGACGGTGTTCGTCGGCACCCTTTATCCGTTGTTCGCGGAGGCCCTGACCGGGGAGAAGATGTCGGTCGGAGCGCCCTATTTCAACGCCGTGGCCGGCCCGCTCGCGTTGCTCCTGGCCGTGCTCGTCGGGATCGGTCCGTTGCTGTCGTGGCGGCGCGAGCGACGGCCGGTCTTCCAGCAATTGGTGGTTCCCGCGATCGTTGGCGGAATCGCCTTGGTCGGCGGCTTTATCCTCGCACCGGCGATGCCGGTACTGCCGAGGCTCAGCCTGTCAGTGGCGGCCTTCCTCGCGATCGCGTCGCTGCTTCCGCTTGCGCGCCGCAATCCGTTGCGGACCCCGCTAGCGACCTGGGGCATGGTCATCGCCCATTTTGGTGTCGCGGTCGCGCTTGCCGGAATGGCCTCGAACGCGGCGTTCACCAAAGAGACCCTGACCCTGGCCGAACAGGGCGAGCAGGCGAGGGTCGGGCCGTGGACGGTCCGCTTCGTCGACGTCGTGCCGACCGCGGGACGCAATTTCAGTGCGATCGAGGCCGAGCTGATCGCAAGCCGCGGCTCGGGGCCGATCACGCTCAAACCCCAGACGCGCTATTTCGCCAGCCCGCCGGCCGAGACCAACGAAGCCGCGATCGCGACCTTCTGGAACGGCCAGCTCTACACCGTGGTCGGCAAGCAGGACCCGTCGGGCGGATGGCAGCTGCGCTTGTGGTGGAAGCCGTTCGTGACGCTGATCTGGCTCGGGGGAATGCTGGTCGGGCTCGGCGGACTGCTGGCGATGATCGGCCGCCTTGGCCGGATCCTGCCGCGCCGCCGCGAGGTAGAGTGGCGGAGAGCCTATTCATGAGCCCCCGGCTTCGCTTGGTCCCGCTGATCGTCCTGGCGCTGGTTCTCGCCGGCCTTGCCTGGAGGATCGCGGTTCCGCGCGACGACGCGGTTCCCTCTAAGCTGGTCGGGCAAATGGTGCCGCGCTTCGAGGCTTCGCCAGTCCTGCCTGGCAAACCCGGACTTTCTTCGACCGAGCTTGCCACGGGTTACCCGCGGCTCGTCAATGTCTTCGCCAGCTGGTGCGTGCCGTGCATTACCGAAGTCGGTTTACTTGAGCAGCTCGAGGCCCGCGGCGTCGCGATCGACGGGCTCGCCGTCCGCGACCGGCCCGAGGACGTCGCACGCTTCCTCGCGCGCCACGGCGATCCCTATCGGCGCATCGGCGCCGACCCGGAAAGCAAGGTCCAGATCGCGCTTGGATCGTCAGGCGTGCCCGAAAGCTTCATCGTCGATGGCCGCGGGGTGATCCGCTACCAGCATATCGGGCCGATCGAGGAGGATGATCTCCCGACCATGCTCGCCGAGCTGGAGAAGGCGCGGTGACCCGAATACTCATCTTCCTTGGCCTGCTCTTCGCCACCCCGGTGCTCGCCGACAGCACCCTGCCACCGGCCTATTGGGCCAATCGCCAGCTTCCCGACCCGCGCCAGGAAGCGCGCGCGCAGGCGTTGATGGAGGAGCTTCGCTGCCTCGTCTGCCAAGGACAATCGATCGCCGATTCCGACGCCGAGCTGGCCGCCGACATGCGCGACCTCGTGCGCCGGAGGCTCGCCGCGGGCGAGAGCCCCGATGAGGTTCGCTCGTGGCTGATCGAACGCTACGGTCGCTGGGTCAGCTACCGGCCACCGCTCGGGCTTGAAACCTGGGCGCTGTGGCTTGCCCCCTTGCTGCTACTTTTTGCCGGGCTGTGGATCGCCGCCTCGCGAATTCGGCGCAGGGGGCCGCAGGAATGACCGGCTGGCTCATCCTCTTCGCGCTGATCGCCGCTAGCCTCGCCGGTCTGCGGCTGCTTGGGCTTCGCGGCGGCGTGCTGACGGCGAGCGCGGCGGCGCTGGTCCTGGGGGCGGCCGGTTATGCGCTGCAAGGGCGCCCGTCGATGCGCGGCGGGCCGGCCCAGGCACAACAGTCCTCGCAGATGGTCCCGCTGGCCGAGGCTCGCCATGCCTTCTTCGAGCGCTTCACCGGGGCGGAGGGCTGGCTGGTCATGGCCGAGGCGTTGGAACGGCGCGGACGGACCGAAGATTCGGCCGCGCTGCTCCAGAACGCGGTCCGGACTCGTCCCGCCGACGCACAATTGTGGATCGGGCTCGGCAATGCGCTGGTCGCCCATTCGGGCGGGCTTACTCCGCCCGCCGAGCTCGCTTTCCGCCGCGCCGCCGCGCTCGATCCGACTCACCCGGCGCCGGCCTTCTTCTACGGGCTCGCCCGGGCGCGGTCGGGCGACCCGGCAAGCGCGCTCGCAATCTGGCGGAACCTGCTCGCATCGGCGCCGCGGGATGCAGACTGGCGGCCGCTGGTCGAGGCCGGGATTGCGGCGGTCGAGCCCGCTCCGCCTCAGGCGGCGAGAGGGAAGTAGGGCAGGCCAAGCGCCTCGGCGACCGGCAGGTTGCGGATTTTTCCGTCGGACACGTTCAGACCCTCCGCGAGGTGCGGGTCTTCCGCCATGGCCGCTTCCGCGCCCAGGTTCGCGAGTTTGAGCGCGAAGGGCAAAGTGGCGTTGTTGAGCGCAAAGGTGCTGGTTCGCGCCACCGCGCCCGGCATGTTGGCGACGCAATAATGGATCACGCCGTCGACCTCGTAAACCGGGTCCTCGTGCGTCGTTGCATGACTGGTTTCGAAGCAACCGCCCTGGTCGATGGCAATGTCGACCAGCACCGATCCGCGCTTCATGGTCTTCAATTGCTCGCGGGTGATAAGCTTGGGTGCGGCCGCGCCTGGAACGAGCACTGCGCCGATCACCAGCTCGGCTTCGCGGATCGCATCGGCGATCGCCGCCTTGGATGCAAAGGCCGTCTTGATCTGGCTCCCGAAATGCATGTCTAGCTCGGCCAGACGGTCGTTGTTGATGTCGTAGATAGTTACGTCGGCGCGTTGACCGGTTGCCATTTGGGCAGCGTTAATGCCCGCAACGCCTCCGCCCAGGATTGCAACCTTGGCCGGTGCGACCCCCGGAACCCCACCGAGCAGCACGCCGCGACCCCCTTGCTCCTTCTCGAGATAGTGCGCGCCGACCTGGATGCTCATGCGCCCCGCGACTTCGCTCATCGGCTTGAGCAGCGGCAACGCGCCGCTACGGGAAGTCACCGTCTCATAAGCGATGCAGGTCGCGCCCGATTCCATCAGCCCCTTGGCCTGGTCGGGATCGGGGGCGAGGTGGAGATAAGTGAAGAGCAGGTGATGGGGCCGGAGCATCGCGATTTCGACCGGCTGTGGCTCCTTCACCTTGACGATCATCTCCGCTTTTTCGAACACGTCGGCAGCGGTCGGAAGGATGGTCGCGCCGACCTTCTCATAGGATTTGTCCGAAAAATCGATGCCGGTGCCGGCCTTGGTCTCGACGAACACCTCGTGCCCGCAGGCGACCAGCTCGGCGACGCTCGCCGGGGTCAGTCCGACCCGATATTCGTGGTTCTTGATTTCCTTGGGCACACCGACGCGCATCGTCCAATCGCTCCACTGCTTTGGGGTGAATCGAGCGCGCCTATAAACCCCAAAAGCGGACTTGTCCCGCTCGATTGCAGGGGAGGAGGGCGCCTGCTAGATGGGCGCGCCGCCGACCCCCCGAAATTACGACGGCGACCGAGTCGAAAGGCAGGAAGCTTGACGGGCGTGGGAGCGGCGTGACCATTGCGATAAAGGGCGATCCGGACCAGCCGGAAGAGGGAGCGCGCGGCCACGCCCACGGCCCGCTGCACAAGCTCGCCATCGCCGCCATCGGGATCGTCTATGGCGACATCGGCACCTCGCCGATCTACGCCTTCCGCGAGACGTTCGCGGGCCATCACACGCTCACCCCCGACCGGCTCCACATCTACGGCGTCCTGAGCCTGATCTTTTGGTCGATGATGATCATCGTGACCTTGAAATATGTCACGGTCGTCATGCGCGCCGACAACAAGGGGGAGGGCGGCAGCCTCGCGCTCCTCGCGCTCATCAACCGGAGCATGACTGACCGCAAGGCGTGGACCGGAAGCATCATCCTCATGGGGGTGTTCGCGACGGCGCTTTTCTATGGCGATTCGATGATCACTCCGGCGATCTCGGTGCTGTCCGCGGTCGAGGGACTGACCACGGTCAATCCTCGGCTCGAGCCGTGGGTCATCCCGATCGCCATCACCATCCTGGTCGGCTTGTTCGCCATCCAGAGGCGCGGGACGGCCAAGGTCGGCGCACTGTTCGGCCCGGTGATGCTGTTCTATTTCGTCACGCTGGGGGTGCTCGGGGTGTGGCATATCCTTGACTATCCGGCCGTCATCCTCGCCATGCTGAACCCGCTCAACATCGCGGGCTTCGTCGTCCAGGAACCGTTTCGGGCATTCATCGCCCTGGGCTCCGTCGTTCTCGCGGTGACGGGCGCCGAGGCGCTCTACGCCGACATGGGCCATTTCGGCCGCAAGCCGATCCGGGTCTCGTGGATCTACTTCGTGCTTCCGGCTTTGCTCCTCAACTATCTCGGCCAGGGCGCGATGATACTCTCGCTAGAGCCAGCCCAGGCGGCCGAGACGGTCAAGAACCCGTTCTTCTACCTCGCGCCCGACATGTTCCGGCTGCCCCTTGTCCTGCTCGCGACGGTGGCGACGATCATTGCCAGCCAGGCGGTGATTTCGGGTGCCTTCTCGGTCACCCAGCAGGCGATCCAGCTCGGCTTCATCCCGCGCCTCCGGATCACGCACACCAGCGAGAGCGCCGCCGGGCAGATCTACATTCCGGCGGTCAATTGGGCGCTGCTGACGATGGTCATCCTGCTGGTTCTCACCTTCCGCAGCTCGTCCAACCTCGCCGCGGCCTATGGCATTGCGGTCACCGGCGCGATGATCATCGACACGGTGCTGATCTCGGTCGTCCTGCGCTACATGTGGAACTGGAACAAGGTCGCGGTCGCCGGCCTGATCGTCCTCTTCTTCACCGTCGACTTTGCCTATCTGACTTCGAACCTCTTGAAGATCCCCGACGGGGGCTGGTTCCCGCTGCTCATCGGTGTCGTTGCCTTCACCCTGCTCACGACATGGGCGAAAGGCCGCAAGCTGATGATCGACCGGATGAACGAGGCCAGCCTGCCGATGGAAATCTTCATCAAGTCGGCGGCCCCAAGCGCGGCGCGCGTTCCCGGGACGGCGGTGTTCATGACCAGCTCGGCAAGCGGGGTGCCGCACGCGCTGCTCCACAACCTCAAGCACAACAAGGTGCTCCACGAGCAGGTCATATTGCTCACCGTCCGGATCGAAAACATTCCCCATGTCGGCGAGGATCAGCGCAGCGAAGTCACCGATTACGGCGAGGGATTCTTCCGAGTAATCATCCGCTACGGCTTCATGGAGGAGGTCGATATCCCGTTCGAGCTCGGGCGGGTGAAAACGTTCGGGATGGCCTGCTCGACCATGGACACGAGCTATTTCCTCGCCCGTCAAACCCTACTGCCCTCCGCCGCCCGTCCCGGAATGGCGCTGTGGCGCGAGCGCCTGTTCGCCTGGATGCTGCGCAACGCCGAAAGCGCGATGCAATTCTTCAAGCTTCCGCCCAATCGGGTGGTCGAGCTTGGAAGCCAGGTCGAAATCTGAACCATCGGCGGGCCGGCGCATTGCCGCAAAATGGCTGACATCATCCAATGGGTCGCGACCGCGGCCACGATTTGCGCCGCTCTCGTCACCGCCTCGAACCTCGGCGCGCGCATCACCGGCTACGGCTTCGCGATTTTCCTCATCGGCTCGCTCGTCTGGATCGCGACCGCGCTGCTGACGGACCAGCCGGCCTTGTTGTGGACCAATATCGTCCTGTCGTTGCTCAACCTGTTCGGCATCTGGCGCTGGCTTGGGCGGCAGGCGAAGGTCGAGGAGGGCGGGGCGACAGCCGCTCGGGCAAGCCACTTCACCCCCGGCGAGGAGCTGTTCCCGGTGTCGCGGCTCAGTAGCGGAGAGGTTCGAACCAAGGGCGGGAAGGTCGGCGCCTGCGTGGATGCCATGGCCGGCGGCTCGAGCGGCGCGATCCGCTATGTCGTGTTCAGCGACGGCGGTGTGGCGGGTGTTGGCGAGACCCTTCGCCGAGCCGATTGGCGGCAGGTCAGGGTGACCGGCGACGGCCTGGCGCTGGACTGCGATCCGTCCGGGCTTCCCGAAGTCGAGCGCGACCGGTGGCCGGCGCGCTGATTGTCACCGCCGGGCTAGGCCACGAGGACCAGGCGTGGCTCGACCGCCTGCGCCGCGCGCATTATCCGCCCGAGCGCAACCGTCTTCCGGCGCATCTCACCATGTTCCACGCGCTGCCGCCCTCGGCGGAGGTGGAGGCCCGGCGGCGCCTTGCCGAGGCGGCGAAGGCGCGGGCGCCGCGCGCCACGATCGCAGGGCTAATGGACCTCGGGGGCGGAGTCGCATTGCGTGTGGTGTCGGAGGATCTCGATCGAATCCGCTCCGAGCTGGCCAATGCGTTTCAGGGTTTGCTCTCGGTGCAGGATTCGCAGGGCTGGCGGCCCCATGTCACCATCCAGAACAAGGTCGCGCCCAGGATTGCGCGCGAACTCATTGCCGAACTCGAGCGCGGCTTTGCGCCGCGTCCTTTGCGGATTTCCGGCCTTGGCCTCCACCGCTATCTCGGCGGGCCGTGGGAGGATGTTGCCGCGTTCGCGTTCCGCGGCGCCTAGCTGACGTCGCCGATCCCGTCGCAGCTGAGGTCGAAGGCCGCGAGTCCCGATTCGAGCACCGAGGCGAGCATCGGCATTTCGAGCAATTCCTCGATTGCGGCGTCCGAGCCGTCGCCGACCAGGCTAGTGGCTTCCTCGAACGCCTCGTCCCAGTCCGACGCTTCATAGGTCCCCTGGCCGACCCAGCAAAAGGCGAGCACCTCGGCGAGCTGATCCTCGCCAAGGTCCTCAAACGCTGCGGTCAACTCCTCCTCGACGCTCGTGTTCACTTCGTCCTCGAGCACGGACAGGGTCGCGCCGTCGTCCTCGTCGATATTGTCCGCGCTCTCGCCCGGGCTGTAGTTGCTCGATGTCTGCGCTTCATATTCGCGCCCGCGAAGGATGATCCGGCACAAGGTGTCGAGGGGAGTCAAAGGGTCCATCGGCAGGCGTCTCCAATCAGCCGCTCAACGAGGGGCCGGGGCGGCGGTTCCGCGCGTTGACCGGGGACCGCGGCGCACCTATATGCGCCGCCGCCGGCGGCCATTTCAACGGGCCGCATTCCCGACCTGGGGCGGAGTAGCTCAGCTGGTTAGAGCAGCGGAATCATAATCCGCGTGTCGGGGGTTCAAGTCCCTCCTCCGCTACCATTTCAACGCCCAACCTGTCCGCGGCACAGGGCAAGCGGTCTAGCTGCGCCGCCGGCCAAGAAGCCCGACGAGCCCGACGAGCCCGATCAGGCCCCACGGAAAACCGCGGTCGTGGTCGGCGCCGTCGTCTTCAACCGCGATGTCGGTTTCCGCGGCAAGGTCCGTGTCCGGCGGCAGCGGCGCCGTCGCCACTGCCGGCCCGGTCGCCGGGTCCGCCGGGACCGCAGCGACCGCGTTCGAATCCACGACGTTGACCTGGCTGATTGCTGCCGGATCGGCACCCTCTTTTTGCGCCGCGGCCGGCGTCGCCGCCGCAAGCGCGATGATTGCTAGGGAAAGTGTCAGCCGCATATCCGTTCTCCCGTTGGCCTTGGGAACCTCATTCGACTGGAGCCGGGTGGTAGCCGTCCTCGCCATGCTCCTTGCGCAGACCGAGGAGGCCCAGCAGGCCCAGCAATCCGAACCAGTCCAACAAATTCTTGTCGCTATGCTCGGCCATCCGGCTCTGGGTTTCGGTCCGAATTCCGCCCCGTTCGTTGTCGGAGGGCTGGGCCGCCGCCGGCCCGATCGCCGCGGCCCCAAGGAACAACGCGAACATCATGCCCTTACGCATGGCGTCCTCCTTTATGCGCATTCACTGCGCAACCGGCCAACACATAGCATCACTGCCAGTTCCCCCCAAGGAGGGTGCAATTGGCCCAAACGCAAACGCCCGGATCGACGTGCGATCCGGGCGCCCTGCGTGACGATTGCTCGTCAGCCCCCTTGGATATGTCCGGCGAGCCTCCCCAAAAGCTCAGCCAGGACCCCGAACCCTTGACCCAAGGGCCGTTGGCCGGTGCCGCACCGACTATGCCTCCCGCTTGGCCAAGTCATCCCCTCAATTGATCGAGGTTGCATTTCTGCCCAACATTGTTGCTCGCCCGCCACATCGAGGGCTCGAAGGACCGGCCATTGCAAGCCTGCGGCCCGCCCCGTAGGACGCGGCGCCATGCGCTGGTCCCAAGCCTTCCTGCCGGTCCTCAAGGAGAGCCCGGCCGACGCCCAGATCGTCAGCCACAAGCTGATGCTCCGCGCCGGCCTGGTGCGTCAGACCGCGGCGGGCATCTACGCCTGGCTGCCGCTCGGCTTCCGGGTGCTGAAGAAGATCGAGCAAATCGTGCGCGAGGAGCAGGACCGGGCCGGCGCGATCGAGATGCTGATGCCGACGCTCCAGCCCGCCGACCTGTGGCGACAATCGGGCCGCTACGACGCCTACGGTCCCGAAATGCTGCGGATCAAGGACCGTCACGAGCGCGAGATCCTCTACGGCCCGACCAACGAGGAGATGATCACCGCGATCTTCGCCGCCGAGGCCAAGAGCTACCGCGACCTTCCGCGAACGCTCTACCACATCCAGTGGAAGTTCCGCGACGAGGTCCGACCGCGCTTCGGCGTGATGCGCGGGCGCGAGTTCCTGATGAAGGACGCGTACAGCTTCGACCTCGACGAGGCCGGCGCAAGGCTCAGTTATTACACGCAGATGCTGGCCTATTTGCGCACCTTTCAACGGATGGGGATCCAGGCAGTGCCGATGAAGGCCGCGTCGGGGCCGATCGGCGGCGACCTGTCCCACGAGTTCATCGTTCTCGCCCCAACCGGCGAGAGCGAGGTTTTCTACGACGCCGCCTACGACAGCTTTGATTGGCACCAGCCGGGCCTCGACTATGGTGACGAAGGCGGTCTTCGCGGCCTGTTCGAGCAGGTCAATGCGACCTATGCCGCGACCGACGAGACTCATGACGAAGCGCGCTGGTCTTCGGTTTCCGAATCCGAGCGCCGAACCGGGCGCGGGATCGAGGTCGGTCACATCTTCTATTTCGGGACAAAATATTCGGAGAGCATGGGGCTCAAGGTTTCGGGCCGCGACGGCACGCCGGCGACCCCGCACATGGGCAGCTACGGCGTTGGCGTGTCGCGATTGGTTGGGGCAATCATCGAGGCGAGCCACGACGAGGCCGGCATCGTATGGCCCGAGGCGGTCGCACCATGGAAGGTCGGGATTGTCACCATGCGCGCGGATGACGAGGCGACCGTTGCCGCCGCCGAGAAGCTCTATGCCGCACTCCAGGCCGCCGGCGTAGAAGTCCTCTATGACGACCGCGACGAGCGGGGCGGGGTCAAGCTGGGCTCGATGGATCTGATCGGCCTGCCCTGGCAGGTGATTATCGGGCCGCGGGGGATCGCCAATGGCGTGGTCGAGCTCAAGGACCGCCGCAGCGGCGACAAGGAAGAGCTGAGTCCCGAGGCCGCCCTGGCGAGGTTGACGGCATGATCTTGAACCGCGCCGAGCGCATGCTCGCCCGACGCTATTTGCTGCCCGAGAAAGGCGAAGGCTTCATCTTCGTTGTCGCCGGCTTCTCGGTCGGTGCGGTCGCGCTGGGGGTGGCAGCGCTGATCATCGTGATGAGCGTGATGAACGGCTTTCGCGCCGAGCTGTTCGACAAGATCGTCGGCCTCAACGGCCATGCGGTCGTCCAGGGCTTCGGCGGCCGCCTCGAAAATTGGCAGGCGATCGCCGAGACCGCGCGCAAGTCGCCCGGCGTGACGTCCGCGGTACCACTGATCGAGCAGCCCCTGATGGCCACCGCCAACGGCCGCTTCGAGGGAGCGCTGGTGCGTGGGATGCGGCTCCAGGATCTGCAATCCAACACCACGGTCACCACCAACGTCCTAGCCGGCGACATCAAGTCGATCCGGCCCGGGAGCAACATGGTCGCGGTCGGCTCGCGGCTCGCCCAGACGCTCGGCCTCGTCCCGGGCGCGCAGATCACCCTGTGGAACCCCGACGGCCCTTCGACGGTGGTCGGGACGGTGCCGCGCGAGGTCAGCTACACCGTCGGCGCGATCTTCGAGGTCGGAGTCTATGACTATGACAAGGCGTTCGTGGTCATGCCGATCGAGGACGCCCAGCAATTGCTGCTGCTCGGCGACGAAGTCGGGATGGTCGAGATCGAGACCAGCGACCCCGACCGGGTCGCGGAAATCCTCGCCCCGGTGCAACAGGCGGTCGCCGGCCGCGCCGTGGTCACCGACTGGCGGCAGATGAACTCGGCTTTGTTCGAGGCGCTGGCGGTCGAGCGCGTCGCCATGTTCGTCGTTTTGTGCCTGATCATCCTCGTCGCCGCGTTCAACATCGCTTCGTCGCTGATCATGCTGGTGCGCGCCAAGACCCGAGACATCGCCATCCTTCGGACGATGGGCGCGACCCGCCAGTCGATGACCCGCATCTTCATGACCGTGGGCCTCAGCATCGGCTCGGCCGGGATCATCCTCGGAGCGATCCTCGGGGCGATCTTCCTCTTCTTCCGCCAGAATGTGGTCAACGGGATCCAGCGGCTGACCGGCCAGGAGCTGTGGGACCCTTCGGTCCGGTTCCTGACCGAATTGCCGTCGAAAACCGACCCGGTCGAGGTCGCGGCGATCATCCTGGTGACGTTGGTGCTGACCTTCCTCTTCACCTTATTCCCGGCGCGCAAGGCGGCGAGCACCGATCCGGTGCAGGTGCTTCGCTATGA
This sequence comes from uncultured Alphaproteobacteria bacterium, assembly GCA_963722545.1. GTDB lineage: Bacteria > Pseudomonadota > Alphaproteobacteria > Sphingomonadales > Sphingomonadaceae > Sphingomicrobium. Next base: position 250,164 of record CAVRMK010000005.1, read on the forward strand.
GTGAGCCGGCTCTCGAAACCCGCGGCCTCAAGCGCAGCTTCACCCAGGCCGACGTAACGATCCATGTCCTGCGCGGGGTCGACCTCGCGGTTGCGCCGGGCGAGATCGTCGCCCTCCTGGGCCCCTCGGGATCGGGCAAGTCGACCCTGCTCCAGGCGGTCGGTCTGCTCGAGGGCGGATTCGAGGGTTCAATTACTTTGGCCGGCGAGGAAGCCGCGCGCCTCGATGACGACGGCCGCACGCGCCTGCGCCGCGAGCTCATCGGCTTCGTCTACCAATTCCACCACCTGCTGCCCGAATTCACCGCGCTCGAGAATGTGATCCTCCCCCAGCTCGTGCGCGGTGGCGAGCCAGAACCGGCTAAGGCCCGGGCCGAGCAATTGCTCGGGACCCTCGGCCTCGGCCACCGGCTCGCGCACCGGCCGGCCAAGCTGTCGGGCGGCGAACAGCAGCGCGTGGCGGTCGCCCGGGCGCTGGCAAATCGGCCGCCCTTGATTCTCGCCGACGAGCCCACCGGCAACCTCGACGAAGCGACCGCCGAGACAGTGTTCGGAGAATTCCTGGCGCTGGTCCGCGGCGAGGGCAGCGCGGCGCTCGTCGCGACCCACAATGAGCGGCTCGCCAAAAGGATGGACCGGGTGGTGCGCCTGCACGACGGGCGCCTGCAATAAGGATTGGCGCAGCCGTCCGGCCACTCTAGCGTTGTGCCGGCATGGATCAGCCGGAAAACAGACAAAGCCAGGACCGGACGACGTGGATCCTGCTCGCGGGCTTTGGCGCCTTGCTGCTCGTCTTCCTGTTCCTTTCGCTGCGCAACGCCGTCAACGAGGACCGGCTGGAGGATGACGCCGCGACTTCGCTTCCCGATGTCGAGGGCAATGCCGCGGCCTGTTCGGGCAATCGCGTCCTCGGCGCACTGAAGTCGACACTGTTCGCGGAGGCTGCGGCAAGCCGGCCGAGCGACGCCTTGGCCTTCGTCCAGATCGCGCGGGCCGCGGTCGCACGGATGGAGAATGCGGCTTTGGAAAGCGAGTCGGACGAGCTGCTCGAGTGCAGCGCGTCGGTTGCGATCGACCTTCCGCCGGGGATCGTCGCCCCGGGCGGACGCCGTAACCTGATGGCCAATGTCGATTATTCGGTTTCGCCCACGACCGGCGATGTCAGCCTTCGCAACGCCTCGGCGCTGGTCTCCGCCTTGTCCGGGATCGAACGGTCGAGCGGTGGGGTCAGCCAGCCGCTGGGCTCCGATCCGCTTTCTGTCCCCGAGCCGGCAATCGAGCCGAGCGGCCCCCTCGAGCCCGAACCTGTGACCGCGCCGCCGAGCGCGCGGCCGAGCTTCGACTGCGCCAATGCCCGGACCCGCGGCGAGCAGGCGGTGTGCTCGGACCCCGGTCTCGCCGCGCTCGACCGCCAGATGGCGAGCCAATATCAGCGCGCGGTCGCGGGCTCCTCGCCCGATCGCCAGGTGCTGCTCCGGCAGACCCGCGACCGCTTCCTCGCCTTCCGCGACCGCTGCCCCGACTCGCCCTGCATTGCCGAGGCCTATCGCGGGCGGATGCGCGAGATTTCGGACATCGTGGCGGGGCGCTGGCAACCGCCGCGATAGCTGGGGATAAATCGCGCCCGGCGCTTCAAAAGCGCTGGCCGGACTCGCATAGTCGTTCGGGTGAGCCAGCCCTTTATACCGCTCAGGATCTTTTCCTCTTTCTCGATGCTCGAGGGGGCGATGGAGCCCAAGACCATCGCCGAGCGCGCGGCGAAGCTGGGCTTCCCGGCGGCCGCGATCACCGACCGCAACGGCCTCTACGGCGCGATGCCGTTCAGCGACGCCTGTTTCGAGAAAGGCGTCCAGCCGATCATCGGAGTCACGCTAGGGGTCGAGCGCCCGCCCGCGATCGGCGGCGAGGGCGGAGTCGATTCGCTGGTCCTGCTAGCCCAGGACGAGGCGGGCTACGCGAACCTGTGCAAGCTCGTCTCGGCGGCGCATCTCGACCGGCCGTTGGAGCTCGCGCCGCACGTCCCGTTCGACCTTCTCCGCGGACATTGCGCGGGGCTGATCGCGCTGACAGCGGGCGCGGAGGGCGCGCTCGCCCGGCTGATCGCTGATGGCCAGCAGTCGAAGGCTGAGGCCTATGTGGGCGATCTCGAGGCGCTGTTCCAGGGACGGCTGTATGTCGAGCTCGCGCGGCGCCACGATCCGATTGAAACCGCGGCCGAAGCGGGCCTGATCGAGCTCGCTTATGCGCGCGCCCTTCCGCTGGTCGCGACCAACCCGGCAGCCTATCCCGATCCGGCATTCCACGCCGCGCACGACGCTTTGCTGTGCATCGCCAATTCGGCCTATGTCGAAAGCTCCGACCGGCCGACCAGTCCGCCCGACGCCTGGCTCAAGGACGGCGCCGCGATGGCCGAGCTGTTCGCCGACTTTCCCGAGGCGATTAACAACACGTCGGTGATCGCCCGGCGCTGCGCGGTCGCGGCGCCCAAGCGCGACCCGATCCTGCCGCGCCTCGGTGAGGACGAGGACGAGGAACTTCGGCGTGATGCGAGGGCTGGGCTGGAGGAGCGGCTTCGGCGCATCGCGAACGAAGGGGATTTCCAGGCCTATCGCGACCGCCTCGAGTTCGAGCTCGAGATCATCACCAGCATGGGGTTCGCCGGCTACTTCCTGATCGTCGCCGATTTCATCAAATGGGCCAAGGCGCACGGCATCCCGGTCGGTCCCGGGCGCGGCTCGGGCGCGGGATCGGTGGTCGCCTGGTCGCTGACCATCACCGACCTCGACCCGATCGCGCTCGGCCTGCTGTTCGAGCGCTTCCTCAACCCCGAGCGCGTGTCGATGCCCGATTTCGACATCGACTTCTGCGAAACCCACCGCGACGAGGTCATCCGCTACGTCCAGGGCAAGTACGGCCGCGACCGGGTCGCGCAGATCATCACCTTCGGGCGCTTGAAGGCGCGCGCGGTGCTCAAGGATACCGGCCGCGTGCTCCAGATGAGCTACGGCCAGGTCGACCGGCTCGCCAAGCTGATCCCCAGCCACCCGACCGATCCCTGGACCCTCGATCGCGCCCTCAACGGGGTCAGCGAGCTCGCGGCTGAATATAAGTCCGATCCGGACGTCCGGCGGCTGTTCGACCTGGCGATGAAGCTCGAGGGCCTGCCGCGCCACGCCTCGACCCATGCGGCGGGCGTGGTGATCGCGGACCGGCCGCTCGATGAGCTGGTGCCGCTCTACCGCGATCCCCGCTCGGACATGCCGGCAACCCAGTTCGACATGAAATATGTCGAGGCCGCGGGGCTTGTGAAGTTCGACTTCCTCGGGCTCAAGACCTTGTCGGTGCTCAAGGAAGCGCAGCGGCTCCTCGCCGAGCAGGGGATCGACGTCGATTTCGATGCTCTGCGATGGGACGATCCGGCGGTCTACGAATTGCTTCAGCGCGGCGACACGGTCGGCGTGTTCCAGCTCGAATCCGAAGGGATGCGGCGCACCTTGGCGGCGGTCCGCCCGACCAAGTTCGAGGACATCATCGCGCTGGTCGCGCTCTACCGGCCTGGCCCGATGGACAATATCGGGATGTTCGGCGACCGCAAGAACGGCCGCGCCGCCCTCGATTATCCGCATCCTTTGCTCGAAGAGATCCTCGCCGAGACCTACGGGATTTTCGTCTACCAGGAGCAGGTGATGCAGGCCGCGCAGCTGCTCGCCGGCTACAGCCTCGGTTCGGCCGACCTTTTGCGGCGGGCGATGGGCAAGAAGATCAAGTCGGAGATGGACGCCCAGCGCGCGATCTTCGTCGAAGGCTGCGCGAAGACCAATGCGATCCCCGCGGCCAAGGCCAATGAGCTGTTCGACTTGATCGACAAGTTCGCCGGCTACGGCTTCAACAAGAGCCACGCCGCGGGCTACGCACTGATCGCCTATCACACCGCCTGGCTGAAGGCCCATCACCCGGCCGAATTCTTCGCCGCCTCGATGAGCTTCGACCTCGCTCTCACCGACAAGCTCGCCTTGTTCGTCGACGACATGCGCCGCTCCGGCGTCGAGTGTCTCGCCCCCGACATCAACGCCAGCCAGGCGCATTTCGCGGTCGAGGACGGCAAGGTCCGCTACGCGCTCGGCGCGCTGAAGGGCGTCGGCGAGAAAGCGATGGAAGCGCTGGTCGCGGAGCGCGAACGCGGCGGCGCCTTTGCTTCGCTCGAGGAATTCGCGAGCCGGGTCGACCCCAGCCTGCTCAACCGCCGCCAGCTCGAAAGCCTCGCCGGCGCCGGCGCGCTGGAGGCGGTCGAGCCCGACCGCTCCGCGGTGTTCGCGGGCGCCGAGACCATCCTTGCCCATGCCGCGAGCGCGCACGACCAGCGTCACAGCGGTCAAGCGGCGCTGTTCGGCGGCCCGGCCGACGCGCTCGCCCCGATCCGGCTCAAGCGCGACTGCGCCGTGGACGCTGGCGCAGCGGATGGCGGGCGAGCGCGAGGCCTTCGGCTTCTATTTCTCGGCGCATCCGGTCGAGGCCCAGCGCCATCTGCTCGCCGCGCACCAGGTGCGCCGCTACGCGAGCTTGTCGGAGCTTCGCATCGGCGAGGGCGAGCGGGCGTCGGCGGCGATGGCCGCGCTGGTCGAGGACGTGCGCTGGCGCACTTCGGCGCGCGGCCGCCGCTACATGATGGCGACGCTGAGCGACCCCAGCGGCCAGTTCGTCGCCACCGCCTTTGAGGACGAGGTGTGCGTCGTGCTCGAGGCCGCGGCCAAGAGCGGCCAGTGCGGGCTGCTGACCGTCGAGCTCGACAAGAGACCGGGCGACGAGCTTCCGCGGGTCACGGTGAAACGGTTCCAGCCGCTCGGCGAGCTGGCGAAGAAGAGCCGGCTGCAGCTCACCGTCAGGCTCGGCGACGCTTCGCTGGTCCCCGCGCTCGCCGCCGAGCTGAACCAGCGGCGCGAGGGCAACGGACTCGTCCGGCTGATTGTCCCGCGCAGCGACGGGGACGGCGAAGTGACGATGGTCGCGGGCCGCGACTTCGTCCTCGACGAGGAACTCGCGCAGAAGCTCGCCCGGCTCGCCGGCGAGGACAATGTCGAGCTTTCCGTCCAGGCCCCGCCGCGGCTCGCCCTGGTCGGCTAGTCAGAGCCAGCGGCGGACGCGCGCTCGATAGTCGCGATACTCGTCGCCGAACTTGGCCTCGAGATAGGCCTCCTCGCGCCGGATAACGAAGCGATCGACGATCAGCGTGGCGAGGCCGACCATGACGATGGAGGCGGGGCTGCCGAGGATCAATGCCAGGCCCAGCATGACCAGCGCCATTCCGACGTACATCGGGTTGCGGGTGAAGCGGTAGATCCCATCGCTGACGATGGCGCTCGACGGCGCCCATGGCTCGACCCGAGTTCCCGCGCGAGCGAAGTTGCGGATCGCCGCGAGCACCATCGTCAGCCCCGCGGCGACCAGCAGCAGGATCAGGACCGAGCGCAGGGGCTGGGCGATGTGCAATGGCGCGATGCCGAAGAGCCGGTCGACCAGGGGCCCGATCACGACCAGCCCAAGGAAGATCAAGGGCGGCGGGATCCGGATTCCGGCGTGATCGGGCGGCTTGGCGCTCATTGGGGCTCCGGCGCCAATTGATTCTGCGGCTCGACCGCGGGCTCTGGTTCGAGCGGCGCGCCTTCGACCGGGGCTAGCGACGGATCGATCGTCCCGTCCGCGGCGGGATCGAGCTCCAGCGGAGTCTCGTCGACGCTCGCCTCGGGCGGGGGCGGGGAGTCAGTTTCATATTCCTCGCCGGGGACGATCGACGGCTTCGTGACCTTGGGCGGCGCCTTGTTCGCGGGCGCGGTCGTGCCTTCGTAGACGCAGGCGTCGAGCCCGTCGCGGCCGACCACCCCCACACGCGCCGCGATCGTATTGCCGTAGCGGCGGGTGAAGCCCTTGGGCGCGATCGCCCCGCGCTTCTTGGGCAGCGGCAGAACCGCGGCGATCCGCGCCGCTTCCTCAGCGCTCATTGCGCTGGCGTCATGGCCGAAATAGCGCTGCGACCCGGCATTGACCCCGTAGGTGCCGATGCCGGTTTCGGCATTGTTGAGATAGACCTCCATGATCCGGCGCTTGCCCCACAGATTCTCGATCAGGAAGGTGAACCACGCCTCGACGCCCTTGCGGGCATAGCCGCCGCCGTTCCACAGGAAGGTCGTCTTGGCGGTCTGCTGGCTGATCGTCGATCCGCCGCGAATGCGTCCGCCGCTGGCGTTGCGCTTGGCCGCGTCCTGGATCGAATCCCAGTCGAACCCCTGGTGCTGGCAGAACTTGCTGTCCTCGGCGCCGATCGCGGCGCGGACCATGTCGCGGTCGATCTCCTTGATGCTCATCCAGTCGCGCGTCGCGCCGCGCCCGGCGAGCATGTCGCCGATCATCGTCGCGGTCGTCGGCGGCGGGACGAAGCGGTAGAGCACCACCCACAGGATCGAGAACAGGATCAGCGCCAGGACCAGCTTGGCGAGGAAGCCGAAGAAGCGGCCGACGCCGGAACCCTTGCGGCGAGAACGCCTGTAGCGCGGAATGCTTGAGCTCTTGGCCATGCCTTCGGGCCTAGCCTTGCGGCGCGTTCCCCTCAAGCGCCCGGTCGGGCGCGCCGGCGATCATGTCGAGCGTCGCGAGATAGCGGTCGGGGTCGATCGCCACATCGTCCTGGCCGATCAGGTCGAACGGATTTTCGAGATCGTCCTGGATGTTGGCGAGCCCGGTGAAGATGAGCGCGAACAGGATCGGCATGACGAAGAACAGCTCGCGGCTCAGATCCTCGGTCAGGTAAGCGAAATAGGGGCCGTAGAGGATCGGCAGGAGCAGGATGAAGAAGTCGCTGAACGCGCGCAGCGTCCGCGGCGTGCGGTACTTGTGGATATGCTTGATCGTCTCGAACGCGCTCATCATCCGCGCGAGATATTGGCTGAGGCGCGAGCATTCGGTCGCCGCGAGGCCCGCGGTTCGCATGGACTCGTTGAAGCGCGACAGGCGCGAGAAGGCGCTCATCACCGCCGCTTCATGGGGGTCGCGCTCGCTCAAGGGGCTCATGACCATCGCGCGGCATGCCGCGAACAGCTGCATCAGCGCGTCGCGGACCTCGCTGTCGCGGCGGTCGTCGGTCGGGACCCAGTCGCGCGAGGCGAGGAACAGCGCCCGGCCGTTGGCCTTCAGCGCGCCATATTCCTCGAGCGATTTCTCGCGCCGGTTGTAGGCGGTGTTGATCGAGAAAACGAGCGGGAAGACGATCGCCGTGGCGATCAGGGTGAGCGGGAAATTGGCCTTGATATCGAGCTCGAGGCTGAGCCAGGTCGACAGGACAGCGAGCGCGCTGATCAGCACGCTCTTCATATTGACGACCCTCACGACCCCGAAAAGATAGCGCTGCACGCCCGCCCCCTCGCGGCGAGCCTAGCGCACCCGCCGCCCACGGTGAAGCGCCTGTCCTTGCCGCGCTGCAGCATCCGGCATATCTGAACCGCGATGAGCTCGACCAACGATATCCGCCGTTCCTTCCTCGATTTTTTCGAGCGCGAAGGCCATGCGCGCGTGCCGTCCGCGCCGCTGGTGCCGCACAACGACCCGACCCTGATGTTCGTCAACGCCGGCATGGTCCCGTTCAAGAACGTCTTCACCGGCCTCGAGAGCCGCCCTTACGTCGACCGCGGTGAGCAGCCAGAAATGCGTTCGCGCCGGGGGCAAGCACAACGACCTCGACAATGTCGGCTACACCGCGCGCCACCACACCTTCTTCGAGATGCTCGGCAATTTCTCGTTCGGCGATTATTTCAAGGATCGCGCGATCGAGCTCGCCTGGACCCTGCTGACCAAGGAATGGGGTCTTTCGGCCGACCGGCTGACCGCGACCGTCTATCATACCGACGACGAAGCCTTCGACCTGTGGAAAAAGGTCGCGGGCCTTCCCGAAAGCCGGATCATCCGCATCCCGACCAAGGACAATTTCTGGGCGATGGGCTCGGACGGGCCGTGCGGGCCATGCTCGGAGATCTTCTTCGACCACGGCGATCATATCCCCGGCGGTCCGCCGGGATCACCCGACCAGGAGGGCGACCGCTTCGTCGAGATCTGGAACCTCGTCTTCATGCAATATGAGCAGGCCAACGACGAGATCGTCAGCGAGCTGCCCAAGAAGAGCATCGACACCGGCATGGGGCTGGAGCGGGTCGCCGCGGTGCTCCAGGGCGTCACCGACAATTATGACACCGACACGTTCAAGGCGCTGATTCATGCCTCGGAGGAGCTGACCAGGACCAAGGCGGTCGGCGACCAGCAGGCCTCGCACCGGGTGATCGCCGATCATTTGCGCGCCTCGGGCTTCCTCGTCGCCGACGGAGTCCTGCCGGCCAACGAGGGCCGCGGCTACGTCCTCCGCCGGATCATGCGCCGGGCGATGCGCCACGCGCATTTGCTCGGGTCGGGCGAGCCTTTGATGTACCGGCTCGTGCCCGCTCTAGTCGCGGAGATGGGCGCGGCCTATCCCGAGCTGGTCCGAGCCCAGCCGTTGCTTGAGGCGACCCTGTTTGAGGAGGAGACGCGCTTCCGCCGCACCCTCGAAAACGGTCTCAAGCTGCTCGACGAGGCCACCAGCGAGCTTGGCGAAGGCGGGACGCTGGCAGGCGAGACGGCGTTCAAGCTCTACGACACCTTCGGCTTCCCCTACGATTTGACCGAGGACGCGCTTCGGGCGCGGGGGTTGAATGTCGACCGAGCGGGCTTCGACGCCGCGATGGCCGAGCAGAAGGCCCTGGCGCGCGCGGCGTGGAAGGGATCGGGCGAGAAAGCCTCGGACGAACTGTGGTTCGACCTCGCGGAGGAGCATGGCGCCACCGAGTTCCTCGGCTATTCGGGGGACGAGGGCGAGGGGGTCGTGCTCGCGATCGTCAAGGACGGCCAGCAGGTCGAGCGCGCGAAGCAGGGCGAGACGGTCCAGCTGCTGCTCAACCAGACGCCTTTCTACGGGGAGAGCGGCGGTCAGGTCGGAGACCACGGAAAACTGACCAGTCTCAAGGGCTTCGAAGGGAAGGTTGAGGACACTTCGAAACCGCTCGGAAAGCTTCACGCGCTCCTGACCCGGATCGAGAAGGGCGAAATCGCGGTTGGCGACACCCTGCATCAGCGGGTCGATTCCGAACGCCGCGACCAGGTCCGCGCCAACCATAGCGCGACGCATTTGCTCCACGCCGCGCTGCGCCACCGGCTCGGCGAGCATGTGACCCAGAAGGGCAGCCTCGTCGCGCCCGACTACTTCCGCTTCGATTTTTCGCACCCGAAGGCGCTGACGCGCGAGGAGATCGAGGCGATCGAGGCCGAGGTGAATGCGCACATCCGCTCGAACGAGCCGGTGACCACTCGGCTGATGACCCCCGACGACGCGATCGCCGCGGGCGCGATGGCGCTGTTCGGCGAGAAATATGGCGACGAGGTGCGCGTGCTCTCGATGGGCCGGGCCACCGACACGGATTATTCGGTCGAGCTGTGCGGCGGCACCCACGTGCGCGCGCTCGGCGACATTCAATTGCTCAAGATCACCTCCGAGAGCGCGGTAAGCTCGGGTGTCCGGCGGATCGAGGCGCTGACCGGAGAAGCGGCGCGCCGCTGGCTCAACGACCGCGACGCTCAAGCTGCGCGAGGCCGCAGCGAGCCTCAAGACGTCGCCCGACGAGGTGCCGGCGCGGATCGCGGCCCTGGTCGAGACCGCCCGCAAGCTCGAGCGCGAGCTCGCGGAGGCGAAAAAGGCGCTCGCTATGGGCGGCGGCGCGACCAAGGCCGAAGCCGCGGGCCCCGAAGAGGTTGGCGATTACAAGTTCCTCGGGCAAATCGTGAACGGCCTGGATCCCAAGGGCTTGAGGAGCGAAGTCGACTCGATGAAGAAGCGCGTCGGATCGGGCGTCGCCGCGCTGGTCGCAGTCAACGAGGGCCGGGCGAGCGTCGCCGTTGGAGTCACCGACGATCTCACCGGGCACGTCAGCGCGGTCGAGCTGGTCAAGGCCGCGGTCGCCGCGCTCGGCGGGCAAGGCGGCGGCGGCCGCCCCGACATGGCCCAGGGCGGCGGGCCGGACGGCGACAAGGCCGAGGAGGCCTTGACGGCGATCCGCGACGCGCTGGCAAAGGTCGCAGTTTGAGTTTTAGAGAGCGAACTCGCTGGTGGCTCGCGTTGTTTGGTCCGGCGCTCTTCGAGATTGCGGCTTTCATGCCAATGTTTGGGGGCACGGCCAAGCACGCGCATCGATGCAGAGGTCGCGAATTTACCGGGACATTTGACGATTGCTTTAACGACCATCTGCCATTCGTCGAACTAGCGACACCCGTCATTGCTCTCCTTTTGTTGTATCCCTTTGCTCGGTTCTCATTTTCCATCTTTGCCCCCGATCCGGCGAAGAGATCCCTTCGATGGCGATTGGCAACATCAACGCCGCTTGAGGAGTATTTTCCGACGTTTCACGTCATAGTTGGGGTTGGCCTGCTTTGGACGATTTGGCGCGGTTTTACTTACCCGCTCGTCGGTGAGATGTGGCCCTATCTTTTGTTTTGGTGCGGCTTTGCAATTTGGTTTGGCATAGGCATGTTTGTTGCGTGGCCTAGGGACCGGAACTAGAGCCGGCGTCCCTGACCCGCCGACGGCCCAGCCTCGGCGCCTCCTCCATCTCCGCCTCGGCGCGGATCTGCGTCCGAAGCTCGTCGCGTTTCTCGTGGATCGAGGCGATCACCGGCCCCATTGCCACGCCGAGGTCGACCAGGGCCGCTTCGGACAATTGCAAAGATGCCTCAAGGGTTTCGGGCACCGCATCGGTCACGCCCGCCCTGTAAAGCCGAGCGGCATGCGCGGTGTCGCGGGCACGGGCGATGATCGGCAAATCGGGGAAGGCGGCGCGAAGCTCGGCCGTGAGCCGGCCGACCAGCACCGGATTGTCCATCGTCAGGATGAAGGCCGCGGGCTCGCGCCTGGCAAGCCGCTCGAGGAACTCGGGCCGGGCGACGTCGCCGAACAGCACGTCATAGCCCTCGCCGCGCGCTGCGGTCACTGCGTCGACGTCGGCATCAATCGCGACATAATCCTTGCCGTGGGCTTCGAGCATGTCGGCGACCAGCCGGCCAACGCGCCCCAGACCCATCACCATTACCTGGCCCCGAGCGGCCTGCTCGACCACGGTATCCATCTGCCTGGCGAGGTCACGACCGCCGATTCGATCTCCCGCGAAGCGGCCGAGCTTTGCCAGCAACGGAGTGACGGTGAGTCCGATCGCCGTGACGATCTGCCAAAATGCGGCCGTGTCCGCAGCGATCAGCTGCGCTGCGGTCGCGGCGGCAAGGACGATCAGCGTGGTTTCCGAGGGTGACGCCATCAGCACCCCGGTCTCGAGCGCGACCGCGGGCCGCGCGCCTTCGAGACGGAGGAGCGCTGCGGTCACCAGTGCTTTGACCAGCAAAACCCCGAGCACCGCGAGCAGGAGGTCCGGCCAGTTGGCGAGGACCAGGCGGAGGTCAACGCTCATCCCGACCGTGATCAAAAAGATTCCGAGGCCGAGCCCGCGGATCGGTGCGGTAATCGCTTCGACCTCGGCGCGATATTCGGTCTCGGCGATGACGATCCCCGCGATTAGCGCACCGAGCACGGGGGAGAAGCCGATCGCCGAGGTGATCAGGCTGGCGACGATCACGACCACCAGGCACGCGGCGAGGAAGAGTTCCGGGCTCTTGGTCCGCGCAGCCTGGGCGAACATTCTGGGCAGAAGCAGGCGCCCGCCGATCAGCATCGCGACCGCAGCGACTCCCCCGGCAAGCATGGTGGTGAGCAGCGAGCCCACCGCGTCGTCTGCGGCGAACGGTGCCAGAGCTCCGAGCAGGAACACGATCGGGACCAGAGCGACGTCCTCGAACAACAGCATCGCCAGCGACGATCGGCCGACCGGGCCGTGGGTGCCAACCAGTGGGATCACCAAGGCGGTGGAGGAGAGCGCGAGCGCCAGTCCCAGAGCCACCGCGCCGGCGATGCTTTGGCCCATTGCAACGAGCGCGACGCCGATAATTGCGGCGGAGACCAGCAATTCGGCGGCGCCGACCCCAAACACCAGTCGACGCATGTTCCACAGCCGCCGGAACGACAGCTCGAGGCCGATCGAGAACAGCAGCAAGATGATGCCAAGCTCGGCGAAGGGCGCGATCGCTTCGGGGGTTGAGATGGTTATATAGTGAAGCCACGGATATTGGCCGCTCATCGCGCCGAGGGCCGATGGGCCGACCAGCACTCCGATCAGGATGAAGCCGATGATCGGGCTGATCTTGAGGCGCGCGAAGGCCGGGATGACAATTCCCGCGGCGAGCAGGATGACCAAAGCGTCGCTGAATCCCGAGGTGCTGAAATCGCTCTGATGCATGGCCCGGTTTAAGCAGCGGCGGGGGCGCTTGTCACGACGCTCGCGCTCGCGGATAGGATGACGCCATGACTGCAAGCCATGATGTGATCGTCGTCGGCGGAGGACCGGCGGGAATGATGGCCGGCTATCTGTTCGCCCGCGCCGGAGTCGACGTTCTGGTGCTCGAGAAGCACGCTGATTTCTTCCGCGATTTCCGCGGCGACACGGTCCACCCCTCGACCATGGAGATTCTCGACCAGCTCGGCATTCTGGATCGATTCCTCGAACGTCCGCACAACAAGGTGACCTCGGCGAGGATCCGAATTGACGATCGCGAATGGACCATCGGGGACCTCTCGAAGCTCGACACGGCGGCACCGTTCATAGCCATGATGCCGCAGTGGGATTTTCTCGATTTCCTGCGCGACGAGGCAGAAGGATTTCCTTCGTTCCATTTGCAAATGAAGGCGCCGGTCGCGGATTTCGTCGAGGACCATGGGCGAATTACGGGGGTCCGGCTGACCTGCGGGGAGGAGCTTCGAGCGCGCCGGCTGGTGATCGCCGCCGACGGGCGCTCCTCGCTCGTGCGTCAGCGGCAGATGCTCCCCGTCGAGACGCTTGGCGCCCCTATGGACGTGCTCTGGTTCCAGCTGCCCAAGCAGGACGATGGCGGCGATGCGCTGCGCGGATCGGTCCAGCCTGGCAGGATGGTCGTCCTGATCGACCGCGACGCTTATTGGCAAGCCGCCTTTCTCATCCCCAAAGGCGAGGAGGCCAAGGTGCGCGCGCTGGGCCTCGAATGGCTTCGTGAAGAGTTCAAAAAAGCCTTTCCGGACATGAACTTCGACGGCCGCTTCCCGCAGAGCCATGAGGAGGTGAAGCTGCTCAGCGTCGCGCTCGATCGGCTGACGTCATGGTCGCGGCCAGGCCTTCTGGCGATCGGCGACGCGGCCCACGCGATGAGCCCGATTGGCGGGATCGGAATCAACCTCGCGATCCAGGACGCGGTCGCCGCCGCCAACGTCCTCGCAGGCCCGCTGGCGCGGGGCGAGAATGTCGATCGGCTGCTCCGCCGCGTGCAGAAACGGCGCCTATTCCCGACCCGGATCATCCAGTCGGGCCAGAAGGCCGCTCAGGAGCGGATCATAGGCCGGGTGCTCGGCGGCGGGCCGGTCACCGTCCCGCGGATCATCAAGCTGCTCGACCGCTATCCGCTGCTGCGCCGAATTCCGGGCCGGATGATCGGACTTGGCATTCGCCGCGAGCGGGTGCGGTCGCCCGAAGCCCGGCGACCGGCCTAGCCGCCGCCCAGCGTCTGGGCGCCGGTCGGCGGCGCGCCGCGATGCTCGGCGGTCTGCTCGCGCGGCTCTGCCCATTCCACGCTGTAAAGGTCGAAACGCCGGTCCCCGAGGTTTCGGACAGTGCCTTCGGCACGGGCCCAGCTAAGATCGGCGAGGTTGACGTCGCTGATCGTTAGGGTCTCGACATTTTCGGTCGCTTCCGCGGCGATACCGTCGCGTGCGAAGGGAAAATCGCACGGCGTCAGGATGCAGCTTTGGGCGTACTGAATGTCCATGTTGTGCACGTTCGGAAGGTTTCCGACATTTCCGCTCATCACCACGAAGCATTGGTTTTCAATCGCTCGCGCCTGGCAGCAATAACGGACTCGTAAATAACCCTGGCGGCTATCGGTGCAGAAGGGCGTGAAGATGATCCGGGCGCCCTGGTCGGCCAGACGCCGGCCGAGTTCGGGAAATTCGCTGTCGTAGCAGATCAGGATTCCGACCGGACCGCAGTCGGTCTGGATGACGTCGATGCCGTCGCCTCCCTTGATGTTCCACCAGTATCGCTCGTTGGGAGTCGGATGAACCTTTTCCTGTTCGTGTACCGCTCCATCGCGAAGGCAAACGAATGCCACGTTCTGGATGTCGCCGTCCGTTGCTCGCGTCGGGTGCGATCCACCGATGATATTGATGTTGAACCGCATGGCCATTTCGCGAAGCTCGGCCCGAAGGCGCGGCGTGTAACCGCTCAGGCGCTCGATCGCTTCACCGGGCGACAGCTCGTCTTTCTCACACGATAGAAGCGACATCGTGAAGAGTTCGGGGAAAACGATGAAATCAGACCGGTAATCGGCCGCAACGTCGACGAAATAGCGAATGTTTGAAACGAATTCATCGAAGCCGCTGACGGCCCGGGCCTGGAGCTGGCAGGTCGCTATCCGGACATTCTCGACCCCGCGCGGAACGCGCTCTTCCTTGGGAAGATCGGCTTCGACGTAAGGATTGCGCCAGACCATCAGCGCAGCATTGCCGTCCGACTTTTTGTCCGACGGCAGGTAATTTTTGAGCACTCCGCGTGCCTCGAAGCCGTTAGCAAGCTGGAATCGCAGCACCGGGTCGTGGATACGCCCCGCGGTCACTTCTTCGATATAGGCTTCCGGACCATCGACCTTGCGCTTGGACCTCGCGTAATTGGGCATCCGCCCACCGAAGACGATTCCCTTGAGCTCGCGTTGCTCGGCGAGCTGGCGGCGCGCTTCATAAAGCCGTCGTCCGAGTCGTGATCCGCGCACCTTGGGATCGACGCACATTTCGTAGCCGTAGAGCCAGTCTCCGTTGGGATTATGCCGGGTTCCAAAGCCCGAGCCGGTGATTTCTCTCCAGCTATGCGGGGCGAAAGCCGCGGTTTCGCCTATTTGCATCGACGCGCAATAGCCGACGACCTGATCGTCGAGGACGGCAACGAAACAGCCTTCCGGAAAATTGTTGATCTGGCCGCGGATCTCGCCGGAGCTATAGGGTGGCAAATTGTCATAGGCGCGCTTGACCAGTGCGACGATTTCTTCCGCATCCGCCGCTTGGGCGAGGCGGATTTCGAGGCGCGCGCTGGCCTTCTGGCGGACCAAATTTTTCTCCCAATTTTTCGTGTCGGGTGCCGAGGCGGCCCCACCACGCAGGCTTCAACCCGTCTAACAGGTCGAATGCAGCGGCTCCAAATCGCCCGCCCTAAGTGACGATTGGCTCCGTCCCGTCGGCTCCGACTTAAGCGGCGATGCCCTCGTCCGCCATCGCCGCTTCGAGGTTGGAGCGGATCGCGTCGAAGAATTGCTCGGTGGTCATCCACGGCTGCTCGGGGCCGACGAGGATGGCGAGGTCCTTGGTCATCGCTCCGCTCTCGACCGTCTCGACGCAGACCCGCTCGAGGGTCTCGGCGAATTTCACCACGTCGGGCGTGTCGTCGAAGCGGCCGCGATATTTGAGGCCGCCGGTCCAGGCGAAGATCGAGGCAATCGGGTTGGTCGAGGTCGCCTTGCCCTGCTGGTGCTGGCGGTAGTGGCGGGTGACGGTGCCGTGCGCGGCTTCGGCCTCGACCGTCTTGCCGTCGGGGGAGGTCAGAACCGAAGTCATCAGGCCGAGCGAGCCGAAGCCCTGCGCCACCTGGTCCGACTGGACGTCGCCGTCGTAATTCTTGCATGCCCAGATGAACTTGCCGCTCCACTTGAGCGCGCTGGCGACCATGTCGTCGATCAGCCGGTGCTGATATTCGATCCCAAGCTTGGCGAACTCCGCCTTGTAATCCTTGTCGAAAATCTCCTGGAACAGGTCCTTGAAACGTCCGTCATACGCCTTGAGGATGGTGTTCTTGGTCGACAGATAGACGGGCCATTTGCGGTTGAGTCCGTAGTTGAAGCAGGCGTGGGCAAAGTCGCGGATCGATTGGTCGAGATTGTACATCCCCATCGCGACCCCGGCGCCGGGATATTGGAACACCTCGTGCTCGATCTCCTGGCCGTCGTCGCCGACCCATTTGATCGTCAGCCTGCCAGGCCCGGGGACCCGGAAATCGGTCGCCTTATACTGGTCGGCGAAGGCGTGGCGGGCGACCACGATCGGGTCGGTCCAGCCGGGGATGATCCGCGGAATGTTGGAGATGACGATCGGCTCGCGGAAGACGACTCCGCCGAGGATGTTGCGGATCGTGCCGTTGGGCGACTTCCACATCTTCTTGAGCTTGAATTCCTCGACCCGTGCCTCGTCGGGCGTGATGGTCGCGCATTTGACGCCCACACCATGCTGCTTGATCGCGTTCGCGGCCTCGACGGTGATCTTGTCGTCGGTCGCGTCGCGGCTTTCGATCCCAAGATCGAAATAGATGAGGTTGATGTCGAGATAGGGCTCGATCAATTGCTCGCGGATCCATTGCCAGATGATCCGGGTCATCTCGTCGCCGTCGAGCTCGACGACCGGGTTCTTCACCTTGATCTTGGCCATAGTAGTTCCTGCGAATGGGGATTGGCGCGGGCCTTAGGATGCGGCGTTGTGCGCGGCAAGGCTGCCCTTTAAGGGGGCGCCATGGCCAATCTCGACACCACCGGCGCCGGGCCGGTCGCGACGACCGTCAAATGGCGTTTCCCGGCGGTCCACCCCGAAGGGCGCAAGTTCGTCGTCGGAGCCGCCTTCTTCACGCTGATGGCGTTCCTGCTCGACTGGGAGTTTGTGACCTTCGTGCTGCTCGCCTTGACCGCCTGGGTTGCCGCGTTCTTCCGCGACCCGATCCGGGCAACGCCGCGCGGCGACAATCTGGTTGTGGCGCCTGCCGACGGCCTGATCACCCTGATCTCGACCGTCTCGCCGCCGCCCGAGCTCGGCGGGACTGGGGCGATGGCACCGGGCAATTACGTCCGCGTGTCGATTTTCATGAGCGTGTTCGACGTGCACATCAACCGCTCGCCGATCGACGGGCGGATCGCGCGCATGGCCTATGTCCCGGGCAAGTTCGTCAACGCCGACCTCGACAAGGCGAGCGAGGACAATGAGCGCCAGCATTTCCTGATCGAGGGCCGGGGCGGCGTGATGATCGGCTTCACCCAGATCGCCGGACTCGTCGCACGGCGCATCCTGAGCTTCGTCAAGGAAGGCGACCAGGTCGAGGCCGGCCAGCGCATCGGCCTGATCCGCTTCGGCAGCCGGGTCGACGTCTACCTGCCGACCGGAACCGCGCCGAAGGTGATGCTCGGCCAGCGGGCGATCGCGGGGGAAACGGTCATCGGGGTCATCGGCGACGACCAGGCGGCGAGCGGAACCAGCCAGTGAGCCCGGTGAGCGACGGCCGAGCGATCCCGTTCCGGGCCTTTGCTCCCAACGCCATCACCGTCCTCGCGCTCTGCTTCGGGCTGACCGGGGTCCGTTTCGCGATTGCCGAGCAATGGCCGCTGGCGCTTGCCGCGATCGTCGGCGCCGGCGTGCTCGACGGCTTCGACGGCCGCATCGCCCGCCTGCTCCGCGCGCAGAGCAAGTTCGGCGCCGAGCTCGACAGCCTCAGCGACAATATCGCCTTCGGGACCGCGCCCGCGCTGATCATTTTCCTGTGGTCGCTTCAATATGCGCCGCGGTTCGGGTGGATCGCGGCGCTCGCGCTGGCTGTTTGCTGCGCGCTCCGGCTCGCGCGCTACAATGCCCGGATCGACGCCGCCGAGCAGCCGCACAAGTCGGCCGGATTCAACACCGGCGTGCCGGCCCCGGTCGGGGCGGGCCTGGCGTTCGTTCCGCTTTACCTGTGGCTGGTCAGCGGCAATGCACTGTTCCAGGATTGGCGTCTGGTCATGCCGTGGACCCTGTTCATTGCGGTGCTGATGATCTCGAGCGTTCCGACCTATACCTGGGGCTCGATCCGGATCCGCCGCGGCTGGCGCATCTTCGCGCTCGCCGGCGTGGCCCTGCTCGGTGCAGCGTTGCTCAACGAGCCGTGGCTGACCCTGCTTGCGATCTCGGTGATGTATCTCGCGGCGCTGCCGTTCAGCATCGCCAGCTATGCGCGGGTCAAGCGGCGGCGCGCTGCCGAACGCTGATCCGCGCCGGCCGCAACGGTTGGACGCGGCGCGAGCGAAGGCGAATGGGGCGGGTCCGAAGGACCGGCTCGGCGGTTTCGCGCTTGAGCGCGGCGACAATCCTGAGGCCGCTGGCCTCGAGCATCGCCGCCCCGACGACGATTAGCATCCACACAGTGGCGAGGAAGACGAGGGTGGCGAGCGCTGCAACCATGATGCGTTTCCTTGTTTGAGGCGCCCAACCATTTCGGACCTGTTTCGTTCCGGTGGAGCGGCTGCGCCATATGTCTGAGCACGTATATGTTCCTGATTTGTTCTCACCTGTCAAGCGGCTCGTCCGCGCCACGGGCAAGCCCTTGAATTCGCCCCGGGTCTCGGCTAGTGGCCCGGCCATCCCACAGGCGGAGCTGACATAACCGGTGCCGGCCGATTGGCCGGTGACATGGTTTCGCCGAGGAAGAACCGGAAGGAGAAAGACCATGGCGAGCACGCTCGTCACCATGCAGCAATTGCTCGAGGCCGGAGCGCATTTCGGCCACCAGACCCACCGCTGGAACCCCAAGATGAAGCCGTACATCTTCGGCGACCGGAACGGGGTGCACATCATCGATCTGTCGCAGAGCGTGCCGCTGTTCGCCCGCGCGCTCGACTTCGTCCAGGCCACGGTCGCCCGCGGCGGCAAGGTGCTGTTCGTCGGCACCAAGCGCCAGGCGCAGGATGCGATTGCCGAGGCGGCGCAGGTCAGCGGCCAGCATTTCGTCAACCACCGCTGGCTCGGCGGCATGTTGACCAACTGGAAGACCATCTCCAACTCGATCAAGCGCTTGAAGAGCCTTGAGGAGCAGCTCAGCGGCGACACCGCGGGCCTGACCAAGAAGGAAGTGCTCCAGCTGACCCGCGAGCGCGACAAGCTCGAGAAGAGCCTCGGCGGAATCCGCGATCTGGCCGGAATTCCGGACGTCATGTTCGTGGTCGACACCAACAAGGAAGAGCTGGCGATCAAGGAAGCTACCGTGCTCGGCATCCCGGTGGTCGCGATCCTCGATTCGAACAGCGACCCGAGCGGGATCGCTTTCCCGGTGCCCGGCAACGACGACGCCAGCCGCGCGATCCGCCTCTATTGCGAGGCGGTCGCCAGCGCCGCCAATGAAGGCAAGGCGGGCAACGCCCAGGCGCGCGGCCAGGACGTCGGCGAGATGGCCGAGCCGCCGGTCGAACCGGCTCTGGAAGCTTAAGGGCAAGAACCCCACATCCGTTCGACCCGAGCGGAAGTCGATTGTCGTGCAATAGGCATCTCAACGTTGCTCGAACCGAACCGATCTTGAAGGAAAATTGAAATGGCTGAGATCACTGCCGCCTCAGTGAAGGAACTGCGCGAGCGCACTGGCGCCGGCATGATGGATTGCAAGAAGGCGCTGGCCGAGACCCATGGTGACATGGAAGCGGCGATCGACTGGCTTCGCGCCAAGGGTCTGTCCGCGGCCGCCAAGAAGGCCGGGCGGACCGCCGCCGAAGGGCTGGTCGGGGTCGCAGTCGAAGGCAAGAGGGGTGCCCTCGTCGAGGTCAACTCCGAAACCGACTTCGTCGCCAAGAACGAGCAGTTTCAGCAGTTTGTCCGCGATGTCTCGCAGATCGCTCTGACCAGCGGCGAGGATGTCGAGGCGCTCAAGCGCGCGTCCTACCCGGGCGGCGGGACGGTCGAGGAGAAACTGACCGACAATATCGCCACCATCGGCGAGAACCAGTCGCTGCGCCGCGCCGCTTTGATCGAGGTCGGCGAGGGCGCGGTCGTGTCCTACGTCCACAATGCGGTGGCGCCGGGGATGGGCAAGATCGGCGTGCTCGTCGCGCTCGAAGGGTCGGCCCCGGCCGAGACGCTCCAGGCGCTGGGCAAGCAGATCGCGATGCACATCGCCGCGGCCAACCCGCTGGCGCTCGACGCCGACAACCTCGACTCCGAGCTGCTCGAGCGCGAGCGCGGCATCGCGACCGAGAAAGCCAATGAGAGCGGCAAGCCGGCCGAGATCGTCGCCAAGATGGTCGAGGGGTCGATGAACAAGTTCAAGAAGGAGAATGCGCTCCTCTCGCAGCTGTTCGTGATCGACAACAAGACCCCGGTCGCCGACGTCGTCGCCGCTGCTGGCAAGGAGGCCGGCTCGCCGATCACGCTGAAGGGCTTCAAGCGCTTCCAGCTCGGCGAAGGCATCGAGAAGAAAGAAAGCGACTTCGCCGCCGAAGTCGCCGCGGCCGCCGGCCAGTCAAAGGCCGAGCCGGTCGCCTGACCTGACGCGACCGCGCTTAGCGGTTGGCAACGGGGCGGTGTCGCCATAAAGGCGGTGCCGCCCTTCTTGCATCCGCAGGTATATTCGCACGATGACCCTTCCGCGCTTCAATCGAATCCTGCTCAAGCTGTCGGGCGAAGCGCTGATGGGGCCAGGGCAGTTCGGGATCGATCCCGATGCGGTCGCCGGCCTCGCCGGCGAAATCGCCGCGGCCAAGGCCCAGGGCATCGAGCTGTGCCTGGTCGTGGGCGGCGGCAATATCTTCCGCGGGATGGCCGCCGCGGCCAAGGGCGTCGACCGTGCGACCGCCGATTATATGGGCATGCTGGCGACGGTGATGAACGCGCTCGCGCTGCAGAATGCGCTCGAGCGGCTGGGGGTGGAAACGCGGGTCCAATCGGCGATCCCGATGGCCTCGGTCAGCGAGCCCTATATCCGCCGCCGCGCGCTCCGCCACCTCGAGAAGGGGCGGATCGTGCTGTTCGCGGCCGGCACCGGCAACCCGTTCTTCACCACCGACACGGCGGCCGCGCTTCGCGCCGCGGAAATGGGCTGCAACGCTTTGTTCAAGGGGACCAGCGTCGACGGCGTCTATACCGCTGACCCGAAAAAGGTGAAGGACGCCGAGCGCTATGACCGGCTGACCTTCACCAAGGTGCTCGGCGACAATCTCAAGATCATGGACGCCGCGGCGGTCGCCTTGTGCCGGGACAACAAGATTCCGATCGTCGTGTTCAACATCCGCCAGCCCGGCAACCTCGCCAAGGTGCTGGCGGGCGAAGGAACGGCGACGATCGTTCAGGACGGAGAGTAAGACACCATGACCACCAGCATCGACACCTCGGACCTCAAACGCCGGATGCACGGCGCCGTAGAGGCGCTGAAGCACGACCTCGGCGGGTTGCGCACGGGGCGCGCCTCGACCGCGCTGGTCGACGGCATTCAGGTCGAGGTCTACGGCGCCAACATGCCGCTGAACCAGGTCGCCACGGTCTCGGTCCCCGAGCCGCGGCTGATCAGCATCCAGGTGTGGGACAAGTCGAACATCAATCCGGTCGAAAAGGCCATTCGCAGCGCCAACCTGGGGATCAACCCGGTCACCGACGGCCAGACCATTCGACTGCCCATTCCCGACCTCACCGAGGAGCGCCGCAAGGAGCTCGCCAAGCTGGTCGGCCAATATGCCGAGAAGGCCCGGATCGCGGTCCGCAACGTGCGTCGCGACGGGATGGATCATTTGAAGCAGGACGAGAAGAAGCACGACATTAGCGAGGACGAGCGCAAGCGGCTCGAGCACGAGGTCCAGAAGCTCACCGACGACACGATCAAGGAAATCGACGACGCCGCTCATGCAAAGGAAAAGGAAATCCTGAACAAGTGACGCGCGCCACGACGTCGGAAGCAAAGGTCGACCCCGAACCGGGCGCCGGTCCGGTTCCCCGGCACGTCGCGATCATCATGGACGGCAACGGCCGCTGGGCGACGAAGCAGGGGCTTCCGCGCGTCGCCGGCCACCGCGCCGGGGCCGAGGCGCTTCGCCGTACCGTCCGCGCCGCGGTCGAACACGGGGTCGAGGTCGTCACGGTTTACGCCTTCTCCTCGGAGAACTGGCGCCGAAGCGCTGAGGAGATCGCCGACCTCACGGGCCTCATGCGCTTCTACCTCGAGCGGGAGCTGGCCGAGATTCACCGAGAAGGTGTCAGGATACGGCTGATCGGCGATGTCGAAGCGTTCGGCCCCGACCTTACCCGGCGCTTGCGAAATGCGGTCGAGCAGACGCGCGACAACCGCCGACTAACTCTGGTGGTCGCCCTCAATTATGGATCGAGACTGGAGATCGTGACCGCGGCTCGGGCGCTGGCCGAACAAGCCCGCGCTGGGAAGATCGATCCGTCGGCGATCGACGAGGAGATTCTCGCGGCGGAGCTGTCGACTGCCGGACTTCCCGATCCTGACCTTCTGATCAGGACCTCGGGCGAGATTCGGCTGAGTAACTTCCTGCTATGGCAGGTGGCTTATGCGGAGCTGATGTTCGTCGACACCTTGTGGCCAGATTTCGACGAGCAAGTCTTCGCCGATGCCCTCGCGCGGTTCGCGACCCGCGACCGGCGGTTCGGGGGTCGATGAGCGACCTCGGGCTTCGAACCGCGACCAGCCTCGTCCTTGTGGCCTTGGCCCTGCTCGCCGCGGTCCAGGGCGGGACCCTGTTCGCTGTGTTCGCCGCTGCGGTCGCGACGGTGATGTTCTACGAATGGAGCCGGCTGGTGAAGGGCTGGGGCATCGGCTGGCAGGCCGCGGGCTTCGTCTATGCCTTGCTCCCGGCACTGGCTTTATTGTGGATCCGCGAGCGGGACGCCCAGGGGCTCGAGCTGCTCGTCTGGGTGTTCATCGTCACCTGGTCGACCGACATCGGCGCATTTTTCGCGGGACGCTCGTTCGGGCGGCGCAAGCTCGCCCCGAGCATCAGTCCGAACAAGACGGTCGAGGGCCTCGGAGGAGGGATCGCCGCGGCCACGCTGTTCGGCGGGCTGTGGGCATTCCTTACCGGGCTCGGGCCCGCGCTCTATCTGCTCGCGCCCCTGTTCGCCGTGGCGGCGCAGGCGGGCGACCTGTTCGAAAGCGGGATCAAGCGTCGCGTCGGGGTCAAGGATAGCGGTCGCTGGCTTCCTGGGCATGGCGGGCTGCTCGACCGGCTCGACGGGCTGGTCCCTGTCGCCGTCCTCGCCGCCGCGGCTCAGATGGCGAGGCTGGCATGAGCCGCCGGCTGTCCATCTTCGGTGCGACGGGCTCGGTTGGCGGCTCGACCCTCGACCTGGTCGAGCGGGCAGGGGACAGGTTCGAGCTGGTTGCGGTGACCGCCGCGAACAATGGCGCGAAGCTTGCCGAGATCGCGCGTCGCTTCAAGGCCAAGCGGGCGGTGATCGCCGACGAACGCCAATATGCCGACCTCAAGGCCCTGCTCGAGGGCAGCGGCTGCGAAGCGGCGGCGGGACCGGCCGCGCTGGTCGAGGCGGCGCGGATGGAGTGCGACCTTCACATCGCCGCGATCGTCGGCTGCGCCGGACTCGAGCCGACCATGGCT
Source organism: uncultured Alphaproteobacteria bacterium (assembly GCA_963722545.1). Classification (GTDB taxonomy): domain Bacteria; phylum Pseudomonadota; class Alphaproteobacteria; order Sphingomonadales; family Sphingomonadaceae; genus Sphingomicrobium. Next base: position 273,743 of record CAVRMK010000005.1, read on the forward strand.
GCGGTCGAGGACGGCCGCAACGTGGCTCTTGCGAACAAGGAATCGCTCGTCACCGCCGGCGCCCTGATGACCGACGCAGCAGCCCGGAGCGGCGCCACTTTATTGCCAGTCGACAGCGAGCATAATGCGATCTTTCAGTGCCTTGCCGGCAATCGTGCTGACCAGGTCTCACGAATTATCCTGACCGCGAGCGGCGGGCCATTCCGAAGCTCGTCGAGCGAGGCGATGGCCGTCGCCACCCCGGCCGAGGCGGTGGCGCATCCGATGTGGACCATGGGCGCGAAAATCTCGGTCGATTCGGCGACGTTGATGAACAAGGGGCTCGAGCTGATCGAGGCGTCCTATCTGTTCGGCCAGCCATCCGATCGCATCGACGTGGTCGTCCACCCGCAATCGATCGTCCATTCGATGGTCGAGTTCATTGACGGCTCGGTCATCGCCCAGCTGGGATCGCCCGACATGCGCATTCCCATCGCCTACGCTTTGGCCTGGCCCGAGCGGATGGAGACCCCCGCCAGGCGGCTCGATCTCGCCGCCGCCGGCCGCCTCGATTTCGAAGCTCCCGACCTCGAGCGTTTCCCGGCGCTCCGCCTTGCCCGCGAGGCCCTGGTCAAGGGCGGCGCTGCGCCGGTCGTGCTCAACGCCGCCAATGAGGTCGCGGTCGAGCGGTTCCTAGCGGGCGCCTTGCCGTTTCCCGAAATCGCGGGACTTGCTGCCCGGCTTCTGGACCAGTCGGATTTCGACGCACCGCGCTCGATCGGCGACGTACTGGAGATCGACCGAGTGACGCGGGCCCGTACCGGGTCCATGATCGACGAGCTGTGCCCATGATTCCCGACCAGATTCCTTTGTGGCTGATCCTGCTTGCCTTCGTCTGCCTGTTGGGGCCGCTCGTGTTCATCCACGAGCTCGGCCATTATCTCGTCGCGCGCTGGTTCGGGATCGGGGCCGAGACCTTCTCGATCGGCTTCGGGCGCGAGATGTTCGGCTGGACCGACAAGCGCGGCACGCGCTGGAAGGTCGGCTGGCTGCCCCTTGGCGGCTATGTGAAGTTCCTTGGCGATACCGACCCGGCGAGCAGCGGGAGCGATTCCGAAGGCCTGACGCAGGAGCAGCGGGCGCGGGCGTTCCAGTTCCGCCCAGTCTACCAGCGCTTCCTCGTCGTGCTCGCCGGCCCGATGGCCAATTTCCTGCTCGCCATCCTGATCTTTGCGGCCTTCTTCAGCCTCGTCGGGGCGCCGCTCAGCAATGTCGTCGGAACGGTCTCGCCCGGCACCGCCGCGGCCAGGGCCGGGATCGCGCCGGGCGACCGGATCCTGTCGATCGCCGGCCGTGAGACGTCGAGCTTTGCCGAAATCTTCAACACCGTCGCGATCCGCCCGAACGAGCAGGTCCGCATCGAAATCCAGCGCGGCGAGACGGTCCGCGAGCTTGAGCTTCGCCTCGGCTCGGGGACGATCGAGGATGTCAACGGGCAGGAGGTCGAGCGTGGGCTCCTCGGCATCGGGCCGAGCTTCACCGCTTATGAACGGGTCCCGCCGTGGACGGCGGTGCCGATGGCCGCAGTCTACACCTGGAGCCTCACGCGCGCGATTTTCGACGGGTTGGTCCAGCTGATCCGCGGCGCGATCTCGCCCAAGCAGCTCGGCGGTCCGATCAAAATCGCGCAGATCGCGGGCGAGGGCGCCGCCGCCGGCCTTTTGCCCTTCATTCAATTGCTTGCATTGCTTTCAATTAATCTCGGATTCATCAACCTCTTGCCAGTCCCGATGCTGGATGGAGGCCATCTCGCGCTTTACACAATCGAGGCTGTCCGGCGCCGGCCGCTCAGCGAGCGGTCGCTCGAATGGGCGTTTCGTGGCGGGCTTGCGTTCATCCTCGCGCTCGTCGTGTTCACGACGGTCAACGATTTGGGCTCGATCGGGCTGTGGGACCGTCTTCAACGCTTGATTGGCTAGGAGGCTTAGGGCAGGGGCATCAATCAGGGTCTTGGCGGCCGGGCTGGCCGTTGCACCATTCTCGAAAAGGCGGGATCGCGTGATTTCAGGTTCGAAGAATATTAAGCGCGCTGGTGCGTTGCTGTTGGTCGGGACGATCCTCGGCGCGCTTTCGACGCCGGTGGTGGCCCAGACCGGACCAGCCCCGACTGCGCCTCCCGCGCCCCAGCCGACCGTTTCGCCCGCGGTCACGACACCGCCGCCGGCCCAGCGAATCATCCGCTCGATCCAGGTCGCCGGGAACCAGCGCCTCGAGCCCGAGACGATTCGCGCTTACGCCAATCTTTCGCCAGGCCAGAATTACGACGCCAGCACGCTCGACCAGGCGCTCAAGGACCTCTACGCGACCCAGCTGTTCGCCGACGTCACGATCAGCGGCGCCGACACCGGCGCCCTGGTCATCCAGGTTCGCGAGAATCCGGTCATCAACCGCATCATCCTGGAGGGCAACCGGAGGATCAAGGACGACAAGATCCTGCCCGAGATCAAGCTGTCGGCGAGGCAGATCTTCACGCGTTCGGGCGCTCGCGCCGACGTCGAGCGGATCCTCGAGCTCTATCGCCGCGAGGGCCGCTTCGCCGCCCGCGTCGAGCCCAAGATCGTCCAGCTCGAGCAGAACCGGGTCGACGTGGTGTTCGAGATTTTCGAGGGCGACCTCGCCAAGGTCCGGGCAATCAATGTGCTCGGCAACACCATTTATTCCGATCGCCGGCTGCAAAAGGAAATGTACACTCGCCAGGCCGGCGGCCTCCTGGGCTTCCTCAAGTCCAATGACACCTACGATCCCGATCGGCTCGCGGCTGACCAGCAGAAGCTGCGCGCGTTCTACCTGACCCAGGGATATGCCGATTTCCGGGTCGTTTCGGCGCTCGCCGAGCTGACCCCCGACCGCCGCGACTTCGTCATCACTTATGTGGTCGAGGAAGGCCCGCGCTACCGCTTCGGCACGATCGAGGCAGACAGCGCGCTTCGCGACTTCCCCGCCGCCCAGGTCATGAGCCACGTCAAGATTGACCAGGGCGACTGGTTCAACGCCAAGGCGGTCGAGGACACGGTCACCGACCTCAGCCAGGCTGCCGGCAACCTCGGCTATGCCTTCGCCGACATCGACCCGGCCTATAACCGCGACTCCGAGAACAAGGTGATGAACCTCACCTTCAAGGTCCTCGATACGCCGCGGGTCTATGTCGAGCGGATCGACATCACCGGCAACACCACGACCCGCGACAAGGTCATCCGGCGCGAATTCCGGATTAACGAGGGCGACGCCTTCAATGCCATGCGCTTGAAGCGCAGCCAGGACCGGATCCAGAGCCTTGGCTACTTCCAGGAGAGGCTCGAGATCAAGCAGGCCGAGGGTTCGGCCCCCGACCGCGTCGTCCTCGCCCTCAACGTCGAGGAAAAGCCGACCGGCCAATTGTCGTTGTCGGGAGGCTATTCAAGCCTCGAGCGGTTCGTGATCCAGCTTGCGGTTTCGCAGAACAACTTCATGGGCAAGGGCCAGTCGCTCGACGCCGGGATCAACTGGTCGCGCTATTCGAAGTCGATCTCGGCCGGCTTCACCGACCCGTACTTCATGGACAAGCCGATGCTGCTCGGCTTCCAGATCTTCCGCCGCGACTACAGCAGCTTCAATTATATCGGCAACCAGCGAAACACGACCTATGAGCAGGTCAGCACCGGCGGCGCGCTTCGAACCGGCTTCCCGCTGAGCGAATATTGGAGCCTCGGCGGCCGCTACAGCCTGATCCATGACGACGTCACGCTCGACAAGGGCACCTTCTTTACCGACCCGGACGGAACCGGGCCGGAGCCAGCGGTCTGCGACCCGCTCAAGGCCGGCCGCTATCTGTGCGACGAAATTGGCGGTCGCGTGACCTCGTCCGTGGGCTTTTCGACCCTCTATGACGATACCGACGGGATTCGCCCGACGCGCGGCCAGCGATTCATCGCTTCGGCCGACTTCGCCGGGCTCGGCGGGGACATCAAATATGTCCGGACGACGATCAACGGCACCAAGTACAAGAGCTTCGGCCCGTGGGTCGTCCTGCTCCGCGGCGAAGGCGGCTATATCAAGGCTCTTCAGGACTCGCCGCGCCCGTTCGTCGATCCGATCCGCCTGACCGACCGCTTCTTCGGCCCGCAGCTCCGCGGCTTCGACATTCGCGGGATCGGGCCCCGGGTCCAGCGCGTCCCCTACAACACCGACGGAACGCCCAACACGGACGAGGCGCGAATCACCGACGCGCTCGGCGGCAGAGCCTATTACCAGGCCCGGCTCGAGGTCGAGATCCCGATCAGCGCGAGCCTTCGCAACCTCGGGCTGAGGCCCTCGGCCTATGTCGATGCCGGATCCTTGTGGTCGATCACCAAGCCCGAGCTGACCGACATCCTCAACATCTGCGAACTCAAGTCCGGTCAGAGCGGCCAGCGGGTCATTCTGCAGTCGCCGGGCGACCCCGCCTGCGACCCGGTCAAATATAATATCTCCCCCGGCTTCAAGGAGCTGTTCCTGGGCAACAGCGCCAAGCCGCGCCTGTCGATCGGCGTCGGCGTGAACTGGATCTCCCCATTCGGTCCGCTCCGGATCGATCTCGCCAAGGCGCTTCTCAAGCAAGAGGGCGACGACACCAAATTGTTCAGCTTCAACGTAGGAACGCAATTCTGATGACCAAGATTCTCTTCGCCGCCGCGCTTGCCGCAACCATGCTCGTCCCGGCCGCGGCTCAAGCCCAGGCCATTCCCGGCGCCGTCGTCGCAGTCGCCGACGTCGATCGGGTGACCGCCGAATGCAACGCCTGCAAAACGGCAATCGCCGCGCTTCGCAGCCAGGCAACGGCCCTTCAGGCGCGCGAGAAGGCACTCGCCGATCCGCTCGCCGCAGAGCAGAAATCAATCCAAACCGCGATCGACGCGCTTGCCGGCAAGGCACCTGATGCCGCCCTCGAAAACCGCATGAAGGCGTGGCAGACTCGCCAGCAGCAGGCGGCGGCCGAGCTGCAGCGTTCGCAGGGTCAGCTGCAGCGCAACCAGCAGTATATCCAGCAGCAGGTCGCAACTAAGCTGGGACCGATCTATCAGCAGGTCATGCAGCGCCGCGGCGCCAACATCCTGGTCGATTCCAACGTCACGCTGGCGACGGCCACTTCGATCGACGTCACCAACGACGTTCTGAGCGCGCTCAACGCCGCGCTGCCGACGATCGCAACCACCGCTCCGGCGCAAACCCAGACGACTCCGCAGAGCCGCTGATTTGACGGAACAACCGGAAGCGTCCGCCATCGGCCCGCTCGACATCAGGCGGGTGATGGCGGCGCTTCCGCATCGCTACCCGATGCTGCTCGTCGATCGTGTCGAGCGGATCGTCCCCGACCAGTCGATCACCGCGATCAAGGCGGTGAGCATGAACGAACCCTTCTTCCAGGGCCATTTCCCGGGCCGTCCGATCATGCCCGGAGTGCTGATCGTCGAGGCGCTGGCCCAGGCCGCGGGCGTGCTCGCGGTCGAAAGCCTCGGCCTCGCGAATTCGGGCAAGCTGGTCTATTTCATGGCCATCGAGGGCGCGAAGTTTCGCGTGCCCGTGGAGCCCGGCTGCCTGCTCCAACTCGACGTCGAGTTCGTCCAGAAGCGTTCGAGCATCTGCAAGTTCTCGGGCCGAGCCAGCGTCGCGGGGAAACTCGCCGCCGAGGCGCAGTTCACGGCGATGATCGCCGATCCTCCCGCAGACTGATCCCGACGAACAGCCCGCGACCCTCGGTCCGGTAACCGGCCGAAATCCTCGTAGCGGTCATCGAGCAGGTTCGAGCCGCGGACGAACAGCTGGAGCGCCGGGGTGAGTGCATAAGCGACCCGCGCCGACGCGAGCCAGTACGGGCTCAAGCGGACGATCGCCCGGTTGCCGACCTCCTCGCGGTCGAGACGCGAGCCGACGTAGGCCAGCGAACCGCCATAGCTCCATCGCCCCACAGCACCGTCCGCCTGGAGCGCTCCGCTGTGCCGCGGCCGGCGATGTTCCTCGAGCTGCGAGCCGCTGAAATTGTCGGGCTGGCTGGCCTTTAGATACGCGTAATTGGCGCTCAGCCGAAGCGCATCGCTCGGTTGCCACGCGAGCTCGGCCTCGATTCCCCGCCGCCGGCTGGCCGAGGTTCGGTTTTCGGTGCTCGACAGGAAGGTGTCGAAATCGAAGGTCTCGACGATCTCGTCCTTCAAGCGCTGGCGGAAGGCGGTGAGCGATGCGGCGAAGCGCTCGCGCCGAAAGCGCAGCGAAGCCTCGAACCCGGTCGAGCGCTCCGGCCTGAGCGACGGGTTGCCGACGAAATTGCCGGGGAAGAAGCCATAGAGGTCGAAGAAGGTCGGCTGGGCGATCCCCTCGGCATAGGAGCCCGCGAGCGCCACGCCGCCGCCGAGCTCGCCGAGCAGCGAAGCGCGCAAGGAGGTCGAAATCCTTGAACCGGTTGAAGACATCGCGGCGGAGAGCGAGGTCGGCGCTGACTCCATTCGTCCGAGCCCGCCATTCGACCGTCCCGGCGAGGTGCGAGCGGTCCTGGTCCTGGTTGGTGAAGCCGCCATAGATCGTGTCGCGGGCGCGGAAGGTCTCGCGCTCGGCGTCGGCGGCAAGGACCAGGTCATGCTCGACCGGCCCGGTCGTGAAACTGCGGATTACCTCGCCGTCGATGGTGCTCCGAGTACCGCGAGTGCGGTTCAGCGGGTCGCCGGAGAGGAAGTTGCGGTTGGACGAGCCGAGCAGGCTCGCGCCGATCTCGCCCGACCAGCCGCCGCCCGGCTCCACTTTGAGCCAGGTGCGAGCCGCGAACAGCCGGTTGCGGCTCGAATCCTCGGTGTCGGTGCGGTCGAAGGTGAAGGGGTCGTAGCCGTCGAACTCGGCGCGGCCGGTGAGCGCGATCCCGGCAAAGCCGAGCTCGAGCAAGTGGCCGATCGGCAGGGTGCCGCGCAGGCGGCCGGAAAGGTTGCGATAGCCATCGCGGTCGCCACCACCGCCGAAACTGTCGATTCCGCGAGCACGCTGGAAGCCGATCGCTCCGGCGAGGCTTCCGCGGTCCGAGCTCAGACCGAGCGATCCGCTCGCCCGGACAAGCCCGAACGAGCCTGCCTCGAGCGACGCCGAATGGCCGGTCGGGTCATCGAGACCGTTGATGGCGATCACCCCGCCGATCGCCTGGCTGCCCCACAGCGCGGACTGCGGCCCGCGCACGACCTCGATCCGCGACGCGACATCGGCGTTGAGCAACTCGAACCGCGCGAAGTCCCCTGTCGCCGGATCGTTGGCGCGGATGCCGTCGATGAACAGCAAGGTGTGGGTGTTCTCGGCGCCTCGGATCCGGACCTCGGTCAGCAGGCCCGCCGGGCCTTGCGTGGTGACCGCGACCGACGGCGTCAGGCGCAACAGGGCAGGGACCAGCGGCTCCCCGAGGCGGACGATCGCCGTCCCGTCGATGACGGTGACGCTGGCCGCCACCTCGTCTTCGGGCGCCGGCACCCGCGAGGCGGTGATGGTGATCGGTTCGGCGGTGATTGGCAGTGCGAACATGGCGGTCCTCCATTGACGACTATTCGTCGTCACGGAGGGACACGCTGCTTGGCACAGCCCGCCCACGCCCCGCGGCTGGTCCCGGCCGAGGAAACGGACGACCGATCGAGGCAGGTTCCTGACTTGGCCGGGCAATTCCGGCTTCACAGTTGCGGGCACAGCGCCGGATTTTCGCCGGCTTCCCTTTCAACCGCCCCCGGCTGGACTGCTCCAGTGGGCGGCACCTCGATCGACAGTGCGAATGCGCGCTCGCCCGCGGGCTGTCAAATTGGCTCCTTTGGCGTTATCGGCGGGCCATGACCGACAACCGCGCACGCCTCCTGGTGATCCTGTTCGCGATCCTTGCCGCGGCCTTCCTCCGGCTTGTCCCGCATCCGCCCAATTTCACCCCGATCGCGGCAATGGCGTTGTTCGGCGGCGCCTATCTCGGCCGCCGCTGGCTCGCTTTCGCCGCGCCGCTCGGGGCGCTTGTGCTCAGCGACCTGGTGCTTGGCTTCTATCCCGAAGCGATCTTCGTTTATCTCAGCGTCGTAGCAATCGTCTTGATTGGTCGACTGCTCGCACGGCACCGCACGGTGCTCCGGGTCGGAGCCGCGGCGTTGGCCAGTTCGCTGCTCTTCTTCCTGGTGACCAACTTCGGGGTCTGGCTCGTCATGGATTATTACCCGAAGGACGCGGCGGGCCTTGTCGCCTGTTATGTCGCGGCGATCCCATTTTTCCAGAACACGCTGGCCGGCGACCTGGTCTTTACCGCGCTGCTGTTCGGCGGGTGGGCGCTCGCCGAGCGGGCACTGCCGGTACTTCGCGAGCCGCAAATCCAGGCCGCCTGACGGCTCCGGTTGCAAGAATCGCGGACCGCCTGTAAAGGCGCCGCTCGATCCCTGGCTGCTGGTCGGAAACCAGCGGCAAACCCAAGGACATCGCCGTGAAGACCAATACCCATCCCGATTATCACATGATCACCGTCGAGATGACCGACGGGACCAAGTTCCAGACCCGCTCGACCTGGGGCAAGGACGGGGACACCCTCCACCTCGAGATCGATCCCCGGGTCCACCCGGCCTGGACCGGCGGCACCCGCCAGATCCAGGAAGGCGGCCAGGTCGCGCGCTTCAACAAGCGCTTCGGCGGGCTCTCCCTCGGCAAGAAGTAAACCGGCGTGATCCGCGAAGCGCCGCGGATCGAGACCGATCGGCTCGTCCTGCGTCCCTGGCTCCGCGATGATTTTCGCCCGTATCACGCGATCCTCCAGCAGCCCGCGGTGTACCGCCATTTCGGTCCCGAGCCGATGGGCCAGGAGGAGTGCTGGCGGCGCATGACCGCGTCTGCGGGCATGTGGGGGATGATCGGCTTCGGCGGCTGGGCAGCCGAGCGCAAGGCCGATGGAACGCTGGTCGGCAGCCTGTCGCTGTTCAACGCCTGGCGCGAACTCGAGCCGGAGTTTGGCGACGAGCCCGAGATGGGCTGGATCTTTGCCACCGAGACCCACGGCCAGGGACTGGCGGGGGAGGCGTGCCGCGCCGCGCTCGACTGGGCCGAGTCCAACCTGGAGCCGACGCCGATCTGGGCGATCATCGCCCCCGCCAATGCGCCATCGATCCGGCTCGCCGAGCGGCTCGGCTTCGAAGCGATCGGCGACACGGTCTATAATGGCGATCCGACGCTCGTCCTCAAGCGGCCGGCTTGGGCTTAGGTCTCACCAGCCACCGCCGCCACCGCCACCGCCGCCACCGCCCGAAGACCCGCCACTGCCCGACCCACTCGAAGAGCCGGGAGCGGTCGAGGCCGAGGAGATGGTGCTCGACAGCGACGAGCCGATCGAGCTGACGAAACCGCCGGTATCGGTCCACGGGCTGTGCGAGCCGTGGTACCAGGCGAAACCCTGCTGGCCCGCCGCCGCGGCGGCGGCGAGCTGGCCCTCGAACCGGTCGGCCCAGCGGTTCTCGACTTCGAGCGCGACCGCATAAGGAAGCCAGCGCTCGAACATCTGGAGCGTGTCGCGCGGCGCCTGCATCCGGTCGAGCCGATCGCGCTCGGTGATCGAGAGGTAATGTTTGAAACCGGCGATTTTATCGAGGATCGCGCGGCCCTCCTTGGTCGGGGCGCTGATCCAGAATAGCGACGACAAAGCGATCGGAAGCCCCAGCGCAACCACGACCATCGGCAGCCACTGAAGCGTCGTAATCGCGCTCACCAATGTCAGCATGGTGAGGCCCAGGGCTCCGAATGCGGCGAACAGCGCAAGGACGTTGAACAGGCAGCTGCCGGTGGAGTTCTCCGATTTCTTCGCCATGCGGTGGAGAAAGAATGCGACCGCGCCGGCGATGGGTGCTCCGAAAATGATCGGAGTAGGGATCATGCCCCCGCCGAGGGCCAGCGACAAAGCGGTAAAATACGCGCCGACCAGCCACACCACGACCGCGATGCCGACCCAGGTTCGGTTGCGGTGGAACAGCTTGCCGTCGAACCGGCTCTTGAAGTCGGTCTCGAGCTTCTTCTTGGCGGCGGAGAAGATCGAATGGTTCTTGTTGTCGAGCTCGAGCTTCTCGCCTGGACCGACGAGGAGCGAGATCGCCTGCTGCTCGGCGACGGGGAGTGGAGCCTTCGCGCCGGTCGTCCCCTGGATATATTTGTCACCGCCGAAGAACAGGAAGCCCTTGTCCTCGCCGAGGATGACGTGGCCCTTGACGCCGGCGTCGATCAGCGCGGCGGCAAAGGCGCGATTGTCGAATCCCTGTTCGACCAGATAACGCATCGCCGCCGGCGACAGGTCGTCGGGCGGGGCGAACAGCGGAACGACCGTTCCCTCATCGGGATCGCGCCCGACGCGGCGGAAGGCATAGACGAGGAAGCCGATGACTCCGGCCAGGGTGAGGCCGGCGAGCGCCATCGGCAGCATGTCGGTCAACCACCAACCGAGCTTCTGCGCTTCGCTCGGCGGAGCGACCACGCCCTTGGGGAAGGCGACCCCGACCGTCAGCCCTTCGTAGGGTGCCAGCGGGCGGGTCGTCATGATGGTGATCAGGCCGGGCTTTTCCTCGATGACCTCGGCGGCGCTTTCGGTCGAGCCCTGGGGTCCGGTGTAGAAAGCGCGCTGGCCGAATTTGACCGGTTTGGGCAGATGGATCTGCACCCCGGCCTGTTCGATCGGAAACATCCAGCCGTTGCCGGTGACGTTCCAGTAAAGCTCGTCATAATCCTTGAAGTAACCGAGCTCGCGCGTGACCCTATAATGGATCTGGTAGAGGTGGCGTCCCGGCGAGACGTAGCTGTCAGGCGACCCGAGCTTGATCCGAACGCCATTGTAGAGGTTCTCGATCTTGTGCTCGACCGGCTTGGAGTTCGAGCTCGGCTTCGACGAATGTGAAGCCGACCTTCATCCGCCCGCCGCCCGGGATCGAATAGCGGGTCGGGAAATCGCGGTAGATGCCGTGGCGGATCGAGACATTCTCGGCATCGACCCAAATTCGCTCGACCACGTCGAGCGTGCCGTCAGCCTTGACGAAGATGGTCGAGCCGAAGGCGGCGATCTTCTCTTCCGCTTTCGCCGAGGCGGGGAAGGCGAGGAACGCGGCGAGGACGAGGAAAGCGCGGGCCAGCGCGCGCATGGTCAGGCCGCCGGGCGGTCGAAAGAGACCTTGGGGGCGCTCTGGATCGCCGGATCCTCGTCCTGGTAATATTCCTCTTCGGTGAAGCCCATCGGGCGGGCGAGGAGGACGTCGGGAAAGGACTGGATGCGCGTGTTGAGGTCGCGCGTCGTGGCGTTGTAATAGCGCCGCGCCGACTGGAGCTCGCCCTCGATCGAGCTCATCTCGCTTTGCAATTGGCGGAAATTCTCGTCGGCCTGGAGCTCGGGATAGGCTTCGGCGACGGCGAACAGGCGGCCGATCAGACTGGTCATGGTGGCGTCGGCGGCAGCGGTCGCGGCGACCCCGCCGCCGGTCGCGGCGCCGCGGGCCGCGGTCACCGCCTCGAAAGTCGCTTTCTCATGGCTTGCGTAGCCCTTCACCGTCTCGACCAGGTTGGGGATGAGGTCGGCGCGGCGGCGAAGCTGGACGGTAATCCCGCTGAAACCTTCCTTGACCAGAGCGCGGAGCCGGACCAGCCGGTTGTAGATGGCGATCGCGAACAGCAGCAGCAGGACGACGACGCCAAGGACGATCAGCAAGGTCATGCTCATGTAGATTTCCCCCTAGACAGGGGCCGAGCATAGCGGCGCGAAAAGCCCCTAGAAAGCGGAAATGCCGGTGATCGCGCGGCCCATGATCAGGGCGTGGACGTCATGCGTGCCTTCGTAGGTGTTGACCGTTTCCAGGTTCTGCGAGTGGCGCATGACGTGGAATTCGGCGCTGATGCCGTTGCCGCCGTGCATGTCGCGGGCAACGCGCGCGATATCGAGCGCCTTGCCGCAATTGTTCCGCTTGATCAGGCTGACCGCCTCCGGGACCAGCTCGCCATCCTCCAACCGCCGGCCGACCCTTAGCGCGGCCTGGAGCCCGAGCGTGATCTCGGTCGCCATGTTGGCGAGCTTCAACTGAACGATCTGGTTGGAGGCGAGGGGCCGCCCAAACTGCTTGCGGTCGAGCGTATATTGGCGCGCCGCCGCATAGCAGGCCTCGGCCGCGCCCATCGAGCCCCAGGCGATGCCGTAGCGGGCTCGGTTCAAGCAGCCGAACGGGCCCTTGAGGCCCTCGACATTGGGGAGCAGCGCGTCCTCGCCGACCTCGACCCCGTCCATCACGATCTCGCCGGTGATCGAGGCGCGAAGCGACAGCTTCTCCTTGATCTTGGGCGCGGAAAGGCCCTTCGCGTCCTTCTCGAGCACGAACCCCTTGATCTTGCCTTCGTGCGCGTCGGACTTGGCCCAGACCACGAACACGTCGGCGATCGGCGAGTTAGTGATCCACATCTTGGTGCCGCGAAGCACATAGCCGCCCTGGACCTTCTCCGCCCGGGTCCGCATCCCGCCCGGGTCGGACCCGGCGTCGGGCTCGGTCAGGCCAAAGCAGCCAACCCATTCGCCGGTGGCCAGCTTGGGAAGATATTTCTTCCTCTGCTCCTCGGTTCCGTAGGCGTTGATCGGGTGCATGACGAGCGAGGATTGAACCGACATCGCCGAGCGATAGCCGCTGTCGACCCGCTCGACCGCGCGAGCAATGAGGCCGTAGCTGACATAGCCGAGGCCGGCGCCGCCATAGTCCGGGGAAACCGTCGCTCCGAGCAGGCCGAGTTCGCCCATCTCGGTCATGATCTCGCGATCGAAGCGCTCGTCGAGATAGGCGCTGGTGACTCGCGGGAGCAATTTGTCCCGGGCATAGCCCTCGGCGGTATCGCGGACGAGCCGTTCCTCGTCGCTCAGCTGATGGTTGAGATCGAACGGGTCCTGCCAGTCGAACGGCAGAATCTTGGGCTCGCCCACGGCGTGTTCCTCGGCAATGAATGAAGTCGCGCGGCTCTAGCGGCTTCGCTTCTACTTCGCCACCCCGCCGCTGCCGCCGCCGAAGCTCAGCTTGTAGCTTAGCTGGAAGCGGACGTGGCTGTTGCGGAGCCGGAATTCGTGGATGTCGGGCTCGGGGTCGGTGCGGTTCGGGAAATAGAGTAAGCGGTCGATCGACCCGGCGGTGTTGAGCACATTCTCGACGTCGAGCGTGAGGCTGCTCCGCGAGGTCGGGCGATATTCCAGGAACGCGACCGCATAGGGCCCGATATTCGGCATGGCGTCGATCTGGTCGGTCCGGAAATTGAAGAAGCGGTCGCGGTCGGACAAGGTGAAGCCGTAGGCGAAGCGCCCGGCGTCGCGGCGCACGTCCACGTCCCAGCTCCAGTCGGGGAAGAAGTCGCTGAAATTGCGATAGCGGTCCCAGATCGGGTCCTTGACCCGGGTTCGCTGGACCATCGCATGGGCGCGGACCCGAAGGCCTTTCCACAGATTGTCGAGCGGCGCGTCGACGGTGAGGTCGGCGAAGTAGCGCCGCCCGGTGCCGATGTTGCCCGGAGAATCGAACGCCTTGCCCTGATCGTCGAACACCAGGATCCGGTCCTGGAGCATCGAGACGACGTCGGCTCCGGCCTCGAAGCGCATCTTCCCGCTTCCGAGCAAGGGCCGCTCGGCGACGAAGCGGCCTTCCCAGGTGCGCTGGGGCACGAGGTTGGCATTGCCCCCGCTGACGCGGTCATTCGACAATTCGGCGACGCTGACGAAATCGTAGAAGTCAAGTTGGGCGACCGTACGCCGGGCGATCAGCTGGAGGTGCCAGCCGCTGCCCGGCTGCCAGTCGAGCGTCAGGCTCGGCTTGAGGAACTTCAGAGATCGGTCGGCGGTGGCGTCGCCGCGCACCTTCAGGCGCGAGAACTCCATGTTGAGGCTGGCGTCGGCGCGCAGCGCGGGAGTCAGCTGGCGGCCGGCGCTGGCGTAGATTTCGCCGCGAAGCTCGCTGACTACGGCGTCCTCGAGCGGTAGAGTGATCCGCTCGCGCTCGCCGCCGGGCAGAAGCTCGAACAGCTCGAGCGCATAATCGAGCTTGTTATAGGCAACCTCGGCCCCGGTCTCGAAGCTGAACCCGCCGAGGTCGGGCTTCGACCAGCTCAACTTGGCGACCGATTCCTGAAGCTTGGATTCGGTGGTCTGCTCGAACCCTTCGAGGATCGGCGAGCCGCCGAGGCCGCGGAACAGATAATCGTCGAACGTCGATCGCTTGCGCCGGTTGACCAGGCCGACGAGTTTGACCGCTCCGCCGCCGAGCGGGCGGGTGATGTCGCCGCCGAACTCGATGATGTCGGTGTCATAATCCTGGTGGAGCGCGTCGTCGCGCTCGGGCCCGTCCGCCGGGGTCACGTGATTGACCTGGCGCAGATTGAAGCGGCTCGGCTGATAGCGCGCGTTGAGGTGCGCCGAGCGATTGTCGCCCTGCTCGAGTGCCCAGCTTCCCGAGACATAGGGGTCGCGCTGGAGGATATTGTTGAACTTGCGCCGGAACTCGATCAGCTCGCCGCTGGCGGGGTCGGTCAGCTCGTCGTAGCCGTCCTCGAAGACGTCGTTGCGCTGGCTGTTGCCGGAAATGCTGAAGGTCGACGGGCCCTCGGTCCACTGGATCGAGCCGCTGGCATTGGGGACGATCCGACCGAACCAATGGCGGGTCGCGGACACGCGGATATTACCCTCGATCCCGCCGCCGCCGGCTCCGAGAATCAGGTTCGCGACCTGCGCCTTGCCGGCATATTGGGCGCCGAACAGGTCGCCGGGACCGACGTCGATCCGCGTCACCCGGCTCGCCGGGATTCGCGACAGGACGGCCTCGAGGCTTTCCGACTTGCTGCTCGGCCGCTGGCCGTCGATGACGACATTGCCCGCCGCGCCGGAAAAGCCGCGAAGCTCGGTATTGCCGAGGTCGAGCGTGAAACCGGGGAGGCGCCGGACCATGTCGAGCGCCGAGCGCGGCGCATATTGGGCGAAGAAGGCGGCGTCATAGCTGGTCGAGCGTGACGGGGCGGGGCCGGCCGACTCGTTAGGCGAGGTTTCGGCGGGGGTTTGCTGCGCCAGGGCAGGGATACTGAGCGATCCGGCGGCGATGCCGGTCAACAGGATTATGAAATGCCGCAAGCGCCAATCCTTCAACCAATTGGCGCCGCGCTAGAGCGACGAGCGGGGGTACCGCGAGGCCTGCTCGATGAATCGACAAACGGTTCGACCGAGGGCGTTTGTCGGGTGGCGCTTGGCGGAGAGGGTGGGATTCGAACCCACGGTGGGCTTGCACCCACGGCGGTTTTCAAGACCGCTGCCTTAAACCACTCGGCCACCTCTCCTTAATGTGGCGGCGCTATCGCTCGCTAGGATGAACTGTGCAAGGCGAGCGATGAACATGCTGGCGCCGAGGGCGCTGCTCCCTCTAGCCTCGGGCATGATGAGGAACAGGGTCTTGCGGCTTTCAACGGCATTGGGGTGTCTCGCGGTGTCGGCGGCGGCGCTGGCGACACCCGCGTCCACCCCCGCCGGCATGTTCCAAGCCTATAACGCCACCGCCTTCCAGACGGCATGGGAGCAGGAAAAGGCCCGGCTCGCCGCGCTGGCCCGGGCGCAGGGCGTGCGCGAGGCGACGATCCAGGCGGTTATGCCGACGCTTCAGGCCAACAGCCGGGTCATCCAGCTCGACCGCGCCCAGCGGCCCACCGGCAACAGCGGCACGGTGATGAACTTCGGGCCCTATCTCGAGCGTCACATTACGACCTCGCTGATCAACCGCGGGCAGTCGCGCTATTCAAGCCACTGGCCGGCGTTGTCGCGGATCCAGGCGCGGACCGGAGTCGACCCGGCGGTGATCATCGCCATCTACGGCAAGGAAACCAGTTACGGCGCGGTCACCGGAAACTTCGACCTCCTCGAGGCGCTCGCGACACTCGCCTATGAAGGGCGCCGGCGGCAATTCTTCGAGCAGGAGTTCGTCGCCGCGTTGAAGCTGCTCGACCAGGGCGTCCGCCGTTACCAGCTCAAGGGCAGCTATGCCGGGGCCACCGGTTATCCGCAGTTCATGCCCTCGGTCGCACTCCGGCTTCGCGCCGACGGCGACGGCGACGGCTATGCCGATATCTGGCGCAACGAGGATGACGCCTTCGCCTCGATCGCAAATTACCTGCAAGACGCGGGTTGGAAGCGCGGGGTGCCGTGGGGCGCGCCGGTGCGAATCCCGCCCAATCTCAACCGAGCCGCGATTCGTTCGCGGATCATCCCGCCGCGCTGCCCGGCGGTCTACCAACGCCACAGCCGCTGGCTGACGGTCGCGGAATGGCGCCGGCTCGGGGTCCACCCGGGCGGATCGCGCCCGCTCGCCGAGACCGAGCTGGTGGCGCTGATGGAGACGCCGGGAGGCTTTGCCGACGGCTATTTCCTGACCGCCAATTATCGCGCGATCCTCGATTATAATTGCTCGAATTTCTACGCGCTCGGGGTTGGGCTTCTGGCGAATGCCATCGCCCGGCGTTAGACCGGCGCAACTGTCATCGTGAATTCGGGGATGCGTTCGTCCATGGCCAAGCTTGCTCGTCTGTTTCTCGCCGCCTCAATCCTTGCCGCGGCTCCGGCGCCCGCGGCCGCTCCCACTTTCGAGACCCCGGCCGAGGTTGCCTATCTGATCGACCTGTCGTCGGGCGCGGTGCTGCTGGAAAAGGACTCCGACCGGCGCATTCCGCCGGCGTCGATGGCCAAGATGATGACCACCAATGTCGCGTTCGAGCTGATCAAGCGCGGCGACCTCAAGCTCGACAAAATGTGCACGGTGCGACCCGAGACGTGGAAGCGCTGGCATGGGCCGGCGGCGGGCTCGACCATGTTCCTGTCGCCAAACGAGCAGGTCAGCGTCGAGAACCTGCTCTACGGAATCGTGACTTTGTCGGGGAATGACGCGTCGGTCGTGCTGGCCGAATGCATTGCCGGCACTGAGGCGCAGTTCGTCAACATCATGAACGAGAATGCCCGGCGGCTGGGCCTGACCAACAGTCGGTTCGGCAATTCCAACGGCTGGCCCGACGAGGGGCAGACCTATGTCACCGCGCGCGACCTCGCAACGCTGGCCCGCGCCGAGATCGAGAACCATCCCGACCTCTACCGGCAATTCTATGGCCGCAAGGACTTCACCTGGGGCAAGACCTTGGGCTCGGGACGGGCGATCACTCAGGCCAACCGCAATCCGCTACTCGGGCGGGTCGCCGGGGCCGACGGGCTCAAGACCGGCCATACCGCCGAGGCGGGCTATGGCTTCACCGGCTCGGCCGAGCAGAACGGCCGCCGCCTGATCATGGTCGTCGCCGGGCTCGACAGCTTCAACCAGCGAATCGCCGAATTGGTCAAGCTGATGGAATGGGGCTTCAATGCCTGGCAGGTGAAGCCGCTCTACCAGGCCGGTGCGACGGTCGGCGAGGCGCAGGTCCAGCTTGGTTCCGAAAGCGTTGTCCCGCTGGTCACTCCGCGGGCCTATTCGGTGACCATGCCCGCGGGCATCCTTTCGAAAATCACCGCGACCAAGATCCGCTACCAGGGCCCGCTCAAGGCGCCGATCAAGAAAGGCGACCATGTCGCCGACCTCATCGTGACCACCAGCGACATGGGCGAGCAGGTGATGCCGCTCGTCGCCGGCGAGGATGTCGGCGAGGCGGGCTTCTTCGGCCGGGTCTGGCTGGGCCTCAAGCAATTGCTCGGAATGGCGTGAGCGCACGCGGCAAATTCATCACGCTGGAGGGCGGGGAAGGGGCCGGCAAGTCGACCCAGGTCCAGGCGCTCGCGGAGGCCCTGAAGGCCAAAGGGATCGAGTGCCTGGTTACTCGCGAGCCCGGCGGAAGCCCCGGCGCCGAGTCGATCCGCGCGATGGTTCTGGAAGGCGGCGACGAGCGATGGACGCCGCGGTCGGAGGCGCTGCTGTTCGCGGCCGCGCGCGCCGACCATCTCGAGCGGACCATCCTTCCCGCGCTCGACGAGGGCCGGTGGGTGATCTGCGACCGCTTCGCCGACAGCTCGCTCGCCTACCAGGGTGGGGCGGGGGGCTTGGGAATCGCCGAAGTGCGCGCGATCAACGCCTTCGCCACCGGCGGAATCGCGCCCGACCGGACGTTCGTGCTGGCACTGGTCGACGGCGGCAAGCGCGCCCGCGCCCGCGACGACATGGGCAGCGACCGGATCGGGGGGCGGCCGGAATCCTATCACCAGAAGGTCGACCTCGCCTTTCGCGAGATCGCGGCCGAGGAGCCCGGTCGCATCCGCCTCGTCGATGCATCGGGAAGCCCGGAGGAGGTGACCCGGCGCCTGATCGACGCGCTCGGCGACCTCATTCCATGACGATCCTTGGCCAGGACCGGGCGGTCGGCCAGTTCGCCGGGGCCTGGGCGTCGCGACGGCTCCACCATGCCTGGCTCCTGGCGGGGCCCAGGGGGATCGGAAAGGCGAGCTTCGCGAGGGCCGCTGCGCGCCGGGTGCTCGCCGAGGCGGCAGGCCCGGCCTTCGACCTGCCCGGACTCGACTCACCGCCCGACCATCCGATGGTCAAGCTGCTCGACGCCGGCAGCCATCCCGATTTCCGCTGGCTCGAGCGGCTTCCGAGGGAAAAAGGGGAGGGCCTCGCCCGCGACATCACCGTCGACCAGGTGCGCAGCCTTGGCCAGTTCCTGAGCCTCGCCGCGGCGATGTCGGAATGGCGGGCGGTGGTCATCGATTCGATGGACGACCTCGCCGGGCCCGGCGCCAACGCTTTGCTCAAGATCCTCGAGGAGCCGCCGCCGAACAGCCTGTTCTTCCTCGTCGCCCATGCGCCGGGGCGGCTCCTCCCGACAATCCGTTCGCGCTGCCGAAGGCTCGACTTCAAGCCGCTCGGCGATGACGCCATGACGGCGATCCTCGAGCGCGAGGCGCCCGAGCTCAAGGACAGCGAGCGGGCCCGCGTGGTCGCGCTCTCGGCCGGCTCTGCGGGCCGGGCCGTCGCGCTCGCCGAGCTCGGCCTTGCCAAGCTCGAGGACGAGGCGCTGGCGATCCTCCGCCAGGGCGATCCGACCAACCAGCGCCGCTCGGAGCTTGCGATGGAGCTCGGCAAGAAGGGATCGGCCGAGCGCTATGCCGCCTTCCTCGAGCTTGCGCCGGGGCTCATCGCGGGCGAGGCCAAGCGCCTGTCGGGCGCCCGGCTCGAGCGCGCGCTCGACGCCTATGGCAAGGCGCGCGAGCTCGCCGCCATCGCTCCGCGGGTGTCGCTCGATCCCGCCGCGACGGTTTTTCAGCTCGGCGGGATCCTCGCCGGTGTCGCGGAGCCTTCCTTGAAGCGCTAGGCGGGCGCGGCTAGGGCGCTGTGACCCGCCATGTCCGAACCTTATTACCTCACCACCGCGATCAGCTATCCCAACGGGCCGCCGCACATCGGCCATGCCTATGAGGCGATCGCCGCCGACGCGATCGCACGGTTCCAGCGCGCTCGCGGGCGCGATGTGCGGCTGGTGACGGGGACCGACGAGCACGGGCTGAAGATGGTCCAGACGGCGCGCGCGGAGAATCGCGACACGCTCGAATATGCCGACGAAATGTCTGGATATTTCCGTGACATGTGCGCGAAATTAAATATCTCTTATGATGCATTCGTGCGCACCAGTGAGCCGCGCCACCATAGCGCGAGCATCGCCCTGTGGAAGGCGATGGAGGCGGCGGGCGACCTCTACCTCGACCGCTACGAAGGCTGGTATTCGGTCCGCGACGAAGCCTTTTATGACGAGAGCGAGTTGGAAAAGGACGCCAGTGGGGAATGGATCTCCCCGCAAGGCACGCCGGTCGAATGGACCGCCGAGGAGACCTGGTTCTTCCGCCTGTCCAAATATCAGGAGCCCTTGCTCGCGCTGTACCGAGACCAGCCCGACTTCATCCGTCCCGAAAGCCGCCGCAACGAGGTGATGCGCTTCGTCGAGGGCGGGCTCAGAGATCTCAGCGTCTCGCGAACCAGCTTCGACTGGGGCGTGCCGGTGCCGGGATCGCCCGACCATGTGATGTACGTCTGGGTCGATGCGTTGACGACCTACATGACCGGGGTCGGCTTTCCCGATCAGAAAGACGAGTTCGAGCGCTATTGGCCCGCGAACCTGCATTTGATCGGCAAGGACATCGTCCGCTTCCACGCGGTTTATTGGCCGGCCTTCCTGATGTCGGCGAAGCTGCCTTTGCCCAAGCAGGTGTTCGCGCACGGCTTCCTGTTGGCGCGTGGCGGCGAGAAGATGTCGAAGAGCCTCGGCAATGTCGTCGATCCGATGGCGCTGGCCGATCGCTTCGGGGTCGATGCGCTGCGTTATTTCCTGCTTCGGGAGGTCAGCTTCGGCCAGGACGGCAGCTATAGCGCCGAGGCAATCGTCAGCCGCGCCAATGCCGAGCTCGCCAACAGCTTCGGCAACCTCGCCCAGCGCAGCCTGTCGATGATCTTCAAGAACCTAGATGGGGCGATTCCGGCCGCCGGCAAGACGCTCGCCGACCAAACCTTGCTCGACGAAGTCTCCCGAGCATGTGAGCAGGACATTCCCGAAGCCTTTGAACGGTTGGCCTTTTCGGTCGGGATCGAGGCCTGGCTCAAGGCCGTCTTCGCGTGCAACGCCTTTATCGACGAAGCCGCACCCTGGGCGCTTCGCAAGACCGACCCGGAGCGGATGGCCGAGGTCCTCGGCACGCTCGTCGTGGCGATCCGGCAATTGGCGCTGGCGATCGAGCCGGTCATCCCGGACTCGGCGCGGCGACTGATCGACTCGATCGACGCCGGGGAAGGGGGGCAGCCCATAGCCCAGCCGGTGCCCTTGTTCCCGCGGCTCGAGCTGGAGGAAGGGGAGGCGGCGGCATGAGGCTGATCGATAGCCATTGCCACCTCAATTACGACGGTCTCGCCGAGCGCCAGGAAGAGGTTTTGGAGGCGGCTCGGGCGCGCGGGGTCGAGGGGTTCCTCAACATCTCGACCCGGCAGTCGGAGTGGGAGGCGATCGTCGCCACGGCGGACCGCAATCCCGACGTCTGGGCCAGCGTCGGGGTCCACCCGCACGAGGCCGACGCGCATCCCGACCTCGGCGCCGGGGCGCTCGTCGAGGCTTCGCGGCACCCCAAGGTCATCGCGATCGGCGAGTGCGGGCTCGATTATTATTACGACAAGTCCGACCGAGCGGCGCAGCGCGAGCGGTTCGAGGCGCATATCGAGGCCGCGCGGGAGACTGGCTTGCCGCTTGTCATCCATACCCGCGACGCCGAAGCGGACACGGCGGAGATCCTGACCGCCGCGGTGCGGGAAGGGGGCGTGAGCGGAGTCCTCCATTGTTTCACTGGCTCGGCCGAGTTGGCGCGCAAGGGGCTCGACCTCGGCTTCCTCGTCTCGCTGTCGGGGATCGTGACGTTCAAGAACGCCGCCGACCTCCAGGAAACGGCCAAGTGGATTCCGCAGGACATGCTCCTGGTCGAGACCGACTCGCCCTTCCTCGCGCCCGTTCCCAACCGCGGCAAGACCTGCGAGCCGGCGTTCGTCGCCGACACCGCGGCCTTCGTCGCCGAGCTGCGCGGCGAGGAGCCCGAGGCGCTGGGCGAGGCGACCACCGCCAACTTCTTTCGGCTGTTCGCCAAGGCGGGGAGCGCGTGAAGGTCAGGATCCTCGGTTGCGGGACGTCGACCGGGGTGCCCAAAATCGGAAACGAATGGGGCCGATGTGACCCGGACGAGCCGCGTAACCGGCGGATGCGCTCGTCGATCCTGGTCGAAAGCGGCGGAGGGCGCGTGCTGGTCGATTGCGGGCCCGACCTCCGGCAACAATTGCTCGACGCCGACGTCGCCCGGATCGATGCGCTGATCGTCACCCACGACCACGGCGACCATGTCCACGGGATCGACGATTTGCGTCCGGTCTCGGCGGAGATTGGCGGCCCGGTGCCGGCTTACGGCCGGACGGAGACGCTCGAGGCGCTAGCGACGCGCTTCGCTTATGCCTTCGAGCAATCGGACTTCTACCGGCCCATCGCCGAGGCGCGGGCCCTCGCCGATGAGCTCGAAATCGGCGCCATGACAATGCGCTTCGTCGATCAGCCGCACGGCGGGCCGTCCACGCTCGGGATCCGTTTCGACGAAGGTAATGCGTCGTTCGCCTATGCCATTGATTACAACGACTTCACGCCCGATATGAAAGATCTCTATGAAGGCGTGGACGTGCTGATTTCCGATTGCCTGACCCGCACCCCGCACCCGACCCACGCGCATCTCGACGGGGTGCTCGGCTGGGCTCGTGACTGCGGGGCCGGGCGCCTCTATCTAACGCACATGGGCAATGGGCTCGATTACCGTACGCTGGTGTCCGAGCTGCCGGATTGGGCCGAGCCGGCCTATGACGGGTTGGAGTTCGAGCTGTGATGACCAACGACCTGATGCTCGGCGGCGTCTATCTGCTGATGGCGATGATGCTGGTGCTCGGCGCTTTGATGTCGCGGCGCGAGCCCGCGGCCAAGCTGTTCACCATAGCGCTGGCTTGGATCGCCATCTTCGGAGCCGGCTTCATCCTCTTCACCTTCCGCGACAATCTTGGCTGGGTAGCGCAGCGATTGAAGGCCGAGGCGATCGGCACGCCGGTGACCCAGGCTGGCGAAACCAGGATCCCGATGGCGGTCGACGGCCATTTCTGGGTTCGCGCCGACGTCAACGGGCATCCGGTCCGCTTCCTCGTCGACAGCGGCGCGACCATGACCACCATCGACCGCGCGACGGCGATCGCCGCGGGAGTCGCCATCGATCCGAGACGAAGCCAGCTGGTCCGCACCGGCAACGGGATGATCCGGGTCTCGGCCGGCCGCGCCGGCAGTCTTGAGGTCGGAGGGATCGAGCGTCGCGATATCGGCGTCCAGATCGCCGACAACGACAATCTCAACGTCCTCGGCATGAATTTCCTGTCGTCGCTCGACCGCTGGGGGGTCGAGGGGCGGTGGCTGGTGCTCGAAGGCTGATCCCCCTGCGTTTTGGGCGTAACTTTACATAATGCATATTATCATACATTCAGGATGTCGCCTCAGGGGGGCCCTTTCTCCTTCGGAAATGCGCCGATGAGCCTCGATCGCTTGGTCGCGATCATGCGGCGGCTGCGCGATCCTGCGACCGGCTGCGAATGGGACCGCGAGCAGAGTTTCGCGACCATCGCCCCCTACACGATCGAGGAAGCCTATGAGGTTGCCGATGCGATTGAGCGCGGCGACATGGATTCGCTCGCCGACGAGCTCGGAGATCTCCAGCTCCAGGTCGTATTCCATGCTCAAATGGCGGCCGAAGCCGGCCATTTCACGCTCGACCAGGTGTTCGAGCGCATTTGCGACAAGCTCGAGCGGCGCCACCCGCATATCTTCGGCGACGCCAGCCACAGCCCCGGCTGGGAGGAGCTCAAAGCCAGCGAGCGGTCAAGAAATCCGTCGGATAACAGCGCCTTGGCGGGTGTTGCTATGGCACTTCCTGCGCTCGAACGGGCGGCCAAGCTGCAGCGCCGGGCAGCGCGCACCGGCTTCGACTGGCTCGATCCCTCCGGCCCGCGCGCCAAGATCGACGAGGAACTGGCCGAGCTCGACCGCGAGCGCGACCATGCATCCCGCACCGAGGAGCTCGGCGACCTTCTGTTCGCGGTGGTCAACCTTGCCCGTCATCTCGGGGTCGACGCCGAGGCCGCGCTTCGCCACGCCAACCGCAAGTTCGAGACGCGGTTTCGGGCGATCGAGGCCGAGCCTCGCTTTGCCGACATGACGCTCGACGAAAAGGAAGCCCTGTGGGTCGCGGCCAAGGCCGCTCAGAGTGCCTCGGACGCCTGAAACCGCGCCCAATTCTCCGCCGACAGGCGCACCTTGAGCCGCATTTCATCGCCCTCGACCGATTGATCGACGACCTCGCCGCGCGCATGGAGCCAGGCGAGCCGCTCGCCGGCGCTGGCCGGGAACTCGAACCTCGTGGACCCGCTCGTCCTTGCGCAGGCAGTCGGCCATGGCCGTCTTGAGCGCGTCGAGCCCCTCCCCGCTCAGCGCGGAGATCGGCACCACGTCCTCGCGCCGCTTGGCCTCCCCGAGCAATTGCTCGCGCTGGTCGGGCAAGAGCCGGTCGATCTTGTTCCACGCCTCGATCCGCGGCGGCGAATCCTCGTCGGCCAGCCCCAGGGACTTGAGAACGTCGTCGACGTCGTCGCGCTGCGCCTCGCGATCGGGATGCGCGATATCGCGGACGTGGATGATAAGATCGGCCGACTGGACCTCCTCCAGCGTCGCCCGGAAGGCGGCGATGAGCTCGGTCGGAAGGTCGGAGACGAAGCCGACCGTGTCCGACAAGATAACCTTGTCGAGGCCCGGCAGGCGGATGTCGCGCATGGTCGGGTCGAGCGTGGCGAACAGCAGGTCCTCGGCGAACACCGCCTCGCCGGTCAGGCGGTTGAACAGAGTCGACTTGCCAGCATTGGTGTAGCCGACAAGCGCGACCACCGGCCACGGCGCGCGCCGGCGGCGGCCACGGTGGAGCGAACGAGTGCGCTTGACCTGCTCGAGCTCGCGCCGGATCCGCGCCATTCGGTCGCGGATCAGCCGCCGGTCGGCCTCGATCTGGGTTTCGCCGGGGCCGCCGAGGAAACCGAAGCCGCCGCGCTGCCGCTCGAGGTGGGTCCAGCTTCGAACCAGCCGCCCGGCCTGGTAATCGAGGTGCGCCAGCTCGACCTGGAGCCGGCCCTCGGCGGTGGCGGCGCGCTCCCCGAAAATCTCGAGGATCAGCCCGGTCCGGTCGATGACCTTGGCCTTGCTCTCCTCCTCGAGGTTCTTCTGCTGGATTGGGGTCAAGGCGCTGTCGACGATCAGCAGCTTGGCCTCCTGTTCGCGCGCCAGCTCGGCCACTTCCTCGACCTGGCCCTTGCCCAGCAGGGTCGCGGGCCGAACCGTGCGGACCCGGTAGGATCGCGCGCCGGCGACCTCGACCCCGATCGCCTCGGCCAGGCCCTGCGCCTCCTCGATCCGCGCCTCGGCCGACCGCCGGGCGCTTGTCCGGGGAAGCTCGGGGACCAGGATCAGCGCCCGTTCGCCGCGCGCGACCTCGAGCGCACCATTGCCGTCGAAGGTGGACGAAGCCACGCCGGCCCTATTCCTCGTCGCGCTTGTCGGCGATGCCCAGCGCCTTCAGCTTACGGTGAAGCGCCGAGCGCTCCATCCCGATGAAGGTCGCGGTGCGCGAGATGTTGCCCGAGAAGCGGCGGATCTGGATCCGCAGATATTCGCGCTCGAAGCTCTCGCGGGCCTCGCGCAGCGGACTTCCCATAATCGCCATCGCCGGCCCTGCATTGGCCGAGCCCTGCTGGTCGACGATTTCGGCGGGCAGGAGGTCAACCTCGATGCACGCCACCCGGTCGCCGGGAGCGAGGATTAGGGTGCGCTCGATGATGTTGCGAAGCTGGCGGATGTTGCCCGGCCATTCGTGCGCCTGAAGCGCGGCCATCGCCTCCTCGCTGACGCTGGGAAGCGCCAGCCGCCGCTCGGCCGCGATCCGGGTGAGGAAATTGCTGACCAGCTCGGGGATGTCCTCGCGCCGTTCGCGAAGCGCCGGGAGACGCACCGGGACGACGTTCAGCCGGTAGAATAGATCCTCGCGGAAGCGCCCGGCGGCGATCTCGTCCTGGAGGTTGCGCGAGGTTGCGGACAGCACCCGGACGTCGACCTTGACCGGCCGCTGCCCGCCGACCCGCGTGTAGCTCTGGTCGGTCAGCACCCTCAGGATTTTGCCCTGGGTGGTCAGCGGCATGTCTGCGATTTCGTCGAGGAACAAGGTTCCGCCGTGGGCGTGTTCGAGAAGGCCGGGGCGGACCGAGCCCCCCTCCTCGCTTCCGAACAATTCCGCTTCGACCCGCTCGGGGCTCATCGTCGCCGCCGACAGGACGATGAAGCTGGCTCGGGCGCGCGGGCTCCATTGGTGGATCATTCGAGCGGCGACTTCCTTGCCCACGCCGGGCGGGCCCGAGATCAGGACCCGGCTTCCGGTCGGCGCAACCCGCTTCAGACGTCGCTCGCACGGTGTTGATCGCGACCGAGCTTCCGTGGAGCTGGTCGTCATGGCCGATCTGCTGGCGGAGCACTTCGTTCTCGCGCCTCAGGCGCTCGGTCTCGGTGGCGCGGTGGACGAGGTAGATCAGCCGCTCGGCCTCGAACGGCTTTTCGATGAAGTCGATCGCGCCCTCGCGCACCGCCGCGACCGCGGTGTCGAGATTGCCGTGGCCCGAGATCATCAGCACCGGCAAGGTCGAGTCGCGCCGCTTCAGTTCCTGGAGCAATTGGATTCCGTCGAGCCGCGAGCCCTGGAGCCAGACGTCGAGCAGGACCATCGCCGGGCGCCGGTCCTCGACCGCCGAAAGCGCGCCGTTGCTGTCGGCGGCGGTGCGGACGGTATAGCCTTCGTCCTCCAGGACCCCACTGACGAGGTCGCGGATGTCGGCTTCATCGTCGACGACTAGAACCTCGATCGCCATTAATCCTCCAAATCGTCTTCGGCGCCGTCCTCGGCGTCCGCGCCGTCGCCGGCAAAGGCCGACAGCCGGTCAATGTCGAATGCTATCCGCACATGGGTCCCGCCGCCCGCACGGTCGAGAAAGGCGATCTCGCCCATATGTTCCTCGACGATCTTCTTGACGATCGCGAGGCCGAGCCCGGTGCCGCGGACGCGCGTGGTCATATAGGGTTCGGTCAGCCGCTCGCGGTCCTCGGGAAGGCCGATCCCGGTGTCGAGCACGTCGATCACCAGATTGCCCTCCTGCTCGCGGATGCGGAGCTCGACCCGGTCGCCGGCGAGGCTGTGCTCGCCGCGGTTGCGGCGCGCCTCGATCGCCTCGACCCCGTTCTTGACCACGTTGGTCAGCGCCTGGGCAAGCTGGCGGCGGTCGCAGACCATCGCGAAACTGCCCTGCGCGGGGTCGAGCGCGAAGCTGATCGCCGGGTGCGCGACTTCGTGCAGGAACAGGGCCTGGCGGGCGATGTCATGGACGTTTTCCTCGCGGAAAACGGGCTTGGGCATGCGCGCGAAGTTGGAGAATTCGTCGACCATCCGGCGAAGGTCGCCGACCTGCCGGACGATCGTCCCGGTCAGCCGCTCGAACGTTTCGGGGTCGCTGGCGACTTCCTTGCCAAAACGCCGCTGGAGCCGCTCAGCGGCAAGCTGGATTGGGGTCAGCGGGTTTTTGATTTCGTGCGCGATTCGGCGGGCGATGTCGGACCAGGCGGCGCGGCGCTGGTCGCTCAATTGATCGGTGATGTCGTCGAAGGTCAGGACCGACCCGTCCTTGTAGCGGACCCGTTTGACCGCGAGCGTGCGCTGGCCCTGCTCGGACGCGATCGTCACGTTCGCTTCCGACTGGTCGCCGGCGATGAACTCGCCCAATTCGCTCGATACCTTGCCGAGCACCTTGCCCTCGACGTCGGTCTGGCCCTTTTCGAGCAGCATCTCGGCCGAGCGGTTGAGAAGCAGGATTTTTTGCTTGGTGTCGACCGCGACCACCCCCGCGGTGACGCTCGACAGCACCGCCTCGATGAACGCCCGGCGAGTGTCGAGCTGGGTGTTGGCGGTTCGAAGAGCGGTAGTCTGCTCGTCGAGCCTCTCGGCCATCTGGTTGAAGGCGGCGGCCAGCAGCTGGACCTCGTCCTCGCTGTCCGGGATCTCGACCCGGGTCGAGAAGTCCCCCTCCTCGATCCGGCCCGCGGCCCCGACCAGCTCGCCCACGGGCCGGACCAGCCGGTCGGCGAGCTTCATCGCAGTGACGATCGCCAGGCCGACGATGACCAGCGCAGCGAGGAGCAAGGCGAGGTTGAATCGAACCTGGTTGTTGCGCGATCGCTCGAGCAAGGAGCGATAGTCGCTCGAGCACCTCGTTGGCGCGGCTAAGTTGAGCGCGAAACTGAGGGTCGAAAACGCGCGCCGCGTAAAGATAGGTGTTGGGGACCGAGTCGAGACGGGTAAGGGCGCCAATGCGCTCTTCGATCGATCACAATAACTGGATTTTTTCGTGGAGTTGTTGAGTTTGTCGAAAGAAATCTCACGATCCAAGGGCCGATCATAGGGGTTGCAGCGCCAGGGTCTCGAATTTCGTTCTTCGTCGCAATGGTGAATATGATCGCTTCGTTCGAGAGATTCCGGATCAGCACCTGACGACCGAACGCTTCAGCGAAACGCGGGTCGTCAATGCGTTGTAATTCCTGAAGGTATTCGGCGAGATCGTTCCCAGCTGTGGCAGTTTCGGCGACAACGCGTTCGGCTTCCTGCTCATAGCTTGCGCGAGCGATTTCGACGGTGTTCTCGAGCATGTTGCGTGCCCGGTCGGAAAACCAGAATTCGAGACCGCTCTGGAACAGCAGCGACGCGAAGATGGCGACGATCACGGTCGGAACCGCGGCGAGCACGGAGAACAGCACGACCAAGCGGGTGTGGAGCCGCCCGCTGCCCAGCCCGCCCTCCTCTGCCCGGGTCAGCGCGACCTTGCGCGCATAGAGCGCCATCAGCGAGATCGCCGGGATGAGGTTGGCGATGAGCAGGAGCGCGATCAGCGGCGGCGAGAGCAAGGTGCCGGGCGCCGCATCGCGGCTGAGGAGAACGAAGCTGACGGCGAGGATCGCGATCTGGAAGGCGGCGATTCCGATCGCGAGGCGGCGATAGAAGCGTCCGCTTTCGCGCTCGCGCTGGAGCCAGGCCTCGAGCCTCCTCCCCCTCACCGATTCGCCCGCGCGCGCGTCCATCGCCGCGCGCCGTAGCACGAGCGTTGCACAAAAAACACAGTGTTGCGCAGAGCTTTTTTAGGCGGCGTCGCGGGCCAGCCAGGGAGCGTAAAATTCGCCGAGCGTGGCGATGACTTCGGCGGGATCGTCGAGCGAATTGACCCGGTTGCGAAGCTCGGCCGAGCCCGGCAGCCCCTTGGTGTACCAGCCGATGTGCTTGCGCGCGAGATTGACCCCGGTGCGGATGCCGTAAAGCGCCAGCATGTCCTCATATTGGGCCAATATGGTCGCGAACTGCTCGTCGAGGCTCGGCTCGGGCCGCGCGCCCTTCCCGCACAGCTCGGTCATCGCCTGGGCGAGCAGCCACGGGCGGCCATAGGCGCCGCGGCCGATCATCACCCCGTCGGCGCCCGACTGCCGGAGCGCCTCGCGCGCGTCCTCGACCGAGCAGATATCGCCGTTGACGATCACCGGAAGCGTGACCGCGTCCTTGACCTGGCGGACAAACGCCCAGTCGGCCTCGCCCTTGTAGAGCTGGCAGCGGGTGCGGCCATGGACGGTGATCATCCGCACGCCGAGGTCCTCGGCGATGCGCGCCAGCTCGGGCGCGTTGAGGCTCGCATGGTCCCAGCCCATGCGCATTTTGAGCGTCACCGGGACCGCCACCGCCTTGACCGTGGCCTCGATGATCGCCGCGGCGAGCGGCAGGTCGCGCATCAGCGCCGAGCCGGCATCGCCATTGACGACCTTCTTCACCGGGCAGCCCATGTTGATGTCGATGATCGCGGCGCCGCGCTGCTCGTTGAGCTTCGCCGCCTCGGCCATCACGTGCGGCTCGCAGCCGGCGAGCTGGAGCGATACCGGCTCCTCGCTCGGATCCCACAGGCTCTTCTGGAGCGACTGGCGGGTCTCGCGGATCATCGCCTGGCTGGCGATCATCTCGCTCACCGTCAGCCCCGCGCCGAAGCGCTTGACCACCTTGCGGAACGGCAGATCGGTGACGCCGGTCATCGGCGCCAGGATCACCGGCGAGTCGATTCGGATCGGCCCGATTGCGATAGGCTGCAGCATGGTCATGGGGAGGCGCGCCTTTACAGGACGGCCCGATGGGGGGCAAGGCGCGCGCAAAGGTCATGACCATCAGCGCAATCATCGTCGCCGCGGGCAAGGGCGAGCGGCTTGGCGGGACGCCCAAGCAGTTCCGGCTGCTTGGCGGCAAGCCGGTATTGCGCTGGGCGGTCGAGGCGCTGGCGCGGCATCCGGCGGTGCGGCGGACCCGGGTCGTGATCGGCACGGGACAGCAAGAGCTCGCCGCCGCTGCCCTCGACGGCCTCGACGTCGGCGAGCCGGTCGAAGGCGGCGCGGAGCGCGCGGATTCGGTTCGCGCCGGGCTTGCCGAGGTCGAGGACGATGCGGTGCTGGTCCATGATGCCGCGCGCCCCTTTTGCCCTCATGACGTCATCGATCGCCTCGTCGCCGCGCTCGAGTTCCACGACGGCGCGGCGCCCGTCGTTGCAGTCAGCGACACGATCGCCCGCTCGGGCGGCCGAGCTAGGCGAGCCGGTCGACCGCTCGGGCCTGGTCCGGGTCCAGACTCCCCAGGCGGCGCGCACGGAGGCGCTCCGCTCGGCCTATTCGGCCTGGACCGGCCCGGTCCCGCCGACCGACGAAACCAGCGTGCTCACCGCCGCCGGATTGACCGTGGCGACGGTCGCGGGCTCCCCTGAGCTCGACAAGATCACCACCGCCGAGGACCTGGCCCGCGCCGAGCGCTGGCTCGCCGGAGCCATGGTCCCGCGCACCGGCATGGGCTTCGACGTCCATGCCTTCGGCGGCGAAGGCCCGCTGATGCTCGGCGGGATCGCCATCCCCCACGACCGCGGGCTAGCCGGCCACAGCGACGCCGACGTCGTGCTCCATGCGATCACCGACGCCTTGCTCGGCGCGGCGGGCCTCGGCGACATTGGCGAGCACTTCCCGCCCGTCCGACCCGCAATGGAAAGGTGCGGACTTCGGGCATGTTCCTGGCTCACGCTGCGGCGCTGATCCGCTCCGAGGGAGCAATCATCGACGCTGTCGATTGTACTTTAATCGCGGAGGCGCCGCAGGTCGGCCCGCACCGCGCCGCGATGCGCCAGCGGATCGCCGAGATCCTGGCGCTCGAACCTGGCCGAGTCAGCGTCAAGGCGACGACGACCGAGCGGCTTGGCTTCACCGGGCGCGGCGAGGGAATTGCGGCTCAGGCGGTCGCGAATATTCGAATGGGTATAAAGGCTTGAGCGACTATCTTCTTCCCGCCGAACTGGTCGACAAGGCGCGCGAGGTCGTCGAGGCCAACCGAGCCGCCGGTCGCAAGCTCGCGGTCGCCGAGAGCTGCACCGGCGGGCTGGTTTCGGCCGCGCTGACCGAGATCCCCGGCTCCTCCGATGTGTTCGAGGCCGGCTACGTCACCTATTCCAACGCCGCCAAGTGCAGCGAGCTCGGCGTGTCGAGCGAGGTGGTCGAGACGTTCGGTGCGGTCAGCGTTGCGACCGCCTGGGCGATGGCCCGCGGCGCCCTTGCCGCTTCCGATGCCGATGTCGCGGTCGCGATCACCGGGATCGCCGGTCCCGGCGGCGGGACTCCGTCGAAACCGGTCGGGACCGTGGTCTTCGCCCGCGCCGAGCGTGACGCGGACCCGGCCAAGATCATCGCCGACCAGAAATTCTTCGAGGAGGACACCCGATCGGGGGTGCGGCTTCAGGCCGCGCTCTGCGCGCTCGACCTGCTGATGCCGTAAAGCTCGGCGGCGCGCTGCTCGAATGCGGTGATCATGCGCCTCAGGGCGCGGTCGAACATCGCTCCCGCAAGGCTTTCGAACAAGCGGCTTTTGAACGCGAAATCGACCGAAAAATGGACGTTCGTTCCGCCACTTGCGGGCTCGAACTTCCATTCGTTGTGAAGAAATTTGAGCGGCCCCTCGATATAATCGACGCAGATCCTGTGCGGCCGCTCCTTGGCCACCCGGCTGGTGAATCGTTCCTTGAACGCGTTGAACCCGACGACCAGGTCGGCGACCGTCTCGGTCTCGCTCGACGAGCGCACCCGCACCGCGACCACCCACGGCAGGAATTTGTCGTAATTGCCGACGTCGGCGACGAGGTCGAACAATTGGTCGGGCGTATACGGCAGGAACCGGGTCTCGCTGTGGCGCGGCATCAGGCTCCCGCCCGCGCCAGTTGTGCCTCCCGCGCCGCCTTCATCTTCGCGAAATCGTCGCCGGCATGATAGCTCGAGCGGGTCAGCGGGCTCGCCGCGACCAGCAGGAAGCCCTTGGCCCGCGCGATCGCCGCATAAGCGTCGAACGCCTGCGGGGTCACGAACTCCTCGACGCTCGCGTGGCGCGGGGTCGGCTGCAGATATTGGCCCATGGTCAGGAAATCGACGTCGGCCGAGCGCATGTCGTCCATCACCTGGTGGACCTCGAGCCGCTCCTCGCCCAGCCCGACCATGACTCCCGACTTGGTGAAGATCGTCGGGTCGAGCGTCTTGACCGTCTCGAGCAGCCGCAGCGAGGCATAATAACGCGCGCCGGGCCGGATCGTCGGATAGAGCCGCGGTACCGTTTCGAGGTTGTGGTTGATAGACGTCGGGCCGCGCCGCGACGATCGCCTCGATCGCGGCCTCGTGCTTGTTGCGGAAATCGGGGGTCAGGATTTCGATCGTGGTGTTCGGCGTGTTGCGGCGAAGCGCCTCGATCACCTTGACGAACTGGCTCGCGCCGCCGTCGGGCAGATCGTCGCGGTCGACGCTGGTGACGACGATATGCTGCAGGCCCAATTCGGCCGCCGCGATCGCGACATGCTCGGGCTCCAGCGGGTCGACCGCGCGCGGCATCCCCGTCTTGACGTTGCAGAAGGCGCAGGCCCGCGTGCAGGTGTCGCCGAGGATCATCACCGTGGCGTGCTTCTTGGTCCAGCATTCGCCGATGTTCGGGCAGGCCGCTTCCTCGCACACCGTGGCCAGGCCCAGCTCGCGCATCAGCCTTCGGGTGTTGTGATAGCCTTCGCTGACCGGCGCCTTGACCCGGATCCAGTCGGGCTTGCGCTGGCGAGGTGGCACGGGAAGCGGTGCGTTCATCGGCGGCGAGATAGCGATTGCGTCGCGCCCTTGCCACCCCTTGCCGCCCAATCTACCCGCTCCGGCCATGGAACACTTGGGTCGACTGATCGACGGCTACCGCCGCTTCCGCGAGCATGACTGGGCCACGGAGCGCGCCCGCTGGAGCGAATTGGCCGAGGGCCAGAGCCCGAAGATCATGATCATCGCCTGTTCGGACAGCCGGGTCGAGCCGTCGCAGATCTTCGACGTCCGCCCCGGCGAGATCTTCGTCGTCCGCAACGTCGCCGCTTTGTCCCCGCCCTACGAGACCAGCCGCGGTTATCACGGCGTGTCCGCCGCGCTCGAGTTTGCTGTCACCCAGCTTGGCGTCGCTGAGATTCTGGTCATGGGCCACGGCTTGTGCGGCGGCTGCGCGGCCGCGCTCACCGGCCAGTTCGCCGACACCGAGCCCGGCGAAGGCCATTTCATCGCGGATTGGGTGCGGATGCTGGACGGCGCGCGCGAAAAGGTCCGTGCGAGGCACGACGAGCTCGACTCGAAGGCTTTCCTGGAAATGGAGCAGGAGGCGGTGAAGGTCAGCCTCGCCAACCTGCGCACCTTCCCGTGGATCGCCGACCGGGAGCGCGACGGATCGCTGATGCTCCACGGCGCGCACTTCTCGATCGCGGAAGGCGTGCTCTACATGCTCGACGAGGCGGAAGATGCCTTCCGCCCCGTCTAGGTTTTCACTCGTTACAGGTGCGCGTGACTAGCAGCGAACGTTATAGTCGTAATGCGGCTGACCGTACTGATCGACATAATAGCAATAGCCGCGGGTATCGCGATAATATTGGCGGTTGTTGACGACCGCTCCAAGTACGCCGCCGAGCACCGCACCGGCGATCGCGCCTTCGACCGTGCTGACACCCGGGATCACCGCGCCGGCAATCGCTCCGCCGGCAGCGCCGACGGCGGCGCCAGTGGCGGCATTGCCCATCTGGCTGTTGGGGTTGCCATAGCCCTGGTTATAATAAGGATCGTAGCCGTATTGGTTCGGATAAGTGGCGCAGCCGGCCAGCGAAACGCTGGCGAGCGCGGCCGCAATTGCAACTCTTTTCATCTCTCGTTTCCTTCGCAACAACCTGCCCCCATCGGCGTAACAGTGCTTGAGAAGGCGTTTCGTTCCTGCATCGATCCAAGTTTTGCGTCCGGTCGTGGCGCACCGGCTCCGGAGCGCTGGCCAATCCGCGCGGCTTCGCTAGACAGGAAAAAAAGGAATCGGAATGCGCGACCGGGTGATCGAACAGGAAGCCAATATCGCTCTGCTGATCGACGCCGACAACGCGAGCCCCGAGCATCTCGACGAGGTTTTGCTGGTTCTGGGCGAGCTTGGCACGATCAACATCCGCCGCGCCTACGGCAATTGGGCCAAGACCAGCCTCAAGAGCTGGGGCAATTTGTCCGGACGCTATTCGATCGTTCCGATCCAGCAGTTCGACGTCGCCAAGGGCAAGGGCGCGACCGACATGCGCATGACCATCGACGCGATGGACTTGCTCTACCGCGGCCATGTCGACGGCTTCGGGCTGATGTCCTCGGACAGCGACTTCCTGCCCCTCGCCCAGCGGATCAAGGAAGACGGTCTTCCAGTCTACGGCTTCGGGACCGCCAAGACGCCCGAGAGTTTCCGCGAGGCCTGCACCCGATTTTTCGACGTCGGCGCGCTCGGGCTCGACGATGCGGAGCAGCTCGAGCAACCCAAGACGGAAAAGGGGCAGCGGCCGGTCGACTCGGAGCTGCTGCAGGTGCTCGGTTCGGCCTACAAGGCGTCCAAGCGCGACGAGGAGGGCTATACGCCGCTCTCCGAGCTCGGCCAGCGCGCCAAGGCGGTGTCGAGCTTCGCCGCGCGCAACTACGGCTTCACCCGCCTGTCCGAGCTGATCAAGGCGGTGCCCAATTTCGAGGTCAAGAGCGCCGAGGATGGAAGCATCCTCGTCAAGCGGCTTCGCTAAACGGAACCCGCCCTGTGCCCTACCGTTTCCTGTGTAACAGCCAGGAGACGCGAGCATGTTCGGCAAAGACGAAAGCCCCGAGACCCGCCTGAGGAAGAGGTTCTGGAAGGAGCTTCAGAGCGACCGCACGATCATGCTCGGTCTCGACGGGGTCGACGACGACCGCACCCGGCCGATGACCGCCCAGGTCGATTTGCCCGAGGGCGCCGACGAGGAAAACGGCGGCCCGATTTTCTTCTTCGCTTCGAAGAACGAGGGGATTGGTCAGGATTTGACCGACGGCGCTCGGGCCGTCGCGACCTTCGTCTCCAAGGGCCATGGCATTTTCGCCCACATCCACGGCACGCTCCACATCGCCAACGACCGCGCGGTGATCGAACGGCTGTGGAACCCGTTCGTTGCGGTCTGGTACAAGGACGGCAAGGACGACCCCAACCTTCTCCTCGTCCGCTTCGACGCGACTCGCGCCGAAATTTGGGAATCGACGACGGGACAGACCCTCAAGGCTGCCGCGCTCAAGAGCCTGTTCGACATCGATCCGGGCAAGGACCAGCAGCGCGAGCACCAGGCCGACGTGCCGCTCTAGGCCCTACCGCGGCCGGCACCGACGGTTGACAGTGCGGTCCTGGCCCATCAGCGTCTACCCCGGATCGAACGGGGGAAGCGAATGGCGACCCGGCTGGCGTCGGCGATGATTGCCCTTGCGGCAGGCTCCGCCGCGCCCGCTGCAGTCCCGGCCACACAATGCGATTTCATGGCCGCGACCGGCGATGCGCGATATACCCCGACCAATGTCCGCTCGGCCCCTTCATCGAAGGCGAAAGTGGTGATGACGATCGACTCGGCGGCGCCGGTCGAGGTTCACGTCACCGACCGCGAGGGCAGTTGGTATCGGCTCGATCGCATCGTCGATGCCGAGCAGGATAAGCAAATATTCGCGGGAACCGCCTGGATTCACCGCTCGCAACTGGTGCTGAGTATCGCCGGAGGCGACCATCGGCTCTACACGCGGCCGGCGACGACCGCGCCGCGGATCATGCGGCTCATTCCCGACGGCAATATGCTCGATGTCGTCGGGTGCCGCGGCCGCTGGGTCGAAGTGATCGTCGACGACAAGACCCGCGGCTGGATGGCGCCCGACGCCTTATGCTCGAACCCGATGACCACCTGCAGCTGATTTTCAACGGAGGGGACCAAATGTTCGAAGACACACGCTACGCCGACAAGGCGCTCGGCCTGCTCAGGATCGTCGCCGCCTTGCTGTTCCTGCTCCACGGCACCTCGAAGCTGTTCGGTTTCCCGCCCCTCCCGATGGGCGAATTGCCCCCAGTCGGCTCGCTGCTTTGGATCGGCGCGATCCTCGAGCTGGTCGGCGGATTGCTGCTTCTGGTCGGACTCTTGAGTCGCTTCGTCGCTTTCATCCTGTCCGGCGAGATGGCGGTCGCCTACTGGATGTTCCACGCTCCGCAATCGACTTTCCCGTCGGTCAACAATGGCGAGCCGGCGATCCTGTTCTGCTTCATCTTCCTCTACATCGCCGCGGCCGGGCCGGGCGCGTGGAGCATCGACAACAGCCGGACCAAGCGCGTTCGTCACCACCACGCCGAATCCCCCGACGCGGGCTAGTCGAGCAAGGTCAGATCGACGGCGACTTCGTCGCCCGCGGCGAGCTTGGCGCGCTTGCGGATCTCGGCCTTGACCGGGAGCAGGTAGCCGCCCGTGTTGAGCGGGAAGACCGAGGTGCGCCATCGCACGTCCCCGATGGCCGCCTCGACCCGCACCGACCCGAACCCCCGGGGAAGCGAGAAGGCCTGCGCCTTGATCTCGGCCGACTGCTCCTCGGGCACGGTCAGGAAGTACCACCGCCCCGCCGCCTCCCCCTTCCAAATCCACAGCAGCGAGGTGAAGGCGATCATGTCCTAACGATTGACGCGCGGCGGCGGCAAGGCAAGACCGAAGGCCGATGACGGCCGACGCGCGCACCAACCGAAACGAGGCCGCCGCTCATTTCGAGCGCGGCGCGGCGCTGGAGAACAGCGACGACCTGAACGGGGCTCGGTCCGCCTACGAACGCACCGCCGAGCTGGACCCCGGCCATGCCGAGGCCCGCGCCAGCCTCGCCTGGCTGGACGCGCAGGCGGGCGATACGGCGTCGGCCCGCATCTGGGCCGAGCGTGCCTTGACTCTCGACCCGGCCAATGTGCTGGCCCGAATGTCGCTGGCGTTTGCCGAGCTTCAGGACAGGCAGCTGGACTCCGCGGGCCGCCGCCTCGCCGAGCTTTATGCGGATCCCGCCTTGACTGGGGTCAACCGGGCGATCGTCCTCGGCCTGGTCGGCGATTTCAACGATGCCCAGGGCGATGCTGCCCGGGCGTTCAAGGCCTATGAGGCATCGAACGCGCAGCTGCGGTCGCTCAACGCCGCCTTCGAAGCGCCCGGCCAGGAAACCGCGCTGGGCCACGCCCTCCGCCTGGTGCGCTGGTTCGAGGCAGCGGACGCCGAGGCGTGGCGGCTTCAGCCAGAGGCTCCTCCGGCAGCGGACGATCCGAGGTCGCATGTCTTCCTGGTCGGCTTCCCCCGCTCGGGCACGACCTTGCTCGAGTCGGTGCTGGCCGGGCACCCGGACGTCGTTACCCTGGAGGAAAAGGCAAGCCTGGCGCAGGCCGCCGGCGCCTATCTCGCGAACAATGAAGGCCTCGAGAAGCTGTCGCGCATCGGCTTGGACGAGGCGCGTCAGCAGCGGGAGGCTTATTGGACCGCGGTGCGCGGCTTCGGCGTCGAACCGCGCGGGCGCGTGTTCATCGACAAGATGCCACTCGCCACCGTGCTGCTGCCGCTGATCAGCGAGCTCTTTCCGAACGCCCGCGTGCTGTTCGCGGTCCGCGATCCGCGCGACGTGGTGCTGAGCTGCTTCCGCCGGCGCTTCGGGATGAACGCCGCGATGTTCGAGTTCCTGAGCCTCGAGGGCGCAGCGGCTTATTATGACGCGGTGATGCGCCTGGCCGACGTCTACCGCGATTGCCTTCCGGTCCCCCAGCACATCGTCCGCTACGAAAATCTGGTCGAGGATTTCGAGGGCACCGCCCGCGCCGTGTGCGATTTTGTCGATCTGGAATGGTACGAGAAGATGGCCGATGTCGCCGCCGCCGCCCGTTCGCGCGAAATCTCCACGCCCAGCGCGGCCCAGCTCGCCCGCGGCCTCAACAGCGAAGGCCAGGGCGCCTGGCGCCGCTACCGCGACCAGATGGCCCCGGTCCTGCCGATCCTCGAACCGTGGGTCAGCCGCTTCGGCTACGAGCCGAGCGGCGATTGAACAGCGCGACGAGTTCCGCAGTACCAATTACCCGCTTGGCGCATCATAGCTATTGGGCTTTGGATCGCTGCTGCCGGCGAGGAACACGACCAACGTGATCAGGGCAATGATGTAAAGCACGTTGCTGAAGAAGATCGAGAAAAACAGAACCATGTTTGGTCCTCGACCACTGCCGAACGATCCGAACATTTGAGGCATCATGATCGAGGAATAGATGATGAAGGGTAGCGGCATCAGACCCCACGCTCCCGACTTACCGCGATCATGCAACCGCCGCACAACCGCTGCAGCATAGAGCAGGATGGCAAGTCCGAAAGTCACAGAAAGGTAAATGGCCATTGAACCCGTGTCGAAGAACTCGGGATGGTGACCTTCTACCGAAATCGAATATTGGCCCGGTCCCGAGGTGATGGTCGCCTGATCAGGGTGCCGCGCAGCATAATCCTGCATCGCACTCATCGACCGTCCCATCATGGGGATAAAGATCGCCATGCCAGCCACCATGACAATCACAAAAACCAAGGCGGCATAAGGCCAGAAACTCGGGCGGTCTTCGCGACCTTTGAAATCAAACAGTCGGGTGAAATGCTCCCACAATCCAATTTTGGCTGACATACCTATTGTTCCTCGATGAGACGCAATGTGCTGGCCGTCACTACCTCTGCAGTTTCCGGTACGTTGTCCGGTGCGGGCGGTCGGCTTCGGGGCCGAGGCGGCGGCGCTTGTCTTCCTCATAGGATTCGAAATTGCCCTCGAACCATTCGACCTGGCTGTCGCCC
Source organism: uncultured Alphaproteobacteria bacterium (assembly GCA_963722545.1). Classification (GTDB taxonomy): domain Bacteria; phylum Pseudomonadota; class Alphaproteobacteria; order Sphingomonadales; family Sphingomonadaceae; genus Sphingomicrobium. The sequence goes on from CAVRMK010000005.1 coordinate 312,697, forward strand.
TCGAACGCCAGGATGTGGGTCGCGAGCCGGTCGAGGAAGAAGCGGTCGTGGCTGATCACCACCGCGCAGCCGGCGAAATTCTCGAGCGCCTCTTCGAGCGCGCGCAGCGTCTCGACGTCGAGATCATTCGTCGGCTCGTCGAGCAGCAGGACGTTGCCGCCATCCTTGAGCATCTTTGCCATGTGCACGCGGTTTCGCTCGCCGCCCGAGAGCTGGCCGACCTTCTTCTGCTGGTCGGGACCGCGAAAGTTGAATGCCCCGACATAAGCGCGGGTCCCGACTTCGTGCTTGCCGAGCTTGAAGATGTCGAGCCCGTCCGAAATCTCCTCCCACACGTTCTTCTTGGGGTCGAGCGCGTCGCGGCTCTGGTCGACATAACCCAGGTGGACGGTCGGGCCGATGTCGATCTTGCCCTCGTCCGGCGTCTCCTGGCCGGTGATGAGCCTGAACAGGGTCGTCTTGCCCGCGCCATTGGGGCCGATCACCCCGACGATCCCGCCCGGCGGGAGGGTGAACGAGAGATTCTCGAACAGCAATTTGTCGCCATAGGCCTTGGTCACGCCTTCGACCTCGATGACCTTGCCGCCGAGACGCTCGGGCATCTGGATGAGGATCTCGCCCTTGGTCGGGATTCGGTTCTCCTGCGCCGCGACGAGCTGGTCGAAGGCCTTGATGCGGGCCTTGGACTTGGCCTGGCGGGCCTTGGGCGAGCGCCGGATCCACTCCAATTCGTCGGCGATCGCTTTTTGCTTGCCGGCCTCTTCCCGCTCTTCCTGCTGGAGGCGTTTCGCCTTCTTTTCCAGATAGGTGGAGTAGTTTCCTTCGTAGACGTAATAGCGCCCGCGATCCAATTCCAGGATCCAGTTGACGACATTGTCGAGGAAATAGCGGTCGTGGGTGACGAGGATGACGTTGCCCGGATAATCGACGAGATGCTTCTCGAGCCACTGGACGCTTTCGGCGTCGAGGTGGTTGGTAGGCTCGTCGAGCAGCAGGATGTCGGGCTTTTCGAGCAGCAGGCGGGTCAGCGCCACGCGCCTTTTCTCGCCGCCTGACAGATTGTCGACGCGGGCATCGCCCGGCGGGCAGCGCAGTGCGTCCATCGCGATCTCGAGCTGGTTGTCGAGCGTCCAGCCGTCGACCGCGTCGATCTTCTCCTGCAATTCGCCCATTTCCGCCATCAGCGCGTCGAAATCGTCGCCGCGGGTCGGCCATTTGCGCGCTGATCGCGTTGAACCGCTCGAGCATGTCGGCGATCGGGCGAACCCCGTCCATGACATTCTCCTTGACCGTCTTGGTCGGGTCGAGCTGCGGCTCCTGCTCGAGATAGCCGACGGTGATCCCCTCGCCGGGCCAGGCCTCGCCCTGAAACTCCGTGTCGCGCCCGGCCATGATCTTCATCAGGGTCGACTTGCCCGAACCGTTGGGGCCGACGATCCCGATCTTGGCGTCGCGGTAGAATTGGAGGTGGATGCCGTTGAGGATCGGCTTCTGTCCCGGGAAGGCCTTGACCAGGCCCTTCATCACATAGCTGTACTGGGCGGCCATTGGGTCGCGATTTCCTTGGTGAGCGTGGAGCTGCGGCGCAGTTAGGGGATGGGCGGCGCCAAATCCACCCTCCGATCATGCAAACGCGTTGAGGCGCCTACGGAAGGTTGAAGCCGGGCGGGAGCGCGAGGCCGCTGGTCATCTTCTGCATCTCGGCATTGGCGACGGCATCGGCCTCGGCGCGGGCATCGTTGATCGCCGCGGCGACCAAGTCTTCGAGCGTTTCCTTCTCGGCTGCATCGAGCAGGCTGTCGTCGATCGCCACGCCGAGGATTCGTCCCTTCGCGGTGGCGCGGATCTTGACCAGCCCGCCGCCCGCTTGCCCCTCGACCTCGAGATGTTCGAGCGCGTCCTGCGCTTTCTGCAGCTCGACCTGGGCATTGGCCGCCATTTTCAGGATTTCGTCGAAATCGGGCATGTCAGGCGCCTTTGCTTGAGGGTTCGAGTTCGGCCTCGGGGAAGACATCCATCACCGCGGCGACATTAGGATCGGCGAGCAGGTCTGCGCGGGCCTTGTCCTCGGCCATCTTCTCTTGCTGGAGCAGCGAGGGCTCGCCCTCCTCGTCCGACAGGGTCACTTTCCACGCCGCCCCAGTCAGTGTCTTCAATTGCGCCGCGAGGTCGCGGGCCCAGTCGCCGCCGACCGGCCGGAGCGGCTTCAATGCAACCTCGGGAGGCGCGAACCGGACCAGCCCGACCTGGTCGTGGAGCTGGAGCGCGAGCTGGTGCTTCCCGCCTTGCTCGAGCAGCGCGATCAGCGCCCGGAAATCCGCTGGCAGGCGCGCCGATGTCCCGTTTCCGGGAGCCGCGTTTATCGCCTTCGAAGCGCTCGCCCCCTCCCCGCTCAGCTGCGCGATCAGCGCCGCCGGATCGGGCAGCTCGGCGGCGTGGATCAGCCGAAGCAGCGCCATCTCGGCCGCCTCGCGCGGGTCGGGCGCGATCCCGACGTCGGTCAGCCCCTTGAGAAGCATCTGCCACAAACGGTGAAGAGTCGCCCAGCCGAGCTTTCCCGCCATGGCTTCGGCCGAGTCGCGCTCCTCCGCCGACTGCAGCGCATCGGGCCTCGCCCCCGCCTTGGCGCGGGTCGCCATATGGAGCGTTTCCATCATCCCGCGGAGCAGCTGGACGGGGTCGATGCCGAGCTCGTGCGCCTCGTCCAATTGCCCGAGCGCGGCGGCGGTATCCCCGCCAAGCACCGTCTCGAGCAGCCGCCGGATTCGTCCGCGATCGGCCAGGCCGAGCATGTCGCGAACCTCGGCTGCCTCGACCTTGCCGCTGCCGTGGGCGATCGCCTGGTCGAGGATCGACAGGCCGTCGCGGGCCGATCCCTCCGCCGCCCGTGCGATCATCGCCAGCGCCTCGGGCTCGACCTCGACCCCCTCGGCCTTGGCAATTTCGCCGAAGTGGGCGGCGAGCTTTTCGCCCGGGATTCGCCTGAGGTCGAAGCGCTGGCAGCGCGACAGGACCGTCACCGGCACCTTGGCCGACTCGGTCGTCGCGAACAGGAATTTGACGTGCGGGGGCGGCTCCTCGAGCGTCTTCAGCAGCGCGTTGAACGCCGGCTTCGAGAGCATGTGCACTTCGTCGATGATGTAGATTTTATAGCGCGCGCTGACCGAGGCGTAGCGAACCGCGTCGATGATCTCGCGGATGTCGTCGACCCCGGTGTGCGAAGCGGCGTCCATCTCGATCACGTCGATGTGGCGCCCCTCGGCGATCGCCCGGCACGGATCGCACTGGTTGCACGGAGTGATGGTCGGGCCGCCCTGCCCGTCCGGGCCGACACAGTTCAGCGCCTTGGCGACGAGCCTGGCGGTCGAGGTCTTGCCGACCCCGCGCACGCCGGTGAGGAGGAAGGCATGGGCGATCCGATCGCGCTCGATCGCATTGGCGAGCGTCTGCACCATCGCATCCTGGCCAATCAGCTCGGCGAAGGTCTGCGGGCGGTACTTGCGGGCGAGGACGCGATAGGCGCCGGACGTTGCCGGGACCGGAGCCGGTGCGGGAGCAGGATCGCCGAACATCGCCGCCTGGCCCTCGGCCTCTAACTCGGCCGCGCTCGGCGGCTTGTCTTCGGGGGTGCTTGCGGGGGAATCGGACATTGCGCCCTATTTAGGACGGATGCGCCCGCTGTCTAACGAGAAAGGGTGGAAGCCGACGACCCGGAGCAAAATCGCTTTGGCTGCTTCCTTCCGGATCTGACCAGGTCAACGAGCGCGCCGTCCGCCGACTTCCGGGCGGGCATATGGGGGCAAATCCCCTTCCCCGCAAGACGTTGCTAGCGCCCCATCCAGTTCGCCGCCCCGGGCGGAATCGTGACGTCGAGCCGCTCCAGCGAACCATCGAGCAGGATCTGGCACGCGAGACGCGAAGTGCGCCCGGCGAACGCCGCGAGGTCGAGCAGATCCTCTTCCTCTTCGCTCGCCGGCGCGAGCTTCGCGAAATCCGCTTCGGCGACGAGGACGTGGCAGGTCGAGCAAGCCATCACGCCCTCGCACGCTCCTTCGAGCGGCTGCCCCGCCCGCCACGCGGTATCGAGCAGCCGTTCGCCGCTCTTCGACTCGATTTCGCGGTCGAGCGTTCCGTCCGAGCGGAAAAATCGCACCAGGGTCACGCCTCGACCGTCTCCTGGCGCTCGGCTGCCGCGGCAATCCTCCGACAAGCGTCGACCAGCTCCTTCCTGGTCGTGTAGCGGCCGAAGCCCAAACGGATCGACGAGCGCGCCTCGCGATAGTCGAGCCCGAGCGCCTTCAGCACATGGCTCGGCCGGCCCGACCCGCTGGCGCAGGCCGAGCCCAATGAGAAGGCAATGTCGCGTAGGTCGGCGATGAGCCGCGCCCCATCGACTCCGTCGCGGCGGATGTTGAGGTTGCCGTCATAGCGGCAGTCGATGCTTCCGTTGACGGTCCAGCCCGGACCGAGAGCATCGCGCGCGGCGATGGCAAGTTTTCCGACATGGTCCTGGTCGCGGGTCATCCGTTCCTGGCACAGCTTCGCCGCCGCTCCGAAGCCGACGCACAATGCCGGCGACAAGGTGCCCGAGCGCAGTCCCAGCTCCTGCCTGCCGCCGTGGATCAGTTCGGCGGGCTCGGCTCCTTTGCGCATCCACAAGGCACCGATGCCCTTGGGGCCGTGGATCTTGTGAGCCGAGAGGGCGACAAGGTCGGGCCCCTCCCTGACCTCGATCCGGCCGAACGCCTGCACTGCGTCGCACAGGGTCAGTGCCCCGGCTGAGCGCGCCATCCGCGCGATCTTGCTGAGCGGCTGAATGACCCCGATTTCGTTGTTGACCAACATCACGGCGACGATGGCGACCCGCTCATCGATCGCGTTGTGGGCGCCCTCGAGGTCGACCAGCCCGTCGCTTCCGACCGGGAGGACAGTCACCTCATAACCTCGGCCGGCCAGCCATTCGCAGCTGTCCAGCACCGCGGCATGTTCGGTCGCGATGGTGACGATCCGATTGCGCGTCTTGGGCGCTTTTTCCATCGTTCCCTTGAGCGCCCAATTGATCGCTTCGGTCGCATTTCCGGTGAAGGCGACCCGCCCGCCTTCAAGGCCCAGCGCGCGTTCGACCAGCGACCGCGCATGCTCGATCGCCGCCTCGGCTTCGCGTCCCCATTTCGAGGGCGAGTGCGGGTTGGCGAAACGCTCGCCAGCCCACGGCGCCATCGCGTGGACGACTTCGGGCGCGGGCGGCGTTGTCGCCTGGTAATCGAGATAGATCATGCGGCGCGCGATCGTTGCTCGGCGATCCGGCCGAATTCGGCGAGGAAGGCGTCGACGTCCGCGTCGTTCGTGTCCGGCCCGAAGCTGATCCGGAGATAGCCCGCCGCGATCTCGGGCTCGACGCCCATCGCCGCGAGCACATGGCTGGCCTTGGCCTTGCCCGACGAGCAGGCGCTCCCCGCGCTGACGGCGATTCCGGCGAGATCGAGACGAGCGAGCATCGCCATGCTAGTCGAGCCCGGCAGCGAGATCGCTCCAATGGTCGGAGTCCTCGGCGCGCCCTTGGTCACGATCGCACCGCCGGCTGCCTCGACCCCTTCCTCGAGCCGGCGTCGAAGATCGGCGAGCCGTTCCATATCATAGGGCCGGGCAGACAGCGCGGCGGCGAACGCCACTGCTCCGGGCACATCCTGAGTTCCGCGGCGATAGCCCTGTTCCTGCCCGCCACCACAGGGCTCGAGCGTCGCCAGGTCCTTGACCAACAGCGCTCCCGCGCCCGGCGGGCCACCGAGCTTGTGGCCGCAAATGGCAATGAAGTCGGCGTCGGGGAGCGGCATCTTCGAGGCCGACTGGGCGCAATCGGCGAGCAGCAGCGATCCAGCTTCGCGGATTTTCGGCGCGAGCCGGTCGAGCGGTTGGATCACTCCGGTCTCATTATTGACCGATTGGATCGCGACCAGCGCTGGACCTTCGGCCAGAACGCCATCGAGCGCCGACTCGTCGATCAGGCCATCCGGCCCGACCGGAATCTCGATCGAGCCGTCGCCCATCGCATAAGGAACGATCGCATGCTCGGTCGAGCCATGCGCACGGCCCGCGACCTTCGCCCGCCGCCCGGCGATCTCGACGCTTTCGCTCGCGCCCGACGTGAAGATGACGTCGTGTGGCCAGTCCAGAACCCGTTTGATCTCCTCGCGCGCCGCCTCGAGCCGGGCGCGGCAGCCGCGGCCCTCGTGGTGGGGCGAATTGGGGTTGGACCAGCACTCCAGCGCATCGGCGAAGGCCTCGCGGGCCTCGCGAATCACCGGCGTGGTCGAAGCATGGTCGAGATAGATTCGGGTCATTGATCCTCGGGGCCGTTGGTCGCGATTGCCAGAAAAGGTGCCAACCCTATATAGGCTCCGCCCGAGCTTCGCACCTGTCGGAGCGGCCGGTCCCTACCATCAGTCGAGAGCCCATGCCCGAAGTCATCTTTCCCGGCCCCGAGGGTCGTCTCGAAGGCCGTTTCCACCCGGGCCCGCGGCCCCGCGCCCCGGTGGCGATGATCCTCCATTCGCACCCCCAGGCCGGCGGCACGATGAACAACAAGGTCGTGCAATTGCTCTACCAGACGTTCGTCCGCCGCGGCTTCGCGACCCTGCGCTTCAACTTCCGCGGAGTCGGCAAGAGCCAGGGCGTGTTCGACAATGGCATCGGCGAGCTCTCCGATGCAGCATCCGCGCTCGACTGGGTCCAGCAAATCCACCCCGAAGCGGAGACCACCTGGATCGCCGGCGTGAGCTTCGGCGCCTGGATCGGGATGCAGCTGCTCATGCGCCGTCCCGAGATCCGTGGCTTCATCTCGATCGCGCCGCCGGCGAACATGTATGATTTCAGCTTCCTCGCTCCCTGTCCGTCCTCCGGCATCATCATCCAGGGCGAGGCCGACGAAGTGGTGACCCCGAGCGCGGTCCAGAAGCTGGTCGACAAGCTTCGCACCCAGCGCCACATCACCATCCAGTATGACCTCATCCCCGGCGCCAACCATTTCTTCGCGAGCGAGCTCGACCTGCTGATGAAGTCGGTCGATGATTATCTCGACATGCGGCTGGCCACCGACCCGATCAAGCCGTCGATCCCGTCGCGCTCGTCGCGCTCTTAAGGGTCGGTTTCACCAGCGCAGCGACATGCACGACAGCCCGGCGTCGAGTTTCTCGATTTCCCGGGTTGCGAGCGGAACGACGGTGAAACCGAGCCTCTCGAGGATCTCCGCCGAACGCGGCGCGCCGGCGGTGATCAGCAGATGATCGTTGACCCGGATCGCATTGGCGACGTTGGCCTCGCCGTCGGCCGTCACGACCACCTCCAGGCCCTCGAACAGGCCGCGCTCCGCCGCCTCCGGCGTCGCCAGCACTAGCTCCTCGCCGAGCAGCGAGCAGCCGCTTTTGAGGTGCAGAAGGCCGGGGGGCGTGTCGACCACCCGCACCGATCGCCCGACCCGGCCAGCCCAGTGCGCGAAGCGCTCGGCCCCTTCGCGATCGGTGCGCGCCGACAAGCCGACGAGGATCGCGTTCGGGAGGATGAGGATGTCGCCGCCGTCGATCATGCCCGATTCGATCCGCTCGACTTCGCCGAAATGGCGCTCGACGGCCTGCGCGATCGCCGCCGCCTCGCCGGCTCGGGACGGGGCCCCAGGGCGGAGCACGATTGCGCCCTCGGGAAGCACGAAGGCCGCGTCCTCGACGAAAACCGAGTCGGGATATTCGGGCAGCGGGTCGAGCACCTCCACCTCCACGCCCGCTGCGGTCAGCGCGGCCAGATAGGCTTGATGCTCGGTTGCCAGCCGCTCATGGTCGGGCGGTGTCCCGGCGCTCGATATGCCGCCGACGACGCTTGGCGCCGATTGGCGGGCGAGCGCGCGCTCGAATCGGAACACCGCGCGGCTCACAGCGTCCAGATCATCACGTTCATGAAGATGACGAGCGCCGCGACGATCATCAACACGCCCTGCTTACGCGACTGGCGGGCGCGAGCGAGACGAACCCCGCCGGCGATGAGCAGGAAGGCGGCGATCACCGCGAGCGCCATCACCCAATCGCTCATCGTCTGCATTTCCCCCCCTTTTCACCAACATTTAACCCTGTTCGGGTCATAGACCGCTCCATGCGGCACCCGGAAGCCCAGGCGCATCTCAACGATGCATTCGAGCGGATCGAGGAAACGATCCTGCCGTGCATCGCGATGATGCTCGAAACCCTGATCGACGCCTCGGAAGCGATTCCGGGCGACGACCGCCAATTCCTCGCCGCCGAGCTCGAGACCCTTGCCACCGAGCTCGACTCGCTCACCAAGCTGATCGAGGATTCGAGCCCTACCCAGGTCGCGCCAGGCGAATTTCGCGCGCGCGGAGCGGCTTAAGCGCTCTTGCCAACGATCCGCGCGTGGAGCGCAGGGTCTACATTCCCACCCGACAGCACAATCACCGAATCTTCGTGTAGCCGCACCTTGCTCGCCATCACCGCCGCAAGCGCGACCGCACCGCCTGGTTCGACGACCAGGCGATGCTTCTTCCATGCGAAGCGGATTGCAGCCTCGACGTCGGCGTCGCTGACCGTGACAACCTCGACTCCGCGATTTTCGAAGATTCCGAATGTGATGGGGGATACTCGCGGGGTCTGGAGCGCGTCGCACAAGGTCGCCGGCGCATCCTGCTCAACCGGCACGATCCGACCCGCCTCTAGCGAGCGGCGCATATCGTCCCAACCCTCAGGCTCCACCGCGACGATCCTCGAATTGGGCAGCGCCAGCGCGATTCCGCTCGCCAGCCCGCCGCCGCCGCAGGGAACCACCACCGCCGATGGCTCCGCGCCAAACTCGGCCGCGATCTCCAGCCCGATGGTCCCCTGACCGGCAACAATGTCCGGGTCGTCGAAGCTCGGCACGACTGTTGCGCCGGTCTCGGCGGCGATGCCGGTGGCGATCGCCTCGCGGCTCTCGGTTCGCCGGTCATAGAAGCGAATGTCCGCGCCTTCCGCACGAGTCCCCTCGACCTTCACCGCGGGTGCGTCCGAAGGCATGACGATGATCGCTCGGATGCCGAGCCTTTTCGCCGCGATCGCCACGCCCCGCGCGTGATTGCCCGACGAAAAGGCGACGACCCCGCGCGTTTTCTCCACCTCCGACAACTTGAGCAGCCGGTTGGTTGCCCCGCGCAGCTTGAACGCCCCGCCCGTTTGCAGGCACTCGCACTTTAGGTGGTGGAAGACATGGTTGATCTCGGTCTGGACGAGCGGCGTCCGCACGACCGAGCTTTGAATCCGGCCGGCGGCTTCGAGGACGTCTTCGCGAGTTACTTGGGTCACTCGGTCAACCTTCTGAAATCATTGGTAATAACGCCAAACTGTTGTGCAAGGGCGATGGATTGCCCCGATACCCGATTTTTGGACTCAAAAATCCTTTACTTGACCCGACCCCGACCATATATCGCGCTCCCGCTGCCCCATGGGACTTCCAACCGCAAGGCAGCTTTGTCTCGATCTACCAGTTGGAGGTCCCTTGAGTTGCACAAGCATCATCGCGCGCTGGGGCTAGCGAAAGCCCCTCACGGTGGCTCCGCCGCCGCAATCGCTCATGGCCGCCCGGTTGAGCCGGTCACTTTGCTTCGCCCGCACGCGGCGCGTCGGGCCGCGCGCTTCTTCGTCGATCGCTTCCCCGGCAGGTCGCTCTATGCGGTGAAGGCGAACCCCTCGCCCGAGCTTCTCCGGATCCTGTGGGATTCGGGGATCACCCATTATGACGTCGCCTCGATCGGCGAGATCCGGCTGGTGCACGAGCATCTGCCGGAGGCGATTCTGTGCTTCATGCACCCGGTCAAGGCCGAGGAAGCGATCGCCGAGGCCTATTTCGAGCATGGCGTGCGCACCTTCAGCCTCGACACGCTCGAGGAGCTCGACAAGATCGTCGAGGCGACCGCAACCGACGGCGTTCCGGCGAGCGACCTCAATTTGCTCGTCCGCCTGCGGGTCAGCTCCGATCATTCCAAGCTCAGCCTCGCCGCCAAGTTCGGCGCCGACCCCGCCGACGTGAAGCCGCTGCTGTTCGCCGCGCGCCAGGCGGCGGATGCGCTCGGCATTTGCTTCCACGTCGGAAGCCAGGCGATGAGCCCCGCGGCTTATGCCGAGGCGATGAGCCGGGTCCGCGACGCCATCGTCGAGGCCTCCGTGACGGTCGACATCGTCGACGTCGGCGGCGGTTTCCCCTCCTCCTATCCGGGGATGGAGCCGCCCCCGCTCGAGCAGTATTTCGCGGTCATCCACTCGACCTTCGAGGCCCTCCCGATCAGCTACAGCGCCGAATTGTGGTGCGAGCCGGGCCGCGCCTTGTGCGCCGAATATGCGAGCGTGCTGGTGCGCGTCGAGAAGCGCCGCGGTGACGAGCTCTACATCAACGACGGCGCCTATGGCGCTCTGTTCGACGCCGCGCACATCGGCTGGCGCTACCCCGTGCGGCTGGTGCGCGAGCAGGACTCGAACGTCCGTCCGATGAACTTCAGCTTCTACGGACCGACCTGCGACGATCTTGACCATATGGCCGGGCCGTTCGAGCTTCCCGGCGACGTCGGCCCCGGAGACTATATCGAGATCGGGATGCTCGGCGCCTATGGCTGCGCGATGCGCACCGGCTTCAACGGCTTCGGCCTGGTCACCACTGAGGTGGTCGAGGACGAGCCGATGGTCAGCCTTTATGGAGCGGCCTCCGAGCCGATGCGTTCAAACGTTGTAACGCTGTAGCCCTCGGGCCGTCATTCCCGCGAAGGCGGGAATCCCGCTGTTTATTTACTAACCACGCGAATAGCGGGACTCCCGCTTTCGCGGGAGTGACGAGGAAATTTTGCAATGACCACCGAGACCCTGATCAAGACCCAGGACGCGGCGCAGATCAACGACACGCGCAAGGCCGAGCTGCTCAACAGCCCGGTCGAGCATATCGATATCACCAGCTTCGATGCCCGCCCGATCATCGAGTCGATGGGCAAGATGAGCTTCACCAGCCGCGACCTCGCGCGCGCCGCCGATATCTACAACCAGATGCTGAGCGACCCCGAATGTTCGATCATCCTGGTCGTTGCGGGCTCGACCTCGGCCGGCGGCTGCATGGACCTCTATACGCAGCTGGTGAAGTCCAACATGGTCGACGCGATCGTCGCCACCGGCGCCACCATCGTCGACATGGATTTCTTCGAAGCGCTTGGCCACAAGCATTATCAAGCGCTTGAAATCCCGGACGATGATACGCTCCGCTCGCTCTACATCGACCGCATCTACGACACCTATATCGACGAGGAGCAGCTGCAGGACTGCGACTTCACCATCGGCAAGATCGCCGACAGCCTCGAGCCTCGCCCGTACAGCAGCCGCGAGTTCATCAAGGAGATGGGCAAGTGGCTCGCCTCCGGCAACGCCAAGAAGCCGAACAGCCTGGTCCAGACCGCTTATGAGCATGACGTGCCGATCTTCTGCCCGGCCTTCGTCGACAGCTCGGCCGGCTTTGGCCTGGTCAAGCACCAGGTCGACGCGATGAAGCGCGGCGGCCACTACATGGTGCTCGACGCGATCGCCGACTTCCGCGAGCTGACTGACATCAAGATCAAGGCCGGGACCACGGGCCTGCTGATGATCGGCGGCGGCGTGCCGAAGAACTTCACCCAGGACACCGTCGTCTGCGCCGAAATCCTCGGCCACGAAAACGTCGAGGTGCACAAATATGCCATCCAGATCACCGTCGCCGACGTCCGCGACGGCGCCTGTTCCTCTTCGACCCTCCAGGAGGCCGCGAGCTGGGGCAAGGTCTCGACCGCCCTCGAGCAGATGGTGTTCGCCGAGGCGACCAGCGTCCTTCCGCTCCTCGCCAGCGACGCCTGGCACCGCGGCGCCTGGAAGACCCGCGAGCAGCGCCGTTTTGCCAGGCTGTTCGACTAATCGATTGCAAGCCGTAACAAACTGACGCACCCTCCCCTTCACGAAGCTGAGGGGGAGGCTTTTTCATGACCGCACATCCGCTCGCCGGGCCGGTGGCAATGCTGCTCGCCTGGTCGGTCCTGATGATGATCTGGATGTACGCGGCCCGAATTCCGGCGATGCGGCGGGCCGGAGTCGATCTCACGAACCGCGTCGGCGGCAGCGGCCGCGACCTCGACGGTGTCCTTCCGCCCGAGGTCCAGTGGAAGTCACACAATTACAATCATCTGATGGAGCAGCCGACGCTGTTCTACGCGACCTGCCTGCTGCTCATCATCTTCGAGCATGAAAGCGTATGGGTGACCAACATGGCCTGGGGCTATGTCGGGCTTCGAATCGCCCACAGCGTCGTGCAATCGACCAGCAATCGAATCCGCTACCGGTTCCTGCTGTTCGCCTTGGCGTCGATCTGCCTGATCGGGCTGGTCGGCTATACCGTTGGAGTCGTATTGGGAGGCTGATCATGGACTCGTTCGAACCAATCCTCGCGCCGGTCGTGGCGCTGGTTGCCTGGACCTTGCTGATCATGGCGTGGATGGCGGTGACCCGCTTTGCCGCGTTCAAGCAGATGGGCCTAACCGTCTGGACAGTGCCGCGCGGCTCGCGCGGCGCGAACATGGAGGGGCAAGCGCCCGACCAGGTGATGTGGAAGTCGCACAATTACACGCATCTGCACGAGCAACCGACGATCTTCTACGCGATCGCGCTGGCGCTCGCGCTGATGGATCAGGGCAGCGGGCTCAACCTGTTACTGGCCTGGGGCTATGTCGGGTTGCGCATCTTGCACAGCCTCTTCCAGACGATGGTGAATATCGTCGCCTATCAATTCGCTATCTTCTCCCTCGCCTCGCTGTGCCTGCTCGGGCTGACGGTTCAGGCCGGGCTGCACATGCTCCGGGTCTGCGGGCTTATCGGCTGAAGGCCGCGGCAAGCTCGATGTGGGTCGACCAGCGGAACTGGCCGACTGGCCTGACCCATTCGAGCCGATAGCCGCCGTCGGCGAGCAGGCGCGCGTCGCGGGCGAAGGTCGCCGGGTTGCAGCTGACGTAGGCGATCCTGTTCACCGTTGACGAAGCGAGCTGGCGCGCCTGCTCCGCCGCGCCGGCGCGCGGCGGGTCGAGGATCGCGGCGCCGAGGCGGTCGAGCTCGGCCTTATCGAGCGGACGGCGATAGAGGTCGCGGTGCTCGACGGCCATAACTGGAGCCGCGGCCTTGAGCGCCTGTGCCTGGTCGCGGCCGGCCTCCGCGGCGTAGCTCGCCCCGGCGGCCAAGGCGAAGGTGCCGAGACCCGAAAAGAGGTCCGCGACGTTCTGGCAATCGGCCATCGCCTCGCGAACCGCTTCGACCAGCACGGCCTCACCTTCGGCGGTGGCCTGGAGGAAGCTTCCGACCGGAAAGCCGACCGCGACTCCCGACAAAGTGATGGTCGCCGGCACCGGCTCGTAGATCGTCTCGGGCCCCAGCCCCGGATCGACGCTCAGCCGTGCCAGTCCCTGCTCCGTCGCGAACGACGTCAAGGTCTCGATTGCGCTGAGGCCCTTCGCCTCCACGCCCTTGATCAAAAGGTCGATCCCGCCGTCGATCGCGGTCAACTGCACCTCGGCAGGGCGCTTGGGCGGCAGGAGCCGTCCGAGAAGCGTCCGCAGCGGGAAAAGCAGGACGACCATCTCGGGGCGCAGGATGTGATTCTCCTGCATGTCTACGATCCGGTGGGACCTGGCGGCATTGAACCCGATCAGCACCCCTTGAGCGGTCTTCAGCGCCTTTAGGCTCGCCCGACGGCGGCTGTTCGGCGGCGACAGATGCGGCTCGCGAATTTCGGTCTCGAGCCCGTGCTGAGCGAGCGCGCCCGCGACCCGCGCGACGAGATAGTCGCGATAGGCCGAGTCGCTGACGTGCTGAAGCTGGCAGCCGCCGCACTCGGGGAAGTGACGGCATGGCGGCAGCTGGTGGTTCGGACCCGGCTCGACCGTGCCGTCGTCGAGCAGCCGGTCGCCCGGAACCGCGAAGGGCACATGCTTGCCGCTCTCGCTGACGCCCTCGCCCCGGGCCGCGATCCGGACGATCGCTTCAGCCATGAAGCGAAGCGAGCGCGTCCGGGATCGCCTTGGCCAGATCGTCGGCGATCATCCCCGGTCCCGCGATCTCGGCCGCGCGTCCGTGGATCCACACGCCCGCGCACGCCGCCTCGAAGCTCGCCATTCCCCGCGACCGAAGCGCGGCGATGATCCCTGCGAGCACGTCGCCAGTGCCCGCGCTGGCGAGCCACGCCGGCGCCGGCGGAGCGAAGCCCAGCCGCAAGTCGGGTGAGGCCACCAGGCTGTCGGGCCCCTTGAACAGCACGACATTGCCGCACGCCTTTGCCGCGGCCAGCGCCCGCTCGGCCTTGCTCCCGTCGAGCGCCCCGAACAATTTTTCGAATTCGCCCGAATGGGGGGTGAGAATGGCGTCATGGCCCTTGAGCCGCTTCGGATCCTCGACCAGCGCAATTCCGTCGGCGTCGATCACCTTCGGCGCCTTCGAGGTCAGCGCGAGCGTCAGAACCTGCGGGATGTCGCCGAGCCCCGGCCCGACGAGGATGCAGCCGATGCGCTCGTCGTTGAGATCGGCCGTTCCCGTCTGGACGACGCTCGCGGGGAGGCCCTCGATCCCCTTGGCCGTCGACACCCGCACATAGCCCGCGCCGGTGCGCGCCGCGGCCGTCGCGGAGAGCGCGATCGCGCCCGGCATGGTCCCGGCGAGGCAGTGGACCAGTCCGCGCGAATATTTGTGGCCCTCGGGGTCGAGCGGCGGAAGCTCGGGCCGCGCGATTTCGAACCAGGTGCCGTCGGCCGCGATGCCGATGTCGGCCAGCACCACGCGCCCGCATTTGCCCATCGCCGGGTGGAGCCGGTGCGCGGGTTTCAGCGCGCCGAACGTGACCGTCATGTCGAACTCGGGAACCGCGCTCAGCTCGGCCCCGCTGTCGCTGTCCACCCCGCTCGGCAGGTCGCAGGCCACGCGCAGTCGCGATTGACTCGCAAGCCTAGAAAGCTGTTTACAAACATGTCTTTCCAACCCGCGTTTGAGACCCGTTCCGAATAAAGCGTCGACCAACACTGCGGCTGGCGCGGTCGCTTCGGATAGGTCGCCAATCAACTCGACCCGAACTTCGACCCCGCGCTCTGCGAGGATCCGCGCCGCGATCTTTCCGTCGCCGCCGTTATTTCCCGGACCCGCGAGAACCAGCACCGGCATTGGCCCGGCGAAGCGATAGACCGCTTCAGCCAGCGCCTCGCCGGCGCGCTCCATCAGCGCCTCCACTGTCGTGCCCGAATCGATCGCCGCCTGTTCGGCCGCGCGCATCGCCGCCGCGGTCAGGATCGGTCGCGCATCGCTCATCGCGCTGCCCCTAGCGCAAGAAGGTCGCGAGGTGCCACCACTCCTCGGGAACGCTGGCCCCGGCAAGATCGCGCGCTTCCTCGTCTGTCGAACAGCGCGAAGCAGCTCGCCCCCGACCCGGACATGCGGACAAAATTCGCGCCCTCGCAGTTGTGGAGCCAGTCGAGCAAGTCGGCGATTTGCGGGACCAGCGCGATCGCCGGCGCTTCGAGATCGTTGCGGCCGTCGCGCCAGTCTCCCAGCGCGCCGCGGTCGTTCCCATCCCACCTCTCGAACACAGATGCCGTCGACAGTGGCACCAGCGGATTGACGATCAGTACGGGGGTCCCGGCCATGTCGCCAAGTTCGATCGGCGCAAGCTCGTCCCCCGCCCCCTCCCCACGCATCGGCAGGCTGAGCAAGCACGCCGGAACATCACTCCCCAGCCCCGGCGCGACCTCGCTCGCGAAGCGCGGATCGATGCGCCATAGCGACGTCAGCAGCCGCAGCGCCGCACCGGCGTCGGCCGATCCCCCGCCAAGGCCCGATGCGACCGGCAGCTTCTTGTCGAGATGGATTGCCGCGCCCTCGCCGCACCCGCTCGCTTCGGCCAGCGCGCGCGCCGCCTTCATCACCAGATTGTTCTCGATCTCGAGTCCCTCGGCGAAGCGCCCACCGACCGTTAGGCTGATGTCCTCCGCCTCGACCGCGATCAGGCGGTCGCCGTCGGTGCAGAAGGCGAAGATCGTCTCGATGTCGTGCCGGCCATCGGGCCGTCGCCCGCGGACGTGGATCGCCAGGTTGAGCTTGGCCGGCGCAATGTCGCGCGCCGGCGCCGCGCCGTCAGGGGGCTGCATTGGCCTTGGTCAGGCCATGCTCCAGCTTGGCTTTGACCCGCCGCGCGATCTCGTCCTCGGCGGTGACCAGCGCCGCGGTCCAGGCGAAGCGCGCCTCGTAACGCCGGCCCGAGGTGAACAAGGCATCGCCGAGATGCTCGTGGATCTCGGCCTGCTCGGGGTCCTTGGCCGCCGCGTTCTGGAGGGTTTCGATCGCCGCCTCGACCTTGCCGCGCTTGAACTGCGCCCAGCCGAGCGAGTCGATGATCGACGCGTCGTCGGGCGCGAGCTCGCTGGCCTTGCGGATCAAGGCCTCGGCCATGTCGAGGTCCTCGCCACGCTCGAGCTTGGCATAGCCGAGATAGTTGAGGATCAGCGGCTGGTCGGGCGCGATCTCGAGCGCCGCATTGAGCGAGCGCTTGACCTCGTCCCAGCGGTTGGCCTTCGACAAAGCGTCGGCATGGAGCAAGTGGAGCGGCCAGATCTCGTCGCGCACACCGATGCTCCCGGCGAGCTGGACCGCGCGCTCGAACGAGCGCGCCGCCTCGTCGTGGCGCTCCATCGCCGACTGGACATTGCCGAGGCGCGCGAAATCGGCTGGGCCCGCGCCTGGGACATTGGCAGCCGCCGAGGCGATCCGAAACGCCGACGCGAAATCCTTCGAATCGATCAAGATCTGCGCTTGGAGGTCCCGGATCGGCGAGATCAACGGGTCGTCGCTAGCGATCGGGCGCAGCAGCGCAAGCGCCTCGGAATGGCGGTCGCGGGTCTCGAGCAGCACCGCCATCAGCGCCGTCGCGCTGCTGTTGTTGGGATCGAGGAAGCGCGACACCTGGACCAGCCCGAACGGCGGGAGCCCGCGCTGGCGCCGAGCGACATCGGCGGCGAGCGCCGCGATCACGTCGGACATCGCCTCGGGCAGCGTGTCGACCGCCACCCCGATCGTTCGCCCGGAGCGGATCGCTCGCATTGGGGCGAAGCCGTCGGCTCCGACTCCCTCGAGGATCATCTCGGCCCGGGCCTTGTCGCCGGCGGCGAGGAAAGCGTCGGCGAGCGAGAGGCGGACTTTGAGCTCGCGCGGCCCGGCGTTGCCGATCGCGCGCCGGGCGAACGGCTCGGCTTCGGCCGAATTGCCCGACTTGAGCGTGATGAACGCGCGCATCTCGGCCTTGAACGGCCCGAGCAGGCTGTTGGGATTGATCTGGTCGACGGTCTCGAGCGCCTTGGCGAAATCCTTTTTGTCCGCCGCGCTCCACGCGTCGAGCAACGGCGAGAGGAAGGCGAGATCGCCGACTTCGCCCTTGACCGCGAGGAGCGCGTTGGCAGCGTCGATCCGCCCGCGCTTGACCTCGTCGGCGACGAGCAGGAGCCGGGCGTCACTCGCCAGGTCCTCGGGCTTGAACGCCCGAGCGGCGGGGATCGCGAGGTCCATGCGGCCGGCGCCAAGCGCCTCGGCGAGCGCCTTGGTTCGAAGCTCGGCCTCGCCCGGACGGCGGCTGCTAAGCGCGCTGAGCAATTCGGCGGCGTCCGAATGGTCGCCGTTCATCGCCGCGACCCTGGCGCGCACATAGGTCCGCGCCGGGTCGGCCGAGGCGGCGATGCTCGCGCTCGCCGGGCTCGAGGCTCCGGCGAGGATCAGCGCGAAAACCAGGGATTCACATGTTCGGATAATTCGGCCCTCCTCCGCCTTCGGGCGTGACCCAATTGATGTTCTGGGTCGGATCCTTGATGTCACAGGTCTTGCAGTGAACGCAATTCTGGGCGTTGATCTGGAGCCTCGGCTCACCCTTGTCTCCCTCGACAAATTCGTAAACGCCCGCAGGGCAATAACGCTGCTCCGGCCCGTCATAGTCGGGCAGGTTAATCTCCGTCGGTACGCCTGCGTCCTTGAGCGTCAAGTGAACGGGCTGGTCCTCCTCATGGTTGGTGTTGGACACGAACACCGAGGACAAGCGGTCGAAGGTCAGCACCCCGTCGGGCTTGGGATAAGCAATCGGCTTGGCCGCGCTCTTGCGCTGGAGCGTCAAGTGGTCGGGCTTGTGCTTGAGGGTCCAGGGCAGGCTGATTCCCAATTGGCCGAGCCACAGGTCGATGCCCGAATAGAGCGTTCCCAAAGTCGCGCCCCAATGCGCGACCGCGGGCTGGGCGTTGCGGACCATTTTCAGCTCCTTGGCCACCCAGCTCTTGTGGAGCGCCTCCGGATAGGCCTCGAGCACGTCGCCGGACCGTTCCGCGCCGATCGCTTCGTAGGCCGCGTCGGCGGCCAGCATCGCCGACTTCATCGCCGTGTGCGTGCCCTTGATGCGCGGCACGTTGAGAAAGCCCGCGGAGCAGCCGATCAGCGCCCCGCCGGGAAAGGCGAGCTTGGGAATGGACTGATAGCCGCCCTCGTTGATCGCCCGCGCGCCGTAGGACACGCGCCGCCCGCCCTCGATCTCGGCGCGGATTGCCGGGTGCGTCTTCCACCGCTGCATTTCTTCGAACGGCGAGAGATAGGGGTTGGAATAATCGAGCGCGACGACGAAGCCCAAGGCGACCTGGCCATTGTCCTGATGGTAGAGGAAGCCCCCGCCCCAGGCGTCGTCGAGCGGCCAGCCCTGGGTATGGACCACTCGCCCGGGCTTATGCTTGTCCGCAGGAACGTCCCACAACTCCTTGACTCCAAGGCCGAACACCTGCGGTCCGCTGTCACCGCGGAGCTCGAACAGCTCGGTCAGCCTTTTGGTCAGGTGGCCGCGCGCGCCTTCCGCGAAGAACGTGTATTTGGCGTGCAGCTCCATGCCGGGCTGGAAGTCGGGGCGGCGGCTTCCATCGCGGGCGATCCCGACGTCGCCGGTCGCCACGCCCTTCACCGACCCGTCGCCGTGGTAGAGGATTTCGGCGGCCGGGAACCCGGGGAAGATCTCGACTCCCAGCTCCTCCGCCTGGCCCGCGAGCCAGCGGCAGAAATTGCCGAGGCTCAGCGTGTACGTCCCCTTGTTGTTCATGAACGGCGGCATCAGCCAGTGTGGGAAGTTGAACTTGCCCTTCTCGCTCAACACCCAGTGATGGTTCTCGGTCACCGGGACGGTCAGCGGCGAGCCCTTGTCCTTCCAGTCGGGAATCAATTCGTCGAGCGCCTTGGGGTCGATCACCGCGCCGGAAAGGATGTGCGCCCCGACCTCGCCGCCTTTTTCGAGGATGCAGACGCTGATGTCGCGCCCATCGGCGGCGGCGCGCTGCTTGAGGCGGATCGCCGCGCCGAGTCCCGCCGGGCCGGCGCCGACGATCACCACGTCGTACTGCATCGATTCGCGGTCGCTCACTTGGCACCTCTCGTCGCGCGCCTCGCGCGTCCTGCCTTCACCTGCCCTGCCAATTCCTTGACCGCGCCGTCAATGGCGGTGACAGTCGGCGCCTGGTGGGGACCTTGGCAAATCTCGACGTCGCGGAGGCGAAAAGCGCTTTGGCCTGGTGGCTCGAGGCGGGAGTCGACGCGCTTGTCGTCGAAGAACCGCGCGATTGGTTCCGGGCCCCCACGCCGCGAACTGCGCCCCGGGCCGAAGCTCCCAATGTCAAAATCCCCGAGCCCGAGACGCTCGAGGCATTGAAGGACTGGTTCGCCACCGGCGCCAATCTCCCTCTCGCAGGCCCGGTCTCGCGCCGCACCCTCCCCCACGGACCCGCCGAGGCCGAGGTCATGTTCTTGAGCGAAGCCCCGGGGTCGGAGGACGCGGCGGTCGAGCGCCCGATCGGCGGCGCCGCCTGGCACCTTGCCGAGCGCATGCTCGCCGCGATCGGCTTCCTTCCGCAGGAAGCCTATTCGGCCTCGCTGACCTGCTTCCACGCCCCGGGCAAGAAAATGACCGCCGAGGAGCGCGCGCTGTGCGCCGAGATTGCCCGCCGCCACATTCGCCTCGCCCGGCCGAAGCGGCTCGTCCTGTTCGGCGACGGGCCGTCGATGGCGCTGTTGGGGAAGCGCCTGACCGAGACCCGCGGGCAGGTCCACAAGGTCGAGGGCGTGCGCACCATCGTCACCTTCCACCCGCGCCATCTCGTTCATCGCCCGTTGGACAAGGCGCTCGCATGGAAGGACCTTCTGCTTTTGATGGAGGAAGAACCTTGAGGTTCGGCATCTGGTTTGCCGCTTTAACGATCGTCCCGGCCGCCGCTTTCGCGCAGGATTTACCCCCTGACGCGGACCAGGTTCCGCTGGCCGATGCTCCGGCGCCAGTGGTCCAGGCGCCGCCCACCCCAACCGTGGTCGTCCCGCGTGACTGGCGCGGCGTATTCGACGCGATCGACCGCGGCCAGTGGGCCTCTGCGAGCGCCGGAATCGCCGCCCTGCCCCGCTCGCTCCTGGCCCCGCTCGCCAAGGCCCAGCTCTATACCGCGCGCAACTCACCTCCGGTCGATCTCAATGCCTTGCTCGCCTTGATCGCCGAGGCACCCGAACTCCCGCAGGCGGCGCAGCTGGCGGCGATGGCGGTCAAGCGCGGCGCGCCACGCCCGCCGGCCTATCTCACTCCTCTCCGGGTCGTCGGCCTCGGTTCAGCGCCGGTACGCTACCGCGCACGTCCGGTGGCCAATGACCCCGCTGCTGCCCAGCTTCGCCCGCTTCTCGACCAATTGGTCAAGATCAACGATGCAACCGGGGCGGAAACCCAGCTCCTGACCTTCGCACCTTCCTTGACTCTCGAAGGCCGCGCCGAGGCGGGCCAGCGAGTCGCCTTCATCTATTACATTCTCGGACTCGATCTCGACGCGCGCCGGGTCGCCGACACCTGGCGCCAGGGCGCGACCGGCGACTGGGCAGCGCAGGCGGCGTGGACCTCGGGCCTCGCCTCGTGGCGGATGAGCGACTTCAATTCGGCCAGCCAGGCGTTCCAGCAGGCCGCTCGCCTCACCAGCCAGCGCGAGCTCCGCTCCGGCGGCTATTATTGGGCGGCGCGGTCGGAGCAGGCGGCGGGCCGCCCGCTCTCGGTCACCCCGCTGATGCGCTGGGCCGCGGAGTCGCCGGAAAGCTTTTACGGCCTTGTCGCCCGCGAGACCCTGGGCCTGGACACTGCGCTGCCCAAGGATCCGTTCGTCGGCTTCGATCCGCCGGTCGATCACCTGCCCAACGTCCGGCGGGCGACCGAGCTGGTCCATATCGGCCGCCATTCGATGGCCGAGGAATTGCTCCGCCATCAAGCCAAGATCGGTCTTGCGACCGAGCATCATGCGCTGATCCAGGTGGCCAAGAGACTTGACCTTCCGGCCGCGCAATTGTGGCTCGCCAACAACGGCCAGCCGGGAGCGCGATCGGACGCCGCCGACCGTTATCCGAATCCGCGCTGGACCCCGCCCGGCGGCTGGCGGGTCGATCCGGCCCTCGCCTTTGGCCACGTCATCCAGGAAAGCGCATTCCGCCGCGCGGCGGTAAGCCCCGTGGGCGCGGTCGGGCTGATGCAGGTCCGGCCCGGAACCGCCGGCGATTTCGCGCGGGCCCGCGGCACCGCGCTCGGATCGCTCACTGACGTCTCAACCAACCTCGAATATGGCCAGAGCTTCATCGAACTGATGCGCCGCAACCCCGGGACTGCGGGCCAGCTTCCGCGGGTCATCGCCTCGTACAATGCCGGCCCCGTCCCGGTGTCGCGCTGGGCGACGATCAACGACAAGGGCGACCCGATCCTGTGGATCGAGTCGATCCCCTATTGGGAGACGCGCTATTACGTCCCCTCGATCCTGCGCAACATGTGGGTCTACCAAGGCCTCAACGGCCGCCCAACCCCGACCCTTCGCGAGATCGCCCAGCACCGCTGGCCGGCCTTCCCCACCGGGATGACGACTCTGGCGCACTAGCGCCGCAGCCGACTTCAAATGGAAGGGCCCGGACCGGCAAGGGGGTACCGGCCCGGGCCCAGGTCTTGACCGCGGAAAAGCGGCCTTACTTGCCCCGTTCGCCGCTGCTCAGCGGAGGCGGCGGTGGAGGCGGAGCCGGCGGGGCCGGGCACGCGTCGGTCGCAAGGATCACCGTCCCATCAGGACAGGTCTGAGTCGCCGGGGCAGCGACTGGAGCCGGAGGGGGCGCGGGAGCCGCCGCCGGAATGAGCGGCGGAGCGCTCGAGTTGAAGTTGTAGACCAGGCTGGCGAGCAGGCTGTGCGAGGCATAGCGTCCCCGCGCCTCGGTCTCAAACTGCTCGCCGTCGATCGCGAAATCGTCCTGGAAGCTCAGCCGCCCGGTGCGGAAATAGCGATACTTCAGGCCGACATCGACATTCGGACTGACCGCTGTGCGGACGCCGGCAATGCCCTGATAAGCCCAGGCGCTGTCCCGGTCCCCGTCATAGGAAACGCGTGCGCGCCCCGCGCCGCCGCCGACATAGGCGCCAAGCTCGGGCCCGCCGAAATCGACCAAGCCGTTGATCATCGCCGATGCCACTCCGACGTGACCGTCGACGTCGAAATCATCGACAGTCACCGGGCCGCCGGTGATATCGCCGATGTCGTCGAGCAACGGCGCGCTTATTCGAAGGTCCTTGAGGTTCGAGCGCTTGTAGGCCGCCTCGCCCTCGATCCGGAACATGCCGGTCTTGAAGCCGGCAATGACGTCGACGTCGTATCCCGTCTTGCTGCGAACTCGAAAAGCGTTGTCATAGTCTTCCGTGGTGGTGCCGTTGCGGACCCGGACGTCATAGTCGGTCGATTGCGGGAAGCTGACACCGCCCTCGATCCCGATATACGGCCCGTCGCCGGCGGCGAGCGCCGGTGTCGAAACGACCGCGACGAGTGCCGCGCCGGCCAATAAATAAATTCTCATTCAAACCATCCTTTGATGCATTCCATCCCTGTCGACCGCGCGGTTGCGCAGGGAAATCTGGCTCCCCGATGAACGAAATCCGCGAAAATCGGGGTTCCGTCAGCTCATCCCGACCCCGCCTCGGCACGGCCCGCACCGACCAAAAAAACTTCGCAGGCGTTCTTGTTATGTTCTATCGCGCGGTTTATTTCCGGGTGATGCCCGTCGAATCGCGATCC
Organism: uncultured Alphaproteobacteria bacterium; assembly: GCA_963722545.1. Taxonomy (GTDB): domain Bacteria; phylum Pseudomonadota; class Alphaproteobacteria; order Sphingomonadales; family Sphingomonadaceae; genus Sphingomicrobium. The sequence continues at coordinate 335,888 of CAVRMK010000005.1, forward strand.
GGCCGCGGCGCTACCCGCAACGCGACTTCAACCCGCTTCAACCTCAAGGAGAAAGTGGTCGAGGGCGAATGGCTCGACCAGGTCGAGGCGCTCGACGGAATCGCGCCGCGCCGGACGACGGTGACGATCGAACATCCGCGCACGATCCTCACCCGCAACAATTCGCCCGACATCAATTTCGACCGCTCGGTCAACGCCTATCGCGGGTGCGAGCACGGCTGCATCTATTGCTTTGCCCGCCCGACCCACGCGTTTCACGATCTGTCGCCCGGCGTGGATTTCGAAAGCCGCCTGTTCGCCAAGCCCAAGGCGGCGCAATTGCTCCACGCGGCTTTGTCGCGGCCGGGCTATGAATGCCGGCCGATCGCGATGGGCACCAACACCGATCCTTATCAGCCGATCGAGGACCGGTTCCGGATCACCCGCTCGCTGATCGAGCTCCTGCTCGAGACCCGCCACCCCTTCACCATCACCACCAAGTCGGACCGGGTCCTCCGCGACCTCGATTTGCTCAAGCAGGCCGCGGACCTCCGACTGGCCTCGGTCGCTTTATCGGTGACTTCGCTCGACCCGGCGATCGCGCGGACGCTCGAGCCGCGCGCGCCGCGCCCGGCCAAGCGCCTCGCCGCGATCAAGGCGCTGAATGACGCCGGCGTCCCGTGCCATGTCGCGATCGCGCCGGTCGTTCCCCAGATCACCGACCATGAGCTCGAGCATATCGTCGAGGCTGCGGTCGCCGCGGGCGCCAGGGGCGGATTCTACCTCCCCGTGCGCCTGCCCCACGAGGTCGCGCCCTTGTTCCGAGCCTGGCTCTACGAGCATTTCCCCGACCGCGCCGCCAAGGTCATGGCGACCATCAACTCGCTCCGCGGCGACCGCGACAACGACCCCAATTTCTTCAGCCGGATGAGCGGCCAGGGCCCGTGGGCCGATTTGCTCCGCACGCGGTTCGAAAAGGCCGTCCGGCGTTTTGGCCTGCCCCAGTCGCGGTTCGAGCTTCGCACCGACCTGTTCCGCCCGCCCGAGGGCGCTCAAATGCGGCTGATCTGATCGTTTCGGACCCAAAGCGTCGGCCCGGCGTTGGAAAGCGGGAAAAGGGAGATCACCAATGCGACTAGCCATTTCCACCGCCGCCATCCTGCTTCTCGCCGCCTGCCAGGTGAGCAAGGACGACGCCAACGATAGCGTCAGCATGACCTATAACGAGGACGTCGCCGAGAATGCGCTCGCCGACATCGGCAACACCGCCGAAAATGTCGCCGGAGACGTCGCCAACGAGGTCGGCGAGGCCGGTGACCGGATCGAGAACACCGACGTCGACGTCAACGTCAACACCAACACCCAGGACAATCGGTAGTAAAAGGATGGTCGGGGAGACAGGATTCGAACCTGCGACCCTCTGCTCCCAAAGCAGATGCGCTACCAGGCTGCGCCACTCCCCGACACTGGTTCGGGCCAAAGAGGTACTTGGGCCCGGGACAAGACGAAAGCAGTAAGAAAACTTCCTTCCTCGAGCAAAGTACCACTTTGCTCGAAGCCGCTGGTGGGCCCGGAAGGATTCGAACCTCCAACCTAGCCGTTATGAGCGGCCGGCTCTACCGTTGAGCTACAGGCCCTCCCCGGCGCCGCGGACATAGAGAACGCCGCGGCCCGCGCCAAGCGCGATCGAAATGGACGTCAGGGGCGACGGAAGACCAAGGCGATCTCGCGCTCCCCTTCGGCCAGCGACACCCCCGCGATCTGCGCCAGGCTCCGGGCGAGCCGCAGCGACAGGCGCGATGGATCGTCTTCGCCGGGCCGGGCGACCCCGCCCGCGGCCTGGCCGAGCGCCTTGGGCCGGCTGATCGCGACGCGCGATCGCTCGCCGGCGCGCTCGACCGAGATCCGCAGCCGCTCGCCCGCCCCCGCGCTTTCAATCAGCGCGAGCATCGTCCGCCGGATGATCCGCTCGCCCATGTCCTCGCTGACCGCCGCGGCGATGTTGGCGTTGGTCGGCGCGAGATCGAGCGCCACCTCTTGCGCCTTCGAGCGGTCCTGAAGCTCCGCCACCAGCCGCTCGACGATCGGCCCGAGCGCCGTGCGCGCTTCCTTGCCGCCCAGCGCCGATCGCGCCTTGGCCGCGAAATCGAGATCGTCGATCGCCTCGAGCAGGATGCGCGCCTGGCCCACGATGTGCGCCGCGCGCTGGCGATAAGGGCGGTCGGCGGGGCCGAGATACTGGCCGTCGATGATCTCGGCGAAGCCGATGATCGCGTTGAGCGGCGTCTTGATTTCGTGGACCAGCTCGCGCAGCGAGGCCGGGTCGCCGATCGCCGGAATCGCCGCGAGCGAGCCCGAATCGTCGCGCCGCTGGGCGACCCCGCGATAGCCGGCAAAGCGCCCGTCGGCCGGCTCGAAGGCGGGGACTCCGCTCATCACCCACTCGCCGGCGGCCACACCGTCGCCCCCGACCGAAAAGGCGGCGTCGCGAAAGGGCGAGCGCAGCGCGAAGGCGCGCGCGACCTCGGTGTCGGGCCCCTCCCCGACCGCGGCGCGCGGGCTTGCGATCGATCGGCCGATCAGCGCTCCGCGCGGAACCCCCTCGACCCAATGGATTTCGCCGCTCGGCCCGCATTCCCAGCGGAACATCGCCGCGCGCGCGGAGGCCGCGGCGGCGCTGCCCGAGCGCGCCTCGTCGCGGCGCTTCCGCCGCCGCTCGATCCGCGCCACGACGTCGGCGAGCGAGCGGCCCGAAGGGCGCGCGGGCCGCGCCGCGTCCGGCTTCGGCGGCGCATCCTCGACCAGGGATTCGGTCTGGTCGGAGCTCGTCGGGGCCACGACGCCGGGGTGAATTACCTCGATGAACCGGCGCGTCTCAGGCTCGACCCCGGCGAGGAGCTTGCCCCAGTCGCCCGGATCGAGGCTCGCCGCGGCCAGCACCGGGGCCGACACGGCGAGCGTGTCGCGCGCGAAAATCTCGAGCAGCTTCAGCGGGATCGGGAGCGCGGCGACCGCCCGCGCCGCGGCCGCCCGAAGCGGCTCCTCGACGGCCTCGGCCTCGGCCTGGATTTCCTCGAGCGCCCGGTCGAGCGAGGGGCTGTCGTCGCCGGGGCCCGATCGCGCGACGAGGTCGACCAGCTGCCGCCACCGCACGGCCTTGTCGTGCGGCGTCCCGACGTGCTGGTTGAGCACGGTGAGCAGGCGGTCGTCGAAGCGCACCCGGATCGCGAATCCTCGAAAAAGTTCGAAAGATTGCGAAACCTTAGGGGGAGATTCAATTCCCGCTAAGCGACCTCTGCTAATCGTCTCTTAACGGGACAGGTCCGGCTGGCCAGTTGGCAGCCGGACAAATGCGATTAGGCCTGCTGGTTGACGTAGATCGTCCAATATTGGGCGATCGCCGCATTGGGCCCGGTGACCTTCTTGAACGCCGCTGCGGCGCCGGCCTTGTCGCCGCTGCGCGCAAGCGCCATGCCGAGGTGCATGTTGATGAGGTTCGCGTCGGCGCCAGGCTTGCCTTCGGCCATCCGGTACAGCTCGATCGCCTTGGCATAATCGCCCAGCCCGAAATAGCGGTCCCCGATGCGCAGATATGCGGTCGCGGTCTTGGCGTCCCTGGTCGCTTCGGCGAGGTCCGCCGCGGTCGCCTTGGGCTTGCCCTTCAAGCCGTCGATGATCTCCTTGATCAGGCGGTCGCTGGGGCTGATCGCCTGCTTCGCCAGGCCCTCGTCGATCACCGCCTGGGCCTCGACATAATTGCCCTGGTCGGCGGCCGCGGTCGCATAGAGGCTGAAATCGGCCGGATTGCTGAGCGAGCCGGTCGCGCGCATCAGGCGGAGCAGGTTGAGCACTTCCTCGACCCCGGGCTTGTTGACGTTCTGATAAACCGCCAGCGCGTTGCGCCAGCTGGTGGCGTTGGGATAGGCCGCGACCCATTGCCGCCCGATCTCGACGCTCGAAGGAAGCTTGGAATCATACGCGATGTCGAACAAGCGGCGGTAAAGCGCCTCGTCGGGCTTCTGGCCGGCCGCGATCCGCGTCGCGACCACCTTTTGCAGCAGCGGCACGGCCTCGGCCTTGCGGCCCATGGCAAAGCGTGATTCCGCGAGGTTCGTCATCGAATCGATATTGGCCGGGTCGAGCGCCAGGCCGCGTTCGAACGCCGCCGCCGCCTGGTCGAACTGCTTGGCCGAATAGAGCGAGCTGCCAAGCCCGGTGTAAAGCTTGGCGACGGTCGCATTGTCGAGCACGCTTGATCCGGCGATATCGTCGATCGCCTGCTTCATGCTGACCGTGTCCTTGTCGGCGAAGGCCTTGTTGAGCTGGAGCCGGCCGATGAGGTAGCGGTCCTGGTTGGTGCTCGCCGCCGCCTTGGCCGCGGCCAGGGCCGCCGAATAAGCGGCGGCGTCATTGGCCTGGATCGCCTTTTGGAGCTCGACGATCGGCTTTAGCGCGCCTTTTGACGGCCGAGCACCGGAATCGCTCTTCTGCTCTTGCTGGCCATCCTCACTTTGCTGGGGGGCGGTCGGCTGCGGCATTCGCGGCGGGGCCGGCGGCGGCGCCGAGCCATATTGGGCGAGCGCCGGGGTTGCTCCGGCCGACATGAGCAGCATCGCGAGCAAAGGGAAAGTCGGTTTCATCTTACGTCTCCGAAAGGATTGGGGAGCGCACCCAGGGCTTTTCGGCGGTCGCCTTAGTCCCGGTTGAGCGGATCGCCAAGGCCGATGGCCTAGCGGCGCTGAACCGCGATTGAACCCGCCTCGCCCGCCAGGCCTCTCGCGCGCGTATGCGCGTGCGCGCGGGGTGGCTTTTGCGTGCCTCCTCGACTAGGATGCGCTGGCGGGCGCGAATGCCCGGCGCGACCCCGCTGCGTCCATCCCCAGTTTCAGGAATTTTGCCTTGGCTTCCGAACCGCCAGCCGACGACCTTAGCACCCTTGAACCGCCGAACCGCGGCGAAGGCGAGATCGCGCCCATCTCGATCGTCGAGGAGATGAAGGTCTCCTACCTCGATTATGCGATGAGCGTCATCGTCGCCCGAGCGCTTCCGGACGTCCGCGACGGGCTCAAACCGGTGCACCGCCGGATCCTCTACGCCTGCCAGGAGGCCGGCTATGTCGCCGGCCGGCCGTACCGCAAGTCGAGCCGCATCGTCGGCGACGTCATGGGTAAATATCACCCGCACGGCGACAGCGCGATCTACGACGCGCTGGCGCGGATGGTTCAACCCTGGTCGCTCAGGGTCCCGCTGATCGACGGCCAGGGCAATTTCGGCTCGATGGACCCCGATCCCCCGGCGGCGATGCGCTATACCGAGGCGCGGCTCGCCAAGGTCGCCAACTTCCTCTTGGGCGACATCGACCGCGACACGGTCAATTTCCAGCCCAATTACGACGCCAGCGAGCGCGAGCCGCAGGTGCTTCCGGCGCGCTTCCCCAACCTGCTGGTCAACGGCGCGGGCGGGATCGCGGTCGGAATGGCGACCAACATCCCGCCGCACAACCTCGGCGAAGTGCTCGCCGCGTGCCGCGCCTTCATCGATGATCCTGCGATCACCACCGAAGGCCTGATGGAACACGTTAAGGGCCCCGATTTCCCGACCGCCCCGTTGATCCTCGGCACCGCCGGCATCCGCTTGGCCTACACCACCGGCCGCGGCTCAATCATGATGCGCAGCCGCGCCCACGTCGAGGAAGGCAAGGGCGACCGCCGCTCGATCGTCCTCACCGCGATCCCCTATCAGGTCGGCAAGTCAGGCCTGGTCGAGAAGATCGCCGAGGCGGCCAAGGACAAGCGCATCGAGGGCATTTCCGACATCCGCGACGAATCCTCGCGCAAGGGCGTGCGCATCGTCATTGATCTGAAGCGTGACGCCACGCCCGAGGTGCTGCTCAACCAATTGTGGCGGCACACTCCGGCGCAATCGTCGTTCCCGGCAAACATGCTCGCCATCCGCGGCGGGCGCCCGGAAACCCTGACCCTTCGTGACATCATCGAGAGCTTCGTCAAGTTCCGCGAAGAGGTGATCACCCGCCGCTCGAAGTTCGAGCTCGCCAAGGCCCGCGACCGCGCCCATCTGTTGCTCGGCCTGGTCGTCGCGGTCACCAATCTCGACGAGGTGGTGAAACTGATCCGCGGCTCGGCGAGCCCGGCGGAAGCGCGCGAGAAGTTGCTCGCCCGCGAGTGGGACGGCGGCCAGATCCGCCCCTACATCATGCTGGTCGAGGCGGTGGAACCGCAGAAGGCCGGCGCCAAATACCGTCTGTCCGAGGCGCAGGTGAAGGCGATCCTCGAGCTTCGCCTTCACCGCCTCACCGCGCTCGGCCGCGACGAGATCGCCAGCGAGCTCGAAGGCCTCGCCGCCAATATCGGCGAATTGCTCGACATCCTCGCTAACCGTGCCCGCCTCTACGAGGTGATGCGCGAGGAGTTCGACGAGGTCGAAGCCGAGTTTGCGACCCCGCGCGTTGCCGAGATCACCGCTGCCTTTGACGGCCTCGAGGACGAGGACCTGATCGAGCGCGAGGAAATGGTCATCAGCGTGACCATGCAGGGCTATATCAAGCGCACCCCGCTGGCCGTGTTCCGCGAGCAGAAGCGCGGCGGCAAGGGCCGCGCCGGGATGGCGACCAAGGACGAGGACGTCGTCACCGAATTGTTCGTCACCTCGACCCACAATCCGGTGCTATTCTTCTCCAACCTCGGCCGGGTCTATCGCATGAAGGTGTGGCGCCTGCCCGAGGGCGGCCCCAACACCAAGGGCCGGCCGATGGTCAATTTGCTCCCTCTGAGCGAGGGCGAGACCATCTCGACCGTCCTTCCTTTGCCCGAGGACGAGAATGAGTGGGGCGGCCTGCACATCATGTTCGCGACCGCCCGCGGGACCGTCCGCCGCAACTCGATGGCCGCCTTCACCAACGTCCCCACCGCGGGCAAGATCGCAATGAAGTTCGGCTCGCCCGAGGACGGCGATACCGAGAACGGCGACGATGACGAAGCAAGCAACGCCGGCAGCCTCGACCGGCTGGTCGGGGTCGAGCTGCTGACCGAGGAGGACGACGTCCTGCTCGCCACCCGCAACGGCAAGGCGATCCGCTTCAAGTCGACCGACGTCCGCGAGTTCCAGTCGCGCAACTCGATGGGCGTTCGCGGAGTCCGCCTGATCGGCGACGACCAGGTCATCTCCATGTCGATCCTGCGCCGGGTCGGCACCACGCAGGAGGAGCGCGAGGCTTATTTGAGATGCCCGTCATGGCGCGAGAAGGACGTTGAGTGCAGCTTGCCGCCCGAGCGCTACGCCGAGATCGCCGAAAGGGAGCAGTTCCTGCTGACGATCACCGAGAACGGCTATGGCAAGCGCAGCTCGACCTACGAATATCGCCGCACCAACCGCGGCGGACAAGGGATCATCAACATCGTCACCTCCGAGCGCAACGGCGGGGTCGTGGCAAGCTTCCCGGTGAGCCCGGGCGAGTCGCTGATGCTGGTCACCGACCAGGGCAAGATGATCCGCACCACCGTCGGCGACATCCGCATCGCCGGGCGCAATACGCAGGGCGTGACCATCTTCAACGTCGCCGAGAACGAGCATGTCGTGTCGGTCGCCCGGGTCGACGAAAGCGAGGAGGAAGAGATCGAACTCGACGGCGGCGAGGAGATCGATCTCGACACCGGCGCCGCGACCGAAGAGACCGAGCTCGACAAGCCGGCCGACCCCGAACCCGACCAGGGCTAAGGAACGCGGCGGGCCGTCTCCGCGTTCGCAGGGCGAGCAACAAAAGGAGAATGATATGCCCCTTCCCCATCAGGCGCTGGTTTTGGTCACCGACGGCCGCAAGTCGCTGTTCCTGCGCAATCATGGGGATGAGAAGCAGATCGATCTTCGCACCGAGGCGCATGACCAGCGCGAGGACCGCAAGGACCGCGAAATCAAGACCGACGCTCCGGGCGCGATCGGCCAGTCGGCCGGCTACAGCGGGCGGGTCGCCTATGACGAGCCCGATTATCACCAGCAGGAGGAAGACCGCTGGGTGAAGGACGTCGCCGAGGACCTTCGCGCAAGGGCGCTGCGCAACGATTTCGAAGCGCTCGCGATCATCGCTCCGCCCAAGGCGCTCGGCGTGCTTCGCAAGGAGCTCCACAAGGAAGTCGAGAAACGGATCGTGGTCACGTTCAACAAGGAGATGACCGACCGCCCAATCCCGCAGATCGAAGACCTGCTGGTCGGCGAGGGCGCCCCGCCCGCCTGACCTAGGGGACCAGGTCGACCACTTCGGAGTCGGCGGCGACCGACTGCCACAGCAAGGTGCGATGGCAGCAAGCCGGATCGCGCTCGAAGCACAGTAACGCGCTCGGCTTTTCCGCGGCGAGCCGCTTCATCTCCTCGGCCGCGACGATTGCCTCGGGAAGCTCGAGCTGGCCCGAATAAATCGCTGCAAGCTCCTCGCGGCGCCCGGCCCGGGCCGCGGTCCTTCCGGCGGCGGGAGTCCCGAGCGCGCGCAGGTGGACATAGTCGATCCCGACCTCGGCCAGCGCGGCGCTCAACGGAGTCTTGGAAAAACCCGGCCGCCGCGACAGCGGCAGCGCGCGCACGTCGATCACCCGCTCCACGCCCGCTTCGCTCAGGGCGGCGAGGAACTCCGCCATGGTCGCGCCTTCATAGCCGATGGTGAAGATGCGCATGGCGTCAGATTTCCATCAGGTCGCGGCCGACGATCACCGGCCCTGGATAATGGCGCCGAACGGGGGCAAGCCATTGCTCGTCCGGCACGTCCGGATCCTCGGCGGGGACGAAATGCGACAGCACCAGCGACTTCACTCGTGCGGCAGCCGCCACTCGCCCGACCTCCTCGGCGGTGGTGTGGTGGGAAATGACGCTGCGGGCCAGCGCCTCGCTGTTGGGAAGTCCCCTCAGCAATTCGCGCACGCGTTCGGGCAGCATGACTTCGTGGACCAGCACGTCGGCGCCAGTCGCCAGCTTCACCAGCTCATTCGAACTCGACGGTGTCGCCGGAGATGACGATCGATCGGTCCTTGGTATCGAAGCGGAAGGCCAAGGCGAGAGGCAAAGGCGGATGGGGCACCTTCGCCGCGGTGACTCGGACATGCTCATCCTGAAACACCGGGCCTCCGCCATCCAGATCATGGCCGCGGATCAGCGGGGCCAGCGGAACACGGCCCTCGTCGCTGACCCGCAACGCGATGTCGTGATCCTGGAAGCGCAAATAGTCGCCGACCATGCGCCGGGTCGGCGGCGGCCCCCAGCAATCGACCGGTGTCACCAGTCCCGAGACCCACGCGAGCTGTATCAGCGCCCCGAAATCGATGTTGTGATCCGAATGATGGTGCGTGATGAAAATGTGCCGAAGCTGCCGCAACGGGATGCCCGCAAGCACCATTTGCCTGGCGACTCCGTAGCCGCAGTCGATGACGTAGACCTGGTCACCAGTGACGATCGCCTGCGCGCTGCCCGAGCGCTTCTTTCGCGGCCTCGGTCCGCCGGCCGTCCCGAGCAGGATCAGGCGGGTCCCGCGATCCGGGACGGATTGCGCCAGCGCCGGGCCAGGCAGGAGCCCGAGCACCAACCCGCCGATCACACTGCGCCGATCCAGTTTCATGCCGTCAAATTACGCGTTCATGTGGGCGCTAGTCGAGGCTAAGAGGCGGGCATGTCCTTCGACATCCACATCGTCGGCGGCGGGCTGGCCGGCTCGGAGGCCGCTTGGCAGCTGGCCGAGGCCGGCCTCACGGTGCGCCTCAGCGAAATGCGTGGCGGCGGCGACACCACGCCGGCGCACGAAAGCGACCGGCTGGCCGAGATGGTCTGCTCGAACAGCTTCCGCTCCGACGACGCCGAGCACAATGCGGTAGGCCTGATCCACCAGGAGATGCGGCGGCTGGGCTCGCTGATCATGGCCTCCGCCGACGCCCATCGCGTGCCTGCGGGATCGGCGCTGGCGGTCGACCGCGAGGCCTTCGCCGCCGATGTCACCGCGCGCATCGCGGCGCACCCGAATGTCCATGTCGTCCGCGAGCGCATCGACTCGCTCCCCGACCATCCCACGATCATCGCCACCGGCCCGCTGACCGGCTCGGCACTGGCCGAAGCTATCGCGAGAGAGACCGGCGAGGACGCCCTCGCCTTCTTCGACGCCATCGCCCCGATCGTCCACCGCGACAGCATCGACATGGACGTCTGCTGGATGGCGGCGCGCTGGGACAAGGGCGGCAAGGACTACATCAACTGCCCGATGGACAAGGCGCAGTACGAGGATTTCGTCGCCGCCTTGAATGTCGCGGAAAAGACCGAGTTCAAGGAATGGGAACGCGACACGCCTTATTTCGAGGGCTGCATGCCGATCGAGGTGATGGCCGAGCGCGGCCCAGAGACCCTGCGCTTTGGCCCGATGAAGCCGGTCGGCCTCGACAACCCCCGTACCGGCCGCTGGCCTTATGCCGTGGTCCAGCTGCGCCAGGACAATAAGCTCGGCACCCTATGGAACATGGTCGGCTTCCAGACCAAGCTGAAGCATGGTGAGCAGGTGCGGATCTTCCGCACCATCCCGGGGCTCGAGCAGGCCGAGTTCGCGCGATTGGGCGGAATCCACCGCAACAGCTTCATCAAGAGTCCGCGCCTGCTCGACCGCGAGCTGCGGCTCAAGTCGAAGCCCAACATCCGCTTCGCCGGGCAGATCACCGGCTGCGAAGGTTATGTCGAAAGCGCCGCGATCGGTCTCCTCGCGGCGCGCTTCGCGGTCGCCGAGGCGCGAGGCGAAGAACTAGCCCCGCCCCCGCCCGAAACCGCGCTCGGAGCACTCCTCCACCACATCACCGGTGACGCCGATGCCGACAGCTACCAGCCGATGAATGTCAATTTCGGCCTGATGCCACCGCTCGAAGGCCCGCGGACGAAGAAGGCCGACCGCAAGAAGCTCTACACCGACCGCGCGCGAGCGGCTTTCACGGATTGGCTCTTGGCGGCGGCGAGGGAAACAGAGCCTGCTGCTTGATGCCGGCCATCGAGTAGTCCTTTCCGTCATGGTAGGTGAGCGTGCCGCTGAAGCTTTGACCCGACGGACCGAAGTCGCCCCTAAAGACGACCGGTCCGCGCGGCGAATTGACCGTCATCGTCATCCCCTGTCTTTGAATCTCGATCGACCGGATCGGGAGGGCTTCGATGCCGCCGTTGGTCATTACCCGACCTTCATAGGCGCCGCTGTCCTTATTCCTTAGGACCGTCATGGCCCCCAGCGTTGTGACGCCCCGGGACGACGTCATGTCGAAGCGCCAAAGTCCTGCGAGGTCCGGGCCAGATTCTAGAGCCGGCGCAACCGCAGTTGGGGCGGCCGCGGCCAGCTCGCCCGTCGCGGACGCCAGCAGAGCCGCGGCAATTAGTGCACGAAACAGCATTTCGATTCTCCATATTGTGGATTGTGCGCACTAGCTGCCGCGCCGCTTGGGGCGGCGAAACGCTTTTTCCGTGAGCGGCCAAAGCCAATTCGTTAGTGTCACGCAATGCTACTCGCGAAGCGCCAATGGAACACGCCTTGGGTCAGGCACGCGGGCGCCGCGCTGGCGATCGCTTTGCTGCTCGGATTCCTCGGGCCTTTCGGTTCGCAGGAAGCGTACGAGCGGCCCGTGCGCTACGCCTTCTGGCTCGGCCTCACCCTGTTCGGTTACGTCTGCACGCTCGCGGCGTTCGTGCTGGTCGAAGCAGCCCCGCGCCTCGCCGCAATCAAGCCTCCGTCGCGAATCATCCTTGCCGCGCTGATTTCCGCGGTGCCGCAGTTGCTGGCCGCGGCCTGGACAATGTCGCTTCTCCAGCCCGGCCGGCGCTTCGAACCCGCCGATTTGCCAGCGCTGTTCATGGCGGTCCTCGCGGTGCAGCTCGTCCTGGCGCTGGTCGCGTACGCGGTTGGCCGGCGCGCACCTGCCCCAGCCATCCGGCGCACCTCACCCAACTTCCTCGACAAGCTGCCGCCCCACCTCGCCGGCGACCTGGTCGCGCTCGAGGCGCAGGACCATTATCTGAAGGTCCACACCGACCGCGGGTCGCACATGATTCTGATGCGCCTGTCCGACGCCGCTGCTCAACTATCCGAAGACCAGGGCCTCCAGGTCCACCGCGGCTGGTGGGTCGCCAACGACGCTGTCGCAAGCGCCGGCAAATCCCAGCTGCGCCTCCGCAACGGCCTCACCGTCCCGGTCAGCCGCACCTATTTCCAAGCCGTCCGAAACCGCGGCTGGCCGGCCTAGCAGTCGCACACCGGCTTCTTCGCCTTGGGCTTGGGCGCGGTCGTGGCATATTCGGCGCGAGTCAGTGCGGCGCTGCCGTCCGCGTCGGCGTCCTTGAACTTGTCGATTGTCTTGACCGCCCATTCCTCGAAGCTCAGCCGACCGTCGCCGTTGACGTCGAGCTTGGCGAACGGCTTGCGCCTGGGCTCGACCAGCTCGGCGAGCGTGATCCGCCCGTCCTCATTCTTGTCCGCGCGGTCGAAGCGCTTTTCCTCCTTTGACTTGGGATCGGCCTCGGGCGCCTGGGGGATCGCCGCTAGCTGCGCCGACTGGTTGACCGCGAGCTTGGGCGGAGCCGGCAGGCCGTTGCTCTTCTCGGCCTGGCTCTTCCAGATCAGGAATGCGCCCATCATCATCAGGAAGCAGGCCGCGACCCCGGCGAAGAAACGCACCATGGGCAGTCTCCAGAAGCGGAGATTCGGCGGACACATGCTCCAATGCGGAGCTTATCCTGTCAACCGTCAGACTTTGCCGGTCAGCCGGTGGCGGATCATCGCCCACGCCCGCCCGGGAGTCGCTTCGGGCTCGATGTCGGGCCAGCGCTCGAGGTCGCGGCGCGCAAGCAGGCCGAGCATGGTCAGCGGACGGATCGCGGCATCGACCGAATCCGCGCGGAACTCCTCGAGCTGATCGCGCGCGGCATCGATGAGGGTGAGGCGCGAATCCTCGTCAGTGCAGTGGCGCGCCACATCGACGAGGCTCCACAGGGAGCCGGCGATTATCGCCGTCTGCGGCTGCTCCGCGCCGAGGACCGTCGCGGCATAACCAAACATCAAGGCGCCGCGCCCGGCGACCGCTCCGATCGTCTCGCATTCCCACGGAAAATCGTCGAGCAAAGGCTCCCACCGCTCGGTCAGCCCGGCGAGCATTGCCCCGGTCAGCGGTGTTTCGGCGACCAGCTGCGCGGTCGCCTGGAGCTGAGGCTCAGGCGGGACCAGCCCCTCGTCGACCTCCTCGAGCCGCTCGCGCCACCACGCGAGCTTGATCCGCCCGACCATCGGCTCGCGGGTCGTGCGCACGACATTGCCAAGCGCGGCGTCGAGCGCGAACAGGTCGGCGAGGCGGAATCGCTGCGGGCGCGGGACATAGGAAAGAGCGAGGTCGAGGTCGGTCATCGACCTGTCCCGAGAGGCACTAACGGTAACACACCGCCTTCGCCGCCTTGACCACGTCGGCGGCCTTGATCAGCGCCAATTTCTCGAGGTTCGCGGCATAGGGCAGCGGGACGTCGGCGTCGGTCACACGGAGCACCGGAGCGTCGAGGTCGTCGAAACCCTCCTCCATGCAGATCGCCATGATCTCGCTGGCGATCGAACAGGTCGGCCAGCCTTCCTCGACCACCACCAGGCGGTTGGTCTTCTTGAGGCTTTCGAGCACAGCCGCTTTGTCGAGCGGGCGCAGCGTCCTAAGGTCGATGACCTCGGCGTCGACACCCTCAGCCTCGAGCTCCTTGGCCGCCTCGAGCGCGACTCCGACCCCGATCGAGTAACTGACCAGGGTCACGTCCTTGCCCGGACGGACCACCCGCGCCTTGCCGATCGGAAGCACGTAATTCTCGATCTCGGGAACGTCGAAATGCTGGCCGTAGAGCAGCTCGTTCTCGAGGAACACGACCGGGTCGGGCGAACGGATCGCCGCCTTGAGCAGGCCCTTGGCGTCTGCCGCGCTATAGGGCGCGATGACGATCAGGCCGGGGACGCTGGCGTACCACGGCCCGTAATTCTGGCTGTGCTGGGCCGCGACCCGCGCGGCGGCGCCATTGGGGCCGCGGAATACGATCGGGCAGCGCATCTGCCCCCCGGACATGTAATTGGTCTTGGCCGCCGAATTGATGATGTGGTCGATCGCCTGCATCGCGAAGTTGAAGGTCATGAACTCGACGATCGGCTTGAGCCCGCCCATCGCCGCGCCCGCGCCGAGGCCAGCGAAGCCATATTCGGTGATCGGCGTGTCGACCACGCGGCGCGGCCCGAATTCCTCGAGCAGGCCCTGAGTGACCTTGTAGGCGCCCTGATATTCGGCGACCTCCTCGCCCATCACGAACACGCGTTCGTCGGCGCGCATCTCCTCGGCCATGGCGTCGCGAAGCGCCTCGCGGACGGTGGTCGACTTGACCGGCGTTCCGGCGGGCATCTCGGGCTCGTCGCGGGTGTTGGCAACATCGGCGACCAGTTCGCGCGCGGCCGTTTCCATCTGCTTGGGCGCGGGAAGCCCCTCGGCGCCCTGAGATTCGGGCTCGGGGATTTCGACCTCCGGCTCGGCTGACGGCGCCGGTGTTTCGGCAACTGCCTCTCCGCCCTCGCCGCCCATGATGGCGATCGCCTGGCCGACCTTCACCCCGTCGGTGCCCTCGGGAACCAGGATCTTGGCGATCGTGCCTTCATCGACCGCCTCGAACTCCATCGTCGCCTTGTCGGTCTCGATTTCCGCCAGGATATCGCCCGACTTCACCTGGTCGCCTTCCTTGACCAGCCATTTGGCCAGCGTTCCTTCTTCCATCGTCGGCGACAAAGCGGGCATCTTGAGCTCGATCCCCATCAGTACGCCTCCACCAGCACGTCGGTGTAGAGCTCGGCCGCCTCGGGCTCGGGCGCGTCTTCGGCAAACTTGGCAGCTTCGACGACGATATCCTTGATATCCTTGTCGATCGCCTTGAGCTCGTCGTCCTTGACCCCGAGCTTGGCGAGGTCCCTGGCGCAGCGGTCGATGGGGTCGTTGTGCTCGCGCATCCCCTGCACTTCCTCGCGCGTGCGATACTTGGCCGGGTCGCTCATCGAATGGCCGCGGTAGCGATAGGTCATGAATTCGATCAGGATCGGGCCCTTGCCGCTGCGGGTCCAGTCGAGCGCGACCTCGGCCGCCCCGCGGACCGCGAGCACGTCCATCCCGTCGACCCGGAGGCCCGGGATGCGGAAGCTCTCCCCGCGCTTGCACAATTCGGGCTCGCTGTGGGCGCGCTCGAGGCTGGTGCCCATCGCATATTTGTTGTTCTCGATCGCATAGATGATCGGCAGGTCCCACAGGCTGGCCATGTTGAACGCTTCATAGACCTGGCCCTGGTTGACCGCGCCGTCGCCCATGTAGGCCAGGCACACCCCGCCATCGCCCGCATATTTGTGCTTGAACGCGAGCCCGGTGCCGAGCGGGATCTGGGCGCCGACGATGCCGTGGCCGCCGTAAAAGCCGTGATCGACGCTGAACATGTGCATCGACCCGCCCTTGCCCTTCGAAATGCCGGCCTCGCGCCCGGTCAGTTCGGCCATGATCAGCTTGGGGTCGATGCCATAAGCGAGCATGTGGCCGTGGTCGCGATAACCGGTGATGACGCTGTCCTTGCCCACCGTCATCGCGCTCTGAAGGCCCGCCGCGACCGCTTCCTGGCCAATGTAGAGGTGACAGAATCCGCCGATCAGGCCGAGCCCGTAGAGCTGTCCGGCGCGCTCCTCGAAACGGCGGATCAGCAGCATCTCGCGGTAGAAGCCGAGCAGCTCGTCCTTCGAGGCCTTGTAGCGCTTGGGCTGCGGCGGCTCGGCCAAGCCGGTCTTGCTCGCGGCCTTGGGCTTGGCAGTTTTCGAGGCGGTCCGCGCCACTACACAATCCTTTTTGGTGATGCGCGGCTCTATAGGCACCGCCCCTCACGCGGGCAATAACGTCAGTCGGCGGGGATTAGTCGCAGCATGACGAGCTGCCATTTACCGTCCCTAAGCTCGAAGGAGGCGAAAGGCGAATATGTCGAATAAATCCGCTCAGAGCGGATGTAGCCGACGCGGCCCGAGCGAAGCCGCACGTGCCAGTAGAAGGGCCCGCTGTCGCCATAATTATGGTCGACCCATTCCCAGCGCGCATAGCCCAGGATTTTCGAATCCGGCTCGGGTCCGGCGCGGATCGGCTCACGCGCTCCGGCGACGATCATCGGCTCGTCGCCTCCGATCAGGCGCGGCAGGAACGACGGCAAGACGCGCCCCTCCTCTCCTGCGTTGCAGCCGCCCTCGGTCACGGGCTCCAGCTCGCGCCAGAAATCCTGGCCGCGCTCGTCGCTCATCATTTCGATCAGCCGTGCCCGGCCTTTATAATATCCCTCCTCGCCCATCAGGACATCCGCGCTCGCCAAGGACGCGAGGCGCGCGGTGTCGCGCGCCTTGACGGCAGCGACAAACTCGGCGCGCATCCTGTCGAAGGCCGGGTCGCCGCTGCATTCCTCGACCGGCGGCAGGCTGATCGCCGCGGCCAGCGCCAGCGCTCCGATCATCGCTCAGTCGCCGGCGACGAAGGCGGTGACCTGCCAGCGGCCGTCGCGAAGCTCGCTGACCAGCCGGTAGTCGAGCGGGCTGATCGTCAGATCGGCCTCGACCCAGCCCGCCTCGCCGCTTGGGACCTGCACTTGGACCCACCCGTCCGGGGCGGGCGAATCGAGCTGAATCGAGCTCGCCCAGTCCCTCGTTTTGGTCGACGACGCATTCTTGTCGGGTGCCGCATGCAGGCCGGCGCCGGGGCGGATCACCAGAAGCTCGAACGGGTCGGCGTCGTCGCCCATGTCATCGAACAGCCCGGGGAATACCCGCCCGCCGTCTTCGGTCTTGGCGCAGCCGAGCGCCATCACCTCCTGCATTTCCTTCCACAGCGCGCTCTTCTGCGGCTGGTTCAGGGCCCAGGTCGACGCAAACTCGTCCCACGAGCCATCGCCGCCGAAATTGGACCGCACTTCGTCGGCGACCAAGCGGCGCAAAGCCGCCGGGTCCTTGCGAGTTACCGCATCCTCGAGCGCCGAGCGGAACTGGCTGAAGCCAGGATCGTCGCGGCAGCGGTCGACCGGCGGCAGTTGCGCCGGAGTCTGGGCGGGAGCGGCGGCCGCAAGCGCCGCTGCGATCGAAAACCCATATGCCAGCATGGTCACCCCCCTCGGGCCATAGCGCGCAGCCGACTATAGACCCGCTTCCGCCGGCCGCAACACTCGCGCCCGGATCGCCGGGGCAATGATCGATTGTCCGGCATGTCGGCTCGGATGGTTGGAATCGGAATAAAGGACGTGCGCAGGCTGCTTGCAGAATTGCGCCGAGACATCGACTAGGATGATGCCGTCTAGCGGAACCCGCGCTTTTGCGCAGTCGAGGCGCAAGGGCGGCCGTCCAAAACGTTCGCGAATTGCGCTAGCCCAGGGCACGTCGAGAACGGGGTCCGGTACGCCCGCGACCACGACGACTGTCTTGCCGACCCGGTTCAGCCGGTCGACGAGTTGCTGGACCGACTCCCAGATCGGCTCACCTTTCAGCTTCTCGGCTTCCAGCCAATAAGCGCTGAGCACGACCGTCGTGATCCGCGGATCGGATTCGGCGAGATGCAGCGCGCGGTCGTTGATCCCCTTGCACAGCGCTCGGTACCTTCGGTCGAATTCTGGATGGGTCCAGTCGAGCGCGGGCACGCACGATCCGGCCGAAACGATCACTCCGGGCTTGGCGAAGGCGATTGCGACGGCCTCGGAAATCGCGGCGGCGTGACTGTCCCCCCACAGCAGGATTTGCGTCGGTCCCGCCGGCCCGATGCGACAATGTTCGAGCGCCGTGTCAAAGCCGATGTCGGTGCAGGAATGCGCCCTCGGCGCGTAATTCTCGTGGCCGCCTGCGATCTGAACCACGCGATCGGGAAGCCGCCCGGGAAGCCCCCGCCCGGCGATGACCACGAAGCAGGCGACGACAATGGCCGCCGCCGCTGCGATCGAGGGAAGCAGCACACGCCGGAACGGAATCGAACGATCGCGGGCGGGCTGCTCGATCCACCGATAGGTCAGTGCCGACAGGCCCGTCGCCGCCGCGATCCCGAGCAGCGACTGCGTCGGCGAAAGATCGGGATCGCCGGCCCAGTGGCGCAGGAACACGAAGACCGGCCAATGCCACAGATACAGCGAGTAGCTGATGCGCCCGACGTAGACGAGCGGAGCAAAGGCAAGCGCGCGGCTCGATGCGGCGGTTGGCCCGCTGGCGATGATCAGCGCCGCGCCCACAGTCGGCAGCACGGCAAGCCATCCGGGGAACGGGTCGGTGTCGTCGAACATCACGAAGGCCGTGGCGACGAACGCGATCCCGAGCACGCCCGAGGCTTCGAAATAGCGCTTGGGCATTCGGACCATGCCGAGCGCGAGCGCGGCCCCGATCATCAATTCCCATCCCCGCGTCGGGAGAAGGTAAAATGACGCGACCGGAAAGCGGAGGGTCGCGATCAGGCAAAGCAGGAACGACCCGATCGCGAGCGCGCCGATGGCGAGGCGCGGCGCCCGCGCCCGCTCCGCAAGCACCAACGCGGCGGGGAATAAAAGATAGAATTGCTCCTCCACGCCAAGCGACCAGGTGTGGAGCAGAGGCACCGTCTCGGCGGCCGACGCGAAATAATTGATCAGGCGCCAGAAATAGATGTTTGAGACCATCGCGACGGTCGCGATGGCCGACTGCGCGAACTCCTCGAGCTCGTAGGGCAGCAGCAGCAGGAAGGCGGCCAGGACGGTCGTCGCGACGACCGTCAGCAAGGCGGGAGCAATTCGCCGGACCCGTCGCTCGTAGAAATGGGCGAAGCTGAACCGGCCGCGCGCCGCGTCCTTGTGGATGATCGAGGTAATCAGAAAGCCGGAAATGACGAAGAACACGTCGACCCCGGCAAAGCCGCCGCTCAGCCCCGGCAGGCCGGAATGGAACCAGATTACCGCCAGTACCGCCAAACCGCGGAGGCCGTCGATATCGGCGCGATATTTGGGGACAAACGCCGGAGGTCCGGCCTCAACAGCAGCGTTGAGCGCCGGCATTGCGGATTAGTTCAAGGGCACGATGACCTCGTCGGGACGAACGAGGCCGAGGTCCTTGCGCACCAGCTCATCGGCCATGTCCGGATCGGCCTTGTTCGGGTCGAGCAGCCGCGAGTGATGCTTGAGCCGTGCGCGCTCTTTCTCGATCTCGGCGAGCTCGACCTGGCGCTCCTTGAGCGCGCGATGATAGCCGCCCCAGGCGAGGATTCCATTGGGTCCGGCGACCGCATGGCCGGCAAAGGTCCCGACCACGATCAGCGCCAGCGCCGGCAGCGCCGAGCGTCGGATCATCGCGGCAATGCGGCTCCCCTCACCCATCGGTCGAGAGAATCACAGGGGAGTCCGCCTTGCAAGCGAAAAGAATGCTTCGGTGGATATTCTGTTGAAAAGACTGTGGATCAGTCGCCGCGATAGGCGGTGATCGCGGCCCGTCCGGGGTAGCGCGCGGACTTGCCCAATTGCTCCTCGATCCGCAGCAGCTGGTTGTATTTGGCGGTGCGGTCGGAGCGCGCCAGGCTACCGGTCTTGATCTGCCCGCACGACAGAGCGACGGCGAGGTCGGCGATGGTCGAATCCTCGGTCTCGCCCGAGCGGTGGCTCATCACCGCGGTATAGCCCGCGTCGTGCGCCATCCGCACCGCGGCGATGGTCTCGGTCAGGGTGCCGATCTGGTTGACCTTGATCAGGATCGAATTGGCGATCCCATCGGCGATGCCTTGCTCGAGCCGCTTGACGTTGGTCACGAACAGATCGTCGCCGACCAGCTGGATCGTGCCGCCGAGCCGCTCGGTCAGCGCCTTCCACCCGGTCATGTCATCCTCGGCCATTCCGTCCTCGATCGAGGCGATCGGATAGTCCGCGGCGAGCTGGACCCAGTAATCCGCCATTTCGGTCGGGGTGAGGCTCTTGCCTTCGCCGCTGATCTCGTAGCGGCCGGCCTTGAAGAACTCGCTCGCGGCCGGGTCGAGCGCGATGAGGACGTCGCCGCCTGCGCGATAGCCGGCCGTCTCGATCGCGCTCAGGATGAAGTCGAGCGCCTCGCGGGCCGAATCGAGCTCGGGCGCGAACCCGCCCTCATCCCCGACCGCGGTCGACAGGCCTGCCTCGTGGAGCGCCGACTTCAAGGCGTGGAAGATCTCGGACCCGCAGCGCAGCGCCTCGGCGAAGCTCGGAGCTCCAACCGGCATCACCATGAATTCCTGGAAGTCGATGCCGTTGTCGGCGTGCGCGCCGCCGTTGACGATGTTCATCATCGGCACCGGCAGCAAGTTGGCCTCGGACCCGCCGACATAACGGTAGAGCGGCAAGCCCTTCGACGCCGCGGCGGCCTTGGCCGTTGCCAGGCTGACCCCGAGGATCGCATTGGCGCCAAGCCGGCCCTTGTTGTCGGTCCCGTCGAGCGCGATCATCGCGCCGTCGATCCCGGCCTGGTCCTCGGCCTCCAGCCCCGTCACCGCCTCGGCGATCGGCCCGTTGACCGCGGCGACGGCCCTTTCGACTCCCTTGCCGCCCCAGCGGCTTTTGTCGCCGTCGCGCAGCTCGACCGCCTCGTGCGCCCCGGTCGATGCACCCGACGGGACAGCCGCTCGGCCGAGGCTTCCGTCGGCCAGCCTCACGTCGACCTCGACCGTCGGATTGCCGCGGCTGTCGAGGATCTGACGGGCATGGACGTGGGTGATCGCGGTCATGGCGTTCCTTCGTTCGCGAGCGTAATGAAAAGGCTGAGTCCCGGCCCTATATTGAAGGCGTCGGACCGTGCAACTTTCGCTTCCGTGAGCCGGAACGAAGCGGGCCGGAGCCGTGTTGGATGCTCTCGAAGGAGATGATGATGGCGAAGGACAATATGACGCTCGGTGAAGAGGAACTGAAACCCCAGCCGCCCGAGAGCAGCGGAGCGATCGCGATCGACCCCGAGACCCCGGACGGCACCGACGACACCTTGGTGATCAAGGACCGCACGCTCACCGACCGGGTGCGCGAAAGCGACATCGCGGGCAAGATCCGCGGCGGCGGCGAGAAGCTCGCCAGCCAGGCTGGCGACAAGGCTCGCGGCTTCGTTAGCCAGGGGCTCGAACGCGCATCCGAAGCCCTCGCCAATGTTTCGAAGATGGTATCCGACACCGCCGGCGGGATCGATGAGCGGCTCGGCGAGGAATATGGCGATTATGCGCGCAAGGCCGCGACCGCCATCGACCGCGCCTCGACCTCGCTCGCAACCAAGGACCCCGACGAGCTGATTGACGACACCCGCGAGTTCGTCCGCCGGAGCCCGGGGGTTGCGCTCGCCGGGGCAGCCGTCGTCGGCTTCGTCGTCGCGCGCCTGATCAAGAGCGGGCTTGCCGCCGATCCGGACGACAAGGCCTGAGGTGCTGAAGCGGCCTGGCCCCGGACCGCTCGCGGAGGGCGACCGCTCGATCGGCGACATGGTCGGGCAGGTCCTCGACGACGGGCGCGCCTATGCCCAGGCGGAGATCGAACTGGTCAAGGTCCGCGCTCAGGCAGAGGTCAACCGCTACCGCCGCGCCGCCGTCCTCGGCGGGGCCGCAGCGGCCTTGGGCCTCGCCGCCTTGGTCGCCTTCGCCATGACCCTGGTCATCGGTTTCGCGCGGCTGCTCGGACCGTTCGGAGGGGGCGCCGCCGCGGTGCTCCTCCTGGCGCTCGGCGCCTACGGCCTGTTCAGCCTCGCCCAGAGCGCGATCGGCGACCGCCCGGGCTCGACTCGCGATGAGGACGAGGACGACGACGATGACCGATGAGGAGCGGATCGCCGCGGCCCAGCGGACCGTCGAAGAGGCCCGCGAGCGGCTGGTCGACACGGTTCAGTCGCTCGCCGAGCAGCTCGAGCCCAAGCGCCTGGCGCGCGAGTTGTGGGAAAATGCCAAGGACAAGGGCGCCGATCTGGCCGAAGAAGCGGTCGATGCGGTCAAATCCCGGCCCCTCGCGGCGACCGGGATCGCCGCGGGAATCGCCCTCTTCCTCGCCCGCGAGCCGATTGCCGACCTCGCCGGCAAGATGTGGCGCGGCAAGGCCAAGACCAAGATCGCGGCGGGCGCCCGCCAACGCAAACCTGCCAAACCCCGCGCGGCCAAGGCCGCACCCGAAGCCAAAACGGAGAACAGCCAATGACCGAACAACCCGCAACCGCCCGCGAGCGCGCCATCGAAGCTTATGAGGAAGCGCGCAACAGCCTTGCCGACGGCGGCCGCCAGGTGCGCGATTCCCTCGCCGAAGCGCCGCTGATCGCCCTCGCCGGGGGAATCGCCGCCGGCGCCATCATCGCCGCTTTGCTGCCGCGGACCGAGCGCGAGACCCAGCTGGTACGGCCGACCGTCAAAAGGGTCCGCGAGACCGCCAAGGCTGCCTATGACGCGGCGCGCGAGACCGGCTCGACCAAGCTCGAGGAAGCAGGCATCAGCCGCGACCGCGGCAAGGCGACTTTCCAGAGCCTGATCGACGGCATTACCGACGCAGCCAAGGCTTCCGCCGGGGCCGCTTACGACGCGGCGCGGGCCAAGGACTAAGCAGCCGTTGTCGAGCAAGCGGAAATGCTGCTAGCGGCCCAAGAATGAGCAACCGGCGATGAGCAAGCTTCACCTCGTGTTCGGCGGGCGGGTTAAGGACCCGCAAGGCCTCGAGTTCGCCGATTTGTCGTCGATCGACCTGGTCGGCGTGTTCGACAATTATGCCTCGGCCGAAGAGGCGTGGCGCGGCAAGGCGCAGGCGACGGTCGACGACGCCGAGATGCGCTACGTGATCGTCCACCTGCACCGCCTCCTCGAACCCGACAGCGACGGGATTTCGAGGCCGAAGGACGTGCCCGCTCAGGCCGAGCGGTAGCGCCACATCAGCAGCGGCCGCTGGAGCAGCAGTCCGGCGACGAACCCGCCGATATGGGCCGGGGTCGCGAGCAGCGTCCCCTGGACCCCGGCGAGATAGCCGGTCATCAATTGCAGCACGATCCACGCCGCCAGGAGCCACATGGCGTTGAGCAGGCGGTTGATCCGCGGCGAGCGGGTCACGGCCCTGGCCCGCCCGAAGCTCAGCGAATACGCACCGATGACCGCGCTCACCGCCCCGCTCGCGCCGATCATCGGCATCACTTCCATCGGATCGACGAGCCATTGCGAGCCGGCCGCGGCAAAGGCTCCGGCGACATAGAGGAGGATGAGCCCGCTGGCCCCGATGACCCGCTCGACCTGCGACCCGCACCACCACAGTATCAGCAGGTTGAAGCCGAGGTGGAGAAGCCCGGAATGGACGATCGTCGCGGTCAGCGGGGTGAGGAACGCCGGAGCCGCAGACCAGTCGATCGCGAGACCCGAAAAGCGCGCCGGAATGAACCCCAGCGCAAGCGCCGCCCATTGCTCCCAGCCGAGCACGGCGAGGACCACGAAGGCGGCGACGGTCAGCGCGACGATCGCATTGGTCGCGGTCTTGGCAGGGCGGCCCATCGCCGGGTTCAAATGAACTCGATCTTGGCGATCTTGTAATAGCGGTCGCCGGACGGGGTCGCGACCTCGACCTCCTCGCCCTTCTGGCGCCCGATCAATGCCCGCCCAAGCGGCGAGTTATAGCTGATGCGTCCCTGGTTGGCGTCCGCCTCGACCTGGCCGACCAGCTGGTATTTCACCTTCTTGTCGTCCTCGTCGATCAGGGTCACGGTCGCCCCGAACACGACCTTGTTGCCCGACAGGGTCTTGGGATCGATGACCATCGCCCGGCTCAGCCGGTCCTCGATGTCGACGATCATCATCTCGATCTGGCCCTGGCGTTCCTTGGCCGCATGATATTCGGCATTCTCGCTGAGGTCGCCGTGCGCGCGCGCCGCCTCGATCGCCTCGACCACTTCGGGGCGCTCGGTCTTGAGCCGCTTGAGCTCCGACTCGAGATGCGCATGGCCCTCGGCCAGCATCGGCACCTTTTCCGCAGTCGCCATCTCGTCACACCTTTTCTTCGATAATGTCCGGCTCGCTCGGCGAAGCGCCGACCGGCCGCAAATTGTATGGAAGCTCAGCTTTCGGAAGCGGAATAATAGGACTGGAGCGACGCGACTTCAAGCGCGTGGGTCCGGACCGCCTCGATCGCCCGAGCGGCTGCGATGCTCGCCGCGGCGGTGGTGAAATAGGGCACCCGGCGGTTGAGGGTAGTGGCGCGGATCGAGTGGCTGTCCTTCAGCGACTGCCAGCCTTCGGTCGTGTTGAGCACCAGGTCGACGTCGCCGTCGAGCAGGCGGTCGACGATATGCGGCCGCCCCTGGGCGACCTTGTTGACCGGCGTGACCTCGAGCCCGCTGGCGGCGAGGTGCGCCGCGGTGCCGGTGGTGGCGATGAGCTTGAAGCCGAGCTCGACCAGCTTGCGCGCGGCGGGGAGAATGTGATCCTTGTCGCTGTCCTTGACCGAGACGAAGGCGGTCCCGCCCTGCGGCAGGATGACCCCCGCGCCGATCAAAGCCTTGGCGAAGGCGATGTCGAAATCCCGATCGATTCCCATGACTTCGCCGGTGCTCTTCATTTCCGGTCCGAGCACCGGATCGGTCCCCGGGAAGCGCGCGAACGGGAACACCGGGCCCTTGACCGCGATATAATCGAGCTCGTGCGCGATCGGCCCGAAGCCCGCGAGCGGCTCGCCCGCCATCACCCGCGCCGCGATCTTGGCGACCGGCCGGCCGATCGCCTTGGCGACGAACGGCACCGTCCGGCTCGCCCGCGGGTTCACTTCGATCAGGTAGACGTCGCGATCCTTGACCGCGAACTGGACGTTCATCAGCCCCTTGACCTTGAGCGCCAGCGCCAGCTCGCGGGTCTGGCGCTCGATCTCGGCGACCACGTCGCGCTCGAGGCTGTGCGGCGGGATCGCGCAGGCGCTGTCGCCCGAATGGACCCCGGCTTCCTCGATATGCTGGAGAACGCCGCACACCACGACGTCCGTTCCGTCGCAGATGGCGTCGACATCGACCTCGATCGCGTCCCGCAAATAGCGGTCGATCAGCACCGGGCTGCTTCCCGACACCTGGACCGCGGTGGCGATATAATGGTCGAGCTGCGCCGGCCCGTCGACCACCTCCATGCCGCGTCCGCCGAGCACGTAGGACGGCCTCAGGAGCACCGGATAGCCGATCCGCTCGGCTACCAGCAAAGCCTCGTCGCGGCTCCGTGCGATGCCGTTGGCGGGCTGCTTCAAGCCGAGGTTGTTGACCAATTTGGCGAAGCGCTCGCGGTCCTCGGCGAGGTCGATGCTGTCGGGGCTGGTGCCGAGGATCGGGACACCGGCGGCCTGCAGGCCCGCGGCGAGCTTGAGCGGGGTCTGTCCGCCAAGCTGCACGATCACGCCGAGCAATTCGCCGCGCTCGGTCTCGCGGTGGACGATCTCGAGCACGTCCTCTCGAGTCAGCGGCTCGAAATAGAGCCGGTCCGAAGTGTCGGGGTCGGTCGAGACCGTCTCCGGGTTGCAATTGACCATGATCACTTCATAGCCGGCGCCGCTCTCCCCCTCGCGCTCGCGGCCGAGCGCGAAGGCGGCGTGGCAGCAGCAATAATCGAACTCGATCCCCTGCCCGATCCGGTTGGGCCCGCCGCCGAGGATCATCACCTTGGTTCGGTCCGAAACCTCGGCCTCGTCCTCGGGCTCGCCGAACAAAGGCGCTTCGTAGGTCGAGTAGAGATAGGGCGTCGCGGCGTCGAACTCGGCGGCGCAGCTATCGATCCGCTTGAACACGGGCCGCACGCCGAGCTTCAGCCGGTGCGCCCGAACCTCCTCCTCGGTCACCCCGCCGGTCATGTGCTTGATCGCGTCGTGCACGATCCCGCCGCCGCGCGCGGTGCGCTCGCTCATCCCGCGGTCGACCTCGACCGAGCGCAGCGAGAGTTGTGCCAGCCGCGCGTCGGAAAAGCCCATCGCCTTCAATCGCCGCATTTCGGCGGAGTCGTTGGGCAGCCCCTCGATCCGGATCTGCTCCTCGGCCTCGACGATCTCCTTCAACCGCTCGAGGAACCACGGGTCGAAGCCCGCGATCTCGCGGATGCGCTCGACGGTAAAGCCCTGGCGGAGCGCCTCGGCCGCGACCAGCAGCCGCTCGGGGCCCGGCCGCGACAGCGCGGATTCGATTACAGTCGGGTCGGCATGTTCGAGCTCGCGCACCCGGTCGAGCCCGGTCAGCCCGGTCTCGAGCCCACGAAGCGCCTTCTGCAGGCTTTCGGCGAAGCTGCGCCCGATCGCCATCACCTCGCCGACCGACTTCATCGAGGTGGTGAGGATGGCGTCGGCGCCCTTGAACTTCTCGAACGCGAAGCGCGGGATCTTGGTCACGACATAATCGATCGTCGGCTCGAAGCTCGCCGGGGTCGCGCCGCCGGTGATGTCGTTGGCGATCTCGTCGAGCGTGTACCCGACCGCCAGCCGCGCCGCGACCTTGGCGATCGGGAAGCCGGTCGCTTTCGACGCCAGCGCCGAGCTCCGCGACACCCGCGGGTTCATCTCGATCACCACCATCCGCCCGGTCTTCGGATCGACCGCGAACTGGACGTTGGATCCGCCGGTCTCGACCCCGATCTCGCGCAGCACTGCGATCGAGGCCGAGCGCATCCTTTGATATTCCTTGTCGGTCAGGGTCAGCGCCGGAGCGACGGTGATGCTGTCGCCGGTGTGCACGCCCATCGGGTCGATATTCTCGATCGAGCAGATGATGATGGCATTGTCCGCGCGGTCGCGGACCACCTCCATCTCATATTCCTTCCACCCGAGCACCAATTCCTCGATCAGCACCTCGGTCGTCGGGCTGGCCTCGAGCCCGCCGTCGACGATCTGCACGAACTCGTCGCGGTTGTAGGCGATTCCGCCGCCGGTCCCGCCGAGCGTGAAGCTCGGGCGGATGATCGCGGGAAGGCCAACGCTTTCGAGCGCGACCAGCGCCTCGTCGAGGCTGTGCGCGATCGCCGAGCGCGGGCTTTCGAGCCCGATCCGGTCCATCGCCTCGCGGAACTTGAGCCGGTCCTCGGCCTTCTCGATCGCCTCCGCGTTGGCGCCGATCAGCTCGATCCCGAGACGCTCCAGCGTGCCGTCCTTGAACAGCGCGAGCGCGGTGTTGAGCGCGGTCTGCCCGCCCATCGTCGGGAGCAAGGCGTCGGGCCGCTCGGCCTCGCAGATCTTGACCACGACCGCCGGGGTGATCGGCTCGACATAGGTCGCATCGGCAAGCCCCGGGTCGGTCATGATCGTCGCCGGGTTCGAATTGACGACGATCACCCGATAGCCCTCGGCCTTGAGCGCCTTGACCGCCTGGCTGCCCGAATAATCGAATTCGGCCGCCTGGCCGATGACGATCGGCCCGGCCCCGATGATCAGGATGGATTTGATGTCGGTGCGTTTCGGCATCAGCCCTCCGGCACGTCCATATGAACGAACACGGCCTTGAGGTGGTTACGCCGCGCCCATTGGGTGACGCAGGCGCGTTGCCCCGCGCTGATGTTGCTCTTGAGCGCGATCAGCAGCCGTTTCTCCTCTTCGTCCTGGATCAGCTCGCCATAGGTCATGCCGCAGCCGAGCGCGACGCTGTTGAGCGCCTGCTGGTCGTGCATCTTGGCGGTGGCGCAGGCGCCGACCGCGAGGCCAAGCAGGAGGATCGCCAACAGCCTCACCGCCGCTGCGCCTCCTTGGCCGGAACGAGCAACAGGCGATGCTGGCTCGTCCCGAACTCGCCGCCCGCGACGCGGTTGTAGAAGGCATAAGCGGACTCGCGGGTGGTGCCGGGTCCGAACAGCACCAGCATCTGCTTCGCCCCCATCCCCTCCGCTGGGACCTCGCACAGCAGTCCGGTCGCCCGGACCGCATCCGCCAATTTGGTCAACTGTGCCTCGGTCCCGAACGTGAAAAAGCCGAGCATTAGCTGCTCTTCCGCATTGCCCGCGACCTGGATCGTCCAAGCCGGGGGGGCCGGCGCCTGGCTCGGCGCGTCACAGATCATCGTGGCGTCTCCATCATCCCAACGAATTTCTCGAACAGATAGAAGCTGTCCATCGGCCCCGGGCTCGCCTCGGGGTGGTATTGGACGCTGAACGCCGGGCGGTCGGTCAGCTCGATCCCGCAATTCGACCCGTCGAACAGGCTGACGTGGGTCTCGCGGACATGGTTGGGCAGGCCGTCGCGCTCGACCGCGAAGCCGTGGTTCATGCTGGTGATGTCGACCCGCCCGTCGGCGAGGCGCTTGACCGGATGATTGGCGCCGCGGTGACCCTGGAACATCTTGCTCGTCTTCCCGCCGACCGCGAGCGCGAGCAATTGGTGGCCGAGGCAGATGCCGAACAAGGGCTTTTCGGTCTCCAGCATCTGGCGGATCACCGGGATTGCATATTCGCCGGTCGCGGCGGGGTCGCCCGGCCCGTTGGACAGGAAGAAGCCGTCGGGCTCGTGGCTCATGATCTCCTCGAAGCTCGTCGCCGCTGGCACGACCGTGACCCGCGCCCCGGCCTCGACGAGGTTGCGGAAGATGTTGCGCTTGTTGCCATAATCGACCGCGACGACGTGGGGGCGGCCCTCGTCCTCGGGCCCGAGCTCATAGCCCTCGCCCCACACCCATTTGCCCCCGGTCCACGCCTCGACCTGCTCGCGGCTGACCTCCTTGGCCAGGTCCATGCCCTCGAGCCCGGGCCAGTCGGCGGCCATGCGCTGCAGCGCCTCGAGGTCGAACTCGCCGTCCGCCCGGTGCGCGATCGCGATGTTCGGCGGCCCCTCGGTCCGCACCAGCCGGGTCAGCGCGCGCGTATCGATCCCCGCGATCCCGATCCGCCCCGATTTGGCCATCCAGTCGGCAAAGCCGGAGTTGGCGCGATAATTGCTCGGCTCGGTCACCACCTCGCGAACGATGGCGCCGAGCGCATGCGCCTCGCCCGCCTCGACGTCCTCGTCATTGGCACCGACATTGCCGATGTGCGGGAAGGTGAAGGTGATGACCTGCTTTGCGTAGGAAGGATCGGTCATCACTTCCTGGTATCCGGTCATCGCGGTGTTGAAGCACAATTCGCCGACCGCCTCGCCTTCCGCCCCGAAGCCCTGGCCCCAGACGATGCGTCCGTCGGCGAACACCACGACTCCCGTCGCGCCCTTTGGCTGGGGCGCGGGCGTGGGTCGTGGATCGGCCATGGCGGTGGAAGCCTCCGGGAGTGCGATTTCAACGATGTCGCTAAGGGATTGCCGCTATGCGCTTTGGCCCGCGCGGTCAACGCTGGTCATCGCCAAAATCGCTCGTTAGGGCCTGACCAATGATCAGGGACGACATCAAGGCTAAGCTCATCGCAGCGATGAAGAGCGGCGACAAGGACAAGGTCGGAACGCTCCGCCTTGCCCAGGCCGCGATCAAGAACCGCGATATCGAGCTTCGCACCGCCTCTTCCCAGCCCGACGACGACTTGGCTGTGACCGAGGTCTTGCAGAAGATGATCAAGCAGCGCCGCGAAAGCGCCGAGCTCTACCGCAAGGGCGGCCGCGAGGACCGCGCCGCGATCGAGGAAGCCGAGATCGCGGTGATCGAGACCTTCCTTCCCGCGCAATTGTCGGACGACGAGGCAGCCGCCGCGATCCGCGCGATCATCGCCGAAACCGGCGCCGAATCGATGAAGGACATGGGCCGCGTCATGGCCGCGGTAAAGGCCAAGCTCGGAACCGCGATCGAGCCCGCGCGGGCAAGCGCTTTGGTCAAGGCGGCGCTGAGCGCTTGAGTCTGTGGATAAGTCGCGCGCGCGCGTTTTCCGCGCGGTCGCGCTGCATTAGGGTTGCGGGGTGACCCTCTCCCCCGCCTGGCTCGACGAATTGCGCTCGCGCACCACGCTGAGCGCGATCATCGCGCCGTCGGTGAAGCTGATCCGCGCCGGGCGCGAGTGGAAGGCATGCTGCCCGTTCCACAATGAGAAGACGCCGAGCTTCACGGTCAACGACGACAAGCATTTCTACCATTGCTTCGGCTGCGGCGCGCATGGCGACGCAATCCGCTTCCTCACCGACCATCGCGGCCTGCCGTTCATGGACGCGGTCAAGGAGCTCGCCGCCAAAGCCGGGATGGAGGTGCCCGCCCCTGATCCCAGGGCCAAGGAAAAGTCCGAGCGCACCGCCTCGCTGACCGAGGTCACCGCCGCCGCCCAGCGCTGGTTCGCCGAGCAATTGCAGGGCATCGCAGGGGCGGAAGCGCGCGACTATTGCAAGCGCCGCGGAATCGACCAGGCGGTGATCGAGCGCTTCGGGATCGGCCTCGCCCCCGACAGCCGCAACGCGCTCAAGAAAGCCCTCGCCAACCTCGGCGAGGACAAGCTGGTCGAGACCGGGATGCTGATCAAGCCCGAGGAGGGCGGCAAGGACAGCTACGACCGCTTCCGCGGGCGGCTGATGTTCCCGGTCCGCGACGCGCGCGGGCGGGTCATCGCGTTCGGCGGCCGGATCCTCGGCGAGGGCGAGCCCAAATATTTGAACTCCCCCGACACGCCGCTCTTCGACAAGGGCCGCACCCTCTACAATCTCGACCGCGCCGGGCCCGCCAGCCGCAAGGCCGGGCGGCTGATCGTGGTCGAGGGTTATATGGACGTCATCGCGCTCGACCGCGCCGGGATCGCGGAAGTGGTCGCGCCCAACGGCACCGCGGTCACCGAGGCCCAGCTCGAGCGCATGTGGCGCCTCGACCCCGCGCCGATCCTGTGCTTCGACGGCGACGCCGCGGGCCGCAAGGCGGCAATCCGCGCCGCGCTCCGCGCCCTCCCCCACCTCGCCCCCGACAAGACCCTGCGCTTCGTCGAGCTCGCCCCCGGCCAGGACCCCGACGACCTCGTCAATTCGGGCGGGAAGGCGGCCATCGAAGCCCTGCTCGCAGAGCCCGAGCCGCTCGACGCGCGGCTGTGGCGGCACGAGGTCGAGGCCCAGCCGCTGACCACGCCCGAAGCCCGCGCCGGCCTCCGCCAGCGCCTTGTCGACCACGCCCGCTCGATCGGCGATCCCAACCTCGGCCGGATCTATCGCGACCAGTGGCTCGAGCGGTTCGACCGCGACATCGCGCCCAGGCGCCAAATGGGCCGGCAATTCCAGCCGGCGGCGCGCCGCGACGGTCCCTGGCGCCCGTTCAAGCCGTTCGAGCCCCCGGTGGGGAGCGAGGCGCGCTCGATCGCCACCTCGGGCATCGACGGCCCGACCGCCCGCGCCCTGATCCTCGGCTTTGCCAATTTCCCCGAGGAATTGCCCGCCCATTGCGAGGCTTTGGCCGAGCTCGCCATCGCTGACCGCAAGACCGCGCACATGCGCGACGAGCTGGTCAACGCGGTCGTCGGCGGCGCGGCGCTTGATCGCGAGGCGCTCGCCACCATATTGAGCGGCGATGGGACGGCTTCGGCGATCGCGACGCGCGCGATGGGCTTTTCCTTCACCCGCCGTGACAGCGATCCGGAGCGTGCGCGAAGCGATCTCGCCGCCGCCTTGGAGATTATCGCTGCCCGGCAGGAAGTCGGCCAGGCGCTCGACCAGGCGACCGAGCGGTTGAAGCAGGACACGTCCGACGAATTGTACGAGGAACAACAGCGCCTGATCGCGGCGCAACAAGGACTGAGGGAGAGGCTGGCACAGCTGGCCGGCACCGACTAAGCGGCAAAACCATGGCAAAAACCGAACCCCAAGAAGTCGAGACGGCCGAGGCGGGCGATGCCCCGCTGATCGATCTCAACGACGCGTCGATCAAGAAACTGATCGCCCGCGCCAAGAAGCGCGGCGTCGTCACTTATGACGAGCTCAACGCCGCCCTCCCCCAGGACCAGATGAGCTCCGAGCAGATCGAGGACATCATGTCGGCCTTGAACGACATGGGCGTCCAGGTCGTCGAGAACGAGGACAGCGACGAGGAGGAGTCCGAGAAGGACGAGCCGGCCCAGGAGGAGGAAGTCGATCCCCTCGACGACGGCGGCCCCCGCCCCGCGGCCGCGACCAAGAAGGAGCCGACCGACCGCACCGACGACCCGGTCCGCATGTACCTGCGCGAGATGGGCGCGGTCGAATTGCTCTCCCGCGAGGGCGAGATCGCCATCGCCAAGCGCATCGAGGCCGGCCGCGACATCATGATCTGGGGGCTGTGCGAGAGCCCGATCACCTTCGAGGCGATCATCGGCTGGTCCAGGGCCTTGAACGAAGGCACGATGCAGCTGCGCGAGATCCTCGACCTCGAGGCGATGCTGTCGAAGGGCCCGACCGCCGAGCAGATCGCGGCCAGCGAGAACGAGGACGGCGAAGAAGCCGAGATCAGCGAAAAAACCGCCGGCCCCTCGATCAAGGAAGAAGAAGAGGTCGCCGACGAACCCTCGGCCGACGGCGAGGAAGAAGACGACATGGTCGAGCGGCGCGCCAAGCCGCAGGTCGAGGAAGAGGATGAGGACAACACCCTCTCCCTCGCCCAGATGGAGGAAACGCTCACTCCCCAGGCGCTCGAGAAGTTCGCCACCATCACCGCGATCTACAAGAAATTCTCCAAGGTCCAGGGCGCGCGCATGCTCGCCTTCGCCGCCGGCAGCGACTTTCCGGCCAGTGACGAGAAGAAGTACCAGAAGCTTCGCGAGCAGCTCACCGCGGAGGTCGAGAGCGTCCAGTTCCACAATTCGAAGATCGAGACGCTGGTCGAGGCGCTCTACAGCTACAACCGCCGCCTGACCGCATTGGGCGGCCAGATGCTCCGCCTCGCCGAGCGCCACAAGGTCCCGCGCCGCGCCTTCCTCGACAATTACATGGGCCGCGAGATCGACGAGAACTGGCTCGAGAGCGTTTCCGCGATCGACAAGAAATGGGCCCATTTCGCGTCCGCGGAAAGCGACACGGTCGAGCGCATCCGCCTCGAGATCGCCGACATCGCCCAGGCCACCGGAACCTCGCTCAGCGAGTTCCGCCGGATCGTCAACATGGTCCAGAAGGGCGAGCGCGAGGCCCGCATCGCCAAGAAGGAGATGGTCGAGGCCAACCTCCGTCTGGTCATCTCGATCGCCAAGAAATACACCAACCGCGGGCTGCAGTTCCTCGACCTCATCCAGGAAGGCAATATCGGCCTGATGAAGGCGGTCGATAAGTTCGAATATCGCCGCGGCTACAAATTCTCGACCTACGCGACGTGGTGGATCCGCCAGGCGATCACCCGCTCGATCGCCGACCAGGCGCGGACCATCCGAATCCCGGTCCACATGATCGAGACGATCAACAAGCTGGTCCGCACCGGCCGCCAGTTCCTCCACGAGACCGGCCGCGAAGCCACCCCGGAAGAACTCGCCGAGCGCCTCTCCATGCCGCTTGGAAAAGGTCCGCAAGGTGCTCAAGATCGCCAAGGAGCCGATCAGCCTCGAGACCCCGATCGGCGACGAGGAAGACAGCCACCTCGGCGACTTCATCGAGGACAAGAACGCCGTCATCCCGGTCGACGCCGCGATCCAGGCGAACCTCAAGGAAACCGTTACCCGCGTGCTGGCGTCACTGACCCCGCGCGAGGAGCGAGTCCTGCGCATGCGCTTCGGCATCGGCATGAACACCGACCACACGCTCGAAGAGGTCGGCCAGCAGTTCTCGGTGACGCGCGAGCGGATCAGGCAGATCGAGGCCAAGGCGTTGCGGAAGCTGAAGCATCCGAGCCGGAGCCGGAAGATGCGGTCTTTCTTGGATCAATAACCGAGCCACCGAGCGCAGCGACGCCGGCGCGGAGCGCCGCCGGACCAGCGTCGAAGAGATGGCGAGATTCGGCCGGCGGGTCAGCGAAGCTGAACCCGTTCGACGTCACGGATTCACTCCGTGACGTCCGACGTTGTGTGATTTGGGGCGTCGGCACTCTCTTCGTCTCCCGCGGTGCTCAACCTGCGCTTTCCGGCTTCGAGGAAATCCGAAAGAAGTGTGTCCATCGCTTCAACTAGATCGCCGCCACGCTCGCGAGCCTTCTCGGCCCGCTCTACAAAGTCCGAGAGCAAGGGCTCAAGTTGGTCGCGCGAATGTTCCAGCCGCTCTAACGATCTCAGGTCATTATAGGCGTACGCCACGGTGCGCTATGCAAATCCAGGGTCCTTAACTTTCTTTTCCTGGTCACGGATCATTGACTTAAATATGACTGCATCGAAAGTTCGGTTCGCGTCGAGACCCACCCCATGGTCGGCTAGAAGTGTCGCCAGCCGCTTGCCATCGATACCGATCACGCCAGCTTGCTGCATCAACTTTTCGCTACCGGCGGTGAACACCCCGGACGTCACGAGAAAATAGAAAATTGGCTCGCATAACGACCGCTTAATCAATGCCAGGGCAGCGTCCCGGATCTTTGCTTCGTTTTCGTGCGCATAGTGTCTCGCTTCTTCGGGTGGCATCCCACATGCCGAGCATGCGTTCGCCGCAACTTCTCTCAGATCCTTGGGTGGGTCGTCCGGTGCTATGATCTCGTTGAATTTGGAGACAACCCTTTGAGCCGTTGTCGTCATTTGGATTTCGAGGTGACTGACTCGTGAATCCTGAGCACCTTCACCGCCATATCGCGTAATGCCTGGATCGCCTCGATTTCACTTTTGTCCATGCCCTCACCCCCCTTTGAGTCATAGACTCGTCGATGGAGAAGAAGACCCCTCGCCGCCCCCGAGTCTCGGGCGTCAAGCCGCCCGCCCCTCTATCACAGGCCTCGCGCGCGCCCTCGCGCGTGCGCGCGATTGGGGGGCGAACTTGGCGAACTTCCGCGCCTTTTCGCGCCCCCGGCACCGCGAACTTTGGGAATATTCACCCGCAGCCATGCCGGGGGCATGGCGAGGATGAATGTGGGGCAGCCATGGCAGGGTGCAACCTGAAAGCCACAGGAGCATCAAAATCCCAAAATCCGGCTGGCCCAAAGGGAACCTAATCCAGGTTAGGACGCTGTTGCTGGACGGCGTGGACCGGCCAGTCGAATCGTCGTCAGCGGAGCTCCATTTTGCACATCGATCCGAAAACCGTCGACCACATCCTCGATATGGCGGTCGCGGTGGCGCCCGAGGGGAATCCGGCGCTGCACGCCGCGCTCGATGCGATTCCGGCGGCCATCTATGTCACCGACGAGGAAGGGACGATCACTTTCTACAACCAGGAGTGCGTCCAGCTGTCGGGGCGGACCCCCTCGCTCGGCCGCGACAAATGGTGCGTCACCTGGAAGCTGTTCACCATGGACGGGGAGCCGCTGCCCCACCACCAGTGCCCGATGGCGCGGGCGATCCGCGAGAAGCGCGCGCTGCGCGGCGCGAAGGCGATTGCCGAACGCCCGGACGGGACCCGGTTCGTGTTCGTGCCCTATCCGACGCCGCTGTTCGACGACGCGGGCAATCTGTCGGGCGCGGTCAACCTGCTGGTCGAGGCGCCGGCGGCGACCAAAAGCGACTATTTCCGCGCCCAGGCGACCAAGTGCCGATCGCTGGCCGACCAGTCGGCCGACACGATCGTCACCGAAACCCTCGCTTTGATGGCCGCCAAATATGACGAGCACGCGCTGAAGATCGTCCGCCGCAACTAGGCGCCCCGGCGCTCTTCCTTCCACATCTGGCGCGGCGCGCGCACCCGGGCTAAGCATCGCGCCGGGGCATCAACAGGGAGGCAATTTCCAATGGACAAGAATGTCGGGTCGGGCGACCGGCTCTTCCGCATCGTCGTCGGCGCCGGGCTCACCGCGCTCATCTATCTCGCGCCGCTGACCGGCACCGCCGCGCTTATCGCCGGGATCATCGCGCTCTACCTGCTCGCCACCGCGCTCCTGTCGCGCTGCCTGGTCTACAAGCTCGGCGGGATCGACACGACGACGAAGGAAACGCCCTACTCGACCACGGACGACCGCGCCGGGCTGTGATCCTTCTCCCAGGTTTCGCGTAGCGCGAACTTCTGGATCTTGCCGGAGCCGGTCATCGGCCAGCTCTCGACCGCGACCCAGTGCTTGGGGGTCTTCTGCGCCGCCATGCGCTCGCGGCAATGGGCCTTGAGCGCGGCCGAATCGAGGCTCCGGCCCGGAGCCAGCCGGACGAACGCGGCGACCGCTTCGCCGAGCAAGTCGTCGGGTACCCCGATGACCGCGACCTCGGCGACGTCGTCATGCTCGAGCAGGACGTTCTCGATTTCCGCCGGGAACAGGTTCTCGCCGCCGCGGATGATCATTTCCTTGAGGCGGCCGGTGATGGCGACGAAGCCGCGGCTGTCCATCGTCCCGAGGTCGCCGGTGCGGAGCCAGCCGTCCATGTCGATCGCCTTGGCGGTCGCCTCGGGGTCGTCGTTATAGCCGCTCATCAGCGCATAGCTGCGGGCGCGGATTTCGCCGACCTCGCCGCACGGCAGGACGGAATCGCCATCGAGCGCGAAGATCCCGACGTCGGTGCACGGCACCGCCTGGCCGATCGTCCCGGCGACATCCTCGATTCGGTCTCCGGGCCGGGTCATGGTGATCAAAGGCGAACATTCGGTCTGCCCGTAGGCGGTGTGGAACCGCGCTCCGAACAGCTCGATAGCCTCGCGCACCAGCTCGGGCGCGACCATCGCTCCGCCGCACGCGATCGCCTCGACGCTCGACACGTCGCGCGGCTTGGCCCGCTGGGCCGCGCACATCGCGATCAACATGGTCGGGACACCCAGGAACATCTCGATCCGCTCACGCTCGATCAGGTCGAGCGCGGCCTCGGGGTCGAACTGGCGAAGCAGAACGAGCGGTCCGCCGAGCTGGATCGCGCCGAGCACCGCCATCGAGCAGCCGGTGGTGTGGAACAAGGGCGTCATGGCGAGGGTCGTCGCCCCCTCGTGAAGCCCGACCACGTCGTAATAATGGCGGGCGTTGTTGGCGAGGCCGCGGTGCGACAGGACCACACCCTTGGGAAAACCGGTGGTACCGGAGGTATATTGGATCTGCGCGGGGTCCGTGGGCTGGACGGCCGGAAGCTTGGGCGGCTCGCCGGCGCCGCGGAACAGCGCGTCATGATCCTCGATGTCGCAAATCTCGCGCAGGCCGGGCAGGTCGGCGGCGACCTCGGCCGCCGTCTCGGCCATCGGGTTGCCGCGATGCTCGGCGACCAGGAAAAGGCCCACCGCCTTCGACTGGCGAAGCACATAGTCGAGCTCGCGTGCGACATAGCCGGGATTGACGGTTACCAGGGTCATGCCGGCGAGCGCGGAGGCATATTCGACCAGCACCCATTCGGGCGCGTTCGGGGCCCAGACGGCGATCCGCTCGCCCGGCTCGAAGCGGCTCAGCAGCGCGCCCGCCAGCCGCTCGCTATCGGCGAGCAACTCGGCGTGGGTCCAGCGCCGCCCGCTGCCTCCGTCGATCCGGCCCTCGATCAGCGCGGTCCGCTCGGGCCAGCGTTCGGCGGCCTCGCGGACGAGGTCCCCGATGGTGACGTCGCGGATCGGAAATTCATCGCGGGCGGGCCACAGCGCACGTTCCAGCGGACCGTCGAGCATCACCGCGCCCTCCCTCAGGACCGGAGCGGATGGTTGCCGATGTAGCGGAGCGAGTCAAAGGGGCCGCGCGGAGCGGCGGAGCAGCCTAGCCGAGCACCTCGAGGGCGGCGGCGTACGCGATCGGGTCGAAGGCCCTGCGGCTGGGTGGGATGTGGCGCTTGCCCTGGCTGTCGGAGCGGCGCGCGCGGTTGAAGAAATTGGTTGGATCGGACTTGGTCATAGTGGGCGCTTTGTGCGCCGGTATTGTTAGCATTTTCATTACGTTAGTATTTCAAATCATTCCTGTATCTGGGGCGCTTCCTGCGCCTTGCGTTGAAGTTCGGCTTCGCGCCGCTGTTCGCTCCGCTCGGCCCGCTCGGCAAGCGCCGACCAGGCTGCTTCGGAGCGACGGCAACGCTCGCGCACATGCTCGAGCGTCGCCGCCTCTGCCTCGGTCCGCGCCTGATCGACGCGGGCCCGATAGAAGTCGAGCTGACTTCCGGCCATTGGGCTTATTTGCCCTCGGCCTGTCCGCCTTCGGCTTCGCCGGCGCCGGCCTCGTCGGCCGACTTCAGGTTGACCGCACTGGTCTTGCCCCGATTGTCGTCCTGGAGGTCGTAGCTGACGCGCTGGTTTTCGCGCAGGCTGCGCATTCCGGCGCGCTCGACGGCGCTGATGTGAACGAAGGCGTCCTTGCCGCCGTCGTCGGGCTGGATGAAGCCGTAGCCCTTTTGTTCATTGAAGAACTTTACAGTTCCAGTGGTCATATCGATTTTCCTTCTGACGGGCCCGAAATGCCGAGCCGCTTCGTGCTAGGAGTAACAAGGGAAGGAAAAAGGGCCGCAAAGCGCCAAGAACCGTCGATTTGCGACTGATAGCGGTCGCTATATGGCACGGATCGGTCGAAATTGTAAGGGCGGTGGCGTTTCAGTATCGGAACAGCCCCACGACTAGCAAAACATTGAGAAAAGCGAGGCCGGCCCGCTGCGCCGCCCGCGCGGGGAGGAACAGCAACGCCCCGGGCACCAGCACCCGAGCGACGTGCCAGATGTCTTCGCTGTGGCTGTAGTGAAAATGGTCGAGCCGGATCTTCGACCAAACGGAGAAGATCGGCGGCAAAGCGAGCGCGATCAAAATCGGCACCCGGGATTTCAAATAATGCGCCTCAAGCCCGGTCGTGTCGCCGTCGGGAGGGGTCATAGCCCGGCTGACGAACACATAAGGGAGGCAGATGCCGAGCGCGGCGATCATCTGCCAGGCATCGACCTTCACCGCCAGGTGGGTCTGCCAGGTCGCGAGCCAGGTGTTCATCGCGCCCAGCAGGACGCAGGCGGCAAGCAGCGGTGGGCTCCAGCCGATCTCCATCCGCTCGCGCTCGCGCCACATGTCGGCAAAGCCGATCACGACATTGGCGACGGCCAGCCCCAGGAGCAGCGCGTAGAAGCCGACGATATATTCGAAATCGCTCACGCCGCGCCCCCGCGCCTCTAATCTGCCCAGCGTATCATCGCGGCGGTTCAAAGCAACGGGAGCATGCTATGGGCGCCGGCTCAGCTTCCGTTCACGCGACAATCGCCCTAAGCGCGGGCTCGCGACGACTTCTCAAAGATTCATCCCGCCTTGGCCGCCCGAACCTATCGCCCGACCGCCCCGTTCGAGACGACTCCGCGCTCGCGCCGCGTGTCGGGCATGGCGCTCGCCCTCGCGATCAATCTGCTCATCCTCCTCGCCTTGCTCGGAATCGGCGGGATCCGGCCGGTGCCGATGAAGGACGACGGCGGGACTTTGGTGTTCGACGTTGCCCGGCAGGATGAAGCTGCCGCCCCCCAAAAGACGGAGCAGCCACAGCGCCGTAAAGCGGCGACCCCAAGACCGATCGTTCCTCCGCCAAAGATCGTCCTTCCGGTCAGGCCGACCATTACACCGCCTCCGACCGAGCTCGAGTTGATCGAGCTGACTCGCGAGGAACTGTCGACGACGGATGAGGCGATGGCGCGGCAGGCCGGACCGGCGCTTGCCCAGGGCAGCGGCCGGGGCGGGGATTCAGCCGTGGTGGGCACGGGTCCGCGCGGCGAGACACTTTATGCCGCAGAGTGGCTGCGCGAACCGACCGACCAGGAGATTGGCCATTACATGACGCCGAACACGGGCGCCGGCTATGGCGTGATCGCCTGCAAGACCTACCCCCAATATCGGGTAGACGATTGCGTCGCGCTCGGCAGCGTCCCGGCAAGCTCGCGGCTCGACCGCGTCCTCCTGAAGGCAGCGTGGCAGTTCAAGGTCCGCCCGCCGCGCAAGAACGGGCAGCCGATGATCGGCGAATGGGTCCGGATCCGCTTCGATTACGTAGCCATTCAGTCGACGAGATGATCCTCGCCGCGGCCGAGCTTGTCGGGCAGCGGCTCGCCCGCGGGTGTGAAGTCGAGGCTGACCGAGTTGATGCAAAAGCGCTCGCCGGTTGGCGGCGGGCCGTCGGGAAAGACGTGGCCCTGGTGGGCGCCGCAGCGGGCGCAGACGATCTCGGTCCGGACCATGCCATAGCTGGTGTCGCGGATCTGCTTGAGATGATCCTCCGCAAAGGGCTGGGTGAAGCTCGGCCAGCCGGTCCCGCTCTCGAACTTGGTGCCGCCGTGAAACAAAGGTAGCCCGCACAGCTTGCAAGTGAACACGCCGGCGCGCTTCTCGTCGAGAAACAGGCCGCAGAACGGTGCCTCGGTGCCGTGTTCGAGGAGGACGTGGCGTTCCTCGTCGCTGAGGCTGCCGGCGAGGTCGGCGAACTGGGATTCGCTGGGTGGCGCTAGGTCGAAGCCGGCCATTTAGGCCACTAGCTCGGGAACGTCGCCGCGCTTGGTCGCGGTGCCAGGGACGGGCTCGGCCCGGTCCTCGCCGAGGCTGACGATGCGGTTGTCTTCATCGACATGCACGATCCTGGGCTGAAGCGCCCGCGCCTCGGCATCGTCCATCGCCGCATAGCTGATGATGATGACGAGGTCGCCGCGGTGGACGAGCCGCGCCGCGGCGCCGTTGATCCCGATCACCCCGGTGCCGCGCTCGCCGGCGATGACATAGGTTTCGATCCGCGCGCCATTGGTGACGTCGACGATCGCGACTTGCTCTCCCGCTAGCAGGTCGGCGGCCTCCATCAGCACCGGATCGATGGTGATCGACCCGACATAATCGAGGTCGGCCTGGGTCACCGTCGCCCGATGGATTTTCGACTTCATCATGATCCGCTGCATCGCCGGACTCCTCGTTCGAACCGATCTACGCGCCGAAAGCGCCCTGTAACAGATTTGCAGCCGTCCGGCGCTAATCAAGTGCTGCAGTGCAATATCGCACTTGCAGCATGAGGTGGGGATTCCCATCTTTCGGTGTGCCGGGATGGTGGATTTTTCGGGTTTTCGGGGACGGCCAGCGACAAGTCACTGATCCAGGCGGATTTTTCAAATTGGCACGGCTCTTGCTGAGAGAATGGCAGAACCGAGCCGAGGAGTTTTTGATGACCACGACCACCGACACTGTTCCCCTGCCCCTGCGTTCCTACACCTTGCTTGGGGTGTGCGAGGCGATCGGCGAGGATTTCGGCTTCAACGCCAATTATCTTCGAGTCCCGCTCGGCGCGATCGTGGTGTTCAACATCTGGGCGGCGGTCGCGGCCTATCTCATGCTCGGGGTCGTCGTGCTCGCCTCGCGGCTGCTGTTCCCGGCGCGCAAGCCGGTTCAGGTCAGCGCCGCGGCCAACCCGCTTCCCGCCAACCGCGATATCGAGGAAAAGCTCGCCGCTTAAGAATCGCAGCGCGCTTCCGAGCGCGCTTCGAGCAAAGCGAACAAGGCGCGGTGCTGCAACAGCAGTTGCTCGCTCCCAAACGCCATGGCGCGTGCCGCGGCCGGCGAGCGGGCCGCCTGGCCGATCACTTCGAGCACCGCATCGCCCCCCGGGAGCATGAATGCGGGCACGTCCAATCCGTTGCGCATCGCCGCTCGGTCGAGCACCCGGCGGATCGACGACCAGTCCGCAATCAACGCGCAGGCCGCTCCAAGCGCACAGCCGGCGCGCTCCGATCCTGCCAATGTCTCGAGCGCATGGCGCATTGCGAGCAGGCTCGCTTCGGTCGCGGGGGCGCCGGGAGTTCCCGGAATCGGGCCGACCGCGCTGGTCAGCTTGAGCAGGAAAGCGCGCTCGTCCTCGAACGATTCGGATGCCCGGGCGAGCCAGTCCCGGTCGTCGAAGGCCGCGTCATTATGCGCCGCAAGCGCGATCAGCCCGGGATATTGGCCGTGGAGCGCGCACAGCAAGTGAACCGCATCGGTAAGGTCGAGCCCGCAGCGCGGACCACCCTGCTGGAGCAAGCGGGCAAGATGCGGGTCGTTGTCGCAACCCTGCTCGGCCACGCGAGCGGCCTGCGCCCGCGCAATTGCCTCGGGCTGGTGGTCGAAGGCACGATC
The DNA here is from genome assembly GCA_963722545.1 of uncultured Alphaproteobacteria bacterium. Classification (GTDB taxonomy): domain Bacteria; phylum Pseudomonadota; class Alphaproteobacteria; order Sphingomonadales; family Sphingomonadaceae; genus Sphingomicrobium. The sequence continues at coordinate 377,804 of CAVRMK010000005.1, forward strand.
AAGCGCCATCCTCATCCTTTCCGCTCGGCGCACAGGCACCTGCCCCCATTGTCTAGTCCGAGGATGTAAAGAGGAGGTTTACGGGCGTTTCGAGCCATCACTGGTCGCGGCCATCAATCATCGCGGTACGCGAGCTCGAAATTGCCCCAGCGACGACCCTTCACCCACAAGGGCACGAACACGTTCTTCACCGGGATGAATTTGTCGCCCAATTCCATCCGGTAGGTGGCAAGGGTCGCGGGCTTGTCGCTGGCGAGCGCGGCGCGAGTGGTGTCGTCGATCAGGATCCGCATGTTGCGGCAATGCTCGTCGTTCCACACCGGGTCGGGGCCCTGGGGATGGCTACGCTCGGAAAGATGGGTCGGCAGATAGCCGTTCATGTCGCCGATGGCCGAGCCGATGATGCGGCTGTCGCTGCTTTTGGTGCGGTCGAGCACCGGGCGGACGTATTTGTCGGCGGCGGCATTGAAGCGGACCGTGAACTGGACCGGGTTCGAGCCCTCGATCGCCTGATAATCGCGGTCGAACACGTCATCGAGGCTGACTTCGCCCGAATCCACCGCATGTTCGATCGAGGCCTGGATCTGGCGGCACGCCTCCTGCGCCTTGAGGATGAACGGGGTGTCGTCGATCTCCGCGCCCGAATTGGCGAGCATGTCGAGCATGGTGTTCGACAATTGCTCGAGGTGCTCGAGCCGCTTCTGGGCGCTCTGAAGCTCGCTTCCGTTCTCGCGCGCGTCGCCGGCGAAGTCGGTGAGGCCGGCCTTCACCCGGTCGACGCTCGACTGGATCATGCTGGTCGAATGGGCGATGCCCTCGGTTTGGCGGTCGACCATCCCGACCAGCTCGCTGACTTCGCGAACGGTCTCGCTGATCGCCCCGAAACCCGACTGGGCCTCGCGGCTGCGCTCGACACCGGTCTTGATCTCGGTGGTCACGGCGCCAGCCTCGCGGGTCAGCTCGCCGATCGTCGCCGCGATCTGGCTGGTCGCGGCGCGCGTGTCGTGAGCAAGCTTCTTCACCTCGGCCGCGACCACCGCGAAGCTGCGACCCGCATCGCCGGCGCGGGCGGCCTCGATGGTGGCGTTGAGCGCGAGCATGTTGGTCTTGCGGGCAATCGTCTCGATGGTCGAGCTGACCGTCTGGACCTGGTTCATCGCGGTGGCGAAACCGGCCATGCGCTCGCCCAGCTGGACGACCAGCTCGGTCAGGCCCTTGAAACCGGCGATTGTGCCGTCGATCGCCGCGCGCCCGGCCTCGAGCTTGGCCTTGGCCTGCTCGGAGAGGAGCCGCGCTTCGTCGGTCGAATCGCTGACCCGTGACTGGTCGTCGGTGAGGCGCGCGGTCACCTCCTCGAGCTGGTCGAGCATTTTCAAATGCTCGCCGATGCGGCTCGAGACCCCCGCGACGTAGCCGGCGACGTCGCTACATTCCATCGACAGCGATCCGCAATCGCGCGCGACCGCGCGGATCGCATTCTCGGTAACCTCGTCGATTCCCTGCGTGGCCATTGCGGCGCAACTCCCGGCTAATCCCTAAGGCCGGGAATAACGGTGAGTTGCTACTTCTTGGTTAACCACGCTCAGCGATAAAGCAGATGCTCCGCTATCGTGTCTCGCCAGCCCGCTTCGTCGGGTTCGACGAAGGAGTCGAGATCGCCGGGCCCGGCGGCGGGATCGTCGACCCACTCGCGCAGCTCGGAGCCGCCGTTGATGACGTCGATGGCGAGCTTGCCGAACTCATATTCGTAGGCGAAATCGCGCCACAGCTCGTAGTCGGGATAGAGCGCGCGGATCGCCTTGAACGCGAGCGCCTGGACCCGCCACGGGCGGAAAGCGGTGTGATCGTAGGCCGGTCCCTCGGCGTGGATGAAGAGCCCATTACACAGCTCGCCGACATGCTTGTGGAAGGTCGGCTGGAACCAGATGTCGCGCAGCGTGCAGCCGGCCAGCCATTCGGGCGCGATCCGCTCCATCTCGGCCTTGAGCGCGCGGGCGTCGATATCGGGCGCTCCCAACAGCTCGAGCGGGCGCGTCGTGCCCCTGCCCTCGCTCAAGGTGGTGCCTTCGAGCATCACCGTCCCGGCATAGGCCCGCGCCATGTTGACGCTGGCGGCGTTGGGCGACGGGTTGATCCACGGCCGCTCGGGCGGCCAGCCGAAGCCCGGCGCGGCCTCGGGCTCCCAGCCCTCCATTGCGACCACGCGATAATCGACGTCGAGGTTGAAGCGGCGGATGAACCAGTGGCCCATCTCGCCCAATGTCAGGCCGTGGCGCATGACCATCGGCCCGGCGCCGACGAAGCTTTCCCACCCGGCGCGCAACAAATTCCCCTCGACCGGCCGGCCCGCGGGATTGGGCCGGTCGAGCACCCACACCGCCTTGCCATGCTCGGCAGCGGCCTCGAGCACGTAAAGCAGGGTCGTGACGAAGGTGTAGATGCGGCAGCCGACGTCCTGGAGATCGACGAGAATCACGTCGAACGTGCCCATCGACTGGCCGGTCGGCCGGCGCACCTCGCCATAGAGACTGAACACCGGAACCCCGTAGGTCGGGTCGGTGTAATCGGACGATTCCATCATATTGTCCTGGAGATCGCCGCGGACGCCGTGCTGCGGTCCGAAGACCGCGCTGACGTTCACCCCTGCCGCGACTAGTGCGTCGAGGCTGTGGGCGAGGTCGCGGGTGACCGAGGCCGGGTGCGCGAGCAAGGCGACGCGCTTGTCCTCCAGCGGAGCTCGAAGCGCGGGGTCGGCGAGCAGACGGTCGATTCCGAACAGGGTCATCGCGAGACGGCCTAGCCGAGCCGGGCGGTGAAGCAAGCCGGGTCGTGGAAGTCGGGCGCCTCGCCGCCATGCGCTAGCGCCCAATAGCTCTTGGTCCCGTCCTGCTCCTCGATCACGGCGGACAGGCCGAGTGCCCACCGCCGCCCCGCCTCGAGCGCGAAGGTGGCCCCGAGGCTCCACCAGGTGAGATTGTCCTCGAGGCGGATGTATGGCGGGTTGGCGAGCTCGGCTTCGCTCATACCCTCGCGGGGTCCGGTGAAATCGTAGGCCGCCCAGTCGCCCGACGGCGCGAAATTAAACTCGCGATAGCCGGCCTCGCCCTCGGCCTGGACGAACGCCTCGAAGCAAGTCGTTTCCCACAATCGGTCGCGGCGGCCGGGTTCGTCCGCCTCGGGAATCCGGAAACGCCCGATCGGCGCCCCGACCCCGAACCAGATGTTGCACGTCGCGCTGGCCCCAAACGCCCCGGCATAATCGACCTGCACCCACAACCGGAACGGCTCAGCGGGCTGGGTGGCGGGATGCGGCAGCAAGTCGAATTGCATGTCGTCCTTTATCTTGAGTAAGCGCGAATCGATGCAGTCCTATTCTTCGACCCTCATGCGCCTGCTCGACGAGCGCGGCTATATCCACCAAGCGACCGACCCGCAGGGCCTCGACGCGATGGCTGCCAAGGAGGTCGTCACCGCCTATATCGGGTTCGACGCGACCGCTCCCAGCCTCCACGTCGGAAGCCTGGTCCAGATCATGATGCTCCGCCGGCTCCAGCAGGCCGGGCACCGTCCGATCGTGCTGATGGGCGGGGGAACCACCAAGGTCGGGGACCCGAGCGGCAAGGATGAGAGCCGCAAGCTCCTGACCCACGACGACATCGTCGCCAATATCGCCGGGATCCGCAAGGTGTTCGAGCGCTTCCTGAGCTTCGACGACGGGCCGTCGGGCGCGATCATGGCAGACAATGCCGACTGGCTCGACACGCTCGAATACATTCCATTCCTGCGCGAGGTCGGGCGCCACTTCACCATCAACCGCATGCTGACCTTCGACAGCGTCAAGCTGCGCCTCGACCGCGAGCAGCCGCTGACCTTCCTCGAATTCAACTACATGATCTTGCAAGCCTACGATTTCCTCGAGCTGTCGCGGCGCACCGGCTGCCGGCTGCAGATGGGCGGAAGCGACCAGTGGGGGAACATCGTCAACGGCATGGAGCTGATCCGGAGGATCGACGGAGGTGAGGCGTTCGGGCTGACCACGCCGCTGATCACGACCGCGGATGGTGCCAAGATGGGCAAGACCGCGCACGGCGCGATCTGGCTCAACGCCGACCAATTGAGCCCGTACGATTATTGGCAATTCTGGCGCAACACGGACGACGGGGATGTCGGGCGATTCCTTCGGCTCTTCACCGATCTGCCGCTGGACGAGATCGCCAGGCTAGAAGCGCTCGACGGTGCCGCAATCAACGAGGCCAAGATCGTCCTGGCGACCGAGGCGACGGCAATGCTTCACGGGCGCGAGGCCGCGCTCGACGCCGAGGAGACCGCGAAGACGACCTTCGCCGGCGGGGCCGGTGAGGATTTGCCGAGCCTGTCGGTCGGCGACGGGGTCAACATCGCCCATGCGCTGACCGCGCTCGGCTTCACCCCGTCGAACAAGGAGGCCAAGCGCAAGATCGCCGAGGGAGCGGTGCGTCTCGACGATGCGGTGATCACCGATCCGGGATTGATGGTCACCGGCGGCAAGCTCAGCCTGGGCAAGAAGAAGCACGCCCTGTTGGTCCGCTAGCCCGAGCGGAGCAGCCCCACCGCCTGGTCGCGTTCGAAGAGATAGAGGCAGGTCCGAGCCGCTTGGCCGCGCGGGGCCGAGAGACCGCCATCGCGCTCGAGCAGGAGCTGGGCGTCGCTTTGCGCCAGCGGGGCGAGCTCGCGGACGTCCTCTGCACTGGCCACTCGGAACGCCTCCTCGCCCGACTGGCGCGTGCCGAGGATTTCGCCGGGACCGCGAAGGCGCAAATCCTCCTCGGCAATCCGAAACCCGTCGTTGGTCTCGCGCATCAGGGCCAGGCGCGCCCGCGCCGTCTCGCTGAGCTGAGCGCCGCGGATCAGCAGGCACACGCTTTTCCCGCTCCCCCGCCCAACCCGTCCCCGCAGCTGGTGGAGCTGGGCGAGCCCGAAGCGGTCGGCGCCCTCGACGATCATCAGGGTTGCGTTGGCCACGTCGACCCCGACCTCGATCACCGTCGTCGCCACCAGCAGCCCCAGCTCGCCCGAGGCGAAGCGCGCCATCACCGAGTCCTTCTCCGGCCCCTTCATCCGCCCGTGGACAAGGCCGACGCGCTCGTCGCCGAAACGCTGGCGAAGCAGGCGCGCGCGCTCCTCGGCCGCCGCGGCGTCGCTGGTCTCGCTTTCCTCAACCAGCGGGCACACCCAATAGGCCTGGCCGCCCGCCGACAAATGCCGCGCTAGGCCGTCGACGACTTCGGCGATCCTGCCGTCGCTGATCACGCGGGTCTCGACCGGCGTCCTTCCGGGCGGCATTTCGTCGATCGCGCTGACGTCCATCTCGCCATATTGGGTGAGGGTCAGGGTGCGCGGGATCGGGGTCGCGGTCATCACCAACAAATGCGGCGGCCGCCCGGCTTTCGACGCGAGCAGGAGCCGCTGCGACACCCCGAAGCGGTGTTGCTCGTCGATCACCGCGAGGCCGAGCGTCTTGTAGGCGACCTTTTCCTGGAAGATGGCATGGGTTCCGACGAGCAAGTCGATCGACCCGTCGGCGAGGCCCATCAGCACGCTCTCGCGCGCCTTTCCTTTCTCGCGCCCGGTCAGGATCGCGACCCGAACGCCGATCCCGTCGAGTTGCTGGAGCAAGGTCGCATGATGCTGCCGGGCGAGGATTTCGGTCGGGACAAGGAAGGCCGCCTGGGCCCCGCTTTCGATGGCGGTGAGCATGGCGAGCATTGCGACCAGTGTCTTGCCCGAGCCGACGTCGCCCTGGACCAGGCGGAGCATCGGCCGGCCCTGCGCCATGTCGCCGCGGATTTCCTCGACGACCCGCTTCTGGGCGATGGTCAGCTCATAGGGCAGAGCGAGCTTTCCGATCAGCCGTCCGTCGCCGGGCAAGGGATCGGTCGACTTGCGCCGCGCCGATTGCCGCAGCAGCAGGAGCGCGAGCTGGTTGGCAAAGACTTCGTCATAAGCCAGCCGCCGCCGGGCCTCGGCCGCGCCGGGATCGCGATGGCTTTCCGCCAGCGAGCGCCGCCAATCATGCCAGCCCTCGCGCGCGGCGAGGCTCGGCTCGATCCATTCGGGCAATTCGGGCGCCCGCTCGAGCGCTGATGCGGCAAGCTCGCCCAGGCGGCGGTTGGTCAGGCCCTCGGTCAGCGGATAGACCGGCTCGCGAAGCGCCGGAGCGGCGCCCTTCCCCGGCTCGCTGATGTCCGGGTGGATGATCTGCCATTCGTCGCCATAGGTTTCGAGCTTGCCCGAAACGGTGCGTGTCTCGCCGAGCGGGAGCTGCTTCTTGGCCCAGCCCGGATTGTTGAAGAATACCAAAGCGATGGTGTTGCCGGCCGGATCGGCGGCGAAGATCCGGGTCGGCCCGCGGCCCGAACGCGGCGAGCGCATATCCATGGCGACGAGGTCGACGATGACGTTGCGGCCGATCATCGAGGCGTCGAGCGAATCCGCTCGAATGCGCTCGATCACCCCGGTCGGAAGATGGTGAAGCAGGTCGACGACCCGGGCGATCCCGAGCTTGGCGAGCAGCTTCGCAACCTTGGGCCCGACGCCCGGCATCGTCTCGACCTCGGCGAACAAGGGATTGAGGATGTCGGGCCGCATCGACTGGTCAGCTTAGGGACGGAGCCGGGCCGATCACCAGATGATTCCATAATCGTCGCCATAGTTGCTCGAGCCGCCCCAGAAGGTGCCATTCTTGCGGTCGAAGAAGATGGCGTTGATCGGACCCGAGGTCCGATCCTCGAACTCCAGCGTATAGCCCATCCGCTGCAGCGCCGCCCGCAGTTCCGGGCTGGCCGTCGAGTTGAGAGTGATTCGCCCCGGCTGGGTCTCGTGCGCTCCGAAGGACGCACGCATCTGGTAGGAATTGAAGTTCGGCGCCTCGGCTGCCTGCTGCACGTTCATATCGAATTCGACGACGTTGAGGAAGAATTGCAGCAGATTCTGGTCCTGGGTGTCGCCGCCCTGCACGGCGAAGGACAGGAACGGCTTGCCGTCCTTCAGGGCCATCGTCGGGGTCAGGGTCACGCGCGGCTGGCGGCCGGGACCAATGACGTTGAAGGGATTTTCGGCCGCATCGGTGACGAAGCTTTGCGCACGCTGGCTGAGGCCGACCCCGGTGCGACCGGCGATGACCGCCGGTACCCAGCCGCCGCTGGGCGTGACTGAAACCACCCAGCCTTCGGCGTCGGCGGCCTCGATCGAGGTCGTCCCCGCCCGGAAAGTTTCCTTGAACTCGATCGACGTAAGTGGCGGGGCGGAGCGTTCCTTTTCCTGGCTGCCGGTTCGGTGCCAGTTTCTGAGCAGTGCTGAAAAGGGGTTGCGGGCGCCCTGGAAGGGATAGGGATCGCCGGGGCCGACTGTGGGATCGTTCCTGTCCGGCCGGATCAGCCTCGCCCGGGCCCGGGCATAATCCTTGGACAACAGCCCGCGGATCGGCTCCTCCGGCCCGGAATAGATGTCGCCGTAGTAGAAATCGCGGTCGGCGAAGGCGAGGTTCATCGCCTGGTAGACGGTGTGGACGTAGCGCGGGCTGTTGAAGCCCATGGCCTTGAGATCGATCGGCTCGAGGATGTTGAGGGCCTGCAGCATCGCCGGCCCCTGGGTCCATTCACGCAGCTTGTAGACGTCGATTCCCTTGTAATTGACGCTGACCGGCTCCTCGATCCTGACCCGCCAGTTGGCAAGATCGGCCATGGTGATCAGCCCGCCTTGCTCCCGCGTCGCGCGAACCAGCTCCTGGGCGATGTCGCCCCGGTAGAACCGGTCATAGGCGGCCATGATGGCGTCGCGGCGCGACTTGCCCGAGGCGAGCGCCTGCGCGTTCGCTTTCCACCAGTTTGCGCAGCGTCACCGCGAGATCGGGCTGGCGAAAGATTTCTCCGGGCAGCGGCGCCTCGCGAGCCTCGCCGGGATGGGTCAGGAAGACAGCCTTCGAATAGGGCCACTGCTTGATCAGCGCCTTGTCCCGCTCGATCCGGTCGGCCGTGTCCTTTTCGATCGCGATAGCCGTCGGCCATCGCGATCGCCGGCGCCAGCACGTCGGCGAGGCTGAGCTTGCCATAGTCGGCAAGCATCACCATCAGCCCACCCGGCGTGCCTGGGGTGACCGCGGCCAGCGGCCCATGCTCCGGCGGATATTTCATCCCTTTCGAGCGGTAGTATTTGGCCGTGGCGCCGGTCGGGGCGACGCCAAGGGCGTTGATGCCGATGACCTTGCCGGTCTTGGGATTGTAGATCAGCGCCTGAGTCTCGCCGCCCCAGGACAGCACGTCCCACATCGTCGACGTCGCCGCGAGCATCGCAGCCGCCGCGTCGACGGCATTGCCGCCTTTCTGGTACATCATGGCGCCGGCCGTTGCGGCAACCGGCTTTCCGGTAATCGCGACCCAGTGTCGCCCGTGCAGGACCGGCTTTTGGGACCGTTGAGCAGTCGCAGCGGAAGGGTCCAGCAGCAGCGCGGCGAGGAGCACGGGGGCGGACAGCAGAGCACGGATCAAGGACATGGACAGTGCCTTCCCAGCAAGTCCGCCTGCCTAGCGAATGGACCGCCGGGGTCAATGGAAACGGCCCTTCACATGGTTCGGGCCGCGCCCTACATGGCCGCTTCATCGTCAAGAGCCGGCAGCGATCCGTCAAAGTCGCCGCCGGCCCATCGGCATTGGACTCGAATGAACGCCGACTCCGACTTGAAACGCCTGCGCTGGCGCGCGCACCATCGCGGCATACGCGAGGCCGACCTGCTGATCGGCGCTTTCTTCGACGCTTATCATGCGTCCTGGAGCGCGGCTGAACGCGCCCAGTTCGAAGCGATGCTCAACGAGCAGGACGTGGACATCCTGGCCTGGGCGAACGGAACCTGTGCCGTTCCGCAGCACTATCAAGGGCCGATGATGAGCTCCCTGCAAAAACTCGATTATTTGCCGACGGCGCGATGACCGAGCCGCTTCAGCGAATCCTCAAGGCGAAGGCGCCGCTGACCCTCGCCGGAGTGCCGTCGGGGTTCCTGCCGTGGCTGGCGGGCGATCTCGCGCGCGCCGCGCACGTCGGCGACGGGCGCGCCGTAGTGATTGCGGCCGACGAAGCGGCGATGCGCGCGATCGCCGATGTCGCGCCGCTGTTCGCGCCCGAAATCGAAGTCGTCACCCTCCCCGCCTGGGATTGCCTGCCCTACGACCGCGCCTCGCCCGCGCTGCGGGTGATGGCCGAGCGGCTCGCCGCGCTTGAACGGCTCCAGGCCAAGCCGGACAGACCCCAGCTTCTGGTCACCACCGCCAATGCGGCGACCCAGCGGCTCCTGACCCCCTTCCGAATTCGGCAGCTCACCCGCCGCCTGGCTGAAGGCGAGCGGATCGACCGCGACGCGCTCATCGCCTTGCTGTCCGCCGACGGCTATCAGCGCAGCGACTCGGTCCACGAGGCCGGCGAGTTCGCCGTGCGCGGCTCGATCATCGACCTGTTCCCAGCCGGCGAGCGCGAAGCGATCCGGCTCGATTTCTTCGGCGACGAGATCGAGTCGATGCGTCGCTTCGACCCCGCCGACCAGCGCACGACCGGCCGCGCCGAGGCGATCACACTAATGCCGGCGAGCGAGGCGTTGCTCGACGAGGACAGCATCAAGCGATTCCGAAGCCGCTATCGCGAGCATTTCGGCGCCCGTTCGACCGAGGATCCGATCTATCAGGCGGTGAGCGAGGGCCGGCGCCTCGCGGGCATGGAGCATTGGCTGCCCTTGTTCGAGGAGCGGCTGTCGACCCTGTTCGACCATATCGGGACAAGCGACATCATCGTCCGCGATTCCAACGCCGACCAGGCGATCGAGGCCCGGCGGGAAGCGATTGACGATTATTTCGCCAACCGCGAGCGCGCGATGGAAGCGCAGCCGGGAAGTTATCGGCCGCTTGCGCCGAATGAACTCTATCTCCCGCTCAACGAGTGGAGAGAGACAGTCGCGGATCGGCCGATCCACCTCGCAACCCCGTTCCGCGAGCCCGACAGCGAGCGCGTGATCGACTTTGCGGTGGATTCGGCGCGCGACTTCGCACCCGAGCGAGCGCAGAACGCCAACGTCTATGAAGTTGTCGTAAAACACCTCGCCAAGCTACGGAAAGAAGACAGGAAGATTGTCCTCGCGAGCTACAGCGTCGGAGCTCGCGAACGCTTGGGCGGACTGCTCGAGGACCATGGCCTCAAGTCGCTGAAATCGGTCGAGACGTGGCAGGAGGCGCTCGGAGCCCGAAGCGACGCGGCGCTGATGGTCCTGCCACTCGACCACGGCTTCACCGCGTCCGAAGTCGCGGTGCTGACCGAGCAGGACATGCTCGGCGACCGTCTGATCCGCCGCAAGAAGCGCCGCAAGAGCGCCGACGCCTTCCTCGCCGAGCTTGCGACGCTCTCGCCCGGCGACCTCGTCGTCCACGCCGAGCACGGGATCGGCCGCTACACCGGGCTGACCTCGGTCAAGGTCGGGACCGCCCCGCACGACTGCGTCGCGCTTGATTATGCCGGCGGCGACAAGCTCTACGTGCCGGTCGAGAATATCGACGTCCTGTCGCGCTACGGCTCGGACAGCGACAGGGCACCGCTCGACCGGCTCGGCGGCGAGGCATGGCAGCGGCGCAAGAGCCGGATGAAGGAGCGGATCCGCGAGATTGCGGGCGAGCTGCTCAAGACCGCGGCGCTCCGCGCCACGCGCCCGGGCCGCACCGTCGAGGCCGACAGCGCCTTCCCGCAATTCGTCAACCGCTTCCCCTATGAGGAGACCGACGACCAGGACCGGGCGATCGCCGAAGTGCTCGACGATCTAGGCTCGGGCAAGCCGATGGACCGGCTGGTGTGCGGCGACGTCGGCTTCGGCAAGACCGAGGTCGCGCTTCGCGCCGCCTTCGTCGTCGCCATGGCCGGCTACCAGGTCGCGATGATCGCCCCGACCACCCTGCTCGCCCGCCAGCATTACAAGAATTTCACCGAGCGTTTCCACGGCTTCCCGATCGAGATCGGACGCCTGTCGCGGCTGGTCCCTGCGGCCGAGGCCAAGGCAACCAAGGAGCGGCTCGAAAAGGGCCAGGTCGACATCGTCATCGGCACCCACGCGCTGCTCGGCAAGACGGTGAAGTTCAAGAAGCTCGGCCTGGTGATCGTCGACGAGGAGCAGCATTTCGGAGTCGCCCACAAGGAGAAATTGAAGGCGCTGAAGGAGAACGTCCACGTCCTGACGCTGACCGCGACCCCGATTCCGCGCACGCTTCAGATGGCGATGAGCGGGCTTCGCGAATTGAGCGTCATCCAGACCCCGCCGGTCGACCGGCTCGCCGTGCGCACCTACATCGCCCCGTGGGACCCGGTGGTGGTGCGCGAGGCGCTGCTTCGCGAACATTATCGCGGCGGCCAGAGCTTCATCGTCGCGCCAAGGATTGCCGACCTCCCCGACCTCGAGGAATGGCTTCGCGAGGAAGTGCCCGAGGTCAAGGCGGTGACCGCACACGGCCAGATGAGTCCGAGCGAGGTCGAGGAGCGGATGAGCGCCTTCTACGACGGCAAATATGACGTGCTGCTGTCGACCAGCATCGTCGAGAGCGGGCTCGACATCCCGACCGCGAATACTCTCATCGTCCATCGCGCCGATCGGTTCGGCCTCGCCCAGCTCTACCAGCTTCGCGGGCGGGTCGGCCGGGCCAAGACCCGCGCCTACGCCTATCTGACGATGCCGCAGGACCGGGCGATCACCGAGACCGCGACCAAACGGCTCCAGGTGCTCGCCAACCTCGACAGCCTCGGCGCGGGCTTCCAGCTCGCCAGCCACGATCTCGATATCCGCGGCGCCGGGAACCTTCTCGGCGACGAGCAGTCGGGGCATATCAAGGAGGTCGGGTTCGAGCTCTACCAGTCGATGCTCGAGGACGCGATCGTCGAGATGAAGGCCGGCGTTCCGAGGCGCGAGGAGTTCACTCCCCAGATCAGCGTCGACGCGCCGATCCTCATCCCGGAGGCCTATGTCCCCGACCTCGACCTTAGAATGGGCTTGTACCGGCGCCTGGGCGACCTCGACGACCGCGCCGCGATCGACGGCTTCGCGGCCGAACTGATCGACCGCTTCGGTCCGCTGCCCAAGGAAAGCGCGAACCTGATGAAGATCGTCGAGGTCAAATTGAATTGCCGCGTCGCCAACGTCGCCAGGCTCGACACGGGCCCCAAGGGCGCGGTCGTCACCTTCGCCGACGGCGGCCCGCCGAGCCTTGACGGGCTATTCGCTTATATCGAGCGGCTGAAGGGCGCAGCCCGGCTCCGGCCCGACAGCAAATTAACGGTCGCGAAGGATTGGCGCACGCCCGAGGACCGGCTCAACGGCGCGCTCCAGCTGTCGCGCGGGCTGGCCAAGATCGCCGAAAGCGCCGCGCCGCCGGAAAAGGCGTTCGAGCCGGCCTAGTCCGGCTTGACGAATTTGTAGACGAACTGGCTGGTCCGGCCGCGAATGCTCCGGTCGAACACCGGGATGTCGAGCGGGTCCTTGGGATTTTCGAGCACCCTGGACTCCCCGGCAAAGCGGAAGCCCGCAGCCTCGACCTGCTTGCGCACCGTCGCGGGATCGATCCGGTGGAGCTTCTCGGTGTCGGCCATCCCGCGCCCATCGGCGGCGCGATGGTCGATGATCAGATAGGTGCCGCCGGGCTTCAGCATCTCGAACACGGCCTTGTTGAGCAGCTCGGGGTCGGCATCCTTCCCCATATATTCGTCGGGATAGTCGTGATAATTTTGCGAGGTCCAGACGACGTCGAGCTTCTCGGGCGCCGAGAGGATTGCGCTCTTCTGCACCTCGGTGGCGATATTGCCGTAGTGGGGGTCCGCGGAGAGGCCCTGGAGCGTCTTCACATTGCCGCGGGCAAACCGCGCATAAGCCTCGGGCCACACCGCATAGACCTTGCCCTCGGGCCCGACGATCTTGCTAAAGATCCGAGTCCAGTAACCGTCGCCCGGGATGAGATCGAGAACCTTGTCCCCGGGCTTGACCCCGGCAAGCGCGATCAGCGGCTTGGGCTTGCGCCGTTCGTCGCCGGCGGTGCGGTGGGCGTCGCGGGCCGGATCGGCGAGCGCGGCATCGAGCGCGGCCTCGGAAAACTGCCGTTTCGGCTCATCGGCGCGGCATCCCGCGACTACAGCCAGGCCGGCAAGCGCAAGCAAATGGATCGATTTCATCGGCCCCTCCTGCCTCGACGGAAGCAACTAGGGGCTCGCGGCACAAGCCAAGGCAGCGAAAATTGAGCGAAAGTTTAGGCGGCGCGGACGTTGGACTGGGCGACGAAGGCGGCGAGCGCCGTCTCGTCGAGCGCGGCCGATCCGAGGAATCCCTGGTAGAGGTCGCAGCCCCAGCCGGCGAGAAGCGCCTGCTGCCCGGTCTCCTCGACTCCTTCGACCAAGGTCTTGAGCTCGAGGTCCTGGGCCAGTCGAAGCATCGCGCGCATGACGATCCGGTCGCGCCGGCCGGCGACCAGTCCGAGAACCAGCGAGCGGTCGAGCTTGAGCATGTCGAGCGGCAGGTTGGTGAGATAGGCCAGGCTGGCATAGCCCGAGCCGAAGTCGTCGAGGGCGATCTTGACCCCCGCCGAGCGCAGCCGCGCGAGCCGGTGAGCGACCGCCTCCTGCCCCACGAGCAGCGCATGCTCGGTGATCTCGACGGTGAGGCGACCGGGCTCGAACCCGATCCGCGCCATTTCGTCGAGCAACCACTCGTCATGGCCGCTGCCGGCGATTTCCGACGGCAGCAGGTTGAGCGACAGGCCGAGCCCCTCGAGCGGACCCGACCATGCGGCGGCCTGCGCCAGCGCCTTGGACTGGGCCAGCTTCGACAAAGCGTCGGCAAGGCCCGCGCGCCGCGCCCGATGGAACAGGGTCGATGCATCGGGCTCGAGCGCCGAGCGGACCAAAGCCTCGGCCCCGACCACCTCGCCCGAGCGGAGCGCGATCCATGGCTGGTATCGAACGTCGAGCGCGCCATGCGCGATCAGCGCTTCAAGCGGGAGGTCTCGTGTGCGCCCGATTTCGGGGCCCAACGCTCCCGCCTCATTTGCGGCTCGGTCGGTTTTCGCATCCATGCGTTAAAGGCTTAAGCGTTGCACAGGGCCGCCGGAAGCACGCCCCACGCAATGGCCCGAAACGGGACAGTGATTTTGCGCCGCGCACCGCTTATTGTGCGTTTTCGAGCGAGCCGAGGAGCCGAATTGACCGCCACCCAGGGAGCGCAGCGCAAGGACCGGCCGCTCGATCTCGCAAGCCGCGGGATCGGCCTGCTGTCGTCGTCGCGAAGCGAGGCTGCCAAGGCGGGCGAGCAGGCGCTCCGCCGCCGCTACATCTTCGCGAGCGAGGACGAGGCGCAGACTTTGGTCGCATTGGGCGGCGACGGCTTCATGCTGGAGACGCTTCACCGCATGCTCGGCGGCGCCCGCGACGTCCCGGTGTTCGGGATGAACCGCGGAACCGTCGGCTTCCTGATGAACGAATGGCGCCTCGAGGGGCTCGGCGAGCGGATCGAATCGGCCAAGGCGATCCGCGTGTTCCCGCTGGAAATGACCGCCCGGACGGTCTCCGGCGAAAGCTTCATCCATCCGGCGCTCAACGAGGTCTCGCTGCTTCGCGAAACCCGCCAGACGGCGAAGATCGAGATCAGCGTCAACGGGCGCGTGGCGCTGCCCGAGCTGGCCTGCGACGGCGTGCTGGTCGCCACCCCGGCCGGATCGACCGCCTATAATCTCTCGGCGCGCGGCCCGATCCTGCCGCTTCAGGCGCGGATGCTGGCTTTGACCCCGATCAGCCCGTTCCGCCCGCGCCGCTGGTCGGGCGCGATCCTTCCCGACGATACCGCGGTGACCCTGCGGATCCTCGACGCCGCCAATCGCCCGGTCAGCGCGGTCGCCGACCAGTTCGAGGTCCGCGACGTCGAATCGGTCGAGATTCGCCTCGACCGGGAGCGGTCGATGACCTTGCTGTTCGACCCCGAGCACGCGCTCGACGAGCGCATCGCGATGGAGCAATTCCTCGCCTGATCGGCTTGCTTTCGGCGCGTTGCGCGCTATTTAGCCGCGACGCTTCGGCAGAGGTGTTCCCCGGTAGCTCAGCGGTAGAGCATCCGACTGTTAATCGGACGGCCGCCTGTTCGAATCAGGCCCGGGGAGCCATCCTTCCGTCCCTGCGTCCTTCCTTGACTTGTCGCGCGATCGAGCGAAGCTGGCGCGACTGGAGGATGTCATGCTGACGCTGCTATTCCCCGTTGCATTGGGTGCTGCGGCCGTCCCGCCCGCGGAACCAACAGCCAAAGCCGTCAAAATCTGTCGTGAAAGCACCAAGCAGACCGGGTCGCATATCCGCACCGGCCGCCGCTGCAAGACGGCCGAGGAATGGGCCAGGATCGACGGCGCGGAAGGCCAGGTCATCCCGACTTTGCGCACAATTCCGAGCCAGGGCGACGGCAATCAGAAAATGACGCGCCCTCAATAGAACCCGGTCCCGGCCCTCCAGCGCCGCCGTCAGGCTGACGTTGCCCCCGGCGGCGGTCGTGCCATTTTCAGCTTTTTGCCGACTTGCGTCCCCGCCTGGGTGCATCCGGCTGCGTGAGCATCAGGTCCTGCAGCGGGCCGAGCGCCATCCAGCGCGCCTCCGGCGATCCATCCGGATAGTCCGGCCATTGGAGCGTCTGCACCTGATGTCCGGCGTCCATCGCGCCTATGACGAGGTCGCGATTCCGGGATTTGGGATCCTTGCTGTTCACCCGCTCTACGATCGCCGCGGTGAGCAATTGCGTCGGGGTTTCGCCGGGTGCCTTGCGGGCGATCGCATCCGACCGCCACCGCCCTTTGCTCTTGGCGACGTGAAGCAAGGTGCCGTCGCTCGCAACGGCGAGCAGCGCCGCCGCTTCGCCCGAGATCGGGGCGACGACGGTAACCGGCACATCGCCGACCCGAGCCCAGTCGCGAACCTCGCCGCGGGCGTTATGGACGTGGAGCGCGCCATCCTGGTCGATCCCGAACAGGGCCATTCCCGACCGTTCGCCTTTCCTTTTTGCCGGCTCGGCGACCGGGACGACCTGGCGGAAATTCCCGCCCAGCTTCCGCCACTTCGCGCGCTTCGGCCTGGCCGCGTCGAATTCGCAATGAAGCACCCCGCCGCGCGCGTCGAGGTCGACCAGGTCGAGCGAATCCTGCCCGGACGCGACGGCCACCGGCTTGCCCAGGCCAGGTAGCTCGATCCGGTTCCACTCGTCTCGGCCGCGGCGGCCCGCGCCCTCTCGGTTGCGGCGGCGATGATAGAGGGCGCCGTCGGCGCCAAGCGCAACGACGTCCGCGGTTCCGCTAGCGCTATCACCGACGAGGCCGAACACATCCCCCGGTTTGGTCAGGAACGCGTCCCGTTTCGGGGGCAGCTTGGACTTGGTCATCTTGGGCGCGATCACCGATCCGACGTGCCCACGGACCGCGATATGGCCGGTTACCTTGAAGGCCAGCTGCCATTCGCCAGTGTTCAGCTCGAACGGAATCATCCAGCGGCCCGGGTCCCGGTCGATATTCATGACGATCGTCAGCGAGGCGCGCTGGATGTCGCCATCGTCGTAATAGTATCCACCCGGACCTTTGAAGTCGGAAGCCGCTCCGATGGCGGCGATTCCGCCATATGGCTCCTGATCATTCTCGTCGCCGATCACCTCGAGCCAAAGCTCGCGGTGAACGTCGGTCAGTGGCATGACGATGCCAAGGTCGATCGGCGGGTCCCGGTCCACGATATCGCCATCCCAAAAGCTCGGCGGACCAAGCGCTGCGCCGGTCCCGACATCTCCAACCCGGAACAGGAAATCGAACTCTCCGGCGCCTCCAGAATCGCTGTCGTTACGGACGTCGAGAACCTCGAACATGACATCCGCATGACGTCGGCCGGTGATGAACTCGCCGGTGACGACCGCCTTGTTGGGACTGGCCGGGTCTCCCGTCGGGCCGAAAGCCTCGATCTTGAAGCTGTGCTTCTTGTTTAATGCGAGGGCTTTTTCGAACCCGAACTCGACCTCGTGGCGAGTCCTGAGACCGCCGAACAGCGGCAGCTTGCCGTCAACCCAATTGCCGGCTTCGTCGCGCAATTCGGTCGTCGGAATCGTCGGCAAGGTCGTCCGAAACGAAATTTGCACCGTGTCGATGCCGGGCCGGACGACCAGGCCGGTTATGATTTGCGGCAGGACCTGCGGCATTCCGAGCTGCGGGACGAACGCCTGCGAAAATCCTGCCGCCATCTGCTGGCGCAGATCGAAAGTTTCGACCATCGCGGCCGCCACCTCGCCGGCGCCCCCGCCGCCGATCCCCGGGGGGACCGTCAATGAAAGGCGATAGGTGCTGCCCAAGGTGACCTCAATCGGGACCGGGCCTCCTGCCTGACCACTGCCGAGCGTTTTTGGCTGCCCTCCATTCTCCGAAACGGACGCAGTGCCGACGGCTGCACTTTCGGTGTTCCAGCTGACGAACGTCGTCGCCTTGGGCGGGTTGCGGGAATATACGCCGACCGGGCTCGGCGAGGCGCTTATCGTGGGCATGAACGGGCTCCCATGCGTGCGATCGGCACCCCGCATTACCGCATCGAACTGGAGCGCGCTATCCCGCGGAGGCCGAGTTTAGCCCTCCAGCGCTGCCATGAGTGAGGCATTGCCGCCGGCCGCGGTGGTGTCGATGCAGGTCACGCGCTCGGTCGCGAAGCGGGCGACATAATGCGGGCCGCCGGCCTTGGGCCCGGTGCCGCTCAAGCGCTCGCCGCCGAACGGCTGGCTTTCGACGACCGCGCCGATCTGGTTGCGGTTGACGTAGAAATTGCCGACCCGGGCATGCTCCTCGACATAGTCGCGGACGGTGTCGATGCGGCTCTGCAGGCCGAGGGTCAGGCCATAGCCGGTGGCGTTGATCGCCTCGACCACCTCCGGCAAGCCGCCCGACGGGAATCGGACAACGTGCAAAATTGGGCCAAAGTTCTCTTCATTCAAGTCGCTTAGGCGCTTGATTTCATACATCGCGGGAGCAACGAACGTGCCCGACTTGGTCGATTTCGGAAGGTCGAGGCGATTGATCTTCTTCGCGTGTTTGTCGAGCCAGGCGAGATGATCGTCCAACGCCTTCTTCGCCGCCGCGTCGATCACCGGGCCGACGTCGGTTTCGAGGCGAACCGGGTCGCCGACGTCGAGCGCGTCCATCGCTCCCGCAATCATCGCGATCATGGGGTCGGCGACATCCTCCTGGACGAACAGCACCCGCAAGGCCGAGCAGCGTTGGCCCGCGCTTTGGAAGGCCGACGAAATCACATCGCGGGTCACCTGCTCGGGCAAGGCCGAGCTATCGACGATCATCCCATTCTGGCCGCCGGTTTCAGCGATGAACGGGATGATCGGCCCGTCCCGCTCGGCGAGCGTGCGGTTGATCATGCGCGCGGTCTCGGTCGAGCCGGTGAAGACGACACCCGAGAGCAGTGGATGCGCGGTCAAGGTTCCGCCGACGACCCGGCCCGCGCCGGGCGCGAGCTGGACGACATGCATGGGAATGCCCGCCTGGTGCATCAGCTCGACCACGAGCGCGCCGATCAGCGGGGTTTGCCCGGCTGGCTTGGCGATTACGCAATTGCCCGCGGCGAGCGGCGCCGAGACCAGGCCGGTGAAGATCGCGAGCGGGAAATTCCATGGTGAAATGGCGGCGAACACACCGCGGCCGTGCAGGCGCAGCTCGTTCCACTCGCCGGTCGGCCCGGGAAGGCGCATCGGCTCGCTGAACTGGCGCCGCGCCTCCGACGCGTAAAAGCGCAGGAAATCGACCGCCTCGCGCACCTCGAGCACCGCGTCCGGCAGGGTCTTGCCGGCTTCGCGGATGCACAAGGAGAAGAATTCCTCGCGATGCTCCTCGAACAGATCGGCGGTTCGGTTAAGCAGGGCTGCCCGCCCTTCCCCGCCGACCATGTCCCACTCGACCTGGATCGCGGCCGCGGCGCGGACCATATCGTCGACGTCCTTCGCGTTCGCCTCCTTGACCACGCCGACAACCACCGAGGTGTCGGACGGCGAGGTCACGTCGCGCGCATTGCCCTTGCCGATGGTCGGCGCGGCGCACCAGCTCCTCGACTTCGATGGCGGCCAAGCGCTCGAGCAGCGGCTCGCGCACCAGCGGATCGCTGAGGTCGACTCCCGCGCTATTGTGCCGCGCGGCCCCGAAGATGTCGCGCGGCAGCGGGATGGCCGGGTTGCGCTTGGGCTCGATCGCGGCGAGTTCGGCGACCGGATCGCGGACCAGCTCGTCGAGCGAAATGTCGGCGTCGGCGATGCGGTTGACGAAGCTCGAGTTGGCGCCGTTCTCGAGCAGCCGGCGGACGAGGTAGGCGAGCAGTTCCTGGTGGCTTCCGACCGGCGCGTAAATGCGAACTGGCGTCGGACGCTCGCCGATCCCCTCCTCCAGCTTCTTGAGTTCGGCGTAGAGCTCCTCGCCCATTCCGTGGAGCCGCTGGAACTCGAACGGCGTGTCGCCGGCGATCGCCTTCACCGTCGCGATCGTGTTCGCGTTATGGGTGGCGAAGGCCGGGTAGATTGCGTCGGGCGCGGCGAGCAGCGCCTTGGCGCAGGCGAGATAGGAGACGTCGGTCGCGACCTTGCGCGTGAACACCGGATAATCGATCAAGCCCGCGACCTGCGCGGCCTTGATCTCGGTGTCCCAATAGGCGCCCTTGACCAGCCGGACCATGAGCTTGCGCCCATGACGCCGAGCGGCCTCGATCGCCCAGTCGGTCAGCGGCAGGGCACGCTTCTGATAGGCCTGGATGGCAAGCCCGAACCCGCTCCAGTCGCTTTCAAAAATCTCCTCGTCGGCGAGGATGGCCTCGAACACGTCCATCTGCAGCTCGAGCCGGTCGGCTTCCTCGGCGTCGATGGTGAGGTGGACTCCAGACTTGGCGGCGATCAGCGCCAGCTCGCGGACCATCGGAACGACGGCCGCGACCGCCTCGGCCTGGTGGGTATATTCGAAGCGCGGGTGGAGCGCGGTGAGCTTGACCGAAATTCCGGGCGAGCGCCGGAAATCGCCGTCGGATTCCTGCCCGAACCGCTCGAGCGCGGCTTTGTAGGCAGCGAAATAGCGCTGCGCGTCGGGATAAGTCCGGGCCGCCTCGCCGAGCATGTCGAAGCTGTGGGACAGGCCGCGCTCGCGCTCGGGCCGCGCGCGCTTCAGCGCCTCATGATGGTCGCGGCCGAAGACGAAGTTGCGGCCGAGGATCTTCATCGCCTCGCGCACCGCGGTGCGAACCACCGGCTCGCCGAGGCGCCCGACTGCCCGGCCGAGAACCGCGCGCCAATTGTCCGAGCGGTCCGCGGCGCCATCGAGCACCTTTCCGGTCAGAAGCAGCGAAAAGGTCGCGGCGTTGACGAAGGCGCTATCCGAGGCGCCGAGCTTGCCCGACCAGTCGGGACCCGAAAGCTTGTCCGCGATCAGCTCGTCGGCGGTCTCGGCGTCGGGGATTCGAAGCAGGGCTTCGGCCAGGCACATCATCGCGATGCCCTCGTCCGAGCCGAGGTCGTAGGCCTGCATGAATGCGTCGATCCCGCTCGGCTTGTGGCTGCGGACGGCCTTGACCAGCGAGCGCGCCATTGCGCGCGAATCCCGATTCTCGGAGGCGCTCAACCGCGCCTGTGCAAGCCGTTCGGCGACGACCTGCTCCTCATTGGGACGATAGGCGTGGCGGACCGCCTCCCGGTCGACCAGCGTGCGGGCCCCGGCCATCGCCGCCGCCCTCAGGCGATCCGGCCGTGGCAATGCTTGTATTTCAGCCCCGACCCGCACGGGCAGGGCGCGTTGCGGCTGACCGGCGCGTCCTCGACCTGCGCGGCGCTCGCGCCGCCCGGCAGCTGCGGCTGGGGAATATTGAGCGGCTGTGAGGGCACTCGCGACAGGATCGCGCCCGTGGCGGCGTCGATGTCGGCGCTGTCGTCGTCGCCCGAAAAGGGGTCGAGGTGCTGGGTGATGAAATCGGGCAGGACCGGCGGCGGCGGAGCCTCGAACTGGACCTGGGCGCGCATCAGCATCCGCGTCACTTCCTCGCGGATCGACACCAGCAGCCGCTCGAACAGCAGGAAGGCCTCCTGCTTATACTCGTTGATCGGCTTTTTCTGCGCGTAGCTGCGCAAGTGGATGACCTGGCGCAGCGCGTCGAGCGTCGCGAGGTGCTCCTTCCAGTTGCTGTCGAGCGTCTGGAGCAGGATCTGTCGCTCGACCTCGATCCAGCGCTCGGGCTCGAGCTCGGCGGTCTTGGTCGCCATGGCTTCGTCGGCGAGCGCGTTCAGGCGCTCGGTGATGATCTGCTGGTCGACCTCTTCTTCCTGCAGCCAGTCATCGATCGGCGGCTCGAGTCCGAAGATCAGGCTGATGCTCTCCTTGAGGCCCTCGACGTCCCATTGCTCGGGATAAGTGCCCTCGGGGCAGCTTACCATCACGATCGATTCCGACGTCTCGGCGCGCATGTTGGTGATGATCTCGCTGACGTCGTCGGCGTCCATGATGTCCGCGCGCTGTTCGTAGATGACCTTGCGCTGGTCGTTCATCACGTCGTCGAATTCGACGACTTGCTTGCGGATGTCGTAGTTGCGCGCCTCGACCTTCTTCTGCGCGGTCTCGATCGCCTTGGAAATCCACGGGGAAACGATCGCCTCGCCATCCTCCAGATTCTTGTTCATCAACCGCGAGAACATCGTTTGCGGGCCGAAGATTCGCAGCAGATCGTCGTCGAGGCTCAAGTAGAAGCGCGACAGGCCAGGGTCGCCCTGGCGGCCCGAGCGGCCGCGCAGCTGATTGTCGATCCGGCGGCTCTCGTGGCGTTCGGTGCCGAGCACGAACAGGCCGCCCGCGTCGAGCACGCGCTGGCGCTCGGCCGCGATCTCGGAACGGATTCGCTCGGCGACCGTGTCATAGTCCGGATCGCCAGGCTCGAGCCCGGGATGCTCGTCGCGCATCCGGAAGTCGAAATTGCCGCCGAGCTGGATGTCGGTGCCGCGGCCGGCCATGTTGGTCGAGACCGTGACCGCACCCATGCGCCCGGCCTGGGCGACGATATGCGCTTCACTCTCGTGGAATCGGGCATTGAGGACCTTGTGCTCGATCCCGGCCTTCTCGAGATATTCGGACAGCACCTCCGACTTCTCGATCGAAACGGTTCCGACCAGCACCGGCTGGCCGATTTCCTGCTTAGCGCGGATCTCGTCGGTGATGGCGGCGAACTTCTCGACCATCGTCTTGTAGAACACATCGTCGTCGTCCTGGCGCAGGACCGCGACGTTGGTCGGGATCGAGACCACGTTCATCCGGTAGATGTCGAAGAATTCCGGCGCCTCGGTCATCGCCGTGCCGGTCATCCCCGACAGCTTCGGGTACATGCGGAAGTAATTCTGGAAGGTGATCGAGGCGAGGGTCTGGTTCTCCGGCTCGATATTGACCCCTTCCTTGGCCTCGACCGCCTGGTGGAGCCCGTCCGACCAGCGCCGCCCGTCCATCATCCGGCCGGTGAACTCGTCGATGATGATGACCTTGCCGTCCTTGACGATATAGTCGGTGTCCTTCTTGAACATGATGTTGGCCTTCAGGGCCTGGTTCAAGTGGTGGACGACCTGGGTGTTGGCGATGTCGTAGAGGTTGCGGCCCTCGATCAGACCCGCCTCCTCGAGCATCCGTTCGGCCTTCTCGGTCCCGTCCTCGGTCAGGACGACGCTGCGCTGCTTCTCGTCCTTGTCGTAATCGTCTTCGCCGAACTGCTTCACGATCGCGTCGACGCCCATGTAGAGCTCCGACTTGTCGTCGGTGGGCCCGGAGATGATCAGCGGGGTGCGGGCCTCGTCGATGAGGATCGAATCGACCTCGTCGACGATGGCGTAATGGAACGGCCGCTGGACCATCTGGTCGCGGCTGTATTTCATATTGTCGCGGAGGTAATCGAAGCCGAGTTCGTTGTTGGTCGCGTAGGTGATGTCGCAATTATAGGCGTCGCGGCGCTCGTGATCGCTGAGGTTGGGGACGATGACCCCGACGCTCATCCCGAGGAAGCGATAGACCTGCCCCATCCACTCCGCGTCGCGGCGGGCAAGATAGTCGTTGACGGTGACGACGTGGACGCCCTTGCCGACGAGCGCGTTAAGATAGACGGCGAGAGTCGCGACCAGGGTCTTGCCCTCGCCGGTCTTCATCTCGGCGATCTCGCCGCGATGGAGCGCGATGCCGCCGATCAGCTGGACGTCGTAATGACGCTGGCCAAGCGTGCGGACGGCGGCTTCGCGGACCGTCGCAAAGGCTTCCGGGAGCAGGCTGTTGAGCTTTTCGCCGTTGGCGAGCCCCTCGCGGAAGCGCTCGGTCTGGGCGCGAAGCTCATCGTCGCTCAGGGCCTGGATCGACGGCTCGAGCGCGTTGACCTGGTCGACATATTTGCCAAGGCTCCGGACATAGCGATCATTGGCCGATCCGAAGATGCTTTTTGCCAGTCCGGCGAACATGGAAATCCTTTAAATGCCCGTGCGTTCTGGAAGGCGGGAAAGACCTCTCGCCGCGATGCAGGCGTCTGCGCGGGCGATGTAAGGAGCGCCTGTTTTATAGTCAATTAGACGGAGGAAGAAATGGCGAGGGCGAGCGGGGGCTGCCTGTGCGGCGCGGTGCGGTTCGAATTGGCGAGCGAACCGTTCGATTGCGGCTGGTGCCATTGCCGCACCTGCCAGCTGTTCGGCGGGGCGCCGGCGATGCCGTTCGCGAGCGTACCAAGGGAGGATTTCGCCTGGACCCGAGGCCAAGACGAGGTGCGGGCGATCCGCTCCTCGAGCTTCGGCCGGCGCCGCTTCTGCGGGCAATGCGGGACGCCCCTGATGGTCGAGGTCGATCATCAGCCCGAGACCGTCGATTTCCCGGTCGTCACGCTGGACAAGCCGGAGTCGGTCCGGCCCGAATTCCACATCTTCTGGGGCAGCAAGGTCAGCTGGTTCGATCCGGTCGACCGATTGCCCCGGCACGAACAATTCCGCCCCGGCACCCGGGGTCTCAAGAGCACCGAGCCCCCCGACCAATCCTCGCTGTCAGGCGGCGGAAGAGGCTGACGACCCGAGCGCGCCCTCAAGCCATTCCTGGATCTGCCCGCGCGGGGCCGCCCCGACCTTCTGGGCGACCGGCTGGCCGCCCTTGAACAGCAGCATCGTCGGGATACCGCGAACCCCATAGCGGCCGGGCGTGTCCGGGTTCTCGTCGATATTGATCTTGGCGATCGTCACCTTGCCCGCCAGCGTCTCGGAGATTTCCTCGAGCGCCGGGCCGATCATCCGGCACGGACCACACCATTCGGCCCAGAAATCGACCAGCACGGGCTCGGAAGCGCCGAGCACGTCGGTTGCGAAGCTCTGGTCGGTGATCGATTTAGTGGCCATGGGTGAAGTCTCCTCGCGGGAATGAAGCACGCGCTTGCCGGGGATATGGGGGCTCATTCCGCGGCGCTCAAGCTTCACAGCTCGAACAGCCTCGGTCCAGCGGTGTAGAGCAGGGCCGAACGCACCTCGCGTCCGGGAAAAATCACCCCGAGCGCGCCAGCGTACGCGGTCATTTGCGCGCGGTGGCTCGCCGGAATGCCGGCCTCGGTCGCCGGTGCGCGGCCGGTCTTATAGTCGATGACCGAGACCCGATCCTGCTCGACCAGCAGCCGGTCCACCGTCCCGGCGACGACCGTTCCATCGCCGAGCGTCGCGGCGAGCGGCGCTTCGCCCAGCGAGCACGGGCCGAACAAAGGCGCATAAGCCGGATCAGCGAGGATTGCGCAGACGAGATCGGCAATCTCCTCGCGCGCGGAGGCGTCGCCGAGCCCCGCCGACCGCTCGAGCCAGGCCAGCGCAACGTCTCTGCGCCGCCCCTCGGCGACATCGGGCAGTCGCTCAAGCAGGCTGTGGATCAACGTTCCCCGGCGCGCCGCCTGGCGCAGGGCTTCGCTCGGCGGAACCGCGGCCTCATCATCGGGCGCGATCGCCGACGGAGCGAGAGGGCGCGGCGGCCGTTGCTCCTCGGGTGCGGGCGCAAGCGCCCA
Organism: uncultured Alphaproteobacteria bacterium; assembly: GCA_963722545.1. Lineage (GTDB taxonomy): Bacteria > Pseudomonadota > Alphaproteobacteria > Sphingomonadales > Sphingomonadaceae > Sphingomicrobium. Next base: position 402,914 of record CAVRMK010000005.1, read on the forward strand.
GGCGGGGATCCCAACGTCCAGCGGTTCGCTGCGGCGTGCGGCCGAAGCCTTTGCGCGAGCCGCTTTCGAAGGCTTGCCGGTGCCCTGCGCCTGATATCTCAGCACCCCGCCCCACGGCACGCCTCCCGCCTGCTGGGTTGCCCCGAGATTTTGAATCGCCTGTTCGACCTTTGAATACCAGCTGTGGACCGGCATCCCGCCGCGCTTCGGCTTGAGGCCCGCGACAACCAGCCGGTCGATCGCGCGGGTCAAGGCGACATAGAGGAGCCGCATATGCTCCTTGCGGTCGGTCGCCTTGCGCTCGTCGATCCGTGCCTTGAACTGCGCGGGCAGGCTCGAAGTGCCCATCCGGCTCAAAGGAACGGGAGAACCGTCGACCTCGAGCCACATCGGGTCGTCGTGCTGGCCCTGCCTGTCCGGGTCGATCTGGGCGTCGGCGATAATCACCACGGGCGCCTCGAGCCCCTTGGCGCCGTGGACCGTCATCACTCGAACCTCGTCGGCGAGCTGCGCCTGGTCGCGGGCGACCTCGAGCTCGCCGCGGCGGAACCAGGCGAGGAAGCGGTCGAGCGAGGAGGATTCGGCGCGCTCGAACGCCATTGCGGTGGAGAGCAGCTCCTCGATCGGGTCGCGCGCCGGCTTGCCCAGCCGGGCATAGAGCCGCGCCCTGCCCTGCATCGGCCCGCTCAGCACGGTTTCGAGGAATTGGGCCGGGCCGGTGAAGTCGGCCATGTTGAGCAAGCCGAGCAGCAGGCCGTGGGCAGCTCCACTTTCCGTGTCGGTCGAGGCGCTCCGGCGAAGCGCCTCCCACAGCGTCCGTTCCCCGCGATCCGCCGCGAGCTTGAGGAGCTCATCCTGAGTCCAGCCGATCAGCGGCGACACCAACAGGCAGGCAAGGTTGAGATCGTCCAACGGCTGGACCGCGAAGCGCATCGCGGAAACCAGATCCTGGACCGCGAGCGGCTCGTGGAGACGAAGCCGATCGACTCCGGCGACCGCAACTCCGGCGCTGGCGAGCCGAGCGACGATCAGCGAAGCCAGTGCCTTGCGGCTTCGGACCAGCACCATGATATCCTTGGGCCGCACCGCCTGACCGGTCGAGCCGAGAACGAGCCGGCGATCGATCATCGCACGGATTTCCTCCGCCAAAGCAGCGGCGTAGCGACGTTCGCGAAGATCGAGCCAGCCCTCCTCCCCTTCCGCCTCAGACGGGTTGTCGTTGGCGGCCTCATCGGCTTCATCCGCCGAGTCCGCGAGCGCGAACGGCGCCCACAGCTCTACGGTTGCGGACAGGTGGCGGTTTTTCGCGGCCGCCACATGCTGGCCGGGCTTCGATTCGAGCCCCATTTCGGAATGGCCGACGACCGCAATGACCTCATCGACTAGGTTGAGCACGCCCTGAGCCGAGCGAAAGCTCTGGGTCATCGACAGATCGTGGAACGGAAGCGGCGGCTCGCCATCGTCGCCGGCTTCGCGATGCGCCTCGGCGAGGCGTTCGGCGCGGTCGCGATAGCGTTTGCGGACAGCCTCGAATTCACGCGGATCGGTGCCTTGGAAACCGAAGATCGCCTGCTTGAAGTCGCCGACGGCGAGGAACGTCCGCCAGCGCGTCTCGGCCTCGCTCGAGCCGCTGAAGAATTCCCCGATCAGCGCTCCGATGATCGCCCATTGGTCGGCATTGGTGTCCTGCGCCTCATCGACCAGCACATGGTCGATCCGCTGGTCGAGCTTGAAGCGGATCCACTCCGCCATCGAGGTCTGTTCGAGCAAGCGGCGGGTCCAGGCGATGATGTCGTTAAAGTCGGCCACGCCCGCGGCCGCTTTGGCTCGGGCGTAGGCGGCGGCATAGGCACGCCCTGCTCGAAGCCCGCTCAGCATGTCGGCTACGGCCTCGCAGCCGCGCTGGAACTCGATCAGGTGGGTGATTGCGTCGGCCAGTCGCTCGGCCTTGGCGGCATAATTGGGATCCGCGTCCAACTGGCCTTTCACCGGTTTGCGATAATCGCCCTTCTGGGTGAGCACGACCGCTTGCAGGTCGCCGAGCGACGCGACCCTTTCGGCCGGGCTTCCGCCGAGCCAAAGTTCGATCGCTTGGCAGGCGCGGTCGCCGGTCGCGCCCGAGCACCGGCGGTTTGCCTCGGCGAGCTCGCGCAGCAGCGCGCAGTCGAACGTCCCGTCGCTGCATTGTTCGGCGAGGAACGACTCGACATCGCAATCGTGAACCCCGGCGAGATCGCGAAGGACCGCCGCGGCCCGGTTCATGTTGAGTGTGGCGATAGCGTCGGAATGCACCGCGCAGGTGCCGAGGTAACGGACCGCGCCTTTCTCCCCGATCCTTGCGCTGAGCCGCTCGATGTCGCCGATCAGCTCGCTCTCGCCGCGCTGTTCCGCGTCGCTGACGAGGTCGGCAAGCGTCGCGAACGCGAGCTCCTCCGCCGCCCGTCCTTCCAGCGGCGTCAGCCTCGGGGACACTCCGGCTTCGGCGGGAAAGGCCGCGAGCAGGGACTGGGCGAAGGCGTGGATCGTCTGAATCCTGATTCCGCCCTGCGCGTCGAGCACCCGGGCGAAGAGGGTGCGGGCGTAATCGCAAGTCGCCGGCCCGCCATCTGCGCCGAGCGCGAACAGCTCCTTCGACAAGAGATAGCGATCGAGGCGTACCCATTGGGCGAGCTTGCTGCTGATCCGTCCCGCCATTTCGGCAGCCCCGGCGCGGGTGAAGGTCAGGCACAGGATGCTTTCGGGCGATGCCCCGGCGAGGAGCAGCCGGAACACCCGGCTGGTCAGCACATGGGTCTTGCCCGTGCCCGCCGAGGCCGAGACGGTGGCGTGGGCGCGCGGGTCGAAGGCCAGCGCCTGCGGATCGATGGTGTTCGCCGCCATCAGGCCAAGCCTTCCCAAGCGCCGCCCGACGCCATATTCTCACGCCAAAGCGAGGAGCGCGGGCGATCATGGTTGCCGGAAGGAAGACGGAAAGCGACGCCGAGCGGCGAGCCAAACTGGTCAAGGCTGCCGGCGCGGTCGGAATTGGATCGGCTGCGATCGTCGCTGCCCTGCTCTACGCCTCCACGATCAGGAAAAAACCACGCTGAGCTCATAGCCTCGCGTACCATTCCTCCAGCCGCATCAGCTGGTCGTAATCGCCATATTTCGAATGTTCCGGAACGAGCTTGGCCCGGAAGACGTCATTCCCCGTCAGCCAGCGCTCCGCGAGCTCCACGAACAGCCTCTCGGTCATCGCGACGAAGGTGGCGGTATCCAGCGACCCGGCGCCATTCTGGCGATAGCCGGTGGTCCGTCGCCTGCGGTCCTTCGCCAGCGACCAATATTCGAGCATCCCCGCCGCTTCCGGCCCGGTTTCGAACCCGCCGTCCCGAGCGATCAGCGCGAGCAGGCCAAGCTGGAGCGCATAGCCGCCGTCGATGACTCCGTTTTCAGGTGCGTGGCCGGTCTTGTAATCGACGATCGCGATTCCCCCGCCGGGCAGCGAGTCGATCCGGTCGGCCTTGCCGAACAGGTCGATCCCCGCAATGTGCACCCGGCCGGCGAGCTCGGCGTTGCGCGGGACCCGCCCGGCGGCGCGATCCGCCGCGACCTGCTCCATCACCCAATGCGCGCCGGCCTCGATGCGCGATCGCCACAAGGTGCGGACCAGAGGATGGACCGCGGGATCGGACAGCATGTCCGCAATGCGTTTGGAAAGTGCTTCCGGCGCGCAGCCATCCTCCTTCAGCCAGCGCTCGAGGACCTTGTGCACCGACGTGCCCTTCCACGCCGCGCTCGGATCGGCGTCGACCGCCTCGAGCGCGAACAGCCGCAGAATCCGCTTGGCGTAGAAGGTGAAGGGATCGGCGCGCAGCTGGTCGACGTCGGTCACGCGGATCTCTGTCGGCCGCACTGCCGCGCCGGGCCTCGGCTCGGGGCGGTCCGCGGGCCGCACCTCTGGTGGATCATCGAGCTTCCAGGCAAGCTCAGGCAGCGCTTCGTCGATCGCGATGTCGGGATCGACCGCCTTCACTCGAAGCCAGAATCGCGAGGCGACGGTGGGCGAGCGGCTGTCCCGCCTCGAGCGGGTAACGAGCACCTCTGGAGCGCAAAGGGCGTGGGCGAAATCGTGCGCGGCAAGCCCGATCCGGCTCTCCAGCGTCGGCATGTCGAGCTTGGCTCGCACCGGCGGCGGCAGGAACGGGTCGGGAGACGGCGCGGCCGGCCACACGCCCTCGTTGAGCCCGCCGAGGATCATCAGGTCGGCGCTTTGCAGGCGCGCCTCGAGCACGCCCCAGATGAACAGGCGCGGGTGCCCGCCGTAGGGCGGCCGAACGGTTCCCGACTCGAGCAGCTGGCGAAGGATCGGCACGGCATCCTCCGGACCGACGCGTAGAGCGCCCGCGCCCTCCGAGGTGGCAAGTTCGGCCAGGAGCCCGGCCGCCATCCGGCCCGCCGCCCCGGTCCACGCCTGGCCGTTCGAGATCGCCTGCGCGACCGCTGCCAGGCGCTCCGCGAGCGCCGCCAAGCTCGGCGCCTCGGCGATCAGCCCGTCGAGCGGCGCGATCGCGGGCCTCAGCCGCGACCAGGCATCGGCGGTCATGGTGGATCCAAGATTCGAGTCGAGCCCGGAGAGTCCGGCCGGCGGCCGCGGACCGCGCAAAGCGAGGTCGATCGCCCGGACATCGTCGAGCCAGCTGAGCCTCTCGCGATCCTTGCCCCCGGCAAGCGGATGCTTGAGCGCGGCGAGCAACGGAACCGGCGCGAAGTCCTCGGCCGCGAGGGCCGCCAAGGCGAGGATGAACGTCCCCGGCGGAGTGCGCGGCAGGCTTCGCCCGGCCGAATCGTCCGCCTCGATTCCCCACCGCGCGAGCAGCGCCGAAACCCGCTCTCCAAGGCCGCGATCGGGCGTGACCAGCGCCGCGGTACGGCCCGGAGTCTCGATTGCCTCGCGCATCGCCAAGGCGATCCCCTGCGCCTCAGCCGCGGGATCGGGGAATTCCGCAAGCCGGACTCCGGCGAACCGACGCTGCGCCGGCTTGAGGCTCGCCCATTTGCTCGAAAAGGCCGGTGCCGCGAGCGCGTTTGCGACCGCGACCGAGCGCGCCGGCGGTGAGGACGGACCAGCCGCGAATGTCCATTGCTCGACGTCCGAGCGGCGCATCCCCATGCGAGAAAGCAACTGCTTGAGGTGGAATTGCGGGTGCGCCGGCTGGTCGGGAGACTCGCCGTCGACGCCGAGCCCATCCCATTCTTCGTCGGACATGACGGGGTCGAGCCACAGATCCGGAAGGACCAGCTCGCCCCTCTTCATTCGGGCGACCGTGGCGAGGAGATTTGCGACCGCCGGGGCAGCGGTCGTGATTCCCGCGGCAATGGTGAAGCCCGTCGGCGGATCTTGGGCCCAGCGCGCCGCGAGCCTGCGCAGTATGAGGTTGCGGCGCTCGACCAGGTCGATTGCCCCGCGCTGCAAAAGAATTGCAGGCCAATGGGTGAGGATCGCCTCGAGCTGGCGAAGCGATTTCTCCCAATGCTGGGCGCCCGGCTCGGACCGATCGACCGCATCGCTCAGCCGCGCCGGACCGACTTCCTCGATCCCGAGCGAATCGAGCGTCCGGGCGAGGTCGGAGGCTAGGCGAAGCGCCTCGGCCGAGCCGCTGGCCGAGCCACGAAGAATGGCGGCGAGCTCGAGCAGCCGCTCTCCGGCACCGATCGCCGGCGGCGGCTCGTCGTCTCCGGGCGGCTCGAGCGCGCCGCCGATCCGCTCGCCGAGGTCGGGGTCGCCGATCGGGATCAGCCGGGGCAGCAGCAGGCCGCCGCCGCTCAGTCGAACGAACGCCTCCGTCATGGTCCGGACGGCGCGATTGTTGGGAAGCAGGATTCGGCCCTCGGCGAGTCCCAAAGGCGATCCGCCGAAGCGCTCGATGAGCCCGCCCGCGAGCGAATCGGCGAAGGCCCGGTGTGCTGGGATGGTGAAGACCGCCGGCCCGGCCGCCACCTCAGCCATTGGCGATCAGGTCTTGGGTCCGCTCGATGGCCCCCGGAGTGCCGACGTCGAACCACAGGCCCTGGTGGACCGCCCCGAAGCAGCGGCCGGCTGCGATCGCTTGGTCCCACAGCAGGTTGGTCGAGAACGGGCCTTCGGGCGCGTCGCGAAGCAGGCGCTTGGACAGCATCTGGATACCCGTGAACACGAACGGCGCGACGCGCTTCGTTTCTCGCCGCCGAAGTCGCCCGGACCGAGTTCATGTGGAAATCGCCCTGCCCGCCATGGTTGAGCGCCCGCGCCTGCGGAACCAGCAACAACAGCGCGTCCATCCGTTTATCGTCCCAGTGCGACGCGAGCAGCTTCACCGTGTCGACCGGGCCGTCGACCCACAAATTGTCGCTGTTGACGGCGAGGAACGGGTCGCAATCGATCAGCGGCGCAGCCTTGACCAGGCCGCCGCCAGTTTCGAGCAAGAGGTCGCGCTCGTCCGAAATCACAATTTCAACGCCGTGCGCATGAGCCCGCAGGTGCGCCTCGATCTGGTCGGGAAGATAATGGACGTTGACCACCGCCCGCTTCACCCCCGCTGCGGCGAGCCGCTCGAGCACGTGGTCGAGGAGCGGCTTGCCCGCGACCTTGATCAACGGCTTGGGAACGCGCTCGGTCAGCGGCCGCATCCGAGTCCCGAGGCCCGCCGCCATCACCATCGCCGTCGACGGGACCTTCGCCGGAACCTCGGCGCGCAGCCGCAGCGAGCGCTGGATCGCCGTCACGCCTGTTCCACCCCCCACGGCGCGCGGCGGAACCGTTCGGGCACATTGCGATCGAACCAGTCGCGCACCGGCTCGAGGCCGTCCGCGGCAAGGTCACGCTCGAGCAGCCCCCACATGCGCGGCTGGAATTTCCGGTAGCCGGGCTTCCCGTCGCGTTTCCACAGCCGGGTGAAGACGCCGAGAATCCGCGTGTTGCGCTGCGCCGCAAGCGCCCAAAACGCGCGAACGAACGCCTCGCCTTGCCCCATTGCCGTAACATAGCGGTCGATCATCGCCCGCTCGATCGCCGGGTCGACATCGCGCCGCGCATCTTCGAGGACCGAGGCGAGGTCGTAGGCCGGGTGCCCGGCCAGCGCGTCCTGGAAATCGAGCAGTCCGAAATGCGCCACGCCTTCGCGCCCCTCGACCAGCATGATGTTCTCGGCATGATAATCGCGAAGCACGGTGACCGGGCCGAGCCCGTCGGTGGCGACCGGTTCGAGCACTTCGCGCCAGCGATGCGAGGAATTCCTCGCGGTCGACCTCGAGCCCCACCGCTGGGCAATACCAGTCGGTGAACAAGAGGATCTCGTCGAGCCACTGATTGAGGCCGTGGACCGGAAGGCCGCTCCATCGGCGGATGGCGGTGAAGGTGAACGAGGAGATCGGTGGCAAGTTCGTAAAGATCGCGCTCGCGCCCCGGATCGTCGTCGAGCACTTCGCGCAGCCGGGCATCGCCGAAATCGTCGAGCAACAGCAGCCCCCGCTCGAGGTCCCGGGCGAGGATTTCGGGGGCGCTGAGCCCGGTGCTGCACAGCCACTCCGAAACCGCGGCGAACGGTCTTGGGTCCTCGTGCGGCGGCGGCGCATCCATCAGCACCGCGCTCCGACCCTCGCCGACGACCCGGAAATAGCGCCGGAACGACGCATCCCCTGCCAGGGGCATGATCTCTGCCCCGTTCCATCCGACCCGCGCCAAAAAGGCATGGGCATGTTCAGGCGGGGTCATCGCGGCCATCGCGCTTCCCATGCCGGGGGCACGTCGGCTGTCAAGCGGCGCGCGCCGTCCGCGGCGAAATCCATGCTCAGTCGAAGCGCGTTCGGAAAAGCGCCAGGCCCCGCACGATCGGGCCATTCGACGATCAGCAGGCCCTGCTCAGCGGAGTCGAGGCCGAGCTCGTCGATTTCGTTCGGCTCCTCGATCCGGAACAGGTCGACATGCCAGGTGGGAGGGTCGAGCTCCTCGTAGGGCTGGACGATCGCGAAGGTCGGGCTCGGCACCTCGCCCGGGTGCCCGAGCGCCCCGAGGATTGCACGCGCGAACGCGGTCTTCCCGACCCCGAGCGGGCCCGACAAAGTGATGACGTCGCCGGGTACCGCTTTGCCCGCCAGGATCCGACCCAGCGCTTCGGTGGCAGCCTCGTCGGCGAGGATCATCGCGAACCGCGCGGAACGGTGATGGTCACGCTCGTCCCCGACCCTTGTTCGGACTGCAGCTCGACCGTTCCGCCATGCGCCTCGATGAACTGGCGGGTCAGCGGAAGTCCCAGACCGAGCGCCGCTTCCCCGCGAAAGCCGTCCGGGTCGACCCGGCGGAAGCGGTCGAACACGCGCGGAAGGTCGTCGGCGGCAATCCCGCGGCCGTTGTCGCGGACCTCGATCAGCGCCTGGTCCTCGTCGCCGCTTGCGGTCAGCCGGATCTCGCCGCCGCGGTCGGTGTAGGCGATGGCGTTATAAAGCACGTGCTCGAGCGACTCGCGCAGCCGTCGCGCGTCGCCGAACACGAAGCCGGTCGATTGGGCGATGTCGGCCTCCAGGCTCTGGCCCTTTTCGGCCGCCCGTTCGCGCACCTGGTCGACAGCGGCGCGGGTCAGGCCGGCCAGATCGACGCGGTCCTTCTCGATCGTCGAACCGGTCGAATCGGCGGTGGTGAGATCGAGGACATTGTCGACCAGCGACGACAGCCGCGCGACCAATTCGAGGATCGCCCGGACATAATCCGCGGCCTTGGCGCTGAGCTTGCCGGCATAGCCCCCCTCGAGCAGCTCGGCGAAGCCGCCGATCGACGTCAGAGGGGTGCGAAGCTCGTAGCTCATGTTGGCGACGAAGTCGGTCTTGACCCGGTCGGCCTGCTCAAGAGCCGTCGCGCGTTCGCGCAGGGCCGCCTCGATCCGGCTCGAATCGGTGACGTCGAGCATGGTCAGCAAGGCATTTCCGTCGGGCAGCGGGACCGCGGCGAACCGGAATTCGCGGCCGTCGCTCATCGACAATTGTCCGGTCGAGGATTCGCGCTCGTTCATCGTCTCGCGGACCATCTCGCGGATCTGCGCCGCCGCGGTCGGATTGACGAGCTTGCGGGCAAAGATCGGGACCAGGTCGTCGACCCTGCGGATGGGTCGCAAGCCATTCCTCCTCGACCCCCCAATCCTCGAGGAAGCGGCGGTTCCACAGATAGAGGCGCCCGTCGCTGGCGAACACGCTGATCGCTTCGAACAGATTGTTGAATGTCGCCGAGCGCACCCTGAGCAAGGTGTCGCGCGCCGAGGCGAGGCGGAGCTGCTCGGTCCGGTCCTCGAGGAACAGGCGAAGCCCGCCGTCGGGAAGCGGCTGCGCGACGACCCGGATATGATCGCCGTTGGGCAGCGTCCATTCCTCCTCGACCGCCTCCTCGGGACTGGTGAACCAGGCGCGCCGCTCCTCGCGCCAGGCGGGGAAGTCGCGGACCTCGGGCAGGCGCTGGTTCTCGCGCATCTGCTCGATCACCCGGTCGAATTCGGGCCGCTCGGCGAGCCAGTCGGGCTCGATCTCGGTCATCGCCGCGAACGGCCGGTTGAAGAAGCCGAGCGTGCGGTCGGCATCGAACTGCGCCGTGCCCGCGGTCATCCGGTCGGCGAGCTCGCGCTGCAATTCGATATGGCGGACCAGCTCGGACCGCGCGTCCTCGAGGTCCTGGACGTCGACCGCGAAACCGGCCACCGCCCCGCCCGCCAGCGGCACGTCGACGAGGCGCAGCATGCGCCGCTCGCCGTGGATGATCGCGGGCTGCATCCGCGACACGATCCGCGCCTCCTTCTGAGCCATTCGAGCGAGACTTGCCGGGCTTTCGCGGCCGGGCGCGTCGACCAGCTCGAGCTGTCGCTCGATCACCTCGGCCGAGCTGTTGCCGTCGACGGCCTGGACGAACGCCTGGTTGACGAGGCCCGAGCCTCAGGTCGGGACCGCGATACCACATCGGAAAGGGCGCGGCCTCGATCAGCTGGGTGAGCGAGGCGAGCGCGGTCTCCGCCTGCTTCATCCGCGATTCGAGCCGCTCCTTCTCCTCCTCGCCGGAGCTGAGGTCGTAGAACCACAGGAGCATCGCTCCGGCCTGCTCGCCATCGGGCGCCGGCGCCCCGCGCACCTCGAACACCCGCGGCGATCCCTGGGCGCGAACCTTGGCGGTGAACGGAAGCGCCGACTCGCGCGCCGCCGCGAGGACCTCCGGCGAGCGCGTCGACATCCTCGGAGAGAAGGCCCGCCTTGCCCGCCGCCAGGTCGACCAGCCGCTTCGGCGCCTTGTGCATGCCGAGGTCGCGGAGCAGCTGCGGGTCGGCAGCGAGCGAGCCGTCGCCGGCCACCGCGACCGGTCGCGCCGGCGCGCGCTCGAGCAGCGCGGCATGATGGCGGGCGGCGTCGAGCACCGTCTCGGCGAGGCGCATGCGGCGCGCCGCGAGGATCGCGAGCAATGTCGCGAGCCCGATCCACAGCAGGCCGAGCGCCAGCGTACCGAAGATGATGGTCGCTTGGTTGCTCACCCGAAGTCCTTGCCCCCCGCCGTCATGGTTTCAGGGCTTAGCAAAGACGGGTGAGCCGCCAAACTGCAATCGGGAGCGCCAAGGCAAAAGGAAAAGGGCCGGAGCAAAGCCCCGGCCCTCCCCTTTTTTCGGCCAAGCCTGAGCGGCTTAGAAGTTCGCCTTCACACCGGCGTAGAAGAAGCGTCCGATCGCGTCGTAAATCGCCGATCCACCACCGAGACCGGTCGTTGCATAGGGCGGCTTCGCGTTGCTGAGGTTGTCGATGCCCATGTAGAAATTGTACTTCGGACCGACGTCCACCGCGAAACGAACGTCGTGGTAGAAGCGCCTCGGATACCAGCGCTTGTCCGCGAAGTCCTCGTTCTGCGGCGGCCTGCCTTCGAACTCGAAGAAGTCCTCGTAAAAGTTGGTGACCATCCGGCCAACGTAACGCATCTGATAGCCGAAGGTGAACCGCCCGGTTTTGAAGTTGGTGTTCCAGTTAAATGCATCCTTCGGATCGCCAAGCTCCGATAGAATACGATTTCCAAAGTCCGGGTCGGTCGGAGAGATGAAGTTCGTCAGCTCAAGCACGTGAGTCCAGTTGAGCCGGGTGTCGATGCGTCCGAGATTGCCGATCCGCGACCGATACGCAAACTCGAAGTCGAGCCCGCGCGCATTGAATGCGGCGTAGTTGAGCGGCCCCGCGAGCAGCGAGTTCGGCACAATGCCGAACGGAATGCCGTTATTGGCCGTGGCGCCGGTCGGATCACGCTCGAACTGCGCACAGAACGGGTTGTTGATGGTCGGAAGATCGTAGCACGAGTTCAGGATCGTCTGCGCTGCGACGACCTGGATCGCGCCTTTCAACTTGATCTTGTAATAATCGACCGAGGCCGAGAAGCCCGGAATGAAGGTCGGGGTGAACACGCCGCCGACCGTCAGGCTTCGCGACGTTTCCGCCTCAAGGTTCGGGTTGCCGCCCGACAGGAACGGCACGGACGATGAGTATTGAATGAGCGTGCCCGCCGGAATGCCGGCCGCGATACAGTTCGCCGCGCGATTGGCGGTACCGGCGCCGACCTGGTTCACGTCGCACGGGTCAGCGAACAGGCTGAAGTTCTGGCCCGGAGGCGCCAGCAACTCCGCCTGGTTCGGAGCGCGAACCGCTCGGGCAACGTTGCCGCGGAACCGGAGACCCTCGAACGGGGACCAGTTGGCGTTGACGTTCCACGCCCAAACCGATCCGGTCGTGCCGAGGCTGTAGTCCGAAACGCGGGCCGCGGCCGACACTTCCAGCTCATTGAGGAACGGAACGTCCTTGACGATGGGAAGACGGATTTCGCCGAACGCTTCCTTCACCTTCGATTTCGGCCCACTAAACGTCGGGATGGCGTTGTAGAAGGTGTAGCCGAGCGAGACCTGTTCGTCCTGCTGGTAGTAGAGGTCGTCAGCACGATATTCGACACCGAGCACGATCCCGATAGGCCCGCCCGGAAGCTCGAACAAGTTCGATGTGTCGCCCGAGATGAAGGCGAGCAGGTCAAGCTGGCTCGCGCGACCCTTGGCCACCGTGTCGAGCAGCAGGTAATCGATCTGCGCCTGACTGAACTGGCCGCCGAGCGTGTTGATCGGCACGCACTGCGCGATGTCATTGGCAAGGCGCGCAGGAGCGTTCGGATCGGCGCCCGGATAATCGGCCCCGTAATATTGGTAGTAGAACCACGGATAATAGCCGAACGCGCGGCCCGGGTTGATCTGCGAGGCGCAGACGATTTCGCCCGTCGTCGGATCGCGGACCGCATCGTTGGCGAGCAGGAAGCGCTGGATATCGATGTTGCCGCTCGATCGTGGTCTTCTCCTTGAGCTGACCATAGTTGGCGGAAACTTCGTAGTTCCACGCGCCGCCGAGGTCGCCGCGAACACCGCCGACAATCCGGAAGGTGTCGCGACGCGCGCGTCTCGGAACGAGCAGGAAGGCCGTAGACATGCGTCCTGGACGCAGAAGCGGAAGGTGCCGTTGGCGAGGCGCGCCCTATCGGTGTTCGTCAGGGGCGCGAAGTTACAATTGTTGACGCCGCTGGCGAGGATCGAGTCGCGAAGGAAGGCGGCATCGTCGGGGTGCAGAAACGGGTTGCTGAGCGAGATGCGCTCGCGGTTGCCGGTGCCCGAGAAGAACTGCAGCGGATCGCCGAGCACGCCGCCCGAGATGAAGAACGGACCGCTGGCGCCGGTGCCGACGCTGTCGGTGCGCGACAGCTTGGCCTCGAAGAACGGCACAATCGCCGGCGACATCTCGATGTGGCCGAGCACGTTGATGTTGTAGCGGTCGAGCTGCGGCGTGACCTGGATCGAATGGCCCTCGAAGAATCCGAACCCGTTTCCGCCGATCAATTGACCTTCGGGCCGATCCCGACGCGCTGACCGGTCAGGGGGGTCAGTCGACCGTCCGGCGTAAACAGGAAAGGAGCAATTGTATTGGTTGCCCTGCGGGTCGAGGCCGCAGAAGGTCGCCGCCGGCGCACCGGTGTTGGTGCGGCCGCCGATCCGGACCGTGCCGCCGGCGCTGAAGGATACCGAGCGGAAGTCTGGGTTGAGGGTCCGGTCGGGAATGCCGTCGCTTGTCGCTGACGCCGGGTCGCTGTCGACCACGGTGAGAACGGTACGGAGCCAATCGCGCTCGTCGCCCCACGCCTGGTCGCGGCGGGCATATTCGACGTTGACGGCGATATTGCCGCGGCCGTCGGCGAAGTTGGTGCCCCACAGCGCGCTGACAAAATAAGCATTGGCATCGCCATATTTGCTCTGGCCGCCCTGGCCGCGGATCATGAAGCCGTCATAGTCCTGCTTGAGGACGAAGTTGACGACGCCCGCGATGGCGTCCGAACCGTACACAGCCGAGTTACCGCCGGTGACCACGTCGACGCGTTCGATCAGGTCGGCCGGTATGGTATTGACGTCGACGCTGACGCCGGTGCTGAGCACGTCACCGCCGACGTGACGACGGCCGTTGACGAGAACCAGGGTCCGGGCCGTGCCGAGACCGCGAAGGTCGAGCAGGTTGAGGCCGGCGGTGCCGAGGAAGCGGGTCGAGTTCGCCTGGGTGAAGGTCGAGCGGATCGCCGGCAGTTCGGCGAGCTTGTCACCGACCGAGACGTCGCCAGTCTCGAAGAATTCCTCGCCGCCGACCGAGGTCACCGGAAGCGGCGATTCGAGGTTGGGACTGCGGATACGCGAGCCGGTAACGGTGATCGCGGCTTCGTCCGCGGTGGCGGTGTTGGGCTGACCCGCGTCAGACTGCGCGTCCTCGCCCGACTCGATTTCCTGCTCGCTGGTCAGGGTCTCGGGCGGCGCGGTGTCCTGCTGCGTTTCTTGGGCAAAAGCCGGTGTTGCAATCAGCGCTGCAATCGAGACGGTCGAAAGGATGAAAGGATTAAATCGGCGCATTGGTCGATGACCCCCTTAGTGGTGCATGTATGGAAAATCACCATGTTGGTGCTCGACCAAGGGGCAAAAGGGAACCTGAAAATCGGCACCGCGCGGTCAATTCCCCGCCACGGTGTAACTTTCATGCAACATTGGAAATTAACGCCGCCGGACGCTCAGTAGCGATAGTGCTCCGGCTTGAACGGACCGTCCGCGCTGACCCCGATATAGGCCGCCTGCTTGTCGGTCAGCCTGGTCAGCTTGACCCCGAGCTTGTCGAGGTGGAGCGCGGCGACCTTCTCGTCGAGGTGCTTGGGAAGCACGTAGACGTCGTTCTTATACTTGTCGGCGCCGGTCCACAGCTCGATTTGGGCGAGGACCTGGTTGGTGAAGCTCGAGCTCATCACGAAGCTCGGGTGACCGGTGGCGTTGCCGAGGTTCACCAGGCGTCCCTTGCTGAGGATGATCAGCCTCTTGCCGTCGGGGAAGGTGACCTCGTCGACCTGCGGCTTGATCTCGTCCCACTTCATGTTGGCGAGCGCGCCGATCTGGATCTCGCTGTCGAAGTGGCCGATGTTGCAGACGATCGCCATGTCCTTCATCGCCCGCATGTGATCGAGCGTGATGACGTCGAAATTGCCGGTCGCGGTGACGAAGATGTCGGCGCGGGTGACCGCCTCCTCCATCGTGATCACTTCATAGCCCTCCATCGCCGCCTGGAGCGCGCAGATCGGATCGATTTCGGTCACCAGCACGCGCGCGCCGCCGTTGCGGAGGCTCGCCGCCGAGCCCTTGCCGACGTCGCCGAAGCCGGCGACGCAGGCGACCTTGCCGGCCAGCATGACGTCGGTGGCGCGGCGGATCGCGTCGACCAGGCTTTCCTTGCAGCCATAGAGATTGTCGAACTTCGACTTGGTGACGCTGTCGTTGACGTTGATCGCCGGGAACGGGAGCTTGCCCTTCTTGGCTGAGCTCGTAGAGCCGATGGACGCCGGTGGTCGTCTCTTCCGACACGCCCTTGATGGTCTCGACAGTCTTGGTGAGGTAGCCCGGGCCGCTCCTTGAGGAAGCGCGTCGAGCGTCGCGGCGAACATCTCTTCTTCTTCGTTCGACGGCTCGAACAGCTTTTCGCCCGCCTCGACCCGAGCGCCCCACAACGCGAACATGGTCGCGTCGCCGCCGTCGTCGAGGATCATGTTGGCGGTCTCGTCCTGCTCCCCAATCGAAGATGCGGGTCGACATAATCCCAATATTCCTCGAGGCTCTCGCCCTTGACCGCGAACACCGGAATGCCCTTCGCCGCGATCGCCGCGGCGGCATGGTCCTGGGTCGAGAAGATGTTGCAGCTCGCCCAGCGGACCTCGGCGCCAAGTTCTAGCAGGGTCTCGATCAGCACCGCGGTCTGGATCGTCATGTGGAGCGAGCCGGTGATCCGCGCCCCTTTGAGCGGCTTCGACGCGCCGAACTCCGCACGAAGCGCCATCAGGCCCGGCATCTCGGTCTCGGCGATGTCGATCTCCTTACGGCCGAAATCGGCCAGGCCGATGTCCTTGACACATGGTCGCGAGTCAGCGTTTCGGCGGTCGTTGCCACGGGTAGTGCTCCAGCTATTTCGGGTTCGCGCCGCCCCTAGCCCCGAGGCGCTCGGAATGCAAATATAAAGAATTCTTTATATGTTGCTCACGGGCTCGGCGCTTGAGGGCGAAGCGCTTGGCGTCTAGGGCATCGCGCCATGAACATCGCCCGCACCCGGAACCCAGCAAAAGCCGATCATCAAGATCAACTTGAAGCCGGACACGCTCAACGAGGAAAATCTCAAGTTCGAGCACAAGCCGCTGCAAAAGCCGCTGTTCCTCAACAGCGTGCCCAAGTGCGGCAGCCACCTGATGAAGAACATCATCCGCATGTTCGTCCCGCTCGAGCAGCAGTATCAGGTGCAGTTCGTCCAGCACCATATCCTGCGTGAGCACCTCGGTGCCTTCTCCGACCCGCGCAATTTCATGAGCTACGGCCACCTGATGTTCAGCGATATGACCGCGGTCGCGACTGGCGCCACGCGGCACATCATCCTCGTCCGCGACCCTTATGACTGGGTCTTGGCGCGCGGACGCTTCTTCGTCAGCGATGAGTTTCAGGGCTTCGAATTGCTCAAGGAAGGCACGCTCAAGGTCGAGGCGATCCTCAACATGATGATCTTCGGGATCATGGAGAAAGCCCCGCCCCTCGCCGCGCTTTATTCCTACAATGCCGTGGCCTGGCTCGGGATCGCGCATCTCGTTCGCTACGAGGATCTGCTCGGAGCAGTGAAGAACCTCGAGAGCAAGGAGTCGGAGGCCTATTTCCGCTCCCTGCTCGAAACCTGCGGGATCGAAATGCCCGACGACTGGCGCGAACGCGTCCGCATCGGCTCGGACCGCAAGCAGAGCGGGACCGCGCGCGAGAACCTCAGTGGCGTGGACGTCGAATTTCCAAAGACCCTGCCCGACGCCCAGAAGGCGATGGTCGATATGGTCGCGCCGGGCCTTCGCGAGTTGCTCGGCTACACATGATCAGGCGAGGCCGGTCTCGCTGACCAGAAGGCGCGGATCGACTCCCTCCTTGCGGAACGCCGCCGCCCAGCGCTCGTCGGCGGGAGTGTCGAACAACAGCTCGTGGTCGCAGCCGGCGGCAAACCAGCCGTGGCGGGTCATCTCTTCGTCAAGCTGGCCTTCGCCCCAGCCCGGCGTAGCCGAGCGCGACGAGCCATTGCTTGGGACCCATTCCCTCCGCGATCGCGCTCAGAACGTCGATCGTCGCGGTCATCGCGAACGGCGACCCTGTCTCCAGGTTCACCTGGAGCGTGTCCTGTCCGCCCCAGTCGGTGGTGTGGAGCACGAAGCCGCGCCCCGGCTCGACCGGCCCGCCGTGGAGCACTGCGCAATCGGGGGCGAAGCGCGGCTCGATATCGAGTTGCCTGAGGAGCCCGCGAAAGGTGATCCCGGCGCGCTTGTGGCCGATGCCGATTCCGATCGCGCCATTCTCGTCGTGCACGCAGACCGCGACCACCGCGCGCTCGAAGCGCGGGTCGGACATCCCGGGCATCGCCAGGAGCAATCGCCCGGACAGAAAGGTCGGGATCGCCGCCATCGATCGCAAGATGGGCCGCTCGGCGCGCACGGGCAAGGGTTGAGAGGCCGGTTGCCCGCGCCTATCTGCGCCTCACCCCCCTTTCAGGAGACTCCAAGCGATGACCATCCAGACCGGCGACCGGATTCCCGACGCCCAGCTCACCATTGCCTCGGCCGACGGGCCGCAGGCCGTCTCCGCGGCCGATTTCTTCGCCGGCAAGAAGGTCGCCTTGTTCGCGGTCCCCGGCGCCTTCACCCCGACCTGCTCGGCGCGGCACCTCCCCTCCTATGTCGAGAAGGCCGGCGAGCTCAAAGCCAAGGGCATCGACGAGATCGCCTGCATCTCGGTCAACGACCCGTTCGTCATGGCCGCCTGGAACGAGCGCGACGGGTCGCGCGACGTCACCATGATCGCCGACGGCAACGGCCAGTTCACCGAGGCGCTCGGCCTGTCGTTCGACGGCAGCAAGTTCGGCATGGGCAAGCGCAGCCAGCGTTATTCGATGATCGTCAACGACGGCACGGTCGAACAGGTCAACGTCGAAGCGCCGGGCGATTATCGCGTATCCGGGGCGGAGGCGATGCTCGAGCAGCTCTGAGAGTGGCGGCGGAACGAGGCAAATTGGCGGGGGTCCGGGGACACTTTTCGGCCCCTCCGCCGTTCTCCTTACCGAGACCAACCCCCGTGTAAGGAGTAACTGCCATGGCCAAGTCGGACCGCAATCGCCGCTCGAACAATTCCAATCGCTCGTTCGCCAGCCGGACGAGCCGCACGATCAGCGAGCGTCCGATCGCTACCGCGGCGATCGCCTCGGGAGTCGCTGCGGCCGTCGCCGGCTTCCTCGCCTTCCGCAAGAGCGGCAAGTCGTTCGGCGAATTCACCGGCGACCTGACGACCGGCGCATCGACCCGGATCAAGGACGGGTTCGCCGACATGAAGTCGCGCACCAGCAGCTGGTCGGAGCCGCGCAAGGACGGCGTCGACGACGCCCGCACCCAGAGCGAGATTGCCGAGGAAGCGATGACCCGCAAGGCAGATTGGAAAGAAGAAGACCAAACGTCCGGTCGATCCGACCATCGAGGAAGAGCTGAAGACCGGCGCGATTTCCTACTGAGCGGCCGGCTCCACGAAGTGAAAAGGGCGGTCCCTCGCGGGGCCGCCCTTTCCCGTTACCAGCCCTGCGGCTGGCCCTTGTTCTGCTCGTCTAGCCAGGCCTTCAGCGGGGCGAAATATTCGGCCAGCGCCTTGCCCGACATCTGGCGGGTTCCGGTGAATGCCTCGAGCGCGTCGGGCCACGGCTTGGACGCGCCCATCTCGAGCATCGCGTTCAGCCGCTTGCCGACCTCCTTGTTGCCGTAGAAGCTGCAGCGGTGAAGCGGCCCGGTCCAGCCGGCCGCGTCGCACGCCGCCTTGTAGAATTGGAACTGGAGGATCCGCGCCAGGAAGTAGCGCGTGTAGGGAACGTTGCCCGGGATGTGATACTTGGCGCCCGGATCGAACGCGTCGGCCGGTCGCTCGACCGGCGGCTTCACGCCCTGGTAGTCGAGGCGAATCTTGGTCCAGGCATTGTTGTAGTCGGCGGGCTTGATGGTGCCGTCGAAAATTCCCCAGCGGTAGCGGTCAACGAGCAAGGTCCACGGCAGGCCGGGCACTTTCTCGAGCGCCTGGCGGAGCAGGAGTCCGATGTCCTTGTCGGCGCTCGGTACGGCAGAGCGCGGGAGCATGCCGATCTGCACGAGATATTCGGGCGTGATCGACAGCGCGACCATGTCGCCGATCGCTTCGTGGAACCCGTCATTGGCGCCGTTGAGGTAGAGATAGGGCTGCTTGTTGTATGCCCGCTGATAATAGTTGTGCCCAAGCTCGTGGTGAATAACGCCGAAGTCCTCCGCGTTGCGCTTGATGCACATCTTGATGCGAAGATCGTCGACCTGGTCAATGTCCCAGGCCGAGGCGTGGCAAACGACCTCTCGGTCGCGAGGCTTGGTGAACATCGAGCGCGTCCAGAAAGTTGCGGGCAGCGGGTCGAAGCCCAATGAGCTGAAGAAGCTCTCGCCGATCTTCACCATCCCAACTTCGTCGAGCTTCTTCTTTTCGATCAGGCTGGTCAAATTATAGCCGACGTCGCCCGCGCCCTTGGGGGCGACCAGCGGATAGATATTGGCCCATTCCTGGGCCCACATGTTGCCGAGGAGATCGGCGCGGATTGGGCCGGTCGCGGGCTGGATCGCGGCGCCGTATTTCTGGCTGAGCTTGTTCCGAACGTAGGTGTGAAGCGCCATGTAGAGCGGCTTCACTTCCTGCCACATGCGCTCCGTTTCCGCCGCGAACTGCTCCGGCGGCATGTCATAAATGGAGCGCCACATCGCGCCGGTGTCGGTAAAGCCGAGTTCCTTCGCGCCGAGGTTGGCGATGCCGACCAGCTCGACATAGTCATCCTTCATCGGAGCGCCGACATTGTCGTGCCAGCTCTTCCACATTTCGGCATATTCCGCCGGCGTATGGGGCTTGCCCATCTCGGCCTCGATGTCGCTCCCGCTGATCGGCTTGCCGTTCAGCGTGCCCTTGCCTTTGCCATAGGCCGACTGCAGGCGCGTCTGGATCTCGTTGACGCGCTCCGCGGCTCCCGGAGTGGTGGGCGCCGGAAGAACGATGCCGGTGCGCAGGATGTCGAGCTTGCGCTTGGTGTCGTAACTGAGCCCCGGGACCTGGGCGAACTTGGCGGCCTCGAGCGCATATCGGACGCTCTTTTCGGTGCCGACCGCGTTGATCTTCGCTGCGAGCGCATCGGTGTCCTCGGTGATGTAGGTCGAATTGACCCAGTTCACCTGGCTCGCCTCGACCGAATAATCGAACAGGTCCTTCTCGACCGCGGCGATGAACGCGTCGGCGTCGGCGGGAGTGAGAGCACGGGCCGCGGCGGCGGGAGCCTGTGCGGCGGCGGGGGAAGCCGCAACGCCGGTAATCGCGAGCGCGGCAAGAGACACGGAGACGAGCAGCTTCATCGAGGTAAAAGTCCTTGTTCTGAATGGATTGGGGCGCCCCTTAACTCCCGGCAGATTAACCCGCAAGGAATGAGGCGATGGCCTCGCCCATTTCGGGCCTCGTGACGCAGCTCATGTGGGTCCCGGGGATCTCGCGGTAGGTTGCATCGGGCAGCCGTTCGGCGAGATCGCGGGCCGAGCCATTGTCCTCGTCCTCGCTTCCGATCAGCACCAGGGTCGGCAGCGCAAATGCAGTCGAACCAGCCCTCGTCGACATCGCCATAGCTTTGCAGCAGCAGGCGCGCCGCCGCCCGGTCGATCTTCATCGTCTTCATGAACTGGATCGCCATCCAGTGCGGATCGCCGCGGCTGACCTTCCCGGCGAGATCGATGGCGTCGATGAAGAATTGCTGGCGGCGCCGCCATTCGAGCAGCCCCTGGAGACCCATCCCGGCGAGGATCGCGCGCTTAGGCCGAAGCCCCTCGCCGACCGCCTGGACCACCGTCCGCGCGCCGAGCGAGAAGCCGCCCAGATCGTAATTGTCGAGGCCGAGATGAGCGATCAGCTCGGCAACGTCGCGCGCCAAAACCCCCTGCGGATAGTGCTCCGGCTCGTGCGGCTTCGAGCTGTGACCATGGACGCGATGATCGGGCATGATCACCCGAAAACCCGCGGCGGCGACCTGCGCCGCGGTGCCGAACTTGATCCAGTTGACCTCGGCGCTCGAAAACAGCCCGTGGAGCAGGATGACCGGCCGCCCATCCCCCGTTTCATGCCAGGCAAGCACGACTCCGTCCGATGCCGTCCAGCGGTGGGTCGCGGCCTCAGTCACGCGCGAAACGCAGCGAATGCAGCAAACCTACGCGTACGCGCGCTCGAGGCGAGCGGGCCGACAAGCCGGTACGAATGTTCGCAAAGTTCGCGGTGACGGGGCGGATTTGACGGAATCGGGCGGGGGCCCCGCGACTTTCGAATGAACCCTTCGCCCTGCCCGCGCCACGCATGGACCAACGCATGTCAGCCGAAATCCTATTTTGCAATGTCCGCTTTGGGTGGAAAGCGGACACTGGCGAGCTGACGCGAGGCACGTTACCCGTGCTAAAGGGAGGACGAGCGAAAGGAGGGGTCAATGACGAAAACGCTATTGCTACTGTCTGTCACAGCGCTGCTGCTGCCCGCGTGCCAGGTGGCCGAGAAGCCTGCGAACGACGCCGCCGAGGTGAATGGTAGCGCCGCTGTCGACACCGCCTCGGATGAGCAGGCAATCCGCGGGCAGGTCGATCGCTGGCTCCAGCTTGTCAAAGCCAAGGATGCTGCGGGCATTGCCGAACTCTACGCCGAAGACGGCGCGGTGATGCCACCCAACGCGCCGATCGGCAAAGGGCGCGCAGCGATCCAGCAGACATGGGCATCGATGATGCAGACGCCCGGCTTCGGTCTGACCTTCGTTCCGGAGCAGATCCTTGTGTCATCGTCGGGTGACATGGCGCTCGACCGTGGGACGTACACGCTTAACTTTGCGGCCAATGGCACTACGCAGACCGACACCGGCAAATACGTGGTCGTCTGGCGGAAGATCGGCGGCGAGTGGAAAGCCGCCGCGGACATCTTCAACAGTGACCTGCCAGCAAGCGGAGGTTAGTGGCTGCGGGGGACGCCCGCACCCCCAAATCCAATGGAGGCCGGCATGACCTTGGAGCAGGCGTCCCTAGTCGCGCAAATCGTCTCCGCGCTTGCGGTGATCGCATCATTGATTTTTGTCGGTTTCCAGCTCCGACAAGCAACTGCGGCCATTCGGGCATCGTCCTCGGAAGCCCACTCGGCCCTTTACACCGAGTTGGTTCACAGCATCATCGATAATGCCGACTTCGCGCGAATATGGACTGCTGGCCTAAATGACCCAAAGGCACTCTCGGAGGAGGAGTGGGTCCGATTTGTCGCCTATGCGAGCGCTCTCTTTCGCCAGTATGAATCGTCCCGCGTCCAATGGCAAAAGGGGCGGCTCGACGATGAGCACTGGCAAACCATTGAGAAGCAGGCGACCACCTTCGGGCATCTTCCCGGATTGATGATTGCCTGGAAACTGCGCGGCCACTGGTACTCGCCAGATTTTCGCACCTGGTTCGAAAGCTTGGAGCCGTATGACGCGCCGGCAGCCTATGGTCGCGAATGAGAGTCCGAACAGGTCGAAAGCGGACAATGGACGGCTTGCTTGCTCGCTTCGTTTCGCATGCTGAACCATTTCCTTTCTGCTATGGATGGTAAAGGTCAAACCATGGGAGGTTTGAATGGAAGCTACCGATCATGATGCAGTGCTCGGCGTCATCGCCCAGAAGGCCAGCGCGCCATTAGATCTGCCCGAAAAGGGGACCGCGTTGATCGTCGTCGATCTGCAACGAGCCTTCGTTCAGCCGGACGGACGATTTCCGCAACTGATGAGCGTGCTGGCTCCCGGCGCGATAGACCAATATCGGAATCGGGTTGCCTCACAGGTCGTGCCCAATGCCGCGCGTCTTATCGCGGCGTTCCGTAAGGCGGGGCTTCCAGTGGCATTCACCGGAGCGGGAACTCGCACTGGAGACGGATCAGATCTCGCTGGCTGGCTTCGCGGTTTTGATCAAATATCGCGCCAAGTCATTGGAACGCCGGTTTGGCCGGGCGTAGAGGATGCCGATTGGACAATGGATGCCGCGGTTGCTGACCGTGAAGGCGAGATCGTTGTAGAGAAGACGACAGCCGATCCTTTTATCTCGACTGATCTCGCTGAGCAGCTTCGTTCGCGGGGCGTTACCACTGTCGTCGTCTGTGGCCTCACTACAGACGTTTGTGTTGCTGCGACGGCGCGCGGAGCTGCGGATCGCGACTTTCAAACCGTCGTCGCCGGGGACGCTTGTGCGACGCTCAGCGACCAACTGCATCGCGCGTCACTTGACGTGATTGGATTGGCCTTTGGTCGGGTCGTAAAAACTGAGGATGTCGTTGGGAAGCTGGAGGAACAGGTGCGAGCCGAGGAGCTGTCTGTTTTGAATGTCTAGCTCGATGATGCGCGCGGTTGCTTATTAGCGGTCCGCAATGGGTCGAGGCAGACGTTAGCGGAGCGTCGTCATCACTTGCTGATCTCGCAAACCGACATCTTGCCCGTTCGTGTCGTGTTCCATTGGCCTGTCCACTTACCGCCAGAGGTCAGCGCGACCGCTGAACACTTGCGGTCCGCGTCGGCTTGATTCCATATTGGTCCCACATCGATCCAACGGTCTGGGCTATGACCGGCTCGTTCGTCCAC
The DNA here is from genome assembly GCA_963722545.1 of uncultured Alphaproteobacteria bacterium. Lineage (GTDB taxonomy): Bacteria > Pseudomonadota > Alphaproteobacteria > Sphingomonadales > Sphingomonadaceae > Sphingomicrobium. The sequence continues at coordinate 426,212 of CAVRMK010000005.1, forward strand.
GACATCGCAGATCGACGCTTCGCCTGGTTTGGTGGTGCGCCATTCGCCACTCCACCTGCCGCCGGTCTTGCGGGCGGCGTCGGGACATTTGTTTTCGGCGTCCCGTTGGTTCCAGATCGGCCCGGCATCGACCCAGCCGTCTCGATTGCGGCCCCTTTGCCATTCAACGATGTTGCAAACGGACATTTCACCGGGCTTGGTAGTGCGCCACTCGCCGGACCAAGCGCCGCCCGCCCTTTGGGCAACATCGGGACACTTCTTCTCGGCATCCAGTCGGTTCCAGATTGGCCCCGCGTCGATCCAGCGGCCCCGGCTGCGACCGTTTTGCCAATCGACAACGTCACAAACCGACATTTCGCCGGGCTTGGTGGTGAGCCATTCGCCAGTCCAGGTGCCGCCGGCCCTGCGGGCAACGTCAGGGCATTTCTTTTCGGCATCGATCTGGTTCCAGATTGGCCCGGCTTGAACGCCCCGAGCGCCGGGCTCTGCCGCGGCCGGCGCTGGGGCGATCACGGCAAAAGCGAATGCGGCCGGAATGCCAATCCACCGCGACAAGCAGTGACGGAAAACACCCATGATGACTCCCCCTTGCCGTCCGCCATAGCACTCATCTGTGCGGATCCGAACGAAACGCGGCAGCGGCGGATAGCCATCTCCGTCATGCGCGAAACCCAGCGAATGCAGCAAGGCTTCGCGTGCGCGCCCAAAGCGTGCCGGCCGACAGCTCGGCCCAGATGTTCCCAAGGTTCACGGTCACGTGGCGGTTTTGGCGGAGTCGGGCGCCGGCCCCGCGACTTCCGAATGAACCCTTGGTCCTGCCGGCGCCACGCATGGACTCGTGTGAACGTTAAGCCGCCGTCACAAGCCGAGCACGCATCTGATTTGATCTCGCGTCAATTCGGTCGCTTGCGCGTAAGAGGTTGCCGGCCTCAACCCCAGTGAGCGGCGCGTGGAGCCAGAAACCCTGTCCAGCCGAACAACCGAGCTTTATCACCAGTTTGAATTGCTCCTCGTTCTCGATGTGCTCTGCCACCGTGACGACACCAAGCGCCTGGCATAGCCCGATTGTCGCAGCCAATAATCTCTCGCCATTGGCACTCTGCTGGGCTGCGGTAATGAGCGTGCCGTCAAGTTTGATTTGGTCGAAAGTCAACTCGCGTAAGTAGCCTATCGAGGAAAATCCGGCCCCGAAGTCGTCCAGAACGATCGTGACTCCAGCGGACTTCAGTTTTTCCAGGTTCTTCCTGGCGCGGTCGAAATCGGCGAGCAGGGCTGTCTCGGTGACTTCTACATGTAACCTTTGCGGAGATAGGTCTGCGTCCTTCATGGACCGAAGGATTGAGTCGGCTGATTGCGGCGAGCAAAGCTGCAATGCGCTTAGGTTCAGCGCGAGAGCTGCGGTTTGTGGCCACGGTGATGCTTCGGCCATGGCCTGTTGCATCAGATGATCGCCGATCCCACCAATTAGATTGAGTTGTTCGGCGAGAGGTATGAATTCTGCCGGGCTGACATCGCCCAGTTTGGTATCTTTCCATCTTGCCAACGCTTCGTTCGCAATAACCTTGCCGGTCTGGAGGTCGACGATCGGCTGGAAAAGTACGTGCAGGCGTTCGCGGACGTCGGGCATTCTAAGGGAACGTTCGATTTCAACGCGGCGCAAATACGGGGCTTCCATGCTCCGCTCGAAGACGACGACAGGCGTCCGGCTGCGTTTCGCTTCGTAAAGTGCAAGATCAGCCTCCGCGAGTAACTTCAACGAGGATGCCCCCACGGATTTGTCCCTCAGTGCAACGCCCATTGACGCCTCGACGACGGTTTCTCGGCCATTGGCCACTGCGACCTGAGCCACTTCAGCCAAAATTTTAGTACCCGCAGCTTTGGCTTTAGACTGGCGGTTGAAGCCTTTGATGATCAGGCCGAACTCGTCGCCACCCAGGCGAGCGGCAGTGATATTTGCGCCCGAAACCGAAAGGAGCCGGGCTGCAACGATTTCAAGAATACTATCGCCTGTGGGGTGCCCGAGCGTATCATTGATTTGCTTGAAATTATCCAGGTCAAGTATCGCGACCGCAAACGGAGCATTGTCTCTCCCGATTTCCTTGTCGAGCGCAGTCAAAAATGCGCGGCGGTTGGGCAGGCCGGTTAGAAAATCGGTGGTTGCAGCCAGAACGGCCTGCTCCCGCGCGCTTTCGGCAATTTCGCGCTCGTTTGCCACTGTTGCCCGGGATTCGATGAGATCGGTAAAATGCGAGTTCTGAACGCTTAAAAGTCTCAGAAACAGTGCCCCGATGCAGGCGAGGCTTAATGCCGCCCCGACGAATCGCGGATCGTCCGAAAAAAGACCCACAGCGGCCAGGGGTAATGCCAATGCGAATATCGGCATTCTCGCGGCCGATGGAAATGCGCTCAATCCGAACGCCGAACCGATCGCGGTGAAGCCGCCAAACAGGATCACAGCGAGACGCGTGCCTTCATCCGCTCTAGGTAGCAGGCTCATGCACCAAACGCAGATGCTGACACTCAATATTGCCGTCAGCAAGCACGTCTTTCGAAGCTCTCGCAACGTGGTCCGGTGATCAAAGTCGCCTTTACTCCGAATCCACTGCACCGTGCGCACGAGTGCCAGCGCGCTCAAAACAGTGGGAAAGTTGAGTCCAATCTTGATCTCACCCGTCGTTGCAAGCTCGAGGCCCCAGAGGTTGGCAACAATCAAGACGTAAATGATAGGGACTTGTCCTTTCAACGCCGCATATCGCTCTCTGACCAGGGCTTGGCCGACCGGCGTAGAAGGGGCGTCAAAACCGATGAGATAAGAATCTAAGGCTGCTCGCATCGACAGCGGATTAACCGCAGAAGTTTAATTCTCGGTTTAAGGCCCGTGCGCCGACCGCCAAGTTAGCCACGACCGATTGACGGTCCGCAAGCAGCTGAAGAAGCAGCGCTGAGTAGGCATTCCAACCGGCGTGCTTAGAGACGACCTGGCATCCAGGCCATCTTGTTTAAGCTCAATCGGGCATCTTCCCCGTCGCCTCGACCCATTTGTTGACCAGCACGTCATAGTCGCTGGTCTTGTGCTCGGGCAGGCCCTCTGTGTTGAGCCAGTGGCGCTGGATGCTTTCGGCGCCGAAATGCCACTTGGGGCGGAAACGCGAGGGGTCGTCGAACGCGGCGACGGTCAGGTCCATCTTGTCGCTGCCTTCCTTGAACCGGTACCCGAGGCTGGTGCCGCATTCGCGGCAATAGGGCCGCTCGCCAATCGGCGAGCTGTCGTACCAGTCGGGCTCGCCCTCCCATCCGACATCGGCCTGCTTGACGTTCTTGAACGCGATCGAGACCGAGCCGGTGGCGCGCTGGCACATCCGGCAATGGCACAAATAGGCGTCGTCGTCGTGGATCGTCGCGGTGAAGCGCACCCGCCCGCAGGCGCAGCCGCCCGCCATCTTTTCCGCCATCTTCGGGCACCTCCTTTTCATCGCGGCCCATGCATCGCTAAGGGGCGGCATGTCCAGCAGCCCCAGCGCAGAGGATATCGCCCGCGACGCGCGCTGGCTGGTCCAGGCGCTCGACCCCAATGCGGGCATGGTTCGGCTCGTCGAATTGGACCGCGAGGCCTATCGCGCCGCGAGCTTCCTCGACGACCGAATGATGGCCGAGCCGCGAACCGCGCACCTCGTCCAATGGGCGGTCGTTGCCCAGGCCGCGGACGGGGTGAGCCGCCACGACGCGCGCTGGATCTTCCACATCGGCCATGTCGGCTCGACCCTGATCTCGCGCCTTCTCGGCGAGCTTCCGGGCGTTCTCGCGCTGCGCGAGCCGCGCAGCCTGCGCGACGCGTCCTTCTTCCCGCCGGACATCCGCGCCCCGTTCACCGCCGCATTGCCGAGGCTCATGTCGCGGACCTTCGCGGCGGGCGAAACGGCCTGCGTCAAGGCGACCAGCATGGTCAGCGAAGTCGCCGCCGAGCTGGTCCCGCCCGGCGAGCGCGCCCTTTTCGTGACCGCCAGCCCGCGCAATTATGTCGCGAGCATCCTCGCCGGCGAAAACAGCCTCAAGGAATTGCGCGCCCTTATCGACTATCGCGCGCAGCGCATGGCTGGCCGGGTCTGGGGGCTCGACGAAGCGCAATCGAGCGACGCGCACCGCGCCGCGGCAGCGTGGGCATGCGAGATGACCAGCCTCGAGGCGGCCGCCGATGCCATGCCCGGCCGCTCGATCCGGTGGGTCGATTTCGATTCCTTCCTCGAAGATCCCGCCGGCGGCCTGACGACCTTCGCCGAGCATTTCGGTTTTTCCGTCAGCAAGGCCGACTTGAGATCGATCATTTCCGGGCCGATCCTCGGCCGCTATTCCAAGGCCATGGAATATGATTATTCGCCGGCGCTCCGGCGCGAGCTGATCGCCGAGGCCGACCAGCTCAACCGCCCGGCCATCGACAGCGCGCTCGCGATGCTCGATAGGGCCGCCGACACCTCGCCACTGCTCAAGCGGGCTCTTTTGAGAGCCGGGGAGATTGCATGTTCCGCGTCCTCCAAATCCTGACCGCGCCCGAAATCGCCGAGTGCAAGAAGATCGCGGCCGCCGCGCCGTTCGTCGACGGGCGGATCACCAACCCGCACAACCCGACCAAGATCAACGAGCAGCTCCATGACGCCGAGGCCTACAAGAAGAGCTCGCAGCTCCTGCTGGGCGCTCTGACGCGGAGCGAGGAGTTCATGGAGTTCGCCTTCCCGGTCACCATCGCCCCTCCGCTCATCACCCGCTACCATCCGGGGATGCGCTACGGCGCACATGCCGATGCCGCGTTCATCGCCCTGCCGGGGCAATCGCTGCGCAGCGACGTAAGTGCGACGATATTCCTCAATGACCCGAAAGAATATGACGGGGGCGAGCTCCACATCCGGCTCGGCGACGCCGACCTCATGTTCAAATTGAAGCCCGGCGACGCGATCGTCTATCCGTCGAACACACTCCACCAGGTGATGCCGGTGACCCGCGGCGAGCGGCTGGTCGCGATCACCTTCATCCAGAGCCGGATCGCCGACTCGTTCCGCCGCAACACCTTGTTCGAGCTCAATGAGGTCGCCGCGCTCGAGGGGCTCAAGATGAGCCAGGAGAATTTCAACCGGCTCCAGGTCGTCCAGTCGAACCTGCTTCGCTATTGGTCGGATAAGCCCTGAGGCGGACGAACAACGCGGCGACCAGCGCGCCTGCGAGCGCAATCACCATGTCCTTCTGCGCATCCCACGGGTCGCCCTGCTGGCCGTTGTAACCGTCGGCCAGCGGGCCGGCGAGGACGAGGGTCAGAAGCCATTCGAACATCTCGTACAATGCGCCGAGGACCACGACGCAGCCGACTGCGCCAGCAAGCGCGAGGCCGGTCCCGAGCCGGGCGTGGCGGCGCAGGATTTCATACCCTGGCGGGACCGCGAGAAGCCCGAAAACCAAATGGACGAAGCGGTCGTAATTGTTGCGCGAGAAGCCGACCGATTGGCCGGTCAGCGCCTCGAACCAGGCGTCGTAGGGAAGGTTGGAATAGGTATAGCGCCCGCCGAGCGTATGAAGCGCGAGGAAGACGGCGAGGCACGCGACGCTCGCGGTCGACAGCGGCCAGCGGCGGAGCAGGAACGGAGCCGCGGCGAGCAGCGCCAGGGTCGGAATATGGTGAAGCGGCGCGACGTCGGGGAAAGGCTGGCGGATGTTGGCGACGGCGACGAGCACAGCGAGCGCGCCGATCATCGCCACTTGGGCGCGCGGGATCGCCGGTGCCAGGCTCAGGCGGCCTTCTGGAGGTGCCTCCGGCCCAGCAGCTCGGCGATCTGGACCGCGTTCAGGGCCGCGCCCTTGCGGAGGTTGTCGCTGACGCACCACAGGCTGAGGCCGTTCTCGACCGTCGAATCCTCGCGCACCCGGCTGACGAATGTCGCATAGTCGCCGACGCATTCGACCGGCGTGACGTAACCGCCGTCCTCGCGCTTATCGACCAGCATGATCCCGGGCGCCTCGCGCAGGATGGCGCGCGCGTCTTCGGCGGAAAGCTCGCGCTCGAACTCGATGTTGACCGCCTCGCTGTGCCCGACGAACACAGGTACCCGAACGCAGGTCGCGGTGACCTTGATCTTGGGATCGAGGATCTTCTTTGTCTCGACCACCAGCTTCCATTCCTCGGTCGTGGACCCGTCGTCGAGGAAATCGCCGGCCTGCGGAATGACGTTGAAGGCGATCTGCTTGGGATACACTTTCGGTTCGTTGGAATCGCCGACGAAGATATTGCGCGACTGCTCAAACAATTCGTCCATGCCGGCCTTGCCGGTGCCGGACACCGATTGATAGGTCGCGACCACCACGCGCTTGATCGTCGCCGCATCGTGGAGCGGCTTCAGCGCGACGACCAGCTGGGCGGTCGAGCAATTGGGGTTGGCGATGATGTTCTTGGCGCGGTAGCCGGCGATCGCGTCGGGGTTCACCTCGGGCACGATCAGCGGGACGTCGGGGTCCATCCGAAACGCCGAGCTGTTGTCGATCACCGTGCAGCCGGCCGCGGCCGCGATCGGCGCATATTTGAGGCTGGCCTCGCCGCCGGCGCTGAACAAGGCGATGTCGAAGCCCGAGAAGTCGAAATGGTCGAGGTTCTTGACCTTCAGGGTCGTGCCGCTGTCGCCGAGGTCGATCTCGTCGCCGGTCGAGCGCGCGCTCGCCACCGCGACGATCTCGTCATAGGGAAATTGCCGCTCGACGAGGATGTTGAGCAGCTCGCGTCCGACATTGCCGGTGGCTCCCACGACGGCGACCCGATAGCCCACTTGCCTGCTCCCTGGATTGAGTGGCTTGCACCTAGGAGCGAAGCGCGCAAAGTCAATGTCGCGGGGCAAGGGGGAAGCATGGGCGGCACGGCACGGATCTGGGCAATGCTGGCGCTGCTTCTGGCCGCCTTCGCGCTCAAGGGCCTGCTGATGGTCCCGCCCGCGCCTTCGCCCGGCGCCGAGTTCAATGTCGATCGCGCGGTCGGCCGGCTCGGGCGAATTCTCGGCGACCAGCGCCCGCACCCGGTCGACAGCGCAGGCAAATGACGCGGTGCGCGAGCGGCTAATCGGCGAGCTTCGATCGCTTGGCCTCGATCCCGAGATCCGCACCCGGCAGGATTGCCGCGGGATGCCCGGCTCCAGGACGGTGAGCTGCAGCCTCACCCGCAACGTCGTCGCCGTGATCGGCGCCGAGCGGCCGGGCAAGGCGCTGCTCCTCAACGCCCATTATGACAGCACGCCTGCCGGGCCCGGCGCGGCCGACGACGGCATCGGCGTGGCGACCTTTCTCGAGGTCGCGGCGAACCTTCGGCAACGGCCGCCGGCCCAACCGGTCATCCTGCTGTTCAACGAGGGCGAGGAATTCGGCCTCAACGGCGCCGGCGCGTTTATCGACGGCGACCCGCTCGCGGGACAAGTGGGAAGCCTGATCAACATCGAGGCGCGCGGGGTCGACGGCCCGGCCTTCATGTTCGAGACCAGCGAGCCCAATGGCTCGGCGATCGCGGCTTTTGCGTCGGCGACCCGCCGCCCCTACGCCAATTCGCTCACCGCGGATTTCGCCAAGCTCATCCCCAATTACACCGACGTGGTGGTGTTCAAGGACCGCGGCTGGACGACCCTCAGCTACGCCATCGTCGGCAACGAGACCCGCTATCATTCGCCCGGCGACCGGGTCGAGGCGCTCAGCCGCCGGAGCCTCCAGCATATGGGGAGCGAGGTGCTCGCCGCGGCCCGGACGCTTCCCGACGCGCGCGGCAGCGGCCAGCGCGTTTACGCCGATATCGCCGGCCGCTTGCTGATCAGCCTTCCGCTGCTGTTCGCGGCGATCCTGCTCGGGGCGCTGGTCATCGGGCTCGGCTTGGTCGCCTGGCGGGAAAAAGCGCTCGGGCGGCCGCTGCTGACCGTCGCTGCAACGACCGTCGCGGGGGTCGCGATCGCCTTCGTCCTCGCCTTCCTCGCGGGTTTCGTCCGGGCCGGGGATTATTGGCGGGCGTGGCCGATCGTCTCCTACCTGGCGGTCTATGCGTCGCTGCTGGCGGCGATGCTGGCGATGCTGGCGGTGCTGTCGTGGCTCGGCGGACGAGTCGAGCGCGACCGCCTCCGAGTCGCCTGCTGGCTGTTGATCATGCTCGTCGGCGCGGTGCTCTCGACTGCGCTTCCCGGAGCGATGATCTTCTTCCTCCTGGCGCCCGCGCTCGCCCTCCTCGGCTTCCTCTTGCCCAAGGCGCGATCGCCGCTGCTGTGGGCCGCGGCAATCCTCCAACTCCTCATGTTCGCCGAGCTGATGGCCTCGATCGAGATGCTGCTGATCGATGGCCCGTTGTGGGGTGTCGCGCCGATGGCGGCGCTCGCCGCACTGCCCTTCCTGGTCGAGGTCGCGGACTCGCCACCCCGGCCGTCCCTTGCCGCGCTGCCATTGCTCGCAATCGGCCTGTGGGGCGCGGCGCTGACCCTCCCCCGCTCGAGCGCCGAGCGGCCGCTCGCCTTCACCATCGATTATGTCCGCGACGACGAGGCCGACGAGGCCCATTGGGCGGTGGCGAGCAAGCAGGCGCCGCTGCCGCCGTCATGGAGGCGGATCGGCGAATGGAAGCGCGGGGTCCTGCCCTACAGCGGCCGAACCCGCTGGCTCGCCGAGGCGCCGATCCTGGACATTCCCGCGGCGTCGATCCAGGCGGTCGGCGAGGCCCGCTCGGGCGAGGGCCGGCGGGTCCGGCTTCGCCTCTCGACCGGCGGAGCGAACATGGTCGCTCTGCGGTTTGGCGAGGAGGTCCCGGTCCGGGCGATGGGCCTGCCGGGCGCGCTCACCGCAATCGAATCCGGCTCCGAACCCGAGCCGGCGATCATCCGCTGCAGCGGGCGCGCGTGCGACGGCTTGGTCGTCGAGGTCGAGCTTGGCGAAACCAAAACCGTCGAGGCGCTTCTGATCGCGCTCCGCTTCGGCCTTCCGCCCGAGGGCCGCAAGCTGCAGGCCCTTCGACCGGCCAATGCCCACCCGCAATATGGCACCGACAGCAGCATCCGGGTGGTTCCGATCAGCCTCTGAACAGGGGCGAGAGAACCTGCTATGGAATCGCCAACAGGCGCGGCGGCGCCTTGCCGCGGCGCGTCTTTTCCGAAGGGGAGAGAGCATGGCTGCCAACACGATGCGCAGGCGAAAGCCCAAATCCAGGCGGAAGATCGCGGTCCGCAAGATCGGCAATCAGGACCTGCGCTGGTCGCTTCGCGCCGGCCTCGACGACTTCCTGGCGATGCGCGGCGACCTGCTGTTCGCCGGCCTGCTCTACGTGCTGGTGGGCATCCTCGCCGCGGTCATGGCGACGCGAGAGCGAGCTTCTGCCGTTCCTGTTCCCGGTGGTCGCGGGAGTCGGACTGCTGGGGCCGCTCGCCGCGGTCGGCTTCTACGAGCTCGCCCGGCGCCGCGAGGAGGGGCTCGAGTCGGGATGGACGCATTTCCTCGACGTCCAGAAATCGCCGTCGGCCGACGACATCGGCATCGTCGCCGGAATGCTTCTCGCGATCTTCGCCGTGTGGCTGCTCGCCGCCGGAGCTTTGTGGGTGATCCTGTTCGGAGCGGTCTCGCCAACCTCGGTCGGCGAACTGTTGTCGCTGGTGTTCACCACGCCGCGCGGCTGGCTCCTGATCCTGCTCGGGAGCGCCGCGGGCGGGCTGTTCGGCTGGCTCGTCCTGTCGGTCAGCGTCGCCGCCATGCCGATGCTGGTCGACCGCGACGTCTCGGCCGCCGAGGCGGTTTCCGCCTCGTGGCGCGCGGTTCAGGCGAACCGCGACGAAATGCTCCGCTGGGGCCTCATCGTCACCGGCCTGCTGATCCTCGGCACGATCCCTCTGTTCATCGGGCTCGCCTTTGTCCTGCCGTGGCTCGGCTATTCGACCTGGCACCTCTATACCCGGCTGATCGACCGGGACAGCTTGCCCGGCCGGCCAGCGCGCTAGGCTTCAGGCCTCGCTGTCGGCCTTGGCCGGGGCCTTCGCCTTGGCGGGAGCCGCGTGCGGTCGCGGCCTTGGCTTCCTCGCGGCGCGGATCGCGGCGCTCGGCGATCCGGGCCGACTTGCCGGTGCGGCCGCGCAGATAATAGAGCTTGGCCCGGCGCACGGCGCCGCGGCGCACCACGGTGATCGAATCGATGATCGGCGAATAAAGCGGGAAGACGCGCTCGACGCCCTCGCCGAAGCTGATCTTGCGGACGGTGAAGCTCGAGCCCACGCCCTTGTTGGCTCGGGCGATGCACACGCCCTCGAAGTTCTGCACGCGGGTGCGCTCGCCCTCGATCACCTTGACGCCGACTCGAAGCGTGTCGCCGGGGCGGAATTCGGGAATGGGATGGTCCTTGGTCAGCGCGTCGATTGCCTCGCGCTCCAGGGTCTCGATCAGGTTCATCGTTTCAAGCCTTCGTGTTTCGTCGCCGCGCGCCAGAGGGCGGTGCCTGCGATGCGCCCCCGTGGCGCTCGATCAGGTCCGGCCGCCTTAGCCGTGTGTCCTCGACCGCGGTGTCGTGTCGCCACGCCGCGATCTTCGCATGATCCCCCGACCGCAGCACTTCGGGGATCGTGCGCCCTTCCCAAGTCACTGGTCGGGTATAGTGCGGATATTCCAGGAGACCCTGCTCGAAGCTCTCCTCCTCTCCGCTGGAGGTCGCGCCCATTATCCCGGGGAGCAGCCGAACGCAAGCGTCGAGGATCGCCATCGCCCCGATCTCGCCGCCCGACAGCACATAATCGCCGACGCTGACCGGCTCGATCGGGCGGGCCTCGAAGATGCGCTCGTCGAAGCCCTCGAAGCGCCCGCACAGCAGGATCACGCCCTCGCCCGCAGCCAGCTCGCGCACCCGGGCCTGCGTCAGCGGCGCCCCGCGCGGAGTCAAAGCCAGCATCGGCCGGCCGTCGCTGACGCTGTCGAGCGCGGCGGCGAGGACGTCGGCACGGAGCACCATCCCCGCCCCGCCACCGGCCGGCGTATCGTCGACGCTCTTGTGCTTGTCGGAGGCGAAGTCGCGAATCTGGACCGCGTCGAGCGACCACAGCCCGTCCTCGAGCCCGCGCCCGGCCAGGCTCACGCCCAACGGCCCCGGAAACATCTGCGGGTAAAGCGTGAGTACGGAAGCCGCCCAGATCATGGGCTTGCGACCCTCAAGCGCAGCGCCTGGATCCCCGCCGGAGTGGTCGGCGCAAGCAGCAGATTGCCCTGGATCCGGCCGTGAGTGCAGCGCCAGGTGAAGCTGCCCGACAGTGCCCCGCTCGGCACGATCGGGCTGGCCGTGTCGCATTGGCCGACCTCGTCGCGAAGCCTGGCCAGATCGCGCCGCCAATTGTCGCGCGAGCGGTCCATCAGGAAGTTCATCGCCAGCAGGTTGGCGGCCGCCGAGACATCGCCAGCCCGGTAGATCGTCCCCGCTGCTCGATAGGCCGTGGCCAGTTGCGGGCTGACGGCGAGCTCGCGGCCGAGGAGCGCCCGGCCCCGGTCGAGCGCAACCGCGGCGTCCCACGCCGCGCCCGAGCCGCCGTTGTAGGTGCGGTTGGTGAAGACGAAGATTCCGACCCCATGATCGGGCATCAGCATCATGTGCGAGCCGTAGCCGGGGTAGCCGCCGCCGTGGCTCAGCGTATTGCCGAGCTCGGGATCGTCGGCCTGGATCAGCCCCATCGCATAGGCCCCGGCCTGGGTCTCGGGCGACCTGCCGAAGCGCGGTCGAAGGCGCGCATGGTTCGAGCCCTCGGCCATCTCGCGCACGGTCGAGCGCTTGACCGGCCCGGCTTCGGGCTCGTCACGCGCCGGCCAGGCGGAGAGCAGGAACGCAATCCACTTGGCATAATCGTTCGCGCTGGTCTGGACCCCGCCCATCGACCCGAACGCGCCGTGGCGCATGGTCGGCTCCTCCGACCAGCGGTTGTTTTCCCAGCGGTAGCCGATCGCGCGCCGCTCGAGGGGCGAGGCGTGGACGTCATAGCCGGTCGAGGTCATGCCGAGCGGCCGCATGATGGTGCGCTGGATATATTGGTCGAAGGGCTCGCCCGAGACATTGGCGATGATCCGGCCGAGGATCGCATAGCCGTAGTTGGAATATTCGAACGCGGTTCCAGGCGCGCGGCTGAATGGCGGCGACTGGCGCAGCAAAGCGGTGAACTCGGCATCGCTCAGCACCTGCTGGCGGTCGCCCCACGGGTCGTCGGTGACCAGCCCGGGTGTGTGGTTCAAAAGGTCGCGGACCCGGATCCTGCGCGAATCCGCGCTCGGGTAGCGCCACGCTCGAAGCTCCGGGACATAGGTCTCGGCGGGTGCGTCGAGCGACAGCTTGCCCTCGTCGCGCAGCTTGAGGATCGCGAGCGCGGTGAACGCCTTCGACATCGACGCGATCCGGAACAAAGTGTCGGGCGTGACCGGCTGCCTCGCCTTGAGCTCCTGCACCCCGAAGCTTCGGACGTGGACCAGCCGGCCGTCGGCGACAATCCCGTACACCAGCCCGGGCGCGTGGCTGTCGATCTGGAAGTCGGCGAAAATCTGGTCGATCGCGGGGACCGCCGCCGCGATCCGCGCCGGGTCGGCCTGAGCGGCGGCCGGAACCGGCGCCAGGACGACCGACAATGCTGCAATCACTCTCCACATAGGCGCGCTCCCCGACGTCGCGCATTAGCTCTGCGCCGGAACCAACTGCAAGGCGCTTCGCTTGGGCCGGGATGAACGGCGAAATCCTCGATTGCCTGGTGATCGGCGGCGGGCCCGCGGGCCTGACTGCGGCCATCTATCTGTCGCGCTATCACCTCGACATCCTCGTCGTCGACGGGGGCAAGAGCCGCGCCTCGTGGATCCCCTGCACGCCGCAACGTTTCCGGTTTCCCCGACGGCATCAACGGCAAGGAGCTGCTCGAGCGAATGTGCGACCAGGCGCGGCTCTACGGCACGCGCATCGAGTGCGGCCAGGTCACCAGGATCGAGAAATGCGACGACGGGCTGTTCAGCGCCGAATTTGGCGCGGGGCCGGTCAAGGCACGAACCGTGCTGCTCGCCACCGGAGTCGCCAACCGCCGCCCGCAGATGGACGAGGAGCTTCACGAACATGCGCTCGCCGCGGGCCTGATCCGCTATTGCCCGATCTGCGACGGCTATGAGGTGACCGATGCCAAGGTCGGCGTACTCGGCAATTCCGACCGCGGGCCGGGCGAAGCGATCTTCCTGCGCAGCTACACGGCCGACGTCACCCTGATCGACCCCGACGGGCCGATCGACATCAGCGCCGAGGACCGCAAGCGGCTCGATGCTGCCGGGGTGCGGCTGATCGACGGCCCGGTCTCGGTGATCGAGCCGGGCGAAGGCGAGATCCACGTCGAGACCCCCTCGGGCTGCCATGCCTTCGCGGCCATCTATCCGGCACTCGGCAGCGACACCCATGTGTCGCTCGCCGAAATGCTTGGCGCCAAGCTCAGCGCCGACCGCTGCATCGTCGTTGACGCGCACCAGCGGACCAGCGTGGAAGGCCTGTATGCCGCCGGAGACGTAGTCCACGGCCTCGACCAGATCAGCCACGCGATGGGCGAAGGTGGAGTCGCCTCGACCACCATCCGCAACGATTTGTTCGCCAAGGCGCCGCAGCTGCGCGAGCCCGCTGCCGAGATGGAGGAAGCCTCGCGCTAGGCGAGGAAGGCCGGGTCGAGGACGATCCGCCCGTCTTCGAGATCTGCGATTCCGTCGCGGAATGGGATTAGCGACCGCTGGCCGCTCTTGAGCGCGATCTCGAGCAGGTCGCCGGCGCCGTAATTCTCGACCCCCGCGACGGTCCCGACCTCGGCTCCGTCGCGGTCCACCGCGGCAAGCCCGATCAAATCGGCGTGATAATATTCGCCATCCTCGAGCGGCGGCAGCGCCGAGCGCTCGACCTCGACCAGCTGGCCGCGCAGCGCCTCGGCGGCGCTTCGGTCGGCAATTCCGTCGAAGCGCGCGACGGCGCCCTTACCGGCCTCGCGCACCGACGACCAGCCCGCGCTCGGTTCCGCCGACATAGACACGCTCATGGATGGAGAGGCCGGCCGCGCCCTCGCCGAACAGCTTGAGCCGGACCTCTCCCTTGACCCCGTGCGCGCCGGCGACGGCGGCCAGCGCGATCCGCGTGTCGCCAACCAATTATTCCGCCTTTTCGCCTTCCTCGGCCGCGGGAGCATCGTCCGCCTCGCCTTCGGCCGGCTCTTCGCTGCTCTTGCCGGTCACCCCGGGCGCCTCGGCCGACTCGGGCGATCCCTCGCCGGCGTCGGTGTCCGCGCCTTCGGCGGGCTCGGGCTGGGTCTCGCCCGCTTCGGCTTCCTTGGCGGCTTCCTCGGCAACCGACGGAGTTTCGTCGGCGGCAGCCTCGGCGGCCGGGACTTCCTCGCCCGCCGACGCCTCGACGGCGGCTTCGGCCGCGACCGGCTCGGGGGCCGGAAGGTCGGCGGTGTCGGCCGGGGCCTGGTCGGCGGCGATTTCTTCCGCCGGAGTTTCGATCGCGGGCTCCTCCGCCGGAGCCTCGGTCACGGGCTCTTCCGCCGGAGCCTCGGTCGCGGGCTCCTCGGCCGGAGCAGCGGCGGCTTCGGCGGCTTCGGCTTGCCTTGGCCACGAGGGCCTCGGCGCGCTCCTTGGCCTTTTCGCCCGGCTCGGCCTTCTGCGGGTTGTTGCGCGCCGGACGCTCCTTGATTCCGGCGGCGTCGAGGAAGCGCAGGACCCGGTCCGACGGCTGCGCGCCGACGCTCAGCCAATGCTTGGCGCGCTCGACGTCGAGCTTGACCCGCTCGGGGGAATCCTTGGCCAGAAGCGGGTTGTAGGTGCCGATCTTCTCGATGAAGCGGCCATCGCGCGAGTTGCGGCTGTCCGCGACCACGATGCGATAATAAGGCCGCTTCTTGGCGCCACCGCGCGCAAGCCGAATTGCAACTGCCATAATCTTTTCCTTTCAGTGTGTTCGTTTATTTCTTTGAGAACTTGTCGAAACCAGGTGGGAGGTTGAACGGAGAGGCGCCGCCAAGCCCCGGAAGAGCGCCGGGCGCCGCCGAGACCAGGCGGCATCGCGCCGCGCCGCGCCGGGCATTCCGGGCAGGCCGCCCGCCGCCGCCGAACATCGCGGCGAGCTTGCCGAGCCCGCCCATCTTCTTCAGCCGCTTCATCATCGTCGCCATTTCCTGGTGCATCTTGAGCAGCTTGTTGACCTCCTGGACGGTGGTCCCGCTGCCCTTGGCGATCCGGATCTTGCGCTTGGCATTGACGATTTCGGGGCGCGACCGTTCCTTCGCGGTCATCGAGGAGAGCATCGCCTCCATATGGACCAGCGCCTTACTATCCTGCGCCTTGTCCGCGGCGCCCTTCATGCCCTTGAGGCCCGGCATCATGCCGGCGAGCGCGCCGAGGCCGCCCATGCGCTGCATCTGGCGCAGCTGCGCCCACAGATCGTCGAGGTCGAACTTGCCCTTGGCCATCTTGGCCGCGATCTTCTCGGCCTCCTCGACCTCGATCGTCTCGGCGGCCCGCTCGACCAGGCTGACGACATCGCCCATGCCGAGGATCCGGCCCGCGACCCGCTCGGGGTGGAAGGCCTCGAGCTTGTCGATCGCCTCGCCGACGCCGGCGAACTTGATCGCCTTGCCGGTCGACTTGCGCATCGACAGCGCCGCGCCGCCGCGGGCATCGCCGTCCATCCGGGTCAGGATCACGCCCGAAAGCTCGACCTCGCCGGCAAAACCCTTGGCGACATTGACCGCGTCCTGTCCGGTCAAAGCGTCGACGACCAGCAAGGTCTCGGCGGGGTTGGACGCGGCCGCGACCGCCTTCATCTCGGCCATCAAGGCGTCATCGACGTGGAGCCGCCCGGCGGTGTCGAGCAGGACGACGTCATAGGCCTGCAGCTTGGCCGATTGGAGCGCCCGGCCCGCGATCTCGACCGGCGACTGGCCCGGGACGATCGGAAGCGTGTCGACCTCGGCCTGGCGCCCGAGCACCGCGAGCTGCTCCTGCGCCGCCGGCCGGGCGACGTCGAGCGAGGCCATCAGCACCTTCTTGCGCTCTTTGTCCTTGAGGCGCTTGGCGAGCTTGGCGGTGGTCGTGGTCTTGCCCGAGCCCTGCAGCCCGACCATCATGATCACCGCCGGCGGAGTGACCGCGAGGTTGAGCTCGGAGGTCTCGCTGCCGAGCGTCTCGACCAAGGCGTCGTGGACGATCTTGACGACCATCTGCCCCGGCGTGACCGAGCGCAGCACGTCGGCGCCGACGGCCTTTTCGGTGACCTGCTCGACGAACTCGCGCGCGACCGGGAGAGCGACGTCGGCCTCGAGCAGAGCGACGCGGACCTCGCGCATCGCCGCGCGCACGTCGCTTTCGCTCAATGCGCCGCGGCCGCGAAGCCGGTCGAAGACGTTGCCGAGCCGATCGCTCAACGTGTCGAACATTCACCTCTCCCGCGGGACAAACGCCCGCAAAACGCAAAATACGCCGGCGGACGAAACCTCGTCGGCCGGCGTGCACCCTTCATCCCGAAGCGTGCGCGATAACTTGTCTGTCCGAAGACGCTGGCGCCACTAGCCAAAGCGCGCCGTGAAAGCAATCGTCAGGACAGCCGCGGCTTGCCCTTGGGCTTGCGCGGCCGCGATGGAGCGCCCGGCCCCCGCGGCGCGCCGCCGCCCGGACGATCACCTCCGCCAGGCCGATCGCCTCTGGGCGGGCGGCCTCCCCGACGATGGCCTTCGGCGGGTCCACGGCGCTCGCGCTCGGGAACGCGGTCCATCGGCCGGTGCATCGGCCGCTGCTCGCTTTTCGGGCCGACCGCATAGCCTTCCTTCAACAGCTGGGTGAAGGCCGTTCGGGTGCTGGCCACGATCGCGTCCTGGAGCGCCTTGGGCAGGTCGGCGAAGGTAACGTTGGGATGAATCGCCTGGACGTCGCGAAGCAGATTGTTGGGAAGGCCGCCCGAACCCGCCTTCAGCGCCGCGACGGCGTCGAGCACCGCCGAAAAGAGGATCGATTGCATGACGTCGGTCGCGGCTCGCTGCATCTCGGCTTCCTCAAGCGGTGGACACTCGCATGACCGCTCCCTAAGTCGCGGCCGATGCTCCGCCACTTCCACAAGATGCATGGCCTCGGCAATGATTTCGTGATCCTCGATGCGCGAGAAGAGCCGCTTGAGATCACCCCGGCGCTCGCCCGCGGCATCGCCGACCGGCGCACGGGCGTGGGCTGCGACCAGCTGATCCTGCTCGAGCCGAGCGCGAGCGCCGACCTCAGGATGCGCATCTGGAACGCCGACGGAGGCGAAGTCGAAAGCTGCGGCAACGCGACCCGCTGCGTCGTCGCGTTGACCGAGGCGAAGACCATCGAGACCGACGGTGGAGTGCTCGAAGGGACCGCCGCGGGCGATCAGGTCGAGGTGGCGCTGCCCGAGCCGCAGTTCGACTGGTCGCGAATCCCGCTCGCTTATCCGATGGACACGGCGCGCCTGCCGCTTGCCTGGGAAGGACTGGCCCACCCGGCCGCGGTCAACGTCGGCAACCCGCACGTCGTTTTCTTCGTCGATGACGTGGATTCGATCGACCTCGAGCAAATCGGCCCGACGATCGAGAATGACGGGGCCTTTCCCGAAAAGATCAACGTCAACATTGCCTCGCTCGACGACGGCGGCGGCCTGCGCCTGAGGACGTGGGAGCGCGGGACCGGGTTGACTCGCGCCTGCGGCACCGGGGCCTGCGCCACGGCAGTCGCTGCGATCGAGCTCGGCAAGGCCCAAAGCCCGGTACGCGTGACGATGGCGGGCGGAACGCTCGAAATCGAATGGGAGGAGGGCGACCCGATCCGCATGCGCGGCGCCGCGACCCATGTGTTCGAGGGCGAGCTCGACCTCGAGGCCCTGGCATGAGCGTCGAGACGGTCACGCTCGGCTGCCGGCTCAACTTCGCCGAGAGCGAGACCATGGCCGCGCTCGCGCCCGCCGGCGAGGACTGGACCATCGTCAACAGCTGCGCGGTGACCGACGAAGCCGTGCGCCAGACCCGCCAGGCGATCCGGCGCGCGCACCGCCAGCGGCCCAGTGGGAAAATCCTCGTCACCGGCTGCGCCGCCGAGCTGGAGCCGGACGATGTTCGCGGCGATGCGCGGCGTGACTCGCGTGGTCGCGCAATGAGACAAAGCTTAGGGCCTTTTCCGGCCATGGATCGGTCGTCCCCGCCGGTTTCCAGGGCAAGGTGCGCAGCTTCGTCGCCATCCAGACCGGCTGCGACCATCGCTGTACCTTCTGCTCGATCTGGCAGGCGCGCGGGCCGAGCCGAAGCTTCCCGTTCGAGGCGGTTCGCGACGCGATTGCCCGAGAGCTCGACCGCGGGGCGAAGGAGATCGTGCTGACCGGGGTCGACATCACCGACGTCGATGGGGGCCTCGGCAATCTCTGCCAGCGCCTCCTTGCCGCCATGCCCGCACTGACGCGCCTGCGGCTGTCCTCGCTCGACAGCATCGAGATCGACGAGAGGCTGTTCGAGCTGATCGCCGGCGAGCCACGGCTGCTGCCGCATTTCCACCTGTCGCTCCAGGCCGGCGACGACCTCATCCTCAAGCGGATGAAGCGGCGCCATGTCCGCTCCGACGCGGTGCGCGTGGTCGAGCGGATCAAGGCGGCTCGTCCCGATGCCACCATCGGCGCCGACCTCATCGCCGGATTTCCGACCGAATCCGAGGAGATGGCGCTGAACAGCCTGAAGCTGCTCGACGATTGCGACGTCGTCGCCGCGCATGTCTTCCCCTTCTCGCCGCGGCCGCAAACCCCGGCGGCGCTCATGCCGCAGCTCCCGCGCGAGCTGGTCAAGGCACGCGCGGCGCGGCTTCGCGAGGCTGCGGCAAGGCGGCGGACCCGCTGGCTCGACAGCCTGGTCGGGGAAACGCTCTCCGTTCTGGTCGAGGGCGACGGCAAGGGCCACAGCGACCAGTTCGCTCCGATCCTGGTTCCCGGCGCAGCCAAGGGCGAAGCCGGCCAGATGCGGGTCCTCGACCGCGACGGCGATGTGCTCGTGGGAGAATGGGCTTGAGCTGGCTCGACCGCCTGCGCAGCGGCTTCGCCAAGACTGCCGACAAGGTCGCCGACAATCTGACCGGAATCACCAGCAAGGCGGCGCTCGACACCGCCACTCTCGACGATATCGAGGAGGCGCTGATCGCCTCCGACCTCGGGCCGGAGGCGTCGAAGCGGATCCGCGAGGCGATCGCCGCGCGCCGCTTCGAGCAATTGGACGAGCGCGGCCTCCGCACGATCCTCGCCGAGGAAATCGAGGCGATCCTCGCGCCGGTCGCCAAGCCGCTCGAGATCACCGGCTTCCCCCGCCCCCACGTGATCCTCGTCATCGGGGTCAATGGCTCGGGCAAGACCACGACGATCGGCAAGCTCGCCCATTGGCTGAAGAGTCAGGATTATGGAGTGCTGCTCGCCGCCGGCGACACTTTCCGCGCCGCCGCCATCGAGCAATTGCAGATCTGGGGCGACCGGGTCGCGGCGACGGTCATTTCGGGCAAGGAAGGCGGCGATGCCGCGGGGATCGTCTTCGACGGGGTCCGCCAGGCGACCGCGACCGGCGAGGACGTGCTCATCGTCGACACCGCCGGGCGACTCCAGAACAAGCGCCACCTGATGGACGAGCTGACCAAGATCCGGCGCGTGCTCGGGCGGCTCAATCCTGAGGCGCCGCACGATGTCGTGCTCGTGCTCGATGCCACCACCGGCCAAAGCGCCCTTGCCCAAGTCGAAGTCTTCCGCGAGAGCGCAGGCGTGACAGGGCTCATCATGACCAAGCTGGACGGGACCGCGCGCGGCGGGATGCTCGTCGCCGCGGCCGAGAAGTTCGGGCTACCGATCCATGCCATCGGGGTCGGCGAGCAGGCCGACGATCTGCGCCCGTTCGATCCGCGCGCAGTCGCCCGGGCGATTGCGGGACTGCCCCCCGAATGAGCACGACCACCAAGACCGAGCCGCAGGGCGGCTCGAAACTGCTGATCGACCTCGGCCCCCTGCTCGTTTTCTTCGGCGTGAATTTCTTCGCGCCGGTCCCGCCGGAGCAGAAAATCTATTGGGCGACCGGCGCCTTCATGGCGGCGATGATCGCGGCAATGACCTATTCCTATGCGCGGTTCCGCAGTATCTCGGCCTTGCTTTGGTTCTCCGGGGTCATGGTCGTGCTGCTCGGCGGGCTGACCATCTGGCTCCACAACGATACCTTCATCAAGATGAAGCCGACCGTCTATTACCTGCTCGTCGCGGGCCTGCTGGGCTTCGGGCTGGCGCGGGGCCGGCCGCTGCTCAAGCGCGTCCTCGGAACCGCTTACCCCGGACTCGACCACGACGGCTGGATCAAGCTCAGCCGCAACTGGGCGATCTTTTTCGTATTCATGGCCGCGCTCAACGAAGCGGTGTGGCGCAACGCGTCGACCGATTTCTGGGTCGGCTTCAAATTGTGGGGCGCGATCCCGCTGACTTTCCTGTTCGCCGCGGCGAACATGCCGATGCTGCTTCGCCACGGGCTGATGCGCGAGGAGCTCAAGCCGCAAGAGCCGGGCCCGATCGAATGAGTGAGCCGATCCTGTCGATCCGCGGCCTCAGGAAATCCTATGCCAGCGGAACCGAGGCGCTGAAGGCGGTCGATCTCGACATCCGGCGCGGGGAGATTTTCGCGCTTCTCGGGCCCAACGGAGCGGGCAAGACGACGCTCATCTCGATCGTCTGCGGGATCGTCACGCCAAGCGGGGGCGAGGTGCTGGTCGACGGCAAGCACTGGCAGCGCGACTATCGCGCGGCGCGCAAGGCGATCGGGCTGGTCCCGCAGGAGCTGACCCTCGATTTGTTCGAGCCGCTGATCAGCACGGTCAGCTTCAGCCGCGAATTGTTCGGCCGCGCGCCCGACCGCCACAAGGTCGAGCAGATCCTCAAGGACCTGTCGCTGTGGGACAAGCGCAAGACCATCCTCAAGGAATTGTCGGGCGGGATGAAGCGCCGGGTGATGATCTCCAAGGCGCTGGCGCACGAGCCGAGGCTTTTGTTCCTCGACGAGCCGACCGCAGGAGTCGACGTCGAGCTTCGCCGCGACATGTGGGCGATGGTCCGCCGGCTCCGCGACGATGGGACCACGATCATCCTCACCACCCATTATATCGAGGAAGCCGAGGAGATGGCCGACCGGGTCGGGATCATCAACGAAGGCGAGCTGATCCTGGTCGAGGAAAAGCACGAGCTGATGAAGAAGCTCGGGCGCAAGATCCTCCAACTCCAGCTCGCCGAGCCGCTCGGCGCGCTTCCGCCGGAGCTTGGCGAATGGGACCTCGCTTTGTCCGACGAGGGCCGCGTCCTGACCTATGAGTTCGACGCCAAGGCCGATCGCACCGGCATCCCCTCGCTGCTCACCGCGATGCGCGACCAGGGAATCGCCTTCAAGGACCTCGATACCCAGCAATCGAGCCTCGAGGACATCTTCGTCGGCCTCGTCCACAAGGGCCGGAGGGCAGCATGAACCTTCGCGGCGTGTGGGCCATCTACAAGTTCGAGATGCACCGTTTCCGGCGCACCCTGTGGACCGGGCTCGCCGTGCCGGTGATCACCACCTCGCTCTACTTCATCGTGTTCGGGGCGGCGATCGGAAGCCGCATGACCGAGATCGACGGCATCGCTTATGGCGCGTTCATCGTCCCCGGGCTGATGATGCTGAGCCTGTTCACCGAGAGCATCTTCAACGCCAGTTTCGGGATCCACATGCCGCGCTTCACCGGCACCATTTACGAAATCCTGTCGGCGCCCTTGTCGGCGTTCGAGACGGTGCTCGGCTATGTCGGCGCGGCGGCGACCAAGGCGATGAGCGTTGCTTTGGTCATCTTCGTCACCGCCCATTTGTTCGTCGACGTCTCCGTCGCGCACCCCGGCCTGATGCTCGTCTACCTGCTGCTGGTCGCACTGACCTTCTGCCTGTTCGGGTTCATGGTCGGGATCTGGGCCAAAGGGTTCGAGCAATTGCAGGTCATCCCGTTGCTCATCGTCACCCCGCTGACCTTCCTCGGCGGCGCCTTCTATTCGATTCACATGCTGGCCGAGCCGTGGCGTACGATCACCTTGTTCAATCCGATCGTCTATCTCATCAACGGCTTCCGCTGGACCTTCTTCGGCACCGCCGACGTCTCCTTCGGGACCGCGCTCGGCGCGACCCTCGCTTTCTTCCTCGCCTGCCTCGCGGGCGTGTGGTGGATTTTCAAGACCGGCTATCGTCTTAAGCAATAGGCTCGCTCGCCCGCGCCATGTCGCCGTCCTGATCGGCGCGGCCGGCGCCGCGACCGTCGAGATTCTCGGCGACGAACTCCCAATTGACGATCTTGCCGAGCACTTCGTCCGCGAACTTCGGGCGGGCGTTGCGATAATCGATGTAATAAGCATGCTCCCACACATCGAGCGTGAACAGCGGCGCCATGCCCTCGTGCGCGACCGGCGTGTCGGCATCGTGCAGCGACGTGATCCGGAGCGTTCCGCGGTCGAGCACCAGCCACGCCCAGCCGCTCGCGAAATGGTTGACCGCTTCGTCCGTCAGCTTGGCGATCATCGCCTCGGTCGAGCCGAACCCGTCCTCGATCAGCTTGGCGAGCTTGCCCTCCGGCCGCTGCCCAGTGGCCGGCGCAAGGCACTGCCAGAAGAAGCTGTGGTTCCACAGCTGCGCGGCATTGTTGAACAGCTTGGCATTGCCGTCGCGACGGGCCGAACGGACGACATTCGTGAGCGACGCGCCGGCCAGGGACGGTTCGCCGGCGACCAATTCGTTGGTCTTGTCGACATAGGCCCGGTGGTGCTTGCCGTGGTGGAAATCGAGCGTTTCGGCCGACATGACCGGAGCGAGGGAATCCTTGGCGAAGGGCAAATCGGGCAGGATGAAAGGCATTGCGTGGCTCTCCCCATCGGTGCGGTGTTATAGGTGAACGCCGAAGTCCGCCGCAGGCTCCCGCTGCGCTTACTCAAGGGTTGCGGTTTGCCTGTCGTCAACGGATAAGTCGCCTGAACGACCCTAGGGTCGCGCGGACAAGGGGGAAGATATGGGCAAGTTCTTCGACAATCTGGGCGCGGTATTGATCGCGGGCGTGGCGCTTGCGGTCCTCATCGCGGTCTTCCCGGACTCGGGCTATCGGCCGCCGACCGGCGACCTCTTGAACGGACTGTTGCAATGGATCCACGTGTTCCTCGGAGTGCTGTGGATCGGGCTGCTTTATTATTTCAATTTCGTGCAGATCCCGACCATGCCGAAGGTCCCGGCCGAGCTGAAGCCGGCGGTGAGCAAGCATATCGCTCCAGCGGCTCTGTTCTACTTCCGCTGGGGCGCGCTGTTGACCGTGTTGAGCGGCGCGGCTTTGGCCGAATCCTACGGCTATTTGCTCCAGGCGCTGTCGCTGCAGCCCGATTACCGGCTGATCGGAATCGGAATGTGGCTGGCGCTGATCATGGCGTTCAACGTCTGGTTCGTGATCTGGCCGAACCAGAAGAAGGCGCTGGGGATGGTCGAGGCAGACGACGCAACCAAGGCCGCGGCGGCGCGCACCGCGATGGTCTTTTCACGGACCAACACCTTGCTGTCGATCCCGATGCTGCTGGCGATGACCAACGCCCACTAGGGGCGTTGGCATCGACCGCGCCGCCTAGCGGGCGCTCACCTGGTAGCTGGCGAGATAGTCCGACGGCATGTCCCACTTGGGCGCGAGTTCGCGCGCTCGCTGGAAGTCCCGATAGGCCTTCGAATAATCGCCCATCTGCTCATAGGCCACGCCGCGCCCGAACCAGGCCACCGCTTTTTCGGTCGCGCCGAGATCGAGCCCTTGCTGGATCATTGCGAGCGCCTCGCGGCCCTTGCCCGAGCGGATTCGCAAGAACCCCTTGTTGAGATAGGCGTCGGCGAGCCGCGGATCGATCGCCAGCGCCGAGTCGAAATCGGCGTCGGCGGTGGTCGCCCGGTTGCGGCTCATGTGGACGATCCCGCGATTGACGAAGGTCGCCGCCTGGTCGGCAGGGTTGAGCGCCTCTTCCTGAAGCGCCCTTGTGCAGGCGTCGATCGCGAAGGCGTTAGCGGTTCCGTTCTTTGCGGCTTCGTAGCAGTTTTGGGAGAGTGGTCCCCCAAGGGTGAGTACCGCACCGACGGCCGCATTCATCGGTGAGGCAAGCATTGCTACGCCCGCGGCACATAAAAGGATTCTCATAGATTCCTCCTTCTTCCACAGACGAACACCGCAATACGCCTTTTCGCGCGGCTTATCACGCGCCAATCGACCGACGGGGAAATCGCGCTCGAAGCTAGGCGGCGCTGTCCTGGAGCTTGTGGCGTTTCATCGCGTGGCGCAGCTGGTCGTAGCTGAGGCCCAATGCGGCGGCGGTCGCGCGCTGGTTGAAGCGGTTGCGGCGGAGCGCGGACTCGATCAAGGCGCGCTCATATTCGGCGACCGCGGCGCGAAGGTCGCTGACCTCCTGGTCGGAGGGAGGCGCCGGCTTCGCGGCGACCTCGCCCATCGGCTCGCCAGCATGATCCTCGTCCGCCTCGGCGGCAGGCGGCCGCTCGGGCGACCCGCGCGGTGCCCACGGCGAATGGAATGGGTCGAAGGTAATCTCCGAAATCGGTCGCTCCGGGTCCTCGTGGCGGTAGACGGCGCGCTCGACGACGTTGCGGAGTTCGCGCACGTTGCCGGGCCAGCGATGCGCTTCGAACGCGGCGACCGCTTCGGGCGCGAAACCGGGCCAGTTGGGCCATTCGAGCTCGACCGCCATGCGCCGCCCGAAATGCTCGGCCAGGAGCGGGATATCGCCCTGGCGGACGCGCAGCGGCGGAAGCGTGATGACCTCGAACGACAAGCGGTCGAGAAGGTCGGCGCGGAAGCGGCCGATCTCCGCCTGGCGCGGAAGGTTCTCGTTGGTCGCGGCGACGATCCGGACGTCGACCCGGATCGGCTTGGACGCCCCGATGCGAGTGATCTCGCCATATTCGACCGCGCGCAGGAGCCGGTCCTGCGCCGGCATCGACAGCGTCCCGAGCTCATCGAGGAACAGGGTCCCGCCGTCGGCCTCCTCGAAGCGGCCGTGACGGGTCTTGGCGGCGCCGGTAAAGCTTCCGGCCTCGTGCCCGAACAACTCCGCCTCGATCAGATTCTCCGGCAAGGCGGCGCAATTCATCACGATCAGCGGCGCGGCCCAGCGGGTCGACAGATGGTGGAGGCGCTCGGCGATCAATTCCTTGCCGGTGCCGCGCTCGCCGATGACGAGCACCGGCCGGTCGAGCGGCGCGGCGCGGCTGGCGCGCTCGACCGAATCGAGAAACGCGAGGCTTTGCCCGATGAATTGGTCCGCCCGCTCCATTCGCCGTTTGTTGGTGGCAAATCCCACCATTTGGCAAGGATTTTCAACGCTGCGCGAGGCGGAAAACTGCCTTTTTCTGGGATATCATAGATTTCCCGGATTTTGGCACGAACTCTTGTATAACTTTTAAGGCCAACATGCATGGCGGCGACCTGGAGTGAATGAATGAGTATCTTTTCGCGGGCCCGCGATATTTTCGCGGCCAACATCACGGAACTGCTCGACCGGTCCGAAGACCCGGCGAAGATGATCCGGATGGTCATCCTCGAAATGGAGGAGACGCTGGTCGACGTACGGGCGTCGGCCGCCCGGTGCATTGCCGACGGCAAGGAGATGCGCCGAGCCCTCACCCGGCTCAACGAGCTTCAGGAGAACTGGACCGAAAAAGCCGAGCTGGCGCTGTCCAAGGGCCGCGAGGACCTTGCCAAGCAGGCCCTGCTCGAACGCCAGAAGGCGGCCGACATGGCCGCCGGCCTCGAAACCGAGATCAACACCATCACCAACACGCTCAAGGGCTATGAGGGCGACATCGCGAAGCTCCAGGGCAAGCTGCGCGAGGCCCGCGCCCGCCAGAATGCGATCGCCGCGCGCTTCGAAAGCGCGATCAGCCGGGCCAAGGCGCGCGAGCTGATGAACGGCAACCGCACCGAGGAGGCGTTCTCCAAGTTCGAGGTGCTGGAGCGGCGCGCCGACTTCGCCGAAGGCCGCGCCGACGCGCTTGGAATGACCGGGCCCAAGAGCCTCGAGGAAGAAATCGCCGAGCTGAAGGCGTCGGAAAAGGTCGACGCGGAGCTCGAGGCCATGAAGGCCGCCATGAAATCAAAGGGGAAATAAGCACTCATGGACGACGCAATCATTCCGCTGTTCGCAATCGTCACGCTGTTCATCGGCTTCCCGTGGCTGATCTTCCATTATGTGACCAAGTGGCGGCAGGCGAAGATCCTCACCAGCTCCGACGAGAAGCTCCTCGACGAGCTTCACGACGTCGCGCGCCGGCTCGATGACCGGGTGTGCACGATCGAGCGCATCATGACCGCCGAGAACCCCGAATGGCGCCAGCATTGCCTGCCCGGGCGCGAAAGCGACCGCCTGCTGAGCGAGGAGAAGTTCTGATGGAGCGCCGCGACTCCCTCGAGCCCGCCGGCGGTCCGGGGCGCCTGACCGAGCAGCCGGCGAGCCGCACCCGCTTCTACCGCGACAAGCGCAACGGCAAGCTGATGGGGATTTGCGCGGGCATCGCCGATTATACCGGCTTCGATGTCACGCTCGTCCGGATCTGCTTCCTGGCGACGGTGTTCATGAGCGGCGGGTCGATCCTGCCGGTCTATTTCATCGCCGGCTTCGTCGCCCCCAACCGGCCGTTCGACCAGCCGCGCGAGGATGCCGAGGACAAGAAGTTCTGGCAGGGCGTGCGCGCGTCGCCGGCGCGGGCGGCGGGCGACATCCGCTCGCGATTCCGCGACCTCGACCGCAGGCTCGCCGACATCGAAAGCTTCGTCACCAGCGAGAACCGCAGCCTCGCGCGCGAGATCGACCAATTGCGCTAGGCGCGCCACGACCCAATTTAAGTAGCGAACCAACCGAGGGGACCGATGGACAAGCTTGCAATCCTGATCGACGCCTTGCCCTGGGTGACGGTGATGACCGTTGCCGGGGTCGGCGGCTGGCTGCTCAACACCTGGCTGAGGATCAAGAACGGCTATCCGCTCGAAACCTCCTGGGGGCAGCCGCTCCATCCCGCCAGCGACCGCGAGGCGGCCGAGCGGATCAAGCTCCTGACCGCCGACAACGCCCAGCTTCGCGCCGAGCTCGGCTCGGTCAAGGACCGGCTCGAAAGCCTCGAGCGGATCGCGACCGACCAGCCGAGCCGCCTCGCGCGCGAGATTGACGCGCTCGTCACCGACAAGGGAGGACGCGCATGATCGGGCCGGGCGAAACCCTTGCAATCCTAATCACGATCATCATCCCGACGTTGTTCTTCGCTTATATCGCCAGCCGTTATTTCCGACTTCGCGAAAAGAGACTCGAGATCGAGGCTGGGATGGCGGCCGAAAAGGCCGCGCAATATGCTTCGCGCACCCACGAGCTTGAACAACGCTTGCGAGTCGTCGAACAAATCGTCACCGATCGCGGGATCGAGACCGCGGGGCAGATCGAGGCGCTGCGGTCGACCAATCGGATTGCCAAGGACGAGACCGCCAAATGAACCCCTTCGAGATGGTCGCGATCATCGTGGTCGCGGTGATGCTAGCCTCGGTACTTCGCGCCAAATACGGCCACCGCCGGGGCGGCCATGCCGAGCTCAGCGCGGGCGAGCAGGCCGAGAATTTGCGGCTGCGCGAGGAAGTGAAGGAGCTCAAGGAGCGATTGAAGGTACTCGAGCGAATCACCGTCGACAAGGAGAATGCGCTCGCCCGCGAAATCGATTCGCTCCGCGACCGCTGACCCTGTAGCGCTGGGTCATGCCCGGCCTCCCGCCCCTCGCCGACATCCTCGAGGAATATCGCTTCGTCGAGACCGAGGACCGCTATCGGCTGTTGATCGACCTCGGCAAGTGCCTCGAGCCGATGCCCGACGCGCTCAAGACCGACGCGACCAAGGTGCGCGGCTGCGCGGCCTCGGTGTGGGTCTATCCGACGGTCGATGACGGCCGGCTGCATTTCCTCGCCGACAGCGACGCCGCGATCACGAAGGGGATTGTCGCCCTGATCCTGACCGCGGTCCAGGACAAGCCCGCGGCCGAGGTCGCCGGGCTCGACGTCGCCGAATGCCTCGCTCCGTTCGAGCTGGCCAAGCATTTGAGCGCCAACCGCACCCAGGGCGTTCCCAGCATGATAGCCCTGATCAAGCAAACCGCCGAGCGCTACGCCGGCTGAGCGTCAGGCCGCTTTTCCCTCTCTCCGCTCCTCGGCCTTCTTGAGCACGTCATAGGCCGCCTGGACCTGCTTGAAGGTCTGCGCGGCCTCGGCATCGCCGGGCTTAAGGTCCGGGTGATTGGCCTTGGCGAGCCTGCGATAGGCCGCCTTGACGTCCTTGAACTCCGCATCGCTGTCGAGACCGAGCGCGTCGAGCGCGCGCATTTCGTCGCGGCTCCGGCTGCCGTCGCCGGGCCCGGCCCATTTCCACTGCGCCGACTGGCGGAAGGCGGAAGCGCCCTGCTCTTCTTCCGCGGCTCGGCGCGCAGCTTCCTCGGGGCTGAGCCCTGCGAAATAGTCCCAGCCGCGATTATATTCGGCGGCGTGGGCCTCGCAGAAAT
This sequence comes from uncultured Alphaproteobacteria bacterium, assembly GCA_963722545.1. Lineage (GTDB taxonomy): Bacteria > Pseudomonadota > Alphaproteobacteria > Sphingomonadales > Sphingomonadaceae > Sphingomicrobium. Next base: position 454,852 of record CAVRMK010000005.1, read on the forward strand.
ACCAGCGCTCGGGCCGGTTGGGGGCCTTGGGCGCGGGCCGGTCGCCAACATTGTCGCATCCCTCGCGGTCGCACAGCCGGATGCGTGCCGCCTCGCGCCCCTTCTCATAGGCGCGCCATCGCGGGAATCCCCAGTCGTTCGATCGTTTATGCTTCGCCATCGCGCCCCATGTAGCGAGGGTGGCGGGCACATTCACCCCGGCAATCTTTGTCGCGCGCCATCCGATGGCGCGGATTGAACCTTTTTCCGGCCAAGCGGGTTTACGGTCCAGGCCTTCGTTGGCGTGGACGGTGTTGCAAGTGAGGCGGCACTTTCGAATTCTAGAATAGCTGGAGGCCGACATACCTAATCAAGCGGAACTGGTGGCGGCAAGAAACGCGCTGCGCGAAAAGGACTTGGCTTTTCGGACACTGGCCGACGGACTGCCGCACATGGTCTGGTCGACCCTGCCGGACGGCTTCCACGATTATTACAACGCCCGCTGGTACGAATATACCGGTGTCCCGGTCGGTTCGACCGATGGCGAAGGCTGGAACGGCATGTTCCATCCCGACGACCAGGATCGAGCCTGGGCGCTCTGGCGCGAATGCCTTGCCACCGGCAAACCCTATGAAATCGAATATCGTTTGCGCCACCGCAGCGGCGAGTACCGCTGGATGCTTGGACGGGCGCTCCCAATGCGAAACGAGGATGGCAAGATCATTCGCTGGATCGGGACCTGCACCGACATCCACGAAACGAAGCTGCTGGCTGCGCAAAACGAGATCCTGACCCGCGAGCTAAGCCACCGCATCAAGAATATCTTCGCGGTCATTTCCGGACTGATCGGGTTGTCGGCTCGAACCGACCCGGCGCAGAAGGCATTCGCGGCATCGCTGCAGCAGAGGATCGCCGCGCTCGGTCGCGCTCATGAGTTCGTCCGGCCGCACAGCGAGCATTCGCGGCGAGGCGAGCTTCCCGAAACGCTCCACGGGATCCTTGGAGAAATCCTCTCGCCCTATCCGGCGCTGAGTGAGGGGCGCATCAGCATCAGCGGGAGCAATGTTCCCGTCGACGACAGCGGCGCGACCCCGGTCGCGCTCCTGATCCACGAGCTGGCGACCAACGCGTCGAAATATGGTGCGCTGTCCCTTCCCGAAGGAAGCGTCGTCCTGACGACGGCGAACGACGGGGACCATCTGGTCATCCGATGGGAGGAGAGTGATGGTCCGCGGCTTGCCGGTCCTCCGCTTCGGACTGGCTTCGGCAGCAAGCTGACAGAGCTCAGCATCGTGCAGCAGCTCGGCGGAAGCATCGAGCGAGCATGGCAGCCGGAAGGCCTCAGTGTCGAAGTGCGGGTATTACGGGACCGCCTGGTCCGGTCGTTCAGCCGAAAAGATGAAGCGACCTCGGCGCAATCACCGGCCGGCCTTCGCGAATCCCCAGCGCATAATCCACCGCCGCCTTCACCGTCGCCTCATCCGTCGGCTTGGTAATAACTCCGATGGTGCCGGAAACGCCATCGCCGAGCAGGCGCGGATTCGCCGTGATGAAAACCACCGTGACTCCTTGCGAGCTGAGCCGCACTCCGATCTCGGGACCGGTGAGGCCGTCGCGCAGGTTCAGGTCGACAAGCGCAAGGTCGAGCGCCTGGTCGAAATAGGCATTCGCAGTGGCGAGGTCGGGAACAATCCCGACCGGTTCGTGGCCGAGATCGAACAGGATCGATTCCAGCTCCATGGCGACGAGCATTTCGTCTTCGACGATGAGAATTCGAGCAGGCATGCCGTCCCGAACGCATTATCCAGTTTCCGGTTTCCGAGAATATATGGGTTTTTGCGTTCCCCGCGGGGAAAATTGCCAGAGGGCCTGTAAGCCGGGTTCTGTCCTCCGCCCGAAGGCAGATGTGCGGCCATTCCTCTAGGAGGCAGGTTGCCCTGCCCCTCAAGCGACCAACCCGGACGCCGAGCCGAAACCAGGCTCATGCGGCGTCCCTATTCGGTCTTGCACCCGGTGGGGTTTACCGTGCCGCCCTTGTTGCCAAGGACGCGGTGCGCTCTTGCCGCACCCTTTCGACCTTACCGGCCCGAAGGCCGGCGGAATCCTTTCTGTGGCACTATCCCTGACCCCCGAGGGAGCCGCCGGGCGTTACCCGGCACCGTGGTTCCATGGAGCCCGGACTTTCCTCGCCTTCCTTGCGGAAGCCGCGGCCGCCCGGCCCTCTGGCGAGAGGGGATATAGGCGACGCGAAGGCTCCTCGCTAGTCTCGGCTTAATATCTGCTTTGGGTGGAAAGCGGACATTGCGAGGTCCTCGGGATTGAGCCAAATCAATGGTAATGGCCTATATCGTGATCTTCGAGGCGTCCGAAGCAAAAGTCGGCGCTACTGTGAGCACCGCCATAAAGGGCATGGGAGACTGGGCTGAGCTTACTGCGAAGTCTTACTTGCTCGACACCTCGCAATCAGTCCGGACCGTCATGGAAACCCTGCAACCTTTGATCGGGCCTAGTGACAGCATCTGGGTGTTCACCCCCTCATCGCCTTGGTCTTGCTACGGCGACCCAGTCGTTGACGATCACGCCCACGCGTTGCTCGGTCAAGCAGAAGACTATGTGCCGAGGGATTGAGACGATCAAATGCGGCAGCGCCTAATGCGATGGGTGGAAAGCGGACATTCAGCGCGAAACAATCAGCGTACGCCCAAGTCCTCAGTCACCTTTAATTGCTCGACGGCGATCGGATAGGGGTTGATTGGACCAAGCGCGCAGAGAGCGCGCCGACCGACGATTTCGACGCGAACAGCTCGATACTCTCCCCGATCCGTTGGCGGACGCACTCCTTCGTCCGCGATCAGGTTCGCTCCAGTGGTCTCAGTCCAGATAATCTCTGGGGGCGGTGTCCTTGACCCTTCGAAGAAGTCATTCTTCTCGAACCCCACGACCCAAACACCATTCGTTTTAAGTGGCTCTGAGAACGGCAGACAAGCGAGCAGGATTTCCTTTGCGCTCTTCCCCTTGTTCGTCTCCTCACAACGCCGCACGTCGGCCAAGCTGATGCTCGTGCAGTCGAGCTGCTGGCGATCGCAAGCTGCCATGAGCGGGAGCATTATAAGGATTGAGGCTAACCGCACGGCACGACAATGTGTCAGTCGCTGGCAATGTCCGCAATGGGTGGAAAACAGACATCACTCGGAGCGTGCAACCGTCTCCGGCAGGCTCAGGTAAATGAGGGTCATAAAGCAATAGGCGGCGAACCGGAACGCACCTTCCAAGGCGCCGCGCGCACCTTCGCTTTGACCCATTAGAATCACCGTGCCACCAATCACTTGGAATAAGAGAAACCAGACGAGTACCGCCAGGCCCGCACCCCAAACGGCATAGCGTTTCGCGCTTCTAAATGCCTGATCATTCAACTTTCGGGCGGCCCACATTTGGTACGCGCCCGCTAATGCGAGTGCTCCCGCAACACCTTCGCCAGCGACAATGGTGAGCAACACGATAGTTGACAGGATCGGACTGTTGAACGCTGGGACTAGATGGTTGTGGTAACCCGCTTGGTCTGCTTGGCTGAGCGTGTAAGCCACAGCTCCGTGGGCAACCTCCCAGTTGAGCAAATTGTTAGCGAACCAGAGCGCGGCCAGAAGCCCCACGGCCATGGCCAGCGCCATTTTTAGATAGCGGTGTTCCATACGCGGCCCCTCTTACTCTCGGAGCTATCAGTTCAGGGTGTCCTCGGCAAAGCCGAATGTCCGCGATGGGTCGAAATCGGACAGAGGCCGAATGACCGCATTGGGTGGAAAGCGGTCATTGGTTAGAGCAGCCGTGACGCATCACCTCGCACAAGTATGCATCGACCTCGGCCTGTTGCTTGGACGTGGGTGCTGCCAAGGCAACAGCCGTAACAAAGGAACGATCACCCAACTTCACATTGTCGGCAATGATATTCAGGTCAGTGCGAGTTAGTGACAATGCGAACTCATGGGGTTCGAAGTGGTCGGGGACGAAATGCACCTTCATTCCATGCCGCTCGGCGAACCGTTTCCCTCGGCCCGCAATGGCAGCCTTTCCGTCGCGCGGAGTAAGTATCGTAACCGAGACAAATGGTGACTTTTCCGTGATGAAGTCGGACTTGCGGTCGCACCCAAGCAAGACGAGAGTGGCGATGGTGATTGTCAGACGCAGTCGCTGCATAAAGCCATCGTGTCCCATGCCGCTAACGTCCGCAATGGGTCGAAAGCAGACATTAGCGGAAGCGGCTATTGCGGCCTTGGCAGCAAGAGCGCGAGCAGCTTTGCACGGCACTCGCCGTCGATGATGCCGTCAATGAGGTCGGGGCGGAAGCGGCGCTGGAAGGCGATCACGGCCTTCAGCGGATCGCTGACGTCATAGCCGAAGCGCTCGAGCGCCAAGAGGAACCCCGCGTCGGTCCAGAACGGGTCGATGAGGTCGCGGCTCGGGCTCGGCAGCGCGAGGCGGCGCTTGGCCAGCTCCCACCACGGGAACAGCTCGCCCGGGTCTTCCTTGCGGGTCGGGGCGACGTCGGAATGCGCAACGACGTTGCCGCGGCCGATGCCGTGGCGATCCTTGATGTCGGCGACGAGCGGGATCAGCGCGGCGATCTGCTCATCGGGAAACGGGCGATAGCCGAATTCGTGGCCGGGATTGACGATCTCGATCCCGACGCTCGCCGAATTGACATCGGTCATCCCGCGCCAGCGCGACTTGCCGGCGTGCCAGGCGCGCTTGTCCTCGTCGACCAGCCGGTAGACCGTACCGTCCTCGTCTACGCAATAATGGGCCGAGACCTTGGCATCGGGGCTGGTCAGCCGGTCGAGCGCCGACTGGCAGTCGGGCATTCCGGTATAATGGAGCACGATCATCGACACCGGCAGCGCCCGCTCGTCGAAATTGGGCGAAGGCAGGTCGATGAAATCCATCCGGCAAATCGCACACAGACCGGCGGGCCGGTCAAGCGGGAAAGCGTCGCCTAGCCCCCCGCCGAGCTCCGTCGGTCCGGGGCGCCGCGCCGCTCGCTCCTTCGCTCCTCGCCGCTGCGCTTCTCGATCTGGCGTCCATCGCCGAGCAGCCGATAGAGGCCGCGCGCGTGAAAGTCGGTGCCGAGCTTCTTGGACTGGCCGATCACCGTCTCGCCCGCGCCGAGCATCAGCCAGCCGTCATCGGCCATGGCCGAGGCGATTCGCTCGAACGCCAGCCCTTTCTTTTCGGCATTGAGGTAAAGCAGCACGTTGCGGCACAGGATGACGTCGAAGCATTTTGGGTGCGGCGGCGGCTCGAGCAAATTGTGGACCTGGAAGCGCACCGAGCGGCGAAGGCTCTCGGCGATCCTCCAGCCGTCGGGGCTTTCCTCGAACCACTGAATCATCTGGCTGATGCCGAGGCCGCGCTGCGCCTCGAACTGCGTGTAGAGACCCTCGCGCGCGCGATCGATGCACGAGCCCGACACATCGGTTCCGAGGATGTCGATGGTCCAGCCGCGCCATTGCTCGGCCTGCTCCGCAAACATCATCGACAGCGAATAGACTTCCTGGCCGGTCGAGCAGCCGATCGACCAGATTTTGAGCCGTTTCTGCTTGGCTCGAGCAACCGCGAGGTCGGACAAGGCATGGCGATCGAGCAGATCGAACGGGGTCCGGTCGCGGAAGAAATAGGTCTCGTTGTTGAGCAGCGCCTCGACGACCATTTGCGACAACGCCGGCTCCTTGCCCATGACGAGGATGGTAATGAGCTCGTCGAGGCTGACGATGCCGCGCTCACGCAGCAGGATTGCGAGCGCGGTCTCGATCCGCCAGCGGCGGCTCAAGGTCAGCTGCTGGCCGGTTCGCGCTTCGAGGAGGCCGGCAAGGATCCGGCACGAGCTGTCGCTCAGCTGCACGGCGCGGGCTCCTCGGTCCGGGCGGCGATCCGCCGCGCGATCTTGTCCGGCGGCAGGACCGCGCAGGCGAGACCGGCCTCGAACACCGCGCGCGGCATGCCCCAGACGGCCGAGCTGGCTTCGTCCTGGGCGATGATCGAGCCGCCGCAGCCGACCAGCCGGGCCGCGCCCTCGGTTCCGTCGCGGCCCATTCCGGTCAGCATGACCCCGAGCGCGTGGCGGCCATAGACCGCGCCGAGCGAGGCCATCATCGGGTCGGCGGATGGGCGGCAGCCGCTGCTCGACGGCGCATGCGACAGGCGGACCACGACCTCGTCGCCAAGGGGTTCGACTGCGAGGTGCGAGTCGCCGGGCGCGACGATGATGCGGTCGGGGCGAAGCTCCATCCCGTCGACTCCGACGAGTGCCTCGCGGCGCGCGGCAATGCCGAGCTGGCGCGCAAAGACGGACATGAATGCCTCGGGCAGATGCTGGGTGACGAGTATGGGAACCCCGATCCTCGGCGGGAGCTTGGCAAACAGGCAGTTGAGCGCGTGGATCCCGCCGGTTGACGCGCCGATCGCCAACGCCGCGATCGGGTCGGCGGGCATCGTGCGCAAACGCGCTTCGATGCGATTGCCCGCAGACTTGGGAAGCGGCATTGGCAACGGCATCTGGGCCGTGCCCAGCGCACGCAGCTTGGCGAGGAGGATTTCGGAAAAGCGGCCGTTGAACCGCCCGATCCCCGGCTTGGGCAGGGTATCGGCGGCTCCCAGGGCAAGCGCGGCGACGGTCTGCTCGGCGCCGTCCTCGGCGAGCGAAGAGACGATCATCACCTTGGCGCCGCCGGCGGCGGCGATGATTTGCGGAATCGACTTCAGGCCGCCTTCGCCGGGCATTTCGAGGTCGAGGATGATGGCGTCGACCTGGCAGCGGTCGAGCAGCTCGATCGCGTCTTCGGCGCTGGCCGCGACGGCCGTGATCTCGAAGCCGGGATCGCTTTCGATCATCCGGCTGAGAACCGCCCGCGCGACCATCGAATTGTCGACGATCATCAGCCGCATCCGGCGGCGCGGTTCAGGCGCCCCCTTCCGGCGGTCCCGCGATCTGGCGAGCGCCCCGTCCATCGCGGGGCGCCTTACGCGACGCCGACGAGTTGGAGCTTGATGTGAAGCGTTTCCCGATCGAAGGGCTTCATCACATATTCGTCCGCGCCGGCTTCGAGCGCGGCGCGGATATGCGCCATGTCGTTCTCGGTGGTGCAAAAGACGACCTTGGGCTGGTCGCTATGGCCGCGCTGCCGGAGCAGCTTCAAAAACTCCATCCCGCTCATCACCGGCATATTCCAGTCGAGCAGGACGACGTCGGGCATGCGCGATTTGCACGCGGCGAGCGCTTCCTGACCATCGCCGGCCTCCTCGACCTCGAACTCGAGCGTTTCAAGGATGTGCCGGGCGACCTTTCGGATCACCTTGCTATCGTCGACGATCAAACAGCTCTTCATTCGCTCGTTCCTGCTGGCCTCTCGGCGGTTTAGTATCAATCAAGGGTAACGAAGTGCTTAAGCCGCTGCCGCGCGCGGCGCGTCGGGCCCGAAGACCAGGCCCGCGACCTCGACCAGCAGAATCGGCCCGGCCTCGGTCTCGACCATGCCCTTGGCGACGCGCCCCCAACCGGGCTTCATCGCGCCGCGCACCGGGCTCGGCTCGCTCAGGCATTCGACGACGTCCTCGACCTGATCGACGAGCAAGGCATAATGGTGACCGTCAAGCTCGACGATGACCGCTTCGCGGATCCCGTCGGAGCAGTCGGTCTGGCCAAGGTCGAGCGAGCGGCGGGCATCGATCACCGTCAGCACCCGGCTGCGCAGCGCCGACAGGCCTGCGACATGGGGCGCGGTGCGCGGCACCGGGATCAAGGTGTCGAGCTCGACCACCGATTCGGTCTCGCCAGACGGCAATGCGACTCGCTCGCCGGCGATCTCGACGATCAGCAGAAGCGCGCTCATTGGCCCCTCCCCGACGCCGCCGTGCGCAGCGCCATCAGCAATCCGGCGCGGTCGTAGCGATAAATGCTGTCGTCCTTCTTGCCCGCGGCCTCCGGGTCGGAGCGCAGCCAGATCGTGCGCCCTCCGGTCGGAGTTTCGGCAAGCTCGCTGCCCTTGGGAGCGATGACCAGGTCGGGCGTCTCGCCCTCGGCCTCGGAATCGCCGATCACGCGATAACCCGCCGCTTCGACCACCGGCCGGAGCAGATTGTGGATCCATGGATCGTCGCCGGGAAGATGGCAGACGAGCGCCTTGCCCTTGGGCGCGGCGCCCGAGCGGCTCGCGAACAGCCAGTGCGCATCGATCAGCTCGGCCGGTTCCCCATTGACCAGCGCGACCGCTCCGACCTCGCCGGTCTGGTCGCTCGGAATCGCCTCATGGTCGAGGGTCGCGAAGTCAATCACCTCGGCAAAGGCGTAGGCGACCTCCTGGCTTCCGTCATTGACTCGGAACAGCCGGACCTTCGTCAGATCGGGCCGCTCGGTCGCTCCGGCGAGCGGAAGGATCGAATCGCCGACCTGGACTCGAAGCTGGCCGGCAGCCTTGCGGATGGCGGTCGGGTCGACCTCCTCGATCCGATCGACCAGCGCGAGCCGGATCGCCTTGCGCCCGCCGTCGAGCCCGCGGAACAGGAGAAGCTCGGTCGCCTTGGCCTCCGGGGCCAGCGGCGCCTCGGCGATCCGCGCGGAACGCTCGACCGTCTCCAGCTTCACTCCACCGGCCTCGGCAAGGCCCGCGGGATCGAGCAACAGAATCGGGCTGCCGTCGTCGGCCAGCGTGGTCCCGGCATAAAGGCCGGTCGCCATCACCGCCGGCGCGGCGGGCTTCACCACTAATTCCTCATGGTCGTGGATGCGATCGACCGTAAGCGCGAATACGTCTCCGCCCGCCGGGCGAAGGACGATCAGGCGGCAGTCGTTTGCGTCGGCGGCACTGTCGAGACCGAGGATCTCGGCCAGCGAGACTCGCGGGATGCGCTTGCCGCGGATCGTCGCGACGCCGGCCCCGCCGACATTGTCGAGCAACACCGATTCGCCGTTGGCGCGGACAATCTCGTCGATCGCCGAACGGGGAATCGCAAAATGATGATCGCCGACCGACACGCTGAGCGCGGGGATGATGGTCAGGGTCAGCGGCACTCGGAGGGTCATGCGCGTGCCCTCTCCGGCGACGCTGTCGACCTCGACCGTTCCGCCAATCCGCTCGATGTTCGAGCGAACTACATCCATGCCGACGCCGCGGCCGGAAATCGCGGTCACTTGGCGCGCCGTCGACAGGCCCGCCTCGAAGATCAGGGCAAGGCATTCGCGCGGCGACAACGCCTTCGCCGCCGATGGCTCGACAATGCCCGCGGCGACCGCCTTCTCGGCCAGCTTCGAGCCGTCGATCCCGCGCCCGTCGTCGTGGATGTCGATCAGGATCTGGTTGCCCGACTGGCGCGCCGAGATGGCGAGGATCCCGATCTCGCGCTTGCCCGCTTCCCGGCGCTCGGCCGGGGTTTCGATGCCATGATCGACCGCGTTGCGGATGATGTGGGTCAGCGGATCGCGGATCATCTCGATCATCTCGCGGTCCAGCTCGACGTCCCCGCCTTCGATGTCGACCAGCACCTGCTTGCCGAGCTCGGCGGAAAGGTCGCGGATCATCCGCGGCAAGCCGACGAACAATTGCTCGACCCGCTGCATTCGCGTGCGAGTAATCGCGTCGCGCATCTCGGCGATGATCGCCGACAGGCGCTCAAACGCCCCGTCGACGGTGACGTCATGCGCCGATTCGCGCAGTCGCCGGGCAAGCTCGTTGCGCGCCAGGACCATGTCGGACACCGTGCTCATCACCCGGTCGAGGAGCTCGACCGAGAGGCGGATGGTGCGCGGGGCCGAGGCGGCCTTGCCGCCCGCGTCCGCCGCGGCCACGGCGATTGGAGCAGCCACCGCTTCCGCGCCCGGGGCGAGCGCGTCGATCAGCGCGCTGTCGTCGCCCGCGGGCATGTCCTCGCCGGCGTCGATCGCGGCGATCATTTCGGCGATCCGGTCGATGATCGCGAGGACCGCGCTTACTAGAGCCCCATCGGGTAGGCGGCGGCCGGCGCGAACGTCGGCGAGCGCGTCCTCAGCGGCATGGCTCAAGGCCTCGAGCCGCGGAAATTCGAAGAATCCGCAATTGCCCTTCACCGTGTGGACGAAGCGGAAGATCGAATCGAGCCGCGCGCGATCGCCAGGCTCGGCCTCCCAGGCGACGATCTCCCCGCCCAGGGCTTCGAGCATCTCGCGGCATTCGGCTACGAAATCGGCAATCAAATCGTCCATCGGCGGCTCGGGGTCCCAGCGCTTTGTTCCAGCGCTTTATGCCGTCGAGGGGTTAAAGCCTCGTTAGCCCTGAGCCGGAAGGGTCGCCCCGATCATCAGCACCTGTTCCGCCGGGTCGCCGAGCTGGATCGCGCCGCCGGCCTCTGCGGCGAGCGCGTGGGCGAGCCAGGCGCCCGCCGCGCGCGGCTCGACTTGACCCTTGGCGCCTTCGAGCAGGGTCCGCCGGAGCTCGGGGTCGAGAAGGATTCTGGGGCCCTCCGCCCGGACCGCGATCTCGATCCCCGAATCGGACCGCTCGGCCCCGACCTCGAGCGTCCCGCCGCGCACCAGGGCGTCGCCCGCGAGCAAGGCGAGATTGAGGAGCAGCTTGACCGCGCCCTTGGGAAACGTCTCATCGGCGACCGCCCAGGTGAGCGTCACGCGGCGATCGGCCCCGAACAACCCCTCGAGCGCGGCTTCGGCCTCGCGCGTGTCGACCTCGGCCCCGAACCCGCCCGCGGCGCCGAAGGCGAGGCGAAAGAATTTGAGCTTGTTGGCCGTGGCCCGGGCGCTGTCGTTGAGCAACTCGAGGCATTTGTCGCGCATATCGGGGTCGCTCTCGTCATTCATCAGCTCGATGCCGTTATTGAGCGCCCCGACCGAACTCATCAGGTCATGGCACAGGCGCGAGCAGAGCAGGCTGGCGAAATCGACCGCGTTCATGGCCGGTTGCATGGGGCGAAGTTCGATGCGGCGCAACATTGAAACGCCCTCTTTGCGACCCATATCGGAGGAGAATGGGGGGCCAGCAGATCATCGACGTGCGCCTCGAGCCCGCCCACGCCGGCTGGCGGCTCGACCGCGCGCTCGCCGCCGCCGTCCCCAGCCTGTCGCGGGAACGGCTCAAGGCGCTGATCCGCTCGGGAGCGCTGGGCGAAGGCGCGATCCGCGACCCGTCGACCAAGGTGAAGGGCGACGAAGTTTTCTCGATTGCGATCCCCGAGCCCGAGCCGGCCGACAACGTCGCCCAGGACATCCCGCTCTCGATCCTGTTCGAGGACGAGCATTTGCTGGTGATCGACAAGCCCGCGGGCCTCGTCGTCCACCCGGCCGCCGGAAACCGCGATGGAACGCTGGTCAACGCCTTGCTCCACCATTGCGCGGGCCGGCTGAGCGGAATCGGCGGGGTCGCCCGGCCGGGAATCGTCCACCGGCTCGACAAGGACACGTCGGGGCTGATGATCGTCGCCAAGACCGATCCGGCGCACGAGGGCCTGGCCAAACAGTTCGCCGCGCACAGTATCGACCGGCGCTACCAAGCGATCGTGGGCGGCGTCCCTGCCCTTCGGTCGGGCACCGTCGACGCCCCGCTCGCCCGGTCGAGCGCCAACCGCAAGAAGATCGCGGTCCAGGGCGAGGGTCGGGGCAAGCGCGCGGTCACCCACTGGCGGGTGATCGAACCGCTCCGCGAGGCCGCCTTGGTCGAATGCCGGCTCGAAACCGGCCGAACCCATCAGGTTCGGGTCCACATGGCCTCGATCGGCCATGCGTTGCTCGGCGATCCGGTTTACGGCAGCGCATCAAGAACGCACCGAAAGCTGTTGCAGGAACTGGATTTTCACCGCCAGGCGCTTCATTCGGCCGAGCTCGAGTTCAGCCATCCGCTGACCAAGGGCCGTTTGTCGTTTTCAAGCCCCCTTCCGTCGGACATGCAGCAACTGTTCAACGCGCTTCGGGTATAGGTATTCATCAACAGCGGCGTTACAGGCGCCGGAAAAGGGAGTTTGACGACACACATGGCCGATAAGAAAGCGATCGTCTCGCTCCCCTCGTCCGGCGGGGAGGCCGGGCTCAACCGCTACCTCGCGGAAATCAAGAAATTCCCGATCCTCAGCCCCGAGGAGGAATATATGCTCGCCAAGCGCTGGCGGGAGCATGGCGACACCGAGGCCGCGGCCAAGCTGGTCAATTCGCACCTTCGCCTCGTCGCCAAGATCGCGATGGGCTACCGCGGCTACGGCCTTCCGGTCAGCGAGCTGATCAGCGAGGGCAATATCGGCCTGATGCAGGGGGTGAAGAAGTTCGAGCCCGACCGCGGCTTCCGCGTCGCGACTTACGCGATGTGGTGGATTCGCGCCTCGATCCAGGAGTTCATTCTGCGCTCGTGGAGCCTGGTGAAGATGGGCACCACCGCGGCGCAGAAGAAATTGTTCTTCAACCTCCGCCGGATGAAGAATCAGATCGACGCGTTCGAGGACGGCGACATGAAGCCGGCGGACGTCAAGAAGATCGCCACCGACCTCGGCGTCACCGAGGACGAGGTGGTGAGCATGAACCGCCGCATGGCGATGGGCGGCGACACTTCGCTCAACGCGCCGTTGAAGAGCAGCGAGGACGGCGAGGGCCAGTGGCAGGACTTCCTCGTCTCCGAGGCCCCGCTCCAGGACGAATTGATCGCCGACGACGAGGAGAGCCGGGTCCGCCACGATCTGCTGCTGGCGGCGATGGAAAGCCTCAACGACCGCGAGAAGCACATCCTGACCGAGCGGCGGCTGGCCGACGACCCCAAGACGCTCGAGGAATTGAGCCAGGTTTACGGAGTCAGCCGCGAGCGAATCCGCCAGATCGAAGTGCGGGCGTTCGACAAGCTCCAGTCCGCGCTGCTGCGCCTCGCGGGGGAGCGCAAGCTTCTGCCCGCGGCGTAAGCCCTGCCTTACGCTCCCACCGTCATGACCTGGATCACGCCGCTGAACAAACCGAGCGTGATCAGCATGCTGCCGAACAGATGAGCCAGATTCGCCTTCATCGGGACCTCCTTTGTTGCAGTGCAGCATAAAGGGGCCCCGTTACGGTTCTCGGTCGGGAAGATGTTGGTTTGCGCGGGGTCTGGCAGACGCGGGCGCAATTTGGCTAGGTTGCGCACATGATGCGCCTCGTCCTGGCCCTGCTGTTGGTTCTCCCCGGTGTGGCGAGGGCACAGGATGCCCCCGCGCCGGTCATCCCGCTTAACCATCTGCCGGCGATCGCGGGCGATTATTTCCCGCTCGCATCCAAGGCGACCGGCCTCACCTACCATATCTACGTTCGCTACCCGCAGGGCTATGCCGATCACCCGACCAAGCGCTACCCGATCGTTTACCTGCTCGACGGCGACTCGGCCTTCCCGCTGCTCGCCGCCCAGCATCTGTTCCTGACCATCGACGACAAGCTGCCCGAGGCAATCGTCGTGGGCATTGCTTATGGCGGCTTCGACCCGAGCGTGAACAAGCGCGACGTGGATTACGGGCCGCGCGCGGAAGCCTTCCACCGCTTCCTCGACACCGAGCTTTTCCCGCGCGTCGAGGCGAAGACCCGCGCCGATCCCCGGCAACGGATTCTGGTCGGCCAATCCTATGGCGGGTCGTTCGTCCTGTGGTCGGCGCTGAACCGCCCCGACGCCTTCTGGGGCCGGATCGCGAGCAACCCTTCGTTCCGGCTCAACTCCGAGCAATTGTGGGCGGTCGGCGTGACGCCCCAGCGCGGAGATTTGCGGCTCTTCGTCGTCAGCGGCACCGACAACGCAGCCGACGCGCGGCAACAAGCGATCCGCTGGGTCGGGCAGCGAAGCGCCCGCGCCCCGATCGCGGTTGAGCGGATCGACATCGCCGACGGAACCCACTCGGCCGACCTCGCGACCGCTTACCGCGCGGCATTGCGCAAACTGTTCGACTGGAAGCCGACGAGGCCCGACCCGCATTAGGCCGACCCGCGGGTCCCTCTTGCCTTCCGCTAAAAACAGTTCGACGGTGAGATCTTCACTCATGCGCGTGAGCGCATCGGCTTTGCGACTCGCGCGCCCGGGAACGGACGAAGGAGAGTCGCATGGCCGGAGCTGGAGAATCCAAGGGCACTCGAATGATCGCGCTGGTGGGACCCGCCGGCGCGGGAAAGACCAGCCTTGCTGAGGCCATGCTGTTCGCCGCCGGAGCGACCGACCGCCTCGGCTCCACCGCCAACGGCTCGAGCGTCGGCGATTCGAGCCCCGAAGCGCGGCAGCGCGGTGGCTCGACCGAGCTCAACCTCCTCCATTTCGACTATCTCGGCGATCATTTCGCGATCGTCGACTGCCCCGGATCGGTCGGCTTCGCCGCCGACGGCGCCCGCGCGCTCGCATTGGCCGACGCGGCGATCGTGGTCGTCGACCCCGACCCGGCGCGAGCCCCCCTCGCCGCCCCTGCGCTCCGCATGCTCGACGAGCTCGGCATCCCCCACCTCATCTTCGTCAACCGGATCGACCAGGCACACGGCCGGATCCGCGACCTTCTGTCGGCGCTGCAGCCGATCAGCGTCTCCCCGCTCATCGCCCGCCAGATCCCGATCCGCGACGGCGACAAGGTCACCGGCTTCGTCGATTTGGCGCTCGAGCGCGCCTTCCATTACCGGCCGGGCAAGGAATCGGAGCGGATCGACATCCCCGAGACCCTCGCCGAGGACGAAAAGAAGGCGCGCACCCAGATGCTCGAGCAGCTCGCCGACCATGACGATGAGCTTCTCGAACAATTGCTGATGGACCAGGAGCCCGCGCCCGAGAAAATCTTCACCGACCTCGCGCGCGAGACCGGCGAGAACCTCGGCGTGTCGCTGTTGTTCGGCTCGGCGCTCAGCGCCTGGGGAGTCCGTCGCTTGCTGAAAGCGCTCCGCCACGAAGTCCCCGGCCCCGCCGCGGCGGCGACACGGCTGGAGGTCGAAAGCCCTGCGCTCCACGTCTTCAAGATCATCCACGGTTCGGTCGGCCGCCTCGCTTTGTCCCGAGTCCTTGGCGGCAAGATCGCCGAGGGATCGGACCTCAAGAGCGCAAACGACCATGCCCGCCTCGGCGCTTTGTTCCGGGTCCAGGGCGAGAAGACCGCCAAGGTCGCCGAGGCGACCGAGGGCGATGTCGTCGCGGTGGCGAAAGTCGATTCGATCCAGAGCGGCGAATGGCTCGGCACCGGCAAGCTCCCGCCGCCGATCGAGGTCGAGCTGCCGGCGCGCAACTGCGCGGTCGCGATCGAGCCGACCGACCGCAAGGACGACGTCAAGCTGTCGGGCGCCATCCACCGCCTGGTCGAGGAGGATTCGGCGCTGATCATCGAGCATGACGAGGCCAATCACGAGCTTCGGCTGCGCGGCGTCAACGACGAGCACCTCAACAGCGTGATCGCGCGCTTGAAGCGCCGCTACGGGGTCGAGGTGAAGACCCACCCGCCCGCGGTCGGCTACAAGGAATCGATCCGCCGCCCAGTGACCCAGAAGGGGCGCCACAAGAAGCAGTCGGGCGGGCACGGCCAGTTCGGGGACGTGGTGATCGAGGTTCGCCCCCTGTCGCGCGGCGAGGGCTTCCGCTTCACCGAGAAGATTCACGGGGGCGCGATCCCCAAGCAATATATCCCGGCGGTCGAGGACGGCGTGAAGGAAGCGATGGTCAAGGGGCCGCTCGGCTTCCCGGTAGTGGATTGCGAGGTCACCCTGGTCGACGGCAGCTATCACACCGTCGACAGCTCCGAGCTCGCCTTTCGCCTCGCCGGGCGGATCGCGATGCACGAAGCGCTGTCGGCGGCGCATCCGCATCTCCTGGAGCCGATGCACAAATTGTCGGTTGTCTGCCCGTCGAGCGCGACCAGCCGAATCACCTCGGCGATCGCCGGTCGGCGCGGCCAGATGCTCGGCATGGGCCCGCGCGACGGCTGGACCGGATGGGACCGGATCGACGCCATGCTCCCCGAGGCGGAACTGAGCGGGCTCGAGGCCGAGCTTCGCTCGCAAAGCCAGGGGCTGGCGACCTACGAGGCCGAGTTCGACCACCTCGCCGAACTCAACGGCCCACTGGCCGACCGGGTCATCCAGCAACGGGTGCCGGAACCGGCCTGACATATTTGGTCGGTTGGCGTGCCACGCTTCCGTGTTAAGCGGCACGGATGAAGCACTGGTTCAAAGACCAGCATTTCCGCTCGCTGCTCAAGAACAGCAGCTATCTCGGCGTGTCCAAGGCGGTCGCGGCGGTTTGCTCGCTGGCGACGCTGGCCTTCGCCGGGCGCGGGCTCGGGCTGATGATGTTCGGGATGCTGATCCTGATCATCAGCTATGCCAAGGCGGCGAGCGGGATCGCCAAATTCCAGTCGTGGCAGCTCATCGTCCGCTATGGCGGTCAGGGGCTTGCCGCCGGCAATCCCGAACAGTTCAAGTCGTCCACCGGCTTTGCCGCCGCGCTCGACATTTTGAGCGGCGTGCTTGGAATGCTCGCCGCGGTCCTGCTGCTCCCGCTGGTGGGCCCGTGGGTCGGGATCGAGCGCCAATATTGGTGGCTTGCAATGGCCTATTGCACGCTGCTCCCGGTGATGGGGGCGGCGACCCCCAGCGGGGTGCTTCGAACCCTCGACCAATTCGATCTCATTAGTTGGGCGGAAACGATCAGCCCGATCAGCCGCGCGACCCTGACCGGCATTGCCTTCGCGACCGGACAGGATATCGCCGTGTTCGTCGCCATCTGGTTCGTGACCGAGCTCACCGGCGACCTGTTCCTGTGGTTCCTCGCGTGGCGCGAGCTTCGCCGCAAAAACCTCCACGTCGGCCTCCGCCCGACGCTCAAGGCCGACACGCTTCCCGGCGCCTGGCGCTTCGCCATACAGGTCAATTTGACGATTGGGGTCCAGACCATCTGGGGACCGATCGCCCGGCTGGCGGTCGGCGGACTGCTCGGCCCGGCCGGCGCCGCGCTGTTCCGGATCGCGTCGAGCCTCGCCGACGGCGCGCAAAAGCCCGCCGATTTGCTCGCCAAGGCCTTCTACCCCGAAATCGTGCGCATGGACCTCGCGACCAAGAAGCCGTGGAAGCTAATGACGCGTGGCGCGGCGCTTGCGGGGGCCCTTGGAATCATCGCTATCCTCATCCTGATAGTCGGCGGCAAGCCATTAATCTCCCTGCTCTTCGGCAAGGATTTCCTCGGCGCCTACGAACCATTGGTCGTGCTGATGGCGGTGCCGCTCATCGCCATCATCTCCTTCCCGCTGCCGCCAATGCTCTACGCGCTCGGCCGGGCCGGCGATCCGCTCAAGGCGCGGCTGCTCGCCAGCGTCCTGTTCTTCGCTGCATTGGCGCCTCTGTCGTGGGAATATGGCGTGGTCGGGGCCGCTGCCGCCTTCGTCATCGCCACCGCCGCCAATGCCGCGATCATGGCGATCCAGCTTTCGGGCGACTATCGGCGGCTGCGCAAGACATGAGCGAGTCCCCGAGAATCTGGGTGCTGCTGGGCTCGCGCCGCGGCGACAACCACCAGCTGCTCGCACTGGCCGAGGCCCTCGGCCTCCCGTTCGAAACACGCACCCTGGAATATCGCCGAAGCTCGCGCCTGTTGATGCGCCTGTTCCCGCGCTCGACCTGGCACCTCACCCCGGGGAGCCGGTCGTTGCTCGCGGCTCCCTGGCCGGACCTGGTCATCGGCATCGGTCGGCGCTCGGTGCCCGTGGCGCATTGGATCCGCGCGCAGAGCGGCGGCACGACCAGGATCGTCCGGCTCGGCCACCCGAGGGCTCCAAGCGCCGACTTCGACCTCGTCATCACCACGCCCCAATATCCGGTCCCGGACGCCGACAATGTCGTATGGCTGCCATTGGCGATGAACCGCTTCGCGGTGCCCCCGCCGGCAAGCCCCGCCGAACAAAGCCTGCTCAATTCGCTGCCCCGGCCGCACCTCCTGCTGTCGCTCGGCGGGCGAGCGCCGATGTGGCGGCTCGACCTCCCGCGCCTCAGGGGAGCGGTCGAAACCCTGCTCGGGCGGGCGCGCCGGGAAAGAGGGACGTTGATCGCGGTGCCCAGCCCGCGAACGCCCAAAAGCGCGGTCGCGCTGGTCGGCGAGCTGATCGCGGGATCACCGCACGCCATCCTTTCCGGGCCGGAGCTTCGCTACGCGATCGCGCTCGCCGACGCGGACGCGCACTTCGTCACCGCCGACAGCGTCTCGATGATCTCCGAGGCGATCGCCACCGGCCGCCCGGTCGGTCTCGTGCCCGTGTGCCCCGACGTCCGCGGGAAGCTCCGGCTAGGCGGTGACCCCGATTCGAACCGGCTGCGCGACGTCCGCCGTTTCTGGCGCCACGTCCAGGTGATGGGCCTCGCGGGAAGTGTGGAGAATCCCCGGAAAGGTCGGTTCCAGGACCCGGTCGCGCTCGCCGTCGAGGCGCTGCGCGAGCGGCTCGGGACGAGGTTCGCGCCCTGATGGCCAAGCCAATCGTCTGGCTTCTGCTCGGGGGCAGGACCGGCGACAACAACCAGGCGATCGCGCTCGGCAAGGCCCTCGGGCTCCCGTTCGAGGTCAAGAACCTCGCCTATAATATGCTTCAGCGGTTCAGCTTGTCGCTCCCGCCGACGCTCGCGGCGGTGAAGCGCGCCAACCGCGCCGAGCTCCGGCCGCCCTGGCCTAATCTCATCATTTGCGTCGGCCGGCGCAGCGTCCCGGTCGCGCGCTGGATCAAGCGCCGCTCGGACGGGCGCGCGAAGATCGTCCGGATTGGGCACCCGCACGGCCAGGACCAGCTGTTCGACCTCATCGTCACCACGCGCCAATATCCGGTTCCCGACAGCGCGAACGTGGTGCTTCTTCCGGTGACGATGAGCCCGTTCGTCCCGCTCCCGCTTGCGACGGTGGAAGAGCAGAAATGGCTCGACTCGCTCGAGCGCCCGGTCCGGCTCGTGGCGGTCGGGGGGCCGACCAAATATTGGCAATTGCCCGCGCCGCCGATCCTCCGCGCGCTCGAGATTGGGCCAAAGGGAACGGCACTCATCCTGCCCAGCCGCCGGACTCCGGCCGACCTCATCGCTTCGCTTCGGGTCATCGCCTCGGCCTCCGAACGGGTCCGCCTGGTCGAGGGCGATTTCCCGTCCTATTCGGCGCTTCTCGGCGCTGCCGACGAGATTTTCGTCACCGGCGACAGCCTGTCGATGCTGTCCGAAGCGATCCAGGCCGGCAAGAAGGTCGCGATCATCCCGCTCGGGCAGGATGCCCGAGGGTGCAGCAAGCTAGGGCCCGAACCGCTTGAGTTGGGCAAGAATTCGCACCGCCGCGATCTTCGCCGCTTCTGGGACCACCTTGTCGCTGAGGGGCTCGCCGGAACGCTTGAGGATGGACCCAGGAAGCCGCGCACGATCCCGCGACCCGCCGAGCAAGCCGCCGCGGCGGTACGCAAGCTGCTAGGCCGCCTCTAGCCCGCGCCAGCCGCGGTAACGCTCCATCACTTCGAGGCTGTCGTGGCGCACGTGATTGGCCGCCATCTCGGCCTCGATCTCCGACCGGGTGACCAGCCCTTTGTCGACCATTTCGGCGAGCAGCGAATAGACCAGGGCCTCCTGGTTGCGGTCGGGATGGCGGTCGTAGCGGCGCCGTTTCCACCGCCGGATGAAGTCGAGCGCGCCTCGCTCGCGGAGCGTATAATCGACCGGCAAGCCGGTCTTCCACGGCTGCGTGCGGCGCTTGGTCGTGTGGAGGATCTTGGTGTTCGGCGTCAGCCGGTCGAAATCATTCCACTCGGGTTCGAGCAACCCGATCGTCTCCGCCGGCTGCCGCTTCAGCTCGATCCAGTCAATATAGTCGAAGCGCTTCTCGAACAGGTCCTCCTGGTCCTTGTCCGGGTCCCAGTGCCTGAGCTTCGCGCAATCGAGCAGCATCACCGACGTGGCGATATAGTCGTTGCGCTTGTTGTGGCCGGGCCGAGCGACCGCCATCACCGACTTTCCGCCCATGTCGCGGTCGAGCAGCTCGGCGACGTCGCCGACCCCGAAGCAATCCGGATCGGTCACCACCGCGCGGCCCTCATACCCCATCAATTTGGGCGGGGCGAAGCGGGTCGGCGTGAAGCTTTGCAGGTCGCCGGGGTCCCAGTCGCGGATCGTGCCGGCGCGAAGGATCGACTGGCCCTGTTTCATCAGCCGCGGGAAATCCTCGGCGTGCATGATGTGGACCTCGAAGCTCTCGGGCCGCTTGCTGTTGCGGGAATAGCTGTAGGCGCTGATCTTCGCGCCGAGCAGCTGCTTCTTGTTGGTCTGGACGAAGACCGCGCGCTTCATGCGACCATCTCCTCCAGGCCGTCCTCCTTTACCCGCCGGTCGAGGTCGACCAAAGTGGTCAACAGGCGCTCCATCCGGTCGAGCGGCCAGGCGTTGGGGCCGTCCGACTTGGCGTTGGCCGGGTCGGGATGGGTTTCCATGAACAGCCCGCTGACCCCGCTCGCGACCGCGGCGCGTGCGAGCACGGGCACGAACTCGCGCTGGCCCCCGCTTGACGTCCCCTGCCCGCCCGGAAGCTGGACCGAATGGGTCGCGTCGAACACCACCGGGCAGCCGGTCTCGCGCATGATCGCGAGGCTGCGCATGTCGGAGACGAGGTTGTTGTAGCCGAAGCTCGCGCCGCGCTCGCACACCATGATGTTGTCGCCGTCTCCGCCGGCCGCCTTGGCCGCGCCGCGCGCCTTGTCGACGACATTGACCATGTCGTGCGGGGCCATGAACTGGCCCTTTTTGATGTTGACCGGCTTGCCCGCGCTCGCGACCGCATGGATGAAGTCGGTCTGGCGGGCGAGGAATGCGGGCGTCTGGAGCACGTCGACGACCTCGGCCACCGGAGCGACCTGCGGGATGTCGTGGACATCGGTCAGGATCGGGACGCCGAGCGCGTCGCGCACCCGCGCGAGGATTTGGAGCCCCTCGTCCATGCCCGGGCCGCGAAAGCTCTTGTCGCTCGAGCGGTTGGCCTTGTCGAAGCTCGATTTGAAGATGAAGAGGATGCCGAGCTTGTCGGTGATCGCCTTCAGTCGCTCAGCCGTCCGGGCCTGGAGCTCATAGCTTTCGACCACGCACGGGCCGGCGATCAGGAACAGGGGCCGGTCGAGCCCGATTTCACGTCCAAGCAATTTCATGGCGCCCCTTTAGGCGAGGCCGTCGACGATTGCGACCGGGCGCCAGTCTCCGAGCCCGTTGCGCGACGCGAAATCGGGGGGAATCGTCTCGCCGCGGTGGATTCCGCCGGCGACATAGACGGTGTCGAAGCCCATCCGCGCCGCCCCGAGCACGTCGGTGCGGAGCGAATCGCCGACCGCGAGCACCGCTTCGGGCGGCGGATCTCCGGCAAGGTGGAGCGCGTGCTCGTAGATGTGGGCGTGGGGCTTGCCGTACCATTCGACGCGGCCGCCGATCGCTTCGTAGAGGTCGGCGATCGCGCCGGCGCAATCCTCCTCGATGCCGCCGCGGAGCACGATCCGGTCGGGGTTGAGGCAGTGGAGCGTGACCCCGGCTTCGTGGCATGTCTCGAGCTCGCTGCGATAGTCGTCGGCATGCAGCCGCACTCCGTCGATCCCGGTGCAGGCGAGGTCGGAGAAGCCGGATTCGGCAATCTTCACGCCCCTCCCCTCGATCACTAAGCGATCGCCCGGGGTGCCGATGAAGCCGACCGGCGCGCCGAGCTCGACCAGCGCCGCGATTCCTGCCTCTCCGCTGGTCGCGATTTCATCCCAGCAGTCGCTCGGAAGCCCGATCCGCGCCAATTGCTGCTCGACCGACTCGGCGGTCCGCGGCGCGTTGGTGACAAGAATCACGCGCCGCCCCTCCTCGCGCCACCCGCGAAGCCGCTCGGCCGCAAACGGATAGAGCCGGACCCCGTCGTGGACCACGCCCCACACGTCGCAGAGAATCGCCCGGTACTTCGAATCCAGGCTCGCCCAGAACGGGCTCATTCGAGCCCGGCCTCGGCCAGCGCCTGCTCGATCGGAGCGACGTCCTCGGGATTGTTCAATTCGCGCAGGGCGAAGGGCGGAGTCTCGACCTCGACCACCGCCATCTTCACGCCTTCGACGAGGAAGCGCAGTTGCTCGAGCCCCTCGAGCGTCTCGAGCTCGCTGACCGGCGCGGCGACATAGCGGTTGAGCGCCTCGCGGCGGTAGGCATAGACCCCGATGTGCAGCCGCACCGGAGATGCCTCGGCCTCAAGCGCGCCGTCCGGCAAATGCGGGATCAGCCGCTTGGAGAAATAGAGTGCGTGGCCCTGGCGATCGACGACGACGCTGGTGCCCCCGACCCGCCCGGCCGCTTCCTCGGCCTGGAGCGCCCGAACGTCCGCCGCGCGCAAGCGCAGCGCCGGGGTCGCGACCAAGGCATCGCGGTCGTCCGCCATCCGCGCGATCAAGGCCTCGACGTAGCCCGGCGGGGTGAGCAGGGCGTCGCCCTGGAAATTGACGATGAGGTCGATGTCCGCGGGGAGCCGCGACAGCGCCTCGGCACAGCGCTCGGTGCCGTTGCGGCATTCGGGGCTGGTCATGATCACTTCGGCCCCGAAACCCATCGCGCAATCGGCAATCCGATCGTCGTCGGTGACGACATGGACGCTGTTGGCCCCGGCAACCCGTCTCGCTGCCTCGACGCTGCGCTGGATCAGCGGCTTCGCCGCCCCGCCCGCGCCCTTCAATTCGACCAAAGGCTTGCCCGGGAAGCGCAATGACTGGAACCGCGCCGGGATCAGGATCGCGGTTGTCACCGCCCGAACCTCATCGCGCGGCCGGGCAATCGTGAATGTGGAGTACCCCGACCGGCCGCTCGCCATCGACCACGAACAGCGCCGTGATCCGATACTCGTCGAACAGGCCGAGCGCCTCGTCGACCAGCGAATCGGGCGCGATCGTCTTCGGGTTGGACGTCATGAAGTCGCGCGCCTCATGGTCGAGTCCGCGCTCGATGTTGCGGCGCAAATCGCCGTCGGTGATCACGCCTGCAAGCCGCCCGTCCTCGTCGGTCACGCCGACCAGCCCGAGCCGCTTGGCGCTCATCTCGACGATCGCCTCGTGAATCGAGGCGTCGGCGGCGATCAGCGGCATCGCATCGCCATCGTGCATCAACCGCTCCACCGGCTTCAGCCGGGCGCCGAGTGACCCGCCGGGGTGGAGCCGGCCGAAATCGGTCCTCGAAAAGCCCTTCTCGCGCATCACCGTCATCGCCAATGCGTCGCCCAGCGCCAGGGTCATCGTGGTCGAGGTCGTCGGCGCCACCGCCTCGGGTCCGACCTCGCGCCAGTGGGGCAGGATCAGGGGCGCCGTGGCCGCCTCGCCAAGCATCGAGCCCGGATTGCCGGTGATGGCGATGATCGGGATCCCGACCGTCTTGAAATGGTCGATGACATGGTCGAGCTCGCTTGTCTCGCCGCTGTGCGAGATCAGCAGCGCGACGTCGCCCTTCGCCGCCATTCCAAGGTCGCCGTGGATCGCCTCGGCGAGGTGAAGGAAAATGGCGGTGGTCCCGGTCGAGGCGAAGGTCGCCGCGACCTTGCGACCGACATGGCCCGACTTCCCGAGCCCGCAGACGATGATCTTGCCGCCGCAGCCGAGGATCAGCGCGATCGCCTTGTCGAATTCCGCGCCAAGGCTGTCAGCCAGCGCCTCGAGCGCGCGCGCCTCGTCGCGCAGCACCTCGCGCCCGAACTCGACGATCCCGTCGCTCATGCAGTGGCCACCTCGGGCTCCGGCTCGTGCGCCGAAATGACCTGCGCCGCGACAAGATCGCCGACGACGTTGAGGGTCGTCCGGCACATGTCGAGGAAGCGGTCGACGCCCAGCACCAGAGCGATCGCCTGCGGGTCGATCCCGACCATCGCCAGGATCAGCGCGACCACCGGCAGCGAGCCCGCGGGCACGCCCGCGGTTCCGATTCCGCCGAGGATGCACACCAGCATGACCATCAATTGCTGGCCGAGGCTGAGGTCGATTCCGAAGAATTGGGCGAGGAACAGGACGGTCACGCCCTTCGAACATCGCGGTGCCGTTCTGGTTGGCGGTGGCGCCGATGGTGAGAACGAAGCGCGATACCCGTGGCGGCAGCTTCAACCGCAGGTCCGCAACCCGCAGGGAGGTCGGCAAAGTGGCGTTCGACGAGGCGGTCGAAAAGGCCATGACGCTGGCCTCCTGGGTTTCGCGGAAGAAGGCGATCGGGTTCTTCTTGCCGAGCGTCGCCAGAAGCAGCGGGAAGACGACGAACATCTGGATCGCGAGCGCCAGAAGCACGACCCCGACGTAGGCCGAGAGCCGGATCAGCAGGTCCCAGCCGAACAGGGCCGCGAGGTTGAACATGAAGCAGGCGACCGCGATCGGCGCCAGCTTGATGACCAGCATGATCAGCCGCATCGTAACGTCGAACAACCCTTCGAACCCGCGCTGCAGGACCCGAGAATTGCGGCGTGTCGGTGAGCAACAGGCCGATGCCGAAGAACAAAGCGAAGAACATCACCGAGATGATCGCGCTGTTCGAACCCATCACCTCGATGAGGTTGTTGGGGACGATGTTGACGAAGGCGTCGATGCCCGGTGGGCTGTTCGGTCCCGGCCTTGACGATTTCGCCGGCGCGACCGGCCGACTCCTCGAAGCATTTGGTCCGCCGCGGCGCGATCGACCCCGGCGCCCGGCTTGAACACATTGACCGCGACCAGGCTGACCGCGACCGCGATCGCCGAGACGATGACGGTGTAGAACAGGGTCCGCAGCCCGACGCGCTTGAGCGACCGGATCTCCCCCATTTCGGAAATTCCGACCACCAGCGCCGAGAACAGCAACGGGATCACCAGCATGAACAGCAGGCGCAGGAATATCTGCCCGATCGGCACGGTGACATAGGTGGTCAGCGTTTCGACCCAGGCCGCGTCGCGCGACGTCGAATAGGCGATCAGGCCGAGGATCAGGCCGACCATGAAGCCGACCAGCATCTGCCACTGCAGGCTCAGCGACCTGCTCTTCACCGCCTCGGCCATGCTCATCCCTCTCTTCAGGTCGTGGGCGCCAGCGTTTGCGGCTCCGCGCCGCGCCGTCAAGGCGAGCCGAGCGCGGCCAGCTCCTTGACCAGTTTGCCGGCGACCGTCGCGGTCATTCCGTTGATGTCGCGCGAGGATTATATTCGACCACGTCGGCGCCGACGATCGGCGCCGGGATGCGGTGCAGGACCGACAGCAGTTCGCGCACCGACAGCCCGCCCGGCTCGTGGTGCGACACCCCCGGCGCGAACGCCGGGTCGAGTTCGTCGAGGTCGATGCTGACATAGAGCGGTCCCTCGGGGATCGGCACTCTTGCCGGGTCGAACGCGCGCATTTCGACGATCTCGACCCCGAACCGCTCGGCCTGCTCGCGGCAATGGCGGTTGAGCGTTCGGATGCCGACCTGGACCAGCCGGCGCGCGAGCCCGCGCTCCATGATCCGCGCGAACGGCGAGGCGTGGCTCAGCGGGTCGCCGCCGAAATCGTCGTACAGGTCGGGGTGGGCGTCGAAGTGCAGGATGCTCAGCGGGCCGAGATGTTCGGCGAGCCCGGCGACGATCGGGAAGGTCACCATATGGTCGCCGCCGAGGAAGATCGGAAGCGCGCCCGAGCGCGCCGCCTCGAGCGCGGCACGGCGAATCGCCTCGAAATCGTCGCCCTGACCGTCGAGCGCGAGATCGCCGAGGTCGCGCACGTCGATATCCGCGCCGAGCTCGAGCCCCGATTCGCTGGCCGCGTTCGAATGATCCGACCACAGGGCCGAGCGGATCGCGGCCGGCGCCTCGGCGGCGCCGCGCAGGAAGCTCGAGTGGCTGTCGGTCGGAAGCCCGACCAGGACGATTTCGCGCATCGCTCTCCCCTTTCGATCCGGCGACCCTTGCACCTTATCCGCGGCTGGGCCAGCAGGGCGATCCTTCATGTTCGCTCAAGCAACCAAGGATGGCCCGCGGCGCCCCGGCGCGCGCGAGATGACCGCGCTTCTCGCGCTGCTGATGGCGCTTGAACGCCTTCGCCATCGACGCGATGATCCCCGCGCTGCCGCAGATCGGCGAGGACCTCGGGGTCGCCGAGGAGAACCGCACCCAGCTCGTCGTCATCGCCTATTTCCTCGGCTTCGGCTCGACCCAGCTCGATCTGGGGACCGCTCGCCGACCGCTTCGGACGCAAGCCGGTGCTCGCCGCCGGGGTCATCCTCTATGCCCTGTTCGCTTTGCTGTGCGGGGTCGCGGCAAGCTTCGAATTGCTGATCGCCGGGCGGGTGGCGATGGGCGCGTCGGCCGCGGTCACCCGCGTGCTGGTCGTGTCGATGATCCGCGACCTGTTCGAGGGCGAATCGATGGCCCGGATCATGAGCCTGGTGTTCATGACCTTCATGATCGTGCCGGTGCTCGCCCCGCTGGTCGGCCAGGGGGTGCTGCTGCTGTTCCCGTGGCGCGGGATTTTCATCGTCCTCGCGCTCTACGCGGCGGCGATGCTGGCCTGGGCGTGGATTCGCCTGCCGGAGACGCTTCACCCCGAATATCGGCGCTCGCTCGAATGGCGGCCGATGGGCGAGCGCGATGTGGGCGACGCTCAGGGAACGCCAATCGCTCGGCTACACGCTGGCGCTGACCGTCAGCTTCGCCGCGCTGATCGCTTATATTTCGCAGATTCAGCAGCTGGTCTTCGAGGTCTTCGGCTGAGCCCGCGCTGATCGGCCTGGTCTTCGCCTGCATCGCCGCGCCGATGGCGCTCGCGTCCTACGGCAACAGCCGGATCGTCGAGCGCTTCGGCCTCCGCCGCGTCGGCCACGTCAGCTCGCTCTTGCTCATCGTCGTCACCGGGCTTCACCTCGCCATCGCGCTCCTCGGGTTGGAGAGCCTGTGGGTGTTCGTCGTCATGCAGGGCCTGACGATGATGTGCTTCTCGTTCACCTCATCCAATTTCGGAACGCTGGCGATGGAGCATATGGCGCCGATCGCGGGGACCGCCTCATCGGTCCAGGGCGTGATCGGGACGATCGGCTCGGCGCTGATCGGCTTCGCCATCGGCCAGGCCTATGACGGCACGGTGTTCCCCTTCCTCGTCGGCATTTTCGGCTGCGCCGTGGCCGGCTTCGCGATTGTCGTGGCGACCGAGCCCAAGCGCCTGTTCGCTAGGCCTACCGGTCGATTCGTCGGCCGACCCGACCCCGATGATGCCCGACGATCTTTGCTGAGCCCTTCGGCGCGAGGGACCGCGCGCGGCGACGGATCGGCAAACGGAATGCGGGGCCCGACCGGCGGACCCCGCACCCCTGGGAAGCTCGAATTGCGCCTGAAGCGGACTATTCGTCCGCGACATCCCCGTCCTGGTCGCCGGGACCGGCCATCAACGCCTCGCCGACCTCCTCGGTGCGGCCGCGGATCGCATTCTCGATCCGCTGCGCGACTTCGGGATTGTCCTTGAGATAGGTCTTGGCGTTCTCGCGGCCCTGGCCGATGCGCACGCTGTCGTAGCTGAACCAGCTGCCCGATTTCTCGATCAGCCCGGCCTTGACCCCGAGGTCGAGAATCTCGCCGACCTTGCTGATGCCCTCGCCGTACATGATGTCGAATTCGACCTGCTTGAACGGCGGCGCGACCTTGTTCTTGACCACCTTCACCCGGGTCGTGTTGCCGACGATGTCGTCGCGGTCCTTGATCTGGCCGGTGCGGCGAATGTCGAGCCGTACGCTGGCGTAGAATTTCAGCGCATTGCCGCCGGTCGTCGTCTCGGGATTGCCGTACATCACGCCGATCTTCATCCGCACCTGGTTGATGAAGATGACGGTGCAGCGCGAGCGGCTGATCGAGCCGGTGAGCTTGCGCAGCGCCTGGCTCATCAGCCGCGCCTGCAAGCCGACGTGGCTGTCGCCCATCTCGCCCTCGATCTCGGCGCGCGGGACCAAAGCGGCGACCGAATCGACCACCAGCACGTCGACCGCGTTCGAGCGCACCAGGGTATCGACGATTTCGAGCGCCTGCTCGCCGGTGTCGGGCTGCGACACGATCAATTCGTCGATGTCGACTCCGAGCTTCTTGGCGTAGCCCGGGTCGAGCGCATGCTCGGCATCGACGAAGGCGGCGGTCCCGCCGATCTTCTGCGCCTCGGCGATGGCGTGGAGCGCGAGCGTCGTCTTGCCCGAGCTCTCCGGCCCGTAAATCTCGATCACCCGGCCGCGGGGCAAGCCGCCGACGCCGAGCGCGATGTCGAGCCCGAGGCTTCCGGTCGAAACCGTATCGATCTCGATCTTCTCGCGGCTGACCCGAGCTTCATCGCCGAGCCTTTGCCGAAGGCACGATCGATCTGCGCGAGCGCGGCTTCCAAGGCTTTCTGGCGATCCATGCCCGGCGATTCCATTCCGCTGACGACTTTGAGCTGCGTAGCCATGACCATCCTCTCCCAGTTTTGGCAAGGGACGATTCGCCCCCTGCCCGGCAGCGGTCCGAGCCCCGCCGGTTCGTCAGTCTGTATTCTATTTGTTCGCACAGAACAATAGGGGAACAGATGCTGGTTGAATTTGGCTGTCGCACCCGGATATGATGGCACCATGCGGATCGCGACCGTCCTGGCAATATTGCTGTGGCTCGCCCCGGCGCCCGCGCTCGCCCAGCAGACTCGGGTGCTCGGGCCCGGCGCCGCCTCGCCCGCGGCCAAGGTTTCCGACCTCGCCTGGCTGGTCGGCGAATGGAGCGGCGAAGGCTTCGGCGCGGTGCTGCACGAGACCTATTCGGCCCCGATCGGCGGCCAGATGCCCGGACACTTCTCCGTGGCGAGGGACGGCAAGCCCGAGATGTACGAGTTCGTGATGATCGCCGAGGTCGGCAATTCGATCGAATATCGAGTCCGCCACTTCAACCCGGACATGACGGCGTGGGAGGAGAAGGAGCGTTTCGTCCGCTTCCCGCTGGTCGCCGCGGAGGGGGACAATTGGTATTTCGACGGCCTCACGATCCGCCGCACCGGCCCCGACAGTTCCGAGCATGTCGTGCGGATCAAGGGCAAGGACGGCAAGGTGTCCGAGCAAGTGCTCCGCTATCGCCGGGTCAAGCCCGCCGGAGGTTAATCAAGCTCAGTCCGGGCTGACGAGCTTCCCGGCCTTGACCACGCCGCTGACTCGCTCGAGCACGCGCACGTCGCGCAAGCGGATCGCCATCGACCGCGATCAGGTCGCCCCAGGCTCCTGGAGCCAGGGTTCCGACCTGGCCTTCCATGCGCATCGCTTTCGCGGCCTCGCTGGTCGCCGATCGGATCGCCTGAATCGGGGTCATCCCATAGCGGACCATGTACGCGAACTGGCGCGCTCCGAGGCCGTAGGGATAGACCGCCGCGTCGGTCGCGAAGACCAGCGGCGCGCCGGCCTTGATCGCCGCGGCGAACCCGCGCCGCTGGACGTCGGTGGTCTCGCGGTTCTTGCGCAGATATTCGGCCGGCCAGCCCTCTTTCGTGCCGACCTCCTCGATCCAGTCGCCATTGTAGATGTCCATCGCCAGCCACACGCCATGCCGTTTGGCGAGGGCGATCCCCTCGGCGTCGAGGAAGGAGGCGTGCTCGATGGTTCGCGCTCCGGCGCGGATTGCCGCCTTGATCCCGTCGGCGCCGTGGGCGTGGGCGATGCAATAAGAGCCGCGCAGCCGGGCCTCGTCGCAGGCTGCCTTCATCTCCTCCGGCGAGAGCTCGAGCGCGCCGGGCTCGCTGCCCATCGCCAGCACCGCGCCGGTGGCGATGAGCTTGATGAAGTCCGCGCCGTGGTCGAGCAGAAAGCGCGCGCGGTCGCGCGCTTCGTCGGCATTGCGGACGACCCCGATCCGGAATTGCGGCGGCACCGGCACGTCGGCGGCGAGCCCGTCGACGTCCCCGCCCCCGCCCGGCGTCGTGATATAGCCGCCCGCGACCTTCATCCGCGGTCCTTCGACGGTCCCGGCGTCGATCGCGTCGCGCAGCGCGACGTCGGTCAGCCCGCGATAGACTCCGACGTCGCGGACCGTGGTGAAGCCCGAAGCGAGCATGATCCGCGCCGCCTCGGCGGCCTTGAGGATGGTCGCCGCTTCTCCAAGCTTGAGCATGGAGAGCGGGTCGCTGCTTTGGGTCGAGCCGTCGGCGACATGCGTGTGCAGGTCGATGAGGCCGGGGAGAACGGTCTTGGACGACCAGTCGATGGCCGCCGGGCCATCGGCGTCTCGCCACTCGGAGACCGCGGCGATCTTGCCCGTCGACGATGCGGATTCGCTGGTCGGTCAGGACCCGCGCCGAAGCCGGGTCGATCAAGCGGCCGGCGCGAACATCGGCGGTCTCGGCCGACGCCGCCGGGGTGCCGAGCAGCATTGCGGCGGCGGCGGCGATGATCCTCGCGAATGCCGCCCCCGGCATCGGACTACGCCGGAGTCACGTCCCCGGCGTGGGTGCCGGCGTCTTCGCCCGCTTCCGGCCGGGTCTCGAACACCTCGTCGATGATTCCGAAGGCTTTGGCCTCGTCGGCTTCGAGGAACTTGTCGCGGTCCATCGCCTTCTCGATCGCCTCGATCTTCTGGCCGGTATATTTGGCGTAGAGCTCATTGAGGCGCTGGCGCATGCGCAGGATCTCGCGCGCCTGGATTTCGATGTCCGAGGCCATGCCCTGGGCGCCGCCGGAAGGCTGGTGGATCATGATCCGGCTGTTGGTCAGGGCAACGCGCATCCCGGGCTCGCCCGCGGCGAGGAGGAAGCTGCCCATCGACGCCGCTTGGCCGATGCACACGGTCGAAACCTTGGGCCGGATATATTGCATCGTGTCGTGGATCGCGAGGCCGGCGGTGACCACGCCGCCCGGCGAGTTGATGTACATGAAGATGTCCTTCTTCGGGTTCTCGGACTCGAGGAAGAGCAATTGGGCGGTGATCAGCGAAGCCATATGGTCCTCGATCGGCCCGGTTATGAACACGATCCGCTCGCGCAGCAGCCGCGAATAGATGTCGAAGCTGCGCTCGCCCCGGTTGGACTGCTCGATGACGATCGGAACAAGGGCGGACGCAATGTCTTGATGGTCGGTCACGAAAATACTTTCTGGGCTGTTGGCGCGCCCTACATCGGGCGGATCGCGGCACACTTCAAGCCGGGTGCGAATGCCCGCTGCAGGCTTTGAACATAAAGAGAAGGCCCCGCCCACCGGGCGAGGCCTTCCTTCATTCGAAACGCTTCGACTTATTTGCCGCGCTCGCCTGACGAAGGGGGTGGCGGAGGCGGAGGCGCAGGCTGCTCGACCACCGGGGCCGGCAGCGGCTCGGCCGGCGGCGGCGGCGGAGGGGCCGGCGTGTAGACCGGCGCCGGTTCCCTGCGGGTGTCGAGCCGCAACCCGATCCGGCCATAGAAGAACCGCCCCGGCGCATCGTGCGAGGTCGGATCGAAGTTCGGCCCGTCGCAGGTGATGCAGCCCGGAGTCCGGACGTTGAACAAATTGTTGACGCCGGCTGCGAAGCTCAGGCGGTTTCCCCAATAGGTCGGGTTCCAGCGCAGCTGGACATCCGTATAGAAACGCGAGTTGAGCGTATGCGGCGGGTTTGCCGTCGCTTCCTGGAGCTTGGACACATAGCGCCCCGTGAGGGTTGCGCCGAACTGCGCCAAGTCCCAATCGACGGCAGCCACGGACTTCCACTTGGGGAAACCCTGGACCGGGCTGCCCACCACCTTGCCTTCGCGCTCGAGCACCTCCTGACCAGCCGCAGACGGAACGATCAGGTCATATTTCCTGAGGAAGGTGTTGTTCCAGGTGAAGCCGAACCGGCCCATCGGCCCTTGCAAGGTGCGATAGGCGACATTGAGGTCAATGCCCTTGGTCTCGATCGCCGCAATATTTTGCAATAGGCCGACGATCTGGGTGAGGTTACCGTTGGCGCGGGTCACCAGCGCGCAGGCGGCGGGATCGTTGTTGACCGCGCAATTGGTCAGCGTGGTAGTCGCGGGCACCGCCTGGATCGCACCCTTCACCTTGATATTATAGTGGTTTAGCTCGACCGAGAAGCGCGGGAAGAAGTCCGGCGCGAACACACCGCCGAACACCCAGCTCTTCGATGATTCGGGGGTGAGCGCATCATTGCCGCCGACCAAAATCGAGATTTGGGGATTGGCCTGGGCATAGGAGCCGTCGGCGGGAACGCCGGCCGCGATGCAATTGGTACGGACCGTCGCATTATTGTTGAAATTCTGCGCCGCCGTGCTGTCGTTCGAGCAGGGATCGCTGATCGTCTGGTCGAAACGCGACTGGGAGCCGAACAATTCGCCGATCGACGGCGCGCGGAAACCTTCGGAATAGGAACCGCGCAGCCGCAGGGCCTGGAACGGCTTGTAGTTGACGCCGCCCTTGAAGGTCGTCGTCGAGCCCGACGTGGAATAATCGGACAAGCGCGCCGCGCCGCTCAGCTCGAGCAACTCGAAGCCGGGACGGTCCGCGAGGATCGGCGCATTCAGCTCGACATAGGCTTCCTTGACCGAATAGCTGCCCCTGGTGGGAAGCGCGGGAATGTCGGAGCTGAAGCCCGCGGCGACCACCGGATCGGGATCGAAGCGGCCGCGTAGCTTGCGATATTCGACGCCCATGGCGACCCCGAACGACCCGCCCGGAAGCTCGAACAGATTGCCCGACACGTTCGCGGAAAAGTCCCAGGTGGATTGTTTGCTGCTGTCCTTCTGGATGAACGTCACATAGTCCATCATCTGCTGGGTGATCGATCCCGCGCCGCCGAACAGGTTGAACGGAACGCAGTCGCCGGTGCACAGGGCGATCGGGCCGAGCGCGCGGCGCAGGCGGTCCGAATTGATGTTGCCGAGCATCGTCTGCTTGGCCTTGTTGCGACCGTAGACCGCGTTGACGTCCCAGAACCAGTCCGAGTTCATGAAACTGAAGCGGCCGTCGAGCGTGGCGGTGGTGTAGAACGTGTCGACGGTCTGGCTGAACCGGCGCGGGCCGCCCTCGACGAAGCGGCGCAGGATGAAGTCCGTGTTGGTGCTGTCGAGGTCGACTCCGAACGGATTGAACGGATTGGTCGCGTCGACGACAATGCTGTCAAGAACCGGGGTCAGGCCCGCGGCCACGCCCACGCCGAACGGCAAGGGCGCCGCCTGGTTCTTCGATTTGCGCCGGTTGATGATCGCCTTGACCGACAGGTTGACCGAGTCAGTCAACTCAGCGCGGACGTTGGCGAAGCCGCCATATCGCTCAAGCGGAATCTGGATGAAGTTGAACGGCCCGAAGTTGAAACGGTCCGCCGGGCTGACGAAGGGCCGGAAATCGGCTGGCGTCGAGGGCCGGTTGAGGACCGGCGCGATCAGCGTCAGGTCCTCGCCGAAGATTGCGTAGCGGCCGTTGGGCAGGAAGCCCGAGCAGCCGCCGACCTGGGCCCCGCCGCGGATGACGTTGCAGCTTTCGGCATAAGGGAACGGGAATCTGGACAGCGATCGATCGTCGGCGCTGACCGGGTCCTGCTTGACGTAATTGCCGCCCACCACGAGCTGAATCGGGCCGTCGTTCCCATTGCCCCAGCTGAGCTGGTAATTTTGCGTTTCGCCGTCGCCCTGGCCGTACTGGCCATATTGGGCCGAGCCAACGAAGCCCGCTTGTTTGCTCTTCGTGATGATATTGACCACGCCGGCGATCGCGTCCGAGCCGTAAATCGCCGAGGCGCCATCCTGAAGGATTTCGACGCGCTCGATCGCTGATTCAGGGATCGAATTGAGGTCGGTCGAGCCCGGAACGCCCGAAGCCGACGCGCCGTTGACGTAACGCAGGCCGTCGACCAGCACGAGCACCCGGCGCGAACCCAGGTAGCGCAGGTCGATTTCCGCGGCGCCGGCGCCAACGCCGCCGCCGTCTGGCGGATTTCCGAGGTTACCCGAATTGTTGAACTTGCTGTTGAGGCCACCACCCGAACTGGGCAGACGCTGGAGGACATCGTTGATCGACGAAAGCCCGGTCTTGGCAATGTCCGCCTGGTCGACAAATACGCGCGGAGCATCGAGGTCGAGCGGATTGCGGCGGATACGCGAGCCGGTGATGACGATCTCGCCTTCGCGGGTCGTCTCATCGCTGGGCGCAGCCTGGGGTGCAACGCCTGCTTCGACCTCGGGCGGCGGCAGGGTGTCTTGCGACTGAGCTGCTGTGGCAATCATCAGCGCGGCAAGGGCCACGCCCGAACGAAGTAGGGTGTATGTCGGCGTCATTGGTTTCCCCGTTCCTTGGGGCCGAAACCGGCCCATCTAAAACGGGATAATTCAGCCGCGTCTCAGGCGGAACGAGAAAGTCACGCCGCCGTCACAATTTCGTTCAGTGATGCGGAAACTCTACACTTGGGATCACGCCGTCGAGCGCAAGATAGGCTAGCCGCCGCATCTCACGTCTTCCACGGGTGACGGTGTCGAGAATGAGGCCGGCGAAGACGCACAGCACCGCGACGATGGTCATTCCCGTGACCAGGATCGCGGTCGGCAGGCGCGGGACCAGGCCGGTTTCGACATAGGTCAGGACCAGCGGGACCGCGAGGATGATGGCGGCGAGCAGCAGCAAAGCGCCGGTGAGCCCGTAGAACAGCACCGGCCGCTCGATTCGGTAGAGGGTGATGATGGTGCGGAAAATGCGCCAGCCATCGCGGATCGTCGATAATTTGGACGCCGACCCCTCGGGCCGCGCGCCATAAGCCGTCTCGACCTCGCCGACCGGCATCCTGAGCTCGAGCGCGTGAACGCTCATCTCGGTTTCGATCTCGAAGCCCTGGCTGAGCACCGGGAAGCTTTTCACGAAGCGCCGGGAGAATGCCCGATAGCCCGAGAAAATGTCGGAAAAACTGCGCCCGAACAGGCGCGCGAGAAGGCCGGTGAAGAGGCGATTTCCGAACACGTGCCCGCCACGATAGGCCGATTTCTCCTCGTGGCGACGGGTACCGACGACCATGTCGAGCTGGTCGCGCACCAGCAGATCGACCATCTCGGGCGCGGCCGCGGGGTCGTAGGTCAGGTCGCCGTCGGCCATGACATAGATATCCGCGTCGATGTCGGCGAACATCCGCCGCACGACGTGCCCCTTGCCCTGCTGGAGTTCGCTTCGCACGACCGCGCCTTCGCTCGCGGCGATGTCGCGAGTGCGGTCGGAGCTGTTGTTGTCGTAGACGTAGACCTTCGCCCCGGGCAGCGCCTTCTTGAAGCCGGCGATCGTCGCGCCGACCGACAGCTCCTCGTTGAAGCAGGGCAGAAGGACCGCGATCCGAGGTTGCTTCCTGGTCGGCACTCAATCCCCCGTCCCGACGTTGCGCAGGCTACTTCTTCTTGGCCGGAGCCTTTTTGGCGGCTGGCTTGGCTTCAGCCTTCTTGGCTGCGGCCTTGGGCGCGGCCTTTTTCGCCGCGGGCTTGCCGCCGGGGCCGTCCTTGACCGGCTTGGCCGGCTTGGGCGCCTCGGCTTTCGCGGGCTTGGCCTCGGCCGTCTTGGCGGCGGGCTTGGCTGGCTTCGCGGCCTTGGTCGCGGGCTTGCCTCCGGCGCCGTCCTTGACCGGCGCCGAAGGCTCTGGAGCCTTGGCGGCCTTGGCCTTGCCCTTGGCGGGCTTGGCCGCCTTGGCCGGCTTCGGCTCGGGCAAATCGTGCCCGCAACCCGGACCGTGAACATGGCCCTCTTCGCTCTCGAGGTCGGCCTCGAGCTGTTCCTTGCTCGATTCGCGCTCGGTCACCTCGGCGGTCGAGAACAGGTAATCGACGACCTTGTCCTCGAACATCGGCGCGCGGAGCTGCGACGCGAACATCAAATCCTGCTGCACCATGCGCAGGAAATTCTCGCGGTCCTGCGCCCTGGAACTGGCCGGCATGGTGGGAGATGATCTGCTGCATCTCCTGCTCGCTGACCTCGACCCCGTTCATCGACCCGACCTCGGACAGCAGCAGGCCGAGGCGAACCCGGCGCTCGGCGATCTTGCGATATTCGGCCGAATCCGTCTCGATCTCGGCGAGCGCGGCCTGCGGGTCGGGCTCGCGGCCCGCCTCCTGGCGAAGCTGGGCGAGGATGTTCTGGTGCTCGGCCTCGACCATCGAAACCGGCACCTCGAAGTCGTGCCGCTCGGCGAGGATATCGAGCAGCTGGCGTTTCATGTGGGTGCGGGTGAGCCCGTTCAATTCCTGCTGGAGCTGGCTCCGGATGAGCTGCTTCAGATGCGCGAGGTCGTTGAGACCGAGGCTCTTGGCGAACTCGTCGTCGGCCTGGTTCTCGCCCGCGATCCTGACCGCGGTGACCTTGGTCTCGAACACCGCCTCGCGGCCCTTGAGCTCGGCCACGGGGTAATTGTCGGGGAAGGTCACCGTGACCTTGACCTCATCGCCCGCCTTGGCGCCGACGAGCTGGTCCTCGAAGCCCGGGATCAGCCGCCCCGAGCCGAGCTCGACCGACATGTCCGAGCCGGTTCCGCCCTCGAACGGCTTGCCGTCGACCGACCCGGCGAAGTCCATCACCACCTGGTCGCCAAGCGCCGCCTTGCGGCCGGCGGGCGCGTCGGCCCATTTCTTGGTTTGCGCCGCCAGCCGGTCGATCTGCTCCGAAACATCGTCCTCGGAGACCTCGGCGGTCAGCCGCTCGAGCTTGAGGTTCGAGACGTCGGGCTCGGGAATCTTGGGCAGTGCCTCGACCACCACCTTGATCTCGGCGTCGCCACCGGGCTCATAGCCGCGGTCGAGCTCGACTTCGGGACGAACGGCGGGGCGGATTCCCTTCTCGAACAGCAGTTCCTCGACCCCGGCCTGGACGGATCCCTGGAGCGCATCCTGGCGCAGCGCCTCGCCATGCATCTTGCGGATGAGATTGGCCGGCACCTTGCCCGGGCGGAAGCCGTGCATCCGCACCTGCGGCGCGATCCGCTTGACCTCCTGGTCGACCCGAGCCTCGATGTCGGCTGCGGGGATGGTCAGCATGAAGGCGCGCTTGAGGCCCTCGGCTTCGGTCTCGACGGTCTTGATGCTCACAGGTCACTCATCCCAAAAATATGCGTTGCGCTGCTAAGCGGAATTCCATCCTCCAGCGGGTGGAACTGGTGCGGGCGAAGGGACTCGAACCCCCACATCTTTCGATACTGGATCCTAAATCCAGCGCGTCTACCAATTCCGCCACGCCCGCGCGGACGCGTCAAGGTGCGGGCGCCTATACCAGCCGTGGCGCGATGGGCAAGCGCTTGGCGCGCAACGACTTGGCCCGGCGGGGCGTTTGCCGCCCAGAGGAGACGCCAAATGCAACATGACCCGAACGACCCCGACGATCCCAACGGCGAGCCCGAATTCGAGCCCAGCCAGCCCGGCCAGCCGAGCGAAGCGCCGGCGGAAGAGCCCTCGCCGAGCCCCGACATCGACATTCCCTCGCCTTCGAACCCGGGGACCGAGCCCCCGTCGACGCCCATTTCACCGATCGGCTAGCGCAGCCTCGCCGAGGCCACGATCGCCTCGAAATCGGGCAGCGCGTTTTCGTAATAATGGCTGCGCGCGGCGTCGAACAGGATGAGGTAGAGCCGACCGCCGATGACCGCCCCGACGACCCGGCCCTTGCGCCACAATTCGTCGGTGTCGAGATGCTCGTAATCGAGCTGGAATCCGGGATAGCCGGCGAACTGGCGCGGCTGGAGCCCGAGCGTGCGGAACTCGATCGCCCCGCCGCGCACGCGATAGAGGCTCTCGAGCATCGCCGCGATTTCGGGCGGGGTCATGTCCGAACGGAATTTGGGGACCTGCTGGTCCTCGCTCTTGCGCTGGTAGACGACATATTGCCCGCCGCGCAGGCCGGTGACGAAGCTGATCCCGTCGAGGAACGGCCCGTTCAGGGTCCAGTCCTCGACCTCGCGAATGTCGCGGAACAGCATTCCGCGAAGCCGGTTCCACGGCCTCGGAGCCTCGACCGACATGGCGCGGGATCCGACATTGACGCGCTTCACCGGGACATAGGAATAATCGCTGATCCCGGATTCGCCGCTACCGAGCGAGCTGCATGCCGGAAGCGCGGCGGCGGCGAGGCACAATGCGGCGGTTCGAGTGAATTTCATGGCGCCTCTCCTCACCCGACCATCTGCCGGACCCAGGCCGCGTCGGGCGCGTCGGGCTTCATCGCCAGATAGCGGGTGAAGGCCGCCTTGGCCTCGCCGGTGCGGCCCGCTTTCATCAGCGAAATGCCGTGCCACCGCCACGCGTCCGCCGGAGCGTCGGGGTAGAGCACCGCGGCGGCATAGCTTTGCGCGGCGCGATGATCGTCGCCGGCGCGGTTGCGCAGCCGCCAGACCTCGCCTTCGTAGAAGCGCAGCAGCCCGTTCCACCCGTCCTGCGCCAGCGTCTCGATCAGATATTGGCTGGCGCCCGGGTCATTCAGCTTGACCTGGTCATCGAGCATCATCGGGCGGATTTCCCCAATCGTCTGCAGATAGCGCGCGCGACGGTCGTCATAGGCCTTGCCGGGCAAGGTCAGCTCGGCCGCCGACGCACGCAGGTCCGCCATCCGGCTTTCAGGCGCCGGGTGAGTCTTGAACAGGTCCCAGCTGCGCTCCCGGTATTTGCGGCGGTAGCGCGCGCTGGCTTCCTCTTCGCCGATCAATTGCTGCCAGATCCGCGCCATCTCGACCGGCGGGTATCCGGCCTTCTCCATCTGCGCCGCGCCCATCGCGTCGGCTTCCGCTTCCATCGCGCGGCTGTAGCGGAACAGCGACAGGATCGCGCCCAGCTGCGCCAGCCGGACATAGTCGCCGGCGTAGACGCCCGTCGCTCCGCCCGCGACTCCGGCAAGCATCGAGCCGATCGCCAATATGTCGGTCTTGCGCCGCATGTCGCGCCAAGCGCGGATCTGGTGCTTGCGCAGGAAGTGGCCGGCTTCGTGCGCGATTACGCCGATCAGCTGCGCCTCGTTGCGCATCCGCAGCAGCAGGCCCGAGAACACCACGGCGAAACCGGTCGGCGCCATGAAGGCGTTGAATTCGGGAATGTGCGCGAGATAGATCCGGAAATCCTTCGCCGCGGGCCCGCCGACCGAGGCGATGAGGTCGCCGAGATAGCTGGTCAACGCCGGGTCCTTGATCAGCAGGTTGGAGCCGGCGATTTCTTCCTCGACCCGCTCCATCTGCTGCCACAGGCCCTGCTCGTCCTGGTCGGTCGGGCGGTAGCTGGGACCGATCAGCGGAACCATGTCGCGGGGAGGGATTCGCGCCTCGGCCGCGCCGGTCGCAAGCGCCGCGGCCGCTGCCCCGCCGCCAGCGAGGAGCGAGCGGCGACTCAGCTGATGGCAGCGCCAGCACATCAGCGGCGCTCCTGCGCCTGGGCGCGACGAACCGCCAGGCCAGGGCGCATGCGCCCGAGCAGCCGCTCGACCATCTGCTCGGCGCCCTGCGGCGTGCGAAGGTCGCCGAACTTGATCCCGGGGACCTGGCTCCTCGCCAGGACGACGTTGAACCAAACCACCTGGCCGGTCTTGAGGTCGACCAGCGACGCGTAATTGAGCTGGGTCGAGCCGCCGATGTTGGGCGCGCAGAAGCCGACGAAGCAGCCGGCCGCTCCGAGAACGCCGAGCGCGATTCGGCCGGTTGAGTCGACCTGATCCTCGGCGTGGAGGAACAAGGCATAATCATAGCCGGATTTTTGGCCGAGCCGGACGGCGTCCCGGCCCAACGTCCAGTCGAGGCCCTTGCCGCGCTTGGTCGGAAGATATTCGCCGAGATATTTGTGGAGCACGATGGACTGGGCGACGGCGAGATTGAGGCGCTCGACATCGGCCAACTCATCGGCAGTGACGCCGGGAACCTCGGTCCGCCGTTCGACGAACAAGGTCTGAGCGCCGCGCGCCGCCTGCTGCGCCCGGAGCGCTTCGGTGATGCTCCTGCGCGCTTGCTCGGTCCAGTCGGCGCGCGGCTCGACCATGCCCCCGGTGGTGATCGACCCGACCTGGATGTCGGGCCTCAGCACGATCAGCTTATAGTCGCCCTGCGGCGGCGCGAATTGCAGGTCGGCATATTGGCGGGTCTCGACGCAGCCCGAGACCAGGAGGCCCGAAATGAGCGCAAGTCCTGCGATCGCTTTGCGCATGATACTTCCTCCGCGGCCAAAACGCGCCGCTCCCCAGCCCGTTGCAACTGGCCGCTTTTGGCTGAACGCAGCATTAAAGAAAAGTGATTGTGAACAGGGACTTAGCGTTTTGGTGGGCAAATGATGCCGGGCAGTCCCGAGAGGCAGGCGCCAGGGCCAGCGCCAGCGGGATCGATGGTAGCGCCGACCATCGCCGCAATCGTCGGCACGATGTCGACGGCTCGAGCCGGGCCTCCGGTCGCCGGCGCGGACCAGCCCTTGCGCCAGAATAGAAGCGGCGCCGGCTCCGCGGTCGCTCCCGCCAAGACCACAGCATAATCGACGCCCGTCCGGTCGAGATAGGCGAAGACGTCGCCGAGGTCGCGGTCGAGCGAGAGCAGGCTGAGGCACATTTCCTGGCTTGCGGCGCCGTGAGCGGAGACGACGGCGCCGGTCGCTCCGAGTCCGATCGCGACGACGTCGGCGCGGGTCGAAGTCGAGCCGAGCCCGAGGTCGCGCGCCAGCGCCAGGGCGAACGCCAATGTTCCTCCATCGGCCTGCGGGGAGGCGGCATAAGCAGCCAGGTCCCCGCCCGCGCGGGCGAACCGCTTGCCTCCGCTCGCCAGCGGCGGCGAAGCGCATTCGGGCGGCGTCTCAAGCGCGGGCTGGGCGGTGGCTACGGCTTGGGCGATGGCGGCATTGCCCTGCGCCGCGATGGCAGGCGCCGCACCCGCCCCCGTCTTGTCGAAGCGCCCAGAAGAGAAGCTCCAGCTCTGCTCCGCGCCAGAGTCGGCCACTGCCGCCGTGCTGGAGACCACGAGCGTCTGGCTCCCCGGCCGACCGCGCTCGATCGCCCCGCTAAGTCCCCCGGGTAAGGCGCCGCCGCCTTCGAGGTTGAAACGCGCCCCGCTTCCTAGCCGCGCGAAGCCGCCGGCGAAGCCTGGCCGAAAGCGGTCGAACACGGCGCTCGACAGTCCATCGACCGCAATCACCACGGTGAGCGCGGGCGGAGCGGCCGGCGGCGGCGGGGTCATCAGCGGCGGGGTGGCGACCGCGGGGACGGCGACCCCGAGCAGCGCCGCGAGGATGAGCTTCATCCCAGCTTCGCCCGGAGCCGCTCGTTGACCACGCCGGGATTGGCCTTGCCGTGCATCGCCTTCATCACCTGGCCGACGAAGAAACCGAACAACGCTTGCTTGCCCGCCCGATAATCCGCGACCTTGTCGGCGTTGGCGCCAAGCACGGCGTCCACCGCGGCGTCGATCGCGCCGGTATCGCTGGTCTGCTTCAACCCCTCGCGCTCGACGATCGCGGCGGCGCCGTCGCCGCTCTCGATCATCTTCTCGAACACCAGCTTGGCGATCGTCCCGCTGATCGTCCCGTCGGCAACGAGCCCGAGCAGCTCGGCCGCCTGCGATGGCGAAACCGGGCTATCGTCGATGGTTCGGCCGAGCCGGTTCAGGGCCCCGAACAGCTCGGCGACGACCCAATTCGCGCCCTGCTTTGGCTCCGCGCCCGCCTCGAGCAGCTGGTCGAACCAGTGCGCGGTCTCGACCTCCGCCGTCAGCACGCTCGCATTATAAGGTGTAATCCCGAGCCCCTCGAAGCGCTTGCGCTTGGCGTCGGGAAGCTCGGGGAGGCTCGCTTCGCACTCGGCGATGAAGTCCTCGTCGAGCTCGAGCGGGAGCAGGTCGGGGTCGGGGAAATAGCGGTAATCGTGCGCGTCTTCTTTCGAGCGCAACGGCCGCGTCACTCCCTTGTCGGGATCGAACAGCCGGGTCTCCTGCGCGACCTCGCCGCCGCCCTCGATCAGCGCGACCTGGCGCTTGGCTTCATGCTCGACCACGGCCATGACGAAGCGCACCGAATTGACGTTCTTGGTCTCGGTCCGGGTTCCGAGCTCGCCGCCGACCTTGCGCACGCTGACGTTGACGTCGGCGCGCATCGAGCCTTCCTCCATATTGCCGTCGCACGAGCCGACATAGCGGAGGATCGAGCGCAGCTTGCGAAGGTAAGCGCCGGCCTCGGCGGGCGAGCGCATGTCGGGCCGCGACACGATTTCCATCAGCGCCACGCCCGAGCGGTTGAGGTCGACGTAGGACATGGTCGGGTGCTGGTCGTGCATCAGCTTGCCCGCGTCCTGCTCGACGTGGATCCGCTCGATCCCGATCTGCTTGGTCGAGCCCTCGTCTTTCTCGTCGAGCAAAATCTCGACTTCGCCTTCGCCGACCAGCGGATGGTAGAGCTGGCTGATCTGGTAGCCCTGCGGCAGATCGGCGTAGAAATAGTTCTTGCGGTCGAACCTGCTCCAGCGGTTGATCACCGCGTCGAGCGCCATGCCGGTGCGAACCGCCTGGCGGATGCATTCGCGATTGGGCACCGGAAGCATTCCCGGCATCGCCGCGTCGACCAGGCTGACCTGCGTGTTGGGCTCGGCCCCGAAAGCGGTCGCGGCACCCGAGAACAATTTCGACTTGGTCGCAGTGATCTGGGCGTGGACCTCGAGCCCGACCACGACCTCCCACTCGCCGCTTTCGCCCTTGATCCGGAACTCAGCGCTCATGCTCGAGCTTCCCTGGAGACAATGATGTGAGCGGAAACGACGACGATGAACGCAAACAACCAGCCGATGAAGATCGGGATCAGCACCGCGAGGTCGAGATAGGTGTCACCGCGCAGCCCCGCGAAAAAAGCAGCGCCGAGTCGCAACCACCACCAGCGGCAGCTTCCACGTTCCCCGCGACGTGCCGCGCCAGATATGAAGGATGCTGCGGATCGCGACCAACAGGCAGACCGTGATGACCAGCACGATGCACAGCACCATCGGAATGTTCGAGCGTCAGGTCGCGCCGGGTCATCACCACGCCGATATAGCCGCCGAGCGCCGCCCCGAAGACGACGTTGACGAGGTCGATCCGGCGGTCGAGCTCGAGAGCCTCGTTGTGCGGCGCGGGAGGCTTCACCACCATTTCTCCGGCCGCGCGGTGAAGCCCGCGCGCTCCTCGATCGCGAGGCCGGCATTGAGCACGACCTGCTCGTCGAGTTCGGGCCCGATGAGGTGCAGCCCGAGCGGAAGACCCTGCCCGTCGAGCCCGCCCGGAACCGACATCGCTGGCAGCCCCGCGAGGCTGGCAGGCACCGCGAACACGTCATTCAAATACATCGCCAATGGGTCGGTGGTCTCGCCGATCCCGAACGCCGCCGACGGCGCGGTCGGGGTCAGGATCACGTCGCACTGCTCGAACGCTCGGGCAAAATCGCGCTTGATCAGCGCCCGGACCTTCTGCGCCTTGGTGAAATAGGCGTCGTAGA
This sequence comes from uncultured Alphaproteobacteria bacterium, assembly GCA_963722545.1. Lineage (GTDB taxonomy): Bacteria > Pseudomonadota > Alphaproteobacteria > Sphingomonadales > Sphingomonadaceae > Sphingomicrobium. Next base: position 498,166 of record CAVRMK010000005.1, read on the forward strand.
AGCCCGCGCTCAGAACATAGGTGCCGATCATGATCCGCCGCTTGACCTCGTCGCCGAAGCCCTCGGCGCGGGTCGCCGCATACATGTCGTCGAGGGTCTTCACCCCTTCGACTCGAAGCCCGTAGCGGACCCCGTCATAGCGGGCGAGGTTGGACGACGCCTCGGCCGGGGCGATGATGTAATAAGTCGGCAGTGCATATTTGGTGTGCGGAAGGCTGATCTCGACGATCTCGGCGCCCGCGTCCCTGAGCCATTCGATGCCCTGCTCCCACAAGGCGTCGATGTCCGCGGGCACGCCCTCGATCCGATATTCCTTGGGAATGCCGACTCGCTTACCCTTGAGATCGCTCGACAATCCCGCTTCCCACTGCGGCACGGGAAGGTCGAGCGAGGTCGAATCCTTCGGGATCGAAGCCGGCCATCGCCTCGAGCAGGATCGCGCAATCGCGGACCGTCCTGGCCATCGGCCCGGCCTGGTCGAGCGAGCTGGCGAAGGACACGATCCCCCAGCGGCTGCAGCGGCCATAGGTCGGCTTGATCCCGCAAATGCCGGTGAAGGCGGCGGGCTGGCGGATCGACCCGCCGGTGTCGGTGCCGGTTACGCCCGGCGCGATGCTCGCCGCGACCGCGGCGGCTGAGCCGCCCGACGAGCCGCCTGGGGTCAGCCCGACATTGCTGCCTTTGCGCCGCCACGGGCTCACTACGGGGCCGTAAGCGCTGGTCTCGTTCGACGAGCCCATCGCGAATTCGTCCATGTTGAGCTTGCCCAGCATCCCCGCGCCGACTCGCCGCAGATTGGCGGTGACTGTGCTCTCATATTCTGGCCGGAAGCCTGCGAGAATTTTGCTTCCCGCGGTGGTATCGACCCCGCGAGTCGCGAACAGATCCTTGATGCCCAGCGGAATCCCGGCGAGCGCCCCCGTCGACTTGCCCGGAATCCGCCGCTTCGGCCGCAGCCAGCGCGTCCTCGGGCGTCTCGACCGTAAAGGCATTGAGCGACCGCGCCGCCACGACCGCGTCATTATAGGCTTCGGCAATTTCGCGCGCCGTGAAGTTTCGACCGCGAAACCCGTCGCGAAGCTCCGCGATAGTGAGGGACGTAAGCTCGCTCACTCGATCACCTTCGGCACGGCGAAGAAGCCGTGCTGTGCGTCGGGCGCATTGGCCAGAACCTCGTCTCGGCAATTGCCGTCATTGACGACATCGTCGCGCAGCCGCAGCTTCTGCTCGATCACCGCGGTCAGCGGCTCGACGCCCTCGGTATCGACTTCGCCGAGCTGCTCGATCCAGCCGAGGATGTTGTTGAGTTCGGGCACGAGCCGCGCGAGCTCCTCCTCGCTCATCGCGATCCGCGCGAGCTTGGCGATGTGCCGCACCTGGTCGATATCGACGCTCATTGCCGCGGCGCGATAGCGGCGGGCCCGGAGGGCGGCAAGCGCGTAAGCCGGCGCGGGTGACAATCAATCGTCCCTCCCCTAACGCCCCGCCGCAATGTGCGCGCGCCGCTTCCTCATCGTCATCGCCATCCTGACCCTGATCGCCGTCGCCGGCGCCTTCGCCATCTTCCAGTTCGGCCAGGACGTCTTGCTGAGAAGCGCCACGCCAAAGGGCCATTTCGAACCTCCGCCGGCACGCACCGGTCCCGATTATTCGAAACCGTCGTCATGGCTGACCCGGCCGGGGATCGACTGGCCCGACAATCCGGTCGACTGGAAGCCCGCGGGCGCTCCCCTTCCCGAGAGCGGCGAGCGCCCGGCCGCAGTCTTCTACGTCCACCCGACGACCTACCTCGAGCGCGACCGCTGGAACGCGCCGCTCCAGCCGCCCGGTGCTTATGCCGATGCGCGGACCACTCTGTTCCTCCAGAGCCAAGCGAGTGCCTTTTCGGACGTCGGCGAGGTGTGGGCACCCCGGTACCGCCAGGCGGCCTATGGCGCCTTCCTGCTCGACAGCGGCGCCGCCCGCTCCGCTTTGGACCTCGCTTATGACGACGTCGCGGCGGCCTTCGACCAATTCGTTGCCGAGACCGGCGACAAGCCAATCATCCTCTCCGGACACAGCCAGGGCGCGCTCCACCTCGAGCGGCTGCTTGCCGAAAAGGTTGCCGGCAAGCCGCTCGCGAAGCGGATCGCCGCGGCCTATGTCGTCGGCTGGCCGATCGACAGAATTGCCGATCTTCCGGCGCTCGGCCTCCCCGCTTGCGCGAGCCCAAAACAATCGGGATGCCTGTTGTCGTGGATGAGCTTCGCTGAGCCGGCCAATTCGGCCCTGATCCTCGACGGCTGGAAGTCGCGGCCCGGCCTCGCCGGCGGCAAGCGGAATCCGGAGCGGCTCGTCTGCGTCAACCCGATCACCGGCACGCTCGACGGCGCCGCGCCGCCATCGGCCAATCCCGGAACGCTGGTGCCCGACGCCTCAATTCGCTCCGCTTCGCTCGAGCCCCGCCGGGTCGGAGCGCGCTGCGACAATGGGCTGCTGATCCTCGTGGGCGAGATCCCCCCGCTCGGACCCTATGTGCTTCCCGGCAACAATTATCACGTTTACGATTTTGCCCTGTTTTGGGAGGCGATCCGGGAAGACGCCCTGCGGAGGTTCGCTGCATGGTCTCGCTGACGACTGCCGCCGAATTCGCCGCCAGCGTCCCCGATGGTGGCAAGCTCGCCGGGCTCGACGTCGGCACCAAGACGATCGGGCTCGCGATCTGCGACGCCGGGTGGCATTTCGCCGGTCCCGCCGGGACCATCCGCAGGACCAAGTTCACCAAGGACCTGGAGCAGTTGCAGGCGTTCGTCGCCCGCGAGCATGTCATCGGGCTGATCGTCGGGCTTCCGCTCAACATGGACGGAAGCGACAGCCCACGAACCCAGTCGGTCCGCGCCTTCGCCCGCAACCTCGCGCCTCTCGGCCTGCCGCATCCTGCTGTGGGACGAGCGCTGGTCGACCCAGGCGGTCGAGCGGGCGATGATCGACGCCGATGTCAGCCGCGCCCGCCGCGCGGAAAAGGTCGATGCGCTCGCCGCCGCGCACATCCTCCAGGGGGCGATCGACGCGCTGGCCAATCTCGGCTCCAGCGGATAGGCCGCGCACTCGTGGACCTCATCAGCATCGATTCGCTCCGCGACGAGGATATCGGCGGCCTCATCGACCGCGCCCTCGCGCATTTCGACGAGGTCCGCGCCGGCAATGTCGCCGAATCCCTTCGCGGCCGCCTCCTCTTCAACCTGTTCTACGAAAATTCGACCCGGACGCTGATGAGCTTCGCCAGCGCCGCTCACCGCCTCGGAATGGCGGTGGTGACGCTTCCGGTCGACCAGAGCTCGGTCAAGAAGGGCGAGACGCTCGCCGACACCGCCCGGACGCTCGGCGCGATGCGGCCAGACGCTTTGGTCATCCGCCATTCGGACAACGGCGCCGCTGCCGAAGTCGCCGCGCTGATCGACGCCGCCGTGATCAATGCCGGCGACGGCACCAACGAGCATCCGACCCAGGCGCTACTCGACGCCGCGACCCTGATTCGCCATTTCGGCTCGCTCGAGGGCAAGACGATCGCGATCTGCGGCGATATCCGCCACAGCCGCGTCGCCCGGTCCAACGCCAAGCTGCTGCCCCGGCTCGGAGCAACGGTCCGCCTCGCGGGCCCGCCCAATTTGATGCCCGAGGATTCTGACAAGCTCACCGTCGACGAGGCTATCGCCGGAGCCGACGCGGTGATGATGCTTCGGGTTCAGCGCGAGCGGCTCGAAGACGAGCTCGGCGACGCGCCGGGCGAATATCTGCGGCTCTACGGCCTCACCGAGGAGCGGCTCGCGGCCGCGGCATCGGATGCGGTCGTGCTCCACCCCGGACCGATGAACCGCGGGGTCGAGATCGCCGAAGACGTCGCCGACGACCCCGATCGGTCACTGATCGCGACCCAGGTCGAGATGGGCGTGGCCATGCGCATGGCCTGCCTCGAGCTCGTGATCGAGAAGAACGAGGTTTAGCGCGCGGCGTAGTGGATCGGGCGGTCGCCGGCAGTGTTGCGGACGAAGCAGGTTCCGCCCGAGCGGCGCAGGCTTTCGCACAGCGCGGTGGCTTCCGAGCGATTGGCGAAACCCTTGACCGAAAGACGATAGACGGTGCCCTTGGGCCCGTCGAAGCGGGCGCTCATCGGCGCATAGCCCTCGAGGCCCTTGAAGCGGCGGGCCGCGGCGTCCCAGGCGACAAGCACGCGCTTGGGCGACTTGTAAGCGCCGAGCTGGACCACAGCGCCGGACTTGCCCGACAGCTGGGCCGAGGCGCGGACCAGCGGCGGGCGCGCTACGGGCTTGGCACGGGCGGCGGCTTCGCGCACCTTGGGGATCATCTGCCGGGCGGTCTCGACGAGCGCGAGCGGAACCTCGGCCGGGCTCGCCGCGGCAACGCGAAGCGGATTGGGCGGCGGCGGGGGCGGCGCAACCGGCTCGGCGAAGGCGGGCTCGGGATCTGCCGGAATATGCACCGGCGCGAGGACGGCCTCGGCCACCGCGATCGGGGCCGGAACCGGCTCCGGCTCGACCGCGGCTGGCGCGGGCGGCGGAGCGGCCTCGGCGACCGGGACCGGAAGCGGCTCGGGCTGTGGCTGGGGCTGGAACTGAGGTTTGGGCTCGGGAGCCGCCGAAGCGGCGGCGGCGAGGCGCTGGTCCTGCTTGACCAAGGCGAGGCGGACCGGCTGTCCGGGATCGGCGAGCGCCGGGGCAATGCCGACCAGCGCGGCGACCTGGTCCGAGGCCTTGGCCGGGCTGGACATCGCCATCCACTGCTCAATCCGCGAATCGAGCTGATTGGCGGGAACGTCCTGCGCCGCAACGATCCGCGCCTGCTGCCAATCCCCCGAGAGGGCGTAGGCCAGAGCGAGATTCTGCCGGACCCGGGCATCGGCGCCATTGGCGCGCGCGGCATAGTCGAGCAGGGCGACCGCGTCCTGGGGTCGGCCGGCAAGCGCCATCGCCAGCCCGACATCGGCGGGATCGAGCGAGTTGCGGCCGACTTCGAGGAAGCGAAGCGCCTCATCGTTCTTGCCCTGGGCGATCTGGACCAGCACCAGCTTCAGGACCGCCTGCGGCTGGTTGGCGTAGATCGACAGAGCGTCCTTGTAGGCCTGCTCGGCCGAGCGGAATCGGCCGGCGGCGAAATAGGTATTGCCGAGCAATGTGCGAAAACCCGCGTCGGTCGGGGTCTTCTCGACCGCCCGCTCGGCGAGCGCCACCGCTTGGGCGAATTCATTGGCGTTGAGCGCGACAAGCGCCCGGGTGGCGAGGCCGAGGTCTCCGCCCGATCGTCCGCCAAAGCCCTTCGACACGACCCTCGGGGAAGAGGTCGATGCGCACCCCGCCAGCATCGCAGCAATGACCGCTGCGGAAATGGTCGTGCGGAGGGTCGAGATCGGGGACATGTTCAATTCCTTTGTCGGGCCTTTTCGGCCATGTCGTCGAGCTCGGGCATGCTTCCGAGCAGCCGGTCGAGCGCGTCGGTGACGAGTTGCTGCGCCGAGCAGCCGCGAACCGCGCAGGCGAGCCGGAGCTTGAGGTGGCGCTGGGGATCGAGCCTGAGCGTGAAGGCGGCCTTGGCCTTGCCCGCCGGGCCCGGCTCTGAATTCGGCGCCGGGACACTCACGGGCGCGGCCGGCTCGACCAGATCGAGCACGTCTTCGGCGACCGGCTCGACCAGGTCGAGAACGTTCTCGGCGACCGGAGCCTCAGCCTCGGGTCCGGGGCCGAGGTCGAGCGGTTTCTTGCCGCCCTTGAACTGAACCTTGAACTCGGGCTCCTCGCGTCTTCCTCGTCCTCCGAAGAATCGAAGCCGCTGAATCCAGCCGATTCCGCCCTCCGGCTCGTACGGTTCGGCGGTTTCGTCATAATCCTCGTCCGCCTCGTCGGCCTCGTCGGCATGGGCGAGGCGGTCGGCGAGCTCGGCCTGCTGCGAATGGACCGGCGAGGACACCGGCGACAGGCCGAGGGCGTGGCCGCGCGGGTGCTCGGCGGCCGTCTCCTCGGGATCGGCACCAAGCGGAGTCAGCGAAGTCAGCCGCGGATGGTCGCCGCCCATGTCGTTCCACCCCAAATCATCGAGGTTGGCGCTGGGCGTGCTGAAGCCTTGCGGACGCATCGCCGGGCGGGCCGCGCCCTTGCGGGCAAGCAGTCCGGAGGAGAGAGACGCAAAGGGTTTGGGATCACTCACTGGGCCGTCCCCCGTTACTGGCCAACCACGCGGCGGCCGAAGCCGCCAACCGGACGCGGTGCCTGCGCGGCGACCCCGGGCGAAGCGCCCGGAGCGGCAAACACCGTTCGGCGGAAATTCTTTTCGAGCCGCTCGGACACATAGTCCCACAGCTCGACCACCTCGCGGGCGGAGCGGCCGTTGGGATCGACCTCCATCACCGTCCGCCCGTCGATCATCGAGGCGGCGAAATCGGTGCGCTGGTGGACGGTGACCGGGGCGACCGTTCCGTGCTGCGACAATGCAACCGCGGCCTCGTAGGTGATCTTGGCCTTGGGAGTCGCCGCGTTGACGACGAAGATGAGCGGCTTTCCGGCGCGGTCGCACAGGTCGACGGTGGCGCCGACGGCGCGCAGGTCGTGCGGGCTCGGCCGGGTCGGGATGACGATCAGCTCGGCGACCGCGATGACCGACTGGATGGCCATGGTGATCGCCGGCGGGGTGTCGATGACCGCCAGGCGGAAACCCTGCTGCCTCAGCACCTCAAGGTCCGAGGCGAGCCGAGCGACGGTGGTCTGGGCGAAAGCGGGCATTTCCGCGTCGCGCTCGTTCCACCAATCGGCGAGGCTCCCTTGCGGGTCGATGTCGATAAGGCAGACTGGGCCTGCCCCCGACTGCTGCGCTTGCACCGCGAGATGGCCGGACAAGGTCGTCTTGCCCGACCCTCCCTTTTGCGATGCCAATGCCAAGACGCGCATTCCGTTCCCCTCGCCCAAGTGACGTCAGTTCACTCTGGCAAGTGGCACTCAAGCCTCTAAAATCTGGTTAACGGGCCTACGACCCTGTTGGCTTGACGAGGCGTGGCCGCTGGGCTTCGATTCCCCCTGTGACTCGCCGCCCTACCCTCTTGCTGGCTCTCGCACTGGCGCTGTCCGCGCTCCCCATCACCGCCGCGGCGCAGGGCGTCCGCAGCGGAATCCAGGCGTGGGAAAAGGGTGATTACAAGGCCGCGGTCGAGATTTGGCGCCCGCTCGCCGATCGCGGCGATCCAGGCGCCTTGTTCAACCTCGCCCAGGCCTATCGCTTCGGCCGTGGGGTCCAGGCCAATATGGCGACGGCCAAGCGCCTGTTCGAGCGCGCGGCGCGGGGCGGGCATGTCGAATCGCAGACCACGCTCGGCCTGCTGCTGCTCCAGAGCGGCGATCAGCTCGACGCGCTCAAATGGCTCAAGCCCGCCGCGGAGGCCGGCGAGCCGCGCGCGCTGCTGGTCTATGGCACCGCTTTGATCAACGGCGATGGCGTGTCCCAGGACCGGCTGCTCGGCTACGCCTACATCCACGCTTCTGCCGGGAGCGGGCTCGCGGCCGCGAGGAAGAGCCTCGAGGCGCTGGATTCGCTGTTCTCGGCGGCCGACCGGCGCAAGGCGCTCGACACCCACCGGATCAGCGCGCGCGGAAAGCGGGCGCCAGCCGCCGCTCCCACAGCAAAAGCCGCCCCGAGCGGCGAATGGCGGATCCAGCTCGGCGCCTTCATCCTCAAGGGCGCCGCCGAATCCTTATATGCCAGGCTTTCTGGGTCAGCTCGGCAGGCCGCAAGGCCTATTATATCCCCGCAGGCTCTGCGACGCGGCTCCAGGTCGGGCCCTACGCGACCCGCGCGCAGGCGAGCGACAGCCTGCGCCAAGCTCAAGGGCCAGGATTGCATCGTCGTCCGCGCGCGATGATCAGCCGCGGTACCAGTCGCGCCGGCTGACCCCCTGAACCCACAGCAAGGCATCGAGCCCGTGGTGCCGGAGCTCGGCGTCGGCGACCTCGGCGAGCGCCGGCTTGGCGCGGAAAGCGATCCCCAGCCCCGCTTCCTCGATCATCAGCCGGTCGTTGGCGCCGTCACCCGCCGCGAGCACGTCGGATCGAGCCAGCCCAAGCTCCTCGCGCGCGGCGATTAGTGCGTCGCTCTTGGCCATGGCATCGACGATCGGGTCGCCGACTTCGCCGCTGAGCTTCCCCCCGGCGAACACCAGCCGGTTGGCCTTGACCCGGTCGAAGCCGACGGCCTTCGCAACCGGCTCCGCGAAGGACAGGAATCCGCCCGACACGAGCAGGCAGGACGACCCGCCCGCGCGCATCGTCTGGACCAGGGTGCGAGCGCCCTCGGTCAGCTCGACCCGTTCGTCGAGGCAGCGCTTGAGCGTCCCCTCGTCGAGCCCGGCGAGAAGGCGCACCCGGGCCCTCAGCGATCCGCTGAAATCGAAATCGCCGCGCATCGCGCTGTTCGGTGATCGCGGCGACCTTGTCCTTGAGACCGGCATAATCGGCGAGTTCGTCGAGGCATTCCTGGCCGATCACCGTGCTGTCCATGTCGGCGACGAACAGCCGCTTCCACCGGCCCTCGGCCGGCTGGATGACGATGTCGGCGCCCTCGACCCCGTCAATCGCCCAGCGCGCGGCTCGCGAATCGCCGGCAAAGGCGAGGTCGGCGGCGTCGCCCTCATCGATCCACGCGCGAAAGGCCGCGCGCGGGTCGAGCTCGCGCAGCAGCCCGAGCACCCGGTCGACCAGCCTGTCATCGAGCCGGCCCTTTGCTATCAGGGTCGCAATTTGCATGGCGCGCGCTTCAAAACCTCCAGTGGCTCTCATTGCCGGGCCGACCGCAAGCGGCAAGTCCGGATTGGCGATGGCGCTCGCGGAAGCGACCGGCGGAGTGATCGTCAACGCCGACAGCGCGCAAATCTACCGCGACCTGCCGGTGCTCAGCGCCGCGCCGACGGCCGAAGAGCTGAATCGTGCCGATCATCGGCTCTACGGCATTGCCGACGGAGCGGCGGCGATGTCCGCGGCCGACTGGGCGGAGCTGGCGCGGCGTGAAATCGCCGACGTTCACGTCTCCGGCCGGCTGCCGATCCTCGTCGGGGGAACCGGCCTCTATCTCCGCACCCTGATCGACGGGATTGCGCCCGTGCCCTCGATCCACCCCGCGATCCGGGCCGAAGTGCGGGCCGCGACCGTTTCGGACAATCGCGCCCGGCTCAAGCAGGTTGATCCCGAAGCCGCGGCGCGGCTTGGTCCCTCCGACAGCGCGAGGAATGCACGCGCGCTCGAAGTCGCGCTCTCGACCGGAAGACCGCTCGCCGACTGGCAGAAGCAGCGGAGCGGCGGGATCGGCGGAACGGTCGAGTTGCGGGCACTGGTCCTGCTTCCGCCGCGCGACTGGCTCTACGCCCGCTGCGACGAGCGCTTCGCCGCGATGATCGACGCGGGCGCGGTTGACGAGGTGCGGCGCTTGCTCGACCGAAAGCTCTCGCCGTCCCTCCCCGTGATGCGCGCGATCGGGGTGCGCGAGCTCGGCGCCTTCGTCCGCGGCGAGCGCTCGCTCGACGAGGCGGTCGCGGCCGGCCAGCAGGCAACCCGCAATTATGCCAAGCGCCAATATACCTGGTTCGCGCACCAGCCGCCGAAGGAATGGCGGCGGTTCTCCGAGACACTTGAGGGTGCTGCAATGGCCGCTGCGCTGGAACTGCTCCAACCAAACGACTAGTCGAAAGTCATGGAATTCATCCGCGACGCCGACATCGACGCTGCCCCACTCGCGGCAAAACGAGTCGCGATTGTCGGCTACGGCAACCAGGGCCGGGCACAGGCGCTGAACCTCAGGGACAGCGGGGTCGATGTGGTCGTTGGGCTCAGGCCCGGATCACTGAACGCCGCGCTGGCCGAAACCGTCGGACTCAAGGTCGCCTTGGTCGAAAATGCCGTGGCGTCGGCCGACCTCGTGATGATGCTCGCGCCCGATGAGATCCACGGCGCTCTCTATGCCGAGATCGAGCCGAGCCTACGCCAGGGCGCCGCGCTCGGCTTCAGCCACGGCCTGTCGATCCGCTTCGGCCTGGTCGAGCCGCGCCCCGACCTCGACGTCTTCCTGCTCGCTCCGAAGGGTCCCGGAACCGCGCTGCGCTCGCTTTATGCCGAGGGCAAGGGGATGATCGCGCTGTGGGCGGTCCACCAGGACGCCAGCGGGGAGGCGAAGGCCATCACGCTTGCCTATGGCCAGGCGATCGGCTGCGCTCGCGCCGGCCTCCTCGCCTCGAGCTTCGCCGAGGAAGCGGAGGCCGATCTGTTCAACGAACAGGCGGTCGTCTGGGGCGGGGTCCCGGCACTGCTCCAGGCCGGGTTCGAGACGCTGGTCGAGGGCGGCGTTTCGCCCGAGGTCGCTTATCTGGAATGCGTCGGCGAGCTGTCGCTGATCGCCGCGCTGATCGAGGAGCGCGGGATCGCCGGGATGCGCGAGGCGATCAGCAACACCGCCGAATTGGGAGCGGTGCTCGGCGGCCCGAAAATCGTCGATGAATCGCTCAAGAAGCGGATGGCTAAGATCCTCGAAGAGGTGCGGGCAGGTAAGTTCGCAAGGGAATTGGGCGACGAAAAGGCCCGCGGCTATCCGTTGCTCGAACGGGCCCGCACCGAGGCGCGTGCGGACTCGCTCGAGGCCGCACGGCTGAAACTCCAGGGCGACTGATTCTACCGCCGCCCGAACAGCTTCTCGATATCGGAATGGGCGAGTTTCACCCAGGTCGGGCGGCCGTGGTTGCACTGGCCCGAGCGCGGCGTCACCTCCATCTCGCGCAGCAGCGCGTTCATCTCCGCAACCCCGAGCACGCGGCCGGCGCGGACCGAGCCGTGGCAGGCTATCGTTGCCGCGACATGATCAAGCTTGTCGCGGAGGCTGAGCGGTCCGCCGAGCTCGGCGATCTCGGCCGCAAGGTCGGTAATGAGGCCGGCAATGTCGGTCTTTCCCAGCGCGGCCGGGAGTGCGCGGACCAGGATCGCGGTCGCGCCGAAGCGCTCGACCTCGAGACCGAAACCCGCAAGCTCTTCGACCGCGCCCTCGATACGGTCGCAATCGACCTCGTCGAGCTCGACCGTCTCGGGGATGAGCAAGACCTGGCGAGGGACCGCACCGCCGTCACGCGCGGCGCGCATCCGCTCGAGCACCAGCCGCTCGTGCGCGGCATGCTGGTCGACGATGACCAGCCCGTCCTCGGCCTCGGCGACGATATAGGTCGCCGCGACCTGTCCCCGCGCGACGCCGAGCGGGAAAGTTGGCACGGGCTCGGTCGCTTCTTCGGCGCGCGCGGCTGGCGCAAAAAGCAGGTCGCCGAACGCCTCGGCCTGTTCGCGGACGGCGTCGGGGAGCGCCGAAATGCGCGCATCCCAGATCCGGCGTTCCGGCCTGAGGCTCTCGCTCGTCGTCCATTGCACCGGTGCGGCCGATTGCTCGCGCGCGGCGCTTCGTCCGCTTTCCTGGTCGAGCGCGGCGCGGAGGCCGCCGACAATGAGGCCGCGAACCGCCGACGGATCGCGGAATCGAACCTCGGTCTTGGCCGGGTGGACATTGATGTCGACCTCCCCGCGCGGAACCTCGACGAACAAAGCGGCGATCGGGTGGCGGTCGCGGGCGAGGAGGTCGCGATAGGCGGCGCGGAGCGCTCCCACCAGCAGCCGGTCTTTCACCGGCCGGTCGTTGACGAACAGATATTGCTGATCGGCGAGCCCGCGGTTGAAGGTCGGCAGGCTGATGACTCCGGTGAGGCGCAGGCCCTCGCGCGCACAATCAATCCCGACCCCGTGGCGGTCGAGTTCGTGGCTCAGCAGCTCCGCGACCCGCGCCGGGGCGCTCGCCGGGCGCAGGGTGAGGATCCGGCGTCCGTCATGGTCGAGGGTGAAGGCGACATCGCTCCGCGCCATTGCCAGGCGCTTCACCGAATCGAGGCAGGCCGCATATTCGGAGCGGGGCGAGCGCAGGAACTTGCGGCGGGCCGGGACCTTGGCGAACAGGTCCTCGACGCGAACTCGGGTCCCGGGCGGGAGCGCCGCGGGCCCCTCCCCGACGAGCACGCCATGGTCGATCTCCACCCGCCAGCCATCCGCGCCCGATGGCCGGCTTTCGAGGATCAGCCGGGAAACGCTGGCGATCGACGGCAGCGCCTCGCCGCGGAAGCCGAAGCTCGCCACCTCCTCGATCGCCTCGCCCGGGAGCTTCGAGGTGGCGTGGCGCTCGAGCGCGAGATGGATTTCGGCCGGAGCCATACCGGAGCCATTGTCGGCGACTTCGATCAGCCCGAGCCCGCCCGAGGCGAGCCGCACCGCGACCTCACTCGCGCCGGAGTCGAGCGCGTTTTCAACGAGCTCCTTGAGCGCGCTCGCCGGACGCTCGACGACCTCTCCCGCGGCGATTCGATTGATCAGCTCCGGCGGTAGTCGTCTTATTGACATGCCAAGGGTCCTAGCCCAATCGAATGAGCTGAGCGAAGCGCTGTTTTTTCCCCCAGATTCAACAGCGGTTTACGCAATGGGCTGGCTTTTAATTCAAGGAAACACAAGCGGCATGTTCTGGAATCGTTGGTTCAAGTGGATGTCGCACGACATGGCGATCGACCTCGGTACCGCCAACACCCTGGTCTATGTCCGTGGCCGCGGGATCGTCCTCAACGAGCCTTCCGTCGTCGCGATCGAGACGATCAACGGGGTCAAGCGAGTCAAGGCGGTCGGTGACGACGCCAAGCTGATGATGGGCAAGACCCCGGACCAGATCGAGGCAATCCGGCCGCTGCGCGACGGAGTTATCGCTGACATCGACGTCGCCGAGCAGATGATCAAGCACTTCATTCACAAGGTGCATGGCGGCAAGATGCGCGCCTGGCGCTTCCCCGAAATCGTGATCTGCGTGCCCTCGGGCTCGACCAGCGTCGAGCGGCGCGCGATCCGCGACGCAGCCTCCAATGCCGGCGCCAGCGCGGTCTATCTGATCGAGGAGCCGATGGCCGCCGCGATCGGCGCCGACATGCCGGTGACCGAGCCCATTGGCTCGATGGTCGTCGATATCGGCGGCGGCACGACGGAAGTCGCGGTGCTGTCGTTGCGCGGGCTCGCCTACACCACCTCAGTGCGGGTCGGCGGGGACAAGATGGACGAGGCGATTTCTTCCTACGTGCGCCGCAACCACAACCTCCTGATCGGCGAAGCGACCGCCGAGCGGATCAAGAAGGAGGTCGGGATCGCCAAGCCGCCGACCGACGGCATCGGCAAGACCGTCCACATCAAGGGCCGCGATCTGGTCAACGGCGTGCCCAAGGAAATTTCGATCAACCAGGGCCAGATCGCCGAGGCGCTGTCCGAACCGGTCGGGACGATCGTCGAGGGAGTCCGGATCGCGCTCGAGAATACCGCGCCCGAGCTTGCCGCCGACATTTGCGACCAGGGCATCGTTCTGACCGGCGGCGGCGCGCTGCTCCAGGGGCTCGACGAAGTGCTCCGCGACGAAACCGGGCTTCCGGTCACCGTCGCCGACGATCCGCTCACCTGCGTCGCGCTAGGCACCGGCCGGGCGCTCGAGGAAGAGCAGTTCCGCGGCGTCCTTCAGACCGCATAGCGCGGTGGCGTCGCCGGCGGGGCCTCGGCTGGGCTGGTCGCGGCGCGCTCAATATGGAATGTTTTTCGGTTTCGTGGCGGTCATCGCCGGGACGGTCGTCGGGCTCGTCCTGCTCGCGATTTCGGTGGTTGCGCCGCGCACGTTCGAAGGCATTCGCGGGTCGGCGCTGAACATCACCGGTCCGGTCGCCGAGGCGCTCTACGAAGTCCGGGTCACCGCCCGCGGCCTGGTATCCGGAGCCGGCGATTATTGGGATGCCGCGCGGCAGAACGCCAAGCTCAAGCGCGACCGCGAGGCAATGCTGAGACGGATGATCGAGGCCAAGGCCGTGCTTCAGGAAAACCGCCAGCTCAAGGCCGCGCTCAACCTGCGCGAGGCCCATCCCGAGGCGATCGCGGCCGGCCGCGTGGTCGGATCCTCGTTCAGCAGCCCGCGCCGCTTCGCCATTCTGTCGGTTGGATCGCGCGAGGGCGTTCAGGTCGGGATGCCGGTTCGATCGCCTGACGGCCTCGTCGGCCGGATCCTCGACACGGGCGCGCTCGCCTCGCGAGTCCTGCTGGTCAGCGACCGCCAGTCGGTGGTCCCCGCGCGCCTGCTTCGAAGCGGCGTTCCGGTGATCGCCCAGGGCCGCGGCGACGGCACTATCGACGTTCGCCCGCTCGAAGTCGGCCGAAATCCGTTCCGGAAGGGCGACATCATTATCACCTCGGGTACCGGCGGGCTGTACCCGCCGCTGATCCCGGTGGCGAAAGTGGTCAGGCTCGACGACGACGGCGCGATCGCGATCCCGATGGCCGATCCGGCGCGGACCAGCTTCGCCTTGGTCGAGCCGCCGTTCCAGCCCGAAGCGCTGGTCGAGCGGTCGGTCGACGAGACGGAGCAGCGCTGATGGTCCGCGAGGCGCTCGCACCGCTCCGCAGCCGGCGCCAATATGGTCCGCCGTCCTATGCCGCTTACGTGCCTGCCGGAAGCGTCGTGCTCGCCTCCCTGATGGCCGCGCTTCCCCTGGTCCCGGCGCAGGGCTGGTATCCGGACTTCGGTTATCTCCTGTTCCTCGGCTGGAGGCTGCTCCGGGCCGACCCGTGGCCGAGCTGGTGGGCGGCGCCGCTGGGCTTCGTCAATGATGTGTTCACCGGCTATCCGATTGGTTATTCTGTGGCCCTGTGGAGCGCGACGATGATCGCCCTCGACCTCATCGACCGAAGGACCATGTGGCGCGACTATTGGATCGAATGGATGCTCGCGGCGATATTGATTGCCCTTGACGAGGCGCTCCAGTGGCGGATTGCGCGCGCCGTCGGCGCCGCCCCGCCGCTCATCTCGCTGGTCCCGCCGATCCTCATCTCGATCTTCGTCTTCCCCCTCGCTGCCTACATCGTCGGCCGCCTCGACAATTGGAGGCTCGGGCGATGAAGATGCAGCGAGTCACCAGCGCCCATCAGACGCTCACCTTCTCACGGCGGATGGTTCTGCTCGGCGGGGCCCAGGCCGCGGTCGGGGCGGTGCTGATTGGCCGTCTCGGCTATCTGTCGATCGCCCAGAACCAGAAGTACCAGCTCCTCTCCGAGGAGAACCGAGTCCAGCTGATCCCCGTCCCGCCGCGTCGCGGCTGGCTCATCGACCGCCACGGCAAGCCGATCGCGATCAACCGCTCGAGCTTCCGGGTCGACATCATCCCGCAGCAGCTGACCGATCCGGGTCGGGTCAAGGCGACCCTCGCCGGGCTGCTCGGGCTTCCCGAAGAAGAGGTCCAGCGAATCAACCGCGAGCTCGAAAGCTCGAAGGGATTCCGCCCGGTCACCGTCGCCGACAACATCCCCTACGAGCAATATGCCGCGATCAGCGTGCGCCTGCCCGAGCTCCCCGGAGTCGCGGCGACCCGCGGGTTCAGCCGCTACTACCCGTCGGGGGCGGCGGTCGGGCATCTCGTCGGCTATGTCGGGACCGCCAACGCCAAGGAATATGAGGCCGAGAACAAGAACCCGCTGCTGCTCGTGCCCGGGGTCAAGATCGGCAAGGAGGGGTTGGAGAAAACCCTCGAAGCCAAGCTGCGCGGCGAGCCGGGCGGGCAGCGAGTCGAGGTCACCGCGCGCGGCAAATTGATCCGCGAGCTCGAGGCCAAGCCCGACCGCTCGGGACAGACGGTCCAGTTGACCATCGACGCGGGCCTGCAGGATTATGCCGGTCGGCGGATGGGCGAGGAATCGGGCAGCTGCGTGGTCATCGACTGCTTGCCACCGGCGACCTGCTCTGCCTCGCCTCGATGCCGGCCTATGACCCCAACAGTTTTTCCGACGGGATCGGTCGGACCGAATGGGCGGTGCTCGCAGAAGACCAGCGCAAGCCTTTGGTCAACAAGGCGCTCAACGCGCTCTACCCGCCGGGATCGACGATCAAGCCGATGGGGGCGATGGCGCTTTTGACGCACGGGATCGACCCGAAGGAGACCGTCCATTGCAGCGGCGGCTACCAGCTCGGCAACCGCTTCTTCCGCTGCCTCGGCCGCCACGGCACGGTCAACATGCAGCGCGCCATCGCCAAGAGCTGCAACACCTATTTCTATTCGATGGGCAACCGCATCGGGTACGACAATATCGCGCCGATCGCGAAAATGCTCGGCCTCGGCCAGAAGTTCGACCTGCCGGTGGTCAGCCAGAGTTATGGCACCGTCCCGGACAGCGCCTGGAAGAAGCGCAAATATGAGCAGAACCGGCGGATCGTCGAACGCCCCGACTGGACCCGCTCGGACACGCTCAACGCCTCGATCGGCCAGGGCTTCCTGATCCTCAACCCGCTTCAGCTGGGGATGATGGCGGCGCGCATCGCCTCGGGCCGCGACCTGCCGCCGATGCTGATCCACGACCCCAAGTCGAACCCGAAACCGCTTCCGCTCGAGGAGGAGCATTTCCAGATCGTTCGAAAGGCGATGTGGGAAGTCGTCAACGGCGACGGGACTGCGGGCGCCTCGCGGCTGCTGATTCCCGGGGTCGAGATGTGCGGCAAGACCGGGACCGCTCAGGTCCGGCGCCTGGCGGCCAGCGCGAGCCGCGGCCAGGGCGGCGACTGGAAATATCGCGACCACGGCCTGTTCGTGTTCTTCGCTCCGTTCGACAAGCCGCGCTACGCGGGCGCGGTGGTCATCGAGCATGGCATGGGCGGGGCGCGCGCCGCGGCGCCGGTGGCCAAGGACGTGCTCACGTATTTGTTCGACCGCCCCCAGGCCGAGAAGCGCCTTGCCGAGCTCGAAGCCGGCTGGGGCGGGACCCTGAACGAGCGCATGGCGCGGCGCGCGGCGGCGATCGACGCCGCGGTCCGCTCAAACGCATGATTACCTCGGCGATCATCCCCAAGCCCCTCGCCCGGCTTCCGTGGCGGCTGATCTTCATGGTCAGCGGGATCGCGATGTTCGGGATCATCGTCCTGTATTCCTCCGCGGGCGGGTCGGTTCAGCCGTGGGCGCTGAAACAGGGCGGGATCTTCCTGTTCTTCCTGTCGATCGCGCTCGCCATGTCGTGGCTCAAGGAATCGACGATCAAGGCATTCGTCTTCCCGGTTTATGCGGTGATCGTGCTGATGCTGGTCGCGGTCGACGTGCTCGGCTTCGCCGCCAAGGGCGCGCAGCGCTGGCTCGATCTCGAAGTCATCAGCCTCCAGCCCTCGGAATTCATGAAGCCCGCGATCGTGCTCACCCTCGCGCGCTTCTACGACCTGCTTCCGGGCGGCGAAGTGCGCAGCTGGCGCGGACTGTGGCCGGCGTTCGCCATGCTCGGGGTGCCCGCCTTCCTGATCCTGGTCCAGCCCGACCTTGGCACCTGCATCATGGTCACCTTGTGCGGGCTGACGGTGATGTTCCTCGCGGGTGTGCCGATGTGGATTTTCATCACCCCGGTGGCCGTGGTCGGCGCCGCCGCGCCGTTCGTCTACCAGGCGCTCCACGGCTATCAGCGCAAGCGCATCGACACCTTCCTCGACCCCGAGAGCGACCCGTTGGGCTCGGGCTATCACATCGCCCAGTCGAAGATCGCGATCGGCTCTGGCGGGGTGTGGGGCAAGGGCTTCCTCAACGGCAGCCAGAGCCACCTCGATTATCTGCCCGAGGGCCATACCGACTTCGCTTTCGCCGCTTTGGCCGAGGAATGGGGATTGGCCGGCGGGATCATCCTGATCCTCACCTTCGGCGCGGTCATCGCCTGGGGAATGCGCGTCGCGTCGAGCGCGCGCACGCGCTTCTCGCAGCTCGCCGCCGCCGGCCTCACCGCCTGCATCTTCTTCTACGCTTCGATCAATTTGATGATGGTGATGGGCCTGGCGCCGGTGGTCGGCGTGCCCTTGCCCCTGATCAGCTATGGCGGGTCGGCGGTGATGACGGTGATGCTGTGCCTCGGGCCTGCTGATGGCGCTCGAGCGGCAACAGCGGACCCGCGCCTCGGACTAGGCAAGGGGCGAGCGCCTTCCCACATTGCGGTTGCGCACGGACGCGAGCATTGCTAGTGGCCCGCCCGCGCCCGGCGACAGACCGCCCGGCCGCGCTGCCCTGACAGGCACGGACGCATAGCTCAGTTGGTAGAGCAGCTGACTCTTAATCAGCGGGTCCTAGGTTCGAGCCCTAGTGCGTCCACCATTCTTCCCCTTCAGAAATGGCACGCTTTTGGCGGTGCGACAGACTCCGCGCCGACCGGATTTAGGTTGAGCCCAGCGGCCGCCTTTGCTTGGATGTGGCGTGAACAAAGCCTGGACCTTCGCAATCGATCGCGGCGGCACATTCACAGACGTGGTCGCACGCTCTTCTCAAGGGCGATTACGGGTCGAGAAGCTGCTGTCGGAAGATCCGCGATATGGCGACGCCGCGCTGGAGGCGATCCGCCGGATCATCGCCGACGAAGGCGGGTCGGTCGCCGAGGTCCGAATTGGGACCACTGTCGCAACGAACGCCCTGCTCGAGCGGAAAGGCGAGCGCCTGGCATTGGCAATCACCCGCGGCTTCGGGGATGCGCTTCGCATTGGCTACCAGGCCCGACCGGAAATCTTCGCCCGCCACATCATCCTGCCGTCGATGCTGTACGAGCGCGTCGTCGAGATCGACGAACGGATCAGCGTCAATGGAGAGGTGCTGATTCCCCTTGATGACGATCGCGCGCGCGCAAGCCTGATTGAAGTCCGCGAATCCGGAATCGAATCCCTGGCGATCGTCCTCATGCATGGCTGGCAGCACCGCGAGCATGAGGAACGGCTGGAGGCGATCGCTCGCGAGCTCGGCTTTACCCAGCTGTCGGTCAGCCACGAGGTCGCGCCGCTGATCAAGCTGGTCGGGCGCGGCGACACCACGGTCGTCGATGCGTATCTCTCGCCGGTGCTCCGACGTTACGTCGACCGCGTCGCTGCCGGTCTGCCTTCTGAAATCGATCTTCACTTCATGCAATCGAACGGCGGTCTCGCCAAAGCGAGCGCCTTCCGCGGCAAGGATGCGATCTTGTCCGGCCCGGCGGGCGGCGTTGTCGGAATGGTCGCGGCAAGCGCTCCGCACGAGGACGATCACCTGATCGGCTTCGACATGGGCGGTACGTCGACCGATGTCTCGCATTTTGCCGGCCAATACGAGCTTGCCGACGAAAGCGTCGTGGCCGGCGTTCGGATTCGGGCGCCGATGATGCAGATCCACACCGTCGCGGCGGGCGGGGGATCGATCTGCCGGTTCGACGGGATGCGCTTCCGGGTCGGCCCGGAATCGGCCGGGGCCAACCCGGGCCCGGCATGTTATCGAAATGGGGGGCCGCTGACGGTTACCGACTGCAACCTGTTCCTCGGCAGAATCTCTCCCGATCATTTCCCGGCCGTGTTCGGGATGGACGGAAAGCAACCGCTCGATCCCGACGCCTCGCGCGCACGGTTGCAGGAGGTCGCCGACGCGCTTGGCGGCACGAGCACGCTCCAAAGGATCGCCGCAGGATTCATTGAAATTGCAGTCGACAACATGGCCGCCGCAATCCGCAAGATCTCGATCGCGCGCGGCCATGATGTCACGCATTATTCGCTTGCCTGTTTCGGCGGCGCCGGAGGCCAGCACGCCTGTGCCGTCGCCGATGCGCTTGGCATGGAACGGATTCTGATTCATCCGCTGGCGGGCGTTCTGTCGGCTTACGGAATCGGCCTTGCCGACGTGAAGGCCATCCGGGAGCGCAGTTGGCTGGGGCCGCTTTCGGAAGATTTCTCGAAGCCGCTTGGGGAATTGGAAGAGGCAGCGCGCGCGGCCCTGGAAGATCAGGGACTCGAAGGGTCCAGGATCCTGGTCGAGCACCGGGCACGGCTGCGCACCGCGGGCAGCGACACCACGCTGGAAATGGCGGTCGCATCACCCGACCAGATGGGAAGGGAGTTCGCGGAGCTGCATCGAAAGCGTTTCGGCTACATCGACGAGGCTGCCGAGGTCATCGTCGATGCGCTGGTGGTGGAAGCGATCGGTCGATCCGGCTCGCGGCTGCAAGACGGCATGATCGTGGCGGATGCCGGCGAAATCGTCGACGGCCCTGCCCTTTTGTTCGATCCCCTTGCGACCACGTTCGTCGACGCCGGCTGGCGCGCAGTGCGCGCGCCCGACGGGACTTTGATCCTGACCCGGGCCGTCCCGCTCGACCGCGCCAAGGCGATTGGCACCGACGTCGATCCGGTGCGGCTCGAGATCTTCAACAATCTGTTCATGGCAATCGCCGAGGAGATGGGCGTCGCGCTGCAATCGACTGCGACCTCGGTGAACATCAAGGAACGGCTCGATTTCTCCTGCGCGATCTTCGACCGCGAAGGCGCGCTGATCGCCAATGCACCCCACATCCCGGTCCACCTCGGATCGATGGGGGAGAGCATCAAGCGCATCATCGAAACCCGCGGGGAAGGACGCGACGGCCGCGGAATCCAGCGAGGCGACGCATATCTGCTCAACGATCCCTACCGTGGCGGAACGCATCTGCCGGACATCACCGTGATCGTCCCGGTCTTCTACACCGACGAGGATAGCGAGCCTTCCGCGTTCGTCGCTGCGCGCGGCCACCATGCCGACGTTGGCGGGATCGCGCCGGGGTCGATGCCGCCCGACAGCCGTTCGATCAACGAGGAGGGCGTGCTCATCGACAATGCGTTGCTCGTCGATGAAGGCCATTTTTGCGAAGCTGAGGTCCGCGCTCTGCTCGCGTCCGGAAAGTGGCCGGCCCGCGCACCCGACCGCAACATCTCCGACTTGAAGGCCCAGCTCGCCGCCTGCACGCGCGGGGCCGAGGTCCTCGCCCAAACCGCGCGCGATTATTCGCCCGCGGTGGTCGCGGCTTACATGAACCACGTGCTCGCGAATGCCGAGGAATTGGTTCGGCGCCTGCTCGACCGGCTCGACGACGGCGCGTTCGATTATGAGATGGATAATGGCGCCCGCGTCGCGGTGAAAATCCGCATCGACAAGCCATCCCGCTCGGCGACATTCGATTTCACCGGCACGAGCGCGCAGCTGAGCGACAATTTCAACGCGCCTTATTCGATCGTTCGAGCCGCCTCGCTCTATGTGCTCCGAACGTTGATTGACGATGTCATCCCGATGAATGACGGCTGCCTCCGGCCGGTCGAGCTGGTCGTGCCCGACGGGTCGATGCTCAACCCCAGCTATCCGGCAGCGGTCGTCGCCGGCAATGTCGAAACCAGCCAGGTCGTGACCGATGCCTTGTTCGCGGCGACCGGCAGGCTGGCGCCGAGCCAGGGAACGATGAACAATTTCACCTTCGGCAACGCGACCCACCAATATTATGAAACGATTGCCGGCGGGTCCGGCGCGGGGCCGGATTATGACGGGACGAGCGCCGTTCAGACGCATATGACCAACAGCCGGCTGACCGACCCGGAAGTGCTCGAAACCCGGCTGCCGGTGCGGCTGGACAGCTTCGCGATCCGGCCTGGCTCGAGCGGCGAAGGCGAGCACCGCGGCGGCGACGGCGTGGTCCGCGCTATGACGTTCCTCGAACCGATGCGCGCCAATATTCTCTCGAACCGGCGGCGTGTCCCGCCGAAAGGGATCATGGGCGGCGCCGACGCGGCGCCAGGGCGCAACTGGGTCGAGAGAGGTGACGGCTCGCTCGAATTCCTTGAGGCCTGCGGATTGGCCGAGATGCAGACGGGAGACCGCTTCGTCATCGAGACGCCCGGCGGCGGCGGCTTTGGAGCCAAGCCATGAATTATTGGCCGCTGCTCGGCATCGCGCTGGTCGTTCTCGGGTTCGCGCTCCGGCTCAATGCGATGCTCGTTGTCACCGCCGCCGCGCTCGCCACCGGCCTGCTCGCCGGCATGGGCCCGGTGGAAGTGATTTCGACCTTCGGGAAGGCATTCAACGACAACCAAATCATTGCCATCGTGTGGATCGTCCTTCCGGTGATCGGCCTGCTCGAACGATTTCGGGCTTCAGCAGCAGGCCGCATCTGTAATCCGCGGGCTCAGGACCGCGACCACCGGGCGGTTGCTCCTCCTCTATCTTCTATATCGCCAGATCACGGCGGCAGTTGGCCTCCATTCGACCGCCGGGCATCCGCAAACGGTCCGGCCCTTGGTCGCGCCGATGGCCCTGGCCGCCGCCGAAAAGCAGCACGGCGAGCTCGACGCGGAGACGACGGAAACCGTGAAGGCCTATGCCGCTGCCACCGACAATGTCGGGCTGTTCTTCGGCGAGGACATATTCTTCGCGATCGGCTCGATCGTGCTGATCCAGCAAACCCTCGCGACCTACGGTTATAACCTCGCCCCCTTCGAGCTGGCGGTGTGGGCGATCCCGACGGCCATCGTCGCATTCCTGGTGCACGGTACCAGGCTGCTGCTGCTCGACCGCCGCCTGGCGAGGCGAACGCCATGATCACGCTATATTGGCTTTACGCGCTCGCTGGGGCGATGTTCGCGACCTTCGCATTGCTGTCCGCGTTTGACCGAACCAACCGCAAGCGCTTCGGCAACGCTGCTTTCTGGGGGCTCATGGCCCTGAGCCTGCTTGGTGGCGACAGGATCGGGGACTTCGCCAACGGCGTACTTGTGCTTGGCCTCGCCGGGCTCGCCGGTTTCGGATTTATTGGCAGAAGCCACCCGCCGACAACCAGCGAGAGTGAACGACAGGCCTGGTCGAAGCGGCTCGGTAACCAATTGTTCCTGCCCGCGCTGATTATCCCCGCGACCGCCCTGATCGGCACGCTCGTCTACAATTACACGTCGGTGGGAAGTTTCGGCTGGATCGAGGCCAAGCGCGAAACCTACGTCTTCCTTGGCCTTGGCGTCTTGCTCGCGCTCGCGACGATCTTCGCCTGGCTAAGGCCCCCCGCCCTGGCGCCGCTGCAGGAAGGCAGGCGCCTGATCGACGCCATCGGCTGGGCCGCGGTGCTGCCGCAATTGCTTGCCGCGCTCGGAGTGCTGTTCGCGGCGGCGGGAATTGGGGAAATCATCGGCACGACGACGCGCTCGATGATCCCTGGCGGCAGTGTCTTCCTCACCGTCGTTGTGTTCGGAATCGGGATGGCATTGTTCACAATGATCATGGGCAATGCCTTCGCGGCCTTCCCGGTCATGGCCGCCGCGATCGGCGTACCGCTCCTCATTCAGGGATATGACGGCAATCCGGCGGTGATTGGCGCGGTCGGGATGCTCGCCGGCTTTTGCGGGACTTTGATGACTCCCATGGCCGCGAATTTCAACATCGTCCCCGTCGCGCTGCTCGAGCTCAAGGATCAATATGCAGTGATCAAGGCGCAGATCGCGACGGCGCTCCCGCTGCTGGTGGCCAACATCCTCATCATCTACGTCGCAGCGTTTCGGTGACGCTCGATTCGGCCTTGCCGCCCAATTCGCGCGCATAGCCCTCGGTCATGTCGTGCGGCCTTATCCCTATAAGATGGATCATGTGCTGGGCTCGGACGAGGATGCCCGCGCGCCGCGACACTTTCATCCGATCTTCTTCGGCAGCTTCGACTGGCACAGCTGCGTGCACGGCTGGTGGACGCTGCTGACCCTCAGGCGGCTGTTTCCGGACATGGCCGAAGCTCGAGACATCGCGGTGCTGGCGGATTTGACGTTCACGCCGGAAAAGATGGCCGGCGAGCTGGCCTATCTCGACCGGCCGACCAGCCGGGGGTTCGAACGGCCCTACGGTTGGGCCTGGCTGCTCTACCTGCACCTCGAAGCCACCCGCCACCGGGACAAGGACTGGGCCGCGGTGATCGAACCGCTCGCCCGTGCCTTCGCCGAGCGGCTAAGTGCGTACCTTCCTCTCCTCACCTACCCGATCCGCGTTGGCACGCATTTCAACACGGCCTTCGCGCTGATCCTGTCGCTCGAATGGGCCGAGACTTTCGATTCTGCACTCGACACGCTGATCCGCGACCGCGCGCTGTACTGGTATGGAGCCGACCGCGACTGCCAGGCCTGGGAGCCGGGCGGAGACGACTTCCTGTCGCCCGCTCTGATTGAAGCCTTGTGCATGATGCGCGCGCATGAGTTGTCGTTTCCGAAGTGGTTTGGGCAGTTCCTGCCGCGCATCGCCCTGCGCGAGCCTGCGACCCTCTTTGAGCCTGCGCTTGTCAGCGACCGCAGCGACGGCAAGATCGCCCATCTTGACGGCTTGAACCTCAGCCGGGCCTGGTGCTGGCGGTGGATCGCGCCTCAGTTGCCGCCAACGGAGCGAAGGATCGCGCAGGTGGCTGCGCGGGCGCATTTTTCGGCGGCGCTTCCGCATGTCTCGGGCGACTATATGGGCGAGCATTGGCTTGCGAGCTTTGCGATGTTGGCGCTGTTAGCGCCGGAATGATTGAAAGCGTTCGGCCCAACTCTCCACTTTTTCTTCAACATCGCTCTTCCGGTCGGCTGGGCAGCCCCCTATGCCACCGGCAATGGTCACTTTGGTCACCGGCGCGGCCGGGTTTATCGGGTCGGAAACCTGCCGAGCTTTGCTTGCCCGCGGCGACGCGGTGGTCGGTATCGACAACCTCAATGATGATTACGCCCCCTGCCCGAAGCAGGCGCGGATCGACCGGATCGCTCGCGAGCATGGCGACCGCTTCATCTTCGAAAAGGTGGATTTCGCCGAGGCCGAGCCTCTCGGCCAGCTTGCTAGCCGCCACGAGATCGGAGCGATTGTCCATTTCGGCGCCCAGGCCGGGGTCCGCTACAGCATCGACAATCCCGCCGCCTACGTGCGCTCGAACCTCGTCGGCCAGTTCAACATGCTCGAACTGACGGAAGGTCGCGACAGCGCACTTCGTCTACGCGTCTTCCTCCTCGGTTGATGGTGAACGGCGGCGCTGCCCTTTCGGGTCGAGGACCGGGTCGACCATCCGATGTCGCTCTACGCGGCGACCAAGCGGTCGGACGAGTTGCTGACCGTGAGTATTCGAGTCTCTTCGGTTTTCCTGCGACCGGCCTGCGCTTCTTCACTGTTTACGGTCCATGGGGCCGTCCCGACATGGCGGTGTACACGTTCACCCGCGCCTTGTTCGAGGGGACCCGATTCCGCTCTACAATAGCGGGAAGCTGCGCCGCGACTTCACCTTTATCGATGACGTCGTCGCCGGCGTCGTCGCCGCGCTCGACCGCCCGCCCGCCGACGACGGCCGCGAAAAGGCGGGCGGAAGCACGGCTCCGGACGCCCTCTACAATCTCGGCAACAGCCGCA